>NZ_RKIU01000003.1:1035000-3042889 GCF_003938925.1 Agrobacterium sp. FDAARGOS_525 | reverse complement strand
TCAGGAAAGCTGCCGCGGTTCGCAGGAGAAGGGGTTTAAGCCGCCAGGCGCGTGCGACCTTTTCGCGAGTCAGCATCGATGCGTCACGCGGATGTGCGGCGGCATAGGAGGCGAAGGCATTTCTCAGGCTGTCGGCCTGTCTCTTCCAGTCTTCCACCCGGCTCTGCTCTTCCGGTCTTTCCGCGAGCCATGCCTCGACAGCCGCGCGGTCATCGTCGGAGAGAAGCCCGTCGACATAGGCGTGCAGGTCGTCTTCGGTTATGGCATCAGCCCGTTTCATCGTGGTCTCCGCAGGGGAATGATATTATCCGCCGCCAGATGCTGGCGAAGGGTTTCGCGGGCGCGGGACAGTCTGGACATGACGGTGCCGAGCGGGATCGACAATGTCTCCGCCGCCTCCTGATAACTGTAGCCCTCCACCGTCACCAGCATCAGTACGGCGCGCATCTCAGGCGAAAGCAGCGCAAGCGCGCCGTGCAGGCGGTCGTTCTCCAGCGTATCGCCCAGCGTTTCGGCAGCGGCGATCGTTTCATCGAGACTTTCCGAAGGATGCCGTTTCTCTGTCCGGTGGCGGTTGCGATAAAGATTCGTCATTATCGTGTAGGCCCATGATTTCAAACCGGTTCCGCGCCATGTTGCTTTATTGGCCAGCGCCTTCTCGACGCAGTCCTGCAACAGGTCCTCTCCATCGGTATCTGAGCGCGAAAGGCTGCGGGAATAACGGCGCAGCATCGGTATCAGGGCCAGCATCTCCGCTTCGAAGCTGCCGGCCGCGGGGGACTGTCTCCCCCGCGTCGCAGCTTCCATCTCGTCAGGGTTTTGCTGCATCCCACACACCGTTCACGCCGTCGCCGGTGGCATCGCCCTTCTTGGTGTCCTTGATCCAGTAATAGAGCGGCATGCCGTCCTTCGCCCATTGCTTCTTGCCGTCCTTGCGCGTCACGATGGAGTAAGCCCCTTCGGCTTTCGCATTCTCCGCAGCGAAGAAGGGCGGCCAGTTCGTGGCGCATTTGTCATAACAATTGGATACGCCCTTCTTGTCGTTCTTGAAAGTGTAGAGCGTCATGCCTTTTTCACCTGCGAGCACATTGCCTTTTGCGGTCTTGACCGTTTCGACCGCCGGGGCGGCATAGGCTGTTCCGGCAAAGGCCAGAACGAGGGCGGGGACGATGAAGCGGATTTTCATGGACATATCCTCCTTGGTTCGGGCGGGCTCGAGCCGCCGGCACAACAAGAGACACCGTTGGTCCGTGATTTATTCCCTTCGCAAAATATTTTTTTCAGCAGCCTGATGACGAACGGGGAAAACCGGGCGTAAACCTGCGCTTCAGCGCTCACGATATTCATCTTTCGTTCTTTTTCTGTTGCGTACCGGGCTCGAATCCTGCGATGAGGGCGCATGTTATTTTCACCGCAACAGGACGAAGCGCTCAAGGCTGTTTCCCGCTGGCTCAAGGAAGGCCGGTCGCCGGTTTTCCGGCTGTTCGGCTATGCCGGAACCGGCAAGACCACGCTTGCCAGGCATTTTGCGGAAAACGTCGATGGAGAGGTGCTGTTTGCGGCCTTCACCGGCAAGGCGGCGCAGGTGCTGCGTTCCCGCGGCGCGACCAATGCCCGCACCATCCACTCCCTGATCTACCGCCCGCGCGGAGAGGAGACGGTGGAAGACGAAGAAACCGGCAAGACCTCGATTGCCCCGATGTTCTCCATCAACCGCCAGAGCCCGCTCGCCAAGGCGGCGCTCATCATCATCGATGAATGTTCGATGGTCGACGAGCAGCTTGGCAAGGATCTGATGAGTTTCGGCACGCCCATCCTCGTGCTCGGCGATCCCGGCAGCTGCCGCCGGTTTCGGGCGGAGGCTTCTTTACGAGCAGGAGCGGATTATCTGCTGTCGGAAATCCATCGCCAGGCGAAGGACAATCCCATCATCCATCTTGCCATGGATGTGCGGGAAGGCCGGGAGATCATGCGCGGCGATTATGGTTCCGCGAGGTGATCTCCAAATCCGAGGTGACGCAGTCGCTGGTGCTCGATGCCGATCAGGTGCTGGTTGGCACCAACCGCACCCGCCGCCGCTACAATCAACGTCTTCGCGAGCTAAAGGGTTTTACCGCCGATTATCCGCAATCGGGCGACAGCTGGTCTGCCTTCGCAACGATCCTGCCAAGGGCTGCTCAACGGCTCGCTGTGGCAGGTGATGAGTTCGTCGCGCGAGACGGTGAAGCCTGGTATCACCTGATGATCCGGCCTGAAGACGACGATATGGATCGCGGTGCGGCCAAGATCAAACTGCTGAAGGCGGCCTTCGAGGACGTGGAGACCGAAATTCCGTGGTCCACGCGCAAGCGTTATGACGAATTCGATTTCGGCTATGCGTTGACGGTGCACAAGGCCAGGGTTCGCAATGGAATAACGTGGTTCTCTTCGATGAGAGTTATGCGTTCCGGGACTCGCGCGAGAGGTGGCTTTACACCGCCATTACCGCGCGGCTGAGACCCTGACCATCGTTCGCTGATCCTGATCAGGCGCGGATGACGCCGAGCAGAACGCCTTGGCCACGCCTGAAACGGTTGCTGGCGCTGAACTTGCCGATAATCTTCGTTCGAGGATGTTAAGGCTCGTTTGCCGAAAGGCCAAGGGCACGGGCGAGCCTGACAGGGGCGTATCCTTCCGCCATGAGTTCGAGACATTTCCGTTCAGGATCGGTTAGCGCGATGTCGTTTGCCTGTCCCCGCTCGGCCGCGTCCGCGCCATCTTCGTCGCTATCGGTGACGAGCAGTTCCTCGATCTGCTGGGCCTGGCGCTGGAGCGTGGAAAGCTCCGCCGTCAACTCTCGCTTTCGCTGCCTTAGTGCGTCGCGAAATATATCGTCTGCCTCTTCCTGTGAGAGAGAACGGACTAGTTTTTCCATGATCTCCGTAATCGAAGCCACGGAAATACCGACTTCGCGGCAAACGTTGATAACGGCCATGCGCTGGACGTTGCGGTGAGAATAGACCCGCATCTGTCCGATGCGTTTAGACGTCAGCAGTGCCTTTTCTTCGTAAAAATGCAGGGTACGGTGGGTCACTCCGAAGATATTGGCCATGTCCGCGATCGGAACCGGTTCGGCGGGCAGCGATGAGGGCAGGCTTATATCCGGTAGAAAGCTGTTGACCCTTAGATTGGGTTTGTCCTCGTCGCCGCGACTTTCGAACGGCATCCGGCCATCCTGCATTGTCTCCCCCTTCGCGCTCTCCGGCAGCGTGTCTGCCTTTTTAAAGGCGTCTGTTGCTTATTCCCCCGCAACAGACCGTTTTTCGATAAAAACATAATGCCAAACGCTACATCAAAACCGGAACGTGTCATGCGCACTTTCGTTCCCGGTATGATAAAAAATTTATCAGCCTCCTTGCGGTCGGCGTCAACCTGCGTGAAACAGGATGTCAATTCCGAACCGGAGCCCGATGCCATGCCCGCAAAACTCTCTGTCAATCTGAACGCAATTGCCATGTTACGCAACCGCCGCGATCTTCCATGGCCGGATGTCGCGCATTTCGGGCATATTGCACTGGAGGCGGGGGCAAGCGGGCTGACTGTACACCCGCGGCCTGACCAGCGCCATATCCGCTTCTCGGATCTACCGGCCCTGCGCGCGCTGATCGATGACAGGTTTCCCTCCGCGGAGTTCAACATTGAAGGATATCCGAGCGAGGATTTTCTCCTTTTGTGCGAAAAGACCCAGCCCGAACAGGTCACACTCGTACCTGACGATCCGTCGCAGGCAACCTCCGATCATGGCTGGGATTTCCGCGCGCATGCGAAATTTCTGAAGCAGGTCGTCGGACGGCTGAAATCGGGCGGCATGCGGGTGTCGCTTTTCGCAGATGGCGACGGCGAACGCGAGCCGGTGGAACTGGCGGCTGAGACGGGCGCTGCGCGTATCGAACTTTATACCGGGCCCTATGGCGGCTGTTATGACGATCCGCACAAGGCCGATGTGCTCGTCGAGACGCTTGGGCGGACGGCGGACCATGCTGCGGCGCTCGGACTTGCCGTCAATGCGGGCCATGATCTCACCGTCGCGAACCTGCCAAAGCTGATGAAACGTATCCCTTATCTGGCCGAGGTTTCAATCGGCCACGGGTTGACGGCGGATGCCCTGGAATATGGCATGGCGGAAACAGTCCGGCGTTTTCGGCAGGCCTGCGGTCAGGCTATTTCATAACCAAAGCCAATTTTTTCGCCTATGTTCTGCCTTGCGCATGCTCCGTGCGCGAGGGCGGCGGGAGATATGTCGGAACCGGTCCCGCCGAACTAGGTTCTGGGTTGAGTATCGGCGTTTCCGATAGTCGGAATTCACTTTCCGGACCGATGCTCGGGCTTTTGAAGGCAGAGACATATGCAAGAACATCATGTTGTCGTCGTGGTGGAGGCTTCGGCGGTTTGCAGCTGGTACACGGGCTGGAGGGGGCCCTGTCCGCATCACATTGATCGATCGTCGCAATCATCACCTTTTCCAGCCATTGCTTTATCAGGTTGCGACGACTGCGCTGGCGACATCCGAGATCGCGTGGCCGATCCGTCATCTCTACCGCGATCGCAAGGAGGTCACGACGCTGCTTGCCGAGGTGACCGGCGTGGATCGGGCGGCCCGGACCGTGCATCTCAACACCGGTGAAACGATCCGCTTCGACACTTTGGTGCTGGCTACAGGCGCACGCCACGCCTATTTCGGTCACGATGAGTGGGAGCGTTCCGCGCCGGGTCTCAAGACGCTGGAGGATGCGACAACGATCCGCCGCCGCCTGCTTCGGGCTTTCGAACGGGCCGAACTCGCGACCAGCGAAGAGGAACGACAGGCACTGCTAACCTTTGTCATCATAGGGGCAGGCCCGACCGGCGTGGAAATGGCAGGCATGATTGCAGAGCTTGCCCATAAGGCGCTGCCGGCGGAATTCCGCAACGTTGACACCCGAAAGACCCGCGTGCTGCTCGTCGAGGCTGGTCCCCGCGTGCTGCCGGTCTTTACGGAGGATCTTTCGGCCTATGCCAAGGAGGCGCTTGAGAAACTTGGCGTCGAGGTTCTGCTCGGAACGCCGGTGACGGCCTGCAGCGACGAGGGCGTGACGGTGGCGAGACCCATATCCATGCCGTACGGTCGTCTGGGCCGCCGGCGTGCAGGCTTCTCCCGCGGCTAAATGGCTCAATGCCGCCGCCGACAGGGCAGGACGGGCCATTGTTGGGCCGCAGCTTAATCTGGAAGACGATCCTGATATCTTCGTCATCGGCGATACCGCCGCCGTCAATCAGGAAACGGCAAGCCGGTGCCGGGTATTGCGCCTGCGGCAAAGCAGCAGGGCGCTTATGTCGCGAAGGTCATCAAGGCGCGGCTTGACGGCAAGCCGTTTCCTTCACCCTTCCGCTACAGCCATCAGGGCAATCTTGCCACGATCGGCAAACGCGCGGCGGTGATCGATTTTGGCCGGTTCAAGCTCAAGGGCGTGTTGGCATGGTGGATATGGGGACTTGCCCATATCTATTTCCTGATCGGAACGCGTTCGCGGCTGGCCGTGGCGTGGAGCTGGCTTTGGATTTACTTGAGTGGCCAGCACAGCGCGCGGTTGATCACCCAGAAAGAGACGCTGAAGGACGAGGCGTGAGGCAAGCGACAAAGAAACGGCGGGAAGCATGGCTTCCCGCCGTTTCTGTTTCGCCGTTTCCGGACGCATCAAGCGTCGAGCGACGCCATGTCGATGACGAAGCGGTAACGTACGTCGCTCTTCAGCACGCGCTCATAAGCCTCGTTGACGTCCTTGATGTCGATCGTTTCGATTTCGGACACGATGTCGTGCTTGCCGCAGAAATCCAGCATCTCCTGGGTTTCCTTGATAGAGCCGATCATAGAGCCAGCCAGAGAACGGCGGCCGGGGATGACCGAGAAGGCGTGCACGGGATCGCATGTTCAGGCACACCGAGAAGCACCATGGTGCCATTGACCTTCAACAGGCCGAGATAAGCATTCCAGTCGATTTCCGCCGAACGGTGCAGAGGATCAGGTCGAAGGTGCCGGCGAGCTTTTCGAAGGTCGAGGCATCGCTGGTGGCATAATATTCCTTCGCGCCAAGCTTAAGGCCGTCTTCCTTCTTGGAGAGTGTCTGCGAAAGCACGGTGATATCCGCGCCCATGGCTGAACCGATCTTCACGCCCATATGGCCAGACCGCCCATGCCGACGATAGCCACCTTCTTGCCCGGGCCGGCATTCCAGTGCTGAAGCGGCGAATAAAGCGTGATACCAGCGCAGAGCAGGGGAGCGGAGGCATCGAGCGGCAGGTTTTCCGGAATGGAGAGGACGTAATCTTCCCGCACGACGATATGGTCGGAGTAACCGCCCTGCGTGGCGGTCTTGCCGTCGCGTTCGACGGAGTTATAGGTCTGCACGAGACCCGGCATGTACTGTTCATTGTCGAGATCGCGGGTGGCGCAACCGACGCAGGAATCGACAAAGCAGCCCACGCCGACATGATCACCGACCTTGAATCTGGTGACCTTGGAGCCAACGGCGCGGACGACACCGGCGATTTCGTGGCCCGGAACGATCGGGTAGACGGCGTTCTTCCATTCGTTGCGGACGGTATGAATGTCGGAATGGCAGATACCGGCATATTTGATATCGATGACGACGTCGTCATCATTCGGCTCGCGGCGTTCGAAGGTGAACGGGGTAAGCGGCTTCGACGCATCTGTAGCAGCGTAACCTCTTGCAATAGCCATCTGAATATCCTTTCGGAAGTTGGGGACGGCGGAATATGCAATGGAAGAACGAACGGGCGTTAGAGCGATCCTCCTAGCTTTTTGCACGATCCTGCAAAAATATGATGGTGCGCTCTTTGCGCGGGCCGAGAGGCTTTCTAGATAGATGACATCAAACGCACCTCTTCCGTCAGTCAAGGGATTTCCCCTATGTCCTTGTCGTTCAATGTCTATCAGGAAATTGCTTCCATCGCCGCGCGGCATGCCACCAGCGACGGCGAGGTGCAGACGGCAATCGGCTCCCTTGGCATCAGCCGGCGTACGACTCCGAGCGCTCCCTGCCACGGCAGTTATCGCCCTTGTCTCGCTATGGTGATCCAGGGATCGAAAAGCGTCCAATTGGGGACGGACACCATCAACTACAGTGCCGGCGATTATCTCCTGACATCGCTTGATCTGCCGGTTGCGTGGCGGGTGGTGGAGGCGAGCAGGGAAGTGCCGCATTTCTGCATCTCGCTTGCCATCGACAGTGAAAAGCTGCTCGATCTCATGCGGCGTGTTCCTATCGATCCGCCGGTGGAGCCGACGAATGCGCAGCGCGGCATCGTGGTCAACACAGCCACGCCGGAACTTCTCGATGCGGCCATCCGCTGCTGCGCTTGCTCGATCGTCCCGCAGACATTGCCGCCGTGGCGCCGCTCATCGAACAGGAAATCCTCTATCGCATTTTGACCGGACCGGCCGGCGGGCAGCTGATGAACATCATTGCCGCTGGAAGTCACGGCAACCGCATCGCCCGCGCCATCGCATGGCTGCGCGAGAATTTCGCACGCCAGCTGCGCGTCGAAGACCTTGCAGATCACATCGGCATGAGCGTGTCGTCCTTCCATCATCATTTCAAGACGATCACGGCCATGACGCCGGTCCAGTACCAGAAGCAGCTTCGCCTGCATGAGGCCCGGCGGCTTATGCTGCTGGAGCGACTGGATGCCGGTACCGCGGGCCATCGCGTCGGTTATCAGAGCCCTTCGCAGTTCAGCCGAGAATATAGCCGCTTTTACGGGCTGTCGCCGTCACGGGACGTCGATGCATCGCGCGAGATTGCGGCGGGGTAGATTGGGGCTGTGCATTCGTAGCGGGTCGTCGGTAGGTGTGGCTTACCCCCTTTGCCCTGCCGGGCATCTCCCCACAGGTGGGGAGATAGATATGCGGCAAGGTTTTGCCCATCTCGACGTTAGAGAATGAAGTGGCGATAGCGCATCTTGTCGATCTCCCTCCTTGTGGGGAGATGCCCGGCAGGGCAGAGGGGGGAAGCCACACTTACCGACGACCCGCTACCACACACAACCGCCTGAAGACGCACCCGCGTTGCTATTCATCCCCACGCCGCACCGCGTCAATTCTCATCCCCCTCTAAAGAATCCGCTTGACCGCAACGCCGCCTCCGCTTAAATGGCGCTCGAACCGTACCGTACGGTACATCAATCGAGCCCCTTGGAGTGGAAAGACTTGGCTTCCGACCCGATCACAGCGCAGGAATTTTCGCCGCGCCAGAACGCCGTTCTGGACCAGGCATTGCGTCTATTGGTCGAAGGCGGCGAGAAAGCGCTGACCACATCGGGACTGGCGCGCGCCGCCAACTGTTCCAAGGAAAGCCTTTACAAGTGGTTCGGTGATCGCGATGGCCTGCTGGCAGCGATGATCACCTTTCAGCAGAGCAAGGTCCGCACCTTCGAAAAGGCAGGTGACCGCGTCTCCGCACCGCAGCTTGCCGATCACCTCGAGGTTTTCGCCCATGATCTGCTGGATGTGCTGGCAGGCGACGTGTCATTGGCGCTTAACCGTTTGGCGATAGGGCAGGCGAGTCGGGATGGCTCGAAGCTCGGTGATCTGCTGCTGGAACGTGGTCGTCGCCAGATCGACCGCCGCGCCCGTGGGCTGATCGAGGCAGGTCGCCGTTCCGGTTACCTGCGTTTCGATGATGCCGAAGAGGCATATCGCAGTTTTTACGGCCTTATCGTCTCGGATCTGCATGTGCGCATGCTGCTGGGCGAGGCGCCGGACAAGGATTTTTCTGCCCGGGCGAAGAAGGCTGTCATTGCCTTCCTGACCCTCTACGGCACGGAAAAGGTACATTCGGAACTGGGCGGCAAGGTCGCTTAAGCTTCCGGTTCAGACAACTGAGAGACAAGCATTAGGGAAGGACCATAAAATGCGCGTTTATTATGATCGTGATGCCGATCTCAATCTCATCAAGTCCAAGAATGTCGTCGTCGTCGGTTACGGCTCCCAGGGCCGCGCCCATGCGCTGAACCTCAAGGATTCCGGTGCCAAGAACGTCGTCATCGCTCTCAAGGCCGGTTCTCCGACCGTCAAGAAGGCCGAAGCTGATGGCTTCAAGGTCATGACCGTTGCCGAAGCCGCCAAGTGGGGCGACCTGCTGATGATGGCAACGCCTGACGAACTGCAGGCCGACATCTACAAGGCCGACATTGCCGGCAACATCCGTGATGGCGCAGCGATTGCTTTCGCGCACGGCCTCAATGTTCACTTCGGCCTCATCGAGCCGAAGGCATCGCTCGACGTCGTCATGATCGCACCGAAGGGCCCTGGCCACACGGTTCGCGGCGAATACCAGAAGGGCGGCGGCGTTCCCTGCCTCGTTGCCGTTCACCAGAACGCTTCGGGCAACGCCCTTGAACTCGCTCTCTCCTACGCCTGCGGCGTTGGCGGCGGCCGTTCGGGCATCATCGAGACCAATTTCAAGGAAGAGTGCGAAACCGACCTCTTCGGCGAACAGGTCGTTCTGTGCGGCGGTCTCGTCGAACTGATCCGCGCTGGTTTCGAAACTCTGGTCGAAGCCGGTTACGCTCCGGAAATGGCCTATTTCGAGTGCCTGCACGAAGTGAAGCTGATCGTTGACCTGATCTATGAAGGCGGCATCGCCAACATGAACTACTCGATCTCCAACACCGCAGAATGGGGCGAATACGTCACCGGTCCGCGCATCATCACTGCCGACACCAAGGCTGAAATGAAGCGCGTCCTGCACGACATCCAGACCGGCAAGTTCACCTCCGAGTGGATGCAGGAATGGAAGGCTGGCGGCGCTCGCTTCAAGGGTATCCGTCGCAACAACGACAGCCACCAGATCGAAGAAGTCGGCGCCAAGCTCCGCGGCATGATGCCCTGGATCGGCAAGAACAAGCTGGTCGACAAGGCCGTCAACTAAGCTTCATTGCTTGATGAAAATTTTGGAGGCCGGGGCGAAAGCTCCGGCCTTTTCCGTTAGGGAACGGGCCGGTTTAGCTTGACTCTCGATTAACGATACGTACATAAATCTGTACATATCTACGAGAGGCGGTTCTCATGGCAAATGTGCGATTCACGGAATTCCGGCAGAACTTCGCGACCCATTTCGACCGGGTTCTGGAGACGCGCGCGCCGTTGCTGGTTACTCGGCAGGGGAAGGAGGCGGTCGTGGTTCTCGCTGAGGGGGAATACGAGAGCATGCAGGAAACGCTGCATCTTTTATCCAACCCGGCAAATGCCTTACGACTTCGTACTTCCATGGATCAACTTGAACGCGGCGATATCATCGAGCGGGATCCAACCGAAGAATGAAGCTCGTCTGGACGCTGAGTTCATGGGACGATTACGAGTTCTGGCAAAGAACCGATGCTCGTATGGTAGAGAAAATTAACGACCTCATACGGAATGCCAAACGGACGCCCTTTGCTGGGCTCGGAAAACCGGAGCCTCTGAAGGGCGATATGGCAGGATATTGGTCTCGGCGGATTTCCGCCGAGCATCGGTTTGTCTATCGTGTATCCGGGTCCGGCAGCGAACAAAGGCTGGAGATCATCCAGTGCCGCTTCCATTACCAGTAATCGGTCACTTGGGCGGGATGACGCCTTCGTCAGCAGAAAGCAGCCGTAAAACCGCGTCTCGCCCGTCGTGATGACGCAATAAGCCTGCTTGGCTTTTTCGTAGAAGGCAAAGCGTTCAATGCCGTACATGGGGGCGGATTTTCCTTCAGCCGCGTCGATTTCCCTCTGCACTTCGGCCTGTACCGGTTCCAGTTGATCGGGCGCGCCCATTACTTCCATGCGGCCGACCGAGGGCTGCAGCGGGGTATCGAGGGGCAGGACGGACAGGATCGCTTTCATTGCGCGGGCAGCGGAGACGTTGTCGATGTGAAGAACCTTGCCGACTGTGGTGTGGCGGGCAACAGAGTCGGAGGGGAAATTGGTGTCCGAGATCACCAGCGTGTCGCCGTGACCCATGGCGCGCAGCGCGTGCAGAACGTCGGCATTCAGCGCCGGGTCGATATTCTTCAGCATGTCCTCAAACTCCCATGATGCTTTCGCCGTGTCGTGGCTCGCGTGCAATCCAGCCGGAAAACCCCGTGGCGTCAATCGCAAAGGTGTGATTGTGAAGCTTTGCGCAAGGGTGTATTTGGCTTTGTCCGCGAAATCGGCCTCGATTGAGACCAGTTAAGGGCAATGTGCAGGGAGGCAGAAATAATTCGAAAAACTGATAAGTCAGTATTGCTGACGTATCGACATTTCTGTAAAGATGCACGCATAAAAACGACACAAGAGGAAACGTACCCATGCTCAATTGGGAACAAATTTTCGCCACGCGCTCTTCGCGCATGAAAGCGTCTGAAATCCGCGAGCTGCTGAAGCTGCTCGAGCAGCCCGACATCATTTCCTTTGCCGGCGGTATTCCGGACCCCGCTCTTTTTCCAGCAGAGGAGTTTCAGCAGGCTTACGCGGAGATTTTTTCTGGCGCGCAGGTCAACGCCGCGCTGCAATATTCCGTCAGCGAAGGTTACAAGCCGCTGCGCGAATGGCTGGCGGGAGAAATGGACAAGATCGGCATCGAATGCACCGCCGACAACGTCTTCATCGTTTCCGGTTCGCAGCAGGGTCTCGATTATCTCGGCAAGCTGTTCCTGTCGCCAAAGGATACGGCGCTGGTCACCTGGCCGACCTATCTCGGCGCGCTCTCGGCATTCAATGCCTATGAGCCCAACTATGACCAGCTGAACCCCGGCGGTAACCGCACGCCCGAGGCTTACCGCGAAACCGCGGCCAAGCTTGGCGGTTCGGTGAAGTTCGCTTATCTATCGGCCGATTTTTCCAATCCGACCGGCGAAACCGTCGATCTGGCCGGACGGCAGAAGCTCCTGGAGCTTGCTGACGAGCTCGATATCGCCGTCATAGAAGACGCGGCTTATCAGTCGCTGCGTTATGATGGCGAAGCCGTTCCGCCGATCATGGCGCTCGACATTGCCCGTTCGGGCGGCATTGAAAACACCCGCACCATCTATTGCGGCAGCTTCTCGAAGACGCTCGCTCCGGGTCTGCGCGTCGGTTACATCGTCGCTTCCGCTCCTGTCATCCGTAAGCTGGTGCTGATGAAGCAGGCCGCCGACCTGCATTCCTCGACGATCAACCAGATCGCCATCGAACGCGTCGCCTCGCGCGGCTTCGACAAGCAGGTGGCCAAGATCAAGGCAGCCTATAGCGCACGCCGCGATGCGATGCTGGCGGCGCTCGAGAAGTACATGCCGAAGACGACCAGCTGGACGAAGCCGGAAGGCGGCATGTTCATCTGGGTGACGCTGCCTGAGGGCATGGATGGGGCGGCGCTGCTTGCCAAATCCATCGCCACGGAAAAGGTCGCTTTCGTTCCCGGCCGTGCTTTCTTTGCGGATGGTTCGGGCACGAACACGCTGCGCATCAGCTTCTCCTGCGCCAACGAGGCGATGATCGAGGAAGGCATGAAGCGCCTCGGGCGGTTGATTGCGACGGCTCAGGCGGAAACGGCTGAGGTAGTTCCGGCGATTTGAGGGTTGCGAGGTTTTTCGGCGGCGACGGGGGTTGTGGCTTCACCCCCCTCTGTCCTGCCGGACATCTCCCCCTCAAGGGGGGAGATCGACTCGCGGTTAAGGTATCGCCTATCGCAACAGTTGAAAATGAAGTGCTGTCAACGCCTCTTGCCGATCTCCCCCCTTGAGGGGGAGATGCCCGGCAGGGCAGAGGGGGGTGAGCCGCAAGCACCAAGAGGCACTGTTCCCCTCAATCCCGCTGGCCCCAACAGATCACACCACTAAAATCCTGCCTGTCACATACATGTTATGCAATCATGTTTTAGCGGTCCCACCGAACAACAGGGACTGGATCCATGAAAACGCTGCTCTCCGCTTTCACCGCCGTCGTATCGCTTGGCTTCATCGCCACTGCTGCCAATGCCGCCGATCTGGTGCTTTATACCAGCCAGCCGAATGAGGACGCGCAGGCGACCGTTGACGGGTTCAAGGCTGCCAATCCCGGTCTCGACGTCGAATGGGTGCGTGACGGAACGCCGAAAATCATGGCCAAGCTGATGGCGGAAATCAGCGCCGGCAATCCGGTTGCCGACGTGCTTCTGATCGCCGATACCGTGACGCTGGAGCGCATGAAGCAGGCCGGTCAGCTGCTCGCCCACAAGTCTCCCGAAGCCAAGAATATCGATGCCACGCTCTATGATGCAGACGGCTTCTATTACTCCACGAAGCTCATCACGACAGGCATAATGTACAATACGGCCGCCGCGATGAAGCCGACGAGCTGGAAAGATCTGGCGAAGGCGGAAGCCAAGGGTCTCGTGACCATGCCGAGCCCGCTGACGTCGGGTGCGGCACTGATTCACGCGCAGACGCTTGCCGCAGCAAATGGCCTCGGCTGGTATTACTACAAGCAGCTGAAGGCCAATGAAGCCATTGCCGGCGGTGGCAACGGCGCGGTGCTGAAGTCCGTCGCTTCGGGCGAAAAGGCTTACGGCGTGGTGGTCGATTACATGCCGATCCGTGAAAAGGCCAAGGGCGCACCGGTCGAATTCGTCTTCCCGGAAGAGGGCGTTTCTGCTGTCACCGAGCCGGTCGCGATCATCAAGGGCACCAAGCACGAGGAAGCGGCCAAGAAGTTTGTCGATTACGTGCTTTCGGAAAAGGGCCAGCAGGGCTTCGTCAAGCTCGGTTACATCCCTGTCCGTGCCGATGCCGGCATGCCGGAAGGTTTCCCGGCCCGCGACAAGATCAAGGTTCTGCCGCTCAGCGCTGCCGATGCACTGAAGAATTCCGACCAGGATCTCAAGACCTTCTCCGATATTTTCGGTTCCAAGGGCTGATAAATCGGAATGACCCGTTCCAAGGCTTATGGAAACAGCCAGCCGCGCTGGCTGTTTCCTTTTGTGGTGAGTGTTGTTTTTGCGCTGAGCGCGCTGCCGCTCGGACGCCTTGCCTATACCGGCGTCGTTTCGTCACTGAATGGTGATATATGGCGACTTCTGGCCGATCCGGCGCTCTGGGATGCGGCGCTGAACACGCTCTCCACCTCGTTTTCAGGCATGCTGATTTCACTCGGAATCGGCGGCGCTTTCGCGCTTGCCCTGACTCTCTGCGACATCCGCGGCAAGTCGATCTTAAGCTTCCTGTTCATGCTGCCGATGATGATCCCGCCGCAGGTGACGGCGCTGTCGTGGATCGGCATGACCGGCCCGTCGAGTACGCTGTTGAAGGCCATCGGCCTTGCGCCGGCGATGGGTTCGCCGCAGCCGCTTTATTCCATCGCTGGCATCGCACTCCTGCTCGGTGTGCAGCACGCGCCGCTCGTCTATCTGTCGCTGCGCGCCGGGCTGCTCGCCTTACCGCAGGATGGCATTGAGGCCGCCAAGCTTTCCGGGGCTTCACCACGGCGCGTTTTGTGCGATATCATCCTGCCGCTTTCCACGCCTGGACTGATCGCCGGTGCGGCGATCTCCTTCGTCTCCAACGTCGGCAATTTCGGCATTCCGGCGATCCTCGGCATCCCCGCTTCGATCTTTACCCTGCCGACGCTCATCTACAGCCGTTTTGCCAGTTTCGGCACCAGCACCTTCGGCGATATCGCCATTCTCTCGACCATGATCGCCATCATTTCCGTGGCCGGGCTTGCTCTGCAGGAACGGGCGATGAAGGGGAGGGATTACCGCATCATCGGCCTTTCCGGAAAGGCGGCGACCTTCCGGCTCGGTTTGTGGCGGGTGGCGGCGGAGCTTGCCCTGTGGCTCATCCTGTTCTTCATGCTGGTGGCGCCGCTGACGGCGCTTGTGGCAAGCTCGCTCGCGCCCGCCTACGGCGTGCCGCTCAGCCTCAAGACCGCGACGCTGCATGCCTATGAGGAGCTGCTTTACCGGCAGAGCGTGACCCGCACGGCCTTCCGCAATTCGCTGTTTCTGGCGACGGCGACATCCTTGTGTCTCCTGGCGGTGACAGTGCTGACGGCTTATTTCCTCGTGCGTGGCAAAAGCCGGTTCATGTTCTTGCTCTCGGCGCTGGTGGATATTCCCTATGCGCTGCCGGGGGTGGTGATTTCCGTCTCTTTCGTGCTGCTTTTCGCCGCTCCCATTCCATTGCTCGGCATTACGCTTTACGGCACGATCTGGATCATTCTGCTTGCCTATTTCTCCTCTTTCTTCGCGGTCAGCCTGAAACCAATGGTCAGCGCTTTCCTGCAATTCGATCCATCGCTGGAAGAGGCAGCAAGGCTGTCGGGCGCGGGTTTCTGGCGACGGCTCAAGGATATTATCCTGCCGCTGGTAGGGCCCGCGGCAGGGGCTTCCGTCATCCTCGTGTTTCTGATCGCCTGCAACGAGCTGACGGTTTCGGCGCTCCTTTGGTCTGCCGGCACACAGACGCTCGGCGTGCTCATCTACAACCTCGATGACAGCGGCAGCTTCGATCTCGCCTCGGCGCTATCGGTGCTTGTCGTCATCATGGTGATTTTCCTCATGCTGCTGCTGGAAGTTCTGGGGCGCTATCTGCCAAAAGGAGTTGTGCCTTGGCGAAACTGATCCTTAACCGCCTGTCGAAGAGCTTCGGTGCCGGTTCGAAACCGGCCGTGGACGATGTTTCTCTCACTGTGCGGGAAGGCGGCTTTCTGGCGCTGCTCGGACCCTCCGGCTGCGGCAAGACCACGGTGCTGCGCATGGTTGCCGGGTTCGAACAGCCGACGGATGGTTCCATCCTGCTTGGCGAGCGGGTGCTGGCCGATGCCGGCAGCATGGTGGCGCCGGAGCGGCGCAACATGGCAATGGTGTTCCAGTCCTATGCGCTGTGGCCGCACATGTCGGTTGCCGACAATGCCGGCTACCCTTTGAAGGTGCGCGGTATTACGGGCGAAAAATACCGGGAGAGGGTGCGTCAGGCGCTTGCCGCCGTCCGACTTGAGAGCTTCGCGAATCGCCGTCCCGCCGAACTTTCCGGTGGCCAGCGGCAGCGTGTTGCGCTTGCCCGCTGCCTCGTCACCGAGCCTGACGTCGTGTTGCTCGATGAACCGCTCGCCAACCTCGACCGGCATCTGCGGCAGGAAATGGAAGAGACATTTCGGGATTTCCATGCCCGTTCCGGCGCGACGATGATCTATGTCACTCACGATCAGGCGGAAGCCATGGCGCTGGCAACCGATGTCGCCGTCATGTCGCACGGCAAGCTGCTTCAGGTCGCGGCGCCGGCGGAGCTTTACGCGCGGCCGGAGGGCAGGCTGGTCGGGTCGCTGGTCGGGCAGGGGACGATCCTCAGCCTCCCACTGCCGGAAGGGGCATCGCGCGATCTAGACTGGTCCGCACTTCGGGCGGCGATGGAGAGAGGCGCGGGAGCATCGCGGGCCGACGTGCTTGTGAGGCCGCAAGATGTGGTGCGGGATGCGGAAGGCATTGCCTGCACCGTCACCTCGGTTCTGTACGAGGGCGAGCGTTATGCCCTTCGTCTTGACCTGCCGGATGGGCAGGCGGTCAGGGCCTATTCGCGTGAAGCCGCAGCTGTGGGTGACAGGCTTCCGGTTGCCATTCGCAGCGGGTGGCGGCTTTAGAGCGCACGCACTGCCGAACGCTGGAAAGGCGGAGCGACACCGGCTAAGCTGGGGTCGCAGCAATAGGAATGATTCATGTCGCTTCGGCTTGCCACCTTCAATATCGAAAATCTTCTCACCCGTTTCGATTTCACCGGCTTTCGCAACCAGACGCGGCGCGACAGGGCGATCCAGCTTTTTGATATCAGGGACGAGGCGACCTATCAGGCCCTTGAAAGTGCGCGGATGGTCTCATCCACCGACGATACGCGCCAGCTTTCGGCGCTCGCCATCGCCGACGCGGATGCCGATATTCTTTGCCTGCAGGAAGTCGACAACATGGCGGCCCTGCAGGCCTTCGAATATGGCTATCTCTATCGCATGGTCGGCAATGGCTATCTGCAGAAATATCTGGTCGAGGGCAATGACAGCCGCGGTATCGATGTCGCGGTCGTCATGCGCGAGGAGACGCGGGATGGCGAGAAGATCGAGGTGGTCGACATCAAGAGCCATGCGGCGCTGACCTATCGCAATCTCGATCTCTTCAATCCGGCACTTGCCGCGACCAACCAGATCGATGACAAGATATTCAAACGGGATTGCCTTGAAATCGATCTGAGGATCGGCGGCAAGCCGCTGACGCTTTACGTCACGCATTTCAAGTCCATGACCAATGCCCGCGAAGCGTTGGACGCCCGGCTCGGCACCATGCCGATCCGCGAGGCGGAAGCCATGGCTGTGCGCCGCATCATCGAAATCGCTGGGGTGCGGGCAATACGCGCAACAAGAATTTCGCGATCTGCGGCGACATGAACGACTATCAGGAACGCGTCGCGATTGCCGGTGACAGGCGCAATGGCTACAGCTTCACGCCCGTCGAAGAGGCAAGAAGTGCGCTCGATGTCTTCACTGCCGACGATTTTGTCATCAATCCGATGCTGCGTCGCGATGTCATGGACCGCTGGACGCTCTATCATTCGCGGGGCCCACAGGAGCAGCATTTGTGCCAGCTTGATTACATCTGGCTTTCTCCGCGCCTGGCCGAAAGCAACGCGACGCGGGTTCCCGAAATCGTCCGCGCCGGCCAGCCTTATCGCACCATCTTTCCGCCGGGGCAGGAGGTGGAGCGTTATCCGCGCACTGGCTGGGACCGCCCCAAGGCTTCCGATCATTGCCCTGTCGTGATGACGCTGGACCTGATCTGACGTCGTCGGCGGTCGGAAACCGGTGGCTTCTAACCGTTGGCGGCTTTCGGGAAATAGGTGGCCCAGACCCGGTTGCGACCAGCGCGCTTGGCTTCATAAAGCCGGTCATCAGCAATCGCGATCAACTCGTCCCAGCTGTTGACCGCCCGCGCTTCCTGCCAGACGACGCCAAAGCTCGCCGTCAGCGACAATCCACTTTGTTCATCCACGATCTGGGCTTCGATCAGGCGGCGGAGGCGGTCGGCCGTTGCCGTTGCCGTGGCATGGCTGACATCCTGCAGCACCACGACGAATTCTTCGCCGCCATAGCGGGCAAGAATGTCGTTCTTGCGCAATGCGCCCCGCAACAAAGCCGCGGTCTTTTGAAGTGCAATGTCACCCATGGCATGGCCATAACGGTCATTGATCGATTTGAAATGGTCGATGTCGACGATCATCACGCCGAGCGACTGACACTGGTCCTCGCCCGTCAACAGGGAACGAACGGCCTTTTCGAGCGCCCGTCGGTTGAAGACGCCCGTCAGCGCATCCGTCTCGGAAAGTGCGCGTAACTGTTCGGCCAGCGCGCGCTGCTGGTTCTCCATTTCGCCCTTTTGACGAAGCTGCTCCCGCAGGAAGTCGAGTTCCTGGAACATCTTCTTCACCTCCGGGGCGACCCTGTCCTCATGCTGCGCCTCTGAAAGATCGCCCGCGGCGATGGCCGCAATCTGTGCCTGAACGGATTGCATGGGCCGGAACAGCGCTGTTTTGTAGACAGATGTGAGCCGTAGCAGGACCAGAACCGCAATACCTGCGAGAAAAAGCGATGTGGCGCCGTAGATCAGGGCTTCCTGCTGCTTCTTTTCGAGTCGCGCGCGTGTCTCGGCCAGAATGAGATCGCGCAACGTATCGGATGAACGCATCCCCGAAATATAGTTCCTGGAAAATTCAAGCACGCTCGGCTGGGCGGACGGCATGGCGATCACGATCGTATTCTGCGCGTAGCGCAGCGCCTGACCGAAATAATAGGTTTCGAGATCGCGGAACGCCCTGTCCAGTCGCGGCGTGGAAAGATAGGCGGCGGTGTAGTTGGTCAACGATGCCTTCAGTGATAGCAGGCTCTGCATCTCCGCATCGAACTTGGCGCGATAACCCAGCTTTTCCTGTCTGTTCGCCCGCAGACCCATGATCACATAGGAGCCGAGGCGGCCGATCCTGTCCCGCATGACACCGGCGGTGCCCGTCATCGCGATGTCTATCGCCACATCGGGCGTCACCTTGATGATGGCACGCGCTGCCTTGCCACGCAGCAGATTGACACTGTCCGCGGCCTTGAACATCGATGATATGGCGCCCGACATGGCCGTGTGGCTGCGTGCCGACAACGGCAGGGCGGCTACCTGATCCACCGCGTTGCGGGACTGCGCGAGTTTCTCGCGGGTCTCGGCCAGCGATTTCGCCAGCTCCGGCTGGGTCCTGATGTCGTCGGCGAAGAAAGCTTCCAGTTCCGACAGCTTGTCGTCCGTTGCCTTGCGCGCGGCAGCGAGAGCTGCGACCAAATCCTGTTCAGCGGTGGATGCGCCCATCACATTGTTCGCGGGACCGCGCTCCGCCGAAACCAGCCATGCGGACTGGAGAGCGGTTTCGAAGCGGGTGAGCTGCGCCGCGTTGGTACGGTAACGCAGATAGTTGGAAACGCTTGGCAGCGCGGCAAGTGTGGCCAGCAGGATGGAGCTCGCGGCGATGACGATCGTGCCCGTTAGCTGAATTTTCTGTATGCTTGCGCGCATTTGATGCGTTGTTCTCACTCAATCGGGTATAATTCATCACCATTTTAGCCGCGTCGCGTAAATACTTCGCTTATATTGCTGCGCTTTTGCCGTCTTGACGATCCTGCGGCCTGGCCTGCGGGCATGGTGTGGAAAAGCGCGCCGCCCGTGCTGCGTGATCAGTTTTCGCTTTACACCCGGTCAGAATCTGATAGTTGGCAAGGCACTGGATTGCCCTTGTAGCTCAGTTGGTAGAGCACCTGATTTGTAATCAGGGGGTCGCGGGTTCGAACCCTGCCGGGGGCACCAGTTTTTCGCTTTGAAATCAATTATTTACGCGAAATTTCAACAGCATCCATTTTACAGCCTGTCACGCGTTTTACAATTTGTTGCTAACGCGTTCCCTTGCTGATGGCGTCAATGACCTCCTGTCCAGCAAGATAATGACGCCGAATAATTCCTTCAGCTTCCTCCCGAGAATGGCCAGAGATCTCCGCAATTAGCTGGACCTTGTCCTCATGCGAGCGGTGCAGGTGCGCGTATGCGTACGTAATAGCCGTTCCTCGCAAGTCGTGGAACGTAACGCCCTTGATCTTCAGTCGCGCCATCTCTTTGCGCCAGGATGACTTGAAGCCACTTGCCGTCCAGTTCTGGCCGAACGAGTTCACCAGCACGCGCTGGCGGCCGCTGTCTTTGGCGTCCTGCAATATCGGCAGGATTGCAGGGGCGGCTGTGATGCGCACGCGAGCGCCCGTCTTCCCCTGCTTGATCGATACGCGTTGTCCATCGAATGCGATCATCGGCATCGTAAGGATGTCAGCCTGCCTCTGCATCGTCCAAAGTGCGATGCACGCCACGTTTCTGATGTGCGGCGCAGCTTTGGTCAGCACGGTATTGATCTGGTCCATAGTCCACACGCAATCGCGCCTGGTGCCCTCGTGAAGATGCTCGACGCGTTCTAGAGGGTTGCGGAGGATGATTTCATTATCCTTTGCCCACGCGAATACGCGCGCCAGCAGCCCCAGATGCATGTCAGCAGAGCGAGGAGCGTCCTTCATGGTGTCTCGCCACTCGATAAAGCGTTTCCGGCTTCCACGAGCCTCTACGGCCTCAAGCCGCAGATCCCGGAAATTGTTTTCGATCACGCCGAACATGCGCTCGTAGTCTTTCCGAGTGGTGACCGCGAGTTTTTTATATTTCGCGGTCGCTCGAAAGTCGGCGATCAAGGATCCGACCGTCCCCTGATAAGTGAACTTTGCCCGATCCTTCGTCAGCCGGATAAACTCGGCAGTGAAAGCTTTGGTGCCGGGCTTTGATGTCATGCGCGGTGCCCCTTTGCCGCGCCATGCGTAGTAGTACGTGACCGTCGAGCCATCAGCGAGTTTGGCTTTAACCTCGTGCACGCCCACCAGCTTTCCTTCCATTTTCCCAGTCCCTCCAAGCCTTCTCACCGGCATCATCTTCACGATCGACAACAGCGAAACTCTTTGGGGCGAACTCAATCTCGCCTGACGGGTGCATGATGACCCGGACGTTGTGCGCTGCTGCAGCTGATGCAGCATCCGCAATTTCGGATTTTGTGTAAGTGCGGGCCCTACTCATGAAGTGTTGTCCACATTGTTTCCACAGGGTGCGTTGATCCCGTTGGTTTCAAGAAAATACCCATTACGCGACGCCTTCGATCAACAGCGGGATTGCGTCGAGGCGATCTCTGCCGGCCGGGTTAACCCAAAGAACCTCAGTGCGAGTGCGGGCGCCGTCCGCCTGCGCTGCGCGTGTCACCCGCTTCCAGTCAGACAGGGCGTCGTCATAAAGCTCGGAGGCGTAGCCGGAGAGAACGACCATACCCTCAACCGCGCGCAGCTGCTCAAGGAGCCGAACGTGGTCGTGATCGGTCATCTCAAATTCGTACGTGTGTCGCGGTAGTTTGCCGTTTCCGCCAAGGTCACGACTGCTGTGAACATAAGGTGGATCGACGTAAAAAAGCGTCTCGGGTCCATCGAATTTACCGATTACATATTCTGCTGGCCTGCTCTCGATGACGACGCCACGGAGGCGCTCGATCAGCGCCGGCAGACAGTCCGGATAGTTCGCCCAGTCTTTCGCCGGCGGCCCGCCGCTTCGGTTGCTATCGTTGCGAAATCCCGTGGTTCTGTTTTTGACGGCATCACCGCCGAAGCCAAGAAATGACCGCGTTACCAGGCGCCGAGCCCGCTCTACCGGATCTTCGTGCTTTTCATATGCAAGGGCGAACTCCGTACGAGCGAAGGGCGTAAGGCGAAGCGCCTCAACTAGCTCTCCTGCGCGGTCGGACCGCATAACTCGAAAGAGGTTTACGGCCTCGTCGTCGAGGTCGTTGTATACCTCGGCATACGATTTGCATTTTCGCAACAGCACTGATGCGGCGCCGCCAAAGGGCTCGACATATGTGCGGTGGTCAGGAAAGTGACTGATGATCCACGGTGCAAGCAGCCACTTGCCGCCGTGCCACCGCATAGCTGGTCGGGTCGGGCTCATGCACCCACCTCGCCGGTGCTGTCTGCACCGAAAACTTCCTCGCACCGCATCCGTCGGGCCTGCTCACGGCGTATGGCGTTCTGTTTGCGTGTGACCATCTCCAGATGCTCAGGATCCGGATTGACACACAGCCGGTTACGGCACTTGTGGTCCAGCTCCTTCTTGCCGGGAATGTATCCGTGCTCGTTGGTCCACATCGCGATGTGCACCGCGACGGTTTGGCCTCCAAGCGACATGCGAGGGTAGCCGTGGCCGCGTCCGCTGGTGCCGGACGTTGGGCCTGTCCAAAGCCAGCAGCCCGTGACCGGATCAACGCTGACACGGCTCATAATCTTTTCGCGGATAGACTGGCGCCTGGACATTACACGCTCCACGGGATGAGAGGTGTGGCGTAAGCGACCATCAGCGGGTGTCGTGGCTGTCCGTCCGTCGCCACTCCCCAGCACATCGGCTTAGCTCCAGCGTCACGCAAAACACTGACGACGGATTGCCACCTGGTGCGCAAAGCTTTCGGCAGTTTGGTCGCGGGACCCCACGCCACGATGTGAATGTCCGCACCCTGTATCGCCTTCGCGATATGCGCATCATTCTCGGGGCCGACCGGATCGGCTGCGCGCGCCAAAGCCTTTACGTCCTTGTTAATGAGCGCACACAAATTCCAGACGATGACCTTGCTGGCGCCAAGGCGATAGGCGAAGCCGTCTACCTTCGTCATTGTGGAATCGTTCTTTTCCTCGTCCGCCTCAGACGGATTGACCATTCCAAGCGAAATGACGGGGCCGGAGCGTCCGTAGTCGTGTTCAAGGAGATAGCGGTAAAGACCGCAGTCGGAAAACATAGCGCGACGAGTCATAAGTAGATCGCTCATGATATACCGCCTTTAGACGCATAGAAGGCGATCCGGTGCTCGATGCCTGGGATTAGGCCCTCATTGAGCATCCCAGCTGCTTTGCGTGTCAATCGGCGTCGTAACGGGACCCCTTATCGGCTCCCAAAAGGGACCCCTGCCTCTAGTTGCATCGGGTCAGCGCGCGTAGGCCCGGGGCTCTCCATTTAGCGCAAGGGCCTGCGGGCGCGGGTTGTTTGTCTTTTCGGCTTTAGCTTTGAGAGCGGTTTTTAAAGCGCCAGGATTCGTTCCCGGTTTCCACGATCTCGCAATGGTGGGTGAGCCTGTCGAGCAGAGCGGCGGTCATCTTGGCGTCGCCGAATACGGCCGGCCACTCGCCGAAGGCCAGGTTCGTCGTGACGATGATGGACGTCCGCTCGTAGAGCCTGCTGATGAGGTGGAAGAGGAGCTGGCCGCCCGCCTGGGCAAATGGGAGATAGCCCAGTTCGTCCATGATGACGAAGTCGAGCCTGGTGATGAAGTCGGCCAGCCGTCCCTGTTTGCCGCTACGTGCCTCCGTCTCGAGCCGATTGACGAGGTCGACGACGTTGAAGAAGCGGCCGCGTGCGCCATTGCGGATCAGAGCACGAGCAAGGGCGATGGACAGGTGAGACTTTCCCGTGCCGGTTCCGCCGACCAGAACGATATTGTGCTGCTCGGCGAGGAAGGCCCCGGTTGCGAGTTGGCGCACCAGGCCTTCGTTGACCGGCGTGTCGGTGAAGTCGAAGTCGTCGATGTCCTTGGCCAGCGGCAGCTTGGCGACGGTGATCTGGTATTTGATGGAGCGCGCTTGCTTCTCGGCGATCTCCGACTGAAGCAGGTCACCGACGATGCGCGGCGGTTCGTGCTGTCGCTTGATGCCGGAGGCCATGATCTCGTCATAGGCGCTACGCATGCCGAACAGCTTCAGCGTGCCCATCATGTCGAGGATTTGGGATCGTTCCATATCAGCTTGCCCTCCTCAGGCTGTCGTAACGGGCGCAGTCGGCCAGAGGCTCATGGGTCAGGCGAAGCGCATCGGGGATGGAAAGGATGGCGGCCGGCTGCGGATCACGCTTGCGGGCCAGAATGTTGATGATGACGGCGGCCGAGAACACGCCCTGATCGATCGCCTCCTGGCAGGCCGCTTCGACGGCGGGGAGCCCGTCCAGGCCCACGCATTCGAGGATCGACACCATCTGCCGGTCGCCGTCATGCATTGCCTTCAGCCGGCGGCGCACCTTCTCCATGGCGGCGGGCAAAACCCAGTCGTGGAACGGCGCACCGTTGCGCAGTGCTCCCGGTTTGCGGGTCAGGACCGGCACGTAATGCCAGGGATTATAGATCGTCTCGCCACGGCCGAAGCAGCGATCGTGTTGGCCGATTTCCACGCCATCCTGCCGGATGACGATGCGATCTGCATAGGCATGTATCTCGGCAGGGCGGCCGACTGCCGTAGACAGTACCGAGTATTTGTTGTTGTCGAAACGCACGAGGCAGGTCTTGCCGATCGAGGCCTGCACAGCGTGGAAGCCGTCGAATTTGCCGGGATAGCCGACCAGGTGCGGCCGCTCCGCATCGAACACCTCCCAGATCGTGCGCTCCGTCTGATCGACGTGCTTATGAGCGCGGGCGTAACTGATGCACTTGTCCAGCAACCAGCCATTCAGTTCATCGTAGGATTTGAAGCGCAGTCGCGGCGTGAAGAAGCGTTCGCGCACCAGATTGACCTGGTTCTCGACCTGGCCTTTCTCCCACCCCGACGCCGGCGTGCAGGCCACCGGTTCGATCAGGTAATGGCTGCACATCTGTAGGAAGCGGCGATTGTATTGCCGTTCCTTGCCGACGAAGACCGTCTCCACCGCGGTCTTCATATTATCATAGATGCCGCGCGTGCAGGCCCCGCCGAAGAAAGCGAACGCCCTGTCATGGGCGTCGAAGACCATCTCTTGCGTCTCGCGCGGATAGGCTCTCACATACATCATCCGGCTGTGGCAGAGCCGGATATGCGCAACCTTCACCGTCGTCGTCACGCCGTTCAGCACGACAATCTCGTGGCTCCAGTCGAACTGGTAGGCCTCGCCCGGCGCGTAATAGAGCGGCACATAGGCTTGCGCCGTCACGGACCCGCGCTCCTTCGCCCATGTTCGGGCGTAACGCCGGACTGTGTCGTAACCGCCCTCGTAGCCGAGGTCGCGCAAGTCCTCGAATATCCGGATCAGTGTCAGCCGTTCGCGAGAAGATTTGGCCTCATTGGCGAGGAGCATTCCATCGAGCTGACCGCGCCAGGGGCCGAGCTTCGGCTGAGGTTGACGGGTCCGTTCGTATTTGAACTCCGTCTCATCGGTGCGCAAAACCTTCCGCACCACTTTCCGCGATATGCCCAACTCCCGGCAGATCGCCTTGATCGACTTGCCCTGAACATGGGCTAGCCGCCGTATCTTCAGAATTGTTTCCACAATAAGCATCCGAACAAAAAGCCTCCGATGAAACCGGAGGCTGTTGTAACCCCATTGCAAATGGGGGTCCCGTTTGGACGCCGATCACCCCATGTGCGGGGTCCTTATTCCATGCCTAATCACAGCCGGGCTCGACTGGCGTCGGGTTCGGTCCGTAGAGGCACGAGCGCCAACCGCAATCGAATAGGTGCGTCACGATGACTCGGTTCGCAAATTCCGGCGGCGTGATGCCGCCCAATTTGATAAGATTCCAGCATGTTGGATGCGGTCGATCTTCCAGACGATATTGCTGCCCTGAAGGCGATGCTGATTGCCTCCCAGCTTCGTGAAGTCCGCAAGGACGAGCGGATCGAACGGCTGGAGAAACTGGTCGCTGCTTTCAAACAAGCCGCCTTTGGCCGCAAATCCGAGAAGGTCGATCCTGAGCAATTCGATCTTGCACTGGAAGACCTAGAAACGGCCATTGCGGCGATCCATGCCGAAGACGAGGCCGACAGCGCTCCAGGTAAGCCGCACCCCAAAACTCGCGCCGCCAATCGTGGCTCTCTTCCCGCCCACCTTCCTCGTGTCGAGGAGATCATCGAGCCCGAAAGCTTGATCTGCAACTGTGGCGGCGGCCTGCATTGCATCGGGGAAGACGTGTCCGAGCGACTCGATATCATCCCGGCACAGTTCCGCGTCATCGTCACTCGTCGTCCCAAATATGCCTGCCGTGCCTGCACCGATGGCGTATCTCAAGCTCCAGCGTCTGCACGATTGATCCACGCCGGATTGCCGACCGAGGCGACTATCGCGCATGTGTTGGTGTCCAAATACGCCGATCACCTGCCGCTTTATCGGCAGGCACAGATCATGAGCCGCCAGGGTATCGATCTCGACCGTTCGACGCTCGCCGATTGGGTCGGGCGGGCGGCATTCGAACTCGGTCCGGTCTTTGATGCTCTGATCGCCGACCTGAAGCGCTCTACCAAGCTGTTCATGGACGAGACCCGTGCCCCGGTTCTCGATCCCGGCTCGCGCAAGACCAAGACCGGATACTTCTGGGCGCTGGCGCGGGATGATCGCCCATGGGGCGGCGGCGCTCCACCGGCGTGGCCTTCACCTACGCTCCCGGTCGCGGGGGCATTCATGCCGAACGTATATTGCAGGGCTTCTCCGGCATCCTGCAGGTGGATGGCTATGCCGGATACAACAGACTGATCGCACCAGAGCGCGTTGGGCCGGACATTCGGCTGGCCTATTGCTGGGCCCACGCACGGCGCAAGCTGGTAGAGATCACGCGCAACGGATCAGCACCCATTGCCGAGGACGGCGTCAAACGGATCGGGGAGCTGTATCGCATTGAAGCCGAGCTACGACGCCGTGATCTAACGGCTCGTCTTGCTGGACGACAGGAACGCTCAGCGCGGGTCGTCGCCGACATGCAGGCCTGGCTTGACCATCACCGTAGCCGTGTCGCGACCAAGTCCCCGCTTGGCGAGGCCTTGGCCTACATCAACAAATACTGGGATGGTTTGAAGCTCTTCCTGACAGACGGCCGCATCGAGATCGACAACAATACGGTTGAGCGGACCATCAGACCAATTGCGTTGAACCGGAAGAACGCTCTCTTCGCGGGACACGATGCGGGAGCGGAGAACTGGGCGACAATCGCCTCACTCATCGAAACCTGCAAGCTCAATGCTGTCGAGCCGTTCGCCTACATGAGCACCACCCTGACCGCCATCGCCAACGGCCACAAGCAGAGTCAGATCGATGACCTGCTACCGTGGAGCGCCCGATTTAAGTCTCGGATCGACGGCCAAATGCGGTGAGCAAAACCGCACCAATCAAGCCCGATGTCAGTGAACCCAGCAGAATGCCGATTTTCACGTGATCCTGGACGTTCGGATCGTTGAATGCCAGCAGTCCGATAAACAGAGACATGGTGAAGCCGATACCGCACAAGAGTGCCACCCCGGCCATCTGTCCCCAGCTCGCTTGTGCAGGAAGTTCGGCAAGTTTGAGGTTTACAAGAACTGCAACCGTGCCAAGAACGCCGACCAGTTTTCCGAGCAGCAGCCCGGCGGCGACACCCATGGTCAGCGGCTCGGTGACAATCGACATCGAAACCCCGGCAAATGAGACACCAGCATTGGCAAAGCCGAAGATCGGCACGATGGCAAACGCCACCGGCTTGTGAAGATGGTGCTCCAGCTTATGCAAAGGAGATTCTGCATGAGTGGCTTCCGGAGTGCCCGGCGTGAGTTTCAACGGAATCGTAAGCGCCAGTACGACACCCGCCAGCGTAGCATGGACGCCGGATGAGAACACCAGAACCCATAGCACTGCACCCAGCACCAGGTAGGGCCACAGTGCCTTTACGCCCATCCGGTTAAAGATGATGAGGTTGCCGACGACAATAGCCGCGCCGGAAAGTGCCAGCAGGTTGAGGTCGGCGGTATAGAACAGCGCAATTACGATGACTGCCCCAAGATCATCGATGATTGCCAACGCGGCCAGAAAGATTTTCAGCGATGCCGGGACACGTTTCCCGAACAGCGACAGCACGCCGAGCGCAAAAGCGATATCGGTCGCCGTCGGAATGGCCCATCCCCTGAGCGCGGACGCATCGTTCCAGTTAAAGTAAATGTAGAACAGCGCCGGAAACACCATCCCTCCGGCGGCGGCGGCTCCCGGCAGGATGCGTCTGCTCCAGGTCGATAGCTGACCGTCCAGCATCTCTCGCTTTATTTCCAGTCCCACCAGCAAGAAGAAGACAGCCATCAGTGCGTCATTGATCCAGTGCTGGATGCTGAGCGGCCCGATATAGACATGAAGGATATTGAAATACGCATCCGCCATCGGCGAATTCGCTGTCGCGATTGCCATTGCGGCAACGAACATCAGGATGACACCGCCTGATGCCTCGTTATCGAGAAAGTGGCGGAGAGTGGATTGAATGCGGCCCTTGGACATCGTCGAAGACATGGGTTCGCGCTCCTTGTGAGAGGTTGATCGTAGTCTCCGTGGATTTCGGGGGAACCCGCAGCACCGCAGCACGCGCTGTGGGCAATATCTAGCGACTATCCGTGCTCATTTCTACAAAATTCGACCCGCATGAGCCAGATACGCGCCATCAAGTGATCAAGCATGATCCTGTAAAATGTCCGCGCCGCAATTGCATGTTTGATATGGGCGCGAATTCAATGTGCCAGCGGCACACCGCTTACGGTTGAAGTAGCTCTGTCTCTGGGATTGATGAATTCATAGGTATGCTTTCTCTGGTCGGAGTCGATGGGGTGGCGTTGTTGGCCTCAATTGGATATTCAGGCTAGATGGCGCGCGCACTCGTTGTTAGACCTATACCCAGCCGGTGAAGAAATGGCTCAACAAGCGCTGGGGCTCTAAGCCTCCAGCAAACTCAGTAGGTGCTTGAACGGTGCAGCCGCCGGACTGTGAATTGACGGCGCCTTGGCCAGCGTTTCGTAAAGAGCGTTTACGATTTCGTTCCTCTGGAGCGCTCCCGAACTTATTAGGGCATTGATGAGTGTGGATATTATAGCGGTTTGTCCGGTGATAACACTCAGAAGTTCCTCGTTGGTCAATTGCTGCTTCATTGTTGTCTCCGGCACGAGTCTAGACGGTTCATTTAAACCATCTCACTACTAGCAGGATCAGCGCAGCGCAAACAACTGCCGTTGGCCAAAAGTCTGTCACACCGTCCCACGACCAATTCCAAAAATAATAGCCCTCCAAGTGGGGTGGGGGCATTTGCACGGACACCTCGTAGTCGCGTTTCTCACGTCCGTGGAAATGACCGGCGGCGAAACCCAGCCCGATAATACACGACAAACGCCAATTTAGAATCGCCCTGAAAAGGGTGGCGACGATGGCCGCCATGACCAGCGCTTCGAGAATGTGGCCTGCCCAGTCCCAGTGCTGCTGAACATAGTTCCAGTCGATCATCTATTGTCGCTCCATTTCTGGGTGGGATTCATGAGCGACAATCCGAAAATTACAATCAGGAGAAGACGAATGACTAATCTCATCGTCCACTAAAGCGGCTCGGTTATGGGGGTTTGTCTTTTCCCTTGGGGCGCTTTTTCGAAAACGCAAATGCTGTCATAGATTGTTATGGACCTGGTTGATCTCGTAAATGTGGTCGTTTCAACCGCACCCCTTGTGTGCACTGCGTTGATCTCGTCAAGTTTGGTCTTTGTGAATTCCATGAAGGATTTCGGATTGCCAAGGCCGCCCTGATACTCAGGCCAATAGCAGGTGTGAGTGTCTTCAACGAAGTAAATGCCTTTCGGCGAAATCCGTTCGTAGAGTAAATTGAACGAAGCTAGGACATGGTCCATGCGGTGGCTGCCATCGTCAATGACGATGTCGATCTGGGGGTTTTCATCGATGATAGTCTGAATGATCTGTGGGTCATCCTGGCTTCCAATGTAGACCTTAATACCCTCGGCCTCGTGAGCTTTGCACTCCGCATCGATATCAAGGCCAAGAATGTTTGCGCCGTCGCCGAAGTAGTCTTTCCACATGGCGAGCGACCCGCCGCCAAATACGCCTATTTCAAGTACTGTAGGCTTCTTGCCGCGAAACCGTTCGAAGTGGTGCTCGTACGCATCGAAATAGTGCATCCACTTGTGAAGGCGCTTGTGTCCATTGTTTAAAAAATAGCGATGCAAGAAACCGTCGCTCATTTACGCCTCCACAATATGAAACAGACCGCGATATTTTCGAGCATGTATATCGCAAATTGAAAACGAAAATAACCCATACAATCAGGAGAAAATCATGGCTCGGGAAACGCTTCCCGTCGCTCTCGACCTTATGTTTGGTCACGAGGGCGGCTACGTCAATGCAAAGACGGATCGCGGCGGCGCAACAAAATACGGCGTCACCCACAAGACGCTTGCAGCACATCGTGGCGTTGCATCTGTCACGGCCGAGCAGGTCAAGGCAATGACGCGCGAGGAAGCAGAGGAAATCTATCGCCGGTCCTACTGGACGCAGAGCGGCGGCGATCTTCTGCCCAAGGGCCTCGATTACGCTGCCTTTGACTTCGGCGTGAACTCTGGACCGGCAACCGCAGTACGGCGCCTGCAAAAGGTTCTCGGGGTTCGTGAGGATGGCGTTGTGGGCGAGCAGACGGTGGCTGCCGTCAAGGCATACCCTGGTGGTATCGCCAAGCTCATCCACGCCTATTGCGACGAGCGCATGGCTTATCTCCGCAGTCTGACGAACCCAAAGACTGGCTTCCCGGCCAATGGTCGTGGCTGGACCATCCGTGTCACCGGCAAGGATCCGAAAGGCCAGTGGGCCGATCAGCTGGGCGTCGTCGGCAATGCCGTTCGCCTGGCTACACTCAGCGCCGATATGGTCAAGGATGTGAAGGTGCCGGAGGAAGGCAAGGCGAAAGCTGATGTCCGAGACACCGGCCTGATCGAGGTGATCAAGAAACCGGAAGCTTGGGGCCCGCTTGGCGGCTTCCTGTCGGCGGCCGGCGCAATCTTTGCCGGATCTGGCCCAGTGCAGTGGGCGCTCGCCGCGCTGATGATCGGCGGCGGCATCCTCGGCTTCATCTATCTCGTTAAGCGGGTGAGGGCAGCATGATCTGGGCTCTCATCCCCAACTGGCTCAAGATCGCCGCTGGTGGACTTGTCTGTGTCGGTGTGGTGACTGTCTCATCTTACCTCGTAGGAAAGCGCGTCCAGCGCGCCGAGATGGCCACAGAGACACTGACGAAGACTGTCGAAGTCCTCCAATCAAGGAACGAAACCAATGTGGAAATCAATTCTTACCGCTGCTGCTGAGTTGTGCGCTCATTACGGGCTGCCAGACGCCGAACGTCTCGAATGTGTGCGCCGGGTGGAGCAAGCTTCAGCCGACGCTCGACACAGCGGTGAAGATCACAACGGACGATCGGCAGTTCGCTAACCAGGTGGCAAGCCATAATGCACATGGAAGGCGTGAAGGGTGCTGGAAATGAGCGCGCCTGGTTACAGGGGCGTTGGCATGTGGGTGCGCATCCAGCATCGCTTCGGCCCGAGAATGACCGAGTGGTTCATGGCGCTGCACATGATCGGCTTTGGCTGGGTTCTTCTTTTGCCGACGCAGACTTTCAACCTGCCGCAGTTTCACACCTTCCGCGAGCTGTTCCCATCGGAACCGTTCCTCGGCTGGCTCATGGCGATCGTCGGATGCTTGCGCATCATTGGCCTTGTCATCAATGGCGCCAAGGAGAAGGTAACGCCCCAGATCAGGCAGTTTTCGGCTGGGGTGGGATGCATCATTTGGACAGGCATAACATATGGCTTCGCATCCTCAGATGTCGTGAGCACGTGGATCGCCATTTATCCGCTTTTTGCTTTTGGCGAGCTCGTCAACATAAACCGCGCCGCTCGCGACCAAGGGGAAATCAGGAATGGAACAGCTGGCTAATCTGCCGACGCCCGCTCTTATCACCTTCGGCGCAACTCTCGCGATAATCTTTGGGGTTCGGTATCTCGGGCTTTGGCAAGGTGCTAAGGCGACTCCAGCGACTTCGCCAGCGGCGGCACAGGTTGCTGCGGTTATTGTAGACCCGACGGCTCTGAATAACGCCACGCGCGCGCTTGAGGCGCATACTGTTGAAGCAATCAACATGCGGAAATCTTTTGAGCGGGGTACAGAGAAGGTCTGCGATGCGCTAGATCGCCTGAGCGATCAGGTCGATGAACTTCAAAAGGAAATGATACGGCGCGGCAGTTGATTGGTGGTTAGGGGGCCTTGAACATATCGCGCTGGGGGTAGTGCTCCCAGCAGTGCCAGGATGACTTCTCGGCCTTCGACCGACTGTATCCGAAGCCACCCCACTTCTTACAGCCGGAGTGCTCGCACCAGTGGTTCTCGTGGATGCCATCGCCGGCCTTGTTGGTCTGGTCGCTCATTGATCGGCCTCCAGCTCTCGCAGTCGCCAGCCTCTCCCCGGTGCGGAGGACTTCCTGGTGGCGCGCTGCGTAAGCTTCGCTGCGGCGATGACCTTCGCCTCCCGTTTCGATGTCGCCTGAACGCTCACGACCCACCGGCCGGATTGAAAACGGTAGAGCTTGGGTTTGGCGCTATCGACAAATTTACATCCTGCGACGAAAGCAAGGCGCATTCTGGCTTTGTCCTGTTCGGTTGCGCCCCTCACAGTCTTCCACCAATTCTCAAAACTTTGATCGATCTCACTCTTAAGCATGTTCTTATTATGTTCTCTTATGAGCAAGAGTCAATCGAGCAGCAATGACACGCAGCGGACGATGCGGATCGTTCGATGATATTGGAACGGATTGAACGGATCCTGCTGGTCTGGCTCATGTTGGACAAGTTGCGGATTTCTTCAATTCGTGTTACATAACTGGAATACTTGGGTGTTTTTCGGCTTCATTTTACAGATTGCGCCACCCCACGCACCTGAAATAATTGAATGTGCGATGGAATTTGTAATCAGGGGGTCGCGGGTTCGAACCCTGCCGGGGGCACCAGTATTTTCAAGGATTTGGCCTGTCTTTCATACGCACTGCACGACTGATGTTCGTGCAGCGGCTATGGCTTTATGTGATAGAGCTTGTGCACGATCGTCCAGTTGCCGTCGTGCTCCAGCAGGGACAGATATTCGTAAAAATCCATACCGTCGAACCGGGTTGTCAGCTTTACCGAGGCGCTGTCTCCCTCCTTGTCGATGCCGAGGATTTCGAAGGCGGGGCCGTGATCGGGAAGGCCGCGTTCGGTTTTGCGGACCTGATCGACAAAGTCCTCCAGAGACAGCCATTCAGTCGCGCCTTCGAATGTGCCGACGATGCTGGCGCGCGGGTCAAAAACATCGCGCATCAGGCCTTCATCCGCATAGGCCATGGCGTGCACATAATCCGTCACGGTCTGGGTAATGGTTTGCGGCATCGGATCTTCCCTCCCTCGGATCCAAAAGGGGAGCTTACACCCCTTGGCGACATTCCACCATAACCTCCTGAAAATGCGCCTGTTCGGGGCACGTGACGATCTCTCGTGGCGGCCCGTGCTGGAGCGGTTCCGATGCCGGTCGACGTTTTGCTGCCACTGTCCACAATTTTGTCCCGGCTGTCGGTATAGTCGCCTTGGGTCCGACAAATTTCAGCCTCAAGGCTTTTTCGGCAGAGAGACCCTCTCGTGCGGGAGCGCGTAAATTCGTGTTCTGCCGGTTTAAGCGCCGTCGCGGGGTGCCGCACGGGGCGGATTTGGCCTATGATCCGGTTGCTGACCGGTTGAGAGTGATAGCAGCGTGCGGGTAACAGTTTGCGTTTGAAGGTGTTTTTGTGATTGATCCCTATGTTTTGCTTGGCGTGGAGCGGGATGCCGACGAGGCGGCGATCAAGTCGGCCTACCGCAAGGTTGCGAAGGCTGCCCATCCCGACAGCGGTGGCGATGCCGAGCAGTTCGCGCGCCTGCAGACAGCCTATGAACTTCTGAAGGATCCCGTGCGCCGCAAGGTCTTCGATGACACGGGTTACGATCCGCAGCTTGCCGATGCCAAGGATCTCAAGGGCCTGCTGATGCTGGAAACGCTGGTCAATGAATTCATCCTGGACGAGCGGGAACCCGGGAGTTTTGATCCCGTGGCTGCCATGCGCCGGAAGCTGACCGACGATATTCTGAAAAGCCGCTTCCATATTCTGGAACTCGAACGGCACCGTACCCGGGTGCGTAAACATATGGACCGTCTCGGACGGAAGCCGGAAACCGATGTGCTGAGTTCGATGCTCCGCGCCCGAAGCCAGTCCATAGCCGAAGCCATACGCAACGCGGAGGCGCAGATCGAGGCGATAGAACAGGCCTATACCATGCTCGAGGGCTATTCCTACGAGCTGGAGAGCGTGACGCTCGCCGAGCCGTTGCTGAAGGGCGAGGCGGCGGAGTAACTGCCTGTCATGGGCCGTTGACGAGGGCGAGTATGAGCTGGTGAACCCGCCCGCCCGGGGACAGTTCATCCCGGTCGAAATCTCGGCCGCGTTGGCGCTGCTCGTTGGAAAGCTCACCTAACCTTTGCTGCAGAACAGCGCGCACCTTCTGGCATTTGGGATCGTCTTCCGCCCGTAGCCCGGTGCTGAAGGCTTCGATCTTTCTCACCATATCGAGAATGTGCTCGCCATGAACTCGCTCATGGGTTTCCACCCCGGAAATGAAGGTCTTCCAGCTGGCGGCGACGGCGGCCGGCAGATGGGCAGGCGCCTTTGGCCAGGTGTAGATGATGGTGAGATTGGGTCTGGCACTGGCCAGCACACAGGCACCGTCGGGCTGCGGTCGGTAGTCTCTCCGCCACGTCAGCTTGAAGGTGGTGTGGGCAATGGCCTGCACGCCCGCAGCCGGGCCGCGCTCGCCGATGGACTGATAAAGCGCACCGCCCGTATTGCCGCTGACGGCATAGGTCTTTATCTGCTCGGCGGGTTTCCAGCCGGTGGACTGTGCTGATAGCGGGAGAGCGCTCAGCAACATGATTGCGGCGCTGAAGGTGATTTTGGGGAGGCTGTTGACGGGCACGCATCGATCCTTGCAGGTTGCGCGCCGAAGATAGGCGAGAGGCGGGCAGTGAGGCAAGGGTGCGGGCGGTGGGAATGCTGCCTGATGTTTAGACTTCCACGCATGAAAAACCCCCGCGCCGGAGCGCGGGGGGACAAGCCTCGACTGCAGGGGTAATCAGTCGTCCAGCTTGTCGTAATCGAGCTTCGGAGCGTTCTGCAGTGCATCCTTGGTGGTATCGACAAAGGCCTTCCATGTGCCGTTGTCATTATGAACGGCCACGGAGGCCGGATCGAGCACCACGTAGCTTTTGTCGATGCCCAGGAAGCCGCCGACGCTGGCCACGAGGCCGATCACCGCCTTGCCATCGCCGATCACGACGTCTTCGATTTCGCCGATGTTTTCATTCTGGGCGTTATAGATATCCATGCCATCAAGCTGGGAAGCGGTGAGATCGGTCTTCTGGACATTGACGAACTTCAGCGGGCCGGTTGCCTTCGTACCCATGGTAATGCCGGGGCCCGACAAGGTCGCATCCGCGCCGGCAGCAGGAGCCGTGGCAGCCGTCTGGGCAAATGCCACGGAAGAGGAGAGCGCTGCTGCGGCAGCGAGAGCGATGACATTGATTTTCATGATGTTTCTTCCCTTTTTATGCTGAACATTGCGTTCGGGGAAGAAACGGCAAAGAGCGGATTTGGTTCCTCATGGGATGACAGGAAAATTTGGTCTATGGTGAAAAAGAAACAGGCGTGCGTCGAAATCGGGAGGATGTCATGGCGAAAAACACGGTGACTGAAGATGCAGAGCAGACCGCACCATCAGACTTCATCGACCGGAAGATCGCGGAGCTGGGCGACTGGCGCGGCGAGACGCTCGCGCGTGTTCGCGCGGTGATCCAGAAGGCCGATCCGGAAGTGGTGGAAGAGGTGAAGTGGCGCGGCGTTCCGGTCTGGTCGCATGCGGGCATTCTCTGCACCGGCGAAACCTATAAAAGCGCGGTGAAGATGACATTTGCGAAGGGCGCCTCTCTGGAGGACCCGTCAGGCCTGTTCAATTCGAGCCTTGAGGGCAACACGCGGCGCGCCATCGATTTTCACGAGGGCGATGTCGTTGATGAGGAGGCGCTGGCAGCGCTGATCCGCGCTGCGGTGGCGTTGAACGTGGCGGGAAAAAGCGGAAAGAAGCGGGGATAAAGCCGGGCGGTGTCACCGGCAAAGAACGACAGATCGTGATTTAATCGCGGTTGGCATCCGCTGTCTTGTCCCACTCTCCGTCGATGAATTTCAGCGCATCGATGATCGAAACCTTCCACACGGACCAGACGTGATCGCCATCCGTCACCCGCAGTTCGGATTTGCGGTTGTCCGCCTGCAGGGTCTCATGCAGGGCAATGGCACCGCGCCAGAGGAAGAAGCCATCGTCATCTCCCACAGTCAAATAGGTGGCGGGGAGATCCTGACTTTCTGCGACATGCTGTGCGACGAGGGTGAAGACATTCTTTTCGTTAAAGAGACGTGCATCGAAAGGGGTGCCGAAGGCGCCGGAGAAATGATCGCCGGTTGAGGGAAGCACGATGCCGCTGGTGACGGTGGTGCGGTCGACGCGGTGGAAAAAGGCGCTGTCCTGAATGAGCTTGAGTTCGGCGGGTGTCTTGTCGAGATCGGAGGCGGGCACGCTTTGCCAGATGGCGCCCGACAGGCTGGCGACGGCGCCATAGAGGTCCTCGTGGCCGTAGGCGAGATGCAGGGCGCCGAAACCGCCCATGGAAAGGCCAACAATGGCGCGGCCTTGACGATCTTTTCGCACCGGCAGCGTTTTTTCGATCTGGTGGCGCAGATCGCCGGTGAGGGCGGTCTCGTAATCGCCGGGACCGCCGACGGCGGCAGAATCCACATACCAGCTGTTTTTCACGCCGGGCATCACGACAACCAGAGGGCGGATGGCGCCAGCCTCGATGAGCGTATCGAGCGTCTTTTCGATATTGCCGAGATCGCGCCAGCTGTTCTGGTCGCCGTCATGGCCGTGCAGGAGGTAAAGTACAGGCCAGCCGTTTTCGGGCGGCGGACCTTCGGGGCGATAGATATTGACAGGGAGCGGCGCGTTCAGGGCGGCGCTGTGAAAGGTGGCGTCTTGGATATGGCCGGCGAAAGCTGAACCGGAGGACATGAACAGACAGAAGGCCATAAGTTTTTTCGATACATATGGGTCTCCTGTCATCATTCCCGAAAACGATCAACGTTCCTCGGGCCTACGCGTTCCTGATTTCATAATGTTACGGCAATGTTGTTCGCGCAAGTTTGCGCGCGGTCTGGCGATTGCGACGCCGCAAACGTGGTTTGACGAGCCCACTTCATTAAGCTGCTTTTTTCAGGTTCCAACAGGATGACATTGCCATTATCGCGTTTTGCCTGCCTGTCTGTTTTTCTACTGTTCCTCGCCGGTTGCATGACCGTACCGATTTCCAGCATTCCCAAGCTGATGCGGCAGGATTTTCTGACGATGGATTTCGAGCATGTGCGGGTCGGATTGCAACTGCCAGCCAATCTTTCCCTCCGGTCCGGTGACGCCGTGATGATCACCCGGAGCAGGACAGACGGCGCAGCCGAAGAAACCGTTGCGACCTACGCGCTGGTGGCGGATACGGATGCGGCTGCGCTCGCTAAATTCCGGCCGGAAAAACGGGATGGTATGTTGGCGAGCGTATGGCGGGTAAAGCCCGAAGACGTCGGAAGGCTCGCGGAGCTACAGGAGCGGGTGCGCCGTTCCCGCGCTCAGGGTCCCCGTATCAGAGGCAGCACCGAGATCAAGATCGTGAAAGCCTGCTTCAAAGGCACGTTTCCCGCTGGCCCGATCTATTCCTCGATCTATATGAAACCGGCGGAAAACGAAGACTATATTCCCACATCGCTTGATGCGGATCTGGTCAAGCTGTTCGGGGCAACCGCGGTCAAGTCGCTGATCACGCCTTGTGAAGGCTGACAGGCGCCGCCGGCATGCGCAGACGGCGCCGACATGAAAGATGGGAGCCTTAGCCGCTGTTCATGTCAGGCGGGCCTTGCACAGAGCGCATCAGCGGCCCGGACGGCCAGTCTTGCCCTTGGTCCTGCTTTTGCGCTTCTGCTCTCCGGCATCTTCATAGGAACCGGCGCCGATCTTGCCACGGACCAGCGGCCGCGGATCGTCCGTGGAGCGTTCGGGCTGGCCTTCCAGCAGCGGGGAGAACCTCTTGCCGGGTTCGGTCGCGGGCTTATCGGGCACCGCGCCCCTTACGGGCTTTTCGGTACGGCCCACGGTCATCTCGTCCAGCGTGTTCTTGCGGAAAAGCGGTTTTCCTGCGTCGGAGCCCGGACCCATCTCGTCCAGCGAAGGTTTGGCGAAGAGAGACTTCCCGCTTTCGTTCGTGGAAGCGGCATCCCCGTCTGCCCTGCCGGATGTCTCCCCCTCAACGGGGGAAATCGACAAGTGGCTCCGTCTGTTGTTTTTCCCGCCGCCTTCGACCGCACGTGCTTCTTCCTTGGCCATGGGGTCGTCCATGGTGGCAAGTTCGGCTGCCTTGAGGCGTTTGATTTCGTCGCGCAGACGGGCTGCCTTTTCAAAGTCGAGGTCCGCTGCGGCGTCGCGCATGGATTTTTCCAGCGCGTTGAGATGGGCCTGGAGATTGTTGCCGACCAGATGACCGCCATCGGCGAAGCCCTTGCCGGAAACGCCTGAAATATCGGCTCTTACGTGGTCGCGTTCATATACGGAATCAAGAATGTCGGAGATCCTCGCCTTGACCGATTCCGGCGTGATGCCATGTTCCTGGTTATAGGCCATCTGCTTTTCACGGCGGCGGGAGGTTTCCTCCATCGCCCGCTTCATCGAACCGGTGATATTGTCGGCATAAAGGATGACCTTGCCATCGACGTTACGCGCGGCGCGGCCGATGGTCTGGATCAGCGAGGTCTCCGAGCGCAGGAAGCCTTCCTTGTCTGCGTCGAGGATGGCTACGAAACCACATTCCGGAATATCGAGACCCTCGCGCAGCAGGTTGATGCCGACGAGCACGTCGAAAGCGCCGAGCCGCAGGTCGCGGATGATCTCGATGCGCTCCAGCGTGTCAATATCGGAGTGCATGTAACGGACGCGGACACCCTGTTCATGCAGATATTCGGTGAGGTCTTCGGCCATCCGCTTGGTCAGCACGGTGCAGAGCGTGCGGTAGCCCTTGGCGGCGGTCTCGCGGATTTCGCCGAGAACATCGTCCACCTGGGTGCGGGCGGAGCGCACTTCGACCGGAGGATCGATGAGGCCGGTCGGACGGATGACCTGTTCGGCGAAAACGCCGCCGGATTGCTCCATTTCCCAGCCTCCGGGGGTGGCGGAGACGGAAATGGTCTGCGGGCGCATGGCATCCCATTCCTCGAAGCGCAGGGGACGGTTGTCCATGCACGAGGGCAGGCGGAAGCCATATTCGGCCAGCGTTGCCTTGCGGCGGAAGTCGCCGCGATACATGCCGCCGATCTGAGGAACGGTGACGTGGCTTTCGTCGATGAAGATCAGCGCGTTGTCGGGAATATACTCGAACAGGGTCGGCGGCGGCTCGCCCGGATTGCGGCCGGTGAGATAGCGTGAATAGTTTTCGATGCCGGCGCAGGAGCCCGTGGCCTCCAGCATCTCGACATCGTAGCGCGTGCGCTGTTCCAGACGCTGGGCTTCCAGCAGGCGGCCGGCTTTTTCAAGCTCGGCGAGGCGCAGCTTCAGCTCTTCCTTGATCGACTTGATCGCGCCGTTCAGCGTCGGGCGCGGTGTCACATAGTGCGAATTGGCGTAAATCTTCACCGATTGCAGGTCGCCGGTCTTATGGCCGGTCAGCGGGTCGAATTCGGTGATGGATTCAATCTCGTCACCCCACATGGAAATGCGCCAGGCCGCATCTTCAAGGTGGGCGGGGAAGATCTCGATCGTATCACCGCGCACGCGGAAGGAGCCGCGCACGAAGTTGATGTCCTGCCGCTTGTATTGCTGGGCCACGAGGTCGGCAAGAAGCTGGCGTTGATCCAGCTTGTCGCCTACCTGCATCTGGAAGGTCATGGCCGTATAGGTCTCGACCGAACCGATACCATAGATACAGGAAACCGAAGCGACGATGATACAGTCGTCACGTTCGAGAATGGCGCGGGTTGCGGCGTGGCGCATACGGTCGATCTGCTCGTTGATCGACGATTCCTTCTCGATATAGGTGTCGGAACGCGGCACATAGGCTTCCGGCTGGTAATAATCGTAATAGGAAACGAAATACTCCACCGCATTGTTTGGAAAGAAGTTTTTGAATTCGGAATAGAGCTGGGCAGCCAGCGTCTTGTTGGGCGCCAGAATAACGGCCGGGCGCTGTGTGGCCTCGATCACCTTGGCCATGGTGAAGGTCTTGCCGGAGCCGGTGACGCCGAGCAGCACCTGCGAGCGGTCGCCGGAATTGAGGCCTTCGACGAGATCGGCAATGGCGGTCGGCTGATCGCCGGATGGCTTGTAGTCCGTCACCATCTCGATGGCGATGCCGCCTTCCGATTTCGGCGGACGGGCCGGCCTGTGGGGTGTCCAAAGCTTGCCATCCTTGAAGAGCGGGTTGCCGCTTTCAATCAGTTTGGAAAGCGCGTCCACCGTCGCCGTCACCGCGCCCGGTGCCAGGGACTGGGCATCCTCCAAGGAGACATCGAGCCCTGCTACAGGATTGAGACCCGCGGCGGCGCGCGTTTTCGGATCGCTCGACGCGCCGATCGAAACGCCGCGCGCCGTTTTGGACGCGGTGGTCTTTTTCGCCGTCTTTGTGGCGGCCTTTTCCGCTTCCTTGCGCGCTTCTATTTCGATCTTCTTGCGGTGCTTGCCCGCCTTCGAAGCGATTTCGCGCTGGGTCTCCACGGAGGATGCTTCCGCATCCGCCTCAAGTTGCTTGACCCAATCGGCAACGCTGCCGCCGAGCGGCGCGCCTTCGAATGACGATTGCGGAGCTTCCTCGAAGCCCGAGGGCGAGGAGGTGGAGTTTTTCGGTGATCTGGCCATGGGCGAAATATGGAGAGAGTCACGCGCAAAGGGAAGGGGAGACAGTGAAAAAATGAGTACAAAAAGGAAACGGAGCATGCGGAACAAAATTCCGCCGGATGCGTTGCGTAGCGGCTGAACACGGCCTTGCCGCGATCCGTAGAAATCGATTCCGGTTTTCGGCCGGATGCGCTAGAGCAAATCCATTACGGCAGGATGAGGGATCCCCTCAGACTGCCTTCTTCCGCTGCATTTTACGACATCCCTCTTTTTTCCAGGACCCATCATGCCGTTCTCAATCAGCCCTGCCCACATCTGGCCTGTCCTGATGCTCATCGCCTCCAATGTTTTCATGACCTTCGCCTGGTACGGCCACCTCAAGCACAAGGGCAGCGCGCTCTTTCTGGCGATTGTCGCCAGCTGGGGCATCGCCTTTTTCGAGTATGTGCTCGCCGTTCCCGCGAACCGCATCGGTTCGGAGGTTTACTCCACCGCACAGCTCAAGACCATTCAGGAGGTCATCACGCTCGCGGTCTTCGCGCTGTTTTCGATCTTCTGGCTGAAGGAAAGCATCACCATCAACCACGTCATCGGCTTTGCGCTGATCGCTTTCGGTGCTTCCTTCATTTTCCGGTCCTGAATAGGAAGAGACCCGCGCTTTGCCTGCCCAGAACCATCGCAACGGACAAGAGGTGATGTATCGATGAAAATACGGCCTGCAAGACTTGACGATGCAAAGGGAATGGCAGCGGTTCAAAACGAGATATTCGCGGCCGGCCTTCGAAAAGCGCCGACGGACGTCGCGGCGGTGCTGGAGAATTACATCCAGCACGCCGACCGTATCGAGTGTTCGGTCGCGGAGGATGAAGACGGGCATATCCTGGGCTTCCAGTCGCTGCGTTATGCACGGGCGGACAATCCCTATGGCGTGGCGGAAGGGTGGGGCATCATCGGCACCCATGTCAGTCCGCAGGCGGCGCGAAGAGGCGTTGGATCCGCCCTCTTCGCCGCGACGCGCAGGGCGGCGGAGGCGCGGGGCCTCAAGAATATCGACGCCAGCATCGGCGCGGACAATGCGCTCGGGCAGAGTTATTATGATGCCATGGGCTTCATGACCTACCGCCAGCCGGAAGGGTTGGTCTGCAAGGTTTACCGACTGGACTAGATGCGGCGTGCCGCTGCCGGTCGGGTATTGCTCTGATGGTCAGCTGCGATTGTCGTTTTCGGAATATTGCAGGCGGGCCTTGCAGATGCGGACGTGGTTTTCGTCGGCCCATTGGACCAGCAATTGCATCGGTACCAGAAACGAGCGGCCAAGACCTGTCAGCTCATACTCCACGCGCGGCGGCACCTCGGCATAAAGCGTGCGCCGGATGAATCCATCCTCCTCCAGCCGCTTCAGCGTACGGGACAACATCTGCTTGGAAATGTCGTCAATCCTGCGGTTCAACTCGTTGAAGCGCAGCACGCCGCCCTGCAGCGCTTCGAGAACCAGAAGGCTCCATTGGTCTCCGATGCGGTCCAGCACATCCCGAATGGGGCAGGGCTGCTCGAAGTCGAAGATTTCTTTCGTCTGCGTATCCGACATTTCGATTACCCCATATCCTTGCAGGTCATCGCCATGTGACCAGATCACCGGCTGCTGACTTCTTGCTGCCGGGGACGCGATACCATAGCTCTTTCTTTCGGTCTATTATTTAGACCAACGACAATAGCAACAAAAGGAAGAAGCCATGGCTAAAATCGCGCTCATCGGTGCTTCCGGCAATGCCGGGTCCCGTATTCTCAAGGAACTTTCCGACCGGGGGCATCATGTTACGGCCATTGCCCGCAGCCCCGAAAAGATTGCCACCCTGCCGAACGTCGTTGCAAAGAAAGGCGATGTCTTCGATCAAACCGGACTTTCAAAACTGCTTGCAGGTCACGATGCCGTGATCAGTTCGGTGCATTTCACGGCGAGCGACCCGGTGACGCTGATCGAGGCCGTGCGTGCCTCCGGCGTTCCACGCTACCTCGTGGTTGGTGGCGCCGGCAGTCTTGAAATCGCGCCCGGTCAGCGTGTCGTCGACCTGCCGGATTTTCCTGCCGCTTACAAGGCCGAGGCCACCAAGGGTGCGGAGTTTCTTGATTTGCTGAAACAGGAAAAGCAGCTCGACTGGACCTTCCTTTCGCCTTCCGCCGAGTGAAAGAACGGGCAAATTCCGCATCGGCAAGGACAATCTTCTAAGCAATGAAGATGGTAGCCGCATTTCCTTCGAAGACTACGCGATTGCGCTTGTCGATGAAATCGAGAAGCCGCAGCATTCCCGCCAGCGCTTCACCGTCGGTTATTGAGAGGTATCACCCATGAATGTCATGACACGTCGTCTCGCCATCGCCGCTCTCGCTCTTGCGCCCGCATTGACAGCCGTTCCGGTGCTGGCCGAAACCGCCGGGCGGGATTTCGCCCGGGAAGAGGCCAATCGCAAGCTGGTGATCGAGTTTTACGATACCGTCTTCAACAAGCACGAAGTGGAAAAGGGTGCTGCCGTTATTGTCGACAGCTACAAGCAGCACAATCCCATGGTGCCGGACGGCAAGAAACCGTTCGTGGATTACTTCACCGGCCACTTCAAGGAAAACCCGCAGTCCAAGGCGCGGATCGTGAGAAGCGCCGCGGATGGCGACCTTGTCTATCTGCATATTCATTCAACAGAAAAGGACGGAGACCGGGGCAGGGCCATCGTCGATATTTTTCGGGTGACCGATGGCAAGATCACCGAGCATTGGGATGTAATCCAGCCCGTGCCGGAGACGGCGGCGAACAACAATACGATGTTCTGAGGCGACGAACTTTTGAGGCAGGCGGGCACGCCGGGATCGTGCCCGCTTGCCGGAACGGGTAAACTTCAGGCCAGAAGATCGTAAGTACGGAAAATCCAGGCGATCTGGTAAATCAGCGCAAAGATGACGAGAAACCGATGGAAACGGCGGTTCTCGATGAAGATCGCCAGCGTGAACAAAATGACGTAGATGGCGGTGCGTATAAGGTATTCCGGACCAAGTGAGGCGAGATAGTCCTGGCCCTTCAGCAAAGTATCCCCGACATCGGTGACGAAAAGCGCTGCCAGAAAGGCGAAGAACCAGCTTTTGCGGGAAAGGAAATAATCCTCATATCCCCTGTACTCCTTCATCTCCGTGGGAAAGAGCAGAACGCACAGGAAATAAAACAGCGAGCAGAACAGGATCAGGAAAAGGAACGCGCCGAAGCCCAGTACATGGCCTGTGGCAGAAAGCCGGTGCTCCCACCACCAGAAATGCACCAGCATCAGAAACAGGAACGCCACCCAGCCGATGTGCAGGGGATAAATCCGTTCTTTTTTGGGATGCTGCACGAAACCTGCAAGGCCGGTCAGCAATCGGGCGAGGCTGAGGCCGACCACCATGCCCATGACCGCGCGGATGTGCGAATAGGCTTCTGCGGCGTTGACGGCGGCCTCCATCGCTCCTACTCCGCCGGAGGAATGGGCGTCGGTTGCCCGTTTTCGTCCATCGCCACCATGATGAAGGTGCCGGCGGTTACCTTTTCCAGCTTGTCGTAACGCGACCGCTGCGCCCAGGCCTCTACCGTCAGCGTGATGGAGGTGCGGCCGACGCGGGCAATATCGGTATAGATGGACAGCGTGTCGCCGATCTTCACCGGCAGTTCAAAGGCCATTTCCTTGACTGCCGCCGTGACCACGCGACAGCGAGAGCGTTCCGCCGCACGAATGCCGCTCGCCAAGTCCATCTGTGACATGACCCAGCCCCCGAAAATATCGCCGGCCGGATTGGCGTCGGCCGGCATGGCGAGCGTTCTGAGCGTCAGCTCGCCGGTCGGTTTGATGGTCTGGTCGGTCATGTTGATGTGCTCCGTGCGAATGACAAAGGCGCAGCATGCGATGCGCTTTGTGATTTCGCAAGGAATGGCAAGCGTCAGGACGACGCTTTGCCCAGAAATTGCTGCGTTGCGTAAAGGGCGATGGCCGCCGCGTTCGACACGTTGAGCGATTTGATCGCTCCCGGCATATCGAGACGGGCGAGCGCCGAGACGGTCTCGCGGGTCTTCTGGCGCAGGCCCTTGCCTTCGGCGCCGAGCACCAGTGCGATTTTTTCGCCGCTGAAGGTCCGTTCAATCGGGGCGGGGCCCTCCGAATCGAGGCCGACCGAGAAGAAGCCGAGCTTGTGCAGTTCACCCAGCGCATCGGCGAGATTGGTGATCTGGATATAGGGGATGAGTTCCAGCGCGCCTGAGGCGGATTTCGCCAGCACACCCGACTCGGTCGGGCTATGGCGCATCGTGGTGATAACGGCGCCCGCATTGAAGGCGACTGCCGAGCGCATGATGGCGCCAACATTATGCGGATCGGTGACCTGATCGAGCACGAGAATGAGTGGGCTATCCTTCAGCGCGCCCAGCCGCTTGACCGGCAGCGGCCGGGTCTCCAGCATCACGCCCTGATGGATCGCCTCAGGCCCCAAAACCCTGTCGATATCCTGCGGGGATACTATTTCGACCGGGAAGGGCTGCGCCTCCGCCTCGCCGATATCGAGACGTGCAAAGGCATTCTGGGTAACCGAAAGCTTGACGATCTGCCGCTCCGGATTGGCAAGGGCTGCGCGTACGGTATGCAGGCCGTAAAGGTGCACCTGGTCGGGCGCAAGTTGCGGCGGCTTCCAATCGTCGGCGCCGCGGTTCCGGCGCTTCGACTGCTGCGGGGTCGGAATTTCACCGCGCTCGCGCTTCGCGTCGCGCACGGCACGACGCAGGTTGGCGTAATGTGTGTCGCGGGTGGATTTGTTGTTGGGATCGTCTTTGCTCATGGCGCCTTATATCTCCGGCGCGTTCCGCGCACCAGCCCCCGTGATAATCCACAGGGCTGCAAAGGGGATTGAATTTTTTCCCGAAAATTCGTGAAAGGGCGTGTTGACAGAAACGAACGAGGCCGTCATATACGCGCCACAGACGACGCAACGGCGCTTCGCCGCAGCGAAATCTGAAGAGCTTGGTCGCTTGATCCTCGCAGATAACTGGAGGGATGCCCGAGTGGTTAAAGGGGACGGACTGTAAATCCGTTGGCTACGCCTACGTTGGTTCAAATCCAACTCCCTCCACCATTCTGCACGGATCGAAATCGCCACCGCGGGTATAGCTCAATGGTAGAGCAGCAGCCTTCCAAGCTGAATACGCGGGTTCGATTCCCGCTACCCGCTCCAGCTTCCTCTCAGTAAATCACCTTATCGCTGCGGGACGTGTTTCGCTTCTCCGGGTTGTGCCGTGAGCATTCAGCCGATGCGGTGATGGGCTCTAGTTTATCCTATACGCCATGAATGCCGCTCCGAGTCGCGCTCAATAAGGCGAACGGCACTGGCTTCTTGTGCCTGCGGGCGCCAGGTAGCTGTTATCAGTAGGGTGATAGGAGGCGTAACGCGCCGCGCACCATTTTACGTGATTTATTTCGGCCTGAGACAGGGCGTATCCGTCAGGCGTGGCTTCTTCCCCGGTTCCCGCGGCAAAGGCGGATGCGGGATAACCGCGCTGGCCCGAATTTTGCGCCTGCGTTTCATAGGCTGGCTGTATGAGGCTCAACGCCTCAGCGGGCATAACAAAAGCGGCAGATAATGCGACGCCAAGAGCGAGCGCGGAGATGGTCTTCGGCATCCTCAACATCGATAAATCCTCATTATTCGTTCGGGATGCTAACGAAAATTTAGGAATTTCGTTCCGATGGAGGCTTGACGCCACACGAAGACGTGATTCTTCGGCTTGATCGGAGAGCGTGGGTTCGGATCGGGCCTCATGGGGGAATCCGAGGCGCGGCAGGATGGATTTATGCTCGCTCAACCGGACTTTGTATCCATGCCGCACTGCTCGTTGACAAGCGGAAAATCCGGTCAGATAGTCGACCGGCAATCATGCAAACGGGAGTCTTCAATGTTGAACAGGGTTGTCATTCTCTCATCCTTTGCGCTGCTGGCATCGGCGGCGTTTGTCTCCCCCGCTGCCGCACTCACCATGAAGGAGTGCAGCGTAAAATATCAGGCAGCGAAAGCTGACGGGTCCGCCAAGGACATCAAGTGGAACGATTATCGCGCCAAGTTCTGCGGCAGCGAGGCGGCGGCTGAAGATGCGGCCGACGACAAGCAGGTCGCGGCCACAACCGAGAAGGAACCCGAAAAAGCGACGATCAAGGCTCCGAAGGGCGTCGCTTTCCCGAGCGCTGTTGACAAGAAATATTCAAGCGAGACGCCGGCGAAGGCCCGCCTGAAAACCTCTGTCGACTCCTATCACAAGAACAAGAATGACGGTACGCTCGGCGATCTGAAATGGATCCAGAAGGGCGGCGGCTACTGGAGCCTGTGCAACACGGCGCTGAAGAGCTGAGGCGGGCAGGGGCGGCGGTCGGTTTCCGCCGCCCTGTCCCGAGCCGATATCGCATGAAGCGTGTAGCGCTGGAGGCGAAGACCCTCGCGCTGGCGGATCTGTGCGTCCTGCTCCGTCCACCGACCCCATTTCGGGCGGGTAAAATATGCGAATAGCCTGTGATTCAGCCTCTTGGTAGACAGGCTGATCCCTGCGGTTTATCCGCATCCAGCAATTCAACGGTTACGGCTGTCGAGCAACGGCCGTCCGGCGATGGGGGCGGATGACCAGACGGTTTCGAAATTATCTCGTAGTTCTGGCCATATCCTTGGCGATGTGGGCTGTGATTCTCAGCATTGTTTACTGGCTGTTTCGATAGCCAGCCCCCGCTTGGGGTTGATTGTAATGATGCACGCGTCCAGCGGCAATGAATCGGGGATAGGGCGGCGGTTCCTGGAGCTGCCGCAATTTGGCTTTGCTGGCGTGACCTTATGACGGGGTCAAACCAGGAAGGCCCATCATGAAGAAATCCGTTGCAGCACTCTATCTTGCCGCTCTGTCCTTGCCGGCTGCCTCCAGCGCGCTTGCCGAGGATCTGGTGATTCCGCTTCCCGGGGATACGACGGTTGAAAAAACCGATGCCGTCTATCGGTGCGGCGCCGAGACGGTGGAGGCGGTTTATTACAACGCCGGCGACATCAGTCTTGTTCGGCTGGGCTTGAAGGACGGCGTTATCGTCGCCGCCAATGTTGTTTCAGGCTCCGGAGCAAAATACCAGGGCGGCGCTCGTGTCTGGTGGTCCAAAGGAGACGAAGCCGATCTCTACGATGTGATGGCGGATCCGGACATGAAACAGCCGGTTCATTGTGTGGAAGAGAAAAAAACCTGATCGCCATGAGATTCATGGAGCGGCGGCAGGGCGGTTTTGAAAACCGTGCCATGCCGCCGGTCAGTGTCAGGCTGCATGCTCAGCCAAGAACAAGCGACGCTACAAGCGCCAGCAGAATGAGAGAACTGGCGACGACGCCAAGCTTCATTCGGCGAAGACGACGGGTACGTCCGCCGCTCCAGTCATAAGCCATTGGGAGCTCTACCTTTCTTTTTATTATTATGACTTATAAGTAGCTCCCTAGGCTTGCCCGTGGCTGACCTCAATTGCCAGAATCCACCGGCGACAAATCACGATTTCCCAATCTTCTCCGGATGTTGCAGCGAAGGCGACAGCTGATTCCCCGCTCGTTCCACCAACGCAAAGGCCGGGTGGTCGGTGAGCTGGCCCCCGTCATGCAAAAGGCCCGGAAAGCGAGGCTTCCGGGCCTTCTGAAAGTGTGTTTCTGCAGGTGGCTCAGCCGAGATAGGCCTGAATGTAGGGCAGGACTTCGAGCGTGCCGTGATACAGCATGTTGAGCGCCACGTAGATGATGACCATCAGGCCGAGATAGGAAATCCAGCGGTAGCGGTGCAAAAGCTTGGCGACGAAGTTGGCTGCAAGTCCCATCAGCGCAATCGAGACGATGAGCCCGATGACCAGAACAGTCACATGTTCCTGCGCGGCGCCGGCGACGGCGAGCACATTGTCCAGCGACATGGAGACGTCGGCGATGACGATCTGGGTCGCTGCCTGGAAGAACGTCTTGTGGCCCTTGGTCAGGTCGGCCTCTTCATCCGTCACCTCGTCCTCGATGGAGCCCGAAGCTTCGCGCAGTTCGCTCCACATTTTCCAGCAGACCCAAGCAAGCAGCAGGCCGCCAAAGAGCTGCAGGCCGACGATGGCAAGAAGCTGTACGGTGACGGCGGCAAACCCGATGCGGAGAACCGTGGCGGCGATGATGCCGACAAGGATCGCCTTGCGGCGGAGATGCGCAGGAAGACCGGCGGCGGCAAGGCCGATGACGATGGCGTTGTCGCCTGCCAGAACGAGATCGATCGCAATGACCTGTAAGAATGCCGTGAAACCGGCGGCTGTGAAGATTTCCATTGGCTGGTCCTGAAACGGATAGAGAGGCGGCGCGGGGAAAAGCGGCGGTCGAGACATGCATGGTAGCGCGGCAGCGCCCGTTTCCGCTCGCCCGTCTCCCCCCGGCGATGAAGTGTCCTTAAGCCATCGAGCCGCCCCAGGTAAAGAAGTTGTGATGGAAATATCTTAATTAGTGATCGGCTGCGACTGAAAAGGCGGCTCGTCTGTATCTCTGTGTGATGCCACGGCGCGGGTTTGAATGTCGCAAAACATACACCATATACGCCCCACAAGGCACGCTTAGAGCGCGCGCGAAGGCGCTTTCACAATTAAGTCTTGCGCATTCGCTTACAAAGCCTTAAACGGCGACACCAAACCGGTTCGCCGGGGAAACTACTTCACGTTCACAGGAAGCAATTCACATGGCAAAGAGCAAGTTTGAGCGGACGAAGCCGCACGTCAACATTGGCACGATCGGTCACGTTGACCATGGCAAGACGTCGCTGACGGCAGCAATCACGAAGTTCTTCGGCGAGTTCAAGGCGTATGACCAGATCGACGCGGCTCCTGAAGAGAAGGCTCGTGGTATCACGATCTCGACGGCACACGTTGAGTACGAGACGGCCAACCGTCACTACGCTCACGTTGACTGCCCCGGCCACGCCGACTACGTGAAGAACATGATCACCGGTGCTGCCCAGATGGACGGCGCGATCCTGGTTTGCTCCGCCGCTGACGGCCCGATGCCGCAGACGCGCGAGCACATCCTGCTTGCCCGTCAGGTTGGCGTTCCGGCCATCGTCGTGTTCCTCAACAAGGTCGACCAGGTTGACGACGCCGAGCTTCTCGAGCTCGTCGAGCTTGAAGTTCGCGAACTTCTGTCGTCCTACGACTTCCCGGGCGACGATATTCCGATCATCAAGGGTTCGGCGCTTGCTGCTCTTGAAGATTCCGACAAGAAGATCGGTGAAGACGCGATCCGCGAGCTGATGGCTGCGGTTGACGCCTACATCCCGACGCCTGAGCGTCCGATCGACCAGCCGTTCCTGATGCCGATCGAAGACGTGTTCTCGATCTCGGGCCGTGGTACGGTTGTGACGGGTCGCGTTGAGCGCGGTATCGTCAAGGTTGGTGAAGAAGTCGAAATCGTCGGCATCCGTCCGACCTCGAAGACGACTGTTACCGGCGTTGAAATGTTCCGCAAGCTGCTCGACCAGGGCCAGGCTGGCGACAACATCGGTGCACTTGTTCGCGGTGTTAACCGTGACGGCGTCGAGCGTGGTCAGATCCTGTGCAAGCCGGGTTCGGTAAAGCCGCACAAGAAGTTCAAGGCAGAAGCCTACATCCTGACGAAGGAAGAAGGCGGCCGTCATACGCCGTTCTTCACGAACTACCGTCCGCAGTTCTACTTCCGTACGACGGACGTCACGGGCATCGTTACGCTTCCGGAAGGCACGGAAATGGTTATGCCTGGCGACAACGTCACCGTTGACGTCGAGCTGATCGTTCCGATCGCGATGGAAGAAAAGCTGCGCTTCGCTATCCGCGAAGGCGGCCGTACCGTCGGCGCCGGCATCGTTGCCTCGATCGTCGAGTAATCTTAAGGCCTGAAAAGGCTTGACGAAAACCCCGCTGGAGACAGCGGGGTTTTTTGTTTTGTGTCTCGCGCCTGGGGGATGGGAGCTTTCGTTCCTCGGTCCCGGCTGCTACTTCATTGCTGGGGAGATGATGAGGAGTATCATGAAGAAGCGCATTCTGTTTACCGGTGGTTCCGGCAAGGCCGGACGGCATGTGATCCCGTGGCTCATCGACAAGGGATATGAGGTCCACAACATCGATCTCGTTCCGCTCGACAGGCCGGGCGTGACCAATCTCATCGTCGATATCACGGACAGCGGGCAGGTTTTTAATGCCCTTTCCATGCATCGGAACTTCGCGGAACTCGAAAGCGGGAAGGGTGTTCTGCCCTTTGATGCGGTGATCCATTTTGCTGCGGTTCCACGCATTTTGATCAAGCCGGACAACGAGACGTTCCGTATCAACACCATGGGAACCTATAATGTCATCGAGGCCGCGATAAAGCTTGGCATCCGAAAGGTAGTGATAGCATCGAGCGAGACCACATACGGGGTCTGTTTCGCCGAGGGCGAGAAGGATTTTCACCACTTCCCGCTTGAAGAGGACTACGATGTCGATCCGATGGATTCCTACGGACTGTCGAAGGTGGTGAATGAAAGAACCGCGCGGGCTTTTGCCGAGCGAAGCGGATACGACATTTACGCGCTGCGAATCGGCAATGTCATCGAACCCCATGAGTATGAGAAGTTTCCCGATTTCTTTGCCCATCCGGAAACACGCAAACGCAACGCCTGGGGCTACATCGACGCACGTGACCTCGGCCAGATCTGCCATCTTTGCATCGAAAAGGATGGCCTCGGTTATCAGGTCTTCAATGCCGTTAATGATACAGCTACGGCAACGGTCCCCACGCGCGAGCTTGCCCGGACATATTTCCCTCAGGTGCAATTCCGCCGAGAGATCGGAGAGCATGAGGGATTGATCTCCAACCGCAAGATTCGCGAGATCCTTGGTTTCAAGGAAGAGCATGACTGGCGGAAATACGTCAAAACCTGACGGGTGCATGATTTTCGGGGGCAGAGTGGAAAAAACAAAAAACACACTTGCCATTCTTTTCCCTGCACCTTAAAGGAGCGCATACCGAATTGGCCAAGCGATTTCGCGGCCGGTTCAGGTGACTAAGGGGTATAGCTCAGTTGGTAGAGCGGCGGTCTCCAAAACCGCAGGTCGGGGGTTCGAGCCCCTCTGCCCCTGCCACTTTCCATTCGCAAGCGCGGTTTTCGCTGCATGGCAGATGGGGCCGGTTTACCGGCGAATTTCGCCGAATGTCGATTTCCTCTTGTTAAAAGTGGAATCGGTGTTTATGTAGGGTCAAAACAGACACGCGGTGCGTGGGGCTGATTAGTTCGGCTTTACGCGCCGTAATTGCGTGGGCAGTCAATGGCATCCAAAACCAATCCGTTTACGTTTCTGCAGCAGGTTCGCGCCGAAGCGTCAAAGATCACTTGGCCGTCGCGCCGCGAGACCATGATTTCGACGGCTATGGTGCTGGTGATGGTCATTTTCGCAGCTCTGTTCTTTTTTGCTGCTGACCAGCTCATTGGCTGGATTCTCAGCCTTGTGCTGAACGTCGGCCGGTAACGGATTGAACGGAGAGTAAAGATGGCAGCGCGCTGGTATATCGTTCACGCATATTCGAATTTCGAAAAGAAGGTCGCCGAGTCGATCGAGGAAAAGGCCCGTCAGAAGGGTCTGGACCATCTTTTCGAGAAAATCCTCGTGCCGACCGAAAAGGTGGTCGAGGTGCGCCGCGGCCGCAAGGTCGATAGCGAGCGCAAGTTCTTTCCGGGTTACGTGCTGGTACGCGCCAACCTGACGGATGAGGCTTATCACCTCATCAAGAACACGCCGAAGGTCACCGGTTTCCTCGGTTCGGACAGCAAGCCTGTTCCGATTCCGGATTACGAAGCCGAGCGTATCCTTGGTCAGGTTCAGGAAGGTGTCGAGCGTCCGAAGTCTTCGGTTTCGTTCGAGATCGGCGAGCAGGTTCGCGTCTCCGACGGTCCTTTCGCGTCATTCAACGGCGTGGTTCAGGACGTGGACGAAGAGCGTTCGCGCCTGAAGGTGGAAGTTTCGATTTTCGGCCGCGCAACGCCGGTCGAGCTGGAATACAATCAGGTCGAGAAGGTCTGATTGGCGGGGCGATGCCCCAAGCGCGTGGAAGGCTAACTGGCTCTTTAAGCCGGGGCAGGGCGCCGCACCACGCAACCGCAGCCGCCGGAGAAATCCGGCTTAGAGAAGCCGGGCAACCGGTTTGAATTGAAAGGCAGAGAGATATGGCTAAGAAAGTTGCAGGCCAGCTCAAGTTGCAGGTAAAGGCTGGGTCGGCCAATCCGTCCCCGCCGATCGGTCCGGCACTTGGTCAGCGTGGCATTAACATCATGGAATTCTGCAAGGCGTTCAATGCCGCCACGCAGGAAATGGAAAAGGGTATGCCGATCCCGGTCGTCATCACCTATTACCAGGACAAGTCCTTCACCTTCGTCATGAAGCAGCCGCCGATGACGTACTGGCTGAAGAAGGAAGCAAAGATCACCTCCGGTTCCAAGACGCCTGGCAAGGGCGCCAAGGTCGGCTCCATCACCAAGGCTCAGGTCAAGTCGATCGCAGAAGCCAAGATGAAGGATCTGAACGCAGCCGACATCGAAGGCGCAATGGCAATGGTTGAGGGCTCTGCCCGCGCCATGGGCCTGGAAGTGGTAGGTTGATCATGGCCAAGGTAGCAAAGCGCATTCAGAAGATCCGCGAAGGCGTGGATCCGAACAAGCTCTACGTTCTCACCGACGCCATTTCGATGGTCAAGGAACGTGCAGTCGCCAAGTTCGACGAAACCGTTGAAGTTTCGATGAACCTCGGCGTTGACCCGCGCCATGCGGACCAGATGGTTCGTGGCGTTGTCAACCTGCCGAACGGCACCGGCCGTGACGTTCGCGTCGCCGTCTTCGCCCGTGGCGCCAAGGCTGATGAAGCCACGGCTGCCGGCGCTGACGTTGTTGGTGCGGAAGAACTGGTTGAAATCGTTCAGGGCGGCAAGATCGACTTCGATCGCTGCATCGCGACCCCGGACATGATGCCGCTCGTCGGCCGTCTCGGCAAGGTACTCGGCCCGCGTGGCATGATGCCGAACCCGAAGGTCGGAACCGTGACCATGGACGTTGCCGGTGCTGTCAAGGCATCCAAGGGCGGCGCTGTCGAATTCCGCGTCGAAAAGGCCGGTATCGTACACGCTGGCGTTGGCAAGGCTTCGTTCGACGCCAAGGCTCTTGAGGAAAACATCAAGGCTTTCGCCGATGCGGTCATCAAGGCAAAGCCGGCTGGCGCCAAGGGCAACTATGTCAAGCGCGTCGCCATCTCCTCGACCATGGGTCCGGGCGTCAAGATCGACCCTTCGTCGGTTACGGCTTAATCAATTCTCGCGCTTCCCGAGTGAAGTGTGAATAAAAGAATTTCCGGCTCCCAGGAGCCGGAGATTTCCGGGGAAACCCGGAACTCCTGTCCGAGATTGCGGGTGGCCATGTCCTTCGGGGCCCGGCCTTAATCATTTCGCCTGCATGAGACGGGTGAGGCTGGATTTGAGGTATCTGTCGATGCCTGACTGTCCGGTTCGAACCTGGTGTGCCTGTGCCTGTAGCCGTTTGCGGCGACAGAGCGGGGGACAGGATCCTCGAGCGTCGCTCGGGATCTTTGTAAAAAGGTCCCTTGGGGCAAAGGCAAACCCGACGGGTTCACAATCATGTGGCCCCGTCTACTGGAGACAGACAGTGGAAAGAGCGGAAAAACGCGAATTCGTCACGGAGCTGAACGAAGTCTTCAAGGCTTCCGGTTCGGTTGTCGTGGCCCACTATGCTGGTGTCACCGTTGCGCAGATGAACGACTTCCGTTCGAAGATGCGCGCTGCCGGAGGCACCGTCAAGGTCGCGAAGAACCGCCTGGCCAAGATCGCTCTTCAGGGTACGGAGTCGGAAGGGATGACCAATCTCTTCAAGGGACAGACGCTGATTGCATACAGCACTGACCCGATGATCGCTCCGAAAGTCGTCATGGATTTCGCCAAGACCAACGACAAGGTCGTTGTTTTGGGCGGCGCCATGGGCGCAACCACGCTCAACGCCGAAGCAGTCAAGTCGCTCGCGACCCTGCCTTCGCTGGACGAGCTGCGCGCAAAGCTGCTGGGCCTTCTCAATGCCCCGGCAACTCGCGTCGCTACGGTTGTCGCCGCACCTGCAAGCCAGCTGGCTCGGGTGTTCTCGGCTTACGCCAAGAAGGACGAAGCCGCTTAAGGCGGTTTTTCGCTGTAAATATTCAAACTGGTTCGAACTGAACAAAAGGAACTATCAAAATGGCTGATCTCGCAAAGATCGTAGAAGACCTCTCCTCGCTGACCGTTCTGGAAGCTGCAGAACTGTCCAAGCTTCTCGAAGAAAAGTGGGGCGTTTCCGCTGCTGCTCCGGTAGCCGTTGCTGCTGCTGGCGGCGCTGCTGCTGCTGCTGCTCCGGAAGAAGAAAAGACCGAGTTCGACGTTATCCTGGTTGACGCTGGCGCCAACAAGATCAACGTCATCAAGGAAGTTCGCGGCATCACCGGCCTCGGCCTCAAGGAAGCCAAGGACCTCGTTGAAGGCGCTCCGAAGCCGGTCAAGGAAGCCGTTTCCAAGGCTGAAGCTGCTGATCTCAAGAAGAAGCTTGAAGACGCAGGCGCCAAGGTTGACGTTAAGTAATCTTGCGATTGCTGGCGGGAAGGGGCTTAATGCCCCTTCCCGTCGTCATCGTTTTTAAAACTCATTACCCAAAAGCCGCGTGAAAATGGCTTTTGGGTAATGGGTTCTTCAAGAGAATGGTTCCGAACCGGCTCATCAAGGCAATCCGGCCTGATCGATCCGGGATGTGGAACGAGATTGAGGATACCCATTGATTGACGGGATCGACTGGCCATCGGTTCCCGTCCGTTGCAGGCCCGGATGCAATTTTTAAAGGAGCGACGATGGCTCAGACCCTTTCGTTTAACGGTCGCAGGCGCGTACGCAAGTTTTTCGGCAAAATTCCAGAAGTAGCGGAAATGCCGAACCTCATTGAGGTTCAGAAGGCTTCGTACGACCAGTTTCTCATGGTTGACGAGCCCAAGGGTGGCCGTCCCGACGAGGGATTGAATGCCGTTTTCAAATCCGTATTCCCGATCACCGATTTTTCCGGCGCCTCCATGCTCGAATTCGTATCCTACGAATTCGAAGCGCCGAAGTTCGACGTCGAGGAATGCCGTCAGCGCGATCTGACCTACGCAGCGCCGCTGAAGGTGACGCTGCGCCTCATCGTGTTCGATATCGATGAAGATACGGGCGCGAAGTCCATCAAGGACATCAAGGAACAGTCCGTCTACATGGGCGACATGCCGCTCATGACCAATAACGGCACGTTCATCGTCAACGGCACCGAGCGCGTCATCGTTTCGCAGATGCACCGTTCGCCGGGCGTGTTCTTCGATCACGACAAGGGCAAGAGCCATTCTTCCGGCAAGCTGCTCTTTGCTGCCCGTGTTATTCCGTATCGCGGTTCCTGGCTCGACATCGAGTTCGACGCCAAGGATATCGTCTATGCGCGTATCGACCGTCGCCGCAAGATCCCCGTGACCTCGCTGCTGATGGCGCTTGGCATGGACGGCGAAGACATTCTGTCGACCTTCTACACCAAGGCTTCCTATGAGCGCGACGGCGACGGCTGGCGTATTCCGTTCCAGCCCGAAGCGCTGAAGAACGCCAAGGTCGTCACCGACATGATCGACGCCGATACCGGCGAAGTGGTCGTCGAGGCCGGCAAGAAGCTCACGCCGCGCCTTATCCGCCAGCTCTCCGAAAAGGGCCTCAAGGCGCTGAAGGCGACCGACGAAGACCTGTACGGCAACTATCTGGCCGAAGACATCGTCAACTACGAGACGGGTGAAATCTATCTCGAGGCCGGCGACGAAATCGACGAGAAGACCCTCGGTCTGATCCTGCAGTCCGGTTTTGACGAGATTCCGGTTCTCAACATCGACCACGTCAATGTTGGCGCCTATATCCGCAATACACTGTCTGCCGACAAGAACGAGAACCGCCAGGAAGCCCTGTTCGACATCTACCGCGTCATGCGTCCGGGTGAGCCGCCGACCATGGATTCGGCGGAAGCGATGTTCAACTCGCTGTTCTTCGATGCAGAGCGTTACGATCTTTCGGCCGTTGGTCGCGTGAAGATGAACATGCGCCTCGACCTCGACGCGGAAGACACCGTGCGCACGCTGCGCAAGGAAGACATCCTCGCCGTCGTCAAGATGCTGGTCGAACTGCGCGACGGCAAGGGCGAAATCGACGACATCGACAACCTCGGCAACCGCCGTGTGCGTTCTGTCGGCGAACTGATGGAAAACCAGTATCGTCTGGGCCTTCTGCGCATGGAACGTGCGATCAAGGAACGTATGTCCTCGATCGAAATCGACACCGTGATGCCGCAGGACCTGATCAACGCGAAGCCGGCAGCTGCTGCCGTTCGCGAATTCTTCGGTTCCTCGCAGCTGTCGCAGTTCATGGACCAGGTGAACCCGCTTTCGGAAATCACCCACAAGCGTCGTCTTTCGGCTCTTGGACCGGGTGGTCTGACCCGCGAGCGCGCCGGCTTCGAAGTCCGCGACGTTCACCCGACCCACTACGGCCGTATTTGCCCGATCGAGACGCCGGAAGGCCCGAACATCGGTCTGATCAACTCGCTTGCAACCTTTGCCCGTGTCAACAAGTACGGCTTCATCGAGAGCCCGTACCGCAAGATCACCGACGGCAAGGTCACGAACGACGTTATCTACCTCTCCGCCATGGAAGAGGCGAAGTACTACGTCGCGCAGGCCAACGCGCCGCTCAATGAAGACGGTTCTTTCTCGGAAGAGTTCGTCGTCTGCCGTCACTCGGGCGAAGTTATGCTCGCACCGCGTGACAACATCAACCTGATGGACGTTTCGCCGAAGCAGCTCGTTTCGGTCGCAGCGGCTCTCATTCCGTTCCTGGAAAACGACGACGCGAACCGCGCTCTCATGGGCTCGAACATGCAGCGTCAGGCCGTTCCGCTTCTGCGCGCAGAGGCGCCTTTCGTGGGCACCGGTATGGAACCGATCGTTGCGCGTGACTCCGGCGCTGCCATCGCGGCTCGCCGCGGCGGTGTCGTCGATCAGGTCGATGCGACGCGTATCGTTATCCGCGCTACGGAAGATCTCGATGCAGGCAAGTCCGGCGTTGACATCTACCGTCTGCAGAAGTTCCAGCGTTCGAACCAGAACACCTGCGTCAACCAGCGTCCGCTGGTGTCCGTCGGCGATATCATCTCCAAGGGTGACATCATCGCGGATGGTCCGTCGACCGACCTCGGTGACCTGGCCCTCGGCCGTAACGCGCTCGTCGCGTTCATGCCCTGGAATGGCTACAACTACGAAGACTCGATCCTGATGTCGGAGCGTATCGTTTCCGACGACGTGTTCACCTCCATCCACATCGAAGAATTCGAAGTGATGGCGCGTGACACGAAGCTTGGTCCGGAAGAAATCACGCGCGATATTCCGAACGTTTCGGAAGAAGCGCTGAAGAACCTCGACGAAGCCGGTATCGTCTACATCGGTGCGGAAGTTCAGCCGGGCGACATCCTCGTCGGCAAGATCACGCCGAAGGGCGAAAGCCCGATGACGCCGGAAGAAAAGCTTCTGCGCGCCATCTTCGGTGAAAAGGCTTCCGACGTTCGCGACACCTCCATGCGCATGCCTCCGGGCACGTTCGGTACGGTCGTGGAAGTCCGCGTCTTCAACCGTCACGGTGTGGAGAAGGACGAGCGCGCGATGGCTATCGAGCGCGAAGAGATCGAGCGTCTGGCGAAGGACCGTGACGACGAGCAGGCGATCCTCGACCGTAACGTCTACGGCCGTCTGATCGACATGCTGCGTGGCCAGGTTTCGATTGCTGGTCCGAAGGGCTTCAAGAAGGGCGTCGAGCTCTCCAACGCCGTCGTCTCCGAATATCCCCGCTCGCAGTGGTGGATGTTCGCCGTCGAGGACGAAAAGGCCCAGGCTGAGATCGAAGCACTTCGCGGCCAGTACGACGAATCCAAGTCGCGCCTTGAGCAGCGCTTCATGGACAAGGTCGAAAAGGTCCAGCGCGGCGATGAAATGCCTCCGGGCGTCATGAAGATGGTCAAGGTCTTCGTTGCCGTTAAGCGCAAGATCCAGCCGGGCGACAAGATGGCCGGCCGTCACGGTAACAAGGGCGTCGTCTCGCGTATCGTTCCGGTCGAGGACATGCCGTTCCTCGAAGACGGCACGCATGTCGACATCTGCTTGAACCCGCTCGGCGTGCCTTCGCGCATGAACGTCGGCCAGATCCTCGAAACCCACCTCGCATGGGCATGCGCAGGCATGGGCAAGAAGATCGGCGAGATGCTCGAAGAGTATCGCAAGACGATGGACATCAGCGAGCTTCGCAGCGAGCTGACGGAAATCTATGCGTCTGAAGCCAATGACGAGGTTCAGCGTTTTGATGACGACTCGCTCGTCAAGCTCGCCGAAGAAGCCAAGCGCGGTGTTTCCATCGCGACTCCGGTTTTCGACGGTGCGCACGAGCCTGACGTTGCCGCGATGCTGAAGAAGGCAGGTCTGCATGAATCCGGTCAGTCCGTTCTTTACGACGGCCGTACCGGTGAGCCGTTCGACCGCAAGGTCACCGTCGGCTACATGTACATGATCAAGCTGAACCACCTTGTCGACGACAAGATCCACGCTCGCTCGATCGGTCCTTACTCGCTCGTTACCCAGCAGCCGCTGGGCGGCAAGGCGCAGTTCGGCGGTCAGCGCTTCGGGGAAATGGAAGTCTGGGCTCTGGAAGCATACGGCGCGGCTTACACGCTGCAGGAAATGCTCACCGTCAAGTCGGACGACGTGGCTGGCCGCACGAAGGTTTACGAAGCAATCGTCCGTGGCGACGACACCTTCGAAGCCGGTATCCCCGAGAGCTTCAACGTTCTCGTCAAGGAAATGCGGTCGCTCGGCCTGTCCGTCGAGCTGGAAAACTCGAAGATCGAGAACCAGCCCGAAGACCAGCTGCCTGACGCGGCGGAATAAACACGACAGAGGCGGGCGCCTGAGAGGGCGCCTGCCGGTTTCCCGAGCGGTCTTTGCGGTTCGGGATACTTTCGCCGCATTATGCGGTTAATCCGTATTTAAAGCTCTGGACGGCGACCCGGGAAGAAGCCGGGCCAGATGCAAACAGGGGCAGCAGCTATCCTCTCAAGGAGACAAGGCATGAACCAAGAGGTCATGAATCTTTTCAATCCTCAGGTGCCTGCGCAGCATTTCGATTCCATACGGATTTCGATCGCTTCGCCGGAAAAAATCCTGTCGTGGTCCTACGGCGAGATCAAGAAGCCGGAAACCATCAACTACCGTACGTTCAAGCCTGAGCGTGACGGTCTTTTCTGCGCGCGTATCTTTGGGCCGATCAAGGACTATGAGTGCCTGTGCGGCAAGTACAAGCGCATGAAGTACAAGGGCATCATCTGCGAAAAGTGCGGCGTCGAAGTGACGCTGTCGCGCGTTCGCCGTGAGCGCATGGGCCATATCGAGCTCGCAGCGCCGGTTGCCCACATCTGGTTCCTGAAGTCGCTTCCTTCGCGTATCTCGACCCTGCTCGACATGACGCTGAAGGATGTCGAGCGCGTTCTCTATTTCGAGAACTACATTGTCACGGAACCCGGTCTCACCTCGCTCAAGCAGAACCAGCTTCTGTCTGAAGAAGAGTACATGATCGCCGTCGACGAGTTCGGCGAAGACCAGTTCACCGCCATGATCGGCGCTGAAGCCATCTATGAGATGCTGGCTTCGATGAACCTCGAAAAGATCGCCGGCGACCTGCGTGCCGAACTTGCTGAGACCACGTCGGATCTCAAGCAGAAGAAGCTGATGAAGCGCCTGAAGATCGTCGAGAACTTCATGGAATCGGGCAACCGTCCTGAATGGATGATCATGAAGGTCGTTCCGGTCATTCCGCCGGACCTGCGTCCGCTGGTTCCGCTGGATGGCGGCCGTTTTGCGACGTCCGACCTCAACGATCTCTATCGCCGCGTCATCAACCGTAACAATCGTCTGAAGCGCCTGATCGAGCTTCGTGCGCCTGGCATCATCATCCGCAACGAAAAGCGTATGTTGCAGGAATCCGTAGATGCGCTGTTCGACAACGGTCGTCGCGGCCGCGTCATCACGGGTGCCAACAAGCGTCCGCTGAAGTCGCTCTCCGACATGCTCAAGGGCAAGCAGGGCCGTTTCCGCCAGAACCTTCTCGGCAAGCGCGTCGACTATTCCGGCCGTTCGGTCATCGTGACCGGTCCGGAACTGAAGCTGCACCAGTGCGGCCTGCCGAAGAAGATGGCGCTCGAACTGTTCAAGCCGTTCATCTACGCCCGTCTTGACGCCAAGGGTTACTCCTCGACCGTCAAGCAGGCCAAGAAGCTGGTTGAAAAGGAAAAGCCTGAGGTTTGGGATATCCTCGACGAGGTCATCCGCGAACATCCGGTTCTCTTGAACCGCGCGCCGACGCTGCACCGTCTGGGTATCCAGGCTTTCGAACCCATGCTGGTCGAAGGCAAGGCCATCCAGCTGCACCCGCTCGTCTGCACGGCCTTCAACGCCGACTTCGACGGTGACCAGATGGCTGTTCACGTTCCGCTTTCGCTGGAAGCCCAGCTGGAAGCGCGCGTGCTGATGATGTCGACCAACAACATCCTGCATCCGGCAAACGGCCACCCGATCATCGTTCCTTCGCAGGACATGGTTCTCGGCCTGTATTACCTGTCGATCATGAACCAGAACGAGCCGGGCGAAGGCATGGCCTTCTCCGACATCGGTGAGCTGCATCACGCACTTGAAAACAAGGTCGTGACGCTGCATGCCAAGATCCGTGGTCGCTTCAAGTCCGTGGATGCCGATGGCAAGCCGGTTTCGAAGATTCATGAGACGACCCCCGGCCGTATGCTGATTGGCGAACTTCTGCCGAAGAACGTCAACGTGCCTTTCGACGTCTGCAACCAGGAAATGACCAAGAAGAACATCTCCAAGATGATCGACACGGTCTACCGTCATTGCGGCCAGAAAGACACGGTCATCTTCTGTGACCGCATCATGCAGCTCGGCTTTGCCCATGCCTGCCGCGCCGGCATTTCGTTCGGCAAGGACGACATGGTCATTCCTGACAGCAAGGTGAAGATCGTTGGCGACACCGAAGCTCTCGTGAAGGAATACGAACAGCAGTACAATGACGGTCTCATCACCCAGGGCGAAAAGTACAACAAGGTTGTCGACGCCTGGGGCAAGGCAACCGAAAAGGTCGCCGAAGAGATGATGGCACGCATCAAGGCTGTCGAGTTCGATCCGGAAACGGGCCGCCAGAAGCCGATGAACTCCATCTACATGATGTCTCACTCGGGTGCTCGTGGTTCTCCGAACCAGATGCGTCAGCTGGGCGGCATGCGCGGCCTGATGGCGAAGCCATCGGGTGAAATCATCGAGACGCCGATCATCTCGAACTTCAAGGAAGGCCTGACCGTTAACGAGTACTTCAACTCGACCCACGGTGCCCGTAAGGGTCTCGCAGACACCGCCCTGAAGACCGCGAACTCGGGTTACCTGACCCGTCGTCTCGTCGACGTCGCGCAGGATTGCATTGTCAACTCCAGGGATTGCGGCACCGACAAGGGCCTCACCATGACTGCCATCGTTGATGCCGGTCAGGTGGTTGCTTCGCTCGGCGCGCGTATCCTCGGTCGTACGGCTCTCGATGACATCGACAACCCGGTCACCGGCGAGAACATCGTCAAGGCTGGCACGCTGATCGACGAAGCCGACGTGGCTGCCATCGAGAAGGCTGGCATCCAGTCCGTTCGCATCCGCTCGGCGCTCACCTGCGAAGTGCAGGTTGGTGTCTGCGGCGTCTGCTACGGTCGTGACCTTGCACGCGGTACGCCTGTCAACATGGGCGAAGCCGTTGGCGTTATCGCCGCTCAGTCGATCGGTGAACCTGGCACGCAGCTCACCATGCGTACGTTCCACCTTGGTGGCACGGCAAACGTGGTCGACCAGTCGTTCCTCGAAGCGTCTTATGAAGGCACGATCCAGATCAAGAACCGCAACATCCTGCGGAACTCCGAAGGCGTTCTCATCGCCATGGGCCGTAACATGTCCGTTACGATCCTCGATGAGCGCGGCGCGGAACGTTCCACACAGCGTGTGGCTTACGGTTCGAAGATCTTCGTTGATGATGGCGACAAGGTAAAGCGTGGCCAGCGTCTTGCAGAGTGGGATCCCTACACCCGTCCGATGATGACGGAAGTGGAAGGTACCGTTCACTTCGAAGACCTCGTCGACGGTCTCTCCGTTCTGGAAGCGACCGACGAATCCACCGGCATCACCAAGCGTCAGGTCATTGACTGGCGCTCGACGCCGCGCGGTTCGGATCTCAAGCCTGCGATCGTCATCAAGGACGCGTCCGGCGCTGTTGCGAAGCTTGCCCGTGGTGGCGAAGCCCGCTTCCAGCTCTCGGTCGACGCCATCCTGTCGGTCGAGCCGGGTGCGAAGGTCTCCCAGGGTGACGTGCTTGCACGTTCGCCGCTGGAAAGCGCCAAGACGAAGGACATCACCGGTGGTCTGCCGCGCGTTGCGGAACTGTTCGAAGCCCGTCGTCCGAAGGATCACGCCATCATCGCAGAGATCGATGGTACGATCCGCCTCGGCCGCGACTACAAGAACAAGCGCCGCGTGATGATCGAGCCTGCGGAAGACGGCGTCGAGCCGGTCGAATACCTGATCCCGAAGGGCAAGCCCTTCCACCTTCAGGAAGGCGACTATATCGAAAAGGGTGAATACATCCTCGACGGTAACCCGGCGCCGCACGACATTCTGGCGATCAAGGGCGTGGAAGCTCTGGCTTCCTACCTCGTGAACGAAATCCAGGAAGTCTACCGTCTGCAGGGCGTTGTGATCAACGACAAGCACATCGAGGTGATCGTTCGCCAGATGCTGCAGAAGGTTGAAATCACCGATGCTGGCGATAGCCAGTACATCGTGGGTGACAACGTTGATCGCATCGAGCTCGATGACAACAATGACCGCCTGATCGAAGAAGGCAAGAAGCCTGCCTATGGCGAGCCGGTTCTGCTCGGCATCACCAAGGCTTCGCTGCAGACGCCGTCCTTCATCTCGGCCGCATCCTTCCAGGAGACCACCAAGGTTCTCACGGAAGCTGCGATTGCCGGCAAGACGGACACGCTGCAGGGCCTCAAGGAAAACGTCATTGTCGGCCGTCTCATCCCGGCCGGTACCGGCGGCACCATGACGCAGATCCGCCGCATCGCCACCTCGCGCGACGACCTCATTCTCGAGGAACGCCGCAAGGGCACGGGTGCAGGTTCTGCAAACCAGATGCTGCAGGACATGACGGACCAGGCTCCGGCTGCCGAGTAAGGTCAGACAGGGCAGGGGCTTTGCGGAGCCCCCCAAAGTTCGAAGCAAAACGCCCGGAGCAATCCGGGCGTTTTTGTTTCTATGGACAGAGGCCGGGCGCCTCCACCGCCGCCCGGCATTCCTGCATATGCAGCAGGGTTAGTCCTGTTTCCGGATGTTATAGCGGGTCAGGACAGAGAGGCGCCGAACAAGATCGGTCTGGCCTGCGCTGCCGGTCTTGGCATAGATCGACTTTGCGTTGCTGCGCACCGTTTCATGGGAAATCTGCAATTGCTTCGCCACTGCCGGTAGCGAAAGTCCTTTCATGATTTCCAAAGCCACGCGTGCCTCGCCTCTTGTGAGGTCGTATAGCCCCTTCAATAACGCGCTTGCGTCGGCAATGGTGCCGGTGGGCTGCGATATGAGCACGATGGCGTTGCCTTTCGGAGATAAGTCGAGCGCCTTCTTGCGCAGCGGTATGACGTGAAGAATGCAGGGTCTATCTTCACCGGCGGGGAGAGGGAAGGAACCGGCATCGTGCCCGGCCAGCGCTTTGTATAGGAGCCGGTTCACCCTCTCGTCAGCAATGGCAATACTGTCGCGCGTGGGGGCGGCGAAACATTTCTGCAATGACAGGAAGAGATCGTTGGCCGAGAGAATGAGGCCGTTTGCCTGCAGCACGGCTGCCGGAGCGCCAATGGCATTGAGGCCGAAGGTCATCGCGTCGGCTTTCTGCCGTTGCAGCCGCGTTGCGAGCGCAAGGCTACGGGCGATATGTGGCCTCAGTCCGGCGAGCGCAGCCATCGTATCAGGCCGGATTATGCCAGCTTCCAGCCTGTGTTCAAACAGCACTGTCATCTCCGGATGGCCGGGCGGCGCGACCTGTGTCGTCGCACCATAGCCCAGGCCGCGGGGCCTGAGGAACTCACGGACGATCGGCAGTTCGGCCCATTCATCAGGGGTGAAGACGTCGAAATCCTGCACGAAGGCGAACCGGCCTTCACGGGCAGTACGCGTAAGGCGATCATTGCGGTGATTCCAGCCTCCCGCTATGTAGTCCTTCATCAGTTCTTGAAAGTTGGGCGTGTGCAGCCAGGCCTGGTCTTCCCCCTTGCCCCAGGTGATGGCGCCGCCCCAGAAACCGAGGCGGCCGCCGGCATTTGCCAGAACCTGCGACCAGCGGTCGGGAAAAAGCGCCGCTTCATAAATGTCATCGATAATGTCAGACGATGATAAAGTATCCAACCCGACCCCGAAATTTTGCGTCGGAACTATTCTAAGCCTATGTTTGTGCGGCATTCAATCTTTTAAGAATCAATACTATTATTCAGACTCTATATTCTATAAGTGACTTAATATATTGACAAGCTTTCCAAAAGGGTCGCGTACGAACAGGCGACGTACGCCCCAGGACTCGACGGTGGGACCGTATTCTATCGGCAGTCCGGCTGCGACGATCCGGTCGCGGACCTCGTCGAAATTGTCGACTTCTATGGAGAAGTCCGGCACATCTGTGCCGGAACCGCCTTCGCGCGCAAAGCTTAGCTGCGCCGGCGCCTTGAGCGGGCTGGCATGGGTGACGATCCAGCCGTGATCCATGGCGACCGGCATGCCGAGGATATCGCCATAAAAGACCTGCGCCAGCGCGGGGTCGGAGGTAGCGATGTTGGCGACGACACGTTTGACCGCCATGGCCAAGGCTCTTCAGGCGAAGCGGATGATGGCGACTTCGCCTTCGAGCGCGCCCTGATAGGCCGAGGCGTGCGGCTCTTCATCGGGAATTTCGGTCAGCATGCCGATCTGGTCGAGATCGGCTTCGATGAAGCCTTCCTCGGAAAGCGCGTTCAGCGTTTCGCGAACGGCTGTGTCGTCATCCGGCGCCCTGAGGATGACGTGAATGTCGATACCCTCGGAGTTGTCGGTCTCGTAAGCCTTGCCGATGACGATGAAGACCATCGGCTCGTCGCGTCCGTTGTCGTTGTCGGGGAGGGTGCTCATGACGCGGTTCCTTGATCTTTCGTTGCTGTCATCAGGGCAGGGGGAATCGGTTCCGCCCGCGGGGCGGCCATGTCCGGCCAGCCTGAGGGAATCAATAGACGGATTTTATGAAAAGCCAAAGGCCGGAGGTTAAAATCGCTGCCGTTGATGCCGACTTATGGTATAGGGAGGGGGAAATGGCGTTGCGGTGGCGTTCGTGGCCCCGGGCGCGAGCGCAAAATGCGGATTCACCCTTGACGAAAGCTGGCTAAAACAGTAGTACGCCCGCCATCGGAGCCTCTGTGGGTGCTGGCCGTTCGGTAAGCTTTTTCCCGAACATCATCTCAAACGGGTCTCCATTGCACGTAGAAGACACGAATGTTGCACGCAAGACGCCTCATCCGGTGTCCTCTGCTCTTGGTGGTCCATCCGTGAAACCGGATCGGGCCACGTTTTGCGCATGAGGATATATGCGTGCATCGTCGCCGGCAACGGCATAGCCGCCATCCGTGAGGGTGGCTAAAGTAGTTTTTGCAAGGGATGGTTATATGCCTACCGTAAACCAGCTGATCCGCAAGCCTCGCCAGGCACAGGTAAAGCGCAACAAGGTTCCTGCCCTGCAGGAAAACCCGCAGAAGCGTGGTGTTTGCACCCGCGTTTACACGACGACCCCGAAGAAGCCGAACTCGGCTCTGCGTAAGGTTGCCAAGATCCGCCTCACCAACGGCTTCGAAGTCATCGGCTACATTCCTGGCGAAGGTCACAACCTTCAGGAACACTCTGTCGTCATGATCCGCGGCGGCCGCGTGAAGGACTTGCCGGGCGTTCGTTACCACATCATCCGCGGTGTTCTCGATACCCAGGGCGTCAAGAACCGCAAGCAGCGCCGTTCGAAGTACGGTGCGAAGCGTCCGAAGTAATTTCGGCAACAACAATTCGGCGCTGCGCGAGGTTCTCCGCGTGGTATAGCGTCAATAACATTGAGAGACAAAAAGTATGTCCCGTCGCCATAGTGCAGAAAAGCGTGAGATCAACCCGGATCCGAAGTTCGGTGATCTGGTCGTCACCAAGTTCATGAACGCCATCATGCTTCACGGCAAGAAGTCGGTAGCAGAAAGCATCGTTTACGGCGCGTTCGACGTCGTTCAGGGCAAGACGAAGCAGGAGCCGCTCGCCGTGTTCCATTCGGCCCTCGACAATGTTGCGCCGCATGTTGAAGTGCGTTCGCGCCGCGTTGGTGGTGCGACATACCAGGTTCCGGTTGATGTTCGTCCCGAGCGTCGCCAGGCCCTCGCAATCCGCTGGTTGATCACCGCTGCGCGCAAGCGCAACGAAACGACCATGATCGATCGCCTCTCCGGCGAACTCATGGACGCTGCGAACAACCGCGGCTCCGCCGTCAAGAAGCGTGAAGACACGCACAAGATGGCCGACGCTAACCGCGCATTCTCGCATTACCGCTGGTAATCTTAACCGATCGCATATCGAAAGGCAGTCCATTATGGCTCGCGAATATAAAATCGAAGACTACCGCAATTTCGGTATCATGGCGCATATCGACGCCGGCAAGACGACCACCACCGAGCGTATTCTCTATTACACCGGTAAGTCGCACAAGATCGGCGAAGTTCACGATGGCGCAGCCACGATGGACTGGATGGAGCAGGAGCAGGAGCGTGGTATCACCATCACGTCCGCTGCGACCACGACCTTCTGGAAGGGCCGTGACGGCAAGACCCGCCGCTTCAACATCATCGACACCCCCGGCCACGTTGACTTCACCATCGAAGTTGAGCGTTCGCTGCGCGTTCTCGACGGCGCCATCGCGCTGCTCGACGCCAACGCCGGTGTTGAGCCGCAGACGGAAACCGTCTGGCGTCAGGCTGAGAAGTATCATGTTCCGCGCATGATCTTCTGCAACAAGATGGACAAGACCGGTGCTGACTTCTACCGTTCGGTAGAAATGATAAAGACCCGTCTCGGCGCCACTGCCGTTGTCATGCAGCTGCCGATCGGCGCTGAGACCGAGTTCAAGGGCGTTATCGACCTGATCGAGATGAATGCTCTCGTATGGCGCGACGAGTCGCTCGGCGCCCAGTGGGACGTCGTCGAGATCCCCGAGGACATGAAGGCCAAGGCTGAAGAATATCGCGAAAAGCTGATCGAGACGGTTGTCGAGATCGACGAAGAAGCGATGGAAGCCTACCTCGAAGGCAACTACCCGGACAACGACAAGATTCGTGAACTTGTTCGCCGCGGCACCATCGACGTGAAGTTCCACCCGATGTTCTGCGGTACCGCGTTCAAGAACAAGGGCGTTCAGCCGCTCCTCGACGCCGTTGTCGACTATCTGCCTTCGCCGCTGGACATCCCGGCGATCAAGGGCATCGACGCCAAGACGGAAGCCGAAATCGAGCGTCACGCTGACGATTCCGAGCCGCTTTCCATGCTCGCGTTCAAGATCATGAACGACCCCTTCGTTGGTTCGCTCACTTTCGCACGCATCTACTCGGGCAAGCTCGAAAAGGGCACGTCTGTCATGAATACGGTCAAGGACAAGCGCGAGCGCGTCGGCCGTATGCTTCAGATGCACTCCAACAGCCGTGAAGACATCGAAGAAGCCTATGCAGGCGACATCGTTGCTCTGGCTGGTCTCAAGGAAACCACCACTGGCGATACGCTCTGCGATCCGCTGAAGCCGGTTATCCTCGAGCGCATGGAATTCCCCGAGCCGGTCATCCAGATCGCGATCGAGCCGAAGACCAAGGGCGACCAGGAAAAGATGGGCCTCGCGCTCAACCGTCTGGCTGCAGAAGATCCGTCCTTCCGTGTCAAGACCGACGACGAATCCGGCCAGACCATCATTGCCGGCATGGGCGAACTTCACCTCGACATCATCGTTGACCGTATGCGTCGCGAGTTCAAGGTTGAAGCAACCGTCGGTGCTCCGCAGGTTGCCTACCGTGAAACGATCACGCGTCAGCACGAAGAAGACTACACGCACAAGAAGCAGTCCGGTGGTACCGGTCAGTTCGCTCGCGTGAAGATCATCTTCGAACCGAACCCCGAAGGCGAAGACTTCAAGTTCGAGTCGAAGATCGTCGGTGGTGCTGTTCCGAAGGAATACATCCCGGGCGTTCAGAAGGGTATCGAAAGCGTTCTGTCTTCCGGTCCGCTGGCTGGCTTCCCGATGCTCGGCGTCAAGGCTACGCTGGTCGACGGTGCATTCCACGATGTTGACTCGTCGGTTCTCGCCTTCGAAATCGCATCGCGTGCCTGCTTCCGTGAAGCAGCCAAGAAGGCTGGTGCACAGCTTCTCGAGCCGATGATGAAGGTCGAAGTCGTAACGCCGGAAGACTATGTCGGCGACGTTATCGGCGACCTGAACTCCCGTCGTGGTCAGATCCAGGGCCAGGAAAGCCGTGGTATCGCCGTCGTCATCAACGCGCATGTTCCGCTCGCGAACATGTTCAAGTACGTCGATAACCTGCGCTCCATGTCGCAGGGTCGCGCTCAGTACTCGATGACGTTCGATCACTATTCGCCGGTTCCGTCGAACGTGGCGCAGGAAATCCAGGCAAAGTACTCCGGTCAGAAGTGATCGGGGTACGCCCCACCGAATTTTGAAGATTATTCCCGTCACGGGACAAGAATGGAGAGCCACTAATGGCAAAGAGCAAGTTTGAGCGGACGAAGCCGCACGTCAACATTGGCACGATCGGTCACGTTGACCATGGCAAGACGTCGCTGACGGCAGCAATCACGAAGTTCTTCGGCGAGTTCAAGGCGTATGACCAGATCGACGCGGCTCCTGAAGAGAAGGCTCGTGGTATCACGATCTCGACGGCACACGTTGAGTACGAGACGGCCAACCGTCACTACGCTCACGTTGACTGCCCCGGCCACGCCGACTACGTGAAGAACATGATCACCGGTGCTGCCCAGATGGACGGCGCGATCCTGGTTTGCTCCGCCGCTGACGGCCCGATGCCGCAGACGCGCGAGCACATCCTGCTTGCCCGTCAGGTTGGCGTTCCGGCCATCGTCGTGTTCCTCAACAAGGTCGACCAGGTTGACGACGCCGAGCTTCTCGAGCTCGTCGAGCTTGAAGTTCGCGAACTTCTGTCGTCCTACGACTTCCCGGGCGACGATATTCCGATCATCAAGGGTTCGGCGCTTGCTGCTCTTGAAGATTCCGACAAGAAGATCGGTGAAGACGCGATCCGCGAGCTGATGGCTGCGGTTGATGCCTACATCCCGACGCCTGAGCGTCCGATCGACCAGCCGTTCCTGATGCCGATCGAAGACGTGTTCTCGATCTCGGGCCGTGGTACGGTTGTGACGGGTCGCGTTGAGCGCGGTATCGTCAAGGTTGGTGAAGAAGTCGAAATCGTCGGCATCCGTCCGACCTCGAAGACGACTGTTACCGGCGTTGAAATGTTCCGCAAGCTGCTCGACCAGGGCCAGGCTGGCGACAACATCGGTGCACTTGTTCGCGGTGTTAACCGTGACGGCGTCGAGCGTGGTCAGATCCTGTGCAAGCCGGGTTCGGTAAAGCCGCACAAGAAGTTCAAGGCAGAAGCCTACATCCTGACGAAGGAAGAAGGCGGCCGTCATACGCCGTTCTTCACGAACTACCGTCCGCAGTTCTACTTCCGTACGACGGACGTTACGGGCATCGTGACGCTTCCGGAAGGCACGGAAATGGTTATGCCTGGCGACAACGTCACCGTTGACGTCGAGCTGATCGTTCCGATCGCGATGGAAGAAAAGCTGCGCTTCGCTATCCGCGAAGGCGGCCGTACCGTCGGCGCCGGCATCGTTGCCTCGATCGTCGAGTAATCTCGACCGTTGAAATTCAGGCTGGCGGCGGTGTGAACAGCACCGCCGCCGGACTTTTGGTAAAAAGCCTGGCGGCGTTGCATTTTTAGTGCTTGAAAAATTCGGTGAAAGCGCGTAAACGCGCACTCACATTCACCGCTGGATTCGCAAGCGATTGCGGAACGCGGTGTTTTTAGCAATACAGACTACTGAAATGATTGGGGTGCGACGCGCATTCCTCTCGATTTTTGAAAATCTGCGGCGCCACGATCAATAGAAGTTCATGTGTTTCCGCGTGCGGAAACGAATAACAAAGAACAAGGACAAGACGAATGAACGGCCAGAATATCCGTATCCGCCTCAAGGCGTTCGATCACCGGATCCTCGATGCCTCTACCCGTGAAATCGTGTCGACCGCAAAGCGCACCGGCGCCAGCGTTCGCGGCCCGGTTCCGCTCCCCACCCGCATCGAAAAGTTTACTGTCAACCGCTCTCCCCACGTTGACAAGAAGAGCCGTGAACAGTTCGAAATGCGGACGCACAAGCGTCTTCTCGATATCGTTGACCCCACCCCGCAGACTGTCGATGCTCTGATGAAGCTCGACCTCGCTGCTGGCGTTGACGTGGAAATCAAGCTCTAAGACCCGGCCCGAACCATTCAAGGTAAGGGCTGAAATAACAAGGAAGGTACGTGGAGCAATCCAACGACTTCCAAACCGGAGACCGGAAACATCGTGAGATGTCGAAGGGCACTCCTTAACAAAGGCCAGAGAGGGTTTTCCCTTCAAGGCTCGCAAGAGGATGAACCAATGCGTTCAGGTGTGATTGCACAGAAAGTGGGTATGACACGCGTCTATAACGACGCAGGTGAACATATCCCTGTAACAGTATTGCGACTGGATAACGTACAAGTCGTTGCCCAGCGCACGGAAGACAAGAATGGCTACACCGCAGTTCAGCTCGGTGCCGGCCAGTCCAAGGTCAAGAACACGACGAAGGCGCTTCGCGGTCACTTTGCCGCTGCCAATGTCGAACCGAAGGCAAAGCTCGTCGAGTTCCGGGTTTCCCCCGAGAACCTGATCGACATCGGTGCAACACTGACCGCAAATCATTTTCAGACCGGCCAGCTGGTCGATGTCACCGGAACCACGATCGGTAAGGGTTTCGCCGGTGCTATGAAGCGTCACAACTTCGGTGGTGGCCGCGCTTCGCACGGTAACTCGATCTCGCACCGTGCACACGGTTCGACTGGTTCCAACCAGGATCCGGGTCGCGTCTGGAAGGGCAAGCGCATGGCTGGTCATATGGGCCAGACCCGCGTTACGACCCAGAACCTCGAAGTCGTTTCGACTGATGAAGACCGTGGCCTCATCCTCGTGAAGGGTGCAGTTCCCGGCTCGAAGGGTTCCTGGATCATCGTCCGCGACGCCGTCAAGTCGGCTGCGAAGTAAGGGAGCCTTATCATGGAATTGAACGTCAAGACCCTCGAGGGAAAAGACGCCGGCAAGGTTTCTCTGTCGGATGAGATCTTCGGCCTCGACCCCCGCCAGGACATTCTGGCCCGCATGGTTCGCTGGCAGCTTGCAAAGAAGCAGCAGGGAACCCACAAGTCCAAGAACCGGTCGGAAGTTTCCCGCACCGGCGCGAAGATGTACAAGCAGAAGGGTACGGGCCGCGCTCGTCACCATTCGGCTCGCGCACCGCAGTTCCGCGGCGGCGGCAAGGCCCACGGCCCGGTCGTTCGCAGCCACGCCCATGACCTTCCCAAGAAGGTTCGTGCGCTCGCCCTGCGTCACGCCCTGTCTGCAAAGCTGAAGGCTGAAGAACTGATCATCGTCGATCAGCTCGTCGCGTCCGAAGCAAAGACCAAGGCTCTGCTGGGCAGCTTCGCTTCGCTTGGCCTGACCAACGCTCTCGTTATCGGCGGCGCCGAACTTGATGGCAACTTCAAGCTCGCTGCTCAGAACATCCCGAACGTGGACGTTCTGCCGGTACAGGGCATCAATGTTTACGACATCCTGCGCCGTGGCAAGCTGGTGCTTTCCAAGGCTGCTGTAGAGGCTCTGGAGGAGCGGTTCAAATGACGGATCTTCGCCACTACGACGTGATCGTATCTCCTTCGATCACGGAAAAGTCGACGCTGGTATCCGAACAGAACCAGGTCGTATTCAACGTCGCCAAGAATGCTTCCAAGCCTGAAATCAAGGCTGCCGTGGAAGCTCTCTTCGGCGTCAAAGTCACGGCTGTGAACACGCTTATCCGCAAGGGTAAGACCCGTCGTTTCCGTGGGTTCGCCGGTAAGCTGAAGGACGTCAAGAAAGCCGTCGTCACGCTCGCCGAAGGTCAATCCATCGACGTGTCCACCGGACTCTAAAGGTTAGGCCCAAGCGGGCAAAGACCCAAAAGGGAACAATAAAATGGCATTGAAAAGTTTCAATCCGACCACGCCGAGCCAGCGCCAGCTGGTTATCGTGGACCGCGCTTCGCTCTACAAGGGCAAGCCGGTAAAGGCTCTCACCCAGGGCCTCAGCTCCAAGGGTGGCCGTAACAACCAGGGCCGGATCACCGTCCGTTTCCAGGGTGGCGGTCACAAGCGGACCTACCGTCTGGTTGACTTCAAGCGTCGCAAGTTTGACGTTGAAGGCACCGTTGAACGTCTGGAATACGACCCCAACCGCACCGCGTTCATCGCGCTGGTTACGTATGCCGACGGCGAACAGGCTTACATTCTCGCGCCACAGCGTCTCGCTGCCGGTGACAAGGTGATCGCCTCCGACAAGGCAGTGGACGTGAAGCCCGGCAACACCATGCCGCTTCAGTACATTCCGGTTGGTTCGATCATCCACAACGTCGAGATGAAGCCGGGCAAGGGCGGTCAGATCGCTCGCTCCGCCGGTACGTATGTCCAGCTCGTCGGCCGCGATGCCGGCATGGCCATCCTGCGTCTCAACTCGGGCGAACAGCGTCTGGTGCACGGCTCCTGCCTCGCATCGATCGGCGCTGTTTCGAACTCTGACCACGCCAACATCAACGACGGCAAGGCCGGTCGTTCCCGTTGGCGCGGCAAGCGTCCGCACGTTCGCGGCGTCGTCATGAACCCGGTCGACCACCCGCACGGTGGTGGTGAAGGTCGCACGTCGGGTGGTCGCCACCCGGTTACTCCGTGGGGCAAGCCCACGAAGGGCAAGCGCACCCGTTCGAACAAGTCGACCGACAAGTTCATCATGCGCTCGCGCCATCAGCGTAAGAAGTAAGAGAGGTAGTCACTAATGGCTCGTTCAGTATGGAAAGGTCCGTTTGTTGACGGCTATCTTCTCACCAAGGCTGAGAAGGTGCGCGAGAGCGGACGTAACGAAGTAATCAAGATCTGGAGCCGTCGCTCCACGATCCTGCCGCAGTTCGTTGGTCTGACCTTCGGCGTCTACAACGGCAGCAAGCATGTGCCCGTCTCCGTTAACGAAGACATGGTCGGACACAAGTTCGGTGAATTCTCTCCGACCCGTACCTATTACGGTCACGGCGCGGACAAGAAGGCAAAGAGGAAGTAATCATGGCGAAGGCTAAGACCGAACGCCGGCTGAAGGACAACGAGGCTCAGGCCGTTGCCCGTACGCTCCGCGTCAGCCCCCAGAAACTGAACCTGGTTGCCGCTCTTATCCGTGGCAAGAAGGTTGATCGCGCTCTCGCCGAGCTCGAATTCTCCCGCAAGCGCATTGCAGGCACCGTCAAGAAGACGCTGGAATCTGCAATTGCCAATGCGGAAAACAACCACGACCTCGACGTCGACGCTCTCGTCGTCGCCGAGGCCTATGTTGGCAAGTCCATCACCATGAAGCGTTTCCACGCTCGTGGCCGTGGTCGTGCTTCCCGCATTGAAAAGCCGTTCGCTCACCTCACGATCGTTGTTCGTGAAGTCGAGGAAAAAGGGGAGGCCGCATAATGGGTCAGAAAATCAATCCGATCGGCTTCCGCCTCGGCATCAACCGTACCTGGGATAGCCGCTGGTACGCTGACACCGCAGAATACGGCAAGCTGCTGCATGAAGACCTGAAGATCCGGGCTTACCTGATCAAGGAACTCAAGCAGGCCGGTATCGCAAAGGTCGTCATCGAGCGTCCGCACAAGAAGTGCCGCGTCACGATCCACTCGGCTCGTCCGGGTCTGATCATCGGCAAGAAGGGTGCAGACATCGAGAAGCTTCGCAAGAAGCTTTCCGAGATGACCAACTCCGAAACGCACCTCAACATCGTTGAAGTGCGCAAGCCGGAAATTGACGCGACGCTGGTTGCCCAGTCGATCGCTCAGCAGCTCGAGCGCCGCGTGGCTTTCCGCCGTGCGATGAAGCGTGCTGTTCAGTCCGCAATGCGTCTTGGCGCCGAAGGCATCAAGATCACCTGCGGCGGCCGTCTTGGCGGTGCTGAAATCGCTCGTACCGAATGGTACCGCGAAGGTCGCGTTCCGTTGCACACGCTGCGTGCGGACATCGACTACGGCACGGCTGAAGCTGAAACCGCATTCGGCATCTGCGGCATCAAGGTCTGGATCTTCAAGGGCGAAATCCTTGAGCACGATCCGATGGCTTCTGAGCGTCGCGGTCTCGAAGGCGACGCACAGGGCCCTGCAAGCCGTGAGCGTGGCGATCGTGGCGATCGTCGTCGCGAAAACGCTTGATTGACGCTGGCGAAAGATAAGCTCGGAGAAGTAAGAAAATGTTGCAGCCAAAGCGTACTAAGTACCGTAAGCAGTTCAAGGGACGCATCAAGGGCGTCGCCAAGGGCGGCTTTGACCTGGCATTCGGTGAATTCGGCTTGAAGTCGCAGGAACCGAACCGCGTGAATGCACGCGAGATCGAAGCGGCCCGCCGCGCGATCACGCGTTACATGAAGCGCGCAGGTCGCGTGTGGATCCGCGTATTCCCCGACGTTCCGGTTACGGCCAAGCCGACCGAAGTTCGTATGGGTAAGGGCAAGGGTTCGGTCGATTACTGGGCATGCAAGGTCAAGCCCGGTCGTATGATGTTCGAGATCGACGGTGTGTCCGAGGAGATCGCCCGTGAGGCGCTTCGTCTCGGCGCTGCCAAGCTCTCGGTCAAGACGCGCTTCGTACAGCGCATCGCAGAGTAAGGAGCAAGGCACATGAAAGCCGATGAAGTTCGCGGCCTCAGCGCCGACCAGCTCAAGGACAAGCTCGCCGATCTGAAGAAGGAGCAGTTCAACCTGCGCTTCCAGAAGGCAACTGGTCAGCTGGAGAAGTCCTCGCGCATCAACGAAGTCCGCAAGGATATCGCCCGCGTTAAAACCATTGCCCGCCAGAAGGCGGCAGAAGCCAAGGCCTAAGGAAGAATAATATGCCGAAACGCATTCTGCAGGGCGTCGTTGTGTCCGACAAGAACGAGAAGACTGTCGTAGTTCGTGTTGAGCGTCGATTCGCTCACCCGCTGCTTCAGAAGACCGTTCGTCGTTCGAAGAAGTACAAGGCACACGACGAAAACAATCAGTATAAGGTCGGCGATGTCGTTTCCATCGAGGAATGCGCACCGATCTCCAAGGATAAGCGCTGGACGGTCGTTTCCGCCCAGGCTTAATTTCATCAGAATCGCGCCAGGTGTCTTGCACTTGGCGCGAATTCCTGTATGAAGCAGCGCAAGGACGCTCGTGACCCGGGCGTCTTTTGCTTTGATGCGCACGGAAGGTCCTTCGGGAAACCACCCTGTCACGATTTTTCCGCGCAAAAAAAGAGATATTCATAAGCTGGAGCAGGGGGCTCGCTCGGGAGAGCTTGCCCAACCGTTCCGGTAACAACAAGAAGGCGACCTGACATGATTCAGATGCAAACAAACCTCGACGTGGCGGATAATTCCGGCGCACGTCGTGTCATGTGCATCAAGGTGCTGGGCGGCTCGAAGCGCAAATATGCTTCTGTTGGCGACATTATTGTCGTTTCCATCAAGGAAGCTATTCCGCGCGGCCGCGTCAAGAAGGGCGACGTGATGAAGGCGGTTGTCGTGCGCACCGCCAAGGACATCCGCCGCGCTGACGGCAGCGTCATCCGTTTCGATAACAACGCAGCCGTTCTTATCGACAACAAGAAAGAGCCCATCGGCACCCGTATCTTCGGACCGGTTCCGCGCGAACTTCGCGCCAAGAACCACATGAAGATCATCTCGCTGGCTCCGGAAGTACTGTAAGGAGCGTATGCGATGCAGAAAATTCGTAAAGGCGACAAGGTTGTCGTATTGACCGGTAAGGACAAGGGCCGTACCGGCGAAGTAATCCAGGTTTTGCCGAAGGAAGACCGGGCCGTTGTGCGTGGCGTAAACATGGTGAAGCGTCACCAGCGCCAGACCCAGGCCCAGGAAGCCGGCATCATCAACAAGGAAGCATCCTTGCACATCTCCAACATCGCCATCGTCGACAAGGATGGCAAGCCGACCCGCGTTGGCTTCTCGGTTGTGGATGGCAAGAAGGTCCGCGTGGCCAAGCGTTCGGGAGAAGTGATCGATGGCTGATAAGTACGAGCCGCGTCTCAAGACGGAATACGTTTCCCGTATCCGTGGCGCCATGCAGGAGAAGTTCTCCTACGCAAACGTCATGATGATCCCGAAGCTTGAAAAGATCGTGATCAACATGGGCGTTGGCGAAGCGACTGCCGACTCCAAGAAGCCCACGATCGCTGCCGGTGACCTGGCTGCGATTGCCGGCCAGAAGCCGGTCGTTACCCGCGCTCGCAACTCGATCGCTGGTTTCAAGGTTCGCGAAGGCATGCCGATCGGTGCGAAGGTTACCCTTCGTGGCGCCCGCATGTACGAATTCCTTGATCGTCTGGTCAACATCGCGCTGCCGCGCGTTCGCGACTTCCGGGGCCTGAACCCGAAGAGCTTTGACGGCCGTGGCAACTTCGCCATGGGCATCAAGGAACACATTGTGTTCCCTGAGATCAACTACGATAAGGTTGATCAGATGTGGGGCATGGACATCATCGTTTGCACGACGGCGACGTCGGACGACGAAGCTCGGGCTCTGCTGACAGAGTTCAACTTCCCGTTCCGTCACTAACCGTAACGACGAGCGTAGAAAAGGAACTCCGATATGGCGAAAACAAGCGCAGTTGAAAAGAACAAGCGCCGCCGCAAGTCGGTCGCCCAGCAGGCCAGCAAGCGCGCGGCCCTCAAGGCGATCGTGATGAACCAGTCCCTTCCGATCGAAGAGCGGTTCAAGGCCACCCTGAAGCTCGCTTCGCTGCCGCGTGACGGCTCGAAGACGCGTATCCGCAACCGCTGCGAAGTAACGGGCCGTCCGCGCGCGTTCTATCGCAAGCTCAAGATGTCGCGTATCGCGCTTCGTGAGCTGGGCAATTCCGGCAAGGTGCCGGGCATTGTCAAGTCGAGCTGGTAAGGAGACGGGCACATGACCATGACTGATCCTTTGGGTGATATGCTCACCCGCATCCGCAATGGTGCTGCTCGCCGTAAGTCTTCGGTAAGCACGCCTGCTTCCAGCCTCCGCGCACGCGTTCTCGACGTGCTGCAGTCTGAAGGCTACATTCGCGGTTATTCCAAGGTCGATTTCGAAAACGGCAAGTCCGAATTCACCATCGAGCTGAAGTACTACGAAGGCGCGTCCGTGATCCGTGAGATCGGCCGCGTTTCCAAGCCGGGCCGCCGGGTTTATGTCTCGGTAAAGTCCATTCCGCAGGTCGCGAACGGCCTCGGCATCACCATCCTTTCGACCCCGAAGGGCGTGATGGCCGATCACCAGGCTCGCGAACAGAACGTTGGTGGCGAGGTTCTTTGCTCGGTCTTCTAAGACCCGAGCAAGGATCTCCATAACGAACAGACAGGATTGAATAATGTCTCGTATCGGTAAAAAGCCCGTTCCGGTTCCCGCAGGTGTGACGGCCAATGTCGACGGCCAGAAGGTTACTGCTAAGGGCCCGAAGGGTGAACTGTTTTTCGTCGCTAACGACGACATTCAGCTGAAGCTCGAAGATAACGGCGTTTCCGTAACGCCGGCTAACGGCACCAAGGAAGCTCGTTCGAAGTGGGGCATGTCCCGCACGATGATCGAGAACATCTTCAAGGGTGTTAAGGACGGCTATGAGCGCAAGCTCGAAATCAACGGCGTTGGTTACCGTGCCGCCATGCAGGGCAAGAACCTGCAGCTGGCTCTCGGTTTCAGCCACGACGTTGTTTACGAGCCTCCGGTCGGCATCACCATTGCCGTTCCGAAGCCGACGGAAATCATCGTTTCCGGCATCAACAAGCAGCAGGTTGGCCAGGTTGCCGCGGAAATCCGCGAATACCGCGGTCCCGAGCCCTACAAGGGCAAGGGCGTAAAGTACGCTGAAGAGCGTATTGTACGCAAAGAAGGCAAGAAGAAGTAAGGATCACGCGAAATGGCTAGCAGGAAAGAAGCACTTGCACGTCGCGCGAGCCGTGTGCGCCGCCAGATCAAGGCGGTTGCCAACGGCCGCCCGCGCCTGTCGGTTCATCGCTCGTCGAAGAACATCTACGCCCAGATCATCGATGACGTTGCTGGCAAGACGCTTGCGTCTGCCTCCACGCTCGAAGCCGATCTGCGCGGCTCGCTCAAGACCGGCGCCGACGTTGCAGCAGCAGCTGTGGTCGGCAAGCTGGTTGCCGAGCGCGGCGTCAAAGCTGGCGTCAAGGATGTTGTATTCGACCGTGGCGCGTTCATCTATCACGGCCGTATCAAGGCTCTGGCAGATGCAGCCCGCGAAAGCGGCCTGAACTTCTGATTTTTTTCCGCCCGGACATCGATCCGGGCGGAATTTCACCGGACCATGCGGATCTCGTCTTCGAGGCCGCTGGTCTTTTCGTTTGCCGTTCCACCCGTAAAAGAAAAAGGACAAGGACAATGGCACAGGATAAAAGAGGTTCCCGCGAAGAGCGTCAGAACCGCGAAGAGCGCGATAGCGAATTCGTCGACAAGCTGGTCGCGATCAACCGCGTTGCAAAGGTTGTTAAGGGCGGCCGTCGTTTCGGCTTCGCCGCTCTCGTCGTCGTTGGCGACCAGAAGGGCCGCGTTGGTTTCGGTCACGGCAAGGCTCGTGAAGTTCCGGAAGCGATCCGCAAGGCAACTGAAAGCGCAAAGCGCGATCTGATCTTCGTTCCGCTGCGCGATGGCCGCACGCTGCATCACGACGTTAATGGCCGTCACGGCGCAGGCAAGGTTCTGCTGCGTTCGGCCAAGGCCGGTACCGGTATCATCGCCGGTGGTCCGATGCGCGCCGTTTTCGAAACGCTCGGCGTTCATGACGTTGTTGCCAAGTCGACCGGTTCTTCGAACCCGTACAACATGGTTCGCGCGACGTTCGACGCTCTGAAGCATCAGGTTCATCCGAAGGACATCGCTGCACAGCGCGGTCTGAAGTATGCGACCCTTCAGGCTCGTCGTGCCGCTTCCGGCAACGCTTCTGAAGAATAAGGAGCTGGATCATGGCCAAGAAAACTACTGAAGCCAAGAAGACTGTTACGGTCGAACAGATCGGCAGCCCTATTCGCCGCCCGGCAATCCAGCGTCAGACGCTGGTGGGTCTGGGTCTCAACAAGATGCATCGTCAGCGCACCCTGGAAGACACTCCGGCGGTTCGCGGCATGATCCGTGCGGTCCAGCATCTCGTTCGCGTCGTTGACGAGAAGTGAGACGGAGTAACCTATCATGAAACTCAATGAAATCAGAGACAACGAAGGCGCCTCCAAGGATCGTATCCGCGTAGGTCGCGGTATCGGTTCCGGCAAGGGCAAGACCGGTGGTCGCGGTGTGAAGGGTCAGAAGGCTCGTTCGGGCGTCGCCATCAACGGCTTCGAAGGCGGTCAGATGCCCATCTACCGTCGTCTGCCGAAGCGCGGTTTCAACAACATCTTCGCTTCCGAATATGTTGTCGTATCGCTCGGCCGCATTCAGACCGCCATCGACGCCAAGAAGCTTGACGCTTCCGCAACGATCGATGCTGCTGCTCTCAAGGCTGCCGGCGTTATCCGCCGCGCCAAGGACGGCGTTCGTATTCTCGCCGACGGCGAGCTGAAGGCTAAGGTCGCTTTCGAAGTTGCCGGTGCTTCCAAGCCCGCAATCGAAAAGATCGAAAAGGCTGGCGGCTCGATCAAGCTTCTCGCAGTTGCAGCAGAAGCCGCCGAGTAATATATAGACTTCAGGCGCCCGGGGCTTGTCGCTCCGGGCGTTTGCGCTCCCTGGCCACTGTTGCTTTCGATCTAAATCGATTTATAGAGCATCAGGGAAATCTCTTCGCGGTGTGCTTCCTCGGCCCCGCTTGCGGCAGAAAGTGCTGCAGGGAGAGCCTCACAGTTCTTGAACTTCCATAGGGGAGGGGATAGGACATAAAAAACAGGGTGAGGCATGATGGCGGCGCAGAGCCGCGTTTGTCCGAAGCCCGGTTTTGACCAGTATCTTTTAGACCTTTCCGCATCGGCCGGTTGCGCTGGCTGGCAAGGGTCATTCGGAGAAATTTATGGCTTCAGCAGCGGAACAACTGGCTTCGAACCTGAATTTTTCGACCTTCGCTAAGGCGGAGGATCTGAAAAAGCGTCTCTGGTTTACTCTTGCCGCACTTCTCGTCTACCGTCTCGGCACCCATATTCCGCTTCCGGGCCTGAACCCTGAAGCCTATGCGCAGGCCTTCCGTGGCCAGGCCAACGGTATTCTCGGTCTTTTCAACATGTTTGCGGGTGGCGCTGTCGAGCGCATGGCGATTTTCGCCCTCGGCATCATGCCTTACATCTCCGCTTCGATCATCGTGCAGCTCATGACCTCGGTCGTGCCTTCGCTCGAAGCGTTGAAGAAGGAAGGCGAAGCCGGCCGCAAGATCATCAACCAGTACACCCGTTACGGCACGGTGCTGCTCGGCACGCTGCAGGCCTATGGCATTGCGGTCGGCCTCGAAAGCGGTAACGGCCTTGTAGTTGATCCGGGCTGGTTCTTCCGCATTTCCACCGTCATCACGCTGCTTGGCGGCACGATGTTCCTGATGTGGCTCGGCGAACAGATTACCTCGCGCGGTATCGGCAACGGTATTTCGCTGATCATCTTCGCGGGCATTGCCGCCGGTCTGCCCAAGGCCCTGGCCGGCACGCTGGAACTCGGCCGCACCGGTGCGCTTTCGACCCCGCTCATCCTGACAGTCGTCGTCGTTGCAATCGGCGTCATTGCCCTCATCGTCTTCGTGGAGCGTGCGCAGCGCCGTCTGTTGATCCAATATCCGAAGCGACAGGTCGGGAACCGCATGTTCCAGGGCGACACCTCGCACCTGCCGCTGAAGCTTAACACGGCCGGCGTCATTCCTGCGATCTTCGCATCGTCGCTGCTGCTTCTGCCGGCAACGGCTGCAGGCTTTGCGGGTAACACCAACCTGCCGACCTGGGCGACCTCGATCATCGCCTCGCTGCAGCATGGCCAGCCGCTGTTCATGGCGCTTTATGGCCTGCTGATTGCTTTCTTCGCCTTCTTCTACACGGCGATCGTATTCAATCCGAAGGATACGGCTGACAATCTCAAGAAGCATGGCGGCTTCATTCCGGGCATCCGCCCGGGCGAGCGCACTGCGGAGTACATTGATTACGTTCTGACCCGCATCACTGTGGTCGGCGCGATTTATCTGGTCTTCGTCTGTATCCTTCCTGAGACACTTATCGCACGTACGGGCATTCCATTAGCCCTTGGTGGTACTTCGCTTTTGATCGTTGTCAGTGTAACTCTGGATACGGTTGCGCAGATTCAGGGTCACCTGATCGCCCAGCAGTATGAAGGTCTGATCAAGAAGTCGAAGTTGCGTGGAGGAAAGAGGGGACGATGAGACTGATATTTTTGGGTCCGCCGGGTGCGGGCAAGGGAACCCAGGCCAAGCGGCTTACTGACAAGTACGGGATCCCCCAGCTTTCAACCGGTGACATGCTGCGCGCTGCGGTCAGCGCGGGCACCGAAATCGGCAAGCGCGCCAAGGCCGTCATGGACGCCGGCGGGCTGGTATCCGACGATATCGTCAATCAGATCGTTTCCGAACGTATCGAAGCTCCTGACTGTGCCAAGGGCTTCATTCTCGACGGTTATCCGCGCACCGTTCCGCAGGCGAAGGCGCTTGCCGACAACATGCGCAAGAAGAACCTGGTGCTCGACGCCGTCATCGAACTCAAGGTGGACGAAGAGGCTTTGATTCGCCGAATCGAAAATCGCGTGGCTGAAACCATTGCCGCCGGCGGCACTGTTCGCTCTGACGATAATCCGGAAGCTTTCCGCAAGCGCCTGACGGAATATCGCGAAAAGACTGCGCCGCTGTCCGCTTATTACAGCGAACAGGGCGAACTGGTGACGCTGGATGGCATGGCAGATGTCGATGCCGTCACCGAGGCCATCGAGCGCGTTCTCGAGAAAGCCTCTGCCTGATCGAAGGAATGAATGGGCGAGGACTGCGTTCTTGCCCATCTTCCTTTTCGAAAGGCGGCTGATCCCTTGGATCGCAAAAGAATCTTGGCGGAGCCGGTTGCTTTTTTGCGCTGATTCCGTTAAACACCGCGCCAACTCGCGACATCCCAAGCGACTGGCGCGGATTTCCCTTAGGGAAGGGAGATCCGGGTTCGGTCGTTTTGACTTGTCACGGACATCAATTTGAACTGGCGGTCTTGTCGGCCGCTCGAATGGAATCACCACTTGCCGGATGGCAACTGGAACCAAGGAGAAAAGACGTGGCACGTATCGCTGGCGTCAACATCCCGACTGCGAAGCGCGTTGTTATTGCGCTGACCTACATTCACGGGATTGGTCCGAAATTTGCGCAGGAAATCATGGACAAGGTCGGTCTTCCGGCTGACAAGCGCGTTCATCAGCTGACGGATGCTGAAGTTCTTCAGATCCGCGAAGCCATCGACCGCGACTACCAGGTCGAAGGCGACCTGCGTCGCGAAACGTCGATGAACATCAAGCGTCTGATGGACCTCGGTTGCTACCGCGGCCTGCGTCACCGTCGTGGCCTTCCGGTCCGCGGTCAGCGCACGCACACCAACGCCCGCACCCGCAAGGGTCCGGCGAAGGCTATCGCTGGTAAGAAGAAGTAATTTTCCGGTTCTCCGGAAAGGGGAGGCTGGTGCAGTCCGCGCCAGCCTTTCTGAGTTTGGCGAAAAGCTCGGTTACGGGCTGATTGCCGGTGTAGCCGCTGGTGTTACGGCGGTGAAGAGATCAATGAAAGGTATAAAATGGCCAAGGAAGCCGCACGCGTCCGTCGTCGCGAACGCAAAAATATCACGTCTGGCGTCGCGCACGTCAATTCGACCTTCAACAACACGATGATCACCATCACCGACGCACAGGGCAATGCTATTGCCTGGTCGTCCGCTGGTGCCAAGGGCTTCAAGGGTTCGCGTAAGTCGACCCCGTTTGCTGCCCAGATCGCTGCTGAAGATTGCGCGAAGAAGGCTCAGGAACACGGCATGAAGTCGCTTGAAGTTGAAGTTTGCGGTCCGGGTTCCGGCCGTGAATCGGCACTTCGCGCCCTGCAGGCTGCCGGTTTCATGATCACTTCCATTCGCGACGTGACGCCGATCCCGCACAACGGTTGCCGTCCGCGCAAGAAGCGCCGCGTCTGACGCGACCGTGGTTCGGAAATTCCGCCTTACCTCAGGTCTGGCGGAATTTTCGTGTATCTGGCGTGTGCGCGTCGATTTCGATCGGCGGACTTGCGCTCAAGAACCCACCGATGAACCGCTGAATTTGGTTCCTCTCGGTGTTTTCATGCTCGGTCCGTCACGATTGGATGGTGGCGGCGAACGGAAGGTTTAAAGATGATTCAGAAGAACTGGCAGGAACTTATCAAGCCGAACAAGGTCGAGTTCACCTCGTCCAGCCGCACCAAGGCAACGCTCGTTGCCGAGCCGCTGGAGCGTGGTTTCGGTCTTACCCTCGGCAACGCGCTGCGTCGCGTTCTGTTGTCTTCTCTGCGCGGCGCCGCTGTTACGGCCGTGCAGATCGACGGTGTCCTGCACGAATTCTCCTCCATCCCCGGCGTCCGGGAAGATGTGACGGATATCGTGCTCAACATCAAGGAAATCGCCATCAAGATGGATGGCGACGATTCCAAGCGCATGGTCGTGCGCAAGCAGGGCCCGGGTGCCGTAACCGCTGGTGACATCCAGACGGTTGGTGACATCGAGATCCTGAACCCCGACCACGTGATCTGCACGCTCGACGATGGCGCTGAAATCCGCATGGAATTCACCGTCAACAACGGCAAGGGTTACGTACCGGCTGAGCGCAACCGCGCGGAAGATGCCCCGATTGGCCTCATTCCGGTGGACAGCCTCTATTCTCCGGTCAAGAAAGTGTCCTACAAGGTTGAAAACACCCGTGAAGGCCAGGTTCTCGACTATGACAAGCTGATCATGACGATCGAGACCAACGGTTCGGTTTCCGGCGAAGACGCCGTTGCCTTCGCCGCTCGCATTCTTCAGGACCAGCTGGGCGTCTTCGTCAATTTCGACGAGCCGCAGAAGGAAGCAGAAGAAGAATCGGTTACGGAACTCGCGTTCAACCCGGCGCTTCTCAAGAAGGTCGACGAGCTCGAGCTGTCGGTTCGTTCGGCAAACTGCCTGAAGAACGACAACATCGTTTACATCGGCGACCTGATCCAGAAGACCGAAGCCGAAATGCTCCGCACGCCGAACTTTGGTCGCAAGTCGCTGAACGAAATCAAGGAAGTTCTCGCTTCCATGGGTCTGCACCTCGGCATGGAAGTGCCGGCATGGCCGCCTGAGAACATCGAAGATCTCGCAAAGCGTTACGAAGACCAGTACTAACAAACAAGAAGGCAGACCTCAAAGACTGCCTTTCCCCGTCAAACAGCAGGTAAGTCACCTGCATGTGCCAGGAAACGGCAGGCCTTAAAGAAGGAACCTGCGTAGAAGGAGAATAGCAATGCGCCACGGTAATTCAGGCCGCAAGCTCAATAGAACCGCCAGCCACCGCAAGGCAATGTTTGCCAACATGGCTGCTTCGCTCATCACCCATGAGCAGATCGTCACCACGCTTCCGAAGGCGAAGGAAATTCGCCCGATCGTTGAGAAGCTCGTCACTCTCGGCAAGCGCGGCGACCTGCACGCTCGTCGTCAGGCGATTTCGCAGATCAAGGATCAGGACGCTGTTCGCAAGCTGTTCGACGCGATCGCAGCACGTTACGCAAACCGTAACGGCGGCTACCTGCGTATCATGAAGGCCGGCTTCCGCCAGGGCGACAATGCCGCTCTCGCCGTCATCGAATTCGTCGAGCGCGACGTTGACGCCAAGGGCGCAGCCGACAAGGCTCGCGTTGCCGCTGAAGCTGCTGCTGCCGAAGCTGCATAAGGTTTGATGCCTTTCGGGTGTCATGAGTTAAAATGCCGGGCGAGAGATCGCCCGGCTTTTTTGTTTGCGTTGTTTTCTGTGTTTAAGGCTGGCGATCGGGCGAATATTGGCTGATTTGACGAATAAGATCGGCAAGTGGCGCCATCAGGGCTACACGGTCCGAAGCATGATGAGCCAGCCAAAGCTTTTGCAGGTCTTCTTCATTGATCTCGCCATTCTCAATGTGTTCGAGAAGCTTTGATAGTGCGTTCCGATGACCGCTGTTCATCGTCCGGGCAATATCAGTGGGGGCGAGAGCCATCCCCATTGCCATGATGCTGAAAATCTCTGAAACAGCCGCTTGACTGGAGCCGGCAATTTTAGGGCGTTGCGAGGTTTTCGGGTTTTGGTCCGTCGGTTTCATGTTTTTGACGGGCGTTGCTGTGCATTGCCAACGGCGCGTCTTCCCCGCTTCCGCGCCATGATCGACGGCCGTACCAGCCGATAGCCCAACAGCACCACCATCATGCTGATATAAAACACCGGCTCCAGCGTGATCGATTTTCGCGCCAGCACGAAATGCAGCACGCCGACGATGAGCACGAGATAGACGAGTTTATGCAGCGTGTTCCAGCGGCTGCCGAGTTTGCGGATCGACCAGCGGTTGGAGGTGAGCGCCAGGGGAAGGAGCATGACGAGCCCCGCCATGCCGAACATGATATAGGGCCGTTTCAGGATATCACCGGCAATGGAACTGAAGACGAGGCCACGGTCCAGCACCAGATAGACGGTAAAGTGCGCCAATACGTAATAAAAGGCAATCAGGCCCAGCGCCCGACGATAGGCGATGAGGTTGATGTTGAAGAGATCGCGTAGCGGCGTCACCAGCAGGCCTAGACAGAGGAAGCGAAGCGCCCAGATGCCGAGGAGGTGTTCGAAATCCTTGACCGGGTTGAAGCCGAGGCCTCCGGTTGCGGCGAGGTAGAAATACCAGACGCCGGGAGCAAGGCCGATGACATACAGCGACCAGATGGCCGCCGGTTGGTAACGCTTCGGCAGAGAGGGTAAGGTGAAGGCGAAAGCCATGGTCAATAATTCGCCTTCAGGTCCATGCCGGCGTAGAGGCTCGCTACTTCATCGTAGCCATTGAACATCAGGGTAGGGCGGTTCTGGGTGCCAAAGAAGCCGCCTTCGCCGATGCGCTGCTCCGTCGCCTGGCTCCAGCGGGGATGGTCCACATGTGGATTGACGTTGGAATAGAAGCCGTATTCGCGGGCGTTGGAATTTTTCCAGGTCGTTTCCGGTTGTTTCTCGACAAGCGAAATGCGGACGATGGATTTGATGCCCTTGAAGCCGTACTTCCACGGCACGACAAGCCGGATCGGTGCGCCATTCTGGTTCGGCAACGTCTCGCCATAAAGGCCGACGGCAAGGATGGTCAGGGGATGGCGGGCTTCATCGAGGCGCAAACCTTCGACATAGGGCCATGACAGGGGCTGGAACAGGCCGCTCTGTCCGGGCATTTCCTCTGGCCGCACCACCGTCTCGAAGGAAACATATTTCGCGCTGCCCAGCGGTTCGACCTTGTCGAGCAGGCTTGTAAGTGGGAAGCCGATCCATGGAATGACCATCGACCAGCCTTCGACGCAGCGCATGCGGTAGGTGCGTTCCTCAAGCTGATATTTCATCAGCTCTTCGATGCCGAATTCCTGTGGCTTGGAAACGAGGCCATCCACTTTCACGGTCCAGGGTGTGGGTTTGAACTTGCCGGAATTTTCCTTGGGGTCGGATTTGCCGACGCCGAATTCGTAGAAGTTGTTGTAGCTGGTGACGGCATCAAGCGGCGTGAGTTTTTCATCCAGCTTGTAAGCGCCGGGTTTCGCCGCGAGCGGAGCGGCAACCGCCTCACGGCCCGCAAGCCCTATTGCCGCAAGGCCCGCCGCTGTGCCGAGGAAGCCGCGTCTGGAAAGGTAGATGTTTTTCGGCGTGATTTCGCTTGCCGAAATATGGGGCGGACGATAGGCGGGCATTGGAACCTCCACAAAAGCCGGGTGCATCGGCGATAAATCGATTATGATAGCCAATACGGCCGCTGCACAGATATGTTTCAGTCTGCTGCGGAAAAACAGCGCCGGGCAGACGGAAATCGCGCATTTGTGATAGGCCGTCGTCCGCTCGCCCGCGTTAAGGGAAAGGCGTACCGTACCGAACCGTACTGTTTTGCCCTAAGGTGACAGTGACAGCGCTTGCGGTTTGCGTTAGAAACACCGCAAAATAGGGCAGAGGCAGCTTCCACCGCGTTGCGGGCAGGCGCGCTTCGCCCCGAGATTGAGGAAAACACCATGCCAGCCTATCGCTCAAGAACGACAACCCACGGCCGCAACATGGCGGGCGCGCGCGGCCTTTGGCGCGCCACCGGCATGAAGGACAGCGATTTCGGCAAGCCGATCATCGCTGTCGTCAATTCCTTCACGCAGTTCGTGCCCGGCCACGTCCACCTCAAGGATCTCGGCCAGCTGGTTGCCCGTGAAATCGAGGCGGCCGGCGGTGTTGCCAAGGAATTCAACACCATCGCGGTCGATGACGGCATCGCCATGGGCCATGACGGCATGCTTTATTCGCTGCCCTCGCGCGAGATCATTGCTGACTCGGTCGAATATATGGTCAATGCCCATTGCGCCGATGCCATGGTATGCATTTCCAACTGCGACAAGATCACCCCCGGAATGTTGAATGCTGCCATGCGCCTCAACATCCCCGCCGTCTTCGTGTCCGGTGGTCCGATGGAAGCGGGCAAGGTTGTCCTGCATGGCAAAACCGTCGCGCTCGATCTGGTCGACGCCATGGTGGCTGCCGCCGATGACAAGATTTCTGACGAGGACGTCAAGGTTATCGAGCGATCTGCCTGCCCGACCTGCGGTTCCTGTTCCGGCATGTTCACCGCCAATTCGATGAACTGTCTGACCGAGGCGCTCGGCTTGTCTCTGCCCGGTAACGGCTCGACGCTTGCCACCCATTCGGATCGCAAGCGACTGTTCGTCGAGGCCGGTCATCTGATCGTCGATCTGGCCCGCCGTTATTACGAGCAGGAAGACGAAACCGTTCTGCCGCGGACCATCGCCAACAAGGCGGCGTTTGAAAACGCCATGTCGCTGGATATCGCCATGGGCGGCTCCACCAACACGGTGCTGCATATCCTCGCTGCCGCGCACGAGGGCGGGGTGGATTTCACCATGGAAGACATCGACCGTCTTTCCCGCAAGGTTCCGTGCCTTTCGAAAGTCGCGCCCGCCAAGCAGGACGTTCACATGGAAGACGTTCACCGCGCGGGTGGCATCATGCGCATTCTTGGCGAGTTGGAGCGCGGCGGTCTGATCAACCGCGATACCTATACGGTGCATGAAGCGACGCTCGGTGACGCCATCGACCGCTGGGACATCACCCGCACCAACAGCGAGACGGTGCGCGAATTCTTCAAGGCGGCCCCCGGCGGCGTGCCCACGCAGGTTGCCTTCAGCCAGTCCTCGCGCTGGGACGACCTGGATACCGACAGCGACAATGGCGTCATTCGCTCGGTCGAGAAACCTTTCTCCAAGGATGGTGGTCTTGCCGTGCTTTACGGCAACATCGCGCTCGACGGCTGTATCGTGAAGACGGCAGGTGTTGATGAGTCCATCCTGAAATTCAACGGCCCGGCGGTCGTTTACGAAAGCCAGGACGCGGCGGTTAAGGGCATTCTGGGCAACGAGGTCAAGGCGGGCGACGTCGTCGTCATCCGTTATGAAGGTCCTAAGGGCGGCCCGGGCATGCAGGAAATGCTCTATCCGACCAGCTACCTGAAATCCAAGGGCCTCGGCAAAGCCTGCGCGCTGATCACCGACGGTCGCTTCTCTGGTGGCACGTCAGGCCTTTCCATCGGCCACGCCTCGCCGGAAGCGGCACAGGGCGGCGCCATCGGCCTCGTGCGTCAGGGTGACCTGATCGAGATCGACATTCCGAACCGCACGATCAACCTGAAGGTTTCCGACGCGGAACTGGCCTCGCGCCGGGCCGAGCAGGACGAGAAGGGCTGGAAGCCGGAAGCACCGCGCAAGCGCAATGTCACGACGGCGCTGAAGGCCTATGCGGCCTTTGCTTCGAGCGCAGACAAGGGTGCTGTGCGGATATTGCCGGAGTAATCCTATCGCAGAGTGGGTTGGAAGGTTACGCCTGATGCGTCGCTTTCTTCCCGGAGTGCTCGAAGAGCGATAACAAGCACGCTTCGTCACCCCGGAACCTATCCGGGGTCCAGCGCGATCAAGTCCTTGATCGCAAGAGACTCTTCTTACGGCGCAGACGCGCCATGCCTGATGCCGGATCAGGTCCGGCAGGACGGAGGAGAAAGCTCTCCACCTCCATTTAAATTGAGCCGCTCTCTGAGCGGCTTTTTGCTGTCTGAATTTGGAGTGAATTCGGCTCACAAACAGATTCAATTACTTCGCGGGATGATTCCTGGTATCCCTTCAACGTTCTGTTTTTCCATCGTAATTGTGGAGCTGACTGCAGATTGTTTCTGGCGTGGCAGTCACATTGGAGTGATGTTCGTCCAGCGACCCTTTTCCAGAAAGCAGCGATGCCTAACTTCATTACCATGAAAAGACGAACCGCACTCGCCCTCATGGCATCGCTACCCTTCGCCTCACTTGCCCGTGCCCAGAGCGCCGGGAACAACGTCCGTTTCGGTCCGTTGCTGCGGGAGGCGGATGGGCTTTCCAGTCTCAAGACCGTCATCGTCAGCATCGATGGCGAGGAGATCGCTAGCCGCGCCTATCATGGTGCCGGTTTGAACGGCTCCACCAATATCAAATCGGCCTCAAAATCGATCATCTCCGCGTTGGTCGGCATGGCGATCGACCGCAAGATTCTCCAAGGTGCGGACCAGCCGATCGCGACCATTCTGCGCGGTGAATTTCCGCAAATTCCTGATCCCCGGCTGGAGCGGATCACCGTTGGTAACCTCCTGTCAATGCAATCCGGTCTGGAGCGCATGTCCGGGCCGAATTACGGCCGTTGGGTCGCCAGCCGCAACTGGGTGCGGATGGCCTTGGGGTCGGGTTTCGCCGGAGAGCCGGGTGGCGGCATGCTTTATTCCACGGCGTCGACACATCTGCTGTCGGCGATATTGACGAAGGCATCCGGCCGTTCGACGCTTTCTCTCGCCCGAGACTGGTTTCGGCCCCTGGAAGGGTTTTCCATCGGCGGCTGGGAGCGCGATCCGCAGGGCATCTATCTCGGCGGCAACCAGATGGCGATGACCGCGCGGTCGCTGCTGGTCTTCGGTGAGCTTTACCGCAGAGGCGGCGTGACACCCGGTGGTGAGCGGTTGATTTCGCAGGACTGGATCGAGCAATCATGGCGACAGCGCACCAATTCGGTCTTCAACGGCGACGGTTACGGTTATTGCTGGTTCATCAGGGAGATGGCGGGCGAGACGGTCTATTATGCCTGGGGTTATGGCGGGCAGATGCTGTACATCGCGCCGGCAAAACGACTGTCCGTCGTGATGACCTCCCGTGAAGACGCGCCATCGGCCCGAACCGGTTATCGCGACCAGCTGCATGGCCTCATGGAGAACGTCATCCGCGCGGTGTGATCGGGTCAGAGCGGCCGGTTGATGCTCTGAAACGCCTCTCCGAGACGTTTCATGCGCTCCTCATAGGCGCCGGTAAGGCAGGCAACGTCGGCTGCACATTCCTGGCGCTTCTTCAGCCACTGGCTCTGCTCGTCGCGCAACGTGTCGCGGGCGCCCATGGCCATCAGCTGGGTTAGGATATCGAAGGTGGTGGCCATCTTCACGTCCTGATCGTTCAGGGCGCGGTTGTCGCAGATGGCCTTTTCATCCGCTGCGAGATCGGATTTCGTGCAGTCGAAACTTGCAGCACCGGCCGTTGAGAGGAGCGAGGAAGCAAAAAGGATGCCGCAGGCGAGGAGGGGCTTTTTCAAATGCATGGCTTGTCTCTGTTGAGGACTGCTGGTGCGGATGAAACCAAAATACGCCTTTGCTGGTTCCATCAGCGGACGCCGCCGTGCCTGAAACCCACGGTCATCATCTTGCCGCTCTTTGCTTTACAGGCTTTGACGTTATAACTCCATCATACTGATGACGATGAGGAATCACATGCGAAGCGTGTTGAAGTATCTGTCCACCGGCTTTCTCGCCGCGCTCATTCTCCTGCCAGCGGGTGCCCGGGCGCAGGACAACAGGACCGTGCCGTCCAGCCACACGGAAATGCAGCTTTCCTTCGCGCCGCTGGTCAAGCGCACCGCCGGCGCGGTGGTGAATGTCTATGCCGAACGCATCGTGCAGCGGCGGTTGTCGCCCTTCGCCGGTGATCCCTTCTTCGAACAGTTTTTCGGGCAGCAAATGCCGAACCGCACGGAAAAGCAGTCGTCGCTCGGTTCAGGCGTCATCGTCACAGCCGGCGGTCTCGTGGTGACCAACAATCATGTCATTGACGGTGCTGACGACATCAAGGTGGCGCTTGCGGATGGGCGCGAATTTTCCTCCAAGGTTCTCATGAAAGATGACCGGGTCGATCTTGCCGTGCTGCAGATCGACGCCAAGGAGCAGTTCCCGGTGCTGCCGCTCGGCAATTCGGACAAGATCGAAGTCGGCGATCTGGTGCTGGCGATCGGTAACCCCTTCGGCGTCGGTCAGACCGTGACCAGCGGCATCATCTCGGGCCTTGCCCGCAACCAGGTGACGCAGGGCGATTTCGGCTTCTTCATCCAGACCGACGCCTCCATCAACCCGGGCAACTCCGGCGGCGCGCTGATGAATATGGCTGGCGAGCTGATCGGCATCAACACTGCCATCTTCTCCAAGGGCGGCGGCTCGAACGGCATCGGTTTCGCTATTCCGGCCAATCTGGTCCGGGTTTTTGTGGCTGCTGCTGAACGGGGCGATGCGAACTTCCAGCGGCCCTACATTGGCGCGACCTTCGATCCCGTCACTTCGGATGTCGCGGAGGCCCTTGGCCTGCATCGCGCCCGGGGAGCGCTGGTCGTCAGCGTTGTCAAAGGCAGCCCCGCGGAAAAGGCCGGCATAGAGCCGGGCCAGGTGGTGACTGCGGTCAACGGATTGGAGGTGGAGCATCCCGATGCGCTCGGTTACCGCCTGACCACGGCCGGCATAGGCAAATCTGCTGAACTGACCGTCATGGACAAGGGCAAGGAAAAGAAGCTGACGATTGCACTTGATATTGCGCCCGAGACCGCTCCCCGCGACGAACGGCTGATCGAAGGGCGCAATCCGTTCGCCGGCGCGACCGTCGCCAATCTTTCGCCGAAGCTTGCTGACGAATTGCGCATGCCCTCGCAGGTCACGGGTGTCGTCATCACCGATGTGAAGCGTGGCTCGCCGGCTTATCGTGTCGGTTTTCTGCCGAAAGATGTGATCCTTTCACTGAACGGCGCAGATATCGGCTCCACGGCCGCTGTCGAAAAGGCGCTGGATGACAATCCTGGTTTCTGGCGGGTGGAAATCCTGCGTGACGGGCAGCGTATCCGGCAGTTCCTCCGATGAGTGACGATCTCTTCGCCCCGCAAGTGCCGGTGGAGGTCGCTAACCGGCGGCCTCTCGCCGATCGCCTGCGCCCGAAGACGCTGGCGGAAGTAAGCGGGCAGCCGCATCTGACGGGCGAGGAGGGCGTTCTGCGCCGCATGATCGATAGCGGCTCGCTGGGGTCGATGATCTTCTGGGGGCCGCCCGGCACCGGCAAGACGACGGTCGCCCGCCTGCTTTCCGGCGAGGCGGGGCTGGCTTTCGAACAGATATCAGCGATCTTTTCCGGCGTCGCCGATCTCAAGAAGGTTTTCGAAGCGGCGCGTGCAAGGCGCATGAACGGTCGCCAGACCCTGCTTTTCGTCGACGAAATTCACCGTTTCAACCGTGCGCAACAGGACAGTTTTCTGCCTGTCATGGAGGACGGCACCATTATTCTGGTGGGGGCGACCACCGAAAATCCCTCGTTTGAACTGAATGCCGCTCTGTTGTCGCGGGCCCGTGTCCTGACATTTCGGTCGCATGACGAGGACAGTCTCAGCGAGCTTCTGAAGCGCGCGGAGGAGGCGGAGCAGAAGCCCCTGCCACTGACGGAGGATGCACGCGCAAGCCTGATCCGCATGGCCGATGGCGACGGTCGAGCGGTGTTGACGCTTGCCGAAGAAGTCTGGCGCGCGGCGCGGAAAGATGAAACCTTCGACACGGAAGGGCTCACGCGCATCGTGCAGCGCCGTGCGCCCGTCTACGACAAGAGCCAGGACGGCCACTACAATCTCATTTCCGCGCTGCATAAGTCGGTGCGTGGATCGGACCCGGATGCCGCACTTTATTATCTCGCCCGCATGTTCGATGCCGGCGAGGACCCGCTCTACATCGGCCGGCGGCTGGTGCGCATGGCGGTGGAAGATATCGGCCTTGCAGATCCGCAGGCGCTCGCCGTCTGCAATGCTGCCAAGGATGCCTATGATTATCTTGGTTCGCCGGAGGGTGAACTTGCGCTGGCGCAGGCCTGCGTCTACCTGGCCACCGCTCCGAAATCGAATGCCGTCTATACCGCCTTCAAGGCTGCGATGCGCGCCGCGAAGGAAAATGGCTCGCTTGTTCCGCCCAAACACATCCTGAATGCACCGACCAAGCTGATGAAGGGCGAGGGATATGGTGACGGCTACCGTTACGATCATGACGAGCCGGACGCTTTTTCAGGGCAGGATTACTTCCCGGAAAAAATGGGGCGGACCACCTTTTACGATCCACCGGACAGAGGTTTCGAACGCGAAATCCGCAAACGTCTCGACTGGTGGGCGAAACTGCGTCGCGAGCGGGAATCGCGTTAGCCCTCATCTTCACAAAATGATTCAGGCGCTTGCCAAAAAGAGTCGCGAAACTGCGCTATCGCATTGTTTTTTCAAATAAGTCAGGATGCCTTGCGCTGAGGCGCGGCCTGCGGCTGCGCCGGCAGCATCTTGACCGATGATTCCGCCAGGCCGTTATGCCCGTCGGCATCGATCACCAGATGCCAGTGCATCGTTTCGGGGATGGCGATCCGGATTGGCGACTTTTTCGCGACGCCGCCAAGATATTTGAAATCGAGCAGTTCGGTGAAGCGCTGGAAATTCGCGCCCGTCATCAACCGGACATTGTTGATGGCCGAGAGAGATACTTCAATGATCGTGCCCGCCCGCAATTCCTTCAGGTCATAATGCGTGTAGCGGAAATTCGGCCGTGCCATCGCGCGCCTCCAAGTACCGGTATTGTGGCAAAAGAGGATAGGGAGGCAGGGTTAACGCTGCCTTTAAATTCGTGCGGTTTCATCGAATTACTGGCTGTCCCGCCGGCGGCCAATGGCGATGGTGAGTATTTCAGGCCGTGTTCGACGCCCATGAAGATAATACCAACGTATAATGGGCGTATTTAATCATAATAAATTTTTTCCCCTTAGCATCGGCTCGTCGAAGTGCACTCATCGACGTTGGGGGGAATATGAAAAACGTCACTATATCTATGCGCCTATATGCGCTCGTCGCATTGTTTCTGGCAATCCTGACCGCAGCGCTGACATTCAGCCTGTTCGAAACCTTTGGCGAGATGGAACGCGAGCGCAAAGCCGGGCTTGCGGCGATGAACGAAACGGCCGTCGCTATTCTCGATCAATATTATCGCCTGGAACAAAGCGGCAGCTTGACGCGGGAGGCGGCGCAGCAGCAGGCCAAGGTCACAATCGCGGCCATGCGGTATGGCAACGGCAGCGGTTATTTCTGGATCAACGATATGCACCCCAAAATGGTGATGCATCCGATCAAGCCGGAAATGAACGGAACCGATCTTACCGCCAACAAGGACCCGAACGGCAAGGCGCTGTTCGTTGAGTTCGTGAATACGGTCAAGGCGGGCGGTCAGGGCTTTGTCGATTATTACTGGCCGAAACCGGGTGCCCCGGAGCCGGTGGAGAAATTTTCCCATGTCGCCGGTTTCGCACCCTGGGGCTGGATCGTGGGTACGGGTGTTTATGTCGACGACCTCGAAGCGGTGTTCTGGAGCGACGCGTATTTCAACATCGGCCTGTGCATCTTGTCCGGCCTTGTCGTCATTGCCGTGGCCGCCGCCGTCGTGCGTGGCGTCACTCGACCGATCGATCTCATCCGGCAGAGCATGAAGCAGATCGCCGACGGCGACGGCACGGCCGAAATCCGCTTCGCGGATCGCCGGAACGAAATCGGCGCGATTGCCAAGACATTGCTGGTGCTGCGTGACAGCGTCAATGAGCGCAGCGCCCTGCAGGCGCGTGAGGCCGACCAGCAGCGGGCGCTGGAGGAAGCGCGTCGGGGCAACGAGATGGTTCTTCGTTCCGCATCCGAGCGGCAGGCCCATGCCATGGAGCGTCTGGGGGAGGCGCTCGAGGCGCTTGCCAATGGGGATCTGACTGTTTCGCTGACAGATATCGGCGACGACTACGAAAAGCTGCGCACGGACTTCAATCGGGCCGTGGGTGCGCTCCATGGCGCCATCGAAGCGATTTCCCGGACCGGTCATGTCGTCAATGACAGCGCTGCGGATATCAGCGGCGCGACCGGCAATCTCTCGCGCCGGACCGAACAGCAGGCGGCGGCGCTGGAGGAAACGGCCGCAGCGCTTGACGAGATTACCGCCACGGTGCGCACCGCATCCGAACGGGCCAATGAGGCGCGGCAGATGGTGCAGGACACGAAAAGCAGCGCCGGCCGCTCAGGCGAGATCGTGCGCAACGCGGTCGATGCCATGGGCCGCATCGAGGAATCGTCAAAGCGGATCGGACAGATCATTTCCGTCATCGACGAGATCGCCTTCCAGACCAACCTGCTGGCGCTGAATGCCGGCGTGGAAGCGGCGCGGGCCGGCGAGGCCGGACGTGGTTTCGCCGTGGTGGCGCAGGAGGTGCGCGAACTGGCGCAACGCTCCGCCAATGCCGCCAAGGAGATCAAGACCCTTATCAATCGCTCGGCGGAGGAGGTCGGCGGCGGCGTCGCACTCGTCCGCTCCACGGGCGATGCACTGGAAGAAATCGTGGCGCTCGTAAACCGGGTTGAAGGTCACGTGAATTCCATCGCCACTGCGGCGCGGGAGCAGGCCACCGGCCTCCAGGAGATCAACACCTCCGTTAATCACATGGACCAGATGACGCAGCAAAACGCGGCGATGGTGGAAGAAACGACCGCCGCCAGCCAGACGCTCGCCGAGGAAAGCCGCCAGTTGCGCTCGCTTCTGTCGCGCTTCGAACTTGGACATGATGCCGAGCACGAGGTTTCGCGGGCGGCCTGACTTCAGGCGTCTCGATCTGATGAAGGGCGCGGTTCCGGCTGCGCCCTTTGTTTTGGGCTATCAGAACCAGCCATTCGTTATTTCCCGCAACCAATAAGGTTTCGTTTACCTCATTTCTTTAAAATTTGACCTGTATTGCCGCGGATTGCGGCCGCTGAAGGTACAGGTTCTCGTATGGCGTATGTTTCCCTTCCGCGTCGTCTTGTGACGTTGCTGATGATTTCCACGGTCATGGTGTCGTGTTCGGCGGAGGGCCTCGTGCCACCGGCGGAGGTGGACGGCACCACACGCGTGAGCGCAATCCGTTCCTCGCGGCAACAGGGCTACAGCGCGCCGGCAGGTGCCTTCCGTCAGGTTGAGCGGGCCGGACAGAGCAACGATTATCCTACGGCCATATCGCAGCCGATGCCGGAGCCTTATGCTTCGCAGGATCCGCTGCTGCAAACGCGCCAGGCAGGGCAGGGTTATTCCACCCTCGACGCACAGCATCAGGCACGCATGGCGGCTGGCGGTCATGGCAATCTGCCGGTGCAGGCGACGCAAAGCCAGGAGATGCCCCCGCAGCACATGGCCAGCAGCCAGATTGCCGAGGGCGAAGGCGGCGTGAACATGGATTCCATGCTCGGCGTGGAGCCGGTGCGGGGACTGGCGGAGGAGCAGGATGCCGAAATCGTCGAGGGGGCTTCGGCCCAGCCGGTGGTGGACGGCATCGGCACCGACAATCCGGTTGCGGTTTCTCCGGCGCGGCGCCAGTCCGGGCTCATTCCGCCGCCGCCACCCGGATCGTCCTCCCGCCGCCAGCCGGTGGAAGAGGTGGCCATGCTCATGCCGAATGATCCGACCGTTCGCGGCGGACTTCAGAGCGACCGGTCCATGCCGCCCGGCATCATGCCGTCTTCGGAGGTTGCCTGCCGCGCCGAGCTTCGCCGTCTGGGTGTCGCTTTTCGCGACGTCGCCCGTATTGCCGACGGGCCGACCTGCGGCATCGATTACCCGATCGAACTCAGCGGTCTCGCCAGCGGCGTCGCGGTTCGTCCGGCGGTGAAGCTCAATTGCCAGGTTACGCTTGCCTTTGCGAAATGGGTGAAGTTCGAACTCGTACCGTCCTCGCGTTTCCGCTATCTCTCCGGCGTCGGCCGCATAACGCCGATGGGTGGTTATTCCTGCCGCAAGATGAATTCCCGTTCCAGCAATCCGTGGTCGGAACATGCGCGGGGCAACGCCATCGATATCGGCACCATCACGCTGAAGAACGGCAAGGAAATCGATGTCCGCAAGAAGAGTTTCTTCGCTTTCCGCGAAAAGGCACTGCTGAAGGCCGTCAGATCGGATAGCTGCAAATATTTCTCCACCGTTCTCGGGCCGGGCAGTGATCCCAACCACTGGAACCATTTTCACTTCGACCTGCGTACCCGCAAGTCAGGTTACAGGCATTGCGATTAAGTCGCGCCGTTGGAGGTTGGCGGCTGAGTTTGAAAGCGTCTCCTCCGTCATGCTCGGGCCTGTCCCGAGCATCTGCAACGCCGCTATTGGCGATACTCGGCACAAGGCCGAGGATGACGTCGAACACGGAGTGCGGCTTGTCATAGGGCTGCCGCCGATGACATAGGCGCCGGATCTTTGGATATGGTCGGAATGACGAAGCTTGAGGATGTTTTGCTGCCGCTAGCTCGATAATCGCCCGCCACATTCCCACAAAAAAAAGACCGGCCCGAAGGCCGGTTGAAGAAGACAGCCTTATCGGGGGGATATCGGCGTCTTTGCAAGGGCATGAAATGGGAAGCGATCCCACAGAACGGTCCATCCGGCGCGGATTTGCGGCAAAAGATGTCGCGCCGTACTGACCTGCGGCCAACATGGCTTGCCGCCCTTTTCTGATACGCTATGAGCGTCACATGTTTGTGACAACGGCCTTCGGGAGCCTGCCTTCATGCCCCCAGTTTCAGAGATAATGATCTTCGCTGCGGCACTTGCTGCTGCGGGTGTGGTTGCAGGCCTTCTGGCTGGCCTGTTCGGTATCGGCGGCGGCGCGGTGCTGGTGCCGGTTTTTTACCAGGTCTTCGGACTTCTGGATGTGCCTGAGGCGGTGCGAATGCATCTTTCGCTCGGAACGTCTCTCGCCATTATCGTGCCGACGTCCATCCGCTCGTTCCTGACGCATCGCCAGAAGGGCGCCGTCGATATCGAGCTTCTGAAAGGCTGGGTCGTCGCCGTGCCGCTTGGCACCGTTCTCGCCTCTATTGTTGCAGCCTATGCCTCGAGTGTGGCGCTGCGCCTGATCTTTGCCTTCATCGCGCTCGCGCTTGCCTTCCGGATGATCTTCAACCGGGCGAGCTGGCATCTCGGTTCCGATCTGCCGCCAAACCCGGCCCGTTTTCTGGTGGGCACCGGCATCGGGCTGTTTTCCGGGCTGATGGGCGTGGGCGGCGGGGTGATGAACAACACCTTCATGACGCTTTACGGACGCAGCATTCATCAGGCGGTTGCCACCTCTTCCGGTGTCGGCGTGTTGATTTCGCTGCCGGGGCTTGCGGGTTACATCTGGGCCGGCTGGGGCGATGCGGGGCTGCCGCCATTTTCCACCGGCTTCATCAACTGGATCGCCGTGGTGCTCCTGATCCCCATTACCCTTGTCGTCGCGCCCTATGGTGCACGGCTGGCGCATGCGCTCAGCAAGAAGCAGCTGGAGCGGGCCTTCGGCGTGTTTCTGGTTTTCGTCGCAGCGCAGTTTTTCTATAGCGTCTACGGCTGATTTTCCGCTCCCGCCGAACGCAGTGTTCAGTCCGCCGGGCTGGCATTTGCAACCTCTGCGGTCTATATGGCGTTCATCTTACTCGGTTTTTCGAAAGAATTCGCCATGAATGCCATTGTTTCGATACGGAATCTGACCAAATCCTACGCAAATGGCTTCCAGGCGCTCAAAGGTGTCAGCCTCGATATCCGGGAGGGGGAGATACTCGCTCTTCTCGGTCCCAATGGCGCCGGCAAGACGACACTGATCTCGATCATCTGCGGTCTCGTCAATCCGGGTGACGGTTCGGTGCTGGTTGGTGGGCACGATGTGGTGAAGGATTTTCGCCAGACCCGCGCCCTCATCGGCCTCGTGCCGCAGGAACTGACGACCGACCAGTTCGAGACGGTTTGGAACACCGTCAGCTTTTCGCGCGGACTACACGGACAGAAGAAGAATCCGGAGCTGATCGAAAGCATCCTCAAATCCCTGTCGCTCTGGAACAAGAAGGACAACATGCTGCGGGAGCTTTCCGGCGGCATGAAGCGGCGTGTGCTGATTGCCAAGGCGCTGGCGCACGAGCCGAAGGTCCTGTTTCTCGATGAGCCGACGGCGGGCGTGGATGTGACCCTGCGCCGCGACATGTGGAATGTGGTCTCCGAGCTGCGCGCCAAGGGTGTCACCATCATTCTCACCACGCATTACATTGAGGAGGCGGAAGAAATCGCCGACCGGGTGGGTGTCATCAATGGTGGCGAATTGCTGCTGGTGGAAGAAAAGACGGCATTGATGAAGAAACTCGGCCGCAAGCAGCTTTTTCTTGAGCTTTCCCAGCCGGTGGAGACTTTGCCGGAAAGTCTCGCGCCCTTCGGCCTCACGCTTTCCGAAGATGGCTGCACCATCACCTATGAAATCGAGGATAATGGCGAGCAGGGCCGCATTGCCGATGTCCTGAGCGCGCTTTTCGCCGCCAACATCCATTTTAAGGATATTTCCACGCGGCAGAGTTCGCTCGAAGATATCTTCGTTTCGCTGGTGGGAGGCCAGAAATGAATTTCGAAGCCATCAAGTCCATCTACCTGTTCGAAATGGCGCGCACCCGCCGCACCCTGCTGCAAAGCGTGGTCTCTCCGGTCATTTCCACCTCGCTCTATTTTATCGTGTTCGGCACAGCGATCGGTTCGCGGATTCAGGAGGTTGGTGGGGTTTCCTATGGCGCTTTCATAACGCCCGGCCTCATCATGCTGACGCTTCTGACGCAGTGCATCGGCAACGGCTCCTTCGGCATCTACTTCCCGAAATTCACCGGCACGATCTATGAAATCCTCTCCGCACCGGTGGCGATGACGGAAATCCTTGTCGGCTATGTCGGAGCGGCGGCGACAAAGGGGTTGATGATCGGTACGATCATCCTGATAACCGCGTCGTTCTTCGTGGATATCAGCATCGCCCATCCGTTCATGATGATCCTGTTTTTTGTGCTGACGGCTGTGAGTTTCAGCCTGTTCGGCTTCATCATCGGCATCTGGGCAACGAATTTCGAGCAGTTGAACCTCATTCCCATGCTGGTGGTGCCGCCGCTGACCTTCCTCGGCGGCAGCTTCTATTCCATCGACATGCTGCCACCCTTCTGGCAGACGGTCAGCCACTTCAATCCGGTGCTTTATCTCATCAGCGGCTTCCGCTGGAGTTTCTATGAGATCGCTGACGTCAATCCCGTCATCAGCCTGGCGATGATCACGCTGTTTCTGGCGCTATGCCTCGGTGTTGTCGGCTGGATGTTCAAGACAGGGTATCGGCTGCGCAACTGATCCAGAAACGCTTTCCTGAAAATTGGACGCCCGGTCTGCGCCGGGCGTTCTCGTATTCAAAGCACAACGCGAACGCAGGTCAGGCGACCTGCTTCTGCGCCACTTCCTCGACAACCTCACCCTCGAGATAGGAAACGAGGTCCTTGATCGTCACGACCAGCAGGCCGTGGCGCTCGGCGAAGACTTCGAGTTGGGGCAGGCGGGCCATGGTGCCGTCGTCATTGGCGATTTCGCATATCGTGCCGGAGGGGAACTTCCCGGCGAGACGGCAGAGATCAACGGCGGCTTCGGTATGGCCCGTGCGTCCGAGGACGCCCTGCGGGTTGGCGCGCAGCGGGAAGATATGGCCCGGGCGAGCGAAATCTTCGGGGCGCGAGCCTTCCGATACCAGCGCGCGCACGGTCTTTGCGCGGTCGGCGGCGGAAATGCCCGTCGTGGTGCCGGGAATGTAATCCACCGACACGGTGAAGGCCGTCTTGAGGGATTCGGTATTGCGCGACACCATCAGCGGAATGTCTAGCGCGTCGAGGCGCTCTTCGGGCATGGCCACGCAGATCAGCCCGCGTGCATGGTTCATCATGAAGGCGATCTGCTGGGGAGTGATGCTGTCGGAGGCGGCGATGATATCGCCTTCGTTTTCGCGGTCTTCATCGTCAACCACAATCACCATCTCGCCGCGGGAAATGGCGTTAATGGCGTCTTCAATTCTGGCAACTGTCATTCTATTTCAAGCCTTTCAAGGGTTATGCCGTTTTGCGGCATTTTCGCGCTTCGAGAAGCGCCAAATATCCCTTGGGCGAACAATGCAATACGAAGCCCGCTAACGCGCAGGCGTCCCATGCCTTGTCCTCTTCCATCCGGACTATACCGTCGGCTCCGGCCTCTCACCGGATCTGCTGACCTTCCGGCTTTGGAAACCGGAAGCGCTCGCGGGCTCCGGGAAAGTCCCGATACCGCCGGTGGGGAATTGCGCCCCGCCCTGAGAACAGCAACAACTTAAATTATCAAATGCGAGGGAATCAAGGGGCAATGGCCCGCCGCAGCCCTTGCGCGTGAAAAGAATATCCCGATTGCAGACGCGACGAGGAATTTCCTTTCCGGTACCAAGACGTGAGAAAACTCCCCGAAATGAATCTCGAGGGGGCAGTGCTCACCGATCCCGCAACCGCAATTCGTCGGTCTGCATCTGCAGCGAACCAAGCGTCGACAAAAAGCTCATGCCAAGCAGGCTCCGGCCCAATTGGCCATCCTGGGCGATGAGGGCGGGGATGTTGCGCCGCACGATCGGGCCAATGCTGATTTCCGACAGCGTGACGGGTGCTGCCGCCGTGCGGCCATTGGCGGTCATTACCGGTACGGTATAGCGAAGATTTGTGGTGTCGATGCCGATCGCGGTCGCATCCGCATTTGCGAGCACCACGGAGCTGGCGCCTGTATCGACCAGCATGTGGATCGTCCTGCCCTCAATCCCGACATTCGCTTCGAAGTGGCCGCTCATGGATTTGTGCAGCACGATTTCCTGCTCGCCTGCCGATGTCGTCACCACGACGGCGCGGCCGGGCATCAGACCGCCGAGCAGCCGGTCGCCGAAGGATTGCAGGTCGTAGCGATAGAGATAGAGCGAGACGAGGCCGAGGATGATGACGAGCCAGACGGCGAGCTGCCGGATGACGGTGCCGAAGTTGCCGCGTCTTCCCGCCAGAATGCCGGCCGACAGCAGCCCTGCGATGGGCAGAAGATAAAGGACCTGGGCAAACTGATCATTATCGATGCCGAGCGTTCGGCCACCATTGTGATTAACGACGAGCAGGCCAAGGCCGACGGCCAGCAGAAGGAGAACGATGGTCAGTCTGTTCATGCGGTATGTGTCTCCTTGGCGGACTCGGACAGATTTGCCAATCTTTGCGGCAGCGCGCGCATGATCAAGCGGCGCGTCTCGTCGCTATAACCCGTCCAGCCGCCGATTTCATCCAGCGTGCGGCCGCAGCCGATGCAGAGAGTGTGGGTCGTGTCGAGGCGACAGATCTGGACGCAGGGTGTTTCCATGGTGATCTATATCAGGCCCTCACGCCGCAAGGGCAAGTGCGACGAGAATCACGATCTCCGTGATCTGCTGGCAAGCCCCAATGGTATCCCCGGTATGGCCGCCAATCTTCCTCTCGCACAGCCTGCCGAACAGCATGGCCGCGATGACCGCCACCGCCAGCACAAGCGCGATCTCAAACAGTGGCAGCGCGTGCAGCGTGAACAATATGAAGAGAAGAAGCCCGGCGGCCAGCGCGATGTTGCGTTCGCTTTCTCCGGGCTGGCCGGCATTGACGGCGATGCCGGAGGTCTTGGCGGCGGGCAGGGACTGCCAGTGCCACACCATCAGCGCGCGGCTCGTGACAAGCGCTGCAATCAGGCAGGCGGCAGCGGTTTTGCCCGGCAGGGTTTCGATCAGTGAGGCGAGTGCAGCGGCGCGGAGCGCGAAGGAAAGAACCATGGCAATGGTGCCATAACTGCCGATACGGCTGTCCTTCATGATTTCAAGCATACGAGACTTGTCCCTGCCGCTGCCGAAGCCATCGGCCGTGTCGGCAAGCCCGTCCTCATGCAGCGCGCCTGTCATGAGCGCCGTCAGGCCGATGGCGAGCCACCCGGTGAGCTGCGGAGAGGCATCGAAGCGCGCAAACACGACAACCAGGAAAGCGGCGGGCAGGGCGATCAGCAGTCCCGCGGCGGGGAAGGCGCGGGCGGCCCGGTCCATCGACACGCCCGAGTCGCCTTCGAAGAATCGCGAAGGGACGGGCAGGCGGCTCAGAAAGGCGAGGGAATGCATGACATCTGTTATAAAATCCCGGGCCTTCATGCTCTCTCCGTTGCAGTCGCTGCATTTCCGGTTGTTCCGCGGCGCATCCGCTATTATGAGAGGCGCAACAAAGACCGATTTGCCGGAAAACACAAGTTTCCGGACGCATGAGCCGATGCGAAAGCCAGACCGGCTATGAGAGAGACTGATATCATGAGCATGAGCGGATTGCCCTTCGATGATTTCCGCGCGCTGCTGCGCGAGCTTCCCGGCCCGGACACGCACGCGCTTGTTGCGGCGAAGGAGCGCAATGCGCAGCTGACGAAACCTGCCGGTTCGCTCGGCCGTCTCGAAGAAATCGCCATGTGGCTTGCCGCCTGGTCCGGCCGTTCGCCTGCCGTCAACCGTCCGCTGGTGGCAATCTTCGCCGGCAATCACGGCGTGACCCGCCACGGCATCACGCCCTATCCGACGTCTGTGACCCAGCAGATGGTGGAAAATTTTGCCGCCGGTGGCGCGGCGATCAACCAGATCTGCGTGGCCAATGATCTCGGCCTGAAGATTTTCGATCTGGCGCTGGATTACCCGACCGGCGATATCACCTGTGAACCGGCGCTTTCGGAGCGTGACTGCGCCGCCACCATGGCCTTCGGCATGGAGGCGATTGCCGGCGGCACCGATCTTCTCTGCGTCGGTGAAATGGGCATCGGCAACACCACGATAGCGGCTGCGATCAATCTTGCGCTTTATGGCGGTACGGCGGAAGAATGGACCGGTCCGGGCACCGGTTCGGAAGGTGACGTCATGGCCCGCAAGATTGCCGCGGTGAAGGCGGCGGTAGAGTTCCACAAGGACCACCTGTCCGATCCGCTGGAAATCATGCGTCGTCTCGGCGGACGCGAAATCGCGGCGATTGCAGGTGCCATTCTTGCTGCGCGCGTGCAGCGCATTCCCGTGTTGATAGATGGTTATGTGGCAACGGCCGCCGCGGCGCTGCTGAAGGCTGCCAATTCCTCGGCGCTCGATCATTGCCTTATCGGCCATGTCTCGGGTGAGCCCGGCCATCTGGCAGCCATCGAAAAGCTTGGCAAGACGCCGCTTCTGGCGCTTGGAATGCGTCTTGGCGAAGGCACCGGTGCGGCCCTTGCCGCCGGCATCGTCAAGGCCGCCGCCGCCTGCCATTCCGGCATGGCGACGTTTGAGACAGCAGGTGTCGACACACGCATCACCGCGCCCACCAATCATTGAGGCTGAAGATGGACGCGACGCCGCACATGCCACCGCCAGAACCGGTCTTTCGTAAAGAAAAGGGCTGGCGGCATCTGTTCGCTGCCGCGCGCTATTCCCTGCAGGGGCTCGGCCGGCTTTGGCAGGAAGCTGCCTTTCGTCACGAAGTTCTTGCCTTCTGCGTCGGGCTTGGCCTGCTTCTGGTCGTGGGCGCGCCGTTTGCGCATCTTCTCGTTTTCACGGTGTTGATGCTGCTTTTATTCTCGGTGGAAGCGCTCAATACCGCCATTGAGGAACTGGTGGACCGCATTTCGCCGGAAATTTCCTCCGTGGCCCGCCACGCCAAGGATCTCGGCTCCTTTGCCGTCTTCTGCCTGTTGATGGCGAACGGATTTTTCGTGCTGTATTCGCTGGTGACGACGCTGTTCTTCTGAGGTTGCCAGCTTCAAGGCATTTCCAGGTGGAAAGCCGGGCGACGCCTTCCTGTGGGCGCCTTAAGCGAAGGACCGTCGGCGTGGCTGGATGGCATGGGTTTCTTCGACCGCGGGCAGGCTCTGGAGCACGCGTTTCGCGGGCAGGATGGCGATGCCTTCCGTGCCCTCACGCAGTTTGGATTTCAGAATGAACTGGCCGTCATGCTTGGCGAGGATGGCCTGAACGATGGGCAGGCCAAGGCCGGTTCCCTGCTCGGCGCTCTTGATCGCGATTGATCCCTGACCGAAGGCTGACAGCACCACCGGAATTTCCTCCTCGGGAATGCCTGGGCCATTGTCCCTGATCGACACATATTGGCCGCCGCCGGCCGTCCAGCCCGCCTTTACGAGAATTTCTCCACCCTGCGGGGTGAACTTGACGGCGTTGGACAGCAGGTTGAGGACGACCTGGCGGATCGATTTTTCGTCCGCCCAGACCTGCGGCAGGCTGTTTTCAAACTGCTGGGAGATCCTGATGTTCTTGGCGCGGGCGCGAAGCTGGATCATGCCGATGCAATCTTCGGCGATTTCCAGCATCGAGATCGCTTCTTCGTTCAGGTCATAACGGCCCGCCTCGATGCGCGACAGGTCGAGGATTTCGTTGATGAGATCGAGCAGATGCTGGCCGGAGCGGTGGATATCGCCAGAATATTCCTTGTAGAGCGGATTGTTGAGCGGCCCCAGCACCTCCGAGGACATGACCTCGGAGAAGCCGAGAATGGCGTTGAGGGGCGTGCGCAGCTCGTGCGACATGGAGGCGAGAAAGCGCGACTTGGCCAGATTGGCCTCTTCCGCGCGTCGCCGCGCCTCGTCGGAAACCGAATTGGCGACTTCGAGCTCGGCGATCAGGTCGTCCTTTTCCGTCTGCGAGGAGAGGAGCTTGATGCTGGTCTGGTAAAGCCGGCTGGTGATGCGGTGGCAGAACAGGATCGCCATGCCGAACATCAGCGCAAGACCGACATCGAATGGATCGCGCGAGAAAACAGATGTGACGCACAGAGCCGCCAGCACTGGCAGGAAAGTCATGAAGGTTGCCCGCCGCAGCATGAAATTGGCCGTGGCGGTGAGTGAGAGCGCGATCAGCAGCGTCGAGCCCTTGAAGAAAAGCACGAGCGTCGGGTCATTACGCGTTGACTCCGCCAGCGCGAACATCGCCCAGATGCACCCGATGACGATCTGCATTCCGAGAAAGAGATTTTTCCAGTGCAGGAGGTTTTCGGCGGTGATCTCCTGTTTTGCAGCCCGTTTGGCGAGCATCAGCGAAATGGCGTGGAAACTCAATGCAGCTAGCGACCAGATGATGAGGCTGATATCGCGGGTTATGTAAACGCCGATGATGGAGGCAAGCACGATGAAAAGCGGCATGATCATCGCGCCCTGCAGGGTCTCGGCGATGTGCATGGTCAGCATCTCGCGTTCATAGGCGTCGCTTGCGCCTGCACCTTGCTGCAAGCGTTCACGCGTCGTCTTCACCGCGTCGAAAACCGCCTTGTTGCGATGTTTTTTCGAGCGGTCGACGATGATCTTGTCGGTGGACGTGCTGACGCTTTTACTCATTGTTACAACGCAGGGTGACATGAACCCTTGCAGACTACGCCCAAAATCTTAAGAAGATGCTGCCGTGAAAGGATTTGTTTGCCATCTCTGACAAGGGTTTGTTGTTACATGAGACGAAATGGAGGCAGGCGCGGGGGTTTTTCCGCAGTCCGCGACGGCGGCCTGTTCCTTGCTACGGTTTTTCTAGGGGTTCTGATTGCCGCCAAGCTCGATCATATCAACAGCGAAACCTATGGCGGCCGCTTCTTCGTGATTGATGGCGACACGCTCTCCAAGGGCAAGGAACGTTTCCGGCTGCTCGGCATCGATGCGCCGGAGCTTGCGCAGACATGTCAGCGCGCGGGCGAAAGCTGGCCATGTGGCGAGGAGGCGCGCCGTGTTCTGCAACGGCTGGCCGCGCCAGCGGATTTCTCCTGCTCCGGCAGTTCCAGAGATCGATACGCGCGACTGCTCGTCTATTGTTCCGCCGGCGGCAGGGATGTTTCGTCGGACATGGTGTCGGCCGGTTTTGCCGTCGCGTCGGGATATTTCCAGTTTTCGAGCGAGCAGGAAGCCGCGCGCAGGCAGGCGCTCGGCATATGGGCGGGAGAATTCGAAAAGCCCTCGCAGTGGCGGAGGGATCACCGTGCCGCGGATATGGAAACGCCGGCGGCGGGTTTCCTCACCATCATCCGCCATCTTCTGGGGTGGGATCATGGCTGAAGGAGAGAGGGTTGGGCCAGTGCATGATGATGGGCTGGACGGGCTGCGCGGTGAGATTGCCCGCTGTCGTCTCTGTCGCGACATGCCGCTCAAGGGAATGGCTGACCGCCTGCCGCATGAACCCCGGCCGGTGGTCGTCATGTCGGCAAGGGCACGCATTCTGATTGCCGGGCAGGCGCCAGGGCTGCGCGTGCATGAAACGGGCCTGCCATTCAACGATGCTTCCGGCGACAGGCTGCGCCAGTGGCTGAATGTCGACCGGGAGACATTTTACGATCCGGATCGTTTCGCCATCGTTCCCATGGGGTTCTGTTTTCCCGGTTATGATGACAAGGGAAGCGACCTGCCGCCACGGCGGGAATGTGCCCCGCACTGGCGCACGCGGGTCATGGCGGCGATGCCGCAGGTGGAACTGATCCTCGCGATCGGCCAATATGCCCAGGCTTTTCACCTGGGTGAAAGACGATGCAAAACCATGACCGAAACGGTGCAAAACTGGCGCAGCTATCTTCACGCCAATTCCGGCCCCGGCATTCTTCCTTTGCCGCATCCGAGCTGGCGCAACACGGGGTGGCTGAAAAAGAACCCGTGGTTTACGGAGGAACTGTTGCCGGTTCTGCGACAACATGTGGAAATGCGGCTTTGGTGAAACAATTTTCTGTTTTTCCGCAAAAATTAGTGTATTGAAAGGAAATTAATTCAGGAGGGTAGACGCATTGGATCGCCTAGACCGTAAGATTTTGCGCATTCTGCAAGAGGATTCCACGCTGGCTGTTGCCGATCTGGCGAAGAAGGTCGGCCTTTCCACGACGCCCTGTTGGCGGCGTATCCAGAAGATGGAAGAAGACGGCGTCATCCGCCGGCGTGTGGCCCTGCTCGATCCGGTCAAGGTCAATACCAAGGTCACGGTTTTCGTCTCCATCCGCACCGCCTCCCATTCCATCGAATGGCTGAAGCGCTTCTCCGAAGTGGTTTCCGAATTCCCGGAGGTTGTCGAATTCTACCGTATGAGCGGTGATGTCGACTATCTGCTGCGCGTGGTCGTGCCCGATATCGCCGCCTATGACGCTTTCTACAAGCGGATGATCGCCAAGATCGAAATCCGCGACGTCTCCTCCGCCTTTGCGATGGAGCAGATCAAATATACGACGGAACTGCCGCTCGATTACATGCTGCTGGATAATCCTAAATCCGGCGAAGAGTGATCCGTCGCTGGTCAGTTTTTGATCAACGCCCTTTCCGGCCGCCGGGGAGGGCGTTTTAATTCGTGGGTGGTTTTTTGGGCGCCGGTCGGGCCTGCCTGGGCTGATACTGTCGGAAGGTCCGTCCGGTAGCTGCCGCAGAGGCACGACAATTCTATTTCGCCGGTAACGGCAAATTCGCACATTCAATTCTCTCAACGCCGTCTGCGCGCAAACCAGGATTTTGATAAAATCGCTCGAATATCTACGCTTTTACTGTCGAAGGATGGAATAGCGAGGGATATCCATATGCTGACACGACGCGGAACATTGGGACTGATTGCAGGTGCGACCGGGGCGGTGTTTCTGCCGCATATCCGGCGCGCGAGCGCCGCAACCACGACGTTGCGGATTGGCTGGCAGAAGAATGGCGTGATAGCGCTCGCGAAGAGCCAGGGCGCGCTCGAAGCGCTGCTGAAGGATCGCGGCATCGAGGTCAAGTGGTCTGAATTTTCCTCCGGGCCGCCGCTTCTTGAAGCGCTGGGTGCCGGTGCGCTGGATATCGGCCCGACCGGCGATGTGCCGCCGCTTTTCGCGCAAGCCGCCGGCGGCAATCTGCGTTATGTTGGCACCTACAAGGCGGCGGCAGGCGGATCGGCGATCCTCGTGCAGAAGGATTCGCCGCTGAAGACGCTCCAAGACCTGAAGGGCAAAAAGGTCGCCTTCAAGCGCGGCTCCAGCGCCCATAACGTCACTGTGAAGGCGTTGCGAGAGGCGGGGCTGACCTTGGCAGACATCACGCCCGTCGATCTTGCCCCGCCGGATACGGCGGCCGCCTTTCGAAGCGGCAGCATCGATGCCTGGTCGATCTGGGATCCCTATTTCGCCGTGGCGGAGAAAGAGCCGACGACGAGGGTACTCTCGACAGCCGAAGGCATCGTCGATCCGTGGAGCTACTTCCTCGCCAATGGCGATTTTGTTGAAAGTAATCCCGATCTCGTGCCGCTGATTCTGAAGGAACTGGCGAATGTGGGTGCGAAAGCGCAGACCAACATCGACGCGACAGCCAAGTCGCTGTCGGCCATCACCGGTGTCCCCGAGGATGTCACGAAGGTCTCGCTGACGCGCCCCGGTGCCGATCTCGGACGGGTCTCGCTGGTTCCGGATGAAGCCATCGCCTATCAACAGGCGCTTGCGGACGAGTTCTACGATCTGAAGATCGTGCCGAAGAAGCTCAAGGTGGCGGATATCGTCTGGCGTCCCAAGGCGAGTTGATGGGCGGAAAGTGGAGTCTCTTCAACCGGCTGGCGGATGTTGCTCAGAGGTTGATTCAGGCCGTTGGTGTTAAATGTGAGGCGATTGGATGCCGCTTGTTTCTTCTCCCCGTGGGGGAGAAGTCCGCGGCAGCGGGATGAGGGGGCGAGGGTAGAGATAGACTGAGAGCCAGCCCCCTCATCCGACCCTTCGGGCCACCTTCTCCCCGGCGGGGAGAAGAAAATTGCCTCAAGGTCACCGCATCAGCCCTTGAGCTTCGCAATCACCAGATGACCGGGCGTCGGATTGCCGTCCTGCATGCGCACATTGATGTCGGTCACTTCAATCACCTCGAAACCGGTCGCCGCCAGTCGTTCGCGGACATAGGTTTCGGCATGGGCGAAACGCTGGTGCGGGCCGACCATGTAGGGGCGCCCGGCCATGATTTCTTCGGGCAGGGTCTCCGACGAGAAGATCAGCAGGCCGCCGGCATTGAGGTTTTCGGCGGCGCCGAAAAACAGCGGTTCCAGCGCGCCGAGATAGGGCAACACATCGGTGGCGGTGATGATGTCGAAGGGCTCGTCGTCATTGTCCTCGAGGAAATCCTCGACTTCGGCGACGTAGAGCGTCTCGTACAGGTCCTTTTCATGGGCGATCTCGACCATGTTTTCGGAAATATCGATGCCGGTGATGTCGTCAGCCATATCGCGCAGCGCCTCACCGGTGAGGCCGGTGCCGCAGCCGAGATCGAGCAAGCGTTTGAAAGGGCCGAGGTTGAGCGTCTGCAGCCGTTGGCGCACCATCATTGGCACGGCGTAGCCCAGTTGCTCGACAAGAATGTCTTCGAAGGCTTCGGCATGCTGGTCGAACAGGGTTTCGACGTAGGCGTCGGGCGCTTTGGACGGCTGTTCGCCCCGGCCCATGGCGGCAATGCGCACGGCTGCGCCACCGTGGTCTTCCGGATCGATGGCAAGGACCTCCTCATAGGCCTTCACCGCCGCATCCACATCACCGGCCTTTTCAAGCGCGAGTGCGCGGTTATAGGCCTCGGCGAGCGCCTCTTCGTCGATCTTCTGGTTCTTGGTCATCGTGCCTTATCCGTCAGCGTCTTCAATTGACGTTTGCTGTAAGCCGCATCGGGGACGGGCGCAATGTTTATGTGGCGTGAGGGCTTAGTGGAGGATGAACTCCCCTTTCAGCGCCCGCCATTCCTGCGCCGAGATAGCCTGTCGGTGCACATAGCGGACGGAGTGCAGGGGACCGTCGAGCTTTTCCTGCCAGAACTTGAGGAAGCCGTGCATTTTGGGGAAATCAGGGGCCAGGTCATAGTTCTGCCAGACATAGGTCTGGAGAACCAGCGGATGGTCCGGCAGGCGGTAGAAAATCTCGGCGGTGGTGAGGCCGTAGCCTCGCAGCATCATTTCCATGTCCTTGTTCATGAGGGCGGTTCCCATATCGATGATGACCGATCACAGCATTGCCGCTGTATCCGATATGGGAACACGGCATGGTTAACCCAACCTTGCCAAGGAGAGGGTTGCGTCACAAATTTGTTATATTTTTCAAAATGTTGGCAGCCTCTTGTGATGAGTGCTGCCAATCCCTGCGGTTCAACGCTTGAGGTGTCGCGTCAGTCGGGCTTCCAGCCAGGCCCAGACATGCCGCAGCGTTTCGACGATCGTCAGATAGAAGATCGCGGCCCAGAGATAGGCCTGATAATCGAAGGTGCGGGAAAAGGCGTAACGGGTCTGCCCCATCAGATCGAAGACCGTGACGATGGAGACCACCGCCGAGCCCTTGATCATCAGGATAATCTCGTTGCCATAGGGGCGCAAAGCGACGATCAGCGCCTGCGGCATTATGATCTTTCGGAAGGTGATGAACTTGGAAATACCGAGCGACGCCGCCCCTTCGTGCTGGCCGCGCGGCACACTCTGGATCGCCCCGCGCAGGATCTCCGCCTGATATGCGGCGGTGTTGAGCGTCAGCGACAGGAGGCCGCAATACCAGGCTTCGCGGAAGAACCACCAGAGATCAACGGCTTCCAGCGCCGGGCGGAAGCTGCCGAGACCGTAATAGATCAGGAAAAGCTGCGCCAGCAGCGGCGTGCTGCGGAAGACATAGACGTAGGCATAAGCGAGCGCGCCAATGACGCGATTTTCAGACATGCGGGCAAAGGCGATGGGCACGGACAGGATGGCGCCGAGAATAATCGAGCTGCCGACCAGCGTGATTGTGGTGATGAGGCCATCGATATAACGGGGCCCATACCGTTCAAATTTGTCCCAATCCCAACCCTCGATCATCGCAAATAACAGCCCGGCGGCGAGAAGCAGCCAGAGCGTAATGACAGCGATGCCGACGACACGGGAGATGTTCAGCGGTTTGTCCGCAACGATGGGCGCTGGGCGTGGCGGAATGAGTTCCTTGATATGGCTCATCGTCTGGCCTCCGACTTGCGCGACCAGCGATCTATGAAACCGATGCCGATGGATGAGAGGAGCGCGAGAATGAGGTAAAGCAGGCAGGCGATGCCGTAGAAAAAGAAGGCTTCCTTGCTGACGCGGGCGGCGATGCCGGTCTGGCGGATGATATCGGCAAGGCCGATGATCGATACGTAGGACGTGTCTTTCAGCAGGATGACCCACAGGTTGGTCATGCCGGGAAGGGCGATCCGCACCAGCTGCGGAATGATGATGAGCACCATGGTGCGGCTGCGGGAAAGTCCGAGTGCGTCACCCGCCTCATATTGCCCTTTCGGTATGGCCTTGAAGGCCGAGAGAAGCACCTCAGACGCATAGGATGAAAACACCACCGAAAGCGCCACCATGCCGGCAACGAAGGCGTTGATTTCGATGGGGCCGGTAATGCCGATGTAACCTGCCACGGATTGCAGCAGCATCTGGATGCCATAATAGACGATGAAGAGCGTCAGCAGTTCGGGTAGGCCACGAAAGATGGTGGTATAGATTCCGGCGGCCAGCCGAAGCGATTTTTCTTCCGATTGCGCGGCGAGCGCGATCAGGAAGCCGATCACTAGCCCGACTGGCAGGGTGGCAAGCGCCAGCGAGATCGTGACCTTGACGCCGAAAGCGATTTCATCGCCCCAGCCCGCATCGCCGCAGGCGACGAGAGTGCCGTTTCCGAAAAGCGAGAAGAGACCGACCGGCCCACAGAAGGGATCGAGAAGTGTCGAGACATAGGTCCAGAACGCACCTATGGCGGAAAATGCTCCGCTCATGCCAATTTTCCCCTGCGGTCTTAAGCCGCCGTGATTGTTATGGTGACGTTTTCAAACAAAAATGGCGGAAGGGCAAGCCTTCCGCCACGAGATTTCAACAGATCGAACCGGCTTACTCGCCGTAAACGTCGAAATCGAAGTATTTTTTGTTGATCTCCTGGTACTTGCCGCTGGCGCGGATGCCGGCAATGGCAGCCGTGAACTTGTCGGCCAGCGCCGTGTCGCCCTTGCGAACGGCAATGCCTGCGCCGTTGCCGTTGATGTCGACGTCTACCTTGAGCGGTGTCAGGATCTTGCAGCACTTGCCGGCATCGGTCTTCAGCCATTCCGACAGCACGACGATATCGTCGATGACGGCGTCGATACGGCCATTGGCGATGTCGAGCTTATACTCGTCGGCGGTCGGATACATCTTCACATCGGAATCCGGGAAGTGTTTTTCAGCGTAGTTGGAGTGGGTGGTGGAGCCCTGTGCGCCGAGCGACTTGCCCTTGAGATCGTCAAGGGACTTGATCGGCGAATCCTTCGGCACGGCGATCGCCGGCGGCGTGTTGTAATATTTCTTGGAGAAGTCGACCTTCTGGAGACGTTCCGGGGTGATCGACATGGACGCGATGATGGCGTCGAACTTCTTGGCCTGAAGGGCGGGGATGATGCCGTCCCAGTCATTGGTGACGAAGGTGCACTCGGCCTTCATTTGTTCGCACAGCGCCTTGGCGACGTCGATATCGAAGCCGGTCAGCGTGCCGTCGGCTTCGAGATTGTTGAAGGGCGGGTAGGCGCCTTCGGTGCCGATGACGATCTTGTCCTGCGCGAGAGCCGCGCCGGAAAAGAGCGAGATGGCGGCAATCGATACGGCTGCGAGCAGACGGGTGGAAATAGGCATTTCGATCCTCTCTTTTGGTCGTTCATCCGCGGTCTGTTGTTGTTTTCAGTGCGGACGCCATGGGCGCCAAGGCGCGGCAGGACGGAGGATACCGCCTGTGGCCTTCAGCGCGGATGTGATTATTCATCCGCTTGGTCAAAAAATGCAACTGCAATATTAGCGACCTTCTTTGTGCCGCAGAGCCTCCACGAAAAGGCCTTGATCTGTTCATTTCCGGTACAGAAGGCTTTGGTCATCATGGGAACCGGAGCGTGTGTAAGGCGTTGAACAGCGCCTGCGTGCCAAGCCGGGCCCACGACGTCGCGTCATTCGCGACCCATAAAATGACGGCAGATGAGGAAGCACTGATGCTGAAAAAGAAAAACACATTGCTGACCGGGGTGGTTTTTCCACTCATGTCTCTCGCGATCGCGGTTGAGCCAGCAGCGGCAGGCTTTGCCGGCGCGGCCCGCGCCCAGGCGCCTGTTTCTCAAACCGCGCCCGGCCAGATAATCCTGGCGCAGGCGGAGCCGGCGCAGGAAAACCCCGAAGAAGAACTCAAGAAGAAGCGTCAGCGCGCCGAAGAGGCGCAACCTGCCGAACCGAAGCGTGAAGAGCGCGCACCGGAGCCCCAGCGCGAGCCGGAGCCCAAGCGCGAGGCGGCCCCGGCTGAACCTCGCCCCGAGCCCAAGCGCGAAGCGCCGCCGGAACCGCAGCAGCGTGAGGCCCGCCCGGAGCCTGCGCCGGCCGAGCAGCCGCAGGAGCGTCCCCGCAAGCCTGAACGGGCGCAGGAGCCGCAGGGCGAGGGTGAACAGCGCCCGGCTCGTCAGCGTGAGGCCGCGCCTGAAGCTGCGCCTGCCGAACAGCAGCCGAAGGAACGTCCGCGCAACCCGGAACGGGCCGAGCAGCCTGCAGGCGACGGCGAACAGCGTCCCGAGCGTCCCCGTAAGGAGCGTGCGAAAGAGCCTGCGGCCGAACAGGAGCCAGCAGCTCGCCCTGAAAATGCCGAGCAGCCGGCCAAGCCCCGTGAGCCGGCACCCGCCAAAAAACCGGCAGTAGAGGAAAAGGCCCCGGAACAGAAAGCCGAACCGGCCGAAAAAGCCGTTCCTGAGAAAAAGCCTGCCGCTCCCGAGCCCGCCGCGAAGGAAGCACCTGTTCCGACAGAAGCGCCGACGCCCGCGCGCCCACCGGCACCCGAGGCCCAGCCAAACCCTGCACCTGGCCGCCAGCCTTCCGAACAGCCTCCGGTAGAAGGTCAGGGTAGAACGGAACCCGCAGCCCCGCTGCCAGGTGCGCCGACCCCGCCGCCGAGCGGTGCGACGACCGGGCAGGCGCCTGCCGGCGAACCGGTGCCGAACCAGGTTGCCGTTCCGCAGACGGAAGCCCCGCCGATGACGAAGGAGGAGCTGGACAAGGCCAAGGCGATCGCCAAGGACCCGTCCAAGACGGCCGACACCGTCATCCTGCCGGTCGACAAGGGTGCTGCCGTTCTCGACAGCGACAAGGAAGTGGAGCGCTCCGGCAACCGCCAGACCCGCGAGGAACGCCGTCGTGAACGCGAACAGGCTGGCGACTTCAAGGTCCCGACCTCCGACGCCGAGGCGCAGCGCGCCGGTGCTGCTGAAGGCAAGGCTCCGCCGCCACCCGTAAAGCTGGAAGCCATCACTTCCCAGCAGGGCGAGCGCATCGACCGCCGCCCGCAATATGAGCGGCCGGACGGTGTACGCGAATGGCAGCCGCGCGAGGGTCGTCCGCGTGATCGCGATGGCGATGCGCCGATCATCCTGCAATTCGGTGACCGCGTCGTCGTTCGTGGCGATGACAACCAGCGCTTCATCCGCGATGGCGGCGAGCCCTATTACGAGCGCCTGCAGGGCGGCCGTGTCCGCGAAACCGTGGAGCGCCGGGATGGCACGCAGGTCGTGACGATCCGCAACCGTTATGGCGACGTGATCCAGCGTTCGCGCATTGACGATCGCGGCCGCGAATATGTGCTGTTCTACGCACCGGAGCTGATGGACGACCCGGACCGCGATTACGTTTATCGCGACCCCGGTCTCGATCTGCCGCCCATGCGTCTGCGCATCCCCGTGACGGACTACATCATCGACACGTCGAGCGATCCGGATCGCGATTATTACCGCTTCCTGGAACAGCCGCCTGTCGAGCCGGTGGAACGTGTCTATTCGCTGGATGAAGTGCGCTATTCGGCTCGCATCCGTGACAAGGTGCGCCGTATCGACCTCGATACGATCACCTTCGCGACCGGCAGCGCTGAAATCCCGATGGCGCAGGCTCGCTCCTTGCGCAAGGTGGCCGACGCAATCAACAAGGCGCTGGAAAAGAACCCGGCGGAAACCTTCCTCATCGAAGGCCATACCGATGCCGTCGGTTCGGATGAAAGCAACCTCGTGCTGTCTGACGAGCGCGCCGCCTCCGTCGCCAACGTGCTGACCGACGTCTACGGCATCCCGCCGGAAAACCTCGCGACGCAGGGTTATGGCGAGCGTTACCTGAAAGTCCAGACACTCGGGCCGGAACAGCAGAACCGCCGCGTCACCATCCGCCGCGTGACGCCGCTGGTGAAGCCGGTCGCTCAGAACTGACCGGGTTCAAATAGAAAAACAAGGCCCGGAAGCGAAAGCTCTCCGGGCCTTTTTTATTGCTTACGATGTCCCCAGCGCCGAGGCGTTTGGCAGAACTTGATCATCCGCAATCCGTCACCCCGGACCAGATCCGGGGTCCAGCGTGATCAAGTCCTTGATCACGAAAGACTCTTTCACGGCGCAGACGCGCCGTGGCTGGATGCCGGATCTAGTCCGGCATGACGGAGGCGAGGTTTTCGAACCCTGGCGTCACCCGCAAGCTTGAGGATGATCCCAACCCCGACGGTTAGCTCAGCGCCACCGCAATCTCAGCCGCTAACTGCGCGTTGTTGCGAACCAGCGCGATATTGGTTTCGAGGCTGCGGCCGTCCGTCAGGCGGAAAATGTCACCCAGCAGATACGGCGTGACCGCCTTGCCGGTCACTTCATCCCGCTCGGCATGCGAGATGGCGCGATTGATGTAGATTTCCATTTCCTCGCGCGGAATTTCGTCAGCTTCCGGCACGGGATTGGCCACCAGCATGCCGCCATCGATGCCGAGCTGTTCGCGGGTTACCTGGAAGTTGGCGATTGCGGCCGGGCTGTTGAGCGAAAGCGGGCTTGGCAGGCCGGAGGAGCGAGACCAGAAGGCCGGGAATTCTTCCGAACCGAAAGTGACGACGGGTACGCCGTTGGTTTCGAGGACTTCGAGCGTCTTCGGAATATCAAGGATCGCCTTGGCGCCGGCGCAGACGACGATCACTCCGGTCTTTGCAAGCTCCGTCAAATCCGCGGAGATGTCGAAGGTTTCTTCCGCACCCTTGTGCACGCCGCCAATGCCGCCGGTCGCGAAAACGCGGATGCCGGCGCGGGCAGCGGCAATCATGGTGGCGGCAACTGTCGTCGCGCCCGTGCGGCGCTCGGCGATCGCAAAGGCGATATCGGCGCGTGAGACCTTCATGGCGTCAGTAGTCTGGGCCAGCGCCTCGAGCTGATCCTTCTCAAGGCCGATATGCAATGTGCCGTGAATGACGGCGATGGTGGCCGGAACCGCGCCCTGATCACGGATGATCTGCTCGACGCTTTCCGCCATCTCGATATTGCCGGGGTAGGGCATGCCATGGGTGATGATGGTCGATTCAAGCGCGACGATCGGCGCACCGCGCTGCTTGGCGGCGGCAACTTCCTGAGAATAGACGATGGGCAGGAGAGGGGAGATGGGGCGGGTCATTTCATCTGTTCCAGTTTTTAAAAGCGGGTTCATGCCAGCATTTCAGCCTGGGGAACAAGCCCCAACATGGCCTCGACACTGTCTTTTGATAGGTCGTGCGCGGTGGCAAAGGGCGATTGCACGGTGATTGCAGCTGCCGCAGCGCCCCGTCTCAGGGCTTCGGCAATCGTCTTTCCTTCGGCAATGGCGGCGAGGTAACCGGAGGCCATGGCGTCGCCCGCACCGGTTACATCCTTCACCTCGCGGATGAGGGGCGGGTGGAGGATTGCTTTTTCATTTCCGTCGAAGGCCACGACTTCGCTTGCGCCGCGGGTGACGACGCCGCCGGAAAGCCCGGCCTTGCGCAGGATATCCGGCCAGTCACGAACGTCAGCGGCCGTCTCGCCGGTGAGCGCGCGCGCTTCCGCCTCGTTCATGAAGAGGATGTCGATGTCGGCCAGCGCCGCTTTCAGCTTCACGGCCTTGGCCGGCGAAATGGCTATGGCCGCCAGCGGCTTTTCGCAGGCGCGGGCAACGAGGCCAAGTGCAGCCAGCGTGTCCTCGGGCAGGTTGGCGTCGCAGAGCAGGATATCGCTTGCGGTGATGGCCTCCCGGACGGCGCGGACCTTGAGCCGGCGCGGCGTGAAGAGCTTGTAGAGATCCATATCGGCGAGCGCGATGACGAGGTTGCCGTCACGCTCCAGAATGGCGGTATAGCTCGGTGTGCGCCGGTCGAGGAAGGTGAACGGCGTGTCCTCCACGCCAGCCTGTCGTGCAGCCTCCGCAACGGCTTCTCCCGTCACGTCGCCGCCCCGCGGGGCGATGATCCTGACTTGAAAGCCGAGCCGGGAGAGATTGCGTGCAGCATTGAAACCGCCGCCGCCCGCCTCTTCCATCCAGGAGCCGGGGTTGCTGGCGCCCGGCGCCGTTTCAGTCTCGATCATGCCGCGCCTGTCGATATGCGCGCCGCCCAGAACGAGTATTTTCTTCACGCTTGCGTTTCCCTCTCTGGCGGATGGTAAGGCCGGACGATTCGGCCTAAACTGACGTCTTCCTGACCTCGCCTCCGGTTTGCGGCAAGGGGCCGCGCACAGAAAAACGAAAGTAGAACAAACGACTTATCACTATTTGTTTTCAATATGCTGGCTCAGCATTGTTAAATGAGAACAAATAGAGTACATACCGTTCCCATACTGCTACATTGCCTGTGCGGCTTCAATAACCTAAAGGTGGTTCGGATGGCACAAAATTCTTTGCGTCTCGTAGAGGATAAATCGGTGGATAAAAGCAAGGCACTGGAAGCGGCGCTCTCCCAGATCGAACGGTCGTTCGGCAAGGGATCGATCATGAAGCTCGGTTCCAATGAAAATGTGGTTGAGGTGGAGACCGTTTCGACGGGTTCGCTCAGCCTGGATATCGCGCTCGGCATCGGCGGACTGCCGAAGGGGCGCATCATTGAAATTTACGGTCCGGAAAGCTCGGGTAAAACGACGCTGGCGCTGCAGACCATTGCGGAAGCCCAGAAGAAGGGCGGCATCTGCGCCTTCGTTGACGCCGAACATGCGCTTGATCCGGTCTATGCGCGCAAGCTTGGCGTGGATCTGCAGAGCCTGCTGATCTCGCAGCCGGATACGGGCGAGCAGGCGCTTGAGATCACCGATACGCTGGTGCGCTCCGGAGCGGTCGACGTTCTCGTGGTCGACTCCGTTGCGGCGCTGACGCCGCGGGCGGAAATTGAAGGTGAGATGGGCGACAGCCTGCCGGGTCTTCAGGCGCGTCTGATGAGCCAGGCGCTGCGCAAGCTGACCGCTTCGATCTCCAAGTCGAAGTGCATGGTCATCTTCATCAACCAGATCCGCATGAAGATCGGCGTCATGTTCGGTTCGCCGGAAACGACGACCGGCGGTAATGCGCTGAAGTTCTACGCTTCCGTTCGCCTCGACATCCGCCGTATCGGCGCTGTCAAGGAACGCGAAGAGGTTGTCGGTAACCAGACCCGCGTCAAGGTCGTCAAGAACAAGATGGCGCCGCCTTTCAAGCAGGTGGAATTCGACATCATGTATGGCGAAGGCGTTTCCAAGACCGGTGAGCTTGTCGACCTCGGCGTAAAAGCCGGTATCGTTGAAAAGTCGGGTGCCTGGTTCTCCTATAACAGCCAGCGTCTGGGGCAGGGGCGTGAAAACGCCAAGACCTTCCTGCGCGATAACCCCGATACGGCAAACGAGATCGAGCTGGCGCTGCGCCAGAACGCCGGCCTGATTGCGGATCGTTTCCTGCAGAATGGCGGTCCTGATTCCGGCGATGACGGCGACGGTGACGAAGGCTGATCCTGCCGTCGAGCTTCAGGCATCCGTTGCCGGATCGCCTGTCTCGATGTGAATCGAATTGAACAAAATGGGCCGTGCGATTTCTGTCGTGTGGCCCTTTTTCTTTGTCGGTACGCCTTCGCCGGTCTCCATGGCTGGACAGGGCAGGATGCGGACGATAAAAGCCATTGATTTTGCAATATAGCCATCATTTCCGATGGCGGTGATGGACTCCAGCTGTGAGCGGTGTGTGGGCATGAGCGGTGTAAATGAAATTCGGTCGACCTTCCTCGACTACTTCAAGAAGAACGGACACGAAATTGTGCCCTCCAGCCCGCTGGTGCCGCGCAACGATCCGACGCTGATGTTCACCAATGCCGGCATGGTGCAGTTCAAGAACGTCTTCACCGGTCTGGAAACCCGTCCTTATTCTACTGCGGCATCTGCGCAAAAATGCGTGCGCGCTGGTGGCAAGCATAACGACCTCGACAATGTCGGTTATACCGCCCGTCACCACACCTTCTTCGAAATGCTCGGCAACTTCTCCTTTGGCGATTATTTCAAGGAAGAGGCGATCACGCACGCCTGGAACCTGATCACCAGGGAATTCGGCATCGACCGCAATCGCCTGCTGGTCACGGTTTATCATACCGACGACGAGGCCTTTAACCTCTGGAAGAAGATCGCCGGTTTCTCCGACGACCGCATCATCCGCATCCCGACCAGCGACAATTTCTGGGCGATGGGCGATACCGGACCCTGCGGCCCCTGTTCCGAAATCTTCTACGATCACGGCGATCATATCTGGGGAGGCCCGCCCGGCTCGCCGGAAGAGGATGGCGATCGCTTCATCGAAATCTGGAACCTCGTCTTCATGCAATATGAGCAGGTGACGAAGGAAGAGCGCATCGACCTGCCGCGCCCGTCGATCGATACCGGCATGGGTCTGGAGCGTATCTCCGCATTGCTGCAGGGCAAGCATGACAATTACGATACGGACCTGTTCCGCGCGCTGATCGCCGCTTCCGTCGAAGCGACGGGTGTTCCGGCTGAAGGCGAAAAGCGCGCCAGCCACCGCGTCATCGCCGATCACCTGCGGTCGTCTGCGTTCCTGATCGCCGATGGCGTGCTGCCGTCCAATGAAGGCCGCGGTTATGTTCTGCGCCGCATCATGCGTCGCGCCATGCGTCATGCCGAACTGCTCGGCGCGCGCGAGCCGCTGATCTACAAGCTGCTGCCGTCGCTGGTACAGCAGATGGGCCGCGCTTATCCGGAACTGGTCCGCGCCGAAGCGCTGATCTCCGAAACCCTGAAGCTTGAGGAAACCCGTTTCCGCAAGACGCTGGAACGCGGCCTGTCGCTGCTGTCGGATGCCACCTCGACCCTGCACAAGGGCGACATGCTGGATGGCGAGACCGCTTTCAAGCTTTACGACACCTATGGTTTCCCGCTCGACCTGACGCAGGACGCACTGCGCGCCCGCGAAATCGGCGTCGATATTTCCGGCTTCACGGATGCCATGGAGCGCCAGAAGGCGGAAGCCCGCTCGCATTGGGCCGGTTCCGGCGACAAGGCCACCGAAACGATCTGGTTCGAACTCAAGGAAAAGCTCGGTGCCACCGAGTTCCTCGGTTACGACACGGAAACCGCCGAGGGCGTCGTGCAGGCCATCGTCAAGGATGGTAAGGCCGTCGAAAGCGCTGTGGATGGTGAGACCGTGCAGGTCGTCGTCAACCAGACGCCGTTTTATGGCGAGTCCGGCGGCCAGATGGGCGATACCGGCGTCATCTCCGGCGATAACGGCGCTTTTGCCGTTTCCGACACCCAGAAGCGCGGCGAAGGCCTCTTCGTTCATATGGGCACCGTCTCCAAGGGCGGCCTGAAAGTGGGCGACGCCGTTCAGCTGACAGTCGATCATGACCGCCGCTCGCGTCTGCGCGCCAATCACTCCGCCACCCATTTGCTGCATGAGGCGCTGCGCGAAGTGCTGGGCACCCATGTCGCGCAGAAGGGTTCGCTGGTCGCGCCCGAGCGCCTGCGCTTTGACGTTTCACATCCGAAGCCGATGTCTGCCGAGGAGCTGAAGGTCGTTGAAGACATGGCCAACGAAATCGTGTTGCAGAACTCGCCTGTCGTCACCCGCCTGATGAGCGTCGATGACGCCATTGCCGAGGGCGCGATGGCGCTGTTCGGCGAGAAATACGGTGACGAGGTTCGTGTCGTCTCCATGGGCACCGGCCTGCATGGCGCGAAAGCCAACCGTCCTTATTCCGTCGAGCTTTGCGGCGGCACGCATGTGGCTGCGACCGGCCAGATCGGTCTCATCCGCATTCTCGGTGAAAGCGCCGTGGGTGCGGGCGTGCGACGCCTCGAGGCCGTAACTGGCCAGGGCGCGCTTGCCTATCTCGCCGAACAGGACGAGCGGGTAAAGGCGCTCGCCTCGTCGCTGAAGGTTCAGCCGGGCGATGTCCTGTCGCGCGTTGAAGGCCTGCTGGACGAGCGCAAGAAGCTGGAGCGTGAGCTCGCCGATGCCCGCCGGAAGCTCGCCATGGGCGGCGGTTCGGCGGATGCCGGGGCAAGCGACGTCAAGCAGGTCGCGGGCGTCAACTTCCTGGCAAAATCCCTTGCTGGTATCGATGCCAAGGATCTGAAGGGGCTCGCCGACGAGGCCAAGGCCAATCTCGGTTCTGGCGTCGTGCTGCTGATCGCCGTTTCCGAGGATGGCAAGGCAAGCGCTGTCGCCGCCGTGACGGAAGATCTGACGTCCCGTTTCAGCGCCGTCGATATCGTCCGCACTGCTTCCGCCGCACTTGGCGGCAAGGGCGGCGGCGGCCGACCGGACATGGCGCAGGCAGGTGGTCCTGATGGCGCCAAGGCGCAGGAGGCCATCGAAGCGGTGGCAGCGGCTCTGGCGGCCTGATCGACAGAAAAGAGAAGGCGGGATTTTGGCCCGCCTTTTTCTTGTGAATTTCCGTTTGTGGATGGTTCAGGGACTATTCTGCGCTGGGCAGCGCCAAGCCTGCTGGAGCATTTCCAGCCGAAGCGTGTTCGCTTCGGCGTCGGACAATGCGGTAAAAACAAACACTAGAGCATTTCCGGTGATCCCGTGATCACCGGAAATGCTCTAGTCCGTCGCTTTCATATCCTTCACCGCTTCCTCATCGAGCTGCGCGGCCCGCTTAAATGCCGGGCGCTCGGTCAGATGCGACAAGTAGTCGATGAAGGCCGGGCGTTTTTCAATCGTGCCGAATTGCAGGCCCCAGCCGACATGGGCGCCGACATAGACATCCGCGGCGGTAAAAAGATCGCCGGCGATGAAGCGGTTTTCGCTGACGGCCCGTTCCAGCGTGTTCATCACATCCGCATAGCTGCCGCAGCCGGCCATACGCAATTTTTCCTTCGGCACTTCAAAACCCATTGCCTTCATGCTCGCCGCCATTTCCAGCGGGCCTGCGGCAAAGAACATCCAGCGGTAATAAAGCCCGCGTGACTTGGGTGTGGGCGCTAGGTTCGCACCGGGAAAGGCGTCAGCCAGATAGGCGCAGATCGCGGCGGCCTCGGTGACGATGGTATCGCCATGTTTGATGGCGGGCACCTTGGCCATCGGATTGATCAGCCGATAGGCGGGCGATTTCATCGAGGTTTCGAAACGAAGTATCTCGGTTCGATAGGGAACGCCCACTTCCTCGAGCATCCACCGCGCGATGCGCCCGCGCGACATGGGGTTGGTGTAAAAGATCAGTTCACTCATGCTCTTTTGCCTCCCCAAGCAAAATCGTCGAAACGTCAGGCGAACCCAAAGGGCTTTCGGCCTGCGTTTCATATTTTTAAAGTCCGCAACATCCCTAGCGTCTTTCCAAGATCGCGTGGATGCTACGATGAACGTTTGACTGTGTCGGGCAAGTTGTGTGCAAGTAGATGCTGTTTAATCTTAGTCTTATTGTCCTGCTGGCCCTGGACACGCAGAATCAAATTCTGCGCTTAGTGCAACCGCTAATCAAGATGCCGTGAACAAAAAGAAATCTGCGTTGTGTCAGAGTTTTTTCTCTTGGCTCAACCAGCCGGCACGTAACGATATTTGTTCGCTATCTGGTTGTCCATTTCGTTTCTATTGAACGAATGCCTCGTCTATACCGTGCAAATAAAAAACCCGGCACTGAGGCCGGGTTTTGACGTCTTGGGAAAGCAGGCTTAGGCAGCCATAGCCTTCTTGAGGTTTTCGTCGATCTTGTCGAGGAAGGCGGTGGTGGAGAGCCAGGGCTGGTCCGGGCCGATGAGGAGCGCGAGGTCCTTTGTCATGTAGCCGCTTTCGACGGTGTCGACGCACACGGTCTCGAGCGTTGCCGCGAACTTTGCCAGTTCCGCATTGTCGTCCAGCTTGGCGCGGTGGGCGAGGCCACGGGTCCAGGCGAAGATGGAGGCGATCGAGTTGGTCGAGGTTTCCTGACCCTTCTGGTGCTGGCGGTAGTGGCGCGTGACCGTGCCGTGTGCCGCTTCGGCTTCGACCGTACGGCCATCGGGGGACAGAAGAACCGAGGTCATCAGGCCGAGCGAGCCGAAGCCCTGAGCAACCGTGTCCGACTGAACGTCGCCGTCATAGTTCTTGCAGGCCCAGATGTAGCCGCCAGACCACTTCAGCGCGGAAGCGACCATGTCGTCGATGAGGCGGTGCTCATAGGTGATGCCGATTTCGTCGAACTGCTTCTTGAATTCGGTCTGGTAGACTTCTTCGAAGATATCCTTGAAGCGGCCGTCATAGGCCTTGAGGATGGTGTTCTTCGTGGAGAGGTAAACCGGCCACTTGCGCATCAGGCCATAGTTCATCGAGGCGCGGGCGAATTCGCGGATGGATTCGTCAAGGTTGTACATGGCAAGAGCCACGCCGGCGCTCGGAGCGTCGAAAACGTCCTTTTCGATAACCTGGCCGTCTTCACCGACGAACTTGATCGTCAGCTTGCCCTTGCCGGGGAATTTGAAATCGGTTGCCTTGTACTGGTCACCGAAAGCGTGGCGGCCGACAACGATCGGCTTCGTCCAGCCCGGAACGAGGCGCGGAACGTTCTTGCAGATGATCGGCTCGCGGAAGATGACGCCGCCCAGAATGTTGCGGATGGTGCCGTTCGGGCTCTTCCACATCTCCTTCAGGCCGAATTCCTCAACGCGCTGCTCATCCGGGGTGATGGTGGCGCACTTGATGCCGACGCCGTGCTTCTTGATGGCGTGGGCCGCGTCAACCGTGACCTGGTCGTTGGTGGCGTCGCGGTTTTCAACCGAGAGGTCGTAATATTCGATGTCGAGATCGAGGTATGGCAGGATCAGCTTGTCCTTGATGAGCTGCCAGATGATACGGGTCATTTCGTCGCCGTCGAGATCGACGACTGGATTGGCTACCTTGATCTTTGCCATGAATTCCTCACCTTCGAAGCTGTGGCGCCTGTTGACGCCCATAGTCGGAAAAATATCCGGTGCGGCTATAGCATCGCACGCGCCTGAGGCAAAGCCATGGGGGGCGCTTTTTTGGCGCAGCGCAATAACGCTTTGCGCATTGCCAAACCATAATGCCGGAATACAGTCAGGCGAATCGCTTCGCCCGTCTCTGGGCCTCTACCGGGATCATATCATGCGGAAAATTCTGCTTCTGTCTGCCGCCGCCCTCTTTTCCCACGCCGCCCTCGCCGCCGGTCCCACCGATCCCGTCCAGAAGGTGATGGATATCACCGTCAAGAACTGGTCCGGCGATGCGGAAAACTGGAAATACATATTCGACGAGGACATGCTGACGAGCCTCTTCAGCAAGGAGTTCGTCGCGCAATACCGTGAAGCCTCCAAGAAGCCGGCTTACGAGGCCGAAAGCGGCGAGAAGGGCGATCCATTCGGTTATGATGTCGTGACCAACTCGCAGGATGGCTGCCCGCTTCAGGATGTGTCCGTGACGGCGGGTGCGGTGAAGGATGGCGTGACTGACGTGACGGCCAAATTCAAGCTCTGGGCCTGCATGGATGAGGCGGAGATGAAGGCGACCGTGGACGAGGTGCATTTCGATGTGATCGAGGAGGAGGGGCGGCCTGTCATCAGCGACATTCACCGGGTGGGCGACGAAGGCCGGGACTCGCTGCGTGAGGAGATGGCGAACATCATCAAGGGGGAGTAATGGGTCCCGTTTGAGCCGGTGGAGAGTGATGCGAGGTTTTCGCCACACTCCCCGTCATCCTCGGGCTTGGCCAGAGGATCCATTGATTTCAACGGGTTGTGGATCCTCGGTTCAAGCCCGAGGATGACGGGGTAGCGGTGTTGCTCTCATCTCCAGCAAAGCCGAGCGGGTGCGCGCTCTCTCCGACTTTGATTTTAACGGCAATCTGTGCCAGTGAAGCGCGCTTTACGGTATCGGCGTCAAAGTCTATGCCGCGCTTTTAAAAAAACGGACAAACAACGATGGCAGGCACAAACAGCGAGCTTGAACTTCTGGCGGAAGGCCCGGCGATCATTCTGGTCGAGCCGCAGCTTGGCGAAAATATCGGTATGGTGGCGCGGGCGATGGCCAATTTCGGGCTCGCCGAGCTGCGCCTCGTCAACCCGCGTGATGGCTGGCCAAGCGAAAAGGCGCGCTCCGCCGCTTCCAAGGCCGATCACGTCATCGACGCGACGACGGTGTTCGATACGCTGGAAGAGGCGATCAAGGATCTCAATTTCGTTTATGCCACGACCGCGCGCGAGCGTTATGGGTTCAAGCCTGTACGATCGCCAGTCACTGCGGCCGATACGCTCAGGGCAAAATTCAAGGCGGGCGAAAAGACAGGCATCCTGTTTGGTCGTGAACGCTGGGGCCTGACCAATGAGGAAGTGGCGTTGGCCGATGAGATCGTGACATTTCCGGTCAACCCCGCCTTTGCATCGCTCAATATTGCGCAGGCCGTGCTCCTGATGTCCTATGAGTGGATGAAGTCAGGCATGGACGATCTGGGCGAGACGCTTTTCCAGTCCGTCGAGCAGCGGCCTTCGACCAAGGAGCAGGTTTTTGGCCTGTTTGAACATCTCGAGGAAGCGCTGGATGCGCGCGGTTATTTCCATCCCGCTGAAAAAAAGCCGAAAATGGTCGACAATCTGCGTGCCGTGCTGTCGAGACGCGGTTTTTCCGAGCAGGAAATCAGTGTTTTCCGCGGCGTGATCAATTCGCTCGACCGTTTTCCCCGGCAGTGGCCGAAGCAGGCCGGTCGGGCAACGGGGCCATCGGCCGAGGGAGCAGGGGAGAATGCTGAAGACGAGTGAGGCGGCCACCGACGTGCTGAAGCCGGTGCTGGTGTTCGATTCCGGCATTGGCGGGCTGACTGTGCTGCGCGAAGCGCGCGTGCTGATGCCCGAGCGCGGTTTCATCTATGTGGCCGACGACGCCGGTTTTCCCTATGGCGGCTGGGAAGAGGAGGCGCTCAGGGCGCGCATTCTCTCGCTTTTTGAAAAACTGCTGCAGGATTTCAGCCCGGAGGTCTGCGTCATCGCCTGCAATACCGCCTTCACGCTTGCCGGTGCCGATCTGCGTGCCCGGTTTCCGCAGATGACCTTTGTCGGAACAGTACCCGCCATCAAACCGGCGGCGGAGCGCACCCGTTCCGGCCTCGTCTCCGTTCTGGCGACGCCCGGCACCGTCAAGCGTGCCTATACGCGCGATCTCATTCAGTCTTTCGCAACGCAATGCCATGTCCGCCTTGTCGGCTCGGAAAACCTTGCGCGCATGGCCGAAAGCTGGATCAGGGGGGAGCCGGTGTCGGAGGAGGCGGTGCTTGCCGAAATCGAACCCTGTTTTATCGAAAGCGATGGAAAACGCACCGATATCGTCGTTCTCGCCTGCACCCACTATCCTTTCATGGCCAACGTGTTTCGCCGTCTGGCCCCCTGGCCGGTAGACTGGCTCGATCCCGCCGAGGCAATTGCAAGACGTGCCCGTCATCTGGTGCCGATGCCCCAGGATGCCGAACACCCCGATGGATTCGACTTCGCCGTCTTCACATCAGGCAAGCCGGACTTTGCCACGCGGCGGCTGATGCAGGGTTTTGGCCTCAGCGTCTCCGTGTCCTGATTTCCCTTCCATGAGTCTGTTGCATTTTTGCATCTTTTTTGCGACTCTTTACAATTCGAGATTGCGACCTCTTGTCGCGCCGGATTTCCTGTGTAAGGTGTTTCTCGTCTGTAACCGCTATAAATGGAGGCGTGGAATGACCAATGACATGAATATGCGCCTTAACGGCATGTCTGGCCTTTCCGGCATGAATATCGGCGGTTATGGGATGCGAGGCATCTCCCTCCGATAAGGCTTAGGCCTGATTTCCCTGCCGTTTGGCGTTTTCATTTCGTTCGACGTGTGACCTGCGCGTTTGTGCGGCATCCTTGCTGTGCCCGTCGTTTCGTCCTGTCGTTTTTCATCGATAAAGGACCTGGCCGCTTTGCCGCGCCGGGATGGATTTCCCATGCAAAAAAATCAACCACTGGTAGCATATGCGCTGCCGGATGCGGTGGACCGTCTGTTCGTCACATTCGGCGTCTGGAAAACTCTCAAAGCGGTTCTCATTGCCGCTGTCGTGCCCCGCGCGCCACCAACTGACCCTGCCGATCTGCCGGAGCGCCTTCTGGTCGATATCGGCCTCGACCCTTCGCGCGTGAAGCGGCGGCGAGACTGGGAAACGCCCTACTGGGTGCCGCGGTTTTGACAATGGTGGCCTCTTCCGCACGCACATGCGGGAGAGGCCGGTCCCAGTTTGACCGCGGATTACGGAGAAACTCGTACCGGGACGTTTCCCGGGGGCATTAGGAGAGAGCTGCACAGCTCGTACAATCCGGCTTGAAGCAAAACATTTTCCGTGGCTTGCTCAAGACTCGGGATAGAGGAGATTCATCATGCCATTGGAAAACTGGCTGGCCTTCGTGGCCGCGTCCGCCATCATGCTTGCCATTCCAGGACCGACGATCCTGCTGGTCATTTCTTATGCGCTGGGCCATGGCCGCAAGGCGAGCACGGCAACGGTGACAGGCGTGGCGCTCGGCGATTTCACCGCCATGACGGCCTCGATGTTGGGGCTTGGGGCGCTGCTCGCCACATCCGCAGCGCTTTTTACCGGGCTGAAATGGATCGGTGCGGCTTACCTCATCTATCTCGGCATCAAGCTGTGGCGTTCGCCGGTTGGTGGCGAAGGTACCGATGGAACCGGCGTGACGGGCCGGGAAAGACCGCTCAAAATCTTCCTGCATGCCTATATCGTTACCGCGCTTAACCCGAAGAGCATCGTGTTCTTCGTGGCCTTTTTGCCGCAGTTTCTGGTGCCGACATTGCCGTTCTGGCCGCAGGTGCTGATTTTCGAGGCGACGTTCCTTGTGCTTGCCACTGTCAACGCGGCGCTTTATGGACTTCTGGCAAGTGCCGCCCGTAATACGATCCGCAAGCCGAAGGTTCAGCGGATTGTCAACCGCACGGGCGGTGGCCTCCTGATCGGCGCTGGTCTCGTTGCCTTTGGCTGGAAGAGGGCGGCCAGCGTATGACGCCCTCCATCGACTGACATTCGGACATAATAAAATGGCATTGCCGCATATACTTCTGGCCCTGGTTACCGTGTTTTTGTGGGGCTTCAACTTCGTTGTCATCAAGATCGGCGTCAACGATATGCCGCCGCTGTTTTTGACGGGGGTTCGTTATCTCTTTGCGGCAGTGCCACTGGTGTTTTTCCTGCCCAGGCCCAATGTGCCCTGGCGGCATATGATCGTTTACGGCATGGCCATGGGTTTTGTGCAGTTCGGCCTGCTTTATCCGGCCATCAAGCTTGGGCTGCCAGCGGGGCTTGCTTCGCTCGTCATGCAGTCGCAGGCCTTTTTCACGCTGGCGCTTGCCGTGGTGTTCCTCGGGGAACGGCCGTTGCCGTCGCAAATCCTCGGTGCAATCATCGCTTTTGGCGGGCTTGCGGTCATCGGCGTCGAGCGCATGACGGCGGCGGCGCTGGTGCCGCTTCTGATGGGCGTCGGTTCCGCCATTGCCTGGGCCTGCGGTAACATCGTCAATCGCCGCATCGGCCAGGTCAATGCGGTCTCCTTCGTTGCCTGGACGAGCCTTGTGCCTGTTCTACCGTTGATCCTGCTTTCGCTCGTGGTGGAGGGTCCTCGGGCGATAGTCGATGGGGTGGTCAATGCGACGCCGACCATGGCGTTCGTGGTGATCTATATGGCCTATGGTGCGACAATTGTCGGCGCTGGCATCTGGAGCTATCTGCTTCTGCGGTATCCGGCTGGAACGGTGGCGCCGTTTTCTCTACTGGTGCCCGTCGTTGGCTTCATCAGCGCCTATCTCGCTTTTGCGGAACATATCACAGTCTTCGAAGTGGCCGGCGCAGCGCTCGTGATTCTCGGGCTGGCGCTCAATGTCTTCGGGCGGCGTATTGCCTTTGCCCGCGCCTGGCGCCGTCCTGCTTAGGCCGGAACGCAAATGCCTGTGCATTACCGGCATAGGCGAGACGCAATCGACGATTTTTTGGTAAAGAGCATGTTCGGCCGCCGCGAGGGGAATCGGCCGGATCTGAGGCAGTACGAGGAACGGAACATTGCAGGTCGGCATCGACATGGGAACTCTATCGGGCGGGCAGCAGGCCAAGCTCGATATTGAAGAATTGCTTGCGACGCGTTTGCTGGTGCAGGGCAATTCCGGTTCCGGCAAGTCGCATCTGCTGCGCCGGCTGCTCGAGCAATCGGCGCCATGGGTGCAGCAGGTCATCATCGATCCCGAGGGTGATTTTGTTACGCTGTCCGATAAATTCGGCCATGTGGTCGTGGATGGCGAGCGCACGGAAGCCGAGCTCGCGGGCATCGCCAACCGCATTCGCCAGCATCGTGTTTCCTGCGTGCTGACGCTGGAAGGTCTCGATATCGAACAGCAGATGCGGGCGGCCGCTGCTTTCCTCAATGGCCTGTTCGATGCCGATCGTGAATTCTGGTATCCGGTGCTTGTGGTGGTGGATGAAGCGCAGATGTTTGCGCCGTCGGTTGCCGGTGAAGTCACGGAAGATGCACGCAAGGCTTCGCTTGGCGCGATGACCAATCTGATGTGCCGTGGCCGGAAGCGTGGTCTTGCCGGCGTCATCGCCACGCAGCGACTGGCCAAGCTTGCCAAGAACGTGGCCGCGGAAGCCTCCAACTTCCTGATGGGCCGCACTTTCCTCGATATCGACATGGCGCGCGCGGCAGATCTGCTCGGCATGGACCGGCGGCAGGCGGAAATGTTCCGCGATCTCCAGCGCGGCAATTTCGTGGCGCTCGGCCCGGCGCTTTCGCGCCGTCCGCTGCCAATCGTCATCGGGGCGGTGGAAACCTCGGCGCGCTCTTCTTCACCGAAGCTGATGCCGCTGCCGGATGCGCCGCAGGACGTCGAAGACCTGATCTTTACGCCGGACCCGGAAGAATTCACGCGTCCCGCAGTTCGTCGCACACCGCCGGCTCCGCGTCCAACAACGGATATTCTGGCTGAATTGTCCCGGTCTACTCCCGCGGCCGTCGGCCCAGCACCGGAGCATTCGCCTCGTGCGGGCCAGCCGGAAATAACGCCCGAGGAGCGCGAGGAAAAGATTTCAGCGGTTCTCGTCGAAATTCTCGATGACCCTCAATCCGCCTATCGTACCGATGCCGTGCTTTATCAGGATTTTCTGGTCCGTGCCCGCATGCGCCGCATTCCCGGCACGCCGATGACGCTGGCGGAATTCCGCCGGCAGGTGGCGATTGCCCGTTCAGGCGTTGATGCGGCTATGGCGGCTAGCGAAGGCTGGGAGAAGGCGCTGGAATTGTCGATGTCGGTTTCCGATGACCTGCAGGGCGTTTTTCTGCTGCTCGTCAAGGCAGCGCTCGGCGAGGAACCTTGCCCGTCCGATGCCCGAATTGCCCGCGCCTACGGCACCCATTCCGCCCGCCGCGCACGGCGTCTCCTTAGTTATTTCGAGGAGAAGGAGCTTGTGGTGGTGCATGCCGATTTCTCCGGCAAGCGTATCGTGGCATTTCCCGATCTCGACGCAAAAACCGCGCCCGGCGATGCGGATGCGGCTGAGGATGATGCAAGGCTGGCGGCGGAGTAATCACCAATCTGCAAAAAGCCGCACTGCGGAGCCGATTGTCGTGTAGAGACCCACGAGGCTGAGGGCCAGGAGGCAAACCAAAGAGACGATCGCCAGTATCGAGGTCATGCGATGCGACCGTTGACAGGGACGAGCGTCGACATCAGTTTGTATTGGAACGATGTGGGAGAGTTGCACCGCAGTCCATCCGCTGCGTTCGAATTCTGGCGAAGCGACAAATTCCGCAAGATGCCGTTGCCGTCTCATGGAAGAGGGCAACCGCGCCAGAAAGCGTTGCGGTTCGCGCCTGTCATTTCTTGAGAGGAAGATATCGATCGCTTCCCGGAAGCGCTCGTCCCTTGCGCCCGAGCGGAACAACATACGCCCCGCTTCGATGAAATCGTTCATCTCAAGCAGCACTTCGCCATATTTATGAAAGAGCGCCAGATCGACTTCGGGATGGCTGAGCCTTCCTTGAAGTATTTCCTTCGCTCGCCAAAGCTTCTGCTCAGAAATTGCCTGGTCGATCGATTCAAATCTCATATGTTGCACTTATAAATTTCGAAATAAAGACGTCTATGTCGGCCTAATATGTCTTAGTAAATCGAGTAATCGTCGATTAATTCCCCGAATAAATATCACTAAATCTACGATTCTGGATTCAATTCAGGATGTATTTCAATCAGGGGGAATATAATGTCTCTAGCAATATATCCCATTAAATCATTTGCTGATTTATAGAGTGCGAATTTAATTTTTTCGTCGGATATTTTTTCTATGCATTCGAACATTTGCCCCAGAATCGTGTCAATAGATATAGACAATTCTATTATTGATTTTGCTACATCCTTTTCCATCTTATCCTCTTTCCAAACAATATAGGCTATTTAAAATGCTTCGAGAGATTTTATCGCGTTTCTTCTAAGAATTGCAAAAAAACACGTGAGCGTCGCGGTAATATTTCATCTCGATAAAGTAACCAAACCGGCCAGTTCTTAAAATGTTACGAAGGAGGCAGCTTTTCTGCCTCCTTCGCGCGTGTAATTACTCGATGGCTTTCGCTTCCTTGCGTGTCGCGATCAGCGAACCGACGACGCCGGTGACGAGAATGGCGACGGTGACACCCAGCGAAACGGCCGGCGGAATCTTGGCGATGCCGAGCATGTCGGCCACGAAAATCTTGGAACCGACGAAGACCAGAACCGCAGCCAATGCATATTTCAGGTAGGCGAAGCGATGGATCAGGGCGGCAAGCGCAAAATAGAGGGCGCGCAGGCCGAGGATCGCGAAGATGTTCGAGGTATAGACGATAAACGGATCGGTGGTGATAGCGAAGATCGCCGGGATCGAATCGACGGCAAAGATGAGGTCGGCGATTTCGACCATGATGAGCGCCAGGAAGAGCGGCGTCACGAAGGTCTTCAGTTTTCCGGTTGTCTCATCGGTTTCCTTGACGAAGAACTTTTCGCCATGCAGCCTGTTTGTCACTGGCAGGTGACTGCGCAGGAATTTCAGGATGCGGTTGTTGCCGATGTCGTTCTCGTCATGGTCGGAGGAAAACAGCATCTTGAGGCCTGTGAAGACGAGGAAGGCCGCAAAGAGGTAAAGCACCCAGTGGAAGTTTTCGACGATGGCCGCGCCGCCGGCAATCATGATGCCGCGCAGGACGATAACGCCGAGGATACCCCAGAGCAGCACGCGGTGCTGGTATTGGCGCGGAATGGCAAAATAGGAGAAGATCATGGCGATGATGAAGATATTGTCCATCGCCAGGCTTTTTTCGACCACGAAGCCCGTGACATATTCCATGGCGGACTGCTGGCCGGACTGATACCAAATCCAGCCACCAAAGGCGAGGCCGATGGCAATATAGAAGCCTGACATCAGCAGGCTTTCACGAACGCCGATTTCCTTGGAATTCTTATGAAGTACGCCGAGATCGAGCGCGAGCAGGCCAAGGACAAGAGAAATAAAGACACCCCACATCCAGGTGGGTGTGCCGAGAAAATCCGATAGAAGAAAGTCCATCAGTCAACCTTTAGCCGGACGAGGTTGGCTTTACGGATGGGGAACGCGTGTCAAGAATATACGTGGGCCCCAACCTTAACAAACTCGACATCACGTGTTGTCCGGTAACACGCCAGAGGGGCCCGAGTTCTGATCACGACGAAGAGATGGGTGGGCACTTTTGCTTTTCAAGGGCAGACTTTAGAAAAAAGCGAAAGGCCTTGTTTGACAAAACCGTGAAAGCTCTGTAGAAGCCGCCCCAACGCCGGGCAGTGATGTCCGGTGTGTTTTGTTGACTGCCCTGCAGTTTAAGAACTGACGTTCGGCGGTCAATATCACCGACATGTCCCGTGGTTTCTCCATTCGCATGTGAGAAGCCTGTCAGAGGCCCTGCAACGGGCCTCAGAGGAGGGCGTGTTTCCTTAACCCGGTTTGGCAACAAGCCGGTATAAACCTTTGAGAAGGAAATACGATGAGCAAGCGCGAATCGGCTAAGTACAAAATCGACCGCCGCATGGGCGAAAACATCTGGGGCCGTCCGAAGTCCCCGGTTAACCGCCGCGAATACGGCCCGGGCCAGCACGGCCAGCGCCGCAAGGGCAAGATGAGCGACTTCGGCACGCAGCTGCGCGCCAAGCAGAAGCTCAAGGGCTACTACGGCGAACTGCGCGAAAAGCAGTTCCGCGCTACCTTCGACGAAGCAAACCGTCGCAAGGGCGATACCTCTGAAAACCTGATCGGCCTGCTCGAGTCGCGTCTGGACGCCATCGTCTACCGCGCCAAGTTCGTTCCGACCGTTTTCGCGTCGCGCCAGTTCATCAACCATGGCCACGTCACGGTTAACGGCGTTCGCGTCAACATCGGTTCTTACCGCTGCAAGCCGGGCGACGTTATCGAAGTTCGCCAGAAGTCCAAGCAGCTCGTAACAGTTCTGGAAGCCGTTCAGCTCGCTGAACGCGACGTTCCTGACTACATCGAAGTTGACCACAACAAGATGGTTGCGACCTACGCTCGCGTTCCGTCGCTCTCCGACGTTCCTTACCCGGTCGTCATGGAACCGCATCTGGTCGTCGAATTCTACTCGCGTTAATCGACGCGTTTCAGTATTCAGGAAGCCGCCCTTCGGGGCGGCTTTTTTGTTTGCTGGGGAAGGCTTTGCATGCAGGACATTCAGGGTATCGTCGATTCCATCCATGACAGCATGCTGCCGAGGCTGGGCGAGGGGAAGGTTGCGGATTACATTCCCGAACTCGCCAAGGTCGATCCCAACCAGTTCGGCATCGCCATCACCACGGTCGATGGAACGACTTATACGGCTGGCAATGCGCTGACGCCGTTTTCGATCCAGAGCATTTCCAAGGTCTTCATGCTGACGCTGGCGCTCGGCAAGGCCGGTGAGACGGTGTGGAACCGGGTGGGTCGCGAACCGTCGGGATCGTCCTTCAACTCCATAGTCCAGCTGGAGCACGAGCACGGAATTCCCCGCAACCCCTTCGTGAATGCCGGGGCGATCGTGGTGACCGATATCGTTTTGTCCGGCCATCAGCCGCGCGAGGCGATCGGCGAGCTCCTGCGGTTCGTGCGGTATCTCGCTGATGATGACACGATCAGCATCGACGATACGGTGGCGAAATCCGAGCAGGCGACGGGTTTCCGCAATTTCGCGCTCGCCAATTTCATGCGCTCCTTCGGCAATCTGCATCACCCCGTGGAATATACGCTCGGGGTCTATTTCCATCAGTGCGCGCTTTCCATGACCTGCGCGCAGCTATCCCGCGCCGGCCTGTTCCTGGCCAATCGCGGCCGCAACCCGCTGACGGGGCATACCGTCGTGTCGGACCGCCGCGCAAGGCGCATCAATGCGCTGATGCTGACCTGCGGTCATTATGACGGGTCGGGCGATTTCGCCTATCATGTCGGCCTGCCGGGCAAGAGCGGCGTCGGCGGCGGCATCATGGCGGTGGCACCCGGCAAGGCATCGATCGCGGTCTGGTCGCCCGGCCTCAACAAGGTCGGCAACTCGGCGCTCGGGTCACATGCGCTGGAAATGCTGGCGACGAAAACAGGTTGGTCGGTATTCGGGGCTTGATCTTCCGGGCGGATGGGAGCATTGCCTGCATGGATAACGGCAGTCGTGCCGGAGCGAGCGGATGATGAATATTCTCACCAGGGTCGATGACATCGCGGAAAAGATCGGGGCAGATCAGGAATCGCCGGAAGAAGCTGGCAGCTCGCATCCGCTATTTGAAAATGCACCGCGCTCCGTCTCCTTCAACAAGCTGCGCAAGCGGCTGCTGCGCAATGTGCGTCAGGCCTTTGAAGATTTCGACATGCTGAAAGGCCAGAAGCGCTGGCTGGTCGGCCTTTCCGGTGGCAAGGACAGCTACGGGCTTTTGGCGCTGCTGCTCGATCTCAAATGGCGCGGCCTGCTGCCCGTTGAACTGATCGCCTGCAATCTGGATCAGGGTCAGCCGAATTTTCCAAAGCAGGTCTTACCGGAGTATCTGGCGAAGATCGGCGTTGCCCATCGCATCGAATATCGCGACACCTATTCTGTGGTGAAGGAGAAGGTGCCCTCCGGCGGCACTTACTGTTCGCTCTGTTCGCGGCTCAGGCGCGGCAATCTTTACCGCATCGCGCGGGAGGAGGGCTGCGACGCGCTGCTGCTCGGCCATCACCGTGAGGATATTCTCGAGACCTTCTTCATGAACTTCTTCCATGGCGGACGTCTGGCCGGCATGCCGGCAAAGCTTTTGAATGACGAGGGTGACCTGATGGTCATGCGCCCGCTTGCCTATTGCGCCGAAGAAGACATGGCGAAATTTGCGGCCGCAATGGAGTTTCCGATCATCCCCTGCGACCTTTGCGGCTCGCAGGACGGACTTCAGCGCAACGCCATGAAGGAAATGCTGGCGGATATCGAGCGGCGTATGCCCGGTCGGAAGGATGTGATGCTGCGGGCGCTGGCGCATGTGAACCCTTCCCATCTCCTCGACCCCAGACTTTTTGATTTTTCGGCGCTTTCTGTCACGGGGGCGTCATCTGAAGAGCCTAGGGAGGCCCACCCTCCCTTATGAAGAAGTGCCCCGCGCGATGACCCTTTCCGATAAAGATATCGATTTCCTCGTTACCACCGTTGCCGCAGCCGGTACGGATGAAATCATGCCCCGCTTCAGGAACCTGAGCGCTGGCGCCATCTCCGAAAAGACATCCGCCGTCGATCTCGTCACCGAGGCGGATGTTCTGGCCGAAAAGCTGATAACCGCAGCGCTGCTCGAGCGGTTTCCAAAGGCGCATATCGTTGGCGAAGAGGCCTATGACGCGGATCATTCCGTCATTCCCGCCCTTGCCGACGCGCCGCTTGCCTTCGTGATCGATCCCATCGACGGCACCTTCAATTACGCTTCCGGCTTTCCCGCCTTCGGTACGCTGCTCGCGGTCACCGTCAAGGGTGAGACCGCGGCTGGACTTATCCACGATCCCGTGATGGGGGACACCATCATTGGTCTGAAAGGCGAGGGCGCCTATCTCCACCGCAAGAACGGCTCGCAGGCAAAGCTGAAGGTTGCCGATCCCGCGCCACTGTCCGACATGGTCGGCCTCTTTTCTTGGGGTCACAGCCATCCGGATCGCCGGCCGGTGATCGCCGCCAATATGGCGAAGATAAAGATGGCATTGTCGCTTAACTGCTCCGCACATGAATATTGGCTCGCTTCCGCCGGCAATCTTCATTTCATCGGCCATGAAAAGCTGATGCCATGGGATCACCTTGCAGGCGTGCTCATCCATCAGGAAGCGGGTGGCTACACGGCGCGTTTCGACAACACGCCCTATCGGCCCGGCCAGACGACCGGGGGCATACTTTCTGCTCCCGACAAGGAAAGCTGGAAGATGCTGCGGCGGGAAATCGTCGCCTTATAAGATTTATGCTCAAATGGAAGGATCTCGCCCATGGCTCTCGAACTCGACATCGCCTCTCTTGCCAATGCGCTTCAGGAGGCTGCTGCGGTTGAAATCCTGCCGAGGTTCCGCAATCTGGGCGATGGCGACGTCAGGATCAAGACCGAAGCGATCGACCTGGTTACCGAGGCTGACGAGGCCGCAGAGCGGTTGATCCGCGCCCGCGTGCAGGAGATCATGCCGGATGCTCTGTTCATTGGCGAGGAGGCTGTGGCGGCCGATGCTTCGCTGCTTGGCAAGCTTGCCGATGCCGATCTGGCTGTCGTGGTCGATCCGATCGATGGCACCTATAATTTTGCGTCCGGCCTGCCGCTTTTCGGCGTGATGATGAGCATCATCTCCAAGGGCGAGACTGTCGCCGGCCTGATCTTCGATCCCATGGGCAATGACTGGGCCATTGCCGAAAAGGGCTCCGGCGCATGGCTGTGCAGCGCCGATGGCGCGCAGACGCAGATGTCGGTCGTGCCGGCGCCGGAACTGTCGCAGATGGTGGGTATCGCCAATACCGGCTATTTCGACGTGGAGACGCGCCGCAAGATTCTGGTGAACCTGGCCGATGTGCGGCTCTTCACCAGCTATCGCTGCGCCGCGCATGAATACCGCCTGTTCTGCGGCGGTCACATGCATTTCCTGATGTACAACAAGCTGATGCCTTGGGACCACCTGGCCGGCACATTGATCTCGCAGGAATCGGGCGCCTATGCCGCCCGCCTTGATGGCTCGCCTTATCTGCCACGCCATGTGGATGGCGGGCTGCTGCTGGCGCCTAATCAGGAGACGTGGGAATTGCTGCGCGAGAAGATTTTCACGGTCTGAGGCTCCGGATTCGTGGGGTGTGCACAACCTTCACCGTCATGCCGGACTTGATCCGGCATCCAGCTGCGGCGCGTCTGCGCGGAGGAAGGACCTTTTTCAGCCCAAGGGCTTGGGCTGGCTGGACCCCGGATCAGCTCCAGTGTGACGGCCGTCGGCGAGACCCACCAGCAAACAAAAAAGGGCGCGGAACAGAATTCCGCGCCCTTTTATTTTTCCATGTCCCTTAGCGGATCGGCTTGTTGTGGGCATGAAATAACACACCCTTTTCGCCGATCAGTACAAAGATCAGGCCGATAATGGAGACGACGAAGAAGCCCGCCACCATTGGCAGTGCGGTACCGTCGAAAGCCTGGCCGATGGCGGCGCCGATCAGCGAACCGCCAATGGTTCCCATGAAGCCGATCACCGAGGAGGCTGTGCCGGCGACGTGGCCAAGCGGTTCCATCGCCAGCGAGTTGAAGTTCGAGCCGATCCAGCCGAACTGGAACATGGCAAGCGCGAAGAACACGATGAAGATGGCGAAAGGCATCGGATCCGGTCCCAGCACCTGCACCACAAGCCAGATGTCGCGGACGATCGAGATGGTGATGACGCGTGTTGCCGCAGAACCGATGCCCTGAATGAAACGCAGGAGCAGCAGGCCGGAGAAGGACGGCACAAAAACAACCGCAAGCGCTGAAACGATGTAGATCGCAAGACCAAAGAGCATCGGCTTGCGGCGACCGAAACGGTCCGAGATCGGCCCATAGAGAAGCTGGGCGACGCCGAAACCGAGAAGGTAGGCCGAAATGACATATTGGCGATGGTTTTCATTCTCGACGCCCAGCGAGGCGCCGATTTCCTGAAGCCCGGGCAGCATGATATCGATGGCGAGCGCGTTCAACGCCATCAGCATTGCGGCCAGCGCAATGAATTCCGTACGCCCCATCGAGCCTGCGCGCGAAGCGGTGGATTGTGAAAGATTTGTCACAGGATTGCCCCAAAAAGAACGGCAAAGGCGTTGCATGAAGCAACGCCTGGCATAAATTTCTGACAATCAGGGTGGGCCGGATGAACCGGCCGAAATCAGGCCGCGCCGCGGACGCTGATACCCTGTTCTTGGAAGTGGCTCTGCAATTCGCCGGACTGGAACATCTCTCTCACGATGTCACAGCCGCCAACGAACTCACCCTTGACGTAGAGCTGCGGGATCGTCGGCCAGTTGGAATAGTCCTTGATGCCCTGACGGATGTCGGCATCGGCAAGCACATTGATGCCCTTGTAGTCGACGCCGAGATAATCGAGGATCTGTACCACCTGGCCGGAAAAACCGCATTGCGGGAATTGCGGGGTGCCCTTCATGAAAAGAACGATGTCGTTGCTCTTCACTTCGCTGTCGATCATGTCGTGAATGCCGCTCATAGGCCTGTTCCTTTCACATGCGGTTCAAGGCCGCTGCTTTCTGTTAGCCTCTAAATAACATGTCGTGGCGCGATTTCCACCCGTCGGAAGGAAAAAATGCGTGCCTCCTGCAACGCATAACGCGCCAAAAAACGGTCTTCCGACGCCTAGCGATATCTCTGCCGGCTGCGCGCGGCGGCGGTGCGTCTTTTGCTGACCTGTTTTTTGGCCGGCTTCGGTTTGACTGCGGCCTTGATTGCGGCTTCCAGAACGGAGCCGACAATACCGCCGGCGAGAGAACCGGTGCTTTTCGTTCGGCGTGCGCGGCGCGTCTTGCGGATGCCGGTCTTGGTGAGGACTTCCGACAAAGCGCCCTTGACGACGCCGTTTATCAGTTGATCGACGATGCCAGACAAATTTTCTCCGCCTTTAAATAAATCATATTTCCGTCGCGATTTTTACTATACGTGCATCGCCCACTGTATCAAGCGATCCTTTCGGGTGCCTCCAGCCCGAAGGTTTATGCATGCCGACCGTCACGTCACGACTTGTCCTTTATTTCCCGGGTTTCGATCCGCTGGATGCCGCTGCCCATCATCTGCGTTATCAGCGTGCCGCCGCGCTGGCAGGAAAAACATGGGCCGTGGATTATGCAGTGGGGCCGCTGGAGAACAGGCCGGGCGGCGAAACATTCACCGTGGAAGCCTCGTCAGGCGATTGGCGGACGCGTTCGGACATCATCGTCTATGATCATAATGCCGTCATCTCACAATTGCGGAATGCGACGGTCTGGCGGCAGATCTGGCAGGGCTTCAAGGCGGGAGCGGGCATTATCGGTGAGGGGGGCGCGGCGCGCTACTTCCGCCATGCATGGCGTTTTGGGCTGTTCTTTATTTTTCCGTTCCTGCTGATGCTTGCCGGTGGCGTGCTTGCGGCGGTGATTGGCCTGTCGCCCTGGCTTTTCGCTTTACCGCTGTGGCTGCTGGTGGCCAGCCTTCCGGCTGCGGCCCTGTTTTTCACCAAGGCTTTCCTGCCGTTTGCCGATCGCTTTCACACACTGCATCTTTATGCGGACTGGCGGTTCGCACTCGCAGTCGGCCGCGACGAGCCGATTGCCCGAGGCTGGATCGAAGAGAAGGCAGCGCTTGTCCTGAAGGCGCTGGAGCAGTCTTCGGATGAGGTTCTGGTGGTCTCGCACAGCATGGGCGCCAGCTTGGCCCTCGCGGTCATCGGCCGCGTGCTGGAGCTGAAGCCGGAGGCGCTGGATGGACGGAAGTTGTCTTTCGCAACGCTGGGTGGGGCGGCCTTGCAATGCGCGTTTCTGTCGAGCGCCGTGCGGCTTCGTCAGAGCATTGGCGCCATCGCACGTCACCCTCAGGTGACATGGTTCGATATCCAGTGTCTCACAGATCCGATCCATCTATATCGTTGCAACACGGTGGCGCTGACCGGTCATGGCGATGCGCCGCAACCGAAAATCGTGCCGATCCGCTTCAAGCGTTCGCTTTCACCGGAGCGTTACAAGAAGAACAAGCGGAATTTCCTCAGAATGCACCGGCAATATGTTCTCGGGCCTGATCGCAGGTCCGGTTACGACTTTACCCTGCTGACGGCCGGGCCTCTGCCAGCCGCCTCATTTGCCGATCTCGAGTCACAAACGCCGCCTGCTCTTTAGAGGTTTCGATAACGTCGAATATGAAAAGGCCCGCGTGGGACTATCACGCGGGCCTTTCTTTATTCTTCAGCCGTCAGGTCTTTCAGCCGATGGGACAGAGACCGGTGATCTCAGTCATCATTCGGGCGCCGAGGTCTGCAGGGCAAGGGCATGCAGGACGCCGCCCATATTGCCCTTCAGCGCGTCATAGACCATCTGGTGCTGCTGCACGCGGGTCTTGCCCTTGAATGCATCTGCCACGACTTCCGCCGCGTAATGATCGCCATCACCGGCCAGATCGCGGATCGTGACCTTTGCCCCGGGAATTCCCGCCTTAATCATGTCTTCAATGTCGCCGGGTTTCATGGGCATGATGTTTCTCCTTAATTCATTCTGCGGCGACTAGAGTTTCGCCGTCCATGAACTGAGGGAACCACGATTCATAGGCCGAGTGCAATTCTTTAATCTCGACGGCGCGCGCCGTGCCCAGCTTTACGGTGGAACCACCGGTAACGCCGATGTTGGCGCAGGAAACGCCGGCTGCCTTCGCAGCCGCCAGCACCTTGTCGAGATCACTCTTCTTCACGGTCAGGACGTAACGACCCTGATCTTCGCCATAGAAGGTGAGGACCGGGTTGTGGCCTTCGACCGCGTCGATGGTCGCGCCGATTCCGGAGGAAATCGCCATTTCGGCAACCGCGAGCGCCAGACCTCCCGAGGAGCAATCGTGAACGGCGGTGGCGAGGCCATCCGTGATGATGCCACGCACGAAATCGCCGTTCTTCTTTTCGGCGGCCAGATCGACATGCGGGGCAGGGCCGTCGATACGGCCATGGATATCACGCATGTACACCGACTGCGCGATGTGGGTGCCGAGGCCGGCAGGTGCGCCGACAAGCAGCACCGCTTCGTCAGCGGCGGCAAAACGGATGCGCGCCATGCGGCCCCAATCCTTCAGCAAGCCGACGCCGCCAATGGTGGGGGTTGGCAGGATCGCCTGGCCATTGGTCTCGTTGTAGAGCGAGACGTTGCCAGAAACGATCGGGAATTCCAACACGCGGCAGGCTTCGCCGATGCCCTTGATGGCATGAACCAGCTGACTCATGATTTCGGGCTTTTCCGGGTTGCCGAAATTCAGGTTGTCGGTGGCCGCGAGCGGCAGGGCGCCGGTTGCGGTAATGTTGCGCCAGCATTCGGCCACGGCCTGCTTGCCGCCTTCGAAGGGGTCAGCCTCGACGTAACGCGGGGTGACGTCGGAGGAGAAGGCGAGCGCCTTTTTGTCGTGGCCTTCGACGCGAACGACGCCGGCATCGCCGCCCGGAAGCTGCAGGGAATTGCCCTGGATCAGCGTGTCATACTGCTCGTAGACCCAGCGGCGCGAAGAATTGTTCGCCGAACCGACGAGCGATACCAGCGCATCGGCGATATCGGCAGCGGGGACGTCGTTTTCCGCAAGCGGGGCGGGCACCTTCGCGGGCGTCCACGGGCGGTCATATTCCGGAGCCTGATCGCCCAGTTCCTTGATCGGCAAGTTGGCGACTTCCTCGCCGTTGTGAATGACGCGGAAACGCAGGTCGTCGGTGGTCTTGCCGACGATCGCGAAGTCCAAGCCCCATTTCACGAAAATCGCCTTGGCGACTTCTTCCTTGGAGGGCTCGAGAACCATGAGCATGCGCTCCTGGCTTTCGGACAGCATCATTTCATAGGCAGTCATGCGCTCTTCGCGCACCGGCACGGCATTGAGGTCAAGCTCGATGCCGAGGTCGCCCTTGGCGCCCATTTCCACGGCCGAGCAGGTGAGGCCGGCGGCGCCCATGTCCTGAATGGCGATGACCGCGCCGGTTTTCATCAGTTCAAGGCAGGCTTCCAGCAGGCACTTTTCGGTGAAGGGGTCACCGACCTGAACGGTCGGGCGCTTTTCTTCGATGGACTCATCGAATTCGGCAGAGGCCATGGTCGCGCCGCCAACGCCGTCGCGGCCGGTCTTTGCGCCGAGATAAACCACCGGCAGGCCCACACCCTTGGCTTCCGAGAGGAAGATCGCGTCGGACTTGGCAAGACCGGCGGCAAAGGCGTTAACGAGGATGTTGCCGTTATAGCGCGGATCGAATTCCACTTCGCCGCCAACCGTCGGCACGCCGAAGGAGTTGCCGTAGCCGCCAACACCGGCAACGACACCGGCCACGAGATGGCGGGTCTTCGGGTGGTCGGGCGCGCCGAAACGCAGGGCGTTCATGGCGGCAATCGGGCGTGCGCCCATGGTGAAGACGTCACGCAGGATACCGCCGACACCGGTCGCCGCACCCTGATAGGGCTCGATATAGGAGGGGTGGTTGTGGCTCTCCATCTTGAAGACGACGCAATCGCCATCGTCGATATCCACAACGCCGGCATTTTCACCGGGGCCCTGGATGACGCGTGGTCCCTTGGTGGGCAGGGTCTTCAGCCACTTCTTGGACGACTTGTAGGAGCAGTGCTCGTTCCACATGGCCGAGAAGATGCCGAGCTCGGTAAAGCTGGGCTCCCGTCCGATCAGGTCGAGGATACGCTGGTATTCGTCGGGCTTCAGCCCGTGGGATGCAACGAGTTCCGGGGTGATCTTGATGGAGTTTGGAATCGACATAGGTCTCACGCGGTTCGAGCCGAGGGAAGTTTCCGGTTCTTTAGCGCAAGAGGCTCAAAGGTGCGACAGGAAAATGCGCGGTTTTACCCGCAAAACGCTGCTTTCTTGGCTTCTTCAGAACCTGTAGCCGACCATGAGGCCGACGCGGGTCAGTCCGTCATTGGGCCCATCGCACAGATTGGCATGTGATGCATGCTCGATCTGGGTCGAAATATTCCAGTTATTATCGAAACGATAGCCGATCGCCGCATATTCGTGGAAAAGCACCCGGCAGCCGAATTCCGCACCGGTTTCGCCGGCACTGTTTCTCAGCTTGCCATCATGCCAGAGGCCGCCAAAACCGAAATCGAGAAAGATCTTCGGGTTGAGATCGAAGGTCCAGTTGACGCCGCCGTAAATGGTATTCGCCGAGCCCTCAGTGCCGATCTCGCCACCGATATGCAGCCGTGGGCGGGAGAGTTTTTGGCCGAGCGTTACCGCAGATGCACTGGCGAAGGGATCAAAATAGGCAGTGAAGGCCGGAAAGACGCCATCCTCACCGCCATTGTCGTGATTGGAGATTGAGGTGGTTGCGCCGAAGCGCAATTCGTCGAAGACGGTGCCTTCCGCAGCACTGGCGGGCATGGTGCCGATCAAGACACATGCCGCAAGAAGGATCGCCAGCGCGAAACACGCCCTCACACCTGTGGAATCGAATGCTGCCATCGAATCATTCCCCACCTCGAATTGCGGAAAGGATGGCAGGTTTGTCGGTTTGGTAAATGATAAGTTACTGAATTAGGCCGGGTGTTGCAGGAAAGACTCTCCGCCCTCTAGGCAACGCTTTCGTAACCGGCCGAGCCGTTGTCGAGCAGGTGGCGCAGGATGCCAAGGGCATGGGTCAACTCTTGCTGGTTCGATGGACCAGAAAGGCTGACACGCACCCGATGGAAAACCTTGTCGGTGCGGCCGGCCTTGAACTCATCCTCGTCATCTATCAGCACGCCTTCTTTCATCGCCGCGTTTCGGAACGTGCCGGAAAGCCAGGGTTCGGGCAGTCTCAGCCACAGGAAGGCGATATCGGGCAGCGAATTGAAATCCAGCCCGGCAAAGGCCCGCCGGGCAATCGCCTCGCGCTGATTGATCTCGGCGATACAATCCTTGCGAATGTCGTCGGCGTCACCGCTGTTGACGAGGCGGGCATTCACTTCGGCCAGCATGAAGGGCAGACCGCCTGTCAGCATCGAGTGGGAAATGCGGATGCGCGACGAATATTGCGCCGGGCAGGCGACCCAGCCGCCACGAACGCCAGCGGCAACGGATTTAGACAGGCCGCCGACGACGAAGGTAATGTCGGGCGCAAATTCTGCGATCAGCGGGATCGCCTCACGCGTCATCGCGCCATAAAGATTGTCCTCTACGACCCAGACACCATACCGGCGGGCAATATCGGCTATCGCACGGCGACGCTCTTCCGGCAGCGTGGCGCAGGTCGGGTTCTGGCCGGCGGACATCAGGAAGATCATCTTGGGATGCTGCTGGGCGCAGACGCGCTCAAAATCGTCAGGGACAATGCCCTTTTCATCCGCTTCAACCAGCGTCACCCGCCGTCCGGCAAGTGTGGCGCTGCGGCTGATATGGGAATAGGTCACGGGTTCGAAGACGATACGGTCTCCCGGGGCGGTCATGGCCGTCACCACACTCATCACCGCCGCATGGGCGCCAAGCGTCGAGACGATGTTTTCCGGTTTTGGCGACCAGCCGTTCTGGGAAAGCCAGCGAGCGCCCGCCATGCACCAGTTGTCAGGAAAGGAACGGGCGTAATTGGTGACGTCGTAAGCATGTTCGCGGGCGACAGCCTCGATATGTCTGGCGATCAGCACGCTCTGGCCGACATCGGGTGCCGCCGTGGTGTTGAGCCGGAATTCGGCGCTGCTATCGACAGCGTGGCGTGTGCTGCCGAACGCTGCCGCCGCCGTCTCCATGGGCGCTGAGGGGGCCGGGGTCTTGCGCTCATTGACATAGGTGCCGCGGCCGACCTCACCGCTGACCAGGCCGCGCTCGTGGATAAGCGCGTAGGCCCGGCTGATTGTACCTATTGTCACGCCGAGGTCATAAGCGAGGTTGCGCTGTGGCGGCAATTTCGAGCCCGCCTGCAGGGTGCCATCGGAAATTGCACCCTCGATACTGTCGGCGAGGCGCAGATATATCGGGCCATCGCCCACAGTGAGATCAGGAAGCCAATTTGTCATGGTGACAATTTATGCATTGTATCTCTTCGCAAGTCAATTGTATTTATTGTATGCATTCAATTAAGACAAACGCACGGAGACAATAGGTGCAATATGCGCAAGATGGATCAATACCTTTCGACAGCGGATACGCTCTATCCTGATGGCTACGAACGGGAACGCGTGTTCCGCGATGCCGGCGACATGGTCGCACCGGCGCCTTTTCCGGCCAAGATCGCCAGCACGCCAATTGGTCGCCTGATTGCGGGCATGTTCAACTGGCACCGGAAGCGGCAGGGACGGCTCGCTTTGCGGGAACTGTCTGATGATCTTCTGGAAGATATCGGCGTAACGCGCGATGAAGCCCTGAAGGAAGCGGCGAAATCCCAGCTTCTTTCATGGCCGACACGGCCGCTTTAATTTTTTGCCGGAGAGCGGCGCCTTCTTTCCCCGGCGCCATCAAGCCGTGCGGCAGCCCGCCACGCCATTCCCAACCGGCGTTGGCGGGTTTTTTTATTTACGTCCCTTAGAGCAGCTTCGGCAAATTGATAAATGGTACGTGGCAAGAGCTTCTTGTGCCGGCGTCTGCCTTTTGCCGAGCGTTCCCCTTTCCTCATTCCTGTGACAAGCACAGGAATGAGCGACGCGGATACGTCTCGCCCGATATGCAGGGCTAGAATACTACGATGAGATCAGCAGCCTTTGCCGCCATTCGCCCAGCGCTTGACGTCGGTTGCGATGCGGCTGGAAATGGCCTCGTTCATCACCGGGCCAAAAGCGTCGAGCTTTGCCGGGTTGCCTTCGGCCTGAACGACCAGCATGGGCCGCGATTCCGGACTGTTGCGCGGCACGAGCAGGATGCGCGGACGGCCTGAGAAGGAATTGAGTTCAGGGGCCAGACGATAGGCCTTGAAAGCCGCATCCCCCGATTTGAACCAGCAGGCATTCGCGCCAAGCGCTATCCGTTCCATTGTGGGGAGAGCGGCGCGGGAGACCGAGGCTGTCGGCTGTGGTTTCGGCTGACAAGCAGCCAAGGTCGCCGCAGCTAGAAACAATCCGGTCGCCTTGAGGGTATTCGATCGACGGGCAAAAGACATCAGGTCATCCAGAAGAGAGGGCCAAAACGACGCCGTCAGCCGGCATCAAAAAAGGCGGGCTCAAAGCCCGCCCGTCTGTCAGGCTGCGATGACGCCAAGCGCCGAAGCGAAGAGGCCGCGGCCGTCATTGCCGCCATGGGCGGCTTCGATCAGGTTTTCCGGATGCGGCATCATGCCGAGAACGTTGCCCTTGGCATTGATGACGCCGGCAATGTCGTTCAGCGAGCCGTTCGGGTTGGTGCCTTCGGCATAACGGAACACGACCTGGCCGTTGCCCTCGACCGATTTCAACTCATCCGCATCGAGGAAGTAGTTGCCATCGTGATGGGCGACGGGGCAACGCAGGATCTGGCCCTTGTCGTAAGCACGGGTGAAATCGGTGTCGTTATTGGCGACTTCGAGCTTCACTTCGCGGCAGACGAATTTCAGCGAGGCGTTGCGCATCAGGGCGCCCGGCAGCATGCCGGCTTCGACCAGAATCTGGAAGCCGTTGCAGACGCCGAGAACCTTCACGCCCTTTTCGGCCTTCTCGCGGATGGCCTGCATGACAGGCATGCGGGCGGCAATCGCGCCGCAGCGCAGATAGTCGCCATAAGAGAAGCCGCCGGGAATGACGATCAGATCGACATCGGGAATATCCGTCTCCGTCTGCCAGATGGTGACAGGCGCCTGACCGGAAATTTTCGTCAGAGCCGCGATCATGTCGCGGTCGCGGTTGAGGCCGGGAAGTTGGACGACAGCGGATTTCATGGACGGCGGCTCCTGGAGCTTAGAGAATGGCGATGGCGTAGTTTTCGATGACCGTGTTGGCCAAGAGCTTTTCGCACATTGCCTTCAGATCGGTTTCGGCCTTCGCCTTGTCGGCGCCTTCCAGTTCCAGATCGAAAACCTTGCCCTGACGGACATGGCCGACGCCACCAAAACCGAGGCTGCCAAGCGCGCCTTCGATTGCCTTGCCCTGCGGATCGAGAACGCCGTTCTTCAGCGTAACAGTCACCCGTGCCTTGATCACCTGATCTTCTCCTGATTTTACCCTACGAGGCCAATATTATTTCACGAGCCGATATTACTTTACCAGAACAGGACCGGTGCCGCGGATCGGTTCGTTTTCATTGATGATGCCGAGACGGCGCGCCACTTCGGAATAAGCTTCCAGAAGACCGCCCAGATCGCGTCGGAAGAGGTCCTTGTCCATCTTCTTCTGGGTCTCGATGTCCCAGAGACGGCAGCTGTCGGGCGAAATCTCGTCGGCGAGGATGATGCGCATCATATCGCCTTCGAAGAGGCGGCCACATTCGATCTTGAAATCGACGAGCTGAATGCCGACGCCGAGGAACAGGCCGGAGAGGAAGTCGTTGACGCGGATGGCGAGCGCCATGATGTCGTCAAGCTCGGCAGGGTTGGCCCAGCCGAAAGCCGTGATGTGCTCTTCGGAGACCATCGGGTCTTCGAGCTCATCCGACTTGTAATAAAACTCGATGATCGAGCGTGGCAGCACCACGCCTTCCTCGATGCCGAGGCGCTTGGAAAGCGAGCCGGCGGCGACATTGCGCACGACGACCTCGAGCGGGATCATCTCCACTTCCTTGATCAGCTGCTCGCGCATGTTGAGGCGGCGGATGAAGTGGGTGGGAATGCCGATCTTGTTCAGATGCGTGAAGACGTATTCGCAGATACGGTTGTTCAGCACGCCCTTGCCGTCGATGACTTCATGCTTCTTCTTGTTGAAGGCGGTCGCATCATCCTTGAAGAACTGGATAAGCGTGCCTGGCTCCGGACCCTCGTAAAGGATCTTGGCCTTGCCTTCGTAAATACGGCGGCGACGGTTCATAATTGCAGGTCTCTTGGTTGACGCCGATTCTGGTGGCGTTGCGTTTGGTCTTTGAAGCGGTCCCATAAAGGAAAAGAGTGCATTCTACAATGCGGCTGGCATATTTCCCTTCAATTCTTGTGACAGGGCCGCCGAAGTGTTTCATCCGCAAAACCGGGCCGCGGCAGGGGCGGGGGGCGATGCGGATTTCAGTTGGCGGCTCTCGTCATGGCTCGACGCCTTTGAGGCGGCTCAGGAATTGCGCGAAGACCATGCCGCCCTCCGGCCACGGGCCCTGCCCGGACTCGGCATTGATGTGGCCGGACATGCCGGCATCGATCAAAAGCGAACCCCAGGCAGCAGCGATGTCGTCGGCGTGTTCATAGGAGCCGAAGGGATCGTTGCGGCTGGCGATGGTGATCGCCGGAAAGGGCAGCGGATCGCGCGGGTAAGGCCCGAAGGTCATGAGATGCTTCGGCCTGATTTCGGGATTGGCGACATCAGGCGGCGCAACGAGAAGCGCGCCGGATACCTTCTTGCCGATTTCAGGCAATGCGTGGATCACCGTTGGAACGCCAAGCGAATGGGCAACAAGGACGACGGGCCTGGTGGAGGCGTTGACCTCCTCTACCAGCCTGGCGACCCAGTCTTCCTTCACCGGTTTCGACCATTCCGCCTGCTCGACACGGCGGGCGGTGGAGAGCTTGCGCTCCCAGCGGCTCTGCCAGTGGTCCGGGCCGGAATTGGTATAACCGGGGACGATCAGGATATCTGCTTCTGAAACTTTCATGCGCCATATCTGTGTTGTGATGCCGCCGCGATCAAGGTCGCGGCGGCATTAACGTCAAGCTCTCGGGTTCAGCTCAAGTCTCAGGCGTTGCCGAAGACGCGGGCGAAGATCGTATCGACATGCTTGGTGTGGTAACCGAGGTCGAATTTTTCGCGGATGACCTCTTCGGCGAGAGCAGCGCGCACTTCCTCGTCACCCAGCAGTTCCTCAAGGAAATCCGCACCCTGTTCCCAGACCTTCATGGCATTGCGCTGGACCAGACGATAGGCGTCTTCGCGCGATACGCCGGCCTGCGTCAGCGCCAGGAGAACGCGCTGCGAATGCACGAGACCACGGAACTTGTTCATGTTCTTCAGCATGTTGTCCGGGTAGATCACCAGCTTTTCGATGACGCCTGCCAGACGGTTCAATGCGAAGTCCAGAGTGACTGTCGTGTCGGGGCCGATGGCGCGCTCCACGGAGGAGTGGCTGATGTCGCGCTCGTGCCAGAGGGCAACGTTTTCCATGGCCGGGACGACCGACATGCGCACCAGACGGGCGAGGCCGGTGAGGTTTTCAGTGAGAACCGGGTTACGCTTGTGCGGCATGGCCGACGAGCCCTTCTGGCCGGGAGAGAAGAACTCTTCCGCTTCCAGAACTTCGGTGCGCTGCATGTGGCGGATTTCGATGGCGACGTTTTCAATCGACGAGGCGATGACGCCAAGGGTGGCGAAGAACATGGCGTGACGGTCACGCGGGATGACCTGCGTGGAAACCGGCTCGGGGATGAGTCCGAGCTTTTCGCAGACATGTTCCTCGACGCGGGGGTCGATATTGGCGAAGGTGCCGACAGCGCCGGAGATTGCGCCGGTGGCGATTTCCGCACGGGCATTCACAAGGCGCTCACGGTTGCGATGCATCTCGGCGTAGAAGCGGGCGAAGGTGAGGCCCATCGTCGTCGGTTCGGCATGGATGCCGTGGCTACGGCCGATGCGCACCGTGTTCTTGTGTTCGAAGGCCCGGGTCTTGAGAGCCGCGAGCACCCGGTCCATGTCGGCGAGCAGCAGATCGGCGGCGCGCACGAGCTGGATGTTGAGCGTGGTATCGAGCACGTCCGACGAGGTCATGCCCTGATGCACGAAGCGGCTGTCGGGACCGACAAATTCTGCGAGATGGGTGAGGAAGGCGATGACATCATGCTTGGTGACGGCCTCGATCTCATCGATGCGGGCGACGTCGAAGGTGGCGCTGCCGCCCTTTTCCCAGATGGTCTGGGCTGCTGACTTCGGGATGACGCCGAGCTCGGCCAGCGCGTCACAGGCATGCGCCTCGATCTCGAACCAGATGCGGAATTTTGTTTCCGGCGACCAGATGGCGACCATTTCCGGCCGGGAGTAACGAGGGATCATGGCAATGACTTTCTTAGTAGAGGAAATTTGCTGCCCGTTTAGCAAAGTGTTCCGCTAATCTCAATCTATCAAGCTGCATGCCTACGCCGCTTGCGGTGCACGCCGGCAGAGCATTGCCCCTGCGGGCACGAGCGGAAGTGCGGCGAAGGGAAAATAAAGACCATGTCCCAGAACGACGAACTGGTAGACTGCACCGAGCGACGTGAAAAGCTGCTGAAAAAACCAGATGCGGGAAAAGGTTGGCGCATGCCATTGCGCATAAAAGATGCGGTACTCGAACGCGAACAATGCTGCCGCCACGGCGAGCGTGAAGAAAGCGATTGCGAGACATGCTGTCGCAAGACGCAATTGTTGGGATTTTAAGGCAGGGAGAACGCGCAATGCTGCCAGCGCCAGCAGCCAGCCGAAAAATCCGCCCGTGAAGAAAAGCGTGATGATATCGGCGACGTGATCGGTTTCCAGCCTGTTACGGGCATAGAGGCCGATGGCGGCCGACGCCGCTGAACAAACGCTCCAGCCAAGCGCGCCAAGCAGAATGAACAATGCTGGAAGAGCCCTGTCGCGGAAATTCCGCCTGCCGCTTTCCATGACATTCCCCCCGACGCCTCGTTGTGCCGCATCCGGCTTTCCGCATTCGGCGGTGACGGATTACGCCCGTCCGGCTTCCGCGGCCGTGCGCAGGAGGGCGATCGTCTTGCGATAATCCTCCACGCCATCGCCTTTGAATACTGCGGAGCCCGCTACCAGTGCATTGGCGCCGGCGGCGATGATATCTCCTGCGGTCTGCGCCGTCACGCCGCCATCCACTTCCAGTTCGATCGGCCGCTGACCGATCATCGCCTTGGCTGCGCGGATCTTGTCGAGCATGGCGGGAATGAATTTCTGGCCGCCGAAGCCGGGATTGACGCTCATGATCAGCACGAGGTCGACATCATCGAGCACGTTTTCGATAACGGAAAGCGGCGTTGCCGGGTTGAGCGTGACGCCAGCCTTCAGGCCCAGTCCGCGAATGGTCTGGAGAGAGCGGTGCAGGTGGGGGCCGGCCTCCGCATGCACCGTGATGCTGTCACAGCCGGCCTTGGCAAAGGCTTCGAGATAGGGATCGACGGGGGCGATCATCAAATGGCAATCGAAGAAGGCATTGCTGTGCGGCCGAAGCGCCTTGATGACATCGGGCCCGAAGGAAATGTTCGGCACGAAATGCCCGTCCATGACATCGAGATGAATCCAGTCCGCGCCGGCCTCGGTGACATCGGCGACTTCCTGTCCGAGCTTGGCGAAATTGGAAGCCAGGATCGACGGTGCTATCCGGATGGGCAGGGACATGGGCAAACTCCTCTCGACGCGTTGCGTAAGTTTGCCTTTAACACCATGCATCGGGGTTTGAAACGGTCAGCGGTGAGGTTGCTGATGGTTTTCCGCTGCCGCTCCGCGAATTTGTCCCGGTGCCGGCTTCAGCTACTGCCTTTCGGCTTTGTCCGCCGGTTCGAAGCGCTGGCCGTTCCAGCGCTGCAGGCGGTAGGGATTGTCCGAAAGCTCATGCGACGGGTTGAATGCGAGATCGCCAATCACGGTTTTGAAGGCCGTGCCGGACGCCAGTATCTCCGGCGCCGGTTTCGACTGCGCCTGGGCCGCTTCCGCCAGCGCCGCCGTCAGTTCGGTGGCGGCATAGGCTGGAAGGACGTAACCTTCGGGTTCGATGCCTGCGGCGCGCAGTTCGCCGGCTGCCCCCTGCGCCGAAGGCAGTGTGTCATAGGCCGGGCGCGTGATGGCCATCACGTTCACAGCCAGTGCGAGGGGGGTGTTGGCGGCGTTCAGCGTATCGCCGCCCAGAATGGTGAGCGGAAAATTCTCTGAAGCGGCGTCCCGTGCCACGACGGCGATATCGTTTCGTTCCGCGCCGATGAAGACATGGGTAATGCCGGTGCGCGCCAGCCGGCGCACAAGCGCCACCTGCTGTTCCTGATTGGGTCGCATCGTATCGGCAAAGGTGGGCTTCAGCCCGTTTTCCTCCAGCGTAGAGCGGATACGGTCGACCAATTCGCGGCTGTAGATCGTGCCGTCATCCACGAGCCCGATCGGGTGGCCTTTCCAGTCGCGAAGAATGACTTCCGCAGCCCTTGCCGATTCGGCCCGATCCGATGGGGCGAGGCGAAAAAGCGGCCAGCCATATTTCAGCGCGTCCTCCATCAGGATGGGTGCGCGGCTGGAAAGCGTGATGGCCGGAATGGCCGCGGCCTTGAGCGGCAGCAGAACGTCCTGAAGCGTTTCCGTGCACAGGAAGCCGATCGCGGCGCTGACTTTCGCCGCCACGAGGCCATCGGCAATCGCGCCGCCACTGCCGTCTTCGCAGCTCTCGTGAATCTCCACGACATCCAGGCCGAGTTTTGCGGCTGCCGCCTTGGCGCCCTGCCGGACCTGTTGCCCGAGAAGCTCGTAGGGGCCGCTCTGCGGGGCAACGATCCCGATCGATGCCGCGCTTGCTGAACCCGCAAAGGCAAAACCGGCGATGATCGTTAGCAGGCGAAGTGAAAGCATGACGTGATCGAAATCCTGTTGTCCCGATCTGATGTTTATCGGCACCAATCGGTTTTCCAAAGGAAAAATCGCCTGTCGTCCATCATAATCGCACGCTGGCGCCTGGACTGCGGCAGCTTGGCTTCGATGTCGGGCGATCCGAATGCCGAGATGGACGCGGCACCTTGTGGTTGTTGCCGTCGGCCGATAATGGTGCCTCGCGGCCATGCCGCAGCGCTGCTCTTTTTCGCCCCGCTATCTTCTTTCTGTACCGCTTTACTGAAGAAGTATTTCATAAATCCGCCACGTGACGTTTTACTTCATAAAACTATTACAAGTGGCGCGTATAAGCACACTCCAGCGAAGGCCTTGTTGCTGATTATGCCTTTTGCAGTGCACGTCATAAATCTGCACATTTTATTTTCATATCTGTAATTTATTGATATCTAAGTTTAATATAGGAACCTTCTAATTCCCCACCTCTTTTTCGCCATGTTTTTTTCGCATTTGCGAGAAGAATTGCTTGACGGAAAGTAAATGATTGGCTTAGATGGAATTGTTTCAGGGGACGACTGAAATTGGCTGTAAAAAGCCTCGGAAAGTGTTCCGATTATAAGCACTGCCAGACTATATTCGCTTCTATATTCTATTTTTTTTATTACGTATAAACCGCTTCAGGAAACTGGGGCGGTTTTTTACATAGCTCTAATTTAAGCAATTTAAAATTGAATTCGGAGAACTTTACGCAAAGCCATTCTCTCGCGATAAGCGTTCCAGAAATGAAATGGCGTGGATTAGGCGTGCCGTTGTCCGAAATTCTGGCTTCGACCCAATCTGATCCGCCGTTTTCGATTGTGAAAATTCCGCATCCGACGTCATTATTCGACGCCCGGGGCTGCCCCAGCATTATTTCAGGGCGGCCAGAGCGTCCTTTGCAAAGGCGGAGATCGGCTCAGGAAGTTTGTCGAGATCGAACCAGTCGATGGCGGAGAGCTTATCCGGCTCCGTAAGCGAAGGCTGACCCGTTGTGTCGCGGGTGACGAAGATCAGGGAGACCCAGTGATGGCGGTCCACTGCGTCGATAAATTCGCTATGGCAGAGAAATTCGACGTGGCCGATCGTCAGCCCGGTCTCTTCCTCGGCTTCGCGCCGCGCCGCGGCTAGCGACGTTTCGAGATGATCGACTTTGCCGCCAGGGATGCTCCAATACCCGGCTTCCGGCGCTTTCATGCGCCGGCATAAAAGGAGGCGGCCTTCACGCAATATGACAAGGCCCACGCCGACGCCCGGAAAATCGAGGCCCGGCTTGATCGTCGACGTCATCGTGTCCATTGCTGTGGTCAGGCCTTGGCGTTGGCCACGATCAGCATGAAGGCGGGAATGTCATCGCCAAAGCCTACCGGTGTCGGGCCATCGTCATGGTCGCGATAGTGGCGGCGACGGTCGCGGTTGTCGTCATTGGCGTGCAGCGGATTGCGACTGTTGCGGTCGGAATTGCGCGGGGCCTTTTCCTGCTTGCGTTCTGCTTTCACCTTGTCGTCTCCATGAGCCGCGATATCTGCGTCCGCAGCGGATTGTGCGCCCTGATTGATGTTGTCGACCGGTGCGGCGTCCCGGCGGTTACGGTCGCGGCCTCTGCCGCCCCGTTCCTTGCCCCGACGGCCAGAATTGCTTTCAAAGCTTTCCATCGGCGCGGGGAGGGTGGAGAGATCACCGTTCAGCCACTCAATCTTTTCGCCGATCAGCTTTTCGATGGCGTCGAGATATTTGGTGTCGCTTCTGGTGACGATGGTGAAAGCCTTGCCCGAGCGGCCGGCACGGCCGGTGCGGCCGATGCGGTGAACATAGTCTTCCGAATGAATGGGAATGTCGAAGTTGAAGACGTGGCTGACATCGGGGATATCAAGCCCGCGTGCGGCGACGTCCGAGGCGACGAGCAGCTTCAGATTGCCGTCCTTGAAGTTCTGCAGCATTGTCGTGCGCGAACGCTGGTCCATGTCGCCATGCAGCGCGCCGACGGAAAAGCCGTGGCGGTCGAGCGAACGGAAAAGATCGGCCACATCCTTCTTGCGGTTGCAGAAGATGATGGCGTTCTTGAGTTCAGCCTCTTCGGCACGGACGAGATCGCGCAGGACGGCGCGCTTTTCGTAGTCCTTGTTATGGGCGGCGACGATGCGCTGGGCAACGGTCTTTGCAGTAGAGGAGGGCTTGGCGACCTCGACACGGACGGGGTTCTGCAGGAAGCGATCAGCCAGCTTCTGTATTTCCGGCGGCATGGTGGCCGAGAAAAACAGCGTCTGGCGGGTGAAGGGGATCATCTTGGCGATGCGCTCGATGTCAGGAATGAAGCCCATGTCGAGCATGCGGTCGGCTTCGTCGATGACAAGGATTTCCACGCCGGTCATCAGCAGCTTGCCGCGTTCGCAATGGTCAAGAAGGCGGCCAGGGGTGCAGATCAGCACATCGGCGCCACGTTCCAGCTTGCGGTCCTGGTCTTCGAAGGAAACACCGCCGATCAGGAGGGCGACGTTCAGCTTGTGATTCTTGCCGTATTTCTCGAAATTCTCCGCCACCTGTGCCGCAAGCTCGCGCGTCGGCTCGAGGATCAGCGTGCGCGGCATTCTGGCGCGTGCGCGGCCCTTCTCAAGCAGGGTCAGCATAGGCAGAACGAATGACGCGGTTTTGCCCGTGCCGGTCTGTGCGATACCGCAGATATCACGCTTTTCCAGCGCCGGCGGAATGGCGCCAGCCTGAATGGGTGTCGGCGTCGTGTAGCCGGCATCTGCAATAGCGGAAAGAACTTTTTGGCTCAGGCCAAGATCAGAGAATGTTGTCAAAGGAAGAACTTTTTCCGTTCTGGTTCGGTAAGAACACCTGCGTGCCGCGACGGCACTTGCAAAGACTTGGCGCGGGGATATGCCCAAATTGCCGGAAAGTCAAGGAAACAACGGGAAAAGCGCGTTAAACGTGCCGCTTGCGGCTGGGCTTTTAAGCCTCAGGCGTGGTTTTTCGGGATTTATCGTTAAAAGAGCAAAAAAAGCGTTAAAACCGGGACGCTATTTCAAATAGGTTTTAAGCTCTGCCCCGGCGATCAGAAACCGCATCGGATCCACGGGCGTATCGTTGCGGCGCACTTCATAATGCACGTGCGGACCGGTGGAACGGCCGGTGCTGCCGGCGCGGCCGATTACGTCGCCGGCTTCGACCCGGTCGCCGGCCTTGACCAGAATGGCGGAGAGATGGCCGAATCGGGTGGACACGCCCTGGCCGTGATCGATCTCGACCATATTGCCGTAACCGCCGGAATTTTCCGCTACCGTCACCTTTCCAGCGCCGGTGGATTTGACGTCTGCGCCGGTCTCGGCACGAAAATCGATGCCGGTATGTAGCGCCGGGCGGCCGAGAAACGGATCCATCCGATTGCCGAATCGACTGGTGATCGCCCTCCCGGGTGCAGGGTTGCCGAAGGGCAGGGTCGTCGCCGTTTCCCTGACGACATCCAGCCGGTTGAGAGCGGTGTCGAGATTGGTCAGCGACAGGCTGAAGGGATCGGTTTCGCCGCGCTCTGGCTCCGCATAGGGTCCGCCAATGTCGGCGGTGCCGCTCTCATCGATCTTGAGCCCGGCCTGGCGGATAATGTCCTGCATCGCACTCGCCTTGTCTTCGGCGTCGCTCGTCAGTTGCGCTATCCGCGATATCTGCTGGCGCTCGATGTCCTTCAGCGACAGAGTTACCTTTGAAAATACGCGATCGGCGCGGTCCGAGGGCGTCTCGCCGCCTTCCGGCTGGTAAGCAGCACGTCTGTCGTTCGCGGTGGGTTGTTCCGGCTGTGGTGGGCGCGTTGTCATCAGCTTTTCGATCGCCGAGAGACCGCCCGACAGATCGGCGCGTTTTTCCGGCGCCATGGCGTTTGAAAGGGACGAGGGTGCTGTCGGCGACGTCGCGACGCCGGAGTTTTCCGCGCGTTCCAGCAGTTCGCTCATGCGGCCGTGCCGCGAGGTCAGCGCCGCCTGCTGTTGCAGAAGCTTTTCCACTTTCTTTTCAACGACCTGCTGATCCAGCAACTGCCTGGAGGTGACGCGGTCCACCTGGGCTCTCAGGGCTGCGATGCGGTCTTCGTAATCGTTCTGAATGCGGGTCTGGCGCGCCATTGTCGCGCCGATCAGGTCGTCCCGCAGGATAAGGTAGCCGGTGGCGCCGAGATAACCGAGCGAAAAAAGGCCGATCGTGCAGCCGGCAAGCGCCGCCATCCAGGGCCGGATGGTCATGTGCCGCACCTTGTCGCCGCGCGCGAGAATGAGCACGTGCGGCTCACGCTTTTTGCCAAATACCCGGTTTTCCGCCGTATCAGTCACAATCTCTCTCCGGACTGGCCGATTTCTTGAAGGAAATCATAATTCGTTAAGGTTAACGAAGTTTTGCCGGAGTGGCGTTTCGGTAGCGTCGGCTATTGGCTGACGGATGTGAGCGAGCGGTAAAAGGATGGCGTCAGGCCGGCCTCGGCGCGGGCAAGGTCATTAAAGGGCGGTTTCAAAGGGCCGCGGAAATTGGCGCGCACCAGTTGCCTGAAGGTTGCGGCCGGATCCTTTTTCTCACGGGCACAGAGGAACCGAAACCATTTTGCACCGATGGCGACGTGGCCCTTTTCGTCATTATAGATGACGTCCAGAACGGCGGCGCTTTCGAGATCGCCGGTCTCGCGCATCTTCGCCTGCAGGGAGGGGGTGACGTCCAGTCCGCGCGCTTCGAGGATGAGCGGCACGACGGCAAGCCGTGCGGTGAGATCGTTGCGGGTGGAATGCGCCGCCTGCCACAGCCCGTCATGGGCGGGCAGATCGCCATAGTCTGCACCGAGGCTTCTCAGCCGGTCGCGCACCAGCCGGAAATGTTTTGCCTCTTCGAAGGCGACCTGCATCCAGCCATCGAAAAAGGAATGCGGCACCGGCTCGCTGGCATAACGGGCGACAATGTCGAGCGCGAGATCGACGGCGTTGAGTTCGATATGGGCAATGGCGTGCAGCAGCGCGATACGGCCCTTGACGCTGTGAAGCGAGCGGCGTTCCACTGCGGTCGGCGGAACGAGTTCCGGCTTTTCCGGCCTGCCCGGGCGCTCTGGCAGGGGTGGGTCCAGCGGAGAGCGCAGCGACAGGCGGCGCTCCAACCACCGTGTCGCCGTCTCCTGTGCGAGCGCGGTCTTCCTGTCGAGATCGGCGCTTGCGATAGCATCCGTCGCACCACCGCGCAGCGACATGATTTTGAACGGGGGCATCACAACGGGTTGGTCCCTCAGAGTTTCTTCGCTGCGTCGAGAACGGCCTGGGCATGGCCGGCGACCTTCACCTTGTTCCAGATCTCCGCGATCTTGCCGTCCGGTCCAACGAGGAATGTGGTGCGTTCGACACCCATGTATTTTTTCCCATACATGCTTTTTTCCTTCCAGACGCCATAGGCTTCCAGAACCTTCCTCTCTTCGTCAGACGCGAGCATGACGGAAAGCGAATGTTTTGCCGCAAACTTGTCGTGGCTTTTGACGCTGTCGGGCGAGATGCCGATGACAACCGTGTTGGCCGCTTCGAATTCGCCGCCCAGCGCGCTGAAATCGATCGCTTCGGCGGTGCAGCCGGACGTGTCGTCCTTGGGGTAGAAATAAAGAACGACGGCCTTGCCTTGGAGTTTGGACAATGTCACCGTCCCTTCACCGTTGCGGGGCAAAGTGAAATCGGGAGCCGGGCCGCCAATCGTCAAGTCTGTCATAATCTACCTTTCTTTCGCCGGGATGTTGAGTGAAAGTTGCCACATTCGATATATAGCGAAACCGCGCGTCGTCCAGATCACGATTGGGATTTCAGATCGTTTCGACCTCAAATCCCAACCGTGATCCGGGTTAAGGAATTTGAGCGGGATTCCAGACGATGACCGCTTACACTTTTCGCCATCCCGCTCCGGTGTTGCGGCGAAACAAGAGCTATTCAGGGGCAAATACGGGCGTATGGCTGAAGTCAGGGGTGAAAAGGTCAAGTTCGGCAGGCGCGATATCGTTGCGCTGCACGATTTGCCTTCGGCTCAGGCCGAGGATCCCATCATCGTGCATTGCCCGCCGCCGCGTTCCATGGCGCGTGCTTTCCTCAAGGTTTTCGCGGCTCTTTTTGTGCTCGCCTTCCTCTCCATCGGCGGCATCATTCTTTCCGTCGAGACCGGTTCGATTGACAATGCGCTGTCCAGCCAGGCGCAGCAGGCGCTGGAACGGGCGCTCGGACCGCATTACAGCGCGCGAATCGGATCATCGGCGATCAGGTTCTCCACCGGACTGCGCCTTGCGCTGGTGGCGGAGGATGTGGATATCGTCGAGAAGGAATCCGGCCAGCATCTGAGCAGGGCGCGGGCGATCGGCATGGCGCTCGATCCCCTCGCGCTTCTGGCGGGTCGCGTGTCGGTGGAGAGCCTGGAAGCCGACGGGATGGAGCTGGATACGGCGCTTTTGCCCAAGGGCAACGGGTTCGATCTTGCCAGCGTCAAGCTCGACGCCGTGCCGCTGCAATTGCAGGAAGCCTTCGGGCAGCTCGACAAGCTGGCACAGGCTTTCCTGAGCAGCGGAACCGAGGAAATCGATATTTCCAGCGTTTCCGTTCATCTGCCGCCGGGCGAACTGGGCAAGCCGCGTACCATCGAGGTGCGGGAACTGTCGCTGACGCCAGACCAGCAGGGCGGCTATTCGCTTGACGGGGAAACGCTGTTCAACGGCGAAATCGCCAGCGTGTCACTCAAGACCTCAGGTGCGGGCGGCGTGATCGACGGTTTCCAGGCCCGTATCGATGGCTTCGACATTGGCCCGTTTCTGGAAAAATACGATCCCGACGGAAACCTCCATGAGGGGCTGAATGTCAAGACGGGCATCAACATCGTTGCCCGCCGGGCCAAGGAGGGGCAGGAGCCGCGTCTCGACATCTCGCTCGGCCTCGGTAACGGCACGCTTCGGATCGGCGGCGAGGCCCAGCCCTTTACGGCCGGCACTGTGAACGCGCGCTACGATTTCGCAAAAAGCACGCTTGTCATCGACAACTCGCGGGTGGAACTTGGACGCACGATCATTCCGGTCGCCGGCGTAATCAGCGATACGGAGGAGGGTTTTGGTCTGTCCCTCCGCATCGACGATGCGGTTGCTTCGTCCGAAGCCTCGGGCGAGGCCCCGGTTCCTTTCAGCCTGAAGGCGGACGGTCACTTCACGGCTGCGACGAAGCAACTCGACGTTTCATCGCTTTATGTCACGAGCCCACTCGGAGACATGGCGGGATCGCTGAAAATGCGGTTCGGCGAAGGGTCGCCCGAAATCAGCTTCGGCGGACAGATACCGAAGATGGAGGCCACGGCAGTCAAGCAGCTCTGGCCTTTCTGGATGGCGCACAAGCCGCGCGACTGGGTGGTTTCCAATCTTTATGGCGGCACGGTCACCAATGGCTCCATCGCAATCTTCATCCCGCAGGGCCGGATGTGCGGTCCCGGTTGCCCGCTGGTGCTCGGCGAGAGCGAAATGCAGATTCGTTTCGACATTGACGATACGCGCCTCAACACCACCGGCGACATTCCGCCCCTGCGTGATGTCGATGCGCATTTCGATCTCGTAGGCGGGAAGATGGCCGTCGAAATCAAGCGGGCGACGTCCTATTTCCCGTCCAACCGTTCGCTGGCGCTTGAGAACAGCCGGTTCGTGATTTCCTCGGTTTATGACAAGCCTCTGCTTGGAAATCTCGAACTCAGCGTATCGGGCTCCGCAGATGCCGTAGCGGAGCTTGCGACACTGAAGCCGATCAACGCGCTCAAGGACACGCAGTTCAAGCCGGAGGATTTCGCCGGCGATGTGCAAGCCAATGCGAAACTGACCATCGGCCTGCTTTCCAGCCAGAACCCGCCTCCGCCGGTGTGGACGGCCGATCTCGATCTGAAAAACCTGTCGCTGACGAAACCCTTCGCCGGCCACAAGGTCACGGCGCTGGACGGCTTCATGACGTTGAACGACCGTCAGCTCCTGCTTCAGGGCAAAGGCCGCGTCGATGACGTGCCGATGGATATCGAGATGACGGAGCCCGTGCGCAAGAACAGCGGTGTGGCTCCCACCCTGTCCCTGAAGGCCACGTTGACCGAAACACAGGTCGCCAAACTCGCGCCGGAGCTGTCCTCGGTTCTCGGCGGCACAACCGTTTTGGAGATCGACGGTGCCGATGCCAAACGCCAGGACGTACGGCTCGATCTGACCAAGGCGTCGATCATTCTTCCGGGGCTTGGCTGGAGCAAGGGCATCGGCATTCCGGCAAAAGCCGCCTTTACCATGGAAGTGGCGGACGGTCGCACCGCAATCACGGATTTTTCCCTCGATGGCGATGGTTTCGGCGCCGCCGGCGACATTGCCTTCAACAAGAGCGGTCTGATCTCGGCCGATCTCAGCCGCGTGCAGCTGTCGCCCTCCGATAATTATGCAGTTTCGTTGGCTGCTTCGAAAAACGGCTATATTATCAATGCTTCCGGAAAATCCGCGGATCTAAGGCCTTTCCTGTCGAAGCTGCGCAGTCCCGCCGGTGGTGGCGATGGTACGTCTCGTTCGCAGCCATCTCTTTCCATCAAGGCGCAGTTTGACAAAGTCTACGGGTTCAACGATGAGATCCTTGCCAATGTCAATTCCGATGTCAGCGTGCGTGACGGCAAGGTGCGCTCGATCGATTTTCGCGGCGTGACCGGCAACGGACAGGCGGTGGTCGCGCAGACCACCAATCGCGGCGCGACGGGGACTGTGACATTGACCAGCAGCGATGCGGGTTCGCTCGCGCGGTTTGCCAATATCTACAGCCGCATTCGTGGCGGCCTTCTCAACCTCGCACTGACGACCGCCAATGGCAGCGACTGGAGCGGCTCGCTGGATCTGCGCAATTTCTCCGTGGTCAATGAGGCCAAGTTGCAGGACATCGTCGCAACGCCGACGGGCGAGGATGGCAGGAGCCTCAACAATGCGGTCCGCCGCAATATCGATGTCAGTTCGGAGAAATTCCAGCGGGGTTTTGCCCGCGTCGTTTATGTCAACGGTTCGATCGCGGTGGAAAACGGGGTTGTGCGCGGTGAACAGATCGGCGCAACGTTTCAGGGGCTGCTGAAGGATCAGAATGGCCGCATGGACATGACCGGCACCTTCATGCCCGCCTACGGGCTGAACCGGCTGTTCGGCGAGTTGCCCTTTATCGGCATCTTCCTCGGCAACGGGCGCGACCGCGGCCTGCTCGGCATTACCTTCAAGCTTTCCGGCCAGACGGACCAGCCGAAGCTGACGATCAACCCGCTGTCGCTGATTGCGCCCGGTGTTTTCCGGCAGATTTTCGAGTTCCAATAAAAAGGGCCGCTTTCGCGGCCCTTGATGCGGGTTTGGCGCTGGTTTACGCCGGGCGAACCAGCACGTGCTTCTTCTTGCCTACCGACAGCTTGATGATGCCATCACTCGTCACTTCGCCGGTGCCGATCATCTGGCGCTCGTCGGAAACGCCCTGATCATTGATCTTCACCGCACCGCCCTGAACGTGGCGGCGGGCCTCGCCATTCGAACCGGCGAGACCTGCGCGGACGATGAGCGAGAGGACGCCGACGCCAGCTTCAAGTTCGGAGGCCGGAACCTCGATGGAAGGCAGGTTTTCGGCCAGCGCGCCCTCTTCGAAGGTCTTGCGCGCCGTTTCCGCGGCTTCTTCCGCAGCGGCACGGCCGTGCAGGATCGCGGTTACCTCGGTCGCCAGGATTTTCTTTGCCTCGTTGATTTCCGATCCACCGAGCGTAGCCAGACGCGCGATCTCTTCCATAGGCAGGGTCGTGAAGAGCTTGGCGAAGCGAACGACGTCGGCATCTTCGGTGTTGCGCCAGTATTGCCAGAAATCATAGACCGGCAGCAGGTCCTTGTTCAGCCACACGGCGCCCGAGGCCGACTTGCCCATCTTCGCACCCGAGGAGGTGGTCAGAAGCGGCGAGGTCAGCGCGTAAAGCTGCGGTGTCCCCATGCGGTGACCGAGGTCGATGCCGTTGATGATGTTGCCCCACTGGTCAGAGCCGCCCATCTGCAGGCGGCACCCCGTGCGCTGGTTCAGTTCCACGAAATCGTAGGCCTGCAGGATCATGTAGTTGAATTCGAGGAAGGACAGCGACTGCTCGCGGTCGAGGCGTGTCTTCACGCTGTCGAAGGACAGCATGCGGTTGACCGAGAAGTGGCGGCCGACGTCACGCAGGAATTCGAGATAGTTCAATCCGCGCAGCCAGTCGGCATTGTTGATCATCAGCGCCGGGTTGCCGGGACGGTCGTAATCGAGGTAGTTGGCGAAGACGTGCTTGAGCGAGGTGATGTTGTCCTCGATCATGTCGATCGTCATCAGCTTGCGGGCTTCTTCCTTGAAGGAGGGGTCGCCTACCATGCCGGTGCCGCCACCCATCAGCGAGATCGGCTGGTGGCCGGTCTGCTGCAGCCAGTGCAGCATCATGATCTGGGTGAGGTGGCCGACATGCAAACTCGAGGCCGTCGGGTCATAGCCGATATAGGCGGTCACGGTTTCCTTGGCGAACAATTCGTCGAGACCTGCCTCATCGGAGATCTGGTGAATGAAGCCGCGCTCATCGAGCGTGCGGAGGAAATCGGACTTGAACCTGGACATAACCTTTTACTTTCTGGTTTGATCTTTACGGCCATCGAAAACCGGTGACCGTCGCGGCTTTATCATTGTTTTTTGAAATGTGCACCCGTTTCGGCCATGAATGTCGGGATTCAAGGTCAGCATGATTCGAGATTGCGGGAGAGCGGCAGGTGGGCGAGGTGAAAACGGCAATCGGACTGATGAGCGGCACGTCGATGGACGGCATCGATATCGCGCTTCTGCGTACCGATGGCGAAAGCGTGGTGCGGCATGGGCCGAGCGGCTATTTTCCCTATGATCCGGGTCTGCGGGCCATCTGGCAGAAGGCGCTGGTCACCGCCAAATCCATCCGTGAACGGCGCGAACGCCCCGGAGATCTTGATGAGGCAGAGCGCAAGCTGACGCTTGCCCATGCGGCGGCGGTGAAATCCTTTCTCCATCGTCACCGGCTTCTGCCCGGTGAAATCGATGTCATCGGTTTTCATGGCCAGACGGTGCTGCACCGGCCTGATGATGCGCTGACGGTCCAGATCGGTGACGGACCCTTCCTGGCTGAAGAAACCGGTATCGACGTGGTCTACGATATGCGCGCCAATGACATGGTGCATGGCGGGCAGGGCGCGCCGCTCATTCCCGCCTACCACATGGCGCTGTCTGCCAACCTACCTGACGGGTTTGAGACGCCTGCGGTCTTCGTCAATATCGGCGGTATCTCCAACCTCACCTTCATCGGTGAATCTGGCCAGCTTGCCGCTTTCGATAGCGGCCCCGGCAATATGCTGATCGACCAGTGGATCGAGGCGCATACCGGCAAGGCTTTCGACAAAGGCGGCAGGACGGCGGCGGGTGGCAGCGTCGTTGCCTCGCTGGTGGCGCGTTATATGGAAAGCCCGTTCTTTTCCGGTAATATTCGCCGTTCGCTGGATCGTGGCGATTTTGCGCCCCCGGAAAAGGGTGAGGTCTCGCTGGCCGATGGTGCACGGACTTTGGCGCATCTGACGGGGGCCGCCATTCTGAAGTCGGCAAGCTATCTGCCGGAGGCGGCGAAGACCTATGTGGTCTGTGGTGGCGGTCGGCTCAATCCGGTGATCATGGCGGAGTTTGCAGACCTTGCCGCCAAGGTCGGTGCGCGGGTGATTGCGGCTGAAGCGGCGGGGTTCGATGGCGGCGCGATGGAGGCGGAGGCCTGGGCCTATCTGGCCGTTCGGTCGCTGAAGGGGCTGCCGCTGACCTATCCCGGTACGACGGGGGTGAAGGAGCCGGTGACGGGTGGGGTTTTGGTGCGATGCTGATGACGTTGGCGGGCTTGGCTTACCCCCCTCTGCCCTGCCGGGCATCTCCCCCACAAGGAGGGAGATCAGCTAGACGCCTGCTCCTCGCCTGAAACTCTGCCGTTGAATACGGCCGAAAGGTCGCCGCGATTCGATCTCCCCACCTGTGGGGGAGATGCCCGGCAGGGCAGAGGGGGGTAAACCCCATCCGCCGTCTATAACGATATGACGCGTAATTAAACGCCCCAAATCACCGAATACGCTTGGCAGCCGGTTCCGGCACAAGCTCGCCGTTCAGGCGACGGTCGAGATAATCCTCGCACTCGCCCATCAGCTCATCCACCTTGCCGTTGAAGAAGTGGTTGGCGCCGGGGACGGTGCGGTGGGTGATGAGGATGCCCTTCTGCGTCTTCAGCTTTTCGACCAGGCCGTTGACATCCTTTTCGGGCGCGACCTTGTCGGAATCGCCGTTGATGATGAGGCCAGAAGACGGGCAGGGCGCAAGGAAGGAGAAGTCGTAGGTGTTCGGCTGCGGGGCAATCGACATGAAACCTTCGATTTCCGGGCGGCGCATCAGAAGCTGCATGCCGATCCAGGCGCCGAAGGAGTAACCCGCCACCCAACAGCTCTTGGAATCCGGATGCAGGCTCTGCACCCAGTCGAGCGCCGAGGCGGCATCGGAGAGCTCGCCCGCACCGTGGTCGAACTCGCCCTGGCTGCGGCCAATCGAACGGAAGTTGAACCGGAGCGTCGTGAAGCCGCGCTTCTGGAAAAGATAGAAGAGCTGATAGACGATCTGGTTGTTCATCGTGCCGCCGAACTGCGGGTGCGGATGAAGGATGATCGCGATCGGCGCGCTCTTTTCCTTGGAGGGTTGATAACGGCCTTCGAGGCGACCCGCAGGGCCGTTAAAGATGACTTCGGGCATTGGTACTCCGGTCGTGTTTTTTCATTCTCCAACCGCATTCTTCCGATGAGAAGACTTGACGAACTCTGTCATCTTTTCTAGAACGCAGTTTAGAATAATTCGAAACTTTGCGTGTGCTAAAGCACTCGGGTGGTGTCATAAGGCAAGCGCAACTGTAATTTCAAGAAAAATGCGTTTTCGCGCATTGAAGATTGGATGAAGCCTTTCGGCGATGACGGTTTTGACGCGCACATATATGGACTGGAACGCCACGGCGCCGCTTCTGCCGGCCGTGCGGGAGGTGCTTGTGTCTGCGCTTGATCTTGCCGGCAATCCGTCTTCCGTCCACCGGGAAGGGCGTGCCGCCCGCGCGGCCGTCGAGACGGCTCGCCGGGAGGTTGCGGCGCTTGGCGGCGCTGAGCCGGCGCATGTGACTTTCACCAGCGGTGCAACGGAAGCGGCCAATCTGGTGCTTGTGCCGGAATTCAGGATGGGACGCAGCCCGGTTCAGGTAAGCCGGCTCTATGTTTCCGCCATCGAGCATCCGGCATTCCGCGAAGGTGGCCGTTTCGAAAAGAGTGACGTAACGGAAGTTCCCGTTACGTCAGCGGGTGTCCTAGATCTTGCCGCTCTTGAAGCGTTGCTGTCTTCGCATGACAGGTCGTCCGGGCTGCCGATGGTCGCCTGCATGCTCGTGAATAATGAAACCGGCGTCCTTCAGCCTGTGGCGGAAGCGGCGCGGCTGGTTCATGCGGCGGGCGGCCTGATGGTTGTCGACGCTGTTCAGGCTGCCGGCCGCGTGCCGCTCAATATCAACGCGCTCGATGCGGATTTCCTTGTGATTTCGTCTCACAAGCTCGGTGGCCCGAAGGGTGCCGGCGCTCTTATCTCGCGCGGCGAGGTGATGATGCCGAAGCCGCTGATCCATGGTGGCGGCCAGGAAAAGGGCCATCGTTCGGGTACGGAAAATACCCTGTCGGTCATCGGTTTCGGTGCCGCTGCGGCTTTTGCCTCCCGGAATGTCGAGGTTGAGGCGGCGCGTCTTTCCGCGCTGCGGGCGCGGCTGGAAAACGGTATGCGCGTGAACGCGCCTGATGTGATCATCCACGGTGACGATGTCATGCGTGTCGCCAACACAACGTTTTTCACGCTTCCGGGCCTGAAGGCCGAGACCGGGCAGATCGCCTTCGATATAGAAGGTATCGCACTGTCGGCAGGGTCGGCCTGCTCATCGGGCAAGGTGGGCGAAAGCCATGTCTTGACCGCGATGGGGCGCGATCCCAAGCTCGGCGCGCTCCGGATTTCGATTGGCCACGCGACTGACGAGGCGGACATTGAACGGACGCTCGCGGCGTTTGCGAAAATTGCCGGACGGCGCAAGCTTTCCGGTCAGGCCGCGTAAAATGCGGCAAAGAATTGCGGATTAGCAATTTTCCGCTTGCCGGGATGTGTGAAAAGCGCCATCCCGCACCTACATGGGTATAAGCTCTGCCCCGGCTGACGGCTCGGAGCGATTTGCCCGAAGATGAATAAGGCGGCTTTCCGCCTTGATACGTTGACAAGCCACCGGACCTTGGCTCCGGCGAGATTGGAGAACGACATGGCAGCGGTTCAGGAAACGATCGATCAGGTCCGCCAGATCGATGTGGACCAGTATAAATACGGCTTCGAAACCAATATCGAAGTCGACAAGGCCCCGAAGGGTCTTTCGGAAGAGGTGATCCGTTTCATCTCGGCCAAGAAGCAGGAGCCGGAATGGATGCTGGAATGGCGTCTTGAGGCTTACAAGCGCTGGCTGACGATGGAAGAGCCGACCTGGGCGCGCGTCAGCTACCCCAAGATCGACTTCAACGATCTCTATTATTATGCCGCGCCGAAAAGCACCCCCGGCCCGAAGTCGCTCGATGAAGTCGACCCGGAGCTGCTGAAGGTCTATGAAAAGCTCGGCATTCCGCTGAAAGAACAGGAAATCCTCGCCGGCGTCGAAAAGCGTCAGGTCGCTGTTGATGCCGTGTTCGACAGTGTTTCGGTCGTCACCACCTTCAAGGCGGAACTGGCTAAGGCCGGCGTGATCTTCATGTCGATCTCGGAAGCCGTGCGCGAGCATCCGGAGCTGGTGAAGAAATATCTCGGCTCGGTCGTTCCGACGACGGACAATTTTTATGCGACGCTGAACTCCGCCGTCTTTACTGACGGTTCCTTCGTGTTCGTGCCGAAGGGCGTTCGTTGCCCGATGGAGCTTTCCACCTATTTCCGCATCAACGAGAAGAACACCGGCCAGTTCGAGCGCACGCTGATCATCGCCGAAGAGGGTGCCTACGTCTCCTATCTGGAAGGCTGCACCGCTCCCCAGCGCGACGAGAACCAGCTTCACGCCGCCGTTGTTGAACTCGTGGCGCTCGATGATGCCGAAATCAAATATTCCACCGTCCAGAACTGGTATCCGGGCGACAAGGAAGGGAAGGGCGGCATCTACAACTTCGTGACCAAGCGCGGCGATTGCCGTGGCAACCGCTCGAAGATCTCGTGGACGCAGGTGGAGACCGGTTCGGCCATCACCTGGAAATACCCGTCCTGCATCCTGCGCGGCGATGACAGCCGTGGCGAGTTCTATTCGATCGCGGTCTCCAATGGTCACCAGCAGATCGACAGTGGCACCAAGATGATCCATCTCGGCAAGAACACGTCGAGCCGCATCATCGCCAAGGGCATCGCCGCCGGTTTTTCGGAAAACGTCTATCGCGGCCAGGTCTCGGCCCACCGCAAGGCGACCAACACGCGCAACTTCACGCAGTGCGACTCGCTGCTGATCGGCGACAAGTGCGGCGCGCATACCGTGCCCTATATCGAGGCGAAGAACTCGTCCGCTCACTTCGAGCACGAGGCGACGACGTCGAAGATTTCCGAAGACCAGCTGTTCTATTGCCTGCAGCGCGGCATTCCCGAGGAAGCGGCGATCGCGCTGATCGTCAATGGCTTCGTGAAGGAAGTCATTCAGGAACTGCCGATGGAATTTGCCGTGGAAGCGCAGAAGCTGATCGGCATTTCGCTGGAAGGGTCTGTCGGTTAACTCTTGCTCGACATCCTCGGGCTTGTCCCGAGGATCTACGGCAAATGGCCTGAGCAGAGACAACCCACTTCCCGGATCCTCGGGACAAGCCTGAGGATGAAGGATGAGAGATTTGAGACAAGCCCTGATGGGGCGCACGAGGCGGTCCTTGAAACCGCACCATGAACAGGAACAATACCATGCTTGAAATCATCGACCTGCACGCAAAGATCGCCGATACCGAAACCGAGATCATCAAGGGTCTCAACCTGAAGGTTGCCGCCGGCGAGGTTGCTGCCATCATGGGGCCGAACGGTTCCGGCAAGTCGACGCTGTCCTACATCCTGTCGGGCCGTGAGGACTATGAAGTCACCTCCGGTGACATTCTCTATAACGGCGAAAGCATTCTGGAGCTGGACGCTGCCGAGCGTGCGGCCAAGGGCATTTTCCTTGCCTTCCAGTATCCGGTCGAAATTCCGGGCGTCGCCACCATGCAGTTCCTGAAGGTTGCGATGAACGAGCAGCGCAAGGCGCGCGGCGAGTCCGAGCTGACGACGCCTGATTTCATCCGCCGCGTCAAGGAAGCAGCCGGCGATCTGAAGATCGACATGGAGATGCTGAAGCGTCCGCTCAACGTCGGTTTCTCCGGCGGTGAGAAGAAGCGTGCCGAAATCCTGCAGATGGCGCTTCTGGAGCCGAAACTCTGCGTTCTCGACGAAACCGATAGCGGTCTCGACATCGACGCGCTGAAGATCGTGGCTGACGGCGTCAACGCGCTGAAGTCGCCTGATCGCGCCACCGTCGTCATCACCCACTATCAGCGCCTGCTCGACTACATCGTGCCTGACAGCGTTCACGTTCTCTACAAGGGCAAGATCATCCGCTCGGGTGACAAGGCTCTCGCGCTGGAACTGGAAAACAACGGTTACGCCGACATCATCGGTGAAGCGGCCTGATCGAAGGCCAGGAGGTGATGTCCATGAACATTCAAGCTACCAACCGGCTGACGCCAGCGGAAACCGCGCTGGTCGATGCCTACACCGCCAAGTTCAGCGAGCTGCCCGGCGACGGCGCCGTGGTTGCCGCGCGTGACGTGCTGTTCGACGATCTGAAGACCGGTGGTCTTCCGACACGCCGCATCGAGGCCTGGCACTATACCGATCTGAAGAGCCTGTTGCGCACGGTTCCGGAAGACCGGCCCGCGCCTGTCATCGAGAAGGCTGCGTCGATTATTGCCGGTTCGCCTGTGGCTTACATGCTGCATGGCACGGCCGATATCGGCAAGGTCGATGGTGTATCGCGCTTTGCCGACAGCCTGCTCGACGGCTCTGCCGCGGCTGGCCTTGCGGAAGCCAGCAAGGATGACACGATTGGCCGCATCAATGGCAGCTTTGTGCGTGACGGCCTCGTGGTCGAAATTCCCGCCGATGCTGAGCTCGACAAGCCGATCGAACTGCAGGCTATCCATGGCGCAGGCCAGGTTCACAGCCGCTTCCCGGTGCGCTTCGGCAAGGGTTCGAAAGCGACCGTCATTGAACGTCACCTTTCGGTGACGCCCGATGCGGCGCTTGTCTCCTCGGTCAGCGATATCGTCGTTGAGGATGGCGCGGAAGCAACCTGGATCCTTTTGCAACAGCAGGGTGCCGCCGATATTCACCTTGGCCAGCTGCGCATCAAGCTCGGCGCGGAAGCCAAGCTGCGTCTCTTCGTGATCAATGCCGGCGGCAAGCTGGTGCGTCAGGAACTGCGCATCGATGTGGAAGGCGAGGGCACCGATCTCATCGTTCGCGGCGTCAACCTTCTGGGTGGCGAAACCCATACGGACGTGACGATGGTTCTTGGCCACAACGTGCCGAACACGACCTCGACGGAAGTTTTCCGCAACGTGGTGTTCGACCGTGCAAAGGGCATTTTCCAGGGCATGATCCGGGTCGCACCGGATGCCCAGAAGACCGACGCGAAGATGGCGTGCAACACGCTGCTCATGTCTGACGATGGCGAGTTCTCGGCAAAGCCGGAACTGGAAATCTTCGCCGATGACGTTCAGTGCGGCCATGGCGCGACGGTTGCCGATATCAGCGACAACCATCTCTATTACCTGATGGCGCGCGGCGTCCCGCGGGCAAAGGCACGGGCGATGCTCGTCAACGCCTTCGTCGCCGAGATCGTCGAGGAACTGGAAGAAGAAAATCTGGTAGAGGCGCTGGAGACGATCATTTCCGGCTGGCTGGAGCATCACGCTTAGCAACCTCTCCGTCGTCATCCTCGGGCTTGTTCCGAGGATGAGGTGAAGCAGCGGTAACGCTGTGCAAACCCCGGAGCTCTCCAGAAGAGCACCATGAAAGGGCCCGAGAAATGGACCAGACCGCAATGGCGGCCCCTTATGACATCGAAGCCGTGCGCAAGGATTTCCCGATCCTGTCGCGCGAAGTCTATGGCAAGCCGCTGGTCTATCTCGACAACGGCGCGTCCGCTCAAAAGCCGCAGGTGGTGATCGACGCCGTTTCGCATGCTTATGCAAATGAGTACGCAAACGTGCATCGCGGCCTGCATTTCCTCTCCAATGCCGCAACCGATGCCTATGAAGCGGCGCGCGAAAAAGTGCGCCGGTTCCTCAATGCCGGTTCGGTGGACGAGATCGTCTTTACCAAATCCTCCACCGAGGCGATCAATACGGTCGCTTACGGTTATGGCATGCCCAAGATCGGCGAGGGCGACGAGATCGTCATCTCGATCATGGAGCACCACTCCAATATCGTGCCATGGCATTTCATCCGCGAGCGGCAGGGCGCCAAGCTGGTCTGGGTGCCCGTCGATGATGACGGCGCGTTTCATATCGAGGCTTTCGAACAGAGCCTGACGGAGCGCACCAAGCTCGTTGCCATCACCCATATGTCGAATGCGCTCGGCACCATCGTGCCGGTCAAGGAAATCTGCCGTATCGCGCATGAGCGTGGCATTCCGGTGCTGATCGATGGATCGCAGGGCGCTGTTCATATGCCTGTTGATGTGCGCGATATCGATTGCGACTGGTATGTGATGACGGGCCACAAGCTTTATGGTCCCTCGGGCATCGGCGTGCTCTATGGCAAGGCGGAGCGGCTGCGCGAGATGCGGCCGTTCCAGGGCGGCGGCGAGATGATCCTCGACGTCTCCGAAGACAATGTCACCTATAACGAGCCGCCGCATCGTTTCGAAGCGGGTACGCCGCCCATCGTGCAGGCGATCGGCCTCGGTTACGCGCTCGATTACATGGACAATCTCGGCCGTGCCGCGATTGCAGCACACGAGGCCGATCTTGCCGCTTATGCCGCCGAGCGGCTGCGCGAGATCAATTCGCTGCGCATCATCGGCAACGCGCCTGACAAGGGCGGCATTTTCTCCTTCGAGCTTGAGGGCATTCACGCCCATGACGTCTCGATGGTGATCGACCGGCGCGGCGTTGCCGTGCGGGCCGGCACCCATTGCGCCATGCCGCTCTTGAAACGCTTCGGCGTCACCTCCACATGCCGGGCATCGTTCGGCCTTTACAATACCCGCGCCGAAGTAGACTCTCTTGTCGAGGCGCTGGAATATGCGCGCAAATTTTTCGCCTGATATCGCAGCTTGAAATCAGGATTGAGGTTTAAGACCATGACTGCCGATGCCACTGCAAAGACCCAGGATGCGACCGAAGCTCAGGAAAAGGTATCCACCATTCCGCCGGATGAGCTTGCACGCCTCAGCGACGATGTGATCGCGGCGCTGAAGACCGTTTATGACCCGGAAATTCCGGCCGACATCTTCGAACTCGGGCTGGTCTACAAGATCGATATCGAAGACGACCGGATGGTCAAGATCGTCATGACGCTGACGGCCCCCGGTTGCCCCGTCGCTGGCGAAATGCCGGGCTGGGTGGAGAACGCCGTTGGCGCCGTCGAAGGTGTTTCCGGTGTCACCGTCGAAATGACGTTCGATCCGCCGTGGACGCCGGACCGCATGTCGGAAGAAGCGCAGGTTGCCGTCGGCTGGTACTGATTTGATTTTGCCTGGTGTCATCCCTTGATGACATCGTCAGGCGCACTTAAATTGAATTCCATAAGCATCGAGCCTTGAACTCGATTGTCGAAGGAGAATGGGCCCATGGGCTTTGCAATCATGACCATGACCGGGGCTGCTGCCTCGCGCGTTAAAGCGATCGTCGAAAATTCCGGACCGGACGCCAAGGGCGTGCGCGTCGGCATTAAGAAGGGCGGTTGCGCGGGCATGGAATATACCATCGACCTCGTGACCGAGCCGGATGCGAAGGACGATCTGGTGGAATTCGAAGGCGCGAAAGTCTGGGTTCAGCCTTCCGCCGTGCTTTATCTGCTCGGCACGCAGATGGATTTCGAAGTGACCAAGATGCGCTCCGGTTTCACCTTCAACAATCCGAACCAGACCTCTGCCTGCGGCTGCGGTGAATCGGTTGAGCTGAAGCCTGCGGATCTCGCCGCGCTTGCAAAGCAGCGTGAGGCAGAAGCCAGCGTTTGATTGGTTACGCTATCTCTGCGATGGAGAGGTAGACATTCTTATGCACACAGCGCTCCCACAAACGCGACGTCATCCTCGGGCTTGACCCGAGGGTTCCATCCCCGTCAAATCGCTTGAGACGTTTGTAGATCCTCGGGTCAAGCCCGAGGGTAACGGATGACAAGTTTCAGGTTTTTTCCGCAGACTGCGTCTCACGCAAAATCAGCTTTCCAAGGATCATGACTGCTGTTTGAAGGCTTCGATGAAATCGGCCAGCGGATGGATTGATGGCGTGGTCATCAATAGCGGTTCGAGAGCCGCGGCGATCTCCCGACAATCTTCTGCAGAGAGTGGCCGGAGGCTTGACGTGATCCTGTTATAGTGAGGCGTCCCGCGCGATGCGAGCGAGCGATGGATCACAAACACTTCCGTCTGCCCGTCCTGTCGCTCCACAAAAAGGGCAAGCGATCCGCCGTCTGCAGCCGCAGCGCTATCGGATACGGATTTGAACATCGAGACTCCATGCGGTAGATTTCCGGAGAGCCTATCCGATTGACGTCATGAAGCAAGATTGAATGCGGATGGTTTCAGTGAGGGGGTAGCCGGCGTGGGGAATAGCAGCAGCTCGATTGATGTTTGGACACTTGGCCTCGTTGCTGCCGGCATTCTGGTCGGCCTGACGTTGGTTGTCGGTATTCTTTTCCTCTCCTTTTCTTGGGAGGCTAAAGCACGCAGGCGCGCGTCATCAGCCACCACGGAAGGCGTTCAGTTCGAACGAACCGAAGGCGGCGAGTGGCCAACGGTGCGTGGAGACGGGGGCCATCATTGAACGGGCGGTTCACGTGATGAGACCGGCAGGGGAGATCACGGCCACGGCAAGGGCGGCGGTAAAAGCTGCTTTCGCGCACGTCACCCTAGGCGCCGGTGTGGGTCTTCGTGAGGCCGCCGCGATTGATGATTACGCGAGCCATGATGTGCTTGCCGCCCGCCGCGCCGAGGATGAAAAGGACGACTGGTCTGCGATCACGGTGGAAGACGTGAACCTACACTCCGCAAGTCCTGCGTTTTTTGATGCCGAAGCAATGCGGTTTCATCTACCCGCCTACATGATCGCCGATCTCGACGGTTGTTACCGGCACGAGTTCGTGCCCCACCTGCGCGGCCGCCCGGAGAAATTTGCGCTGTTGAACGACGCTCAAAGGCGGGCCGTTGAATTATATTTGCACGCCCTCCTGCAGCGAAACTACCCGCCGTCTTACCAGACCGATGTAGAACAGGCGCTTGAGGAATGGCGGCAAGCCGCAGATCGTTAGGCCGGATTGATCACTCGTGTCTCAGGGCTTCGATCGGGCTGAGACTCGCCGCCCGCCGCGCGGGAAAATAGCCGAAAATCACGCCGATGGCGGCTGAAAAGGCGAAGGCGAGGAAGATGATCGATGGGCTGGTGACGAAAGGCACGTTGAGGAAGCTGACGACCGCGTAGGCGAGGCCGAGGCCGGTGAGGATGCCGACGATGCCGCCGAAGGCCGAGAGCATCACCGCTTCCACCAGAAACTGTGTCAGCACCTGTTTTTCCAATGCGCCGATGGCAAGCCGAATGCCGATCTCACGCGTGCGCTCCGTGACCGAGACCAGCATGATGTTCATGATGCCGATGCCGCCCACGAGAAGGCTGACGGCGGCGACCGCGCCGAGAAGCCCGGTGAGAAGCGTCGTCGTTCCGGTCATGGCGGAAGCGATCTGCGTCATGTCGTTGACAGTAAAATCATCCTCGCGGCCGATGTTGATGCGGCGGCGCTCGCGCAGCAGGTTTTGCAGGTCGCTCTGCACCTTGGCGGTGGAAACGCCATCCTGCGCCGAAACCATGATCGAGGAAATGGTGGTGGTGCCGCCAATGCGCCGCTGGTGGATTTTGAGCGGCATGATGATCGTGTCGTCCTGATCGTCGCCGAGGCCGGACTGGCCTTTGCGGGCGAGAACGCCGATGACGGGGCAGGAGATGTTGCTGACGCGGATCGTCTGTCCCACAGGGTTTTCCGCACCGAACAGTTCCTGACGCACGGTTTCGCCGATGATGCAGCCGATCTGACCGCCGCGATCTTCGGCGGGCTGGAAGTCACGACCCAGCGCGATCGTCCAGTCCTGGGCGATCAGGTAATCATTGGTGGTGCCGATGACGCTCGTCTGGTGGTTCTTGCCGCCGAAAATGACGGTTGCTGCGGAACTGCGGTTCTGCGGTGCGACGGCGCGTATGCCTGATATCTGGTTGCGGATCGCCTCGACATCGCGGTCATCGAAGCGCTTGGCTTCAGTGCTGGCGCGGCCGGGGCCGAACTGGCCGGGGCGCACGAACAGCATGTTGGTGCCGAGCCGTGACAGTTCCGATTTTACCTGCTCGGTCGTACCGTTGCCGATGGTGACCATGGCAATGACGGCGGCCACACCAATGACGACGCCGAGCACCGTGAGAAAAGAGCGCAACAGGTTGCGGCTGATGGCGCGCAACGCAAGACGCGATGTTTCAAAGAACATCCAATGTCTCCTTATGATCCGCGGCGCTGTCGGAGGCGAGGTGGCCGTCGACAAAACGCAGCAGGCGCCCGGCATAAGCGGCGATATCCTCCTCATGGGTTACCATGACGACGGTGATGCCCTTGTCGCGATTGAGCGAGGTTATCAGTTCCATGATTTCGACGCTGGTCTTCGTATCGAGATTGCCGGTCGGCTCGTCGGCCAGAAGCAGCGCGGGGCGGGTGACGATGGCGCGGGCAATGGCCACACGCTGCTGCTGGCCGCCGGAAAGCTCCTGCGTGGTGTGATCTTCGCGGCCTTTGAGGCCCACCTGCGCCAGCGCCTCCATGGCGCGCTCCCGACGCTCTGAAGCTTTCATGCCCCGATAGATAAGCGGTAGTTCGACATTTTCCACCGCAGAGGTGCGGGAGAGAAGGTTGAAGCCCTGAAACACGAAACCGAGCATGTGCCGGCGCAGCAGCGTCAGATGTTCGTTATCGAAGCCGCTGGTCGGCACGCCCTGGAAGAGATATTCGCCAGCCGATGGGACGTCCAGACAGCCGATGATGTTCATCGAGGTGGATTTGCCCGATCCCGACGGTCCCATGATGGCGACGAATTCCTTCTCGCGGATCGACAGGCTGACGCCGTCGAGCGCGCGGATCGTCGCTTCGCCGCGACCATATTGCTTCACGACATCACGGAACTCGATGAGCGGCGGCTGTTGCATGCGCTTGTCCTCCGTCAGCCGGCGTTACGGGCCGTTGCGTCGGTGATTACCTGGTCATCGGCTTTTAATTCGCCAGATTTCACCACGGTATGCTGGCCGTCGGTGGAGCCAGTTTCGATTGCGACGGAAACCGGATTGTTGTTGCGCAGCACCCAGACTGTCCTTTTACCCTGGGCGGCCTGGCCGGCATCGCGGTTTTGCGGGCGGCCCATGCGGGGCGGTCGGAACAGGCTCATCAACCCGCCCCCACGCGAAGCGGATTCGCGCGGCGGTGTATAACGAAGCGCGGAATTGGGTACCAGCAGGGCATCCTTGATCTCTTCAACGATGATATTGGCCGTTGCCGTCATGCCGGGGCGAAGCAGCAGTTCTGCATTGTCGACCGTCAATATGCCCTTATAGGTCACCACGTTGGATACGGTTTCCGAGGCGAAGCGCACGGTCTCGATCTCGGCCGGGAAGCTGCGGTCGGGATAGGCATCGACGTTGAATGTGGCCTTCTGCCCGGTTTCCACCTTGCCGACATCGGCCTCATCCACCGAGACCTGCAGCTCCATGTGGCGCAGATCGCCGGCGATGGTAAAGAGAACAGGGGCATTGAGCGAGGAGGCGACCGTGGCGCCCGGATCGACGCTGCGGGTGAGGATAACGCCATCGATCGGCGAAACGATCTTGGCCTTGCCCAGATTGACCTCGGCGAGCCGCAGATCCGCTTCCGCCGACAGCACGGTCGCCTCATTGACCTCAAGCGTTGCGGCCGCCGCATCATGGGTGAACTGCGCGGCGTCCAGATCCTGCTGGCTGGAGACGCGGTTCTGAACCAGGGATCGCAGGCGCTCCATGGATGTCTTTGCCGAGCCAAGGTCGGCGCGGGCCTTCAGCACATTGGCCTTGGCGGAAGCGAGCTTGGCGCGGGCGCTCTGCACGTCGGCTTCCAGCTTGTTGGTATCCAGCTCCGCCAGAACGTCTCCGGCCTTGACCGGGGTGTTGTAGGTGACGTTGACCTTGCGCACCGTGCCGGACAGTTCGCTCGATATATCAACCTGATCCGTCGGCTGAACCGAGCCGGTGGAGGTGACGATGACCGAGAGATCGCCCTGACGCGCTGCTTCCGTGGTGTAGCTATAAGCCACACCGCCTGCGCGTGACTGGTAATAATAACCAAGACCGCCGCCAATCAGCACAATGGCTGCTGCCACAAAGAGGAACCGACGCGACTTTTTCTTGCGGCCGTTTCTGGTCGTCCCCAAAATCTCGCGCAGATCGGGCTGGCTGTTTTTGGTATCGCTGCCACTGGTATTGGCGTCATTCATTCTCGTCACCCGCAAAGTTCAAAATACTACAGAGAGTTGCCGCCGCTCTCCGGTTTGTTCGTCCGTCTGTCGCCGTTATATTCCTCTGATTGTGGGAAGTGACATAGCTTGCCCCAAGGGTGAAGTGAAAACTTGGTAATATTTATGATAGTTCTGGTCTGCTAGAGATAGGTATTCGAAAAGCCGATGCCACAGATGCGGCAGAGGTTTCAGCAGCGACATTCAGGACGATGATGAAATGAACGACAATGTGGTGAAGTTCCGCAAACCGGTGCCGCCGAAGAAGCCGCGCGAACCGCTCGGGCCAAAAGCGAAGAGGGCATTGACGATTGCGGCTGTCATATTGTTTTTCGCCGCCGCATGGGGCTATTTCACGCTGATGGGGCAGGGGTAGAGCAAAGTGCTGGCATAGGCGTTCTGCTTGGGAGCAGGATGGAAGTATGCAAATCGGCTAAAGCGGTGGGCCTCCGCCGCTCATTCTGATGACGGGGATTGGCCAAAGCGGTTGTCGGGCGACTACCGTGTCGCCCGACAAGTTGCCCTTAGCCGACTAACCGCAAACGGGCATTTTCGAACGGATAACCTTCATCATCAATCGCGCGACGGGAAAGCTCCTGAAAGCCGAGCGATCTATAGAAGCCCATCGCCTGCACGTTTTCAGTATAGGCTTCAGGCGAAAGCTCGCCCTTCAAATTCAGCGCGTGCGAAACGAGTTTACGCCCGATACCGAGGCCTTGATGGCACGGGGAAACAAATAAGCCGCCGATGAAAGTGTCGAGCAGACTGATAAAGCCCGCAGCTTGGCCGTTTAATGTTGCGACCCACGTTTGGGCGCCAGGCAAATATTGTTCCTCAATAAGTGCCTTTTGCTCCATCAAACGACGCTCGCCGATAAACGGATGAGCAAGCAACGAGGCTTCGAGCCAGATGTTGGAGAGATTTACTGTGTCCGAGGCCTCGAAAGGCCGGATGATAACGTCCTCGAATTTCATGAGAACTCCGCAGAAAAGATATGCAAAAACGTCCGGCTACCGATACTGGTGCCAGGTGAAGCCGCAAATTGCGGTCGAAATCACAAGCCTCTGCGCATAAATCTCCTCTGCTATCGGGCGGCTTTTAGGGGACAGCAAACAATTAATCAATGACCGCAATTGGCGCTTCTGCGCAATTATGGCCGTCGGCCCTAAGCGGACGGCAAAATTACGCCGGCGCGCGATTTCCATTCCGAAGCAAGAATCGCGTAAATATACTCGTCTCCCCAGACGTCTCGGAAGCGGTCGTTCTGGATCAAATGCGCTTCTCGACGCAGTCCAAGGCGCTCAACAACGCCGACCGAACCCTTGTTCGCAGCGTCCAGCCGCGCGAAGATTCGATGAAATCCGATTGACGAGAAGCCTATGCTGACCATCGCGCCAACAGCCTCCGTTGCATACCCGTTCCCCGCGAATTCTGGATTGAAAATATATCCAACCTCTCCCTGAAGTGCATCAACACTAGCCAGCTTCAACAGGACTTCACCGACCAGTGCGTTGTCAGCCTTTCGCTCGACGGCCAGTCGATAGGTGTCGCCATCCTTCTCAAATGGTGCCGCCAAAATCGCCGAGAACTGCTCTCGCAAAGCATCTCCAGTTGGAGGTGCAGCGTAAAGATACCGGTAAACCTCCTGCAGAGAATGGTAGGCTGAATAGCCGGGGAAATCGCCTCTTGTGAATTCGCGCAGGACAAGGCGGTCCGTCGAAAGCGGTGCACCTAATTTTTGAAGTTGCATCAAGTACCTGACTGATATTTGCCCCACTAGCGAGTGCCGGCAATGCGCAAGGATCGGAAGCTTTGTCATTCAATGCGAACTCAATCTCGTTGAGTTCTATAAATTGGATATTGAGGTACATAAATCAGTCCGCCTTCGGTGCACCGGGGCAGACATACAAATGGCGGGCTTCGGGGTTCTGATATGAGATACGCGACATTCAACGAAAGCGGCTTCCCTGTCGGCTTCTATAAGGATGAGTTCCACGGTGGCCAAGACACTGATGGGGCAATCGAGATTTCGGAAGCTGACTGGATAGAGTTCTTGAACTACCTCGGCAAGCGAAAGCGGAAGCATGGCGGAATCGTTCCAGTAGGCCCACCTATCCCACCTGACATCGGGCCCACCATCAGCGACTACAGGGAGAATGCCATCCAGAACCTTGTCGACAGCATAGCGCGTGAGCGTCAGTGCCGCGACGGCGTGACGCTGGCATTCTATATCGGATCAACGAAGCAGAAATGGGCGGAAGAAGCTCAGGCCTTCATCGCGTGGCGGGATAACGTCTGGTTATACGCTTACGGCTAGTCGGCCAAGGTGCAGGCGGACCAGCGCGAGCAGCCGGCCGTTGAGCAGTTCGTTCTTGAGATCGCGCCCATCGCTTGGCCGCTTATCCTAACCAAACGCCATCCTAGTATCGGCGGTCAATCAGCGTTTCGATACAAAATGTGCGGACGTATCACGCGATTATTGCCGCCGGATTCCGGCTGGCGTGGCTGTTCGCCGCGCCAATCTCTACGATCCTCGCGTCGCTCTCTGTGCTCACGGCGATCCCGCCAGTCCTTGCGATCATAGTCGCGGTAATAGCGATCCCTGTAATAGCGATCCCTGTCGTATGAGCGATAGTAAACGCCTCAGGAATAATACCCGCCAGAGCGATACCCGCTGTCGTCAACGCATCCACTGAGAATGCCGACCGATACGAGCGCAACAACCGCGGCCAGAAGCTTCATGATGTCATCTCCCATTGAGGCACTTGAACGTGTGTCGGCGCCTTCGGTTCCATAAACACGAGAATGCTTAGTCAGACCTGAACCGTCAGTGAATGATCTGGCGCCCACGCGAAGAATCAAAAGGCCCGTGCAGCTGGGGACGTTTGCGGGTCTTTGGGCCATAAATCGGGCACATGGCGCGGTCTGAATACCCCGGCCGGCCGAACGTTCCCAACCCTGCCCAACTAAGACAACTGATTCAGGAAATGCCGCTAAGCGCTTGAAAATATTGGCGACCCCTGCAGGACTCGAACCTGCGACCTACTGCTTAGAAGGCAGTTGCTCTATCCAGTTGAGCTAAGGGGCCGTCATGCCGGGCAATCGATGCTCCGGCAAAAACTTTGGTCGTCGTGTTTCAGTGCGTCCAGGGCTGGGTGCGGTTGAAACGGAAATTGTCGGTGTAGGAAACCACCTTGCGGGTCGCTTCTTTCGGCTGGATCACGCGATATTCGATGCCCTTGCGCTGGGCATAGGCTTCGGCCTGTTCCTGTGTCTCGAATGTCAGCTTGACCTGCTGCTTCATGTCGGAACTGGAGGTGTAGCCCATGATCGGATCGATCTTGCGCGGAACCTCGGCGTCGAATTCCAGAACCCAGACATTGGTCTTCGCCTTGCCGGATTGCATGGCGGTTTTTGCAGGGCGGTAAATCTTCGCAGACATGTCGAAACTGCTCCGGTTGGACAGCGGGGTGAAACCCCGGATTATTCATCACGTACCTGAATAGAATAAGCAAATCGTGTCAGGAACGTTGAATTTGAAATGGACCGAGTTCAACTGAGAGTCAAGACGATTATCCCCTTGCTGTCGGTTCATGCGCTGCCCGTTCGACCTTACGTTTTGCTCAACGGTGTCGCGGCTGAACAAAGATGAATTTCCCTGTTGCGGACTGCGTATGAACCGTGTATTCCCCAGCCATCGCCTCGGCGGAGTGTAGCGCAGTCTGGTAGCGCATCTGGTTTGGGACCAGAGGGTCGGGAGTTCGAATCTCTCCACTCCGACCATTTTAAGGCAAAGCATCAGCTTTCCGGCGTAACCTCTTCCCACAAATCGTCATTATTCCGCTGGCGGGCCGGCCAAAGTGCTTTCCGCCGTACCGATTGTCATGACATTGCCGCGCCATGCCACTGCGCTGCCAATCCAGCTTCTCGTCCAGATGACGGGCATTATGATGTCCCGTGCGATCATGGCTGGCAGGGTATGGAGCGATATTGGCCACCCGTTGAGGGCGGTCAGGACCAATTCGGGGCCGTATATGAGGACGAGGACGGCGAGGGCGGTCGCTAAGAGGTTCACATCCATCATGGCCGCCGCGGTGAGTGCGAACAGAAGCGGGGGAAGTGCGCCCGTCAGGATTTCCGGCGCGAAATATTGCGGGAAGGTCACGCGCCTTAGCCGCGCCCAGCGGGCCTGGCGTGACCAGATCTCGCCGGCGTGACGCTGGCCGAGCGGTTGCTCGAAAGGGGCGGAGACAAGATGCACCCTGCGGCCAGCGTTTCGCACCAGCTTCGTCGAGGCGGCGTCTTCGGCGATTTCGGCGGCGAGGGCGCGGATACCCCCATGGTCCTCTAGGAACGGTTTGTTCCACAACATGGATTTGCCCTGCGCGAATCCCATTCCGATGGCTTCTGCCGCATATTGCCAGCGGCCCTGCGCGCCGTTGAGGAAGGCACATTCCACATGCGCCCAGAAACCCGTCGGCCGCGAGCCCAGCGGCGGGGAGCACACGAGGCCGCTGTCTTTCCGCCAGGCCGACATCATGCGCGTCACGTAGGATTTCGGCATCAATACGTTCGAATCGGCGAGGATGACCCATTCATGCCGGGCGGCCAGCCAGCCCTTGACGCAATTGTTCAGTTTTGGATTGGCACTGATCCGGTCGTCGCCGATGAGCAATTGCGCTGAAGCGGAAGGAAAGGCGCTCTGGGCTTTGCGTACTTGCGCAATGACGGGGTCGAATTCATCTGCAACACAGAAAAGCAGTTCGTAATCCGGCCAATCGAGCTCGAAGGCGCGTGACAGCGTAAGACGGGTGAAACTTTCCACACCGCGCAGTGGCACAACGATCGAGACAGGCGGTTTTTGCCGCGCAAGGGAATTTTCCGGGTCGCGCCGCTTTAGCCGCCACCCGGCAAGGCAGATACCGAGAAGGTTGAAAGCGACGAGCAGAATTGCGCAAAGGGCAAAGACGGTTTCCATGCTGGCCAGGTCCACTCCCGAGCTTCCGGCGGTTTGTCCGCCCGGTGATTCCACGGAATTTGTCTCTGCCGATTATAACGTTTGCGTGACAGTTACATGTCACCGGCGGCAGGCGGGAGTTTTCCGCGCGGAGATTGTGCCTGAAAGAGTGAACGCCAAAAGAAAGCCCTTCGCGGAGAAGGGCCAGTCATAAACGCGGATAATGAACGTCAGTGCATGTTGAGAATATGAGCGTGACTGCTTGCGATGAGAAACGACTCCCGCGCTTTTTCGATGTCGCATCGTCCGGCGATGGCATCGAGGCAGTTTCTGCGTGCTTCTTCATATTCCGGGCCGTGTTCTTCCGGCCAGCGGTACATCAGCATGTCCAGTGCTACCAGCGGGCTGTAGATTTCCACTGCTGCGGACAAGGGCAGGTGGATCGCCACCGGCTTCATCCACGAGGCGTGGTGACACGGCTCCGTTCTGTTGATCAGCATGTCATTTTCCTCCTGTTTCACGCGCCTTCATGGCGGATTTCACTCCCTTTTCACTCCCATGCGCGAAATGCCCGCCTCACGAAATGGTTCCCGATCACCTAAAATGTGATCGATTGGGGGGTTCCAATTTTTCAAGATGAATGGAAGATGAACAAATAGATGAACCGGAGATGAACAAAACCGCCACCAAGGCGTTGTAATGTCCATAAGAAGGAGAACACATATGTTCAATCTGTCAGGTATTCAGGAAAGCTTCTTTGGTGACCGCATGGCAGGCGTATGCCAGGCCATTACTTCGGCACTCGCCTTCGAATCAGGTCTCGAAAAGTCGCGCATTTCCGCCACTGTCGAAAATGACGTGATCTATCTGGAAGGCACGGCTGATTCGGTCGAGGCGATCGACATCGCCATCAACCTTGCCGCTTCCATTTCCAACTGCAGGATTCTGAGCCATATAGAGCCGGTCTACTGAACATTGCGCCAGCCGGGCGAAACATCGTCCGGCTCATTCAGACGCAATAACGCGGCAACGTCACTTCCGGTTGCCGATTTGCGCGCTGCGCACAATATCGCCAGGCTTGATGCCGTAACGTTTCGCAGCGCCGCCATTCAGTTCAAGCACGAATTTCACTGGCCCGCGGGAGCTGATGATGGCTTCCGAATGTGGAACCGCGTTTTCGTGGATGTGGGTGATGCGGCCGTCACGGCCAATGAAAAGCATGTCGAGCGGAATAAGCGTGTTCCGCATCCACATGGCGACATCACGCGGTTCACCGAAATTGAACAACATGCCGTTTTCCGGTGGCATGCTCTTGCGGAACATCAGGCCCTGTTCGCGCTGGGCATTGTTCAGCGCCAGTTCCACAGTGAAATCGTGGCTTTTTCCCCCGGCCGTTTCAATCTGCAGCGGTTCGGAGGTGAATGTCTGCTGTTGCTGCGCCTGGGCGGCGCTGGCCAGCGTGAAAAAAAGAAGCGCCATAACGGCGCTCTTCACCATATCGGGCAGGGCGGACATCAATGCGACATCCCGATCGAAACCGGGTTGTCCGGATGGATTTCCGCGGCCATCAGGCCTTTGTCGCCATCGCCATAACGCACCAGCACAACCTGCCCGGGGCGAAGTTCGGTCAGGCCGAAACGGCGCAGTGTCTCCATATGCACGAAAATGTCTTCCGTTCCTTCGCCACGCGTCAGGAAACCGAAACCCTTGGTGCGGTTGAACCACTTGACGATGGCGCGCTCCAGTCCGCTGGACGGCGTCACCTGCACATGGGTGCGCACCGGCGGCAGCTGCGAGGGGTGGACGGCGGTGGACTGATCCATGGAGAGAATGCGAAATGCCTGAAAGCCACGGTCGCGCCGCTGGATAAGGGCGACAATGCGCGTGCCTTCAAGGATCGTCTGGTAACCGTCGCGACGCAGGCAGGAAACATGCAGCAGCACATCCTGTGTGCCGTTGTCGGGCACGATGAAGCCGAAACCCTTGGCGACATCGAACCACTTCACGACGCCGGTGATCTCGGTCAGGTCCACGGCATCGCCCGAAAGGTCCTCGACATCGACTATCGTTTTCGATGACATCCTATCAGCCATATCCTGCCAACCCCTCGATTACGCGCCATACACCGGTCAACTGATTCCTGTGCGCCAGATTAACATCTTGGTAACGGTTTCACGCAAGCCCTAGTTTTTGATTTACGCAGCTGCTTTTATGTCGCCGTCCTTGTCCGGGGCTTGCGATCATGCGTTTAACGGCTTCGGACCCGTGTAATGGAGAGGAATAAAATGCGGTATCTGCACACGATGGTTCGCGTCAAAGACCTTGGCGAATCACTTAAATTCTATGTCGACCTGCTCGGCCTTACCGAAATACGCCGAATCGAGAACGAAAAAGGCCGCTTCACTCTCGTGTTTCTTGCAGCTCGCGACGACGTTGCTGCGGCGAAGGAAAACAAGGCGCCGTGCCTCGAACTCACCTATAACTGGGATAGCGAAGATTATACCGGCGGCCGCAATTTCGGTCACCTCGCTTATGAGGTCGATAATATCTACGACTTCTGCGCGCATCTGCAGCAGAACGGCATCATCATCAACCGGCCACCGCGAGACGGGCATATGGCCTTCGTACGTTCACCGGATGGTATTTCTTTCGAAATTTTGCAGAAAGGCGAAAGCCTCGCACCAGCCGAACCGTGGATATCTATGCAGAATACCGGTTCCTGGTAGGGATTTTCCGGTGAGCAGCAGCGTTTTCGGGCGCTCTTGCCTTGTCCTGAGGGGATGAGGCATAGTCCGCGAATCGAAACGGCCAGTCCCGTTTTGGGGGAAGCACACGATTCCGTTCCCGTGCTGCTGTTGGAAATAAAAGATACGGAGGCCACCCATGAAAACTGTCGAGGGCGCAAAGGGACGCGTTTCTTGTCGGCGTCTCGTCATCGCGGTTTCGTTGCTGGGGCTTTCCGGATGCGTTTCGGCGGTGACTGACGAGGAGATGGCCGCCACTGCCAAAAAGCCGGAAGTTGCCGGACAGCAGAAGCAGCAGATGGCCGCAACTGCTGCACCCGCGGCCGGTGCGCAGCAGGGGCATTATGTGGATCCCGCCGTGGCGTCAGCGGCTGGCGCGACCACGGCTCCGGCGCAGCATCAGGCAGCGGGCGGCCCGGCACAGGGTTACGGCGCTGCCGCCGATATCGCCGGACTGACGACGCAGCCAACGGGAATTTCCGCTGGAACATCAAGCATCTATTCTACCGCATCCGCAGTGCCTTCCCCGGCCGCCACGGCGCCCGGCGCGGCCGCGGCGGGCGTGCCTTCCCAGAAAATCACACCTGCGCTCAGCAGCGTTTACTCCGCCCCTGTGCAGGTGGCGCAACCGCAGCCGGTATCCGCGCCTGTTGCTGTGCCGTCAGCCGCGCAGGTACCGGAGCAGCACAGCGAGAACCGCCAGCCCGCTGCCGTGCCGGTGCCACAAACCGCATCGGAACAGCTTGCTTCGGTGCAGCCCGCGACCAGTGCCGCCATGGGCGACGAGAAGCAGGAAGGCGAAGGCAAGGGCGTCACGCTTGCAGCATTTTTCGCCGGTGCAGCCAAGAAGCGCCTGCCGAAAATGATCGAAAGCGGTTCGGCAGGTGGCACGCAGGTGGCCGCACTTCCGGGAGCGGCGGACAAGACGATGGGTATTGCGCTCTCCGGTCGCTCGATGATGTCCGACGAATTCGACGACGCTCATCTCGATGAAGAGGACGATGAACCCACCGGGCTGATGAAGCTTGCCTCGCTCTCCGGCCTGACCCGCGTCGCGCCGAACGGGCTTTTCCTGCAGACAGATCGCGTTGAAGTCGGTTGTTTCAAGCCGGAGCTCATCAGCATGATCAAGGATGTGGAGCGACACTATAACAGCCCGGCCATTGTCACCTCGGGCTACCGTCCGCCAAAGGGAATAAGGCAGGGTTCAAAACATTATACCTGCGATGCGGCCGACATACAGATCAAGGGTGTCTCCAAGTGGGAACTCGCAACCTATCTGCGTTCCCTGCCGAACCGCGGGGGTGTCGGCACCTATTGCCATACCGAATCGGTCCATATGGACACCGGTGAACCGAGAGACTGGAACTGGCGCTGCCGCCGTACCGCCGTGCGGAAGTGATGCGACCATTCCTTGCCGGCTTACAGCCACGGCACTCCTGACGACGGACAGTGGAGCGTGACCGTGGACGCAACGTTCCCATTGTTGTAGGACGCGGCGGTTCATTGTTTCCCGCTTATGGTGCCTTGCGAAATGCAGCCTGTGTCCAATTTGCCCGTCTACATTTACCCGACTGAGGCGACTGCCCGCTTATCTTTCCAGCTTTTATGACAATATAGCACGTTACATCTACGCGTACCGCTAGGCGTCCGTGGTGGCGACGCTTTTGTTTCCTGTATTGATGTTGGAAACGCTTTGAACACCCGGCGGGATGATTGCCTGCCGGTTGGGTAAGTCCATGGAAATAAATACGAAAAATATTGTGAGGTGGTGAGAGCGCAGGGATTCGAACCCTGGACCTACTGATTAAAAGTCAGTTGCTCTACCGGCTGAGCTACGCTCTCCCGTGGCGGGCTTGGCTGCCCTTCGGAAGTGCGCGGAACATATGTAGAGCGATCCGTTCGGTCAACCCAAAAAAAGCGCTTTCGGCGATCAATCCGGTTTTTTTTGTCGCACCCCCGAAAAGGTGATTGGAGAGAGGGGGCGGCCGGGGATAAAACCGGCGTCAAGTGTGTCTGCCTGGCGGCTGAAATCGTTTTGCGGCAATGACATGCGTGAAAATGAAGCGTGAAGTGGTGGCGGCTCTCAAGAATCGCGGCGGCTTTGCGGGATGCGGAGTTTCTCTTGTCGATTGCCGATATTTCCCTGTTCAGCGCGCTTTTGGCTGGCGCTCTTTCGTTTCTGTCGCCCTGCGTTCTGCCGCTGGTGCCGCCTTATCTCTGTTATATGGCGGGTGTGTCGGTCGAGCAGTTCAGGACGGAAGACGCGGCACCACGGCCGGAGATTCGCAGGGCCGTTCTGTTTTCGGCCTTCTTTTTCACACTCGGTTTTGCCACCGTCTTCGTGGCGCTGGGCGCGGGCGCCTCGACTATAGGCACGCTTCTGCGCCAGAATCTCGACATTCTCGCCAAGATCGGCGGTTTCATCATCATCCTGATGGGCCTGAATTTCCTGGGCGTGTTCCGTATCGGCCTGTTTTCGCGCGAGGCCCGGTTTCAGGGCGCGGGCAAGCCGGCGACGCTGTCCGGAGCCTATATCATGGGACTCGCCTTCGCCTTTGGCTGGACGCCCTGCATCGGCCCGGTTCTTGGCGCGATTCTCGGCGTTGCTGCTTCACGCGACACGGTCGGCGACGGCGCAATGTTGCTTGCGGTTTATTCCCTCGGCCTTGCGGTACCGTTCTGGATCGCGGCGGCGTTTTCCGGCTCCTTCATGCGTTTCCTCGTCCGCTTCCGTCGCCATCTCGGCCTCGTGGAAAAGCTGCTCGGCGTGTTGCTGGTGCTGACCGGCCTCGCTTTCATATCCGGTTTTATCACCAATGTGGCGATCTGGTTCCAGGAGACCTTTCCGATCCTGATGCAAATCGGCTAAGCCTCCCGCTGGAGTTGCTTGCGGGGGAGACATAGTGACTGACATCGTGGGATTGCTGTTGCCGTTTTTCGGCCTCATCTTGATCGGCTACGGCGCTGCGCGCATCACGAAACAGCCGGTCGAGGCGATGGGCTGGCTGAACACCTTCATCATCTACGCGGCGCTGCCGGCGCTGTTTTTCAAGCTGGTGTCGAAAACGCCGGTGGAAGAACTGGCGCGGATGGATTTCGTTGCCGCCAGCCTCGTCTGTACCTATGGCATTTTCTTGCTTGTGTTCCTGATCGGTCGTTTTGTCCGGAAAAACAGCCTCGCTGAAACGACGATCCAGAGTTTCGCGGCAAGTTACGGCAATATCGGCTATATGGGCCCGGGCATTGCGCTTCTGGCGCTCGGCGAAAAGGCGGCGGTGCCTGTGGCGCTCATCGTCTGCCTCGAAAACGCCGCGCATTTCATTGTCGCGCCGGCGATGATGGCCGTTGCAGGCGGCGACAAGCGTTCCCCGGCGCAGCTTGCGCTGGATGTGGCCCGCAAGGTCATCACCCATCCTTTCATCGTATCCGTCATCGCCGGTTTCCTGGCCGCTTCGCTGTCATGGCAACCGCCGGAGGCGGTGCAGCGGCTGGTGGATTATCTGGCGCAATCAGCCGCACCCTGTGCGCTGTTTGCAATGGGCGTGACGCTGGCACTTCGGCCGATGAAGCGGGTGCCGGTGGAGATCAGCTATATCGTGCCGGCAAAACTCATCCTGCATCCGCTCGCCGTTTATCTCGTGTTGTCGTCGCTCGGGCGATTCGAGCCGGTGTGGATCTATTCCGCCGTGCTGCTGGCTGCTTTGCCGACCGCGACGAATGTCTTCGTCATCGGCCAGCAATATCATGTGTGGCAGGAGCGGGCGTCGGCGACGATCCTGATTTCGACGGTGCTGTCGGTTCTCACGCTGACGGGCGTGGTTTATTTCATCCAGCCTTTTTGAAGCTGCCGAACAGCAGTGAGGGCAGGGCCTTCAGGCCCCGGCCGGGTTCGATGCCTTCGCGCATGACAATGCTTCGGAGCGTGCCGATGCCGGAAAGTACGTGCAGGCCGGCTGCGCGCGCCATCTGGATGGGCAGGAAATCCGAAAGCAGCGAGCGGTTCAGGAGATCGACGCTCAGTGTGCGGCTATAGACATCCGCCCGCCGCCTGCGGTCGAAGCTGCTGCCGGCATCGGCCGCAATGGGGCGGTCGGAAACGGCGCTCAGCAATTCCGTCAGTGAGATGATGTCGCGCAGGCTGAGGTTCAGTCCCTGTGCGCCGATGGGCGGAAAACCATGTGCCGCCTCGCCGATCAGGGCGACGCGGCCCTTGCCGAAGCGATGGGCGGTCATGGAAGAGAGCGGCCATGCCTGGACGCTATCCTCGACGGTAACGGCGCCCAGCATGGACTGCATGCGTTCCTCGACCCGAAGGCTCAGCGCTTCCAGTGGCAGGGCAGTCAGTTCTTCCGCCTGTTGCGGGGTGACGACCCAGACGAGGCTGGAGCGGTTGCCGGGAAGGGGAACCTGCGTGAAAGGGCCGGTGGGCGTGTGGAATTCCGTCGAAACACTTCCATGCTGTCGGCTGTGGCCGAAGTTCAAAACGACGGCGGTCTGCGGATAGGACCAGGATTTCACGCCGATGCCGGCTGCATCCCGGACCATCGACTTCCGGCCATCTGCCCCGATGAGGAAATCGGCAGAGAGCGTTTCGCCGTCCGCAAGCGTCACCGTCACGCGGTCGTCGCCGATATCGATCGCGTCGGCGAAGGTGTCGAGGCGGATAATATTGTGTTCCTGCTCCACCGCTTCGCTGAGAACACCGAGCAAGGCCTCGTTGGGGATGTTCCAGCCAAATGCATCCAGGCCGATTTCGGAGGAACGGAACTGCACTGTCGGTGCTCGCAACAGACGGTCGGTTCCGTCTATGATCTGCATGGTGGAAAGGCGGGCGGCCGAAGGCGCGATGCGTGACCACAGGCCGAGACGGTCCAGGAAGCGGATAGACTGGTCCATCAGCGCCGTGGTGCGCCGGTCCTTCCTGTCGGTGGAAGGTGCTACGAGCGCCACGTGGCGACCCGCCCGTGCCAGTGCGATGGCCGCGATCTGACCCGCAAGTCCTGCACCTGTTATGGCGATATCGAAGTGTCTCATGGTCCTGATCCGTTGTTATTTCCAGAGCATCATAAAGGCTTTGCATCGGCAAATCCACTTCCGGCCGGGAACATCCGGTTGTGAAGATTCATTGGGTCTGCCGCCACATTAGTCTTAGGATAAGCCGACTGAGCCGGTTGCAAAGCGTGGTGAATGGCCGCATACCGGAATAAGCAGGGCGGATGAAAAGCGGGGCGCAGACGCTGACCATGAAAATTTTCAACTACAAGCGTGTTCCCTATGCGGAAATCCGCGCCTTTTCCGTTCATATTCTAACGGCGTCCGGTTCCTTTCTTGCCTTCCTTGGCGTCGTCGCTGCTTCCGAGCACCGTTTTGTCGATATGTTCTGGTGGCTTGGTCTTGCGCTGCTGGTGGATGGGATAGACGGCCCTATCGCCCGGAAGGTCCGGGTCAAGGAAGTACTGCCAAACTGGTCGGGCGATACGCTCGACAACATCATCGATTACGTGACCTATGTCCTTCTGCCTGCCTTCGCGCTCTATCAGAGCGGCATGATTGGAGAGCCATGGTCCTTTGTTGCGGCGGGCATGATCGTGGTGTCCAGTGCTATCTACTATGCCGATATGGGGATGAAGACGGACGAATATTTCTTCTCGGGCTTCCCCGTGGTGTGGAACATGGTGATCTTCACGCTCTTCGTGATGGATGCCAGCGCCACCACCGCCATGACAGTCGTGACTGTTTCGGTGTTCCTGACATTTCTGCCGATCAATTTCCTGCATCCCGTGCGGGTGAAGCGGCTGCGGTCCCTTAATCTTCTTGTCGTGGCCATCTGGTGCGCCCTTGGTGGTTATGCGCTGCTGATGCATTTCCAGACGCCGACATGGGCGGTGGTGGGGTTCGTGGCGAGCGGTATCTACCTGTATTGCATCGGAGGAATTTTACAGTTTTTCCCAACGCTCGGCGCGAAATGATGAAGAGGTAAAGCCGTTTATTGCTTGTGCAAATTGCATTTAAGCAGCTTCTTTTTCAGTTGTGCGCAGCAGCAAAACCGTTATCAATAAGTTCTGATCACGTATCATTGCATACTTTTTGGTGCGGGATTGGGAACAATGACCGCGACCGTCTGAAACGCCTCGAAGAAGGCATGGACGGTTGGTGAGAGAGGGAACTCGTGACTGGAACTTTGGCGCCGGAGGCCGTGCCTCTCCTGTCCGTTCGCAAGCTGACCAAGCTGTTCGGCAATTTCGCCGCCTGCAACGGTATCGATCTCGATATTGCGCCGGGTGAAATCCATGCGCTCCTGGGTGAAAACGGCGCGGGTAAATCCACGCTCGTCAAGATGCTGTTCGGCGTTCTCGCACCGACCGAGGGCGAAATCATCTGGCAGGGTGAGCCCGTTTCGGTGGGCTCGCCAAGCGAAGCCCGCAGGCTCGGAATCGGCATGGTGTTCCAGCATTTTTCGCTGTTCGAGGCGCTGACGGTTGCTGAAAACATTGCCCTGTCGCTCGATCCGAAAATTTCATTGAAGGAAATCGCCAGGGAAGCGGAGACCCTGTCGCGCGCCTATGGCCTGCCGCTCGACCCCAATGCGCATGTGGCCGATCTTTCGGTCGGCGAGCGCCAGCGCATCGAAATTGTCCGTGCTCTGCTGCAGAACCCGCGGCTTATCATTCTTGACGAGCCGACCTCGGTTCTGACGCCGCAGGAGGCCGACAAGCTTTTCGAGACCCTGGAGAAGCTGAAGGCCGAAGGCCGTTCTGTGCTTTATATCAGCCATCGTCTCGAAGAGGTTCAACGCATCTGCGACCGCGCCACGGTTCTGCGCCATGGCAAGGTGACCGGTGCCTGCGATCCGCGTCGGGAGACGCCGGCATCGCTGGCGCGCATGATGGTGGGCAGCGATGTCGCCAGTGTGTTGCGCGCGACGGGCGAAGCGCTGGGTGCGCCGCAGATCGAAGTCATGGGGCTTTCGGTTGCGCCGCGCACGCCGTTCGCCGTGGCATTGAAATCGATTTCGATGACCGTGCGCGCCGGGGAGGTGCTGGCGATTGCCGGGGTCGCGGGAAACGGGCAGGGTGAGCTGTTCGACGCGCTCTCGGGGGAATACCCGGTTTATAATAACGATGCGATCCATCTCCGCGGCAAGCCGGTCGGCCGGATCGGCATCAACGGTCGCCGGCTGATGGGGGCGGGTTTCGTACCGGAAGAGCGCCATGGCCACGCCGCCGTTCCCGGAATGAGCCTCTCCGACAATCTGTTGCTCGCGCGGGCCCGCTCCGATCGCAAGGCGTTCCTGACCGGCGGTTTCCTGCGTATTGTCAGGGGGTCGGCCATCAGGGCAGCGGCGCGGCGCATATCTGAAACCATGGATGTGCGCAAAAGCGGGGCCGATCCGCTGGCAGGGTCGCTCTCAGGCGGCAATCTGCAGAAGTTCATCGTGGGACGCGAGCTCGACCGCCAGCCGGCCGTGCTTGTCGTCAACCAGCCGACGTGGGGCGTGGATGCGGGTGCTGCAAGCCGCATCCGTCAGGCACTTGTCGATCTTGCCAAGTCGGGCTCGGCGGTCATCGTCATCAGTCAGGACCTGGATGAAATCTTTGAAGTCGCCACCAATATCGCGGTCATCTCCGACGGCAAGCTTTCCGAGGCCCATCCGGTGGAGGAAATGACGCTCGAAAAGATCGGCCTGTTGATGGGCGGCATTCACACGACACATTCGGGAGCCGCCCAGCATGCGCATTGAGCTTGAAAAACGCGCAGGGGTTTCCCGGCTTTTTACATTTCTTTCTCCGCTTCTGGCGCTGGTGCTGACCCTGCTGGTCGGTGCTGTCATGTTCGCCATGCTCGGGAAGAACCCGGCCCATGCGCTTTATGCCTTCTTCGTGGAGCCGTTGCTCGAAGTCTGGTCCCTGCACGAGCTGGCGATCAAGGCCGCGCCGCTGATCCTGATCGGTGTCGGCCTGTCGATCTGTTATCGCTCCAATAACTGGAACATCGGAGCGGAAGGGCAATTCACCATCGGTGCGATTACTGGCTCCATACTGCCGGTTCTTTATCCGGACTGGCATTCGCCGCTGCTTCTGCCGCTCATGCTGGTGATGGGAGCTCTCGGCGGGGCGCTCTATGCGGGTATTCCCGCTCTCCTGAAGACGAAGTTCAATACCAACGAAATCCTCGTCAGCCTGATGCTGGTCTACGTTGCACAGCTTTTCCTCGACTGGCTGACGCGCGGAATCTGGCGTGATCCGGGCGGTTATAATTTCCCGCAGACCAAGCCGTTCAACGATAGCGCCGTGTTGCCGGAGATGCTGGCATCGGGCCGGGCGCACTGGGGCTTCGTTTTCGCCATCGTCGCGGCGATCGCGCTGTGGTTCATGATGCGCTACATGCTGAAGGGCTTCGAAGTCACCGTGCTTGGCCAGTCGGCCCGGGCAGGGCGATTTGCCGGCTTCTCGTCGAGCCGCATGGTGTGGTTTTCGCTGCTGCTATCGGGCGCGCTGGCCGGTCTTGCGGGCATTTCGGAAGCCTCCGGCTCCATCGGCCACCTCCAGCCAAGCATTTCGCCGGGCTATGGTTTTACAGCCATCATCGTCGCGTTTCTCGGCCGTCTTAACCCGCTTGGCATTATCCTGTCAGGGCTGGTGCTGGCGCTGACCTATCTCGGCGGCGAGGCGGCGCAGCTTTCGATCGGTGTATCGGACAAGGTCACGCGCGTGTTCCAAGGGCTGATGCTGTTCTTCGTACTCTCCTGCGATACGCTCATCTTCTATCGCATCAAGGTCGTTTTTGCCGGCAAGGCGCATCACAAGCAGGGAGCGGCATGATGGACATGCTTCAGGCCATTCTCCTCACCGTCATCACCGCCGCGACGCCGCTCGTCATAGCCGCCTCCGGCGAACTGGTGGTGGAGCGATCCGGTGTGCTCAATCTCGGCGTCGAAGGCATGATGATCATGGGTGCGGTCTGCGCTTTCGCGACCGCCCATATGACGGGTTCGCCCTATCTCGGCATTCTGGCCGGCATTGCTTCGGGTGCGGTTTTTTCGCTGCTGTTCGGTTTTCTGACATTGACGCTGGTCACCAATCAGGTGGCGACGGGTCTTGCGCTCACCATTCTGGGCCTGGGCGTATCCGGTATGCTGGGCGAAAGCTTCGTTGGCCTGCCAGGCGTCAAGCTGCAGCCGATCGTCTTTCCCGTTCTGTCGGACATACCCTTCATCGGCCCGCTGCTCTTCCGGCAGGATCTGATCTTCTACCTTTCCATAGGGCTGGTGGCCGGCATAGGCTGGTTCCTGTTCAAAAGCCGGGCGGGCCTGAAGATACGCGCCATCGGCGATAGTCATGCCTCGGCCCATGCGCTCGGGATCAACGTCATCCGCACACGCTATCTGACTGTCATGTTCGGCGGTGCCTGTGCCGGTCTCGCTGGCGCGCAGCTTTCGCTGGTTTATACGCCGCAATGGGTGGAAAACATGTCGGCCGGGCGTGGCTGGATTGCGCTGGCGCTCGTTGTCTTCGCGTCCTGGCGTCCATGGCGGGTGCTCGCCGGCGGTTATCTGTTCGGCGCCGTCACCATCGGGCAATTGCACGCGCAGGCCTTCGGCATCGGGGTGCCGTCGCAGCTTTTGTCGGCGCTACCTTACCTTGCAACTATTGTCGTGCTGGTCATCATCTCGCATAATCGCCGCACGACGTTGATCAATACACCGGCATCGCTGGGCAAGTCCTTCGTGCCGGACAGGTAAAGCATTCTCACGTCTCCAAACCAACAGGGGTAAAAATGAAAAAACTGGTCATCGCACTTGCCGCTTCCATCGCGGCGCTGGGAGGCGTTGTTTCCTCCGCTGAAGCCGCCGACGCCAAGAAGGTCTGCTTCATCTATGTCGGTAGCCGCACCGATGGCGGTTGGACGCAGGCGCATGATATCGGCCGCGAAGAGCTGCAGAAGCACTTCGGCGACAAGATCGAAACGCCGTTCCTCGAAAGCGTTCCGGAAGGCCCGGATGCTGAACGCGCCATCGAGCGCATGGCCCGCTCCGGCTGCGAACTGGTGTTCACCACCTCCTTCGGCTTCATGGATGCGACCGTGAAGGTTGCCCAGAAATTCCCTAAGGTGAAGTTCGAGCACGCAACCGGCTTCAAGACGGCCGAAAACGTCGCGACCTACAATTCGCGTTTCTATGAAGGCCGTTACATTCAGGGCCAGATCGCCGCGAAAATGTCGAAAAAGGGCGTTGCCGGTTACATCGCGTCCTTCCCGATCCCGGAAGTGGTGATGGGCATCGACGCCTTCGTTCTCGGCGCGCAGTCCGTTAATCCCGAATTCAAGGTCAAGGTCGTCTGGGCCAACACCTGGTTCGACCCCGGCAAGGAAGCCGATGCCGCGAAGGCGCTGATCGACCAGGGCGTCGATATCCTGACGCAGCACACCGACACGACGGCACCGATGCAGGTTGCAGCCGAGCGCGGCATCAAGGCATTCGGCCAGGCCTCCGACATGATCAAGGCCGGTCCTGAGACGCAGCTGACCGCGATCAAGGATACCTGGGGCGCTTATTACATCAAGCGCACGCAGGCTCTTCTCGATGGCACCTGGAAGTCGGAATCGGTCTGGGACGGCCTGAAGGACGGTATCCTGACCATGGCGCCCTACACCAACATGCCTGACGACGTGAAGAAGATGGCCGAGGACACCGAAGCCAAGATCAAGTCCGGCGAACTGCACCCCTTCACCGGCCCGGTGAAGAAGCAGGACGGCTCGGAATGGCTGAAGGCTGGTGAAAAGGCTGAGGACAAGGTCCTGCTCGGCCTCAACTTCTACGTTGCCGGCGTGGACGACAAGCTGCCGCAATAATCTTCGTTGTGGGACAGGGTGTCATCCTCGGCCTTGACCCGGATGACACTCCCCATGTCCATGGATCCTCGCCTGAAGGGCGAGGATGACGTGGGAAATTGAGTTCGCAAAGATCGGGGCTGTACATCGACGCATGTGCAGCCTTGCTTATTTTCATGGGTTTTATTGCGTAGATGAAGTTTGCCTTTGCTTTTCCGGCAACTTGATGTCTTTCACTATATTCTGACTGAAGATACACGTCTGGCGCGATTTTTAAAATCGCCAACCGAACGGAAGGACATGGCACTTGCAGCGCGGAATGCTCGATGCGGCGATCGGTCTACGAAAGCTGCGGACAAATCATGCACAGGTCGTTCACAAGCTCGGTCTCGACATCGTGTCCGGCAACTTCAGGACCGGCGACATCCTGCCAGGCGATGCGGAGCTGATGGAGCGGCTTAAAGTTTCGCGCACCGTATTGCGCGAAGCGATGAAGACGCTGACGGCCAAGGGCATGATTTCCCCCAAGGCGCGGATTGGTACGCGGGTGACGGAGCGCGAAAGCTGGAACATGTTCGACAGCGAAGTGCTGCTATGGCACTTCGAGGCCGGCGTCAGCGATGAGTTTCTGCTGCATCTCTACGACATCCGCAAAGCCTTCGAACCCTATGGCGCCGGGCTTGCCGCCATCAGGGCAAAGGATGCGGATATCGCAAAGCTTGCCGCCTATGCCAATGAGATGGGCAATACTGCTTATTCGAAAGAAAAGCGCGCGCTTGCGGACATGAATTTCCATGTCCTCATCACCGAAATGTCGGGCAACCCGTTCATGCGCACCGTTGGTTCGCTGATAAAGGCGGCTCTGGCGGGCATTTTCCGGATGAGCAACCCGGACACCGATCCCAATGAAATTTCCGATGTTTCAGCTTCGCACCTGAAGCTCGTGGAAGCCTTTCGTCTGCATGACGAGGCCGCCGCGCGTCGCGAGATGGAAAGATTGATTGAGAACGGCCGCCAGCAGGTACTGGAATTCACTGCCCGCAACTCCCGGCGATAAATCAGACGGTGGGAGCAGGATGTGATCCCGCTCCAATCACGTTTGATGAAAACCGGTGCGGAAATTTGGTGCAGATTTGCATGGTTTCTTAAGTGGGCCGCCGTTATAGCAATCCGGAATGAAATTACCGATGCGCCCGTCCGTTTTGCCGGACGGCGCAAAGTCAAACATGTGCCGCTGTATCGGCTGCCAGGCAGTCGCCGACGGGGTGTTGGAGGTCTTATGGAGCGCAGCTCTCTAGCCGTTATTCTCGCAGCGGGCGACAGCACGCGCATGAAGTCGTCGAAATCCAAGGTGCTGCATCCGGTCGCCGGCCGTCCGATGATTGCGCATGTGGTCGAGGCGGTGGCTGGATCGGGCGTGGGCACGGTGGCGCTCGTCGTCGGACGTGACGCCGACAATGTTGCCACGGCAGCGAGCCTGCCGGGACTTCAGGTTGAGACTTTTCTTCAGAAGGAACGCAAAGGTACCGGCCATGCCGTGCTTGCCGCACGTGCGGCAATCGAACGCGGCTTCGACGATCTCATCATCGCTTATGGCGACGTGCCGCTCATTACCTCCGCCACGCTCGACCGGGCCCGCGAGGCCATTGCTTCCGGCGCCGATGTCGCGGTGATCGGTTTTCATACCGACCGGCCCACGGGTTATGGCCGGCTGCTGGTCGAGAATGGCGAGCTGGTGGCGATCCGCGAGGAAAAGGATGCGACCGACGAAGAGCGCAGGGTGACCTGGTGCAATAGTGGCCTGATGGCGATCAATGGCCGCAATGCCCTTGATCTGCTCGACCGGATCGGCAACGGCAATGTGAAGGGCGAATATTATCTGACGGACGTGGTCGAAATTGCCCGGTCGCTCGGCCGCCGCGCCGTCGCCATCGATGCACCGGAAACAGAACTGGTCGGCTGCAACAACCGCGCCGAACTGGCCTTCATCGAAAAGCTCTGGCAGGAGCGCCGCCGCCATGAATTGATGGTCGACGGCGTGTCGATGGTCGCGCCCGAAACCGTCTTCCTCTCCTTCGATACGACGATCGGTCAGGACGCGCTGATCGAGCCCAATGTCGTTTTTGGTCCCGGCGTGACGGTCGAACCGGGTGCCGTGATCCATGCCTTCTCACACCTCGAAGGCGCGCATGTCGCGGAAGGTGCCACTGTTGGTCCCTATGCCCGGCTGCGACCGGGGGCCAACCTGCACGCCAACTCCAAGGTGGGTAATTTCTGCGAGGTCAAGAAGGCCGAGATCGGCGAGGGGGCCAAGGTCAATCATCTCACCTATATCGGCGACGCCTTCGTTGGCGCGGGCAGCAATATCGGTGCCGGCACCATCACCTGCAATTATGACGGTTACAACAAGGCTGAGACGCGGATCGGCGCGAACAGCTTCGTTGGTTCCAACTCGTCGCTGGTTGCTCCCGTGACGATTGGCGAGGGGGCCTACATCGCCTCCGGCAGCGTCATCACCGATGACGTGCCCGATGATGCGCTGGCTTTTGGGCGTGCGCGCCAGGAGGTGAAGCCGGGCCGCGCAACCGTGGTGCGGGAGCGGGCGAAGGCGCTGAAGGAAGCGAAGAAAAAGTCGCCTTGAAGGACGTTACGAAGCGATACCGAAAGTGACCGGCGCCATAATTGCGGATTGCACGGGAAAGATTAGAAGTTTCGGCGAAAAGATCGCCGTCTGGAGATATATATGTGCGGAATTGTCGGAATTGTCGGAACTGAGCCCGTTGCTGAACGGCTTGTCGATGCACTGAAGCGTCTCGAATATCGTGGCTACGATTCAGCCGGCGTTGCAACGATCGACAATGGCGCGATGGATCGCCGCCGTGCCGAGGGCAAGCTCTTCAATCTTGAAAAGCTGGTGTCCGAAAAGCCGCTGCCGGGCGTGGTCGGCATCGCGCATACACGCTGGGCGACCCACGGCGTGCCGAATGAAACCAACGCTCACCCGCACTTCGTCGATGGCGTGGCCGTCGTCCATAACGGCATCATCGAAAACTTCGCCGAACTGCGCGACGAACTGACCGCCGAGGGCGCGACCTTCACCACCCAGACCGACACCGAAGTGGTGGCGCAGCTTCTGGCGAAATATACCCGGGAGGGTCTTGGTCATCGTGAGGCTATGCTGAAGATGCTGAACCGTGTCACAGGCGCCTATGCGCTGGTGGTGATGTTCAAGGACGATCCCGGCACGCTGCTTTCGGCGCGCTCCGGCCCGCCGCTTGCCGTCGGTTATGGCCGCGGAGAAATGTTCCTGGGTTCCGACGCCATTGCGCTTTCGCCCTTCACCAACGAGATCACCTATCTGGTGGATGGCGACTGCGCCATCGTGACCCGGCAGGGCGCCGAGATCATCGATTTCTCCGGCAAGCCGGTGAAGCGCGAGCGGCAGATATCGCAGGCGACGGCCTATGTGGTCGACAAGGGCAACCATCGCCACTTCATGGAAAAGGAAATCTACGAGCAGCCGGAAGTCATTTCCCATGCGCTCAGCCATTATGTGGATTTCGCCTCCAAGACCGTGAAAGAGGCCGATAAGGCCATCGATTTCGCCAAGCTTTCCGGACTTGCGATCTCCGCCTGCGGCACGGCTTATCTTTCCGGCCTGATCGGCAAATACTGGTTCGAGCGTTATGCGCGCCTGCCGGTGGAGATCGATGTGGCCTCCGAGTTCCGCTATCGTGAAATGCCACTTCAGCCAACGCAGGCGGCGCTCTTCATCTCGCAATCGGGTGAGACAGCCGATACGCTGGCATCGCTGCGCTATTGCAAGGAAAGCGATCTCAAGATCGGCGCCATCGTCAATGTGCGGGAATCGACCATTGCCCGGGAATCGGACGCCATCTTCCCGATCCTTGCCGGACCGGAAATCGGCGTCGCTTCCACCAAGGCCTTCACCTGCCAGCTTGCGGTGCTTGCTTCGCTCGCCATCGCCGCCGGCAAGGCGCGCGGCACGCTGAAGCCTGGTCAGGAAAAGGAACTTGTGCAACATCTGATCGAGATGCCGCGCATCATGAGCCAGGTGCTCAACATCATCCAGCCGCAGATAGAGGGCCTGTCGCGCGATCTGTCGCGCTTCAAGGATGTGCTTTATCTCGGCCGGGGCACCAGCTTCCCGCTGGCGCTGGAAGGCGCGCTGAAGCTCAAGGAAATTTCCTATATTCACGCCGAAGGTTACGCTGCCGGCGAGCTGAAGCACGGCCCCATCGCGCTGATCGACGAGAACATGCCTGTCATCGTCATCGCCCCGCATGATCGCTTTTTCGAAAAGACCGTTTCGAACATGCAGGAGGTCGCAGCCCGCGGCGGCCGTATCATCTTCATCACGGATGAGAAGGGAGCTGCCGCTTCCAAGCTCGACACCATGGCGACGATCACGCTGCCGACCGTCGACGAACTGATCGCACCGATGGTCTTCTCGCTGCCCATTCAGCTGCTGGCCTATCACACCGCCGTTTTCATGGGTACGGATGTCGACCAGCCGCGCAACCTTGCAAAATCGGTCACGGTGGAATGATCATCCGGCCGGAGCGCCAGGGTGACGAAGAGGCGATTGCCTGCGTTACGGAAGAAGCCTTTCGTAACGTCGAGCATAGCGACAAGACCGAACATCTGATCGTGGCGCGGCTGCGGGAGGCCGGTGCGATCACGGTTTCGCTCGTGGCCGAAGACAGCGAAGGGATCGTCGGCCATATCGGCTTTTCGCCCGTGACACTTTCAAGCGGCGACAGCGGCTGGTTTTGCCTTGCGCCTCTTTCGGTGACGCCGGAACGGCAGGGCGAGGGTATCGGCTCCCGGCTGGTGCGTGAAGGGCTTGGTGCGCTTGATCGGCTGAGCGCATCGGGATGTGCCGTTGCCGGCGATCCCGATTATTATGGACGCTTCGGTTTTCGCGCCGTCGAAGGCCTAAGCGCTATGGGGATTCCTGACGAATATTTCACAGTTCTTCGCTTGCATGGGGGAACGCCATCCGGCATTGTCAGTTTTCATCCGGGTTTCGATAGCGACAGCGCTTAACGCGAACGGTAAATGACCGACATTCCTCCCAAAATTTCCTTTGCGACACGGTTGCGCAACAGCTTCCTGACGGGCGTTCTGATCCTCGCACCCGTCACCATTACCATGTGGCTGGTGTGGAGCTTCCTGCAATGGGCGGATAGCTGGGTGAAGCCCTATATCCCCGCCCGTTATGATCCCGAGCAATATTTCGATGTGGCCATTCCCGGCTTCGGCCTGCTGATCGCTGTCATCGGCATCACCCTCATCGGCTTTCTCGGCAATAACCTGATCGGGAAATGGATTGTCGGCGTCGGTGAATCCATCCTCAACCGCATGCCGTTGGTGCGGCCGATCTATAAAAGCATCAAACAGCTTTTCGAATCCGTCCTGAAGGAGCACTCGAACTCCTTCAAGAAGGTTGGCCTGATCGAGTTCCCGTCGTCAGGCACATGGGCGATGGTGTTTGTGGCTTCCGAGGCAAAGGGCGAACTCGCCCATCGCTTCAACGAGATGGGCCAGCAGATGGTCGCCGTCTTCCTGCCGCCCACACCGGTGCCGACGGCGGGCTTCCTGCTGTTCGTGCCCAAGGACAAGATCGTGATGCTGGACATGACCCCAGAGGATGCGGCGAAGCTGCTGATCTCGGGTGGTCTTGTGGCGCCGGATTTCAAGCCGCCGAAGATGATCGCGCCGGTCTAATCTAGAGAACGCCCGGGATGTCCGTCTGCGAAAAGTCGTTACCGACATAAAGCAAACGGCAACCCTCTGTTTTCGCCAGCTCGTAGGCAAAGCAGTCGCCGAAATTTAGTCCGGCAGGATGAACGCCCTTGCCCCAAATGCGATAAGCTTCCGAAACGCCATGCGCCGATTTGCGGGTGACGGGCTTGATTTCGGCGCCCAGACCTTCGATCAGCATCTCTAGTTCCCGGCTACGGTCGCGCCGCTGCGCCACGATCATGGCCTCCGCAAGCGTCCCCGCTGAAATGAGCAGAGGTTCATCAGTTTCGAGCGCTGAGGAGCAGGCATCCGCTTCGGGTTCATCGAGCAGGATCGTCATCAGAGCCGACGTATCGATAACGATCATTTCGGAAGGCCGTGCTCGTCATAGAGAAAATCCTGACTATGCGCGGCATCCGGGCCATTATCGGCTTTGTTGGCGACAGTCGCGCGCACTTTTGCGAGCGCGGCGCTACGGGATGTTTTATCCGCCACGACGGTGACCGGAACCAGCCGCACGGCTGCGTGGCCATGACGGGTGAGAATGACCTCATCACCGGCTTCGGCGCGGCGCACCAGTTCGGTAAGCTGACTTTTTGCATCAGTCACGGATATCTGCACGGCTAACCTCGGGCGTTAAAGTTAACGTTATATTAGTCCATTCAATGGACCATATCAATCCTCGTCGTCCAGATCATCCACGTCTGTTCCTGTAGTCGTGGCGTGGAACACCGGCACGAAGAGCCGCATATAGACCAGCCTCACGCTCCAGCCTTCTTCCAGCGCCCGGCTCCATGCCTTTTTGCGGCCGGGCTTCTTGAACGCCTTGCCAATCGCCTTCTTCTCGCTCTTCGCAAATGTTTCGGGCTGGAGGATATTCTGGGGCGAGCAGAGCGCGTAGCCCTTGCGGAAGGCGGGTGGTGGGCGGCGCGGGTCGATCATGTTCATGGGCGTTCTCTTTCAGCCGGCGTGCAGGAAACGAATCGCTTCGTCGCGGCGGTGCAGATAGAGCAAGGTGCGTAGCGCATCGCCGCGTGGACCTATCAGTTCCGGGTCGCGCTCGATGACGTAGGCTGCGTCCTTGCGGGCAATTTCGAGAAGATCGGCGTGGGCCTCAAGGCTGGCGATGCGGAAGCCAGGCGTGCCTGATTGACGCGTGCCGAGCAACTCGCCTTCGCCGCGCAGCTTCAAATCTTCCTCGGCGATCAGGAAGCCGTCCTCGCTGTCGCGCAGGATGGAGAGCCGCGCGCGGCCGTTTTCGCTGAGCGGGCCCTTGTAGAGCAGGATACAGGTGGAGGCCTCGTCGCCGCGTCCGACGCGGCCTCGCAGCTGGTGCAGCTGGGCGAGGCCGAAACGTTCGGCGTGTTCGATGACCATGATCGTCGCGTCAGGCACATCGACGCCCACTTCCACCACTGTCGTTGCCACCAGAAGCCGGGTTTCGCCGTTCTTGAAGGCGAGCATGGCGGCGTCCTTCTCCGGGCCGCTCATACGCCCGTGAATGAGGCCGATGTTGGCGCCGAGCATCTGCGAGAGAACCGCGTGGCGCTCCTCCGCCGACATCAGGTCGGACTCCTCCGTCTCCTCCACCAGCGGGCAAATCCAGTAGGCTTTTTTGCCGTCCTTCAGCGCTGCGCGCAGCCGCTCAACAATATCGCCGATGCGTTCGGTGGGGATCGTCACCGTCTGGATGGGTTTGCGGCCCGCCGGTTTTTCGGTGAGCTTGGAGACATCCATGTCTCCGAAGGCGGCCAGTACCAGCGTGCGTGGAATGGGCGTGGCGGTCATGACAAGCATATGCGGCGTGATGCCCTTGGCAGTGAGGCGCAGGCGCTGATGCACGCCGAAACGGTGTTGTTCATCCACCACGGCCAGCACAAGGTTTTTATAGGTGACGCTGTCCTGGAACAGCGCATGGGTGCCGATGACGATCTGCGCTTCGCCCGAGGCCACGCGCTCCTCGATCTCGCGGCGCTCCTTGCCCTTGGTGCGGCCGGTCAGCACTTCCACCGTGAGGCCCACGGCCTGCGCGAGTTTGGAGATGGTGGCGTAATGCTGACGGGCGAGAATTTCGGTCGGCGCCATCAGCACCGCCTGTCCGCCGGCCTCCACCGCCGTCGCCATGGCCATCAGCGCCACCAGCGTCTTGCCGGCGCCGACATCGCCCTGCAACAGCCGCAACATGCGGTCTTCGCCAGCCATGTCGGTCAGGATATCCTTGACGGCGGCGCTCTGGCTTGCCGTCAGCGAGAAGGGCAGTTGCGCGAGGATTTTGGCGGCGATATCGCCCTTGGCGCGGATTGGCTGGCCCGCCACCTTGCGGAGCCGCTGGCGCACCAGCGCCAGTGACAGCTGTCCGGCGAGGAATTCGTCATAGGCGAGCCGTCGGCGCGCCGGGGCTTGCGGTTCGATATCGGCGCTGTCGCGCGGGTCGTGGAGCTCGCGGAAGCTGGATGCCACGTCACCGAAGCCCTGCCGGGTCTTGAGCGTCTCATCGATCCATTCCCGGAAGACCGGCAGCTTCGAGAGCCCGCCTTCGATCGCCTTGCGCAACACCTTGGCGGAAAGGCCGGCGGTCATGGGATAGACGGCTTCCACAAGGGGCAGATTTTCCGCCTCGGAAAGCTTCACCATGAAATCCGGATGCACCATGGAGGCTCGGCCGTTAAACCAGTCCACCTTGCCGCTGACCAGAACCTCTTCATCGACGGGCAGGGCCTTGGACAGCCAGTCGCCCTTGGCGCGAAAGAAGGTCAGCGCCAGTTCGCCGGTCTCGTCATGCAGGAAGACGCGATAGGGCGCGTTGCGGTTTCCCGGCGGTGGCGGCTGATGGCGGTCGACACGTCCCTGAATGGTGACAATGGCGCCGGGTGCTGCAAGCGCGATGCCGGGACGGTTGCGGCGGTCGATGACGTTGGAGGGCGCATGGAACAAAAGGTCGATAACGCGCGTATCGTCCGCATTCTCCCGTCCCAGAAGTTTTGCCAGGAGATCGGCAAGCTTCGGCCCCACACCGGCAAGCGTGGAGACGGAGGCAAACAGCGGATCGAGAATGGCCGGGCGCATGGCCAGCAAAATCGGGGAAGGGGACGGCTTATGCAAGACTTCGCAGGTCACAAAGGCGGGTTATCACCGGCAGATTTTCGTGGCGGTGGTATTATTTCGATAAAAACCGGTTCCCAAGCGTTCGCCTCCTGTTCTATAGGAGGTCGCGATCAACGTGCTGTTGAATGGTCAACCGAAAGGTGAATGCGATGACTGGACTGGTGCGCACGAGTGCCGACCTCGATCCGAGACGCCGGCGGATACTTTACCGCTGCTGGCACCGCGGCATTCGCGAGATGGACCTCGTTCTCGGGCAATTCGCGGAAGACAATATCGCGCTGCTTTCCGATGACCAGCTCGATGAGCTTGAAGTCATCATGGCGGAAGAGGATAACGACCTCGTCAAGATGGTGACGGGGGCGCTTGCCATTCCTGAAAAGTTCCAGACCCCCCTGTTCATGAAGATCGCATCCTATCGTCCCGATTTCGATCTCGTCACCGCAGACAATGTGAAAGCCTGAAACCATGATAGCCGGATTCGATGCAAAGCTGGTGTCGTCGGCCGATACGCCGCTGAGCATTGGAAACGTGCCCGCAGGCATGGAGGCGCTGCTGCTTGCCGAGATGGCGCGCGCAGGCACCTCGGTTGCCTATGTGATGTCGGATGGCCAGCGCATCGCCGATCTCGAACAAATTCTCGGCTTTGTTGCGCCCGATATTCCGGTCATGACGCTGCCGGCCTGGGACTGCCTTCCCTATGACCGCGTGTCACCAAGCGCCGACACGTCGGCGCGTCGCCTGGCGGCGCTTGCCGGTCTCATCAGCCACGCGAAGAAACCGCATCCGGCCATCGTGCTTGTCACCGTCAACGCCATGCTGCAGAAGATGGCGCCGCGCGACATCATCGAAAGCCTTGGCTTCTCCGCCAGACCCGGCAACCAGATTCGCATGGAGGATATTGCCGCGCGGCTGGAGCGCAACGGTTTCGACCGGGTTGCGACGGTGCGCGAAGTGGGCGAGTTCGCCGTGCGCGGCGGTATTCTCGATGTTTTCGTGCCGGGCACCGAGGAGCCTGTGCGGCTCGATTTCTTCGGCGATACGCTGGAAAGCATCCGTACCTTCGATCCGGCCAGCCAGCGGACCATCGGCCAGGCGCGCTCGCTCGATCTGAACCCCATGAGCGAAGTGACGCTGACGCCCGATACGATCAGCCGGTTTCGTAAGAATTATCTCTCGCTGTTCGGTGCGGCGACGCGCGACGATGCGCTTTATCAGGCCGTTTCCGAGGGCCGCCGTTATGCCGGCATGGAGCACTGGCTGCCGCTGTTTTACGAGAAGCTGGAGACCGCCTTCGATTATCTGAAGGGGTTCCGCATCGTCACGGATCACACGGCACGCGAGGCGGCCAAGGAGCGCTCCAAGCTGGTGCTCGATTATTACGAGGCGCGGCGCGCTTCCGGTGAGACGAAGGGATCGACGCAGGGTGCGCCCTACAAACCCGTGTCTCCCGGCCAGCTTTATCTCAACGGCAAGGATTTCGACACGGCCCTTTCTGCCGTCAATGCGGTGCGTCTGACGCCCTTCAATGAGCAGGATAGCGAGGGGAGACCCGTCGCCACGCTGGACGCGCATGTCGGCCCGCGCTGGGCGCGGCAGCCAACCGAAGGCGAAAGCGAAGAGCGGGTCAATGTCTTTGCCCTGGCTGTGAAACACATAGCCGAGCGCCGCGCCAAGGGCTGGAAGGTGCTGATAACAGGCTGGTCGGAAGGCTCGCTCGACCGGTTGCTGCAGGTGCTGAACGAGCATGGGCTTGAGAAGATCAAGCCGGTTACCTCGCTGAAAGAGGTGGAGAAGCTTGGCAAAGGCGAGGCCGCCTCCGCGGTGCTGAGCCTTGAAGCCGGTTTCGAAACCGGAAATCTTGCCGTTATCGGCGAGCAGGACATTCTCGGCGACCGCATGGTGCGGCGCTCCAAGCGCCGCAAGCGCGGTGCGGATTTCATTTCGGAAGTGGCCGGTCTGGACGAGGGCTCGCTCGTCGTTCATGCCGAACACGGCATTGGTCGTTTTGTCGGCCTGCAGACCATCGAGGCGGCGGGCGCACCGCGCGCCTGTCTCGAACTGCATTATGCCGATGACGCCAAGCTGTTTTTGCCGGTTGAAAACATTGATCTCCTCTCGCGTTACGGCTCGGACGCGGCAGAGGCAACGCTCGACAAGCTCGGCGGCGGCGCATGGCAGATGCGCAAGGCCAAGCTCAAGAAGCGCCTGCTCGACATGGCCGATGAGCTTATCCGCATCGCAGCGGCGCGTCTCGTGCGCCATGCGCCGGAACTCATTGCGCCGGACGGGCTCTATGATGAGTTTGCTGCCCGTTTCCCCTATGATGAAACCGAGGACCAGCTGAACGCCATCGAGGCGGTGCGGGAGGATCTCGCGGCCGGCCGGCCGATGGACCGTCTCATCTGCGGCGACGTTGGCTTCGGCAAGACCGAAGTGGCGCTGCGCGCCGCCTTCCTTGCCGCCATGAATGGCGTGCAGGTGGCTGTCGTGGTGCCAACAACGCTGCTCGCACGCCAGCATTTCCGGACTTTCTCGGAGCGTTTCCGCGGATTGCCCATCCGTGTGCAGCAGGCTTCGCGTCTCGTCGGCTCCAAGGAACTGGCGCTGACCAAGAAGGAAGTTGCTGACGGAAAGACCGATATCGTCGTCGGCACGCATGCGCTGCTCGGTGCGGGCATCAGCTTTGCCAATCTCGGCCTACTCATCATCGATGAGGAGCAGCATTTCGGCGTCAAGCACAAGGAGCGGCTGAAGGAGCTGAAAAGCGATGTGCATGTGCTGACGCTATCGGCGACGCCCATTCCGCGCACCTTGCAGCTCGCCATGACCGGGGTTCGCGAACTGTCGCTCATCACCACCCCGCCTGTCGACCGCATGGCGGTGCGCACTTTCATCTCGCCGTTTGACCCGCTCGTCATTCGTGAGACGCTGATGCGTGAGCATTATCGTGGCGGCCAGAGTTTCTACGTTTGTCCGCGGCTTGCCGATCTCGCTGATATCCACGCCTTCCTGCAATCGGATGTGCCGGAACTGAAGGTGGCGGTGGCGCATGGGCAGATGGCGGCGGGCGAGCTGGAAGACATCATGAACGCCTTCTACGACGGCAAATATGATGTTCTGCTGTCGACCACCATCGTCGAATCCGGCCTTGACGTGCCGACCGCCAATACGCTGATCGTGCATCGCGCCGATATGTTCGGTCTTGCCCAGCTCTACCAGCTACGCGGCCGCGTTGGCCGCTCCAAGGTTCGCGCCTTCGCGCTCTTCACCCTGCCGGTCAACAAGGTGCTGACCACGACTGCCGAGCGCCGGCTTAAGGTGCTGCAATCGCTCGATACGCTCGGCGCCGGCTTCCAGCTGGCGAGCCACGATCTTGATATTCGTGGTGCGGGCAATCTACTCGGGGAAGAACAGTCCGGCCATATCAAGGAAGTCGGTTTCGAGCTTTATCAGCAGATGCTGGAAGAGGCTGTCGCCGAAGTGAAGGGTGACGAGCAGGTGCAGGATAGCGGCTGGTCGCCGCAAATCTCGGTCGGCACATCCGTCATGATCCCGGAAGATTACGTTCCCGATCTGCATCTTCGCATGGGCCTTTACCGCCGGCTTGGCGAGCTTGCCGATATCAGCGAGATCGACGGTTTCGGCGCTGAAATGATCGACCGTTTCGGCCCGCTGCCGAAAGAAGTGCAGCATCTTCTCAAGATCGTCTACATCAAGTCGCTCTGCCGCATTGCCAATGTCGAGAAGCTGGATGCCGGGCCGAAGGGCGTTGTCGTTCAGTTCCGCAACAAGGAATTCCCGAACCCGGCGGCGCTTGTCGGTTACATTGGCAAGCAGGGATCGATGGCGAAGATCCGTCCCGATCACAGCCTGTTCCTCAACCGCGATCTGCCGACGCCGGAAAAGCGGCTGACGGGTGCGGCGATGATCATGACGCAGCTGGCGGAGCTGGCTCGGTCGTAGATTTGAGTTTCAGAGGGTGGGCTATTTGGTACCGCAGGTGGGTGGGGTTTACCCCCCTCTGCCCTGCCGGGCATCTCCCCCTCAAGGGGGGAGATCGGCAAGCGGCGCTACCACCGCTCCATTCGCAAACGTTGAGATGGGCGGAACCCAACCACGGGTCGATCTCCCCCCTTGAGGGGGAGATGCCCGGCAGGGCAGAGGGGGGTAACCCCCACCCACCTTTGGCCACTCACGAATGCCCCCACGCGGCTCAGCGAAAATTACCGCAATGTAACGAAACGGACATCTACCGGTATTCTTCGCAGGCGTAATCTCATCCTCATACCCGGTGCGGCGGATGAGTGGATGCCGCCGGGTGATGAAGGAGCAGGACGATGTGGACCAATATCAACAGGTTTGCCACCGCTGGTCTGGTTGCCTTGACAATTGCGGGCACCACAATTGCCACCACCAGTCAGGCGGAAGCGCGCAATAATTTCGGCCGCGGCCTTGCCGCCGGTATTGCCGGCACGATCATTGGCGGAGCGCTGATTGCGGGTGCAAGACACCCGGGCTACGCCTACGGCCCCGCCTATTACGCGCCTGCTTATGGTCCGCCCGTCTATGCTGCGCCGGCTTATGGCCCGCCGGTCGTTTATGAACCCGTCTATCCCCGCTGCCATGTAGCCTGGAGGCAGAACGCCTGGGGCGACATGTATCGGGTCAGGGTTTGCGATTGATTGAACGCCGGACCGGCGGTGCCTGAAGCGCCGCCGGTTTTTTCGCTCTCTGGGGCTAGTGACTGTCTTCCGGCGTAATACCGACAGCCACGTTCTGGTCTGTCGCGGCGATGGAGGCGGGCAATGGCACCTTTCTCTGTTTCTCGCGGAGCAATGTCAGCAGGCCGGATCCGACGATGAGGGCAATGCCGATCAACATCCAGCCGTCGATACGATCGCCAAAAATCAGATAACCGAACAGGATGGCCCAGAGCATCTGGCTATATTGCGTCGGGCCGATCATGGCGGCGGGCGCATATTGGGCGGCGTACATGACAAGAATGTTGCCAAGCGCGCCGAGCAGGCCGTATCCTGCCAGCAGCAGCCATTGTTCGCCACCCGGCATGACGAAGCTCGGCACCATGGCAACGCCGCTGATGACGAGACAGCCCAGCACGCCCGCACCGTAAAGCGAAACATTCTTTTCCGATGGGCCCATGGCGCGGAAGATCACGATGCTGAGCGCGCCGCTGAAGCCGGCGATGATGGCGCCCAGATGGCCTATGCCCAGTTCACGGAATCCGGGCCGCAGGATGATGAGCACACCCAGAAAACCGATGATGACGGCCGACCAGCGGCGAATGCCCACCTGTTCCTTGAGAAACATCACCGACATGATGGTGACGAAGGACGGAAGCAGGAAGATCAGCGCGAAAGCTTCCGCCATGGAAAGATGGGTAAAGGCAGTCACGCTGCCGACAGCGCCGGTGCCGGCCGAAAAAAAGCGGATGATCCAGAGCGGCCGGTTGGTTGTTTTCACCACATCCAGCCAGCTGTCGTTGCGTTTGCGGATGAAGGGCAGGGCGACGAGGCCGAACAGGGCTCCGAAGAAGGCCGATTCGATCGGCGAAATCTGGCCTTCAATGAGTTTAACGCTGGCATCGCTCCAGGCATAGGCAGCGAAGGCTGCAAAGGCGAGCAGAAGGCCTTTCAGGGTCTGGTCGGACACGGAAACACCGGCAAAAATCGAGTTGTTGAAAACCGCCGGCGGTTTGACCGTCAGTTCATCGATCTATGCTCGTCCGCCTTGATTTTTGCAATATCCCGCAATGCAGCAATCAGGACATCGGGTGTTTGTGCACCGCTTATGGCGTATTTCTGGTCGATGATGAAAAAGGGCACGCCGGCGACACCCATCTGCTGGGCGGCGTCGATTTCGGCGACGACCGTATCCTTGTCCGCGTCCGAAGCCAGCAGCCGCTCGACGACTTTCGCATCCATGCCGGCCTTTGCGGCAACGTCGACCAGCACGGCATGATCGCCGATATTGCGGCCTTCCTCGAAATTGGCCTTGAACAGGCCGGTCACGACGCGTTCCTGGACGTCGCGGCCTTCGGAATGGGCCCAGAGCGACAGGCGATGGGCATCGAGCGTGTTCGGACCGATCTTGATCGCATCGAAATCGTAGGTAATGCCGACTTCCTTCCCGAGCTGAACCAACGTGGCATGGGCCTGTTCCAGACGCTCCTTGCCGAGCTTTTCCTCGAGAGCGGCTTTCTGGTCGACTCCTTCCGGCGGATAGTCCGGGTTGAGGCGGTAGGGACGCCAGTTCACGTCGACGCTGATTTCATCCTGCACCTCGGCAATGGCGAGATCGAGCCGGGCCTTGCCGAGATAACACCACGGGCAGACCATGTCCGATACGACGTCAACAACGATGCGTTCCATCGCTGATGTTCCTTATATGATCGACATGACGGTGGCAGGTTATTGCGCCCGCGCGTCCCACCAGGTCTGTTTCTGATTGCCCTGTATTGGAGTGATATCCGGGCGGTCGATATATTTCCAGCGGGCGACCCATTGGGCGCCGATATAATAGAGCGGAATGATATAATGTCCGGCCACAAGCAGGCGGTCATAAGCGCGCACGGCCGCCTGGAAATCTTCCGTCGAGCGGGCCTGCAACAGCGCCTCTATCATCCGGTCTATATCGGGATTGGCAACACCTGCATAGTTGAAGCTGCCCTGCGCATCACGCGAGAGTGAGTTCCAGCGGTTCAGCTGCTCCATGCCGGGCGAAAGCGACGAGGGCAGGGAGCGGATGATCATGTCGTAATCGAAGCTGTTCGAGCGCGACTGGTATTGCCCGTCATCAACCGAGCGAATGCCCATGGCGACGCCGATCAGGTTCAGCGAACGCTGATAGGCCAGCGCGATACGCTCCTGCGCCGGGTTCTGCGTCATGATTTCGAAAGCGAGCTGGCGGCCATTGGCATCGGACATCCTGCCGTTCTTGATGCTGTAGCCAGCCTCTTTCAGCTTGTCGACGGCCATTTTCAGAACCTTGCGGTCGGCGCCCGTGCCGTCCGTGGTCGGCAGCGCATAGGTGCCGGCCAGAAGCTCCGGCGGCATGGACTTTGCCGCGTCACCGAGCAGCGCCAGTTCGCGCGCGTCGGCGGCGTTGCCATAGGCGCCGAGCGGCGAGTTCTGCCAGTAGCTCTGCGTCCGCTTGAAGGAGCCGCCGAGGATGTTTTTGTTCATCCACTCGAAATCGAAGGCATAGGTAAGGCCTTCGCGTACCTTTTCGTCAGCGAAGACGGCACGGCGGGTGTTGAAGACGAGACCGAACATGCCGGTCGGCAGGCGCGGCTGGAACACGTCCTTGACGATATCGCCGCGATGCACGGCGGGGAAATTATAGGCCTGCCCCCAGTGGGAGGTATCGGAGGTGCCATTGATGGCATCGCCTTCCGGGTAGATGTCGATATCGCCCTTCTTGAAGGCCTCGAACATGGTCGTGACCTGGAGGAAATAGGTGATGCTGATCTCGTCGTAATTGTCGAAACCGACTTTGCCGGGAATGTCCTTGCCCCAGTAGTCGGGGTTTCTCTCCCAGATGATTCGTTCACCCGGGCGCAGCGTCTTGATTCGGTAAGGGCCGGAGCCGACAACCGCACCGAGGCCCGCTTGCTCGAATTTTTCCGGATCGGTCGCGTGTTTCGGCAGGATCGGCGTTGAAGAGGCGAGGATGAGAGGCGTTTCGCGATTCGCCTTTTCGTTGAAGGTAAAGCGCACGCTGTGTTCGCCGGTCTTCTCCATCTTGGCTACGCCGTCGAGACGGCTGTTGAACGGCGGGCGGCCCTTTTCCTTCAGGAGATTGAAGGTGAAGATCACGTCATCAGGCGTTACCGGCTCGCCGTCCGACCATTTCGCCTTGGGGTTGATGTTGAACTGAACGAAGCTGCGCTCGTCGTCCCACTCCACGGTTTCGGCGAGCAGCCCATAGAGGCTGAAGGGCTCGTCGCTGGAGCGAGACATCAGAGGCTCGTAAAGAAGATTGCCGAATTCCGGATCCCAGACGCCGCGGGCGGTGGTGCGCATTCCCTTGAGAACGAAGGGGTTCAGGCTGTCGAAGGTGCCGACCACGCCATAAGAAATGCGGCCGCCTTTCTTCACGTCCGGATTGACATAAGGAAGGTGTGAAAAATCTGCGGGAAGCGCTGGCGTGCCATGCATCGAGATGGCGTGCAGCGGCTGCGCTACGGCACTTCCGCCGGGAAGCAGGGATGATCCCAAAAGAAACAATGCGGGGATGAGGGCCGCAAGGTTGTGCATGTCACTGTCCTGTCTCAACTGTCCGTCCGATGTGCGTCAGGACCGTTTATCGTCATGATTCTGGCAGATATGTAGCACACCGACATTGCATGACCCATGCAAGCGCGGGAAATCTTGGCTCCGCTCAAGAAAAAGTTAAAGAAGTGCTGGATATCGCCGCGAACGGCATGTAACAGGGGGACCGGAAGAGACGGGTCACGCATTTGCCTCATTTAAACGACAGTTGAACGGGCAGAAGGATACCGCCATCGACGAACAGGACCTTGAGCGGTTCTGTTCTGGCAGACATTCAGGAGACGGAACTCTTATGATGCACAAGGCAAACACATTCACCCGGACGGCTCTGTCCGCTCTGGTCCTCTCTCTCGGCGCTGTGTCCGCTCCGGCCATCTCGCAGGCGCAGGATGCTGCTCCGGCTGCTCAGGGCGCTGGCGCTCCGCCGCTCGGCTGGTTCAAGACCTGCTCCAAGCAGGAAGACAACGATGTCTGCGTTGTGCAGAACGTGGTACTCGCCCAGAACGGCCAGATGATCACGGCCGTTGGCCTCATCACCGTTGAAGGCAAGGTCAACCGCAAGCTTCTGCAGGTTTCCGTTCCGACCGCGCGTCTCATTCCTCCGGGTGTGATGATGCAGATCGATGGCGGTAAGGGTCAGAAGCTCGATTACGCCGTTTGCCTTCCCGACAAGTGCACGGCTGAAGTGCCGCTGACGGACGCCATGATCGCTTCGCTGAAGAAGGGTAGCGAGGTGGTCTTCACCTCCATCAACTTCCGCCGCGCGCCGAACCCCATCAAGATCGCGCTTTCCGGTTTCACCGGCGCTTATGACGGCCCGGCAATCACCCAGTCGCAGCTGGCCGAAAGCCAGCGCAGCCTGCAGGAAGGCATGCAGAAGAAGGCGGAAGAAGCTCGCAAGAAGCTCGAAGCTGCTCAGGACGCTGCGAAGGGCGCGCCGAAGCCCTGATTGCCGCGCAAGCTTGAAAAAACAGAAAACCGGTCTGGCGACAGACCGGTTTTTTCATGCGTGTTTGATATCCCCGGGAGGAGGGAGATGCTTGGCGGGCGTCAGTGCGCCGTGGACATTTTCGGGCGCCATTCGCCGTTAGGCGCCTTGTCAAAGATGCGGCCGATATTGGGATTTCGGAGCGGCGTCTCGTTTTCGTCGTGGACGAGGTTCTGTTCGGAAACATAGGCGACATATTCCGTCTCCTCGTTTTCGGCGAGAAGATGATAGAAGGGCTGGTCGCGTTCCGGCCTGATTTCCGCGGGAATAGCGTTCCACCATTCCTCGGTATTGGCATATTCCGGGTCCACGTCGATTACCACACCGCGGAACGGAAACACCTTGTGGCGAACGATCTCGCCAAGCGTGAATTTTGCGTTTCTTTGTTTCATGGCATGTACTTCCTTTCCCAATACTAGTTGGTATCGGAACGCGAAATATCAAGACCTGGCGCTTTGACGCCGCTCTGCCGTTCGTGTTCAGCGCCCTTTGCCGATCGGCGCGGTGGCGATGATGACGCCGCCGGTGACCAATACGATGCCGATGGCATGATAGGTCTCGAAGGATTCGCCGAGAAACACCGTGGCCATGAGGATCGAGACCGGCGGCATCATGTACAGCGTAATTCCCGCCGTGGCGGGACCGAAAACGCGTACCGTGTGGGTAAAGCAATAAAAGGCCAGAAGTGAGGCGAACAGGATGATGCCGCCGATCTTCGCCCATGCAACAGGCGTGGCCGGCAGCATGCCGCCCTGTGCCAGTTCCAGTGCTGCCGGCGGCAGAAGGACAAGCGCGCCGGAAAATGCAATCAGTCCGAAGAGACTGAAGGACGCCATCTGCCGCGCCGCCGGATCGCGCAGCAGCACGGAATAGATCGCAAAGGCAATGGCCGCGGTCAAAATTGCAAAGTCGCCGATGTTGAAATTCATGTGCCGGAGAGCGGAGATATCGCCCTTGAGCACGATGGCGGCGACGCCGGCGAAGGCGATAATCATGCCCGCCACTTCAAGCTTGCGGATCGGCCGGCCCTGAAAGATGCGCTGGAACAGGATGATGAACAGCGAGGAGGTGGTGTAGATCAGCGTGCCGTTGGCGGCCGTGGTCATGGTGAGGCCCCAATAGACCACGCCGCCGCAGATGCCCATGCCGAGAATGCCGAGGACGAGCCAGAGCAGCGTCTTGTGCCGCACGAAAGCAAGGCAGTTGCGCCAGTCGGCGATCATGAAGGGCGCGATGATGAGCGTCGAGCCCATCCAGCGGATGAAGGCGGCGATGAAAGGCGAGACCTCACCGACGACGCCGCGGCCGAAAACGACGTTGCTGGCGAAAAAGAAGGGAACGGCCAGAAAGATGAGCCAGTCCGTGAGGCGGGTTTGCTGCGTGGCTGGCGTGTTCGGCATTCTTCACGGTCAGGGTTGAACTTCAAAAGAAAACGGCGGCTTTCCGGGGAAAACCGCCGCGATGAATGGAGCGCCCCGGTGGAGCGCCCGCAGGGCCGATCAGGCCGAGTAGTACATGTCGAATTCGACCGGGTGAGGGGTCATTTCGAAACGCATGACTTCCTGCATCTTCAGTTCGATGAAGCTATCGATCTGGTCGTCGTCAAACACGCCGCCTGCGGTCAGGAACTTGCGGTCCTTGTCGAGGCTTTCCAGCGCTTCACGCAGCGAACCGCAGACGGTCGGGATCTTCTTCAGTTCCTTGGCAGGAAGGTCGTAAAGGTCCTTGTCCATCGGCTTGCCGGGATGGATCTTGTTCTTGATGCCGTCGAGGCCGGCCATCAGCATGGCCGCAAAACCGAGATAGGGGTTCTGGGTCGGGTCCGGGAAGCGGACTTCGACGCGCTTTGCCTTCGGGTTGGAGCCGAAGGGGATACGGCAGGAGGCGGAACGGTTGCGCGCGGAGTAAGCGAGCAGAACCGGCGCTTCATAACCCGGCACCAGACGCTTGTAGGAGTTGGTGGTGGGGTTGGTGAAAGCGTTGATCGCCTTGGCATGCTTGATGATGCCGCCGATGTAGTACAGGCAGGTTTCGGAAAGACCGGCATATTCATCGCCTGCGAAGGTCGGCTTGCCGCCCTTCCAGATCGACTGGTGAACGTGCATGCCCGAGCCGTTGTCGCCGAAGATCGGCTTCGGCATGAAGGTTGCCGTCTTGCCATAGGCATTGGCGACCTGGTGCACAACGTACTTGTAGATCTGCATCTTGTCGGCGCTGGAGACCAGCGTGTCGAACTTCACGCCCAGCTCGTGCTGTGCGGCAGCCACTTCGTGGTGATGCTTCTCAACGACGACGCCCATTTCGGCGAGAACCGTCAGCATTTCGGAGCGCATGTCCTGCAGGCTGTCGATCGGCGGAACGGGGAAATAACCGCCCTTGACGCGCGGACGGTGGCCGAGGTTGCCGGTCTCGTAGTCGGTGTCGTCGTTGGACGGCAGTTCGGACGAATCGAGCTTGAAGCCGGTGTTGTAGGGGTCTGCCTTGTATTTCACGTCGTCGAAGACGAAGAATTCAGGCTCGGGACCGACGAAAACCGTGTCGCCGATACCTGATGCCTTGAGGTAGGCTTCGGCCTTCTTGGCGGTGCCGCGCGGGTCGCGGTTATAGGCTTCGCCCGAGACCGGGTCGAGAATATCGCAAAGGACGACCAGGGTGGACTGGGCGAAGAACGGGTCGACATGGGCGGTGGCCGGATCTGGCATCAGCACCATGTCGGACTCGTTGATGGCCTTCCAGCCGGCGATCGAGGAGCCGTCGAACATGACGCCGTCGGCGAACATGTCTTCGTCGACGCATACCACGTCCATGGTGACGTGCTGCAGCTTGCCCTTGGGGTCGGTAAAGCGCAGGTCCACGAACTTGATGTCGTTATCCTTGATCTGCTTCAAGATATCGTTTGCGGTCGTCATTTAAACTTTTCCTTGAGTGTGATGATGACGAGGTGAAAACCCAAGCCTCCCCGGCTCGGGACTTTTTTAATTATATGGCGTCCACGCCTGTTTCACCGGTACGGATGCGGATGACTTCCTCGACATTGGAAACGAAAATCTTTCCGTCGCCGATGCGTCCGGTCTGCGCCGCATTGCGGATCGCCTCGATGACGGCTTCCGCATTCTCATCCGCCAATACGACTTCGACTTTCACTTTCGGCAAAAAGTCCACGACGTACTCTGCACCGCGGTAGAGTTCCGTGTGGCCTTTCTGACGACCAAAGCCTTTTGCTTCCGTGACCGTGATTCCCTGAAGTCCGACTTCCTGAAGGGCTTCCTTCACTTCGTCGAGCTTGAAAGGCTTAATGATCGCTTCGATCTTTTTCATGAGAAAATATCTCTCCGCTTCTCCCGTTAAAGCAGGTAACTCCCGCTCTGCCACAAGAATGCACGTATTGTGCCAGATCGGAAGCGGGCTTGAAGAAAAAACTTCGCCCCGCGGCCTTTCCCGCACAAAATGCATTCGCTTTTCGCGGTTCTACCGGCAATTCGTCACTAGAATCCGAAAAATCCATCAGCATTTCTGCGGTTTTCTTTAATATTAGAAATTTTTAAAATTCGATTATGCTGTGGTCGCGGGTTGAGCTATTGCACATATTATATGCATTTGAGTATTTTTTGGTCTCCGAATTTTGCTTATTTTTGTATCGATTGCCTTTCCTGCGTTTTGAAGGAATGATGGGGCATGACCTCCATTTCCGAGTTCCTCCTTCTCGAGCCGGCTGTGATGGCGCGCATCGATGCGGCAGCCGGCAAATCCGGCATCCCGCTTTACGATTTGATGGAGCGTGCGGGGCAGGCGGTGGCTGCTTCGGCGCTTCGGCATTACCCGCAGACGCTGCGCTTCGTCGTCCTGTGCGGCAGCGGGAATAACGGCGGTGACGGGTATGTCGCGGCGCGGGCGCTGGCGCAAAGCGGCGCTAAAGTCGTGGTCCATCATCTCGGCGATATCGGCCTTCTCAAGGGGGATGCACGCGTGGCCTTGGAGCGGAGCGGCGTGACGCCGCTGCCGCTTGATGCCTATACGCCTCTTTCCGGCGACGTGGTGATCGACGCCGTGTTCGGAGCCGGGCTGTCCCGCGATGTTCCGCCGGAGTTAGTCCGGCTGATCGAGGCGGTCATGCAGGCGAAGGTGCCGGTTCTTGCCGTGGATCTGCCCTCGGGGCTTTGCGGCCGGCGTGGCGTGGCGCTTGGCGCATCGTTCAGGGCGGAGCGCACGATCACCTTCATGGCGCGCAATCCGGGTCATCTGCTGATGCCGGGGCGGGAGCTTTGCGGAGCGCTGGAGGTTTTCGATATCGGCATACCGTTGCGTATCCTCGAGGCTCATAAGGGATCGGTGGCGGAAAACGATCCGTTTGTCTGGCGGGATGCCTTGCCGCGCGCCGGTATGGAGACCCATAAATTCCGCAGGGGGCACCTGACGGTCTTCTCGGGCCCCGCCCATGCGACGGGTGCTAGCCGCATGACCGCGCTTTCAGCGCTGAAGGCGGGGGCGGGGATCGTTACTGTCGCAGCGCCGAAAGCGGCGCTCGACGTGCTGTCTGTCACATTGACGGCCGTGATGAACGTTCCGATGGACAATGCCGACGATCTGCGCGTGTGGCTTGACGATGAGCGTCACGGCGCCTTCGTTCTCGGCCCTGGCTTCGGCGATCTCGAAAAGGCGCGGCATTTCGTGTCGCTGCTTGGCGACAAGTCGGTGGTGCTGGATGCCGATGCGATCACGGCCTTCAGGGATGATACGGATGTCCTTTTCGAGCGTATCACTTCCGGTGCGGGGAAATTCGTGCTGACACCGCATGAGGGCGAGTTCGCCCGGCTGTTTGCCGATCTGGCGGCCGATGGGACGCTGAGCAAGATCGAGAAGGCGCAGGTCGCTGCGGCGCGCAGCGGCGCGGTTCTGGTCTATAAGGGTGCGGACACGGTGATCGCTTCGCCCGATGGCCGGGCGCTGGTCAATACGAACGCCCCGGCGAGCCTTGCGACGGCGGGATCGGGTGACGTTCTGGCCGGTATCATCGGCGCGCTATTGGCGCAGGGCGCACCTGCCTTCGAAGCGGCTGCAGCCGGGGTCTGGCTGCATGGCGAGGCGGGCGACAGAGCGGGCGCCGGCATGACGGCGGAGGACCTCGCCCATGCGGTTCGGCCGTTTGGGTGAATTGGTCTGATTTGCTGGCTGCTCGCTGAACCTGCGCTCTTACCACAGTTCCATCATCCGCACTTCGTCACCCCGGACTGGATACGGGCTCCAGCGCGATCAGGTCCTTGATCGCGAAATACTCTTCTCACGGCGCAGACGCGCGGTGGCTGGATGCCGGATCTAGTCCGGCATGACGGAGGACAGGTTTTTGCTCTGAGACAAGTCCTGTCGCGCTCGGGACCTTCAACTCCGCCTTCAATGGGCGGCCTTGCCTGCCTGGCTCGCCATTGCCATGCGCGAAGCACTGATCAGCAGCTTGCGCTCGGCGCGCTCCTGCTGCGGGGTGCGATTGTAGATTTCGCGATAACACTTCGAGAAATGCGACGCTGACACGAACCCGCAGGCGACGGCGACTTCCACCACCGGCATGGCCGATTGCACCAGCAGGTGACGGGCGCGGTCAAGGCGGATTTCAAGGTAATAGCGGGCGGGCGAGCGGCCCATTTCCTGGCGGAAGAGGCGTTCCACCTGCCGGCGCGACAGATCGGCGGCGTCGGCGATATCGAGCAGCGACAGCGGCTCGGCAAGATTGCCTTCCATCAATTCGATGATCGACAGAACCTTGCTGTTCTGCACGCCAAGGCGGGCGCGCAGCGGCAGGCGCTGACGGTCGTTGGGGCTGCGCACGCGGTCGGTCAATTGCTGTTCGCAGACGCGGTTGACGAGGTTCTCGCCGAAATCCTGGCCGATCAGGCTCAGCATCATGTCGAGCGAGGCCGTGCCGCCAGCGCAGGTATAGATGTTGCTGTCGACTTCGAAGAGATCTGCGTAGACTTCCACCTGCGGGAAGGCTTCGGAAAAGCCGGGCAGGTTTTCCCAGTGGATCGCGCAACGTTTGCCGTTGAGGAGGCCAGCCTGCGCAAGGATATGGGCGGCGGTACAGAGGCTGCCGATGGCGATACCACGATTATAGGCTTCGCGCAGCCAGGCGTTGACCGATTTGTTGATGTGTTGATCCACATCGATGCCCGAACAGATGATTGCCATTTCCGGGCGGTTTTCGCCGCTGACATAACGCCGCTCATCTGCAAGACAGGTATCGGCCTCAAGACAGATGCCGCTCGATGACATGACCTTCTGGCCATCGAGCGAGGCGATGCGCCATTCATAGGCCTGGTAGCCCAACATTCGGTTGGCGATGCGAAGCGTTTCAACCGCTGCGGCGAAGGGCAGCATGGTAAATTGCGGAATGAGAAAAAAGACGATTGAGCGCTTCTTCTGGGAGTTTCTGCTCATTTGCCCGTGCTCCGTTGCGAATACGCAATTCCTCCCTTGGAATTGGTCTTCTGGATGTCCTGTATGCGACATCTTTAACGAAAAATACGCCGTGGAATCGGGGCTGTCAAAAAATAGCTTTTGAAATATGCAAATTTTGCGACAAGCCTTTTTAAAGGGCGTCGCGTCGCATGTAAAACAGGCAGGCCAATTTACGCCCGGGGGCCGCCATTTACCCGCAGAGGGCGATGGCTCGCGGGCGTAAGAAAGGCTGCGAGCCATCGGCCGGCGGTCATTTGCGAATGACGCTTCTGCCGTAGTTGTCGGTTGTGGGCCATCCGATATCCTTCAATGTTTCAGGCGGGAGCGCTTCCAGCGCGCGGAGCATCCTCGCACGGCGCCATGACGCATAATGGGAGGCGATATTGCCTGACAGGCGCTGCAGCCAGCCGGCGGATGACGGGCGATGCGGGGAGCGGTTCGCCGCGGGCAGGTAATGTATCATGGTCATGTCTTCATCCTTTCCTGAACCACGATTGATGTGAGGATGGTGCGCCGTTGTTGACATTCAATCAAACGAAATGATATCCATCTATAAATCAAAATATTTGAAGGTGCGTGCCATGACCGTGACTTTCCGCCAACCGCTGCCGTTGCTGGATAACGACATATTGAGGACCTTCGTCGCCATTGCGGAAACGGGGAACTTCTCGACCGCCGCCGAAGTCGTGTTCAGAACACCATCGGCCGTTTCGATGCAGATCAAGAAGCTAGAAGAGCAGCTGAAAACGACGCTGTTCCTGCGCGATGCGCGTTCGGTGACATTGACGGCTCATGGGGAGACGCTTCTGACTTATGCGCGCCGCATGATTGCCTTGTCCAACGAGGCCGTGTCGCGTTTCGTCATGCCCGAATTGTCCGGTGTGGTGCGTCTCGGCGCACCGGAGGATATTGGCGAGCGCGGGCTGCTGCCGGGCATTCTCAAGCGTTTCGCCGAGGCTTTCCCCGGCATCATGATCGACGTCACAATCGATGCCAGCTCCAATCTCTATAAGCGGATGGACGAGCAGCGTCTTGATCTCGCCCTCGTCAACTGTGCTTCACATCCGCTGAGGGATACCGGCGAGGTGCTGATGCGCGAACGGCTCGTCTGGGCGGGTGCGAAATGCGGCACGGCCTATCTGCGCGATCCGTTGCCGATCTCGATATGGGAAGAGGGCTGCATCTGGCGTTCGGAGGCGATTCATTCGCTGGAAAAACGTGGGCGCAATTTCCGCGTGGCCTATCTCAGCGGCCACACGATGGCACAGCGTGCGGCGATTGCCGCAGATCTCGCCATCGCGCCGCTGCCACGATCCTATGTGCTGAACGACATGGTCATTCTGGGTGAGAAGGAAGGCCTACCGGAACTCGGCTATTTCGATATCCGGCTGATTATGGGCGACAAGGCGTCGCGGCCGGTGCTCGCAGTGGCGGAAAGCATTCGCAATGCCTTCGTCGAGGTTGCGAAGGCGGCATGAGGCGAAGGAACGCGTCACGGCCATCATGCGCCGTCGACGCGCCGCTTAGATCGCCACCGAACCCGTGGCTGCGGCGTGATCCGCGTTTTTGGTCCGCCAGCTGCCACGACTGACCAGCCAGTCTGACGACGCCTGCAGCCCGCCGAAGGGAAAGACATGGATCTGCCGGATCGGTCCTTGCGGATTGTCCCGCCAGTGCCGTTCGATCGGCCCGACGATGCTTTCCGGTGAATGGCCCCTGGCAAGCGTGGTCAGGGAAAGCGCGTTTTTCTTGAGATAGGCAATGGAATTGCCGACACCGCAGAGCGCGGCGTATTTCAGGAGCGTGGTGATCTTGGCCGGGCCGGAAACGCCGATATGCACCGGCAGATCGATACCGGATGCGGCAAGCCCTTCTGCCCAGGCGATGAAGCGGGCGGAATCAAAACCGAACTGGGTGACGATGCGCATGGCGGCGTCGGTTCTTTCGCCAAAATCGCGTTTCAGCCGCAACGCGGCCGTCGCCGTTTCGTCGTTGAAATCGGGGCTGCCTTCCGGATGACCGGCAATTGCGATATGCTTGATGCCGCAACGGTCGAAAATGCCCGTGGAAAGCATGTCGATGGTAGACGTGAACGGGCCCTCTGGCTTCTCGACGCCACCGCCGACCGCCAGCACGTCGGTCACGCCGGCGTCGCCGGCAAGCCGCTTCACCTGTTCCTCGAAATCGATGCGAGAGGCGATACGGCGCGCCGCAAGGTGCGGAACGGGCTCATAACCGAGATCACGCAGATGCTTTGCGGCATCGACCAGCTTCACCTGCGAGGCGGCTCCGGTATCTGTCAGATAAACGCGCACGCCCTGCGGAAAAAGACCGGCAAGACTTGCCGGGCCAAGCACCTGCGCGGGTGAGGCCTCGATGGAGGCGGGGATGACGGAAGTGGCGGAGATATCGGGCAATGTGTGCATGATCCTTTTGATTATCATGCACCGTTTTTGAGGCCAAGTCTGTGCCTGTTGCGGCAAGACAGCCCTGCATCTGCGACGAAGCTTGAGCCGAGCGCGGTGCCGGCGGCGCTACCAGACCCGTTTCGTCAGACCGTTCCAGAGCCATGTCCAGATTGTTGGTGGAAAGCGGAGCACCGACTTTCCGGGCGAGGGCGGCTGCGGCGCAAGGCTGCCGGACAAGGCGTCTTCGATGGCATTGATGGCGATATCGACCGAGGCTGCTGTCAAGAGAAGGGGATAGGTGGCGATGGTGTCGGACGGTGAGGGTCTCAGCCGTTTTTCGTAAAGTGTGGCGCCGGTATCCACACCCTTGTCAACGAGATGCACGGTTGCGCCGAAATTGCCCCGGTCCTTTTCCACCAGCGCCCAGTATCCACCCATCTGGCCGCGATAGGCCGGGTTGATGCCGGCGTGAAAATTGATGATGGGGCAGTGCAGGTCCCTGAGCGTCGCCGGCGTCAGCAGACGGCAGGAAATGGTGAAGATGACAGCCGGTTTCAGGAGATTGGCGGCCTTGCGACATTCTTGATCGTTCAGCGAGGCGAAATGCGTGACTGGAATGGTGCCGCCCAGATCAGGCAGGAGACCATGCTCCGCAATGATCTCTTTGCTTCTTCGTACCGTGAAGCGTTTGCCGAGCCGCGATGCGACCATCGTCGCCAGCTGGCCCACTGCGACAATCCAGCCGAGGCGTCTTGCCCGGCGCTTGAGGATGGCCGATTTGCTTTCGGGCTGTTCCATGAACACATGGATGTCGGGAAATCGCGCTGCCAGCGCATTGATCATGACGTTAGGGTTCACGCCGCCCGCCGTCATCACCAGAAGCCGATTATTGATGTCAGTCATGTCACCCACTGGATTTCTCAAGCCACGATCCACGCGCAGTTTCCCTCGCGAAGCTCAAAACCATGTTAATTTTCATCGACAGGATTTTTTGAAACGCCGCTGGAACCGAATTTTGGGACTCACGTTATTGTGACGCATATCACATCGGCGCTTGCCTCGGACGGCAAGTCATAGGGGAGTAGTTTCAAATGATCACACGCATTCTTTCGACCGTTTTCGTGGCTCTGCTGACCGTCGTGACGCTCAGTTCTTGCGGCAACACCATTCGCGGCATGGGCCGGGATACGGCGAACGCCGTGGATGCGACCCAGGATGCCGGCCGTAGCGTCGACCGCGCCGCCCGTCGCTGACGACATCTCCCCTTCTGAAAGTCCGGCGTCTCCCTGAAGCCAGGGTGACGCCTTTTCTTTGACCGAATTTCCCTGCGAATGTTCCCCTGAAGAGAATCACGGGGTGGGCATGAACAGATCGATGAAAAGACTGGCGAAGCTGCTGTTGCCGTTGCTGCTTCCATTTGCGGCCGAAGCGGGCGGGCAGGTGGATTTCTGCAGAATCGTGGATCATGCGGGCGGCCGCTATACCGTCTGCAGTTTCGATCCGGCGAAAAGCACCATCCGGATTTACGACCGCGACCATGTCTCAGGACAGGGATATCGTTCTTTCGCCGATCTATCCTCCGCGCTCTGGCGTCAGCACATGTTCAGTGTCTTCGCCATGAATGGCGGCATGTATCATTCCGATTATTCCCCCGTCGGGCTGTTTATCGAAAACGGCGTGGAACGTTCGCCACTCAGCACCCGCGGTGGCTGGGGCAATTTCCATCTTCTTCCGAATGGCGTGTTTTACCTGAAGGATCACAGGGCGGGCGTGCTGGCGACCGAAGCGTATCTGACGGCCGACCCGAAGCCCGATTTTGCCACCCAGTCCGGGCCGATGCTTGTTATCGACGGCGGAGTGCATCCGCGTTTTCTGCCCGACAGCGACAGCTTGAAGCGCCGCAACGGCGTCGGAGTCTCTCGCGATGGCATGGCACATTTTGCCATTTCGGACAATACCGTGCGCTTTTACGATTTCGCCACCCTGTTCAGGGATGTGCTGGATTCACCGAATGCGCTCTATCTCGACGGCACCATTTCCAGCGTCGATATTCCCGCGATGAAGAGGCGAGATTCACTGTTCCCCATGGGGCCGATCATCGCCGTGGTCGACAGGGTGCCGGATTAGTCGAGCCGATCAGATCGGCGCCTTGGGATAGGCTTTTTCAAGGCCGGCGGAAGCCGTCAGCCCCTTGCGGAAGGCGAGATAAGCAGGATGCTGGCTTGCCTTCGCAATTTCCGCGAGGCGGATTTGCAGACGGGCAGGGGCGTGGCCACCCAGCCATTCACCGGTGGCTTCAAGCTTCAGGCTATTAAGGAAACGGGCGCCGGCCTGCTGGTCGAGATAAAGGTTAAGGCCTGCCAGCAGGTTCTCGTCCTGCAGCGCGTTCTCCATCAGCAACGACACCCATGCCTTATCCTCACTCGCAAGCGAGGTCAGTTTCGAAGCAACAGTTTCACGGTCGGGGAAAGAGGATGTCTGCATGTGGGACTCGCATCGTTGCTGTTTGACCATGGTCGATAAAGCAGCGGTCGCAGCCATTCAAGATGGGTTTCAGCGGAAGAATTGCGACCGCAACGTGCCCGCGTCCGCCGTTTTCAACAGGTGTTTGTATGAAACCTTTAAAAAACGGTTACACTTTAGCCTAAATTGCGGCGAGGCCAGAAATGGCACTGGTTTCAGGGTCGCGCTAACGCTTTGTTTTTTAACATACCTATGCAAGGCGCGAATGGCAGCCCGTCGAAAACGCCTTCATTTAGCCGCTTTTTGCATTTGCCTTCCGCGCCGGATTTTAATAAATGCTTCCTCCACGGGCCGGGTCTTGAAGATCCCCCGGAGAGTGAATAGCTGGAGTAATCATGGAAGAAACCGCTCAGAAATCCTGCTGGGGCGTCACGTTGCGCGCACTCGCAGGCTTTGCCGCTTTTCTCGCATTGACGTACATTTTTGGCAGCCCATAAGCATCTCTCCTGATTGACGGGTTTTGAAACGGCGCGGTTTTCCTCTGGAAACCGTGCTGTTTTCGTTTCCGGGAGGCCCATGTCGCAGCTGCAAAAGCCGGTGCCGCTCTTTTGTGGCGATAAGTTCCAGCTTTGGATATGATGTGACGGAATCCATTATGCAGGAAAAACTCAATGTTTCTTTCGGTCTTTGACGTCTTCAAGATCGGTATCGGTCCTTCCAGTTCGCATACGATGGGACCGATGACGGCGGCCAACCGCTTTCTGGCGCTGATCCTCAGCGACGAGTGGCCGCGCCCCGCCGGTGCCGCCGTTGCGCGCCTGAAGGTCAGCCTGCACGGGTCTCTCGCCTTCACCGGCATTGGTCATGGCACCGGCCGGGCAGTCATTCTCGGCCTGACCGGCGAGCGGCCGGACCTTGTCGATCCCGACGCGATGGACGCCATCATAGAGGCGGTGGAGAAGGCCGGTACGGTTACGCCGCCCGGCCATCCGACCTACGAGTTCAGGACGGCCGAAGATCTCGTCTTCGACAAGAAGAACCCGCTGCCGGGCCATGCGAACGGCATGACCTTCTCCGCTTTCGATAACCAGGGCAGGCTGCTGGTCAAGCGCATCTATTATTCCGTCGGCGGTGGCTTTGTCGTCACCGACACGGAACTGGAGGCGATCAAGCAGCGCGGCAAGACCATCGATAACGGCCCGCGCGTGCCCTATCCTTTCGCCACGGCGAAGGAAATGCTGGAAATGGCCGCCCGGTCCGGCCGCACCATCGCCCAGATGAAACGGGCGAACGAGGAGACGGTTGTTTCGCGCGAAGAGTTGAATGAACGGCTGGACCAGATTTGGGACGCGATGAACGGATGTATCGAGCGCGGGCTGAAGGTGGACGGCATCATGCCCGGCGGCCTCAAGGTGCGTCGCCGTGCCCGTTCGATCTATGAAAAACTGAATGCGGAATGGCGTAGCAACCGGTTGAATCCCGTCATGGCGAATGACTGGTTGAGCGTCTATGCCATGGCCGTGAACGAAGAAAACGCGGCCGGCGGCCGTGTCGTCACCGCGCCCACCAATGGCGCTGCGGGCGTGGTGCCGGCGACGGTGCGGTATTTCCGGCATTTCCATGAGGATGCCACCGTCGACGACGTGCGGGACTTTCTCCTCACGGCGGCAGCGATTGGCGGCATCATCAAGCATAACGCGTCGATTTCCGGCGCGGAGGTGGGCTGTCAGGGGGAAGTGGGATCGGCTGCGGCCATGGCGGCGGCAGGTCTCGCGGCGGTGATGGGCGGATCGCCCGAGCAGATCGAGAATGCGGCGGAAATCGCGCTCGAACATCATCTCGGCATGACCTGCGACCCGATCGCCGGATTGGTGCAGGTGCCCTGCATCGAACGCAACGCACTGGGCGCGGTCAAGGCGGTCACGGCGGCGTCGCTGGCGCTGAAAGGCGACGGTCAGCACTTCGTGCCGCTGGATGCCTGTATCGAAACCATGCGCCAGACCGGCAACGACATGAGCGAGAAATACAAGGAAACCTCAACCGGCGGCCTTGCCGTCAACGTTGTGGAGTGTTGAGCGGGCTGGGCGCCCGGCATGTCCGGCATGCTTGACGCCCGCCGCAAAAAGGCATTGATAGAGACATGCCTCTACATCTCATCAAACTTTGCGTCGGCGCGGATTCACTCCAGGACCTGAGGGATTGGGTCGCGCAGCGATCGCTCACCGCCATGGCTGCGGGCCTTGAGCCGCACAGCGTCCACACCACCCGCATGATCCCCAAACGGGTAGAGGAACTGCTTGAAGGTGGCTCACTCTACTGGGTCATCAAGGGGCAGGTGCAGGCTCGACAGAAGCTGCTCGATATCCGTTCTTTCAAGGGAGACGACGGTATTTCGCGCTGCGATCTCGTTCTCGGACCCGAGGTGATCGAGACCTCACCTGCGCCGAAGCGGCCGTTTCAGGGCTGGCGCTACCTGAAGGATGACGAGGCGCCGCGCGATCTCGGGGGTGGAGGAGGCGGCGAGGACATGCCTTCCGATCTCAGGCGCGAACTGGCCGAACTTGGTCTGCTCTGACGTATGATGGATGAAAATGAAAAAGCCGGCCCCTTTTGGTGGCCGGCTTTTTTATTTGGGGAGACGGGTTGGTCAGTTGATGCCGCCGACTGCATTGGTGGCGCGGCCGTCCTGAATTTTCACCCAGCGACCCGGGTTGGCGGTGTCCTGACGCTTCAGATAGGTATATTCGGTTTCCGACCAGTTCATGACCTTGTTGCGCATATTGTCGAGAACGAAGTCGCCACGGTCGGTGCGAACGGTCAGAACGGCATGGCCTTCGCCATTCGGCTGCAGAACGACGGTGATCAGCAGGTTGGAGGCGGAGAAACCCTTGTTCATCAGCATCTTGCGCTTCAGCAATACGAAATCTTCGCAATCGCCGACGGTGGTAGGATAGGCCCAGCGTTCTTCGACGCCGTAGATTTCCATGTCGGTCATCGGCGTGATCGTGGTGTTGACGGTGTAGTTGACGTCAAGCATCGTCTTCCAGCGCTCTTCCGTCAGCTTCATCGGGCCATTGTCCAGCGAAGTCGGCTGGCACTCGCTCTGATAGGTCTGGCAGAATTCATAGTGGCCGATCGGTGGATTGGCCTTGCCGATGACGCGCATGACGGCTGCCGGCGATGCGCTGGCCTGCTGTGCGAAGGCGCCGACGATGAACGCGATCAGGATGAAAACGATACGGTTGTTGTTCATTGCTTGTCTCCCCGTGTTGAGGAGACATTCGCAGGTATTTTTTGACCCGGCGGAAATTTGCGTGGCGCAATTTGAGCTTAAATTTCAGCAAATTAGCCGATGTTTTGAACTGTATTTGAAGTGTTTTTTACACGTGTTTGAAGCGAATTTTATTAGAATTTTACGCATTCCGGCTTTAGGTTTTCGGTAGCCATTTATGCCGCTGTATCGACAGCGATTTTTCGTTCGCAGGTGTTTTCATACCCATGTTCATCGCCGTAGCGGAAGCGGGCGATGTAGGGGATTTCCCGTTTTGGGATGGGTGTTCCTTGCTGGCGCGCGTCGAAAAAGCGCCGAAAAAAACTTCAAAAAAACTGCTTTTTTCTCAAAAAAAGTTCGGACGGCGTGTTGCAGGCTATGTCCGTGCCCCGGTCGTGCCGCAAATTACCAAGGGGAGCGTTCCCGTCGGGACGTTGTTTGGGCGACAGGTCGAAAGCGGAAAACTGCGTCCGCGGACTTGTTTTTGAAAGGGGATATCCGCGTCGCGAACACACGCCGACCGGATTTTCGGGCAGGGACGAGGAGGCGAGGCTGCGGTAAAGGTGCCTTGAAAAAGCCGCCCGGTCCCGACTGCCCATCACGGTGCAATGGACTGACTGCAGCCTTGTACGCTGCCTGACTTCACGCTTTGCGGAGGAATGGCGTCGGGCCGTGCGGGGCCTTTTTAAAGAAACTCGATCAATGCGTCGGGGGACTGGACACGATCGAATTCAACGGCGACGCCTTCCATGAAGTGACGCACGATCTTGCCACTCATGTTTTTGCCCAGCTGGACGCGGCTGCCGAGCGGCGGCCGGTGTTCTATCTCGATTGCTGCGCCCGAGAGCGACAGGTCGATCAGGCGGCAGGCGACGAGCATGCCGTCTTCGAGAACCAGCTGCGCCCTGGCATTGCGCGGCGTCAGGCGGTCGTGGCGACGGTCTTCCGGCAGGCCCAGCAACTGACGCTTGGCGATCCATGCGAGCTGGGCGGCGAGCTTTGCGCGTTTGCGCTCGGGCGCATTGATGGCGATGAGGAAACCGGATGCCGTCAGCGACGTCACCGTGCCTTCGATCCGGCCGATATGCTGGAGATAGGCGATGACGCGATCGCCATTGCGGGCGACACCCGGGCAGGTGAATTGCGCTCTCTCGGCGGTCATCTCGGTGGCGGTGCAATCATATTCTTCGTGATCGGGCAACATGAGGCGGCCGTTGAAGGACACACGCACGGCGTCGTCGAGGCGAACTTCCTCAACCGGGCGCAGAATTTGGGCGGTGTTGACCGAACGGGACGAAAACATGGGCAGCGCAAATTGTAATGAATGATGATCGTCCGTTTCTACCCTGTGCGAGTTAACAGACTGTATTGCCTAATCTCTACAATTTTTCTAATCGACCAAATCGTTACGTTTCGTTGCCCCGCGCTCCGTGCGGCCATGGGCTTTCAGCATCGCTTCGTCGATCCTGGACGCCTCAGCATCTACCCGTTCGTAACGCGGCTGCGGCATTGGCCGAATATCCGGCCGGGGTGATGTCCATACGCAGCAGCCGGCTGCTTTTCAACAGACAGTGTATCGGCACCATCAATGTGTGGTGCCGTGGCTGCTGTGGAAGCAGCGCGCCGAGGAGCCGCGGGGCGACACCTGCTTCCGTGCGCAACGGCAGCAGCAGCATTTCGAACGCCAGGGGCGCGTCGCCGTAGCCGTCGTCAGCATCGATGTCGAAGACCACGGGCAATTGATGTTGCAGGATGCCGAGCGCCACGCGACAGGGAAAGGACGCGCCGGCCGCCGGCCAGAGTTCTGAAAACGGGCGGTCCCGCAATTCGCGGCCGAACAGGTCGCAAAGGCGGGTGCCGGCAAGACGGAAGAAGGGTGTTTCCTCTCCTTTGTCTGTCAGGATGAAAAGGTCGCCGAGATGAGTCTTGAGCTTCGAGGGTTCAATGTCCTCGCGGCGTGGAGCGGCGCTCTTGCCGCGCAATTCATCCCAATAGGCATATATCTCCAGTCCGGCCATGCTCTTCATAGCATCTCTCCATGTTCGTTTTTGGGACATCATGTCCATCCGAACGTCTGTATCTGGAGGTGTAGCGATTTTCGTGCCAACTGGATTTGTTAAGGTTAACAAAGGGTTGATATTGCCTGACGGCATTTGTCGTGGCATCGGTGCGGCCCTGTCGGGGAAAGCTCCTTCAGCACAATTTAATGGCCCCGCCCGTTCTTTTACGGTGGGTCTGCAAGCCGGACCGTTTTTGGCCTGGCGCCTTTTCCGGTTACGGTTCCGGCGTCGCGCGCTTCGAAGGCGGGACGGCTTTTTTTTCTTTCAGGCTTCCTATATTGCTCGGGAAACGCAAAATTCGACCAAGACAGGGATAAACCATGTCCTACGAGGACGGCGAACAGCCGCCGGTTTCGGAAACGCCGGAGCCGAAAGACGATGCGAACAATCCCGCCTTCAATCTGCCATCGCTGCTGGTGGGCATCCTGGTCGCGCTGATCGTTGCTTATGTCGTTCCCGCCTATCTTCTGTCGGAGGAAGGCAATGGCTGGTTCATCTTCACCTTCGGCTTCATTCCGCTGCGTTATGCGGTGCCGTTTTCCCAGCAGGGGCTGGAATGGCTGTGGACGCCGGTGACCTATTCTTTCCTGCATGGCGGTATCGAGCATATCCTCTTTAACGGATTGTGGCTGATGGCCTTCGGCGCGCCGGTTCTGCGTCGGATCGGAACAGTGCGTTTCGTGCTGTTATGGTGCATTTCCGCCGCCGTTTCGGCCTTTGGTCATGCGGTTCTGAACTGGGGGGACGTGACGGTGCTGATCGGAGCGTCCGGTGTCGTTTCGGCGCTGATGGGAGCGGCCTGCCGGTTCGCCTTTCCGGCGCGGGGCGGATATAGCGCGTCTTTCGGCCATCTGATGCCGCGGCAGAGCATTCTTGCGGCGCTCTCCAACCGTACGGTGCTGATCTTCACGCTGATGTGGCTGTTCGGCAATGTGCTGATTGCGATCGGCGTGCCGCTGTTCGGCGACGTCGGCGGTCAGATCGCCTGGGATGCCCATGTTTTCGGGTTTCTGCTCGGCTTCCTGTTCTTCGGCTTTTTCGATCGCCCGTTACGCTAGGCCGATCACGCTCCTTGTCGGGCGTGGCGCAAATTTGCTTTCGGGCGTCCCATCCGGGATTGCATTCACGCGGGCCTCAGCGCACCATACCTCATGATTTGCAACCGCCGGGGGAGACTGCGGCACTGCGGATCGTTGCAAAGAGGAGGAAGGCATGCCAACATTCGTTAAGGATCTTCTCGACCGCAAGGGCCGGGACGTCGTGACTGTCAATCCTGAGGTCAGCATCGGTGAGGCCGCGGCCACGCTGCACGCACATAAGATCGGTTCCGTCGTCGTGACCGATGGCGATGGTGTCGTTCTCGGCATCTTCACGGAACGCGATCTCGTAAAGGCCGTGGCGGGCCAGGGTGCCGCTTCTCTCCAGCAATCCGTTTCAGTGGCCATGACCAAAAATGTCATCCGCTGTCACCACGATTCCACCACCGATGAGCTGATGGAAATCATGACGGGCGGGCGCTTCAGGCATGTGCCGGTCGAAGAGAATGGCCGCCTTGCCGGCATCATCTCCATCGGCGACGTGGTGAAGGCGCGGATCGGTGAAATCGAGGCCGAAGCGGAGCATATCAAGGCTTATATTGCCGGGTGAGTTAGTGTCCTCTCCCTCATTCCTGTGCTCGTCACAGGAATCTAGTCAGCCCAAGTCCTTGGGCTGAAAGTAGTTCCTACCGCCACGCAGACGCGCATCGGCTGGATTCCCGCGACGGGCACAGGAATGAGCGAGCTTCTCGCCTCACCGCCGGAACGCCTGCTGCATGCGCTCCAGTTCCGGAATGCGCGCGCGCGTTTCCTGATATCCCCTATCGATGGCTTCACTGGCGCGATGGAATTCCGACAGTCCGATATCGTTGATGCGGGGATGAAGCATCAGATCGGGCGGATCACCTGCCAGACGCGAGCGCGAAATCCTGTCCTGAATGATGTTGAAGGCCTGCACCATGACGCCCGGCAGGCCGGGGCGCGGCGCGCTGTCGTGCGGTGCGCCGCCGGGCGGTGCAGCGGCGTGCTTGACGACGGCGGAGCGGCCGAAGAGATCGTAATTGAGGTTTACCGCCACGACCAGCGCCTGCTCATAGGCCCGGCAGACCGAAACCGGCACGGGATTGACGAGGGCGCCATCGATGAGGGTGCGGCCGTTGCATTGCACGGGTTCGAAGATGCCGGGCAGCGCATAGGATGAACGCAAGGCGGTCACGAGATCACCCTGATGAATCCAGACTTCATGACCCGTGCGCAACTCCGTCGCGACGGCGATGAAGGGATGATCGAGGCTCTCGACGCGCAGCCCTTCCAGATGCTCCTGCATGCGTTTTGTGAGCCGCATTCCGCCGAAGAGCCCGCCGCCGCCGATCGTGAGATCCAGCAGGCCGGCAATGCGGCGCATCGTTAGCGAGCGGGCGAATTCCTCAAGCTCATCGAGCTTGCCGGCGAGATAACATCCGCCAACCAGCGCGCCGATCGAGGTGCCGGCGATCATGCCGATCTTGACGCCCGCTTCATCGAGGGCCCGCAGGACACCGATATGGGCCCAGCCCCGGGCTGCGCCACCGCCAAGCGCGAGCGCTATCCGGTGTTTATCGACGATCTGTGTAACGGGCGGTTCATTGCCGATGACGTCGGTATTACCCGCCGCAAGGTGGTTCTGACGATTTCCCCATCCCAACATGACCGCACTCCCTGCCAGTTCTTCGGGTTCCGCCCTTGGCCCCGGAACCCGCTATATTGGTAGCAAATTGGTGCGGCCGATGGAAGGCGGCGGTTTATGTGCCTGAATAGGTCGTCGCCGGATCGAAATGGCGCGTATCGTCGGTGATTTTCGTCACCGCCTGGCCATCAGCCAGTTCGACCGTGCGGTAGAAGCAGGAGCGGCGGCCGGTGTGGCAGGTGGCATCGTGGCCGGCGACCGAGACCTTCAGCCACACGGCGTCCTGATCGCAATCGGTGCGGAATTCCTTCACGGTCTGCAGGTTGCCCGACGTTTCGCCCTTCTTCCAGATCTTGTCGCGCGAACGGCTGTAATAGTGGGCGATGCCGGTCTCAAGCGTCAGCGACACCGCCTGTGCATTCATATGGGCGACCATCAGCAGTTCGCCATCGCGCGCGTCGGTGACTACGGCTGTGACGAGGCCGTGGGCGTCGAATTTCGGCGAAAAGAGACCTGCGTTTTCAAGCGCTTCCTTGTCCGCGGGCGCGGACGGAAAGGGAATGGACATGGCAACCTCGGAAAATCATCTGGCGGAACGATGAGAGGGGCGGATGAAACGGAAGAGCGCCCGCCACTCTGAATTTTCTTGCGCATCGGATTTTCCGAAAGCCGCATTACGGCTTTCGGGCCGGTGCTTAACGGTTCCGCACCATGGTCATGAAGCGCACCTGTTCGGCCGGGTCGTTCTTGAACGTGCCGGTAAAGGAGGTGGTGAGGGTGGTCGACCCCTGCTTGTTGACGCCGCGCATGGACATGCACATATGTTCGGCATCGATCATGACGGCCACGCCGCGCGGTTTCAGGGTTTCCTCAATCGATCTTGCGATCTGCGCGGTCATGTTTTCCTGCGTCTGCAGGCGGCGGCCGAAGATTTCGACAACGCGGGCGATCTTCGACAGGCCAAGCACGCGACCGGCCGGAAGATAGGCGACATGCGCCTTGCCGACGATCGGCACCATATGGTGTTCGCAATGGGAGAAGAACGGAATGTCGCGCACCAGCACCACATCGTCATAACCGCCGACTTCCTCGAAGGTCGTGCCGAGCACGTCCTGAACATTCAGCTCGTAACCGGCAAAAAGCTCGCGATAGGCCTTGGCGACGCGCTTCGGCGTATCCAGAAGTCCTTCGCGGGCGGGATTTTCTCCAGCCCAGCGCAAGAGAACGCGCACTGCTTCTTCCGCTTCGGCCTGGCTCGGGCGAGCTTCGGCCACGTCGGGTTTTGCGCCAGCGCCGGGGAAATTCTTCACGATCGCATCCATTCCGTCTCTCCCGATGCGGGTAAAGGCCGCACCTGAATTCGTTTTACATCGCGAACCCATGTTCGCAGTTGCTGCTATCTGGTTGTTTTATAGCATTTTGGCAAGGCCGATGCTGTTTTTTCGGTATCGGAGCCGTTAATTTGATCACGGCTTGATGTCCAGAAAGCTCGTTAGCATATAATGAGAATGAAGGGCAGGAAAGCTTCACTGCGACAAACGCTGTGTTAGAAAAATTTGACCTGTCCTGTTTTGGGCATTCTTGAGCGCGCCGGGCACCAATGATGGACGATATCTACAATAATCGCATTCTGGACTTTGCCGGGAATATCCCGCTCATCGGCGTTCTTGAGGATGCTGACGCCAGCGCCGAGAAACACTCCCGGCTGTGCGGTTCGAAGCTGAAGGTCTATCTGAAAGTCGAAGACGGTATCGTAACGGCGTTTTCGCACGAGGTTCGTGCCTGTGCGCTCGGCCAGGCCTCCGCCTCCATTATGGCGCACCACATCGTCGGGGCCTCCAGCGGCGAAGTCCGGCAGGCGCGGGAAGACATGCTTGCCATGTTGAAACAGGGCGGCGATGGCCCGACGGGCCGTTTCGAGGATATGCGCGTTCTGTCACCAGTCAGGGATTTCAAGGCCCGCCACGCCTCCACCATGCTGACCTTCGAAGCCGTGGTCGATGCGCTCGACCAGATCGAAGGGCGGCAGGCTCTCGACGCCGCGGGTTAGGCCATGTGCGGCGAACCGGGCTGCCGGCACCAGCAAACCGAGGTGAAATCCGGGCGATCGCGTAACTGGACGGGCAGCTTTGCCAGGACGCCAGGACGGCTTTTCGGTGTCGGCTTTATCAGGCTTTATCAATTGACGCTTTCCGGCTTCATCGGAAACTCCTGCCGCCATATCCCCACCTGTTCGGAATATGGCTACGAGGCGATTGCCCGCCACGGGCTTTGGGCCGGCGGCTGGATGACGCTGTTTCGTGTGGCGCGCTGCGGACCGGGCGGCACAAGCGGTCTGGATCCGGTGCCGGAAGTACTTGATGGAAGCAGGCGCTGGTGGATGCCGTGGCGCTACTGGAGCCGACATCGATGAATGACTATGTGGCCCTGCTGCACAGCATCGTTCTCGGCGTGGGCAAGCGACTTATCATGGCCGATCTCAGGGCCATGGCGGAAGAGCTGGGATTTACCGACTGCAGGACGCTTGTCGCGACCGGAAATCTTGTTTTTCGCGCTGAAGCGACACCTGTTCGCGAGATTGAGGACAGGCTGGAGCGCGCCTTCGAAGATCGCTTCGGCAAACATGTCGATATTCTCGTTCGTTCCGGCGGCGACTGGCTGAAGCTGGCGGCGGACAATCCCTTCGCCAAGGGCAATCCGCCGGATGTCTGCGTGCGGGTGATGCGTGAACCGCTTGGCGAAGGTATCCTTGGATTTCTCGATAAGTATCGCCGACAGGAGACGATCGCCGTGATCGGCGGTGACTTGTGGATCGATTTCAAGGGCAAACCGAGCGAGAGCAGGCTGCTGTCTGCGCTGACCACAAGAAGGCTCGGTATAGGCACGACCCGCAACGCCAACACGGTCAATGGTCTCGCGGAAATGCTTCGCTGAGCGGCCTTCACCTTTGACTGCAATGGCAAAAGCCTTTATCAGCCTGCGTGCCCGCCTGTCGCGGGCAAATCATTATTCCAACACCACCCGCATTCGTTGGCGGGACTGGACAGGAGCACTAAACGATGTCTGAAGCCGTTTCCCTTACATTTCCCGATGGTTCCGTCCGCAGCTACGCCCCCGGCACGACCGGCCGCGAGGTTGCCGAATCCATCTCCAAATCGCTCGCCAAGAAAGCCGTCGCCATAACGCTTGATGGCACCCTGCGCGATTTGTCCGACACCATCACCGATGGCAAGATCGAGATCGTCACGCGCGAAGACAAGCGTGCACTTGAGCTCATCCGCCACGATGCCGCCCACGTCATGGCCGAGGCCGTGCAGGAACTGTGGCCCGGCACGCAGGTGACGATCGGCCCTGTTATCGAGAACGGCTTCTATTACGACTTCGCCAAGAACGAGCCCTTCACGCCGGAAGATCTGCCGAAGATCGAAAAGCGCATGAAGGAAATCATTCAGCGCAACAAGCCGTTTACCCGTGAAGTCTGGTCGCGTGAAAAGGCCAAGGAAGTCTTCGCCGCCAAGGGCGAGAATTACAAGGTCGAGCTGGTCGATGCGATTCCGGAAGGTCAGGACCTGAAGATCTATTATCAGGGCGACTGGTTCGATCTTTGCCGTGGCCCGCATATGGCTTCCACCGGCCAGATCGGCACTGCCTTCAAACTGATGAAGGTGGCCGGCGCCTATTGGCGCGGCGACAGCAACAATGCAATGCTGTCACGCATCTATGGCACCGCCTGGGCGACGCAGGAGGAGCTCGATAATTACCTTCACGTTCTGGCCGAAGCCGAAAAACGCGACCACCGCCGTCTCGGCCGCGAAATGGACCTGTTCCATTTCCAAGAAGAAGGTCCGGGCGTCGTGTTCTGGCACGGCAAGGGCTGGCGCATGTTCCAGACGCTGACGGCCTATATGCGCCGGCGGCTCGCCAACACCTATCAGGAAGTCAACGCGCCGCAGGTGCTCGACAAGTCGCTGTGGGAAACCTCCGGTCACTGGGGCTGGTATCAGGAAAACATGTTCGCGGTGAAATCCGCCCATGCCTTTACCCATCCCGATGACGAGGAAGCCGATCAGCGCGTCTTTGCGCTCAAGCCGATGAACTGCCCCGGTCACGTGCAGATTTTCAAGCATGGCTTGAAGTCTTACCGCGAAATGCCGGTTCGTCTTGCTGAATTCGGCAATGTGCACCGTTATGAAGCGTCCGGCGCTTTGCACGGCCTGATGCGTGTTCGTGGCTTTACGCAGGACGATGCGCATGTCTTCTGCACGGAAGAGCAGATGGCGGCGGAATGCCTGCGGATCAACGATCTGATCCTTTCCGTCTACGAAGATTTCGGCTTCAGCGAAATTGTCGTCAAGCTCTCCACGCGCCCGGAAAAGCGCGTTGGTTCCGACGATCTGTGGGATCGCGCCGAAAGCGTGATGATGGAGGTTCTGAAGACCATCGAGGAACAGTCGGAGGGACGCATCAAGACCGGCATCCTGCCGGGTGAGGGTGCCTTCTACGGACCGAAGTTCGAATATACCCTGAAGGACGCCATCGGCCGCGAATGGCAGTGCGGCACGACGCAGGTGGACTTCAACCTGCCTGAGCGTTTCGGCGCCTTCTATATCGACCAGAACTCGGAAAAGACGCAGCCGGTGATGATCCATCGCGCCATATGCGGCTCGATGGAGCGCTTCCTGGGTATCCTGATCGAGAACTTCGCCGGTCACATGCCGCTGTGGTTCGCACCGCTCCAGGTCGTGGTCGCGACGATCACCTCTGATGCGGATGATTATGGTCGTGAGGTTGCGGAAGCGCTGCGCGAAGCGGGCATGGCGGTCGAGACCGACTTCCGCAACGAAAAGATCAACTACAAGATCCGCGAGCACTCGGTGACCAAGGTTCCTGTCATCATCGTCTGCGGCCGCAAGGAAGCGGAAGAGCGCACCGTCAACATCCGCCGTCTCGGCTCGCAGAACCAGACATCGATGTCGCTTGAGGAGGCAATCACCAGCCTCGTGGACGAAGCGACGCCGCCGGATGTGAAGCGCAAGCTGGCGGCGAAGAAGCAGGTTGCCTAATATCAGTTACGGCCCCTTCGGGGGCCGTTTTGTTTGTGGGGATGTGCGGGTAATTTCACTGCCAAAGGCGACGCATTCACCTCCGTCATCCCGGACTAGATCCGGGGCCCAGCGCGATCAAGTCGTTGATCGCGAAAGACTCTCTTCACGACGCAGACGCGTCGTCGCTGGATGCCGGATCAAGTCCGGCATGACGGATGGATGTGGGTGACGCCTACTCGAAATCCCCGGACATCTCTTCCGGCGCCTGATCCTTCATCAGCACTTCCACATCCGAATCCCGGCCGGCGGTTACCTTGAAATTGCGCTGGTAGACCTTGTCCTTATTGCGGGCGATGGCGGTATATTCGCCTTCGGCCAGCACCATGGTCGAAAAGGCGCTGACGCTTTCATTGACAACGTCACCGCCGCCGTTCAGCACAGACCAGGCTGTATCGGCAATGGCTTCGCCGCCCGCTTCGGATACCAGCTTGAGAGTGATCTGTGCCGCCCGGTGCTGGAGGGTCGCTTCTGTCAGCTTGCCGGCTTCCACCTGGATATCGGCGCGCACGGAGGCGTTGGCGTTACCGTATTGGGAAACGACGTGATATGTGCCGGCATTGAGGCGCACGATGGTGTTCGGTTTAATGTCTTCCATAACCAGCCCGCGTTCGCCATCGGGACGGGCGTCGGAGGAATAGATAGAGAATTTCAGCTGGTTGGCGGAAATCTGCTTGTCGGACCCTGCAACGGCGTTCAGCACGAAACCACCGGCATCGAGAATCAGCACCTGTTTCTGGACGCTGCCGGAGGCAGGCACGTTGAGCTTCTTGGTGACACCTGCGCGGCCGAAAGCGACGTTGACGAAATATTCGCCCGGCACCAGATGGAATTCCGCCGAGCCGCCCTCTGAGCTTGCCAGCATCGGCAATTTACCGTCGGTGCCGGGGATGGGGCTGAATACGCGCCAGGACAGGCCTTCCTTCACCGCTTCACCGTCGCCGGTCAGCTTGGCTTCCATGACTATGTCGCGGGCGGTGCTAGTCGGCGCGTTGGGGGCGGAGGGAGCGGTGAAAGCATTGAGTTTCGGCATTTTCGGCGTGCCGCCGAGTTGCTTGAAGTCCTTGAAGGCGTCCTGCGAAAAAGCAGCTTGCGATAACAGGCCAAGCGCGGCACATGCAATGGTCTGACGCGCCGCGATTTTGATTGCCGACATTTTCGATACCGATTGACTTCTTGATTTTCCCGGATCACTTCAAAACCAATGCCGTGGCTATTTCAAGGCCCATGTTTTTGCGATGACAGCAGAATGGAAGATTATTGATCATGACAAGTGATATCAAGCTCCTCGATTACCTCAGGGTTCGCCGTTCCACGCCGGCCCTGCAACTTGCCGAGCCGGGACCTTCGAAGGCGGAAATTGAAGATATCCTGCGGCTCGCCGTCCGCGTGCCTGACCATGGTAAGCTTGCGCCGTGGCGTTTCGTGGTTTTCCGCGGCGAGGAGCGCGTCCGTCTCGGTGAAACGGCGCTTCGGATCGCACTCGAAAAGAGCCCGGACCTCGACCTGCAGCAGCAGGAAGCCGAGCGCACCCGCTTCACCCGCGCACCCGTCGTCATTGCCGTCATCAGCACTGCAAAGCCGCATTTCAAGATTCCGGAGTGGGAACAGATCATGTCGGCCGGCGCGGTGTGCCTCAATCTCATCTTCGCAGCCAATGCCAGCGGTTTCGCAGCGAACTGGCTGACGGAATGGCTCGCTTTCGATCCGGCCTTTCTCGCGGAAATCGACGTCGATGCGGCGGAGAAGGTCGCCGGGTTCATTCATGTCGGTTCGACGACATTCCCGCCGGTGGAACGGCCTCGGCCGGAGCTTGCCGATGTCGTCACCTGGGTTGGGGACGTCTGATGTTCTACACCACGGACACCAACCAGCACGGCCTGCCGCATGATCCGTTCAAGGCCATCGTCGCGCCGCGCCCGATCGGCTGGATCGGCTCGAAGGGCAGGGAAGGTTCCCTCAACCTCTCGCCCTATTCCTTCTTCAACGCGATTTCGGACCGGCCGAAGCTCGTGATGTTCTCCTCCAGCGGCAGGAAGGACAGTCTGCGCAATGTCGAGGAGACCGGCGTCTTTACCGCCAATCTCGTCAGCCGCCATCTGGTAGACCGGATGAATGCGTCTTCTGCACCCGTCGCTTATGATGTCGATGAATTCGCCCTTGCCGGTCTTACCGCTGTCGATGGCCGCGTGGTGGATGCGCCTTTTGTGGGTGAGGCACTGGCGGTTCTCGAATGCCGGGTAACCCAGATTCAGCAGCTCAGGGACATTGACGGCGAGCCAGCGGATTCCTGGATGGTCATCGGTCAGGTCATGGCGATCCACATCGACGAAACGATCATTCGCGACGGGCGCATCGACATGGGACTTGCCCGTCCAGTGGCGCGCATGGGCTATATGGATTACTGCGATGGCGGCAGCGATGTATTCCAGCTGCAGCGCCCCTCTACTGCGCCGTAAATATAGGCCTTCTTCGGCGAGGGTTAATTTTTATGGTGAACCAAACGTAAACCATTTGCGCCTAGAGTTTTATACATGGTGGCGGCGATGATGCCGCCATCCATTGTATGAATGTGTTTCGAGGCTCAGGTGATCGTACAGGCATTTCTTCGCTGGTCTGAAAAGGCTGGATCGACCGAGCGGGCGAATGCCGCCAATGCTCTCGGCCGTGCCTATCTGCATTCCGGCATGGCGCGCGAAAACCGCGATGCCGCCTATATGGCGATGACCTATCTTCTCGACGATCCTTCGCCGCGCGTGCGGCTGGCGCTTGCCGAAGCGCTTGCGGACGCCCATGATGCGCCGCGCGCCATTATCGTTTCCCTTGCCGAAGACCAGCCGGAAATCGCCTGCACGGTAATCGCCCGTTCGCCGGTTCTGGCCGAGGCCGATCTAGTCGATCTGGCGGGGCGTGGTGAAAGCTTGACCCGCGCGCTCATCGCCGCCAGGCCCGGCCTGCCGCGCGGGGTCTGCGCCGCGCTTGCGGAAGTTGGCGACCTGCCCGAAACCACCATCCTGCTAGAAAATGACGAAGCCTTCATCACACCGTTTTCGCTCCGGCGCATCGCCGAACGTCACGGTTGCGACGCCGATATCCGTGATCTCCTGCTCCGCCGCGAGGCCTTGCCTGCCGATGCGCGTCATCTGCTCGTGGGCCGCGTGAGCGAGGCTCTTGCGGATTCCGCGCTGGTTCATGCGCTGATCACGCGCAACCGCGCCGACAGTCTTTTCCGCGAAGCGGAAGATTCCGCCACCATCCTGATCGCATCGAGCGTTTCCTCGCCGGAACTGCCGGCACTGGTGGAGCATCTGCGCCAGAGGCTGGAGCTGACGCCCGCATTGCTCATCCATGCCGTCTGTTCGGGCCGGCTTGAGTTCTTCACGGCGGCCATGGTCAATCTCTCCGGTCTTGATGACCGCAAGGTGCGCGCCATTCTGGCCACGGGCCGGCCGCATGCGCTGAAGGCGCTGTTCCAGTCCATTGGTCTGTCGGGCGACGTCGTTGACGTCTTCAGCGAAGCGACGCTGATGTGGCGCCGTGCCGCCCGCTCGCAGCTTCCTGAGGCGGCCGCCTCCGTCTCTGCCGAATTGCTGTCGCATTTCCGTGACGTGAGCGGTTCCGAAACGCTGTTCGAACTGTTGCACGCGGTGCGCAAGCTGAGCATCGCGGAAGAACGGCAGAAGGCGAGATATTATGCGCAGGCGCTGGCGGTGGAGGCGGCGTAAGGTCGGGTTAATTTCGGCTGATACAAATCATATGAGTATCGTAATTTTCCCGGAGGGGCATCCTCTCATCCTCATCCCTGTGCTCGTCACAAGAATCCTTCCAGCCCAAGTCCTTGGGCTGGAAGGACTCTCTCCGCCGCGGAGACGCGCGTCGCTGGATTCCTGTGACAAGCACAGGAATGAGGGAAGATCGGTTGCCCGCAATCACTTATCGAACCGTTTGGCAATCCATGAATAGCTGTTTTCGACCATCCTCACAGGCGTTCCAAGGAAGTGCTTTATGCCTTCGGTGGAAGGAAGGACGCGGCTGACGCGGCCGATCGCCTGTTTGGTGAGACTTTCCTCTTCTTTCGGCGTCACTTCCGCCGTGGCCTGCTGGGCATCGGCCGGTGCTGGAGTACCGGACTGAGTGCCGGCCGTTTGCGGGCTCTGTTCACCCGGTGTCTGGCACACGGCCACGACCACCGGATAGGACGCGTTTGCAAAACGCTCCTTTTCCGACACAGCGTCGCACAGTTCGATGCTCGTCCACCGCTGTTGCGAGGTGGCGAGGTAATGGCAATCGGTGGCGCTGTCGTCGCAACCGAGAAAGGTCATGAGAACGAGGGCTGTTTTCATGGTGTGTGTTGCCTCTGTCGGGAATTATGCTCTAGAAACTCATCTATCCCGATTGCAGTGACATTACGACGAAATACGCATTTTTTTGAGAGAAGGCAGGCATCGCATTGGCCATCGAAATCAAGCTTGAGACACCCCGTCAGGACGCGGTTCTGCGCCTCATCGACCTTTCCAATGCCTATATGGCGTCGCTTTACCCCGCAGAAAGCAATCATCTGGTCGATATCGGCGCGCTTGAGAAGGATAATGTCTCTTTTTTCGTGGTGCGGCATGGTGGCCGCGTGGTCGGCTGCGGGGCGCTGGTGGAAGCGGGCGATGGCACGGCTGAGGTCAAGCGCATGTTCGTCGATCCGGAGGCGCGGGGTCTGCGCATCGGCAAGCTGATCATGGATACGCTCATCGCGCGCGGTGAGGAGCTTGGCATTTCTGCCATTCGTCTCGAAACCGGCATCAGCCAGCCGGAGGCGATAGGGCTTTACCGCAAGGCGGGTTTCGTGGAGATCGAGGCTTTTGCGCCCTATAAGCCTGATCCGCTCAGCCTCTTCATGGAGAAGGTGCTTTAAGTCGGCGGTAGAGGTTCGCGGCCGCTTTGCGGTGTCCAAAACGAAGGAATCCACGCGACATGAAACGCAGCGCGAGCGACGGATCGCGCCAAACACCCAACGTCATCCTCGGTGTGTCACGAGGATCTGCATCCGAGTGATTTATCTGACGTGATTAGAACCTTGGCGCAAGGTGAGGATGACGGCGATGGTGCATTTCCCGCTCTCCGTCCGTTTCAGACCTGAATGAAGACTTAGAACTAAGAATGATCGCAACGCGCCGAGGATCAGGTCCCGTACCGGAGAAGCGATAGTTGCGGATCCGCAACGAGGCCGAGCATGGGCGGATGCGAGGTTCGCGGATATCTGTCGTTACCGGAGCTGCGGCGTCTGGCGCAGGCTTCAATCAGAAAGCGGCCTTCCGAAACGCCGTCGTTTCCTCGCTATTGTCCTCGAGCACGGCGACCTCGTCCAAGGCTTCACCCTGCGCAGGAGGCGGTGTCGGAGCTTCGGCGGCCGCGGAAAGTTCGACCTCACGCACCCATTCGCGCCAGATCGCGACCAGAAGCGCCATCAGCACCGGGCCGATGAAGAGGCCGAGGAAACCCATGGTCTTGACGCCGCCGACGAGGCCGAAAAACGTCGGCAGGAATGGCAGCTTGATGGGCCCGCCGACGAGTTTCGGGCGGATGGTCTTGTCAACGATGAAGAGTTCCACCGAACCCCAGACAAACAGGGCCAACCCGTGGGCGGGCGAGCCGCTGGCGACCAGATAGATGGACACCAGCGTGAAGGACAGAGGCGCACCGCCCGGAATGAGGGCCATGACGCCCGTCAGCACGCCGAGCGTGACGGGCGAGGGGACACCGGCGATCCAGTAGGCGATGCCGAGGATGATGCCTTCGCCGATGGCGATCAGCGTCATGCCGGTGACCGTGGAGCTGATCGTGGCGGGCACGACGCGGGAAATGCGCTCCCACCGCGTCGGCAGGATGCGCTCGCCGACCAGATCGACCTGACGGGTGAAACCGGCCCCGTTACGATAGACGAAGAACAGCGCGATCAGCATGAACAGCAACGTCAGCACGAGATGGAACGCGCCATTGCCGGCGGCGAGGATCGCCCTGTAGATATTGCCGATATTGGCGCCGCTGACGAGCTGGATCACCTCACCGATGGCGCCCGGCGTGCCGATATATTTCACCCATTGTTCGCCAAGCCATGGGCCGACGGCGGGAAGGGCGGCGATCCAGTCCGGCACGGGGGCGCCGGTCTTGTTGACATGCACTGCCCAGCCGAACCATTCGCGGATTTCGCTGGCCGTGTAGGAAGCGGCGATGAAGATCGGGACGACAAGGAAGGCGAGGATGAGAATGATGGCGATGGTGGCGCCGAGCGTGGTGTTGCCGCCCACCTGCCGAAGAAGCCGTGTATAGACCGGCCAGCTGGCGAAACCGATGACGAGGGCGGCGAGAACCGGAACCAGGAAGCCGTGGAAGAAGTAGATGCCGGCCAGGGCAACGAGAACGAGCAGCCAGCGCGCAGCCGAAATGGGCGGGATCAGGGCGATCCGCGTCGGGCTGGCCGGACCAAGCCATCTCGGTTCGCCACTCTGCTTACGGCTGTCATTCTTACTCACGGCAGGCTCTTTCTCGCATTCTCCCCGAAGGGTGCATTCACTTTGTCACACCGATACATATAAGTGCAATATAATCGGATCACATTACCGTTGTGTGTTTATTGCTGAACCTATTGAACGATTTTGGTAAAAATAGAACATCGGTCTTGGCGCGCGCATTGAAATATGACAATTGAACTCCGTTTTTCTTGCGGCGTAAGGTTGCCGCGCCCGATCTCCAGGTCACGCTATGCTCCGCCGCTTCTTCGCCTATTATCGCCCCTATCGCGGTCTGTTCATTCTCGATTTTTCCTGCGCTGTCTTGTCGGGCGTACTGGAACTCGGCTTTCCGATGGCGGTGAAGGCCTTTGTCGACGTGCTGCTGCCGGGCGGTGAATGGGCGATCATCCTTGCGGCCTCTGTCGGGCTTCTGCTCATCTATGTGCTGAATACCGGGCTGATGGCGACTGTCACCTACTGGGGACACATGCTTGGGATCAATATCGAAACCGACATGCGCCGTCTGGCCTTCGATCATCTGCAAAAGCTTTCCTTCCGGTATTTCGACAACCAGAAGACCGGCCATCTGGTCGGGCGGCTGACCAAGGATCTGGAAGAGATCGGCGAGGTGGCCCACCATGGGCCCGAAGACCTGTTCATCGCCATCATGACCTTTATCGGCGCGTTCCTGCTGATGCTGTCGGTCAATGTGCCGCTGGCGCTCATCACCGCCGCCGTCGTGCCCGTCACCGCCTGGGTCACCAGCCGGTATGGCGGTCGCATGACGCAGAATTTTCGCGCGCTATACGGCCGTGTGGGGGATTTCAACGCCCGTATCGAGGAAAATGTCGGCGGCATGCGAGTGGTGCAGGCCTTTGCCAATGAGGATCACGAGAGGGCGCTGTTCGAAAGAGACAACCAGAAATACCGCCGCACCAAGCTTGACGCCTACAAGATCATGGCGGCCAGCACCTCGCTGAGCTACATGAGCATGCGGCTGACACAGATGATCGTGATGATCTGCGGCGCCTGGTTCGTTCTGAATGGCGACCTGACAGAAGGTGGCTTCGTCGGCTTCCTGCTGCTGGTCGGCGTGTTTTTCCGCCCGGTGGAAAAAATCAATTCGGTCATCGAGACCTATCCCAAGGGCATTGCCGGTTTCCGCCGGTTCACCGAGCTTCTCGACACCGCGCCCGATATTGTCGATGCGCCCGATGCGGTGGAAGCGCCGCTGCTGCGCGGCGATATCGAATACCGCCATGTGGGCTTCGGTTATGCCGAGGGCAAGCAGGTTCTCAGCAATATCGACCTGAAGATCAGCGCCGGCGAGACCGTGGCCTTCGTCGGCCCTTCCGGTGCGGGCAAGACGACGCTCTGCTCGCTGCTGCCGCGCTTTTATGACGTCACCAGCGGTGCGATCACCATTGACGGCATCGATATCAGAAAGATGAAGCTCGCCTCGCTGCGCAATCAGATCGGCATCGTGCAGCAGGATGTCTTCCTGTTCGGCGGCACGATCCGTGAGAACATCGAATATGGACGGCTTGGCGCTTCGGATGCGGAGATCATGGATGCCGCTAGGCGCGCGCGGCTGGACGGCGTCATTGAGGCCATGCCGCTCGGGCTCGATACCGTCATTGGCGAACGTGGCGTCAAATTGTCCGGTGGGCAGAAGCAGCGTCTTGCGATTGCCCGCATGTTCCTGAAAAATCCGCCGATCCTCATTCTCGATGAGGCCACCTCGGCGCTTGACACGGAAACCGAGCGGGCCATCCAGCAATCGCTGACCGAGCTCGCCAAAGGCCGCACCACCCTCGTCATCGCCCACCGGCTGGCGACGATTCGCGATGCCTCGCGCATCGTGGTGGTTGACCAGAGCGGCATCGCCGAAACCGGCGCTCATGCCGAACTCCTGGCTGCCAAGGGCCATTACAGCCGTCTGCACGAGGCGCAGTTCAGCGGTCATCTCGCGGGCCTCAGCTGACCGGCCCGCACGTCGCTCAGCCTTCTGCTGCCTGTTCTTCTACAATGCCGGGGTTTGCCTCCGGCTTGCCGGGATGGCTGCTGACGAGGTAACCCATGGCGACGGCGGCCGCTACGACGAAGAGCAGCAGGACGCCGCTGATCGTCATCAGCCATTCGCGGGGCTTTCTGTGCCCCATGATATAGTTCGGCCACCGGCCTCGATGGTTCACCACGTCGTTATTCCGGTGCTGTCGCATGAACTTCCCCAGATTTAAGCGTTTTGGTGAAAGATCAACGTCAGCGCTACCGCGACTGTTCCGTTTGTGTGGCGAACAGGTGATGACAAGGACGTGAGTCCGGTCATTCTGTCTTGGGAAGGCCGATCAGGCGGATTGAATGGCGATGCGGTTGCCCTCGCTATCGGAAATCTCCGCGACGAAGAGCGCATCATTCACCGCCGTTTTGGGAAATAGGAGCTCGCTTCCACCGGCAAGAGCTTTAGCAATCACATCATCCACATCAGCGACACTGAAATAGACGATCGCTCCATCTCGCGTCGGTACATAGGCCGGGCCTTCGGCAAGCGCGGCACTGGCGCCATTGCTGTTTTCGTCAAAAGGGAAATAGGCCATTCTGCTATCGTGGATCGCGACGATTTCGGCAAAGGGCACATCAAAAACCGCGCGATAGAAGCGGATCGCCCGATCAAGATCGGTCACGGGGATTTCGACATGGGCGACAATATTCATACGCTTCTCCTCAGCTGGACTGACGCACTTTCAAATTTCTGATGGCACCGATCTTTCTAGCGACGGCTGACATGGCGAGGCAATGGCGCGCGGTGTCAAGTAACCACATTGTCAATCGTCCAGCACCCGCATGACCGGTCGCAGTGCCGGGAGAGGGCTAAGCGCCACATCGCGGCGTCAAAAGTCAGCTTGCGTCCTGCGTCTCTTTATGCGAATGATTTGCAATTGCATTAATCATATTTCCGTTCAGAAAGCGCATAGTATGGAGAAGCCAGTCTTTGGATGGCGGCGAAACGGCGACGATCTCTCGTTGTCCGACGTTCACAGCTCTATCCGCGTCAAGCCGAATGCCGGCACGTTTCGCCGGGCCATGGCGTTTTTTGGTCCCGGCTATCTCGTTGCCGTCGGTTATATGGATCCCGGAAACTGGGCGACGTCGCTCGCCGGCGGCTCCAGGTTCGGCTATACGCTGCTAACGGTTGCGCTGGTCTCGAACATCATGGCGATCGTGCTGCAATCGCTCTGCGCCCGTCTTGCAATTGCCTCCGGCCGCGATCTCGCCCAGGCCTGCCGTGACGCCTATCCGAAGCCGGTGGCCATGTTGCTATGGCTGCTCGCCGAGATCGCCATCATCGCCACCGATATTGCCGAGGTGATCGGCACGGCCATCGGCCTCAACCTCATCTTCGGCATTCCGCTCGAAATCGGCGTTCTCATCACCGCGCTCGATGTCTTTCTGATCCTTTATCTGCAGAGGCTCGGTTTCCGCTGGGTGGAGGCGCTGGTCATCACGCTGCTTGGCGTCATTGCCGTGTGTTTCGCCATTCAGGTAGCGCTCGCCGACCCTGACTGGGGGCAGGTGATCCTTGGTTTTGCGCCGACGACCGAAATCGTCACCAATCCTGATATGCTCTATCTGGCGCTCGGCATTCTCGGCGCGACCGTCATGCCGCATAATCTCTATCTGCATTCGGGCATCGTGCAGACCCGCGAAATCGGCGAGACAATTGCCGAAAAGCGCGAGGCGCTGAAATTCGCGACCTTCGATTCCACCATCGCCCTGATGTTCGCGCTTCTCATCAACGCATCAATCCTCATTCTGGCGGCGGCGACCTTCAACAAGGCGGGGCAGACTAATGTCGCCGAACTCGGCGAGGCGCATAATCTGCTGGCGCCGCTGCTCGGCCTTGCGATTGCGCCGACGCTGTTCGGCGTGGCGCTTTTGTGCTGCGGCATCAATTCCACTGTCACGGCAACGCTTGCCGGCCAGATCGTGATGGAAGGTTTTCTCAAGATGCGGCTCGCCCCCTGGCTGCGCCGCCTCATCACCCGCGCCATCGCCATCATCCCCGCCGCCGGCGTGACCATCCTTTACGGAGACAGCGGCACGGGCGAACTGCTGATCCTGACGCAGGTGGTCTTGAGCCTGCAACTCTCCTTCGCCGTCTTCCCGCTGGTGATGTTCACCGGTGACAAGGCCAAGATGGGCGAGCTGCGCTCACCGCTCTGGCTCTCAGGCTTCGCATGGCTGATCGCGGTGGTGATTGCGGCGTTGAATGTGAAGCTGCTGGTGGATTTTATCGGGTGAGGCGGGTCAGGCCGCGCCTTTACGGAGCGCGGCGGCCGTGCCCTCCGGGTCGACGGCGATGACCTTGAGATAAGCGCGGGCCGGCTGGTCCGGCTCGCTACGTCCCTGTTCCCAATCACGCAGGGTGCCGAGCGGAATATGATAACGCGCGGAAAACTCTTCCTGCGTCAGCTTCAGGGCCCGGCGAATGATCTTGATGCGCGGCATTCTGGGAGCCGCAGCAAGTTGCTCGGCAGAAACCGGCGGATTGTCGGGGTCGGCAAGCGCATTCGCCTCCGCCTCTTCATCGGTCATGGCGTGAAGGCGGGCCCAGTCTGTTTGATCGATTTTACCAGCCATTGTCGTCGTATTCCTTGCGCTCCGCGCGTGTCGCCTTTCGTGCCGAGATGATGCGGATCACTTCGCTGCGTTCGGTATAGATCACAGTCAGAACCAATCCGTTGCCCAACCCCACTATACGTCGTCGGACTTCGCCGTAATTCGCTGAACGATCCTCGATATCCACGGCAAATGGATCCTCAAAAACCTTGCGGGCCGTTTCAAAGCTGACGCCATGTTTGGCGAGATTGGTTAAAGCCTTTCGGTCATTCCACTCAAAAGATAACATTGTGGACTACGGGTTTCCAGTAGTGAAATGGATAAAATATCAAAAGAAGAAGGGCTCTTTCATATCTGAAAGAGCCCTCAAGACTAGTCGTTTTTTGGTGGTGTCTAAGCTAACGCTCAGCTGCAACCGCTCGTCGCACCACAAGTATCGCACTTCTCGCAAGTGCCGTTCCGCACCATCGTGAAGTTCTGGCATTCCGAGCACATGTTGCCCGTATACCCTTGAGCGATCGAGCGCATGCGGCGTTCGTTTTCGACCTTCTTGGCTTCCGTCTTGGCCGAAGCAGCGTCTGCGGCGGCCTTGTCGGAGAAGAGGGCGGTTGCCGTCTGCTGGGCTTCCTGGACGACCTCGTCGATCACTTCTTCGGCGATTTCTTCGGCCAGTTCCTTGGCGCGCTCTTCATAGTCCCGCTTGAAGGAGACGATTTCGGAGGTTGCGATGGCGACTGTCGGTTCCAGCTTGCGGGCTGCGGAGCCTGCAAACGAGGTCACGTTGGCCGAGGCGCGGGCAGGGGCTGCCGTTGCCGATCCCTTGGGCTCGGAAGCGGTGCGTTCGCCGTCATTGCGGGACACGATGGTCGGCTTGTAACCGCGGGTCCAGCCGGTGGAAACGAGGTTGGTCTTGCCTTCCTGGATACCCTTGCCGAGCGCCGTGTTGGAGAAGTCGGACGTATCGACATGGGCGAGATCGTGGCGGCCGAGATAGGAGACGGCGAGTTCGCGGAACACGTAGTCGAGGATCGACGTGGCGTTCTTGATCGCGTCGTTGCCCTGCACCATGCCGGCCGGTTCGAACTTGGTGAAGGTGAAGGCCTCCACATATTCTTCCAGCGGCACGCCATATTGCAGGCCGAGCGAAATGGCGATGGCGAAGTTGTTCATCATTGCGCGGAAGGCGGCGCCTTCCTTGTGCATGTCGATGAAGATTTCGCCGATGCGGCCATCACCGAATTCACCGGTGCGCAGATAGACCTTGTGACCGCCCACAGTTGCCTTCTGGGTGTAACCCTGACGGCGGTTCGGCAGCTTTTCACGCTCGCGTGAGACGCGCTCGATAACGCGCTCGACGATCTTTTCGGTGATCGTCACGGCCTGCTGTGCGGCGGGCTGCTGGATCAGTTCTTCGATCAGGTCTTCTTCGTCCTCATCTTCCACCAGCGACGCGTTGAGCGGCTGGGAAAGCTTGGAACCATCACGGTAAAGGGCGTTGGCCTTCAGCGCCAGCTTCCAGGAGAGCATGTAGGCTGCGCCGCAATCCTCAACCGTCGCATCGTTCGGCATGTTGATCGTCTTGGAGATCGCACCGGAGATGAAGGGCTGAGCCGCCGCCATCATGCGGATATGCGATTCGACGGAGAGGTAACGCTTGCCGATCTTGCCGCAGGGGTTGGCGCAATCGAAGACGGGCAGGTGCTCGTTCTTCAGGAACGGTGCGCCTTCCAGCGTCATCGCGCCGCAGACGTGAACGTTGGCCGCTTCGATGTCCTTCTTGCCGAAGCCGAGGTGCTCGAGCAGGTTGAAGCTCATGTCGGAGAGCTGCTCGTCGGAAACCTTCAGCGTTTCCTTGAGGAAGTCGGCGCCGAGCGTCCACTGGTTGAAGACGAACTTGATGTCGAAGGCGCTCTTCAGCGCGCCGTTGACGGCTTCGATCTTCTCATCGGTGAAGCCCTTGGCCTTCAGCGTCGAGGGGTTGATGCCGGGAGCCTGGTTGAGATTGCCATGGCCGACGGCATAGGCCTCGATCTCGGCGATCTGGCTTTCGGAGTAACCGAGCGAACGCAGCGCATCCGGAACGGCGCGGTTGATGATCTTGAAGTAACCGCCACCGGCGAGCTTCTTGAACTTCACCAGCGCGAAATCGGGCTCGATACCGGTCGTGTCGCAATCCATCACGAGGCCGATCGTGCCTGTGGGTGCGATAACGGTGGTCTGGGCGTTGCGGTAGCCGTGCTTTTCGCCAAGTTCCAGCGCCTTGTCCCAGGCGGCCGTTGCGTGGGCGATCAGGTCCTGATCCGGGCAGTCGCCATGGACGAGTGCGACCGGGTTGACCGACAGGCCCTCATAACCTTCCAACTGGCCAAGGGCGGCGCGGCGGTGGTTGCGGATGACGCGCAGCATGTTTTCGCGGTTGGGCGCAAAGCCCGGGAAGGGGCCAAGCTCGCCGGCCATTTCGGCCGAGGTGGCATAGGACACGCCGGTCATGATGGCGGTGAGCGCACCGGCAATGGCGCGGCCTTCGGCGCTGTCATAGGGAATGCCCGAGGACATCAGGAGGCCGCCGATATTGGCGTAACCGAGGCCCAGCGTCCGGTACTCATAGGAGAGTTCGGCGATCTGGCGCGACGGGAACTGCGCCATCATGACGGACACTTCGAGCACGACGGTCCAGAGGCGAACGGCGTGTTCGTAATCGGCGATATCGATGCGCTTCGTCGCCTGATCCTTGAACTGCAGAAGGTTCAGCGAGGCAAGGTTGCAGGCCGTGTCATCGAGGAACATGTATTCCGAGCACGGGTTGGAGGCGCGGATCGGGCCGGCCGCCGGCGAGGTGTGCCAGTCGTTCATCGTCGTGTTGAAGTGCAGACCCGGATCGGCAGACGCCCAGGCGGCGTGGGAAATCTTTTCCCAGAGGTCGCGGGCCTTCAGCGTCTTCATGACCTTGCCGTCCTTGCGGGCGGTCAGGTTCCAGTCACCGTCATTTTCGACAGCGCGCAGGAAATCGTCCTTCAGCGAGACGGAGTTGTTGGAGTTCTGGCCCGACACCGTGAGGTAGGCTTCCGAATCCCAGTCCGTGTCATAGGTCTTGAACTGGATGTCCTTGTAACCCTGCTCGGCGAACTGGATGACGCGCTTGACGTAGTTTTCCGGCACCATGTCCTTCTTGGCGGCGCGGATTTCGCGCTTCAGGGCAGGGTTCTTGGCCGGGTCGAAGCAATCGCCGTTGTCAGCTTCGCAGTTGACGCAGGCCTTCATGATCGCCTTCAGGTGCTTGGCGACGATCTTGGAACCGGTGACGAGAGCGGCAACCTTCTGCTCCTCGTTCACCTTCCAGTCGATATAGGCTTCGATATCCGGGTGGTCGGCATCAACGACGACCATCTTCGCTGCGCGGCGGGTCGTGCCGCCGGACTTGATGGCGCCGGCTGCGCGGTCACCGATCTTGAGGAAGCTCATCAGGCCTGACGATTTGCCGCCGCCGGAGAGTTTTTCGCCTTCGCCACGCAGATAGGAGAAGTTGGAGCCGGTGCCGGAGCCGTATTTGAACAGGCGCGCTTCACGCACCCACAGGTCCATGATGCCGCCTTCATTAACGAGGTCGTCCTCAACGGACTGGATGAAGCAGGCATGCGGCTGCGGATGTTCGTAAGCGGACTTGGACTTGGTCAGCTTGCCGGTGAAGGGGTCGACATAAAAGTGGCCCTGGCCGGGACCATCAATGCCATAGGCCCAATGCAGGCCGGTGTTGAACCATTGCGGGGAGTTGGGGGCAACGCGCTGGGTGGCGAGCATATAGGCAAGCTCGTCGCGGAAGGCGAGGGCATCTTCTTCGGACGAGAAATATTTGCCCTTCCAGCCCCAATAGGCCCAGGTGCCGGCCAGGCGATCGAAAACCTGGCGTGCATCGGTCTCGGAGCCGTAGCGCTCGGCTTCCGGAACATCCTTCAGCGCCTTTTCATCGGGCACGGAGCGCCAGAGGAAGGAAGGAACGTCATTTTCCTCAACCTTCTTCAGGAACTTCGGCACGCCGGCCTTGCGGAAATATTTCTGCGCCAGAACGTCGGTGGCAACCTGGCTGAACTGCGCGGGAACGTCGATGTCAGCCAGACGGAACACGATGGATCCATCCGGGTTCTTGATTTCACTGACGGCCTTGCGGAAGTCGATCTCCGCATAAGGCGATTGGCCGGGCTTCGTGAAGCGGCGTTCAATGCGCATGGTTTCTGTCCTCGTCCATTGGGTGCCCGGTGAAGGGCGCAAAAATTCGTTCCAGCCGTGCGATGCCTTCGCGCAGCCGGTTGTTGCCGATCTGTAGGGATGTTCATCCTTGGATGTCATCCCTGTATCTCGTGTTTAAGATGGCTGCAAGCCTACTATATATAGTGTTAACACATTCTTGCTGCCAGTCCCCGCGTAATGTTTTTGGCGGTTCCGAAGGCGCAGAAAAGCCATCGGCGAACCGCCCCCTCATGGCCGGGACGCCGTTTGGACATGCGCGCTAAAGATGGAGAAGAACCGGCCTCGTTACTTTCCGGTTCGTTGCCGCCGCAACATATTTGTCACTTTCCTCTCGCGGCACAGATTCGTCAAGCCATAGATTGAAACCCATTTTTAACCACAAGATATTGTGTGGAGTGCCTGTGGAAAACGGGGATAGGGAAAGCTCTCAGAAAAATCAGTGACTTGGCGGAAAAATTTGAAGCTTGCGCGAGGCTGGTTTCCGCAACGGAAAGGCAAAACCCCGCATTTCCGGGGTGAGGCATAATGGCGACACTGCGGTTTTTCCGTGTTTTCCGCTGTCGGCAAAAAGGCCTTTTCACACAAAAAAGCCGCCCCGGGTGGGACGGCGAAAGAGTGTATATTGCTTGGGGAATTCTTGCGCGGTTGGTGCATCCGCACTCCGTCACCCCGGACCAGATCCGGGGTCCATCGCGATCAAGTCCTTGATCGCGAGAGACTCACGGCGCAGACGCGCCGTGGCTGGATTCCGGCTCAAGGCCGGAATGACGGATGAGAAAAAATGAGTCCCCTGTGGGCACTCAGCCGCGCGATCCCTTGGCGATCGGCTCCTGATAGGTGAAGCCCATGTCCCAGGGGAAATAGATCCAGGTGTCCTGGCTCACTTCGGTGACGAAAGTATCGATGGTCGGCACCCCCTTCGGTTTGGCGTAAACGCAGGCAAAATGCGCCTTCGGCAGCATCTCGCGCACTTCCAGCGCCGTCTTGCCGGTATCGGTCAGATCGTCGACGACAAGCACGCCTTCGCCGGCATCAACAGTCAGCTCGGGGGCTACGCCTTTCAACAGGACCGTATCACCCTGGTTGACGTAGTCATGGCGGGTGGCGATGCAGACCGTATCGATCATGCGGATGTTCAGTTCGCGGGAAATGATCGCCGCCGGAACGAGGCCGCCGCGGGTGATGCAGACGATTGCCCGGAACTCTTTGTCGAGACCGGCAAGACGCCAGGCAAGCGCACGGGCGTCGCGGTGAAACTGGTCCCAGGAAACGGGAAAGGCTTTATCGGGAAGGGACATGTCGTCTACCATCTGGTCAAAATTGTCGATGGCTTTGGCTAATAGCCGCAAGACCGGCAAAAAGGCAAGCTTTGCGCTTATCCGGCGTGATTTTGGCTGAGAGAATGCCGCTTGTTTCTTCTCCCTTAGGGGGAGAAGGTGGCCCGAAGGGTCGGATGAGGGGGCTGGCTCTCGGTCTATCTCTACCCTCGCCCCCTCATCCCGCTGCCGCGGACTTCTCCCCGGCGGGGAGAAGAAACCAGTGGCGGACGCTCCTTTCGAGCGAGATCGCGGGGGCTGGCGGCGCCATTTGCGCCGCATCCATATTCAACGCGACAGCAGCGTCATCGCCGTCATGGAATCGAGCAGCGTGCGGGTAACGCCGCCGAACAGCAGTTCCCACCAGCGGGAATGGCCGTAAGCGCCCATGACCAGAAGGTCGATGCTGTTATCGGAAAGGCGATTTTCGATGGCCGCCTGCGGCGAAAGGCCGGCAATCTTTTCCTGTGAGGTCACCGTCACGTTCACGCCGTGGCGGGCGAGCGTGGCGGCCAGTTCCGTACCGGCAAACCCGGAGGACTGCGTTTCGCTTTCTGCCTGGTCGACGGAGAATATCTCGACGCTGTCGGCGGCTTTCAGAAAGGGCAGGGCGTCGAAAGTGGCGCGCGTCGCCTCGCGAGAGCCATTCCAAGCGATCAGGACGCGTTTGATCGGTTTGGCGACGGTGAGCACATGCGGGACGAGGAGAACGGGACGGCCGCTTTCATAGAGAAAGCTGTCAATATCGGTGCGGCTGTCCGACAAAGCCGAGGAACTGCTCTGGCGGGCGACGACGAGATCGGCGCAACGGGCGCTGTCGATGGCAGAGGCGGAGGCGTAACCCACCGAGGTAACGAAGCTTCGCCATTCATGCGAGATGCCGTTGGCCGATAGCGTACGCTCGAAAAGCGTGCCGACATCGGTGGTTTCCTTGTGCGCCACATCCTGCAGGGCCTGCACGGTGGCGGGATCGGGAATTTCCATCGGCGCGACGAGGGGAACGGCGGCCAGCGTTTCCATGTGCAGGCCGATGACATGCGAGGAAAACTGGTCTGCAAGGCTCACCACGAATTCGCCGAGCTTCTGTGTGTTCGAAACATTGTCGACCACTGCCAATATCGTTTTGTAACCCATTTATCTCTCCTCGGTGACATCTAATTTCTGTGGGGAGAGTGGCCGCCTTTGCAGGCCGCCACCTTGATTTTGGTCAAAGCCCGTTCGTCAAAGGCCCTTTCTCGCTCAAGCCGTTGCGTCGCCCTTGCCTGCCGCCAGTCTTTTCTCCTGTCCGATGGCTTCGATCATGGCCGCGACCGCATCCGCCGCGGCCTTCAGCACGCCTGCATCCCGGGCGCGCACCACGATTTCCGTCGAAAAGCGTTGCCCGTCATATTTCGGATAAGAACCGATGCTGGTTTCGGGATGGGCTTTCTGGATGGCCGTCAGCGGCGTGCCGATATCGCCTTCGCCATACGGTGAGCGTACGGCCTGCGACATCACCTTGGCGCCGGTGCGGAGCGTCGGCATGACGTTGTCGAGCATCGCCTGGAACACCTGCGGCACGCCGGCCATGACATAGACATTGCCGATGATGAAGCCGGGGGCGACGGAAACGGGGTTGGCGATGTGGGCAGCACCTTTCGGCATGCGCGCCATGCGCTTGCGCGCATCGGTGAATTCCATCTCACGGGCACGATACATGTCGCCAAGTATCCGCAAGGCTTCGGCATCGTGCTCGCAGGGAAGGCCAAACGCCACGGAAACCGCATCCGCGGTGATGTCGTCATGGGTCGGGCCTATGCCGCCCGAGGTGAAGACATAATCATAGCGGCTGCGTAGCGCATTCAGCGCTTCGACGATCGCGTCCTCCTCATCGGCAACGATACGCACTTCCTTGAGGTCGATGCCGGACATGGTCAGCACGTCCGCGAGGTGGCCGATATTCTTGTCCTTGGTACGGCCCGAAAGCAACTCGTCGCCAATGGCGAGCATGGCGGCGGTCACGACGGATTGAGCGGAAGAGGGATTGGACATGGGTGTACTCGTCATCTGTTTTATCAGACGTTAGCCCCGTGCCCGATGATTGCAAAGCGGTTTTGAAAAAATGTATTTCGGCAAATAGTTGACGTTTCGCTTTTCCGTTCACTTATGGTGAACAGTGCGTATGCCGATAGGCCGCTGGCGTGGAAGGAGCCTGTGAGCTAGATTTTCATCACATGCTTGTAACGGGTCGCCGCTAATGATCATCACGTTTTTGAAAAGGCTTCTGGCCGGGACGCCGGAAACGATAAACCCAAAGGAAACAAAGAAAATGACGAAAGTTCTGGTGCTCTATTACTCTTCCTACGGTCACATCGAAACGATGGCCTATGCTGTTGCCGAGGGTGCAAAATCGGCGGGCGCAGACGTCGTCGTCAAGCGCGTTCCGGAACTGGTGCCCGAAGCGGTCGCCAAGTCTTCGCATTTCAAGCTCGACCAGGCGGCGCCGATCGCCACCGTGGACGAACTGGCTGAATACGATGCCATCATCGTCGGCGCCGGCACCCGCTTCGGCACGGTCGCTTCGCAGATGCGCAATTTCTGGGACCAGACGGGCGGCCTGTGGTTCGGCGGCAAGCTCGTCGGCAAGGTAGGTTCCGCCTTCACCTCTTCCGCCACCCAGCATGGCGGCCAGGAATCGACTATTCTCGGTTTCCTGCCGACCTTCCTGCACCACGGCATGGCCGTCGTCGGTCTGCCCTATGCCTTCCAGGGCCAGATGGGTGTCGATGAAATCAAGGGTGGCTCCCCTTACGGCGCCTCCACCATTACCGACGGCGACGGCTCCCGCCAGCCCTCCGAAGTCGAACTTGAAGGTGCGCGCTTCCAGGGCGCGCATGTGGCGAAAATCGCCGCCAAGCTTTCTGCCTGATCCTGAAAGTCCAGTGAAAAAGAAATGCGGCCCAAAAGGCCGCATTTTCTGTGCCGGGCCATCATCACCAGCTTTACCGCGATGCTCTCCTGCGAAGCTCGTTCCCCGATCAGATCGGCAGGTTCACCATGAAGAGGCAGCTTGCAACCACGAAGCCGATCATCGAAATTTCAAGAAAACCATTCAGTCCGTCGCGCATTTCAATCCTCCTTGTTCGATCGAAAAGAGAACGGAAAAAGTTTAACGCGGTTCCATAACAGCAGAATGAAATTTAGGGATTCTTAACGCCTGATTTACGGCGTGTCAGCCGGTGACGACGAACGCCACGACGAGGTGGCCGAGAAGGCCGATCGCCAGGCAGGAGAGAAGAAAGATGAACAGGGCTTTTTTCATATATCCGGACGCTTTCCTCTGTATCGATCCATCGAACCATGAACTTGACGTTAGCGCCCCTGGCGCCTCCGTCGCGACGCGTGGCTGGGCCGTTACGCCTTGATGTCGAGCCCCGCTTCGATCGCGGCGGCGATGAAGGCCTTGCGCGCGTCTTCAGGCTTTTTCCTGCCGGCATCCACGGCGGCGCAGACCAGCAGCGCCTTGTCTAGCGCCTCGCCATCCTCCACCGGCCAGTCCTCGATCAGGGCCCAGGAGGCGGCCTGGGTTGTTTCGATGCTCGTATAATCACCCGGCGTTTCGAAGGCGATCAGGACGGGTTTCTGCCAGCGCGTGTTCATCGCTCATCCATGTTGGTTTCGCGCCCGGCTCTAAACGAAGCAGGCGGGATGCGCAATCCGTTTCGGAGCCGACCGGTGCGGTCAGTCGTCGCGTCCGAACAGCCATTCGCGAAGGATGCGCCGGTCAATGAGTTCCAGCGAGCGGTCCGGCGCGATGCGATAGGTTTCCACCGCCCTTGTGCTGCTGTCTATGCGGAACTCATGGGTGAAGGTGCTGCCGATCGGTGACTTCGTCAGCTTCGTGCGCGGCTGGCCTTTATAGATGATGCTCCCGGGAATGGGCTCCACATAGGGTGCCGGACCTGCGGTCGTGCATCCCGCAAGCGCGAGCGAAAGGGCTATTGCGGCCGATGATGCGAGCGTTTTCATCCTGTCCTCCGAGGTCCATCTGCAAAAACGATATGGAGGCGCGGAGGTTCCCGGAAGCTGCGGATGCGGCAGTATTATTCCTTCCGACTACTTGCGCTTTGGGTTCTGAATGTCGCGCGCGACCCAGCGAAAGAAAAAATAGACGAGGAAGCCAAAGATGAAAAGCGGGATGAGGTTCGCAAAACCGGACATATGATTCTCGTTTCTCCCTCCCGTCACGGGGGTCTATCCGGAGAGGCTGAGACGAGGCAAGGGGTAGCACGCATGGTCGTCGGTCACATGTACGTGTGCCGACCTGCCTGCGGCAGGAGTGGGACGGAGCGAGGGAGGGGGCGGGAGAGATCCGGCGCACTGCCAGCGAAGCCGGATCTCTCCGTCTCCCGCCGGTTTCAGGGCACGGGGGACTGTCTTCAATATGGCGGACAACCGAAAATAGACATAGAGCGAGAAATTACCTCGAATAAATTGCAGCGATCCAGAACTCGCGATGGATGCGACGCGCGAGACTATGCACAGTTCCTCATCTTAACTGTCCGGGACATTGATCCGCCAGGCGCGGGGGACGGCACGCCCCTTCCGGCCGGACCATCATGTCTGGGCAAAAGCGGTGTAACCTGTTGAAACGGCACGTCTGCCGTCATTCTTTCAGCCTGCTGGAGAGGCCGGAAGAGGGAACTTTTCACACGCTGCGTCATTGAAGCAGTCGGACACATGCCAATAGTGGAGGGTTAAACATGCTCGGCACCATCCTTGTCATCCTGCTCATTCTGTTCCTCATCGGCGCGCTGCCAAGCTGGGGTTATCATAATTACGGTTACGGCCCTTCGGGCGGTCTCGGACTGGTGCTGGTCATCGTGCTGATCCTGGTTCTGATGGGACGGATTTGATCGACCGTTCCTGAAAATGCACGGGTTGCCCGCAGTCGAAAGTCCTTCGGCTGCGGGCAATTTTTCGTCCGGAGCAGCGGTATGACGCCAAAAGCCATGTTATCTTAGTGGCTTAGACAGGGCGGGCGGTCGGACTCCACGTACCGGCTGAAAAAACACGACATTCGGAACGATCCCTCTTGCGCCCCAAATGGATTCGTTCTAAATGCCCGCCATCGCTCCATTGATGAGCGTGTGAGGCCTCGTGGCGGAGTGGTGACGCAGAGGACTGCAAATCCTTGTACCCCGGTTCAATTCCGGGCGAGGCCTCCAAAATTCTCCCACGGTACGATGATTTTTCCTGTTCCGCGTCACGATTGGCGACGTCTCGCCGTTCGTTCCACGAAGAAAACCGCTGCCATCCTGCTTTTTACCCAACATCCGTCTTACCGCGCTTGAAAGCGCGCTCTTGGCCAATTATGAGATTATTCAAAGGCGAGGGGAGGCCCGCGCCGTTTTGAGCTTTTGGAGCCGGGACTTCCCGACCGGCATCCGTGAAATTGAGGCGATAACGACATGATGGATTTCGAAACCGCGCGCGCCAATATGGTCGACAGCCAGCTGCGTACGACCGACGTGACTTCGCATTCGGTGCTGAAGGCGTTTTTGAGTGTGCCGCGCGAGGCATTCGTGCCGACGGGTGCACGGCAAATTGCCTATGTGGATGAGGATTTGCAGATCTGTCCCGCCCGGGATGGCCGTCCGGCCCGTTATGTCATGAAGGCCTCGCCGCTCGCGAAGCTGCTGCAGCTCGCGGCCGTTTCGAGGGAGGACGTGGTCCTGGAAGTCGGCGGTGGTTCCGGTTATGCGGCCGCCATCCTGTCCCAGCTTGCCGGCTCCGTCGTTTCGCTCGAATGCGATGAAGCGCTCGCCGCACAGGCGACCGAAACGCTCGCTTCGCTTGGCTATGACAATGTCGCTGTCGTCACCGGCGATCTCGAAAAAGGTTATGCGAGCGAAGCGCCTTACGATCTGATTTTCGTGAACGGCGCTGTCGAGGAAGTGCCGGCGGCACTTACCGAGCAGTTGCGCGATGGCGGGCGTCTCGTCGTCGTTGTCGGATACGGCAATGCCGCAAAGGCCACCGTCTATCGCCGCGATGGCGCCAGCACGTCGGCCGCGACCTTCTTCAATGCTTCGGTCAAGCCGCTGCCGGGTTTCGCCAAGGCAGCCGAATTCGTTTTCTGATCACCGTACCATCATTCTGTTCTTGACGCCGGGGTGGAATTTCCACCCCGGCGTTTTTGTGAGGATTGGAAATTCATCCCGTGTGCGTCTTCGAGAACATCGCGCCCACAAAGCTGTGTATCATCACGAAACTTGTCGAATCAGTGATTTAGTTCGTGGCTATGCTACCCTAAACTAAGGTGATTCGGGGTGTGCGTATTTCTGCCCCGCATGACCCCTGCAGCGGGTTGCGAAGATGCGGAGCGTCTTTCTCAGGCCTGTTGCAGACTGTCGGCGCGGCGGTTGTTTTCGGCTGCCGCTGCCGTGATGTGCAGATTGAACAGGTGCGAAGTGCCCCTGGCATCCGAAGTGATGCGAGGCCGGGTGCTAGAGAGTGGAAACCGGGGATTGATATGGCTCAGCCAAGCGTAGCGCGTGAACCGTCCATGGAAGAGATTCTGGCGTCGATACGCCGGATCATCGAAAGCAACGAGCCAGGGCCCGCCGGCGCATTTTCCGGCCAGTTACCGCCGGTTTATGACGATGAGGACGAGGCGGCAGGCGACGCAACTTACATGACGGAGCCAGCCAGCCCGCCGGCCCGCGTCCCTCCGCCGGCAAACCAGGCCTTTGGCGCACGGCCTGCACAGGATTTTTCACCGGCTTATGAACAATCCCTGGCCGAGCCCCAGGAAATCCCCGTCGAAAAGACGATGTCGCTCGCCGATGTCGCCGCGCGGGTTCGCGCTGCCGCAGACCGCAACGCTGCCATGGGGCCGCAGGCCTTCGCCTCGCAGGGCCAGCGCGCGGCGATGCAGGCTTCTCCAGCTTCCTCTTCTCCCGCCGTGCCGCAGACCGAACGGCCCGCGGCACAGCGTCCGACGGATGTACGGCCGCTGATGGTGGCGGCTGCGGCAACTGCTGCTGAACAGCAGGCGCCCGCCGCTTCCGAGGACCGGGCCGCTGCCGCTGCCATTGAAAGCGCGCCTGTACCGGAAAACCATTTTGATCATATGGCGCTGCGCGGTGCGATTGAAACCGCCGTAGCCGAGGAAGTTTTCGACATCGACGTGCAGGAACCCATTGCCGAGGCGCCGTCACTCGATCTGGTTGCGCCGCAGCCGGAAGACAAAGCACAGGCCGGCTCCGACCTGTCGCTCAACCTCATCTCGGCCGCCGCGGGCGCGCAGATCGCGCGTTCCTTCAGTGAGCTGGCCGAGGTTTTCGACGGCGTCGAACGTCGTTCGATCGAGGACATGGCGGCCGAGATGCTGCGTCCGATGCTGCAGGAATGGCTGGAAGACAATCTGCCAACCCTGGTGGAGCGTCTCGTGCGCGAAGAAATCGAGCGCGTGGCGCGCGGCTCGCGCCGCTGATTTTACGCTGGCCGCAGGGCCTGGTGCTTCCCGCCCGCCTCGGGAGGCGTGGCATCGGCGTTAAAGAGGGGCCGCCCGGCACAGGGGCGGCTTTTTTATTGAAGATGAAAGCGTTATCGGGGCATAGTCGGCCATCGGGTCGCTCACGGAGCGTCCTGAGGGTCGGTTTCTGTTGACTCTCGACTGTCCATCCTTATTTAAAAAATCCACACAAGAACTCTAAAATTCAGGTCAGGAAATGCTCGAAAAGACCTACGATTCCGCCACCGTCGAACCGAAGATCGCCAAAGCCTGGGACGAGGCTAACGCTTTTCGTGCCGGCGCCAACGCCAAGCCGGGCGCGGAAACCTTCACCATCGTCATCCCGCCGCCGAATGTGACGGGGTCCCTGCACATGGGCCATGCGCTCAACAACACGCTGCAGGATATTCTGGTCCGCTTCGAGCGCATGCGCGGCAAGGATGTGCTGTGGCAGCCGGGCATGGACCATGCCGGCATCGCCACGCAGATGGTCGTCGAGCGCAAGCTGATGGAGCAGCAGCTTCCAGGCCGTCGTGATATGGGCCGCGAGGCCTTCGTGGAGAAGGTGTGGGAATGGAAGGCCGAATCCGGCGGCCTGATCTTCAACCAGCTGAAACGTCTCGGCGCGTCCTGCGACTGGTCGCGCGAACGCTTCACCATGGATGAAGGTCTCTCCGAGGCTGTTCTCGAAGTTTTCGTCACGCTCTACAAGCAGGGCCTGATCTACAAGGACAAGCGCCTCGTCAACTGGGATCCCAAGCTGCTGACTGCGATTTCCGACATGGAAGTCGAGCAGATCGAGGTCAAGGGTAATCTCTGGCACCTGCGCTATCCGCTCGAAAAGGGCGTTACCTATCAGTACCCGACCGCATTCGACGAGGAGGGCAAGCCCACCGAGTTCGAGACCCGCGATTATATCGTTGTCGCCACGACGCGTCCGGAAACCATGCTTGGCGATACCGGTATTGCCGTGAACCCGGAAGATGAGCGGTACAAGGGCATCGTCGGCAAACACGTCATCCTGCCCATCGTCGGTCGCAGGATTCCCATCGTCGCCGATGACTACGCCGATCCGACCGCCGGTACGGGTGCGGTCAAGATCACGCCCGCGCATGACTTCAATGACTTCGAAGTCGGCAAACGCTGTGGCCTGCGCGCCATCAATGTCATGAATATCGATGGTACCATCTCCATCAAGGAGAACGAGGATTTCCTCGAAGGCCTCGACCATCCGGCGGCGCTGCACGGCGCATGGGACCGGCTGGAAGGTCAGGACCGTTTTGCCGCCCGCAAGATCATCGTCGAAATTTTTGAGGAAGCCGGCCTGCTCGACAGGATCGAGCCGCACAAGCATGTGGTGCCGCATGGCGACCGCGGCGGCGTGCCGATCGAGCCGCGCCTGACGGACCAGTGGTGGGTCGACAACAAGACGCTGGCGCAGCCGGCGATTGCCTCGGTTCGCGAAGGCCGCACCAATTTCGTGCCGAAGAACTGGGAAAACACCTATTTCCAATGGATGGAAAACATCCAGCCCTGGTGCATCTCGCGGCAATTGTGGTGGGGACACCAGATTCCGGCATGGTACGGCCCGGACGGGCAGGTGTTCGTCGAGAAGACCGAGGAAGAGGCGCTGCAGGCGGCCATCCAGCATTACATCGCCCATGAAGGCCCGTGGAAGGCCTGGGTCGAGGAAAAGCTTGAGAACTTCGCTCCGGGCGAAATCCTGACGCGCGACGAAGATGTGCTCGACACCTGGTTCTCTTCTGCGCTCTGGCCGTTTTCGACGCTCGGCTGGCCGGAACAGACGCCGGAACTGGCGCGCTATTATCCGACAAACGTGCTTGTCACCGGCTTCGACATCATCCCCTTCTGGGTGGTGCGGATGATGCAGATGGGCCTGCATTTCATGAAGGACGACGCCGGTAACCCGGTCGAGCCGTTCAGCACGGTCTATATTCATGCGCTGGTTCGCGACAAGAACGGCCAGAAGATGTCAAAATCCAAGGGCAACGTCATCGACCCGCTGGAACTGATCGATGAATATGGTGCCGATGCGCTGCGTTTCACGCTTGCCATCATGGCGGCGCAGGGTCGCGACGTGAAACTCGATCCCGCACGTATTGCGGGTTACCGCAATTTCGGCACGAAGCTCTGGAATGCGACGCGCTTTGCCGAGATGAATGGTGTGAAGCGTGACCCGCATTTCCTGCCGGAAACCGCCTCGCTGACGATCAACCGCTGGATCCTGACCGAGCTCGCCAACACGGCCCGCGATGTGACGGCGGCACTTGAGAACTTCCGCTTCAACGATGCGTCAGGCATTCTCTACCGTTTCGTCTGGAACCAGTTCTGCGACTGGTATCTGGAACTGCTGAAGCCGGTCTTCGGCGGCGACGATGAAAAGGCCAAGTCGGAATCGCAGGCCTGCGCGGCTTATGTTCTGGATGAGATCTACAAGCTGTTGCATCCTTTCATGCCGTTCATGACGGAAGAGCTTTGGGCGCATACGGCCGGTGAGGGCAAGGAGCGCGATGATCTGCTTTGCCTTACCGACTGGCCGGAGCCGGAGTTCCGCGACGACGCCGCGGCTGCGGAAATCAACTGGCTGATCGATCTCGTGTCCGGCATTCGTTCGACGCGCGCCGAGATGAACGTGCCGCCGGGTGCCACTGCCTCGCTGGTGGTCGTTGGCGCCAATACCTCCACGGAAGCACGGCTCGATCGCCACGCCGCCGCTATCCGGCGTCTGGCGCGGGCCGATGAAATCCGTGCCGCCGATCTCGCGCCGAAGGGGTCGGCCCAGATCATCGTCGGTGAGGCGACCATCTGCCTGCCGCTTGGCAATCTGGTCGATCTTGCGGCCGAAAAGGCTCGTCTCGAGAAGGCGATCGGCAAGGTGGACGCGGAAATGGAACGCATCGACAAGAAGTTGTCGAACGAGAAATTCGTGGCCAATGCCGATCCGGAAGTCGTTGCCGCCGAACGCGAGCGCAAGGCTGAGCTGGAAATTCAGCTCGCAAGCCTGAGAACGGCGCTCACGCGGGTAAGCGAAGCGGGGTGACATGCCGCTTGCGGCTTTGCATGAACAAAAACGCCCCGCTAAAAACGGGGCGTTTTTGTTATGGGGCGACAGGGTCGCCGTCTATCGATTGCTGCGTTGCAACGACGAATCATGTTGCTCGCTGGAGGGCGATCATTTCTCGCCATCTCGCGCTCGAAAATCTCCCGAACAGTCAAAAAAGCCAACAAAAACGGCGTGATAAGCGGCTTTCTTCGGGAAACGCGCGTGTGTGGTTATTTGGCGACAATTCTGGTCAAGCGTGGGAAATTGTTTCATTTTGTGTCGCGTCGCTTCCGTTTAATTAGAAAAATAACCTAAAATGATTATGCAAGGGGATCGACATGAAATTCTTACGTAAAAAATGGAGAAGTGTCGCAGAACTGTGCCAGTGTGCGGCAGATTGTCATTTTCCGCGAAGCGCTTCACTCTTTTGATGATCACATTGCCTTGATTGGGGAGAGAGATGGCAAAAACTGCAATTTTTCGCGGCGCGGTATGTTTCGCAGTCAGCATCGCGGCGGTAACGCCTTCACTGGCCGGCGGTCTCGAGCGCGGCGGTTATAATATCGATCTGTTGTTCGATCCGTCCGATTACGTTCTCGACAGCTCCGCGACCTTCGTCGCACCGCAGCGCAAGGTAGAGAATGCGCGGGACAATCCGCTGAAAAGTGGCCCCTTGCCTGCATCCTGGTCCAGGACGGCAGATGATTCCGAAAACTTCTGGTCGACCCGCATCGGGGCCAAGGCATCGATCGGCGATTTCGGCGACTGCATGTTCGACTATTCGCAGCCCTGGGGCGCGCATCTCAATCCCGGTATCTGGCAGGGATCGAGCTACAATATCGAAACCAAGGTCAAGTCGCACAATTACGCGACCACCTGCCGGGTGAAGTTCGATCTTGGCAAGGGTGACTTCTCGATTATCGGCGGCGGCTTCTATCAGGAATTGAGCGGCTATAAGTATCGTCAGGTTCTCGGGCCGGCCGTTCTGGGCCTCAATCCGGCCTGGTCCAGCTTCAGCGGCGTCGGCAAACTTGAGATGGAAGGTGACGGCTGGGGCTGGCGCGCCGGCATGGCCTACGAGATTCCCGAGATCGCGTTCCGCGCCAGCCTAGTTTATAACAGCGCTGTCGATCACGATTTGACCGGCTTCGCCGATGTTAGAGGGATCCCACAGACACCGCCGTCCATATCTCCGACGCTTGCAAAATACGGCGGCAAGCTCGTGCCGATCTATGGGTCTGTTTCCATGCCAGACAGCATCGAACTAAAAGTTCAATCCGGCATAGCGCCAGACTGGCTTGCTTTCGGTTCCGTGAAGTGGACAGACTGGAGCCAGATTCAGGTCATTCCTTTCTGCGCGGTCGGCACATCTCCCTGCGTCCCAAGTGGCGCAGACACCCTGAACACGCTTGACCTGTTCTATCGCGACGGCTGGACGATCTCCGGCGGCGTTGGTCACAAGTTCAACGAACAGTGGAGCGGAGCCGTCAGCCTGACCTGGGATCGCGGTACGTCCACGGTCATCGGCACCCAGACAGATACGTGGACGCTCGGCACGCAGATTGTCTATTCGCCCAACAAGAACATCGAGTTCAAGATTGCCGGCGCTCTCGGCCTCCTGACCTCGGGCAGCTCCTCCATCAATGGCGGACCCTGCGGCGCTGGTTTCACCTGCGGCAACGAGGCAGGCTACGATTTCGGCAACGACCTCGTGGCAGCCATCTCGACGGGTGTGAAGGTCAAGTTCTGATCTGATCCTTTCGCTAATGCTAAAAAAAAGGTCCGGTTTACCAACCGGGCCTTTTTTCATGTCCGACTATGATTCCTTCTCGATAAAATTTTCTGACCCGAAAGTTTTGTGACGATTTGGCAACACTTTTCTGCAAGCGTGGGGTCGCGTTGGAATGTGAGCATATCTGTCCATTTCCCGCCACAAACAGGGTGCTTGGCTTATGTTTAGGGCGGCGGGATCGGAAGAACATGCAGGCGTTTGATGTGGGCCCGCGGGGTTGCAGAAAGTGAAAACAGGTTTGGATTCAGGGTTTAAGCAAGTAATACGGGAATTTCATCCGGATTTCTTGTTTGGCGCTGACCGGTGGATGGCGGAACGCCGTTATATTGCCGGAAATTATGCCTATATCTGTCTAACTGGAAAATTTGGGCAATTGCCGCAGGAGACCACCGGTGGTGCGCTGGAAAGTGCTGCCGGAAAGACGCAGTGTGTTCGAAAAATCGCGACCCGGCGGGGTTCGGCTTTGCAGTATTCCGCAAGTATTGGCTATATGCCGGGAAGAGTGAGAGAAGTTCGCTGAAATGCTGAAATGTGAAGCCAACGTTTTAAAGCCGCTCCTCATGGGCATGTTGCTTGCGTCGCTCGCAATGCCTGCCGCGGCTTTTGACATCAATGCGGGCGTGACCAAGGAATCCGGCCCCTTCGACCTGTTCAAGTTCGGCTTCAAGGCCTACAAGAACGGAAACAAGGGTGAAGCTGTCGAGGCCTATCGCTACGCGGCCGAAAAGGGCCATACAGGCTCGCGCTGGGCGCTTGCCAACATGTATGCCTATGGCGATGGCGTCGCCAAGAACGACTTCGAAGCTTTCAAGATTTACAGCGAAATCGCCAATCAGGGTGTCGAACCGGGCTCGGAGGATACGGGCTTTTTCGTCAATGCGCTGCTGTCTCTCGCTGATTATTACCGCCACGGCATTCCCGGAAGCCCCGTCAAAATGGACCTTTCACAGGCCCGGCAGCTTTATTTCCAGGTTGCTTCCACCTTCGGTGTGGCTGAGGCCCAGTTCCGTCTGGCAGAGATGATTCTTGCCGGCGAGGGTGGCCGCGCGGATGTGCAGCAGGCAAAGAAATGGCTCAACCAGGCCCGCAAACACGGCCATGCCGGCGCCATGTCGATTTTCGGCAACCTGATCTTCCAGGAAGGCCAGACGACGCAGGGCCTCGCCTTCATGACGGCGGCGCTGGATAAATGCACGGCGGCGGACTGCACCTGGATTCAGAACCTGCAGGAGCAGGCCTTTTCGCTGGCGGGTGAGAACGATCGCCGCGCGGCAATCGCAATGGCGCAGACCATGCGGATTGACGATCCGGATTGAAAATTGCCGCGCCAGAGCTCGGTAAAGATGGCCTGTCAGCCAGCGGGGCTGAAATCGAAGTAACCGCAGACCGGCACGTGGTCGGATGGTTTTTCCCACGCACGCACATGTTTTTCGATGCTGACCGATTCCAGCCTGTCGGCTGCTTCGGCTGACAGCATCAGATGGTCGATGCGGATGCCGTTATTTTTCGGCCATGCGCCGGCCTGATAATCCCAGAAGGAATATAGTCCTGCTTCATCCGTCGTCGCGCGTGCGGCATCGGTGAAGCCGAGGTTCTCCAGCTTGCGGAAGGCTGCGCGGGTCTTCGGCAGAAACAGCGCGTCACCTTCCCACACGCGGGGGTCGTGACAATCGAACGGTTCCGGAATGACGTTGTAGTCCCCCGCAAGGATCAGCGGCTCCTCGAACGCGAGGCGATCTTCGGCAAAGCGCCGCAGCCGCTCCATCCAGGCGAGCTTGTAGGGATATTTGACCGGATCGTCAGGCGGATTGCCATTCGGCAGGTAAAGCGAGCAGACGCGGATGGCGCCACCGTCGACGGAAAACACGCCTTCGATGAAACGCGCCTGCTCGTCGGCATCATCACCCGGCAGGCCACGATTGACCTCATCAGGCTTGACTTTGGAAAGCAGGGCAACGCCGTTGAAGCCCTTCTGGCCGTGGGTCTCTACGTGATAACCAAGCGCCTCAATCTCCAGCCGCGGAAACCCCTCATCGACCGACTTGATCTCCTGAAGGCAGACGATATCAGGCGAAGAATCCTTCAGCCACTGGCAGAGGTTTTCGATGCGCGCCTTGACGCCGTTGATGTTCCAGGTGGCAATCTTCATCGGAGTTTCCCTTTTGTGAGGGTACTTTTACCCGATGCAAAAGCGATTGCCACCGTTTTTGGAAGGTGGTGGCGAGGATGTGGTGGATAGAGGGGAGGTTGGTAGAGTGAACTGGGCCGCGAAGTCAGCGTCATGTCTCTACCCCTTTTTCCTGTGCTTGTTACAGGAATCCAGCCGACGCGCGTCTGCGCGGCGGGGAGACAGGGATGAGGCAGGAGAGGGACGCGGATCACCTCAAAGCTGAGAGCATTGAGGCAGAGCCGCGGACCGTTTCACTCAGATCGAGAAGCTGGTGCCGCAGCCGCAGCTTGCCACGGCATTTGGGTTCTTGATCTGGAAGTACTGGCCGAGCAGATTATCGACGAAGTCGATTTCAGAGCCCGCCATATAGACGACCGAAAGGCTGTCGATCAGCACCTTGGCATCACCGCGCGCAATCACGATGTCGTCATCGGCGGGGTCTTCGGCCAGATCGAACTTGTAGGAGAAGCCCGAGCAGCCGCCGCCTTCGACGGAGACGCGCAGCGCCTGTTTGCCGGCGTCGGCGGCGACGATCTGGGCGATTCGCTTTGCCGCTGCTTCCGAAAGGGTAATGTCGCTGTTTTCCATGTCGTTCCTCCTGCCGGGGTCAAGAACCGGAGAGCAATAATCTCGTTGTCACCATTATAAACCGGTCAAATTAACGGTCTATAGCCTGTGTGAGGGCGTCTGCGCGGCGATGGTGCTTTGCGCTGACCTCTGCGATAGGTATGAAGGGTGAATGAAAAGGTCAATGGCCGAGACCAAAAGGAAGTCACAGTCAAGGTCATGGCCGACAAGACAACAGGTGGATGCATGATCATAGACCAGCGCGCATTGGGTTTCGGAAGTGGGGAGAGGGCGGTTTTCGCCTCGGATCCATGGACGACGCGCGGGCGTCTGTTTCCGGAAGAAGGAAGCCTGACGCGTTCCGAATTCCAGCGTGACCGTGACCGCATCGTCCACACGACAGCCTTTCGTCGCCTGAAGCACAAGACGCAGGTCTTCATCAGCCCCGACGGAGACCATTACCGCACGCGGCTTACCCACACCATTGAGGTGGCGCAGATCGCCCGCGCTCTGGCCCGCGCGCTGAAGCTGGACGAGGATCTGGCCGAAGGCGTGGCGCTGGTGCATGATTTCGGCCACACGCCTTTCGGCCATACCGGCGAAGACGCGCTCGATGCGGTGCTGCTGCCCTATGGCGGGTTTGACCACAATGCACAGTCGCTGCGTATCGTCACCAAGCTGGAGCGCCGCTACGCCGAATATGACGGCATCAACCTGACCTGGGAAACGCTGGAAGGTCTCGTCAAGCATAATGGCCCGCTGGTGAACGCGAAGGGTGAGGGGATCAAGGGGCCGGTTCCGCTGCCCATCCTCGAATATTGCGAGTTGCAGGATCTCGAGATCGGCAGCTATGCCAGCCTTGAGGCGCAGGTGGCGGCGATTGCCGATGACATCGCCTACAATACCCACGATATCGATGACGGTCTGCGCGCCGGTTATCTCACCTTCGAGATGCTGGAGGAGGTACCATTCCTCAGCGGCCTGATGGCGCAGGTGCGGGCGAAATATCCCGTGCTCGACAAGGAACGTTTCGCCAACGAGATCATGCGCCGCCAGATCACTCACATGGTTGAGGATGTGATCGGCGTGGCGCAGCAAAATCTTGCCCGGCTGAAGCCGCAGCGGGCTGCCGACATCAGGGCCGCCGATTTTACCGTCGCCACCTTTTCGCCCGAGATGGCCGAGACCGACCGGCAGATCAAGAAGCTGCTGTTTGCCCATATCTACCGGCACCCGGACATCATGCGCATCCGCGCCGGCGCGACGCAGATCGTCACCGATCTTTTCCACCGATATATGGAAACGCCGGCGGAAATGCAGAGCCACTACTGGGTGGACAGCATTTCCGGCATGAGCGTGGCCGCAAAAGCCCGGCATGTGGGCGACTATCTGGCCGGCATGACCGATAGTTATGCACTGCGCGCCCACCAGCGGCTGTTTGACCACACCCCCGATTTGAGATAGGGCAGCGGGCGATCGCGAAGCCGACCGGCTAAAATACCGGACATGAACAGAAGCCCTTCGCGCAGGTTGGAACGATGAACATTTTTGCCGATTTCGATACCAGGATCAAAAACGCGCTCGAGACCCTCGACCTCGTGAAAGAGAACCGCGAAAAGGTCGATTTCAGTCGAATTACCGTCGAATCCCCGCGTGATCTCAGCCACGGCGACGTTGCCACCAATGCAGCAATGGTGCTGGCCAAGCCGCTCGGCACCAACCCGCGCGCCCTTGCCGAACTCATCGTGCCGGCTCTTCAGGCGGATGGCGATGTCGATAGCGTCAATGTCGCAGGTCCTGGCTTTATCAATCTCAAGGTGTCGGTTGGGTACTGGCAGCGTCTGCTGGCAGATATGATCAACCAGGGTATCGATTTCGGCCGCTCCACCATCGGTGCGGGCCAGAAGATCAACGTCGAATATGTCTCGGCCAACCCGACCGGCCCGATGCATGTCGGCCATTGCCGTGGCGCCGTGGTCGGCGACACGCTGGCGAACCTGCTCGCATTTGCTGGTTACGGCGTCACCAAGGAATATTACATCAACGATGCCGGCTCGCAGATCGATGTGCTGGCACGTTCGGTGTTCCTGCGGTATCGCGAGGCGCTCGGCGAAGATATCGGCACCATCCCGTCCGGTCTCTATCCAGGTGACTACCTCGTTCCCGTCGGCCAGGCGCTGGCCGATGAATATGGCATCAAGCTGCGCGCCATGCCTGAAGAGAAGTGGATGCCTATCGTCAAGGACAAGGCGATCGACGCGATGATGGCGATGATCCGCGAGGATCTGGCGCTTCTCAACGTCCGGCACGACGTGTTCTTTTCGGAGCGCACGCTGCATGAGGGCAATGGCGGGCCGATCCTGTCGGCCATCAACGACCTCACCTTCAAGGGCCATGTCTACAAGGGCACGCTGCCGCCGCCGAAGGGCGAATTGCCTGATGACTGGGAAGACCGCGAACAGACGCTGTTCCGCTCCACCGAAGTGGGCGACGATATGGACCGCGCGCTGATGAAGTCGGATGGTTCCTACACCTATTTCGCCGCCGACGTCGCCTATTTCAAGAACAAGTTCGACCGTGGTTTTTCCGAGATGATCTATGTGCTCGGCGCCGACCATGGCGGTTACGTCAAGCGCCTGGAAGCCGTCGCGCGCGCCGTCTCCGAGGGCAAATCGAAGCTGACGGTTCTTCTGTGCCAGCTCGTCAAGCTGTTCCGCGACGGTGAGCCGGTGAAGATGTCGAAGCGCTCCGGCGATTTCGTGACCCTGCGCGACGTTGTCGACGAAGTGGGTCGCGATCCGGTGCGATTCATGATGCTTTATCGGAAGAATTCCGAGCCGCTGGACTTCGATTTTGCAAAAGTGACCGAACAATCGAAGGATAATCCGGTCTTTTACGTGCAATATGCGCATGCCCGCTCAATGTCGATCTTCCGGCAGGCGCAGGAAGCGTTTCCGGGGCTTTCTCCTTCGGCCGAGGAGATGGCGGCATCTGTATCTTTGATCAGCGATATCAATGAGTTGCAGCTGGTTGCAAAACTCGCGGAATATCCGCGCCTGATCGAATCCGCGGCCCTTTCGCATGAGCCGCACCGGCTTGCTTTTTACCTCTATGATCTCGCCAGTTCCTTCCATGGACACTGGAACAAGGGTAAAGACCATCAGGAATTACGTTTTATTAACGATAAAAACCGAGAATTGAGCATTGCCAGACTTGGGCTGGTGAATGCTGTCGCGAATGTTCTGAGGTCTGGACTGACGCTTTTAGGAGCGGACGCACCTGACGAAATGCGATAACATCTCACCATTATTTGCTCACAATACGCTGGCAAGAGCTGCAATGCGTAGATGGTGGAACACGTAATGGTCGAAAAAAATGTCGCGTATAACCGGGACGCCCGGTCCGAAGGCTTCGCTGACAACGATCCTCTGGCAGAACTGGCGCGTATCGTCGGCTTCGAAGATCGTCCTTCGCATGCGGGTTCCGAAGCTGCGCCACGCGCTGCCTCACCGGTTGCCCGCCGCGAACCCGAATTTAATCTCGAGGACGAGCTGCTTCGGGAATTCGAGGTTTACGATGCGCCGCATGCCGATCCGATCGTTCTTGATCCGGCAAACGATGTTCGTGCAGGCATCCATCCAAGCGATTTCATGCAGCGGGTCGAATCCGTTTTCGCTCGCCGCGAGCCCGAACTTGCGCCGGCAGCTGAACCGGAACCCGAGGTGACATTCGCTCCCGAAGCAGCGGAAGAGCTGCTTCCAGAGGTCAATGAGGCCTATATCCACAATTACGTCGAAACCCCCACGCAGGATATCCGGGCGGATTTCCGCGATGATGCCGGCGCGGTGGCTGAAGTTTTCGATGTGCATTCGCGCCAGGCGCGTCCTGCCGAGCCGATGGTCTACGAGCAGGCTGCCTCACAGGTGGCATGGGAAGAGCCGCAGGCCGCGGAACCCGTCCAGCCGGAATGGCACGCCATGCCGGAGCTTCCGGCAGATGTCTCCAGCAATATTGCTGCCGCCGCTTATGCTGCTACACCGGAGTCCCAGAGCCTCGATCTCGCCGATGAAGTGGAAATCGCCGTCGCCGAACAGGCGCCTGCTCCGATTTCCGTTCGTCCGCCATCGCATGGCGGCCGGTCTTCGCTGGAATTTTCGAGCCTGCGGTTGCCGCTTGCCAATTTCGGCGCCCGCCGCGATGTTTCGGCCGCCGACCCGAAGCGGGTTGAGCCGCGCTCCGAACGGCAGCCTGCCGCGGCCCGGGTAGAGCCGCAGGTCGAAGTCGCTCCCGTGCCTGCCGTCGTCCGGGCGGAAGAGACCGCGCCATCCTTCACGCCTTCGGTCGCCGAGGTCTTTACGCCTGCCGCAGAGCCTCTGACGGTTGAGGCTGCCGAGAAGCCGGCGGCGAAACATCTCTCGCCGATGGACGAGTTGATTTACGACGTCGCGAAATATTCCATTCCCGGTCGCGGTGAGGCGCCGCTCGTGCAGGCGGTCCCCGCAGCGCAGGCTGCCAAGGTTGAACCGCCCGTGGTTACTGCCGCTCCGGTCAAGGCAGCGCCGGTTGCCGATGCAGCGCCCGCAGCACCCGCCGAGGAGCTTGATTTCGCTGGCTTCAACGATGATGATTTCGAGCTTGCGCTTGACGATCTCGATCTCGATCTGGATCTGTCCGACATCGCTGAAGCGGAGGTCGCGCCAGCGCCTGCACCGCAGCCGGTTCGCCAGCAGCCGGCCGCGCCGGTGGCCGTTCAGGCACCCGCACCGCAGCCGGTGAAGGTGCAGCCCGCACCGCAGCCCCGGCCTGCGCCCGTTGCCGCACCTGTTGCTGCCGTTTCCGCCGCACCCGTTGCTGCCGCTCCCGTTCAGCCGCGTCCGGCCGCTCCCCAGCCTGTCGCGCCACAGACGCTGGAAAGCCTGCCTTTCGATCCCTCGCAGATCGGTGAGACGGAAGAGCATCCGGAAACCATCGTCGAGATGGATGTACCGGAACTGCCGGTTGGCGTTTTCGAGCCGAAGCCGGCTCCCCGCCGTCATGAGGAAGACCTCGACATCGACACCGAGCTCGCGACGCTGTTTGCTCCTGCTGTTGCCGGTGGTCTCGACCGCCACAAGCACGCGGAAAACCGCGGAGCTGCCCAGGCTCGTCCTGTTCAGGCTCCGGAAGAGGCCGACGAGTTCGAACGGGCGCTGGAAGAGGATTTCCGCCGCTCCATGCAGGAGGCTGCCGCTTCCCGTGGTAATGCGCCTCGCGAGCCCGAAAATACGTACGTCGACAATCAGGCTGCTTATCGTGACGAGGATGAACGCGGCGGTCGCCGCTGGATCATGCCGGTTGCGGCTGCCATCGGCTTGGTGCTGATCGGCGGCGGTGTTTACGCGCTGGTCTCCGGCGGTTCGTCGAGCACCGGTTCCAACGGCGCGCCGGTCATCATCTCCGCCGATAACGACCCGATGAAGGTCGTGCCGGAAAATCCGGGCGGTCGTGTCGTGCCCAATCAGGACAAGGCGGTTTATGATCGCGTTGCCGGCGGCAGCGCTGCCGATCCGAAGCAGCCGGCGCTGATTTCCAGCAACGAACAGCCCGTGGACGTGGTTCAGCGGACTCTGATTCCTGAACAATTGCCGCTGGAAGGCGAAAACGACGCCGATATGGAAGCCGCTGGCACGCCGGTTGGCGAGACCGAGGATCCGCGCCTGCTTTCGCCGGAAGAAAAGGCCGCACAGAACGAAGGTTCGGCCGCGACCGGCGTTTCCCCGCGCAAGGTCCGCACCATGATCGTCAAGCCTGACGGCACGCTTGTCGCACAGGAAGTCGAGGTGCCGGCAGCCCAGCCGCCGAAGGCTGACAAGGTCGAGGAACTTGCTGCGCCGCAGACCGCCAAGCCGGGTGAGGGCGCTCCCGCCGTCATCGCCGCATCGCGGGTTCCGGTCGCGCCGGAACAGGCTCAGCCGCAGGCCAACACGCCTGCCGCCACCAAGCCGGCTGCGCAGTCCGCCGCGCCGCTTCCGGCAACACGTCCGTCCTCGCAGCCCGCAAACGTCGTGGCGACGGTGACCAATCAGGGCAATGTTCGTCCGACGACGACTGCGCCTGCTCAGCCGCAGGCCGCGCAGCAGCAGACCGCAGCTGCTACACCGGCTGCGACCAGCACGCCGTCCGCCGGTGGCTACTATATCCAGATCGCGTCGCTGCCGAGCCAGGCGGAAGCGCAGAAGTCCTACCAGAACATGTCGGCCAAGTTCGGCTCGGTCATCGGTGGACGCGGCGTCGACATAAAGGCTGCCGAAATCGCCGGCAAGGGCACCTTCTACCGCGTCCGTATCCCGGCCGGTGACAAGAACGAAGCCGTGGCGCTGTGCGAAAAATTCCGTTCGGCCGGTGGCAGCTGCCTGGTGGCGCGGTGATAGCGGGCAATATGGCTTCGTAACGATCAGGGCTGCCGAGTGGGGCAGCCCTTGGCATATTCGGGCCTTCCGGCAAACTCTACGTCATCCTCGGGCTTGACCCGAGGATCCACGGCCGCCGGAATGGATCCTCGGGTCAAGCCCGAGGATGACGCGGAGAAATTAACCGGACCTCTCCGCAGTCTCGGTGGCTAAAGGTCATTCTTCCCTTATCCCTTTTGTTCTCAGACAGGCGTGACACCATGACCGATTGCAAAGCTATGATCCTCGGATGCAGCGGGCTTTCGCTGACTGCCGACGAGATTGCCCTTTACCGCGATGAGCAGCCCTGGGGTTTCATCCTGTTCGGGCGCAATATTGGCGAGCCGCAGCAGATCACCGATCTCGTCGCCGCCATGCGCGATGCCGTCGGGCGGGCAGATGCGCCGGTGCTGATCGATCAGGAGGGCGGACGGGTTCAGCGTATCAAGCCGCCGATCCTGCAGGCTTATCCGAATGCCCGCATTCTCGGTGAAATCTATGAGCGCGACCGGGGTGCCGGTCTGCGTGCCGCCTGGCTGATGTCGCGACTGCACGCGTTTGACCTGATGAAATTCGGCATCAATGTCGATTGCCTGCCGGTGCTCGACGTGCCGGTGGAAGGCGCCAGCAATGTCATCGGCAACCGTGCCTATGGCTATACGCCGACCATGGTGGCCGAGATGGGGCAGGCGGCGGCCGACGGGCTGAAGGCGGGCGGCATGCTGCCTGTCATGAAACATATGCCGGGCCACGGCCGCGGCATGGTGGATTCGCATCATGAACTGCCTGTGGTCGACGTGCCGCTCGATGAGCTGGATGCGCATGACTTCGTGCCCTTCCGGGCACTGAACCGCGAATTGATGGCGATGAGCGCGCATCTTGTGTTCAACGCCGTCGACCGCGAACGGCCGGCGACGACATCACCGAAGGTGATCGAGGAGATTATTCGCGGGCGGATCGGATTTGACGGCCTGCTGATGTCCGACGACAGTTCGATGAACGCGTTGAAGGGCACGCTGGGTGAAAGAGCTGCGAATATTGTTGCTGGTGGCTGCGATATAGTCTTGCATTGCAACGGCGTGATGGGTGAAATGCTCGAGGTTGTGAAAGAGGTTCCCGTTCTTTCCGGCCGGTCGCTGGAGCGGGTGCGGGCAGTTGAAGCGGGTTTCCCGACTGCGGACCCATCCGACGAAGCGGAACTGAGAGCCGAATTCAACGCGATGTGGGCCGTTTCCTGACAGTCGGGCGGCCGCTTACTCGGGATCAAGGCCGGAAGCCCCGGCGGATGGAACGATGGCCGCAGACAAATCTCGCAATTCGACGCCGATGGACAAGCTCTGGCAGGATGTGACGCCGGAGCGGCTGACGGGCGAGGCCGGACTGGTCATCGATGTCGCGGGTTTCGAAGGACCGCTCGATCTGCTGCTGCATCTTGCCCGCACGCAGAAGGTGGACCTGTCGCGCATTTCAGTGCTGGCGCTTGCCGAGCAATATCTGCAATTCGTGGAAAGCGCGCGGCGCGTGCGCATCGAGTTGGCGGCCGATTATCTGGTCATGGCGGCGTGGCTCGCCTTCCTCAAGTCCAAGCTTCTCATTCCGCAGCAATCCAAGGATGACGGCCCCTCGGGTGAGGAAATGGCCGCAACCCTTGCCTTCCGCCTGAAGCGGCTGGAGGCGATGCGCGAGGCGGCGGAACGCCTCGTCAACCGCGCCCAGCTCGGCCGCGATGTGTTTGCCCGCGGCGCGCCGGAGCATATTCCGCACATCAACCGCTCTGCCTACGAGGCGAGCCTTTATGACCTGCTCAGCGCCTACGCCAATCTGCGGCAGAGACAGGCGATCACCCAGGTCACCATTGAAAAACGGCAGGTCTGGTCGCTGGTCGAGGCGCGGGAGCTTTTAACCGGTCTCCTCGGCGATGTCGGAGAATGGACCGCGCTCGATCAATATCTGCTGCAATATGTCCCCGATCCCGCGATGCGGGTGACGGCGATCGCCAGCGCCTTTGCCGCGTCACTGGAACTTGTGCGCGAGGGCACGCTGCAAATCCGGCAGGAGGGCGCTTTCCAGCCCATCTATATGCGCCGTGGCACGAGGGATGATCGTGCGGCGGTCGCCGAGAGGACTGACAATGACTGATAATGATGAGACAGCCGAGGCGACGATCGCGACGGATGGGGTGGGACTAGAACCCACGGTATTTTCCGAGCGCCAGTTGAAAGAGGCCGAGCGGATCGCCGAGGCTTTGGTTTTCGCCTCGGCCGAGCCGGTCTCTCCGGGTTTCATTGCGGAGCGCCTGCCGCGCGGCATGGATGTCGACGCCGTTTTTCAGCATCTGAAAGCCGCTTATGCGGGCCGGGGCGTCAATCTCGTGCAGGTGGGCGGGCAATGGGCCTTCCGCACTGCCGGCGATCTTTCTTTCGTCATCCGCGCCGAGGAAAAGGAACCGAAGAAGCTCTCTCGCGCGGCGCTGGAAGTCCTGGCGATTATCGCATATCATCAGCCGGTCACACGCGCTGAAATCGAGGAAATCCGCGGTGTTCAGACCTCACGCGGCACGCTTGACGTCTTGATGGAGGCGGGCTGGGTCCGGTTTCGTGGCCGCAGGCGCACACCCGGCAGGCCGGTGACGATCGGTACCACGGTTGAGTTTCTCGACCATTTCGGCCTCGAGGAATTGCGCGACCTGCCGGGGCTCGAGGAGCTGAAGGGAGCAGGGCTGCTTTCCGGCCGCATACCTTCCAATTTCGGCGTGCCCCTGCCGATGATGAGCGACGAATTGCGTGAGGATGAAGACCCGATCACGCAACTTGATCTGGAAGAGCTGGGCCTGCTTGCGCCTGGTGGTGGCGACGGCGACGATTGAGATCGTTATCGCGCGGGCGACACGACGCAAAAACTTTATGCTCACACCCTGTTGAAGCGGCAATTTGTTGTTTGAAAAAGCCTTTCAAACGTCTTACATCGTCTGAAAGCGAAATTCAGGAGTTTCAGTTATGGGTTCTTTTAGTGTGTGGCATTGGCTCATCGTGCTGGTGATCGTTCTCGTTCTATTCGGACGCGGCAAGATCCCGGAATTGATGGGCGATGTCGCCAAGGGCATCAAGAGCTTCAAGAAGGGCATGGCTGACGAAGACCAGACGCCGCCGCCGGCCGATGCCAACACGAAGACCGTCGACCACAAGGCTGACGAGATCAAGTAAGCGGCCCTGCCGTTTGGTTTGAGACTGACGCGCGTTAGGGTCTCGGGAGCATATTGATGTTTGATATCGGCTGGAGCGAGCTGCTGGTGATTGCGGTCGTACTGATCGTGGTTGTCGGGCCGAAAGACTTGCCGCCCATGATCCGCGCCTTTGGCAAGACCATGGCTGGCCTTCGCAAGATGGCGGGGGATTTCCGTACCCAGTTCGATGAGGCCCTCAAAGAGGCCGACATGGACGATGTGCGCCAGACCATATCGGATGTCCGCAATCTCAACCCGACCAACTCGCTGCGTGATGCGATGAACCCGCTTCGCCAGCTCGGCAACGAGATCAAGTCCGATCTTCAGAAGGCGACCACGCCGCCTGAGGGCCTGTCATCCTCGCCTGCTACGTCGACCGCAGCACCGGCGACCAGTGAGCCGGTTGCACCGCTCGTCAGCATTCCCGAGCCTGAGATGAAGCTGCCGGATACCCCGCCCGTGACTGCCAGCGCCCCCGTTGCGGCACCGGTCGTACCGGCGGAAAAGCCGAAGCGTGCCCGGGCTAAATCGATTGCGACCGTCGAGGCGGAAGCGGTTGCCGCCAAGCCGAAACGCGCCAGCCGCGCCAAAGCGGTCGCGGCGTCCGAACCCGTTGCTGTCAATTCCACGGAGACTTCAGCTGCAAAGCCGACCGTAAAAGCCGTCGCGAGAAAAGCGGCCGCCAGGAAAGTCGTGGCTGAAAAGCCTGTCGTGGCCGCCGATGCCAAGCCGGTGAAGCCGGCGAGAACAAAGGCTGCAAAGCCCAAAAAGGATGAAGCATGAGCGGGGACATCGAGGACAAGCCGCAGCCGCTTATCGAACATCTGATGGAACTGCGCACACGGCTGATTTGGTCGCTGGGTGCGTTCTTCGTTGCCTTCATCGCCTGTTTTGCCGTTGCCAAGCATCTCTTCAACCTGCTTGTCATTCCCTATAAGTGGGCGGTTCTCTGGGCTGGCCTTGATGTGACGAAGTCGTCGCTGATCTATACCGCGCCGCAGGAATTCTTCTTCACGCAGATCAAGGTCGCCATGTTCGGCGCGATGGTCATCTCCTTTCCGGTGATCGCCTCGCAGCTTTATAAATTCGTGGCGCCCGGCCTCTACAAGAACGAGCGCGCCGCTTTCCTGCCGTTCCTCGTCGCATCGCCGATCCTGTTCCTCATCGGAGCGGCGCTCGTCTATTTCTTCTTCACGCCCATGGTCATGTGGTTCTTCCTCGCCATGCAGCAATTGCCAGAAGATGGCGAGGTTGCGATTTCGCTGATGCCGAAGGTGTCGGAATATCTGAGCCTCATCATGACGCTGGTGCTGTCCTTCGGTCTGGTGTTCCAGCTGCCCGTGGTCACGACGCTTCTGGCGCGCGTGGGCCTTCTGACCAGCGACTGGCTGCGTGAGAAGCGCAAGTTCGCGATTGTCATGGCCTTTGTGGTCGCCGCCGTGCTGACCCCGCCGGACCCGATGTCCCAGATCGGTCTTGCACTGCCTGCGATCATTCTCTACGAGATTTCCATCTACATGGCTCGACTCGTGGAGAGGAAGCGCGCTGCGGAATCCGCAAGCACGGAGCTGGAGGAGACCTGAGTTTTCGAAGGTCTCGCCGCTCAAGACATCTCCTCGCGCCGGGCTTCTGCCCGGCGTTTTGCTGTAAAACACCGGTGATGCAACAACGGTCTGGAACGACGATGCACGACATTAAATGGATACGTGAAAACCCCGAAGCTTTTGACGCGGCGCTCGCACGCCGTGGCGCGGAGCCTGCGGCCGCAGGTCTGATCGCGCTCGATGAAAAGCGCCGTTCCGTCATCCAGTCCCTGCAGGACATGCAGTCCCGCCGCAATGCCGCCTCCAAGGAAATCGGCGCCGCCATGGCGCAGAAGAACATGGAGCTTGCGGAAAAACTTAAAGCCGAGGTCGCCGACCTCAAGGACAAGATGCCGCGCGCCGAGGAGGAAGACCGTCAGGTCACCGCCGAGTTGAACGACGCCCTGTCGCGCCTGCCAAACATGCCCTTCGACGATGTGCCCGATGGCAAGGACGAGCATGACAATGTGGTGACCCGCGTCGTCGGCCAGAAGCCCGGCTGGAACCATGAGGCCAAGGAACATTTCGAAATCGGCGAAGCGCTTGGTTATATGGATTTCGAGCGGGCCGCCAAACTTTCGGGTTCGCGTTTCACCGTTCTCACCAGCCAGCTCGCGCGGCTGGAGCGGGCGCTCGGCCAGTTCATGATCGACCTGCACACCTCGGAACATGGCTATACCGAAGTTTCCTCGCCGCTGATGGTGCGCGACGAGGCGATGTTCGGCACCGGGCAATTGCCGAAATTCTCCGAGGACCTGTTCAAGACCACCGATGGCCGCTGGCTGATCCCGACGGCGGAGGTGACCCTGACCAACCTCGTGGCCGGCGAAATCCTCGAGCAGGAAAAGCTGCCCCTGCGTTTCACCGCACTCACACCGTCCTTCCGCTCGGAAGCGGGTTCGGCAGGCCGTGACACGCGCGGCATGTTGCGCCAGCACCAGTTCTGGAAGTGCGAGCTCGTCTCCATCACCGACGCGGAAAGCGCTGTCGCCGAGCATGAGCGCATGACGGCATGCGCCGAGGAGGTGCTGAAGCGGCTGGGCCTGCATTTCCGCACCATCACGCTCTGCACCGGTGACATGGGCTTTGGCGCGCGCAAGACCTACGATCTGGAAGTGTGGCTGCCCGGTCAGAATACCTATCGCGAAATCTCGTCCTGCTCGGTCTGCGGCGATTTCCAGGCGCGCCGCATGAATGCGCGCTATCGCGGCAAGGACGACAAGGCGACGAAGTTCGTGCACACGCTGAACGGTTCCGGCACGGCTGTCGGCCGCTGCCTGATCGCCGTACTCGAAAATTACCTGAACGACGATGGCTCTGTCACAATTCCTGATGTGCTGCTGCCCTATATGGGCGGTCTGACGCGGATCGAAAAGGCGGCTTGATTTCAAAGATGCCGACATGCCGGACTTGATCCGGCATCCATCCAGCCCAAGTCGTTGGGCTGAAAAGGACTATTCCCGTGGCGCAGACACGCGTCGACTGGATCCCGGCTCAAGGCCGGGATGACGGTTCGGGGAGTGTTCTGCCTGAGCAAAATGAAGAGCGGGAGGAAAACATGCGGATTTTGCTGACAAACGACGACGGTATCCACGCCGAAGGGCTGGCCGTGCTGGAGCGTATCGCTCGCACGCTCTCCGACGACGTCTGGATCGTCGCGCCGGAGACAGACCAGAGCGGGCTTGCTCACTCCCTGACGCTGTCCGAGCCGTTGCGTCTTCGCAAGGTTTCCGACAAGCATTTCGCTCTGCGCGGCACGCCGACTGATTGCGTTATCATGGGCATTCGCGAGGTTCTGCCGGAAAAGCCGGATCTCGTACTGTCAGGTGTCAATGCCGGCGCCAACATGGCCGATGACGTGACCTATTCCGGTACGATTGCCGGGGCCATTGAAGGCACGCTGCAGGGCGTACGGTCTTTTGCGCTCAGCCAGGCCTTCAGCCATGCCGAAGGCCGCGTCGTGCCGTGGGAGGTGGCCGAGACCTATGCGCCCGATCTCATTCGCAAGCTCGTCGATGTCGATCTGCCTGACGGCACCTTCCTCAATCTCAATTTTCCCAATTGCGCGCCAAAGGATGTGCAGGGCGTGTCCGTCACGGGGCAGGGCAAGCTCGATTTCGGCCTGACGGTGGAAGAACGCCAGGATGGCCGCGGTTTTCCCTATTACTGGCTGCGTTTCGGCGAACGCATGGGCACCTTCCGCGAAGGCACCGATATCCACGCCTTAAAGCATGGCAAGATTTCCGTCACGCCGCTGAAGCTTGACCTGACGGATTACACGGTGAAGGATCGGGTTGCGCAAGCGCTTGGATTCGGAGTCGCCGATTGAAATCTGCCATGGTCGAAAAGGAAGGTTTTGCAGCTCTCGTTCTGCGCTTGCGGGGCGAGGGGATTTCCGATCTCGACCTGCTGACGGCGGTTGAGCAGACGCCACGATCCAAATTCGTGCCGCCGCAATTTGCCGCCGACGCCTATTCCAGCCGCACCATCCCGATCGACTGCGGTTCCTTCATGGAAGGGGCCGACATGGCGGTGAAAATCCTTGCCCGCCTGCAGCTGAAACCCGGCCAGCGCGTGCTGGAAATCGGTACCGGCAGCGGTTTCATGACGGCGATCATTGCCCGCCGGGTAGAGCGCGTCTTTTCGCTGGAGCGGTACAAGACGCTGGTGCAGCAGGCGCAGAACTGTCTCGATGATCTTGCAATCCGCAACGTCGTCATCCGCCAGGCGGATGGCAGCAACGGCCTGGTGGGTGAGGGCACTTTTGACCGAATCGTTTCCACGGCGGCCTTCACCACCATGCCCCGTTTCTTTGCCGAGCAGATCGTTTCCGGCGGCATGATGATCGCGCCGATCATCGTTGAAGGTGATCGCTGCGTGATGACGCGCTTTTCCAAGACCGGCAGCCGCTTCGAGAAGGAAGAACTGTTCGAGGCGCCCTACCTGCCGCTCAGCACCCATATTGCGCGTCATTTGTGACAAAATGAAAATTTTGGAGACATTGTATTTTGGTCTCCTAATGTTCGGAATTTTCGCAAGCATTTGATTTTAAGAGATTTTATTGTTTCATCATGGCGCATCCTCTCTTCGTCATGGTTATCGAAGTGTCAAAAAAGCGCCAAACGGCTTAACGTTTTAACGGCGTGGTAACACTAACGCGCTTTAATCATAAACATCGACGCATGGTTTTCCCCACCTCGGGAAATGGGCCTTGCAAGAATTGAAATTTGTGCCGGATCGATCTCGATGCGGCGGGTTGGCGTCAGTGTAGATCGAGTCATGCGTATGAGACATTCGTCTAAAATCGGAAAATCAGTCGCAAAAATGTTCGCAGCGGCATTGCTGGCAAGCGTCGCAACGGGCTGTAGCTCGGATGCAACGCGGTTCAGCGGCCTCTTTTCCAGTGGACCGGATCAGATGACCACGGCGTCAATTCCTGCCCGTCAGGGCGGCGGTGCTTACGGGCAGGCCCCGGTTCCGCAGGGCGACATGAATGGCGGTTACGCCTCTGCCGCGCCACAGGGAGGTTATGCCAACCAGAACATGGCCGGCAATTCCTATCCGCAGCAATCGGGTGGTTACGGTGGCGTTCAGCCGTCCACGGCCCGCGCCTCGGCCTCGCCGGTGCAGCGTTCCGAGCTGTCCGCGCCGACAGCCGTGGCAAGCCGCGATCCGTCGACCCGCAACGAAGCCATGGCCCAGCCTTTCCCGTCCGCCCAACCCAAGGCCGCGCCGTCTCTGGCAGCGCCCGCACGGCAGGCTGCCGCACCCGCCGCTGACAACCTGACCACCGCGACCGTTCGTTCCGACAAAAACGGCTGGCACACCGATGGCGCCGCCTCCGTGACCCTGCGTCCCGGCGAAAGCATCGCGACCCTCTCCAACCGCTACGGCGTTCCGGAAAAGGAACTGCTGCGGGTCAATGGCCTGAAGACCGCTTCCGCCGCGCAGGCCGGCCAGTCGATCCTCATTCCGAAGTTCGGCCAGGTCCGCAACGCCGCCAAGGATGCCGCCGGCGATATTGCGCTCAACCGCAATGGCGACCAGCCGACACCGCTGCGTGCGCCGGATGGAAACGTGGCCGTGCTGCCGTCGCAGGCCGCCGCCCGTGACAAGGTTTCTGCTGAAGCTGGCAAACTGACGCCTCCGGGCGGCAAGCCGCTGCCGCCTTCTGGTGGCTACAAGGTTCAGCCGGGCGACAGCCTCGCCAAGATCGCCCGTGCAAACGGCGTGTCGGTGGCTGCTCTCAAGGCGGCAAACGGTCTCGGCAACGAAAGCATCCGCGTCGGCCAGACGCTCAACATGCCGGGTGCTTCGACGGATGCCATCAAGACCGCTTCCGTTCCCGCCAAGGAAGCCGCAAAGCCCGTCGAAACCGCATCCGTCAAGCCGGAGCCCTATAAGGCGCCGGCCGCCGCCGCCGCTCCGGCTGCGCCCGCAACTCCGGCCACCGCCAGTGTCAGCGATATCGAGAAAAAGGCCGACATGGCGTCGGTCGCACCGGAATCCACCGGCATCGGCAAATATCGCTGGCCGGTGCGCGGCGCGGTCATCAATAATTTCGGTGACAATGTCGAAGGCAGCCGCAACGACGGCATCAACATTTCGGTTCCCGAGGGCACGCCGATCAAGGCCGCTGAAAACGGTGTCGTCATCTATGCCGGCAATGGCCTGAAGCAGCTCGGCAACACGGTTCTTGTCCGCCATGACGACGGCAAGGTCACGGTATATGGCAACGCTGCCAATCTCGACGTGCAGCGTGGCCAGAAGGTTCAGCGCGGCCAGACCATCGCCACCTCGGGCATGACCGGCAGCGCCAAACGTCCGCAGGTTCACTTCGAAGTTCGCAAGGATGCGACGCCGGTGAACCCATCCACTTTCCTTGAATAGGTATTGCGTCTCAAGGAATGATGAAGCCGGGTGATGAGCCCGGCTTTTTCATTTTATGGGGTGATGCGTGCGGAAAAAGTTCTGGAATGGGTGCCTCGGGCTTAGTGGGCATTGGTTTCTCGCGGTTTTCCCCTCCGTCATGCCGGACCCGATCCGGCATCCAGTCGACGCGCGTCTGCGCGGCGGAATGAGTCTCCTCAGCCCAAGGACTTGGGCTGGCTGGATACCGGCTCAAGGCCGGTATGACGGATTTGGGGATGCAGCCCAAGTCAGGTCGAGCCGCTACGTGTCTAACCCCTGACAAGACCCACCGTCGTCTCGATGAAGTCGGCAATCGCGCCGGTATCGTCGAGATCAAAAACCGGAAGCGCCGTGTCCGTCACCGCGTGATCGGCGGCAATGGCGACGATATGCGGATCGAGCGGCGCCAGCGGTTCCGTTTTCGCCGCCTCAACCCGGCGCGCTTCGATTTTCGGGACCGGCTCGTATTTATAACCTTCGATCAGCACCAGGTCGCACGGCGCGAGGCGGGAGAGGATGTCTTCGAAGGAGGGCTCCGGTTCGCCGCGCAATTCATGCATGATGGCGAAGCGGGTGCCGGAAACGATGGTGACCTCGTGCGCGCCGGCCTGCCGGTGACGCCAGCTATCGGCGCCGACCTTATCGATATCGAAATCGTGATGGGCGTGCTTGATGGTGGAGACACGGTAGCCGCGCGCCGTCAGTTCGGTGACGATGCGCACGGCAAGACCTGTTTTGCCTGAGTTCTTCCAGCCGGCGATGCCGAAGACCTTTTGTGCCGTCATGCTTCCATGCTCTCCAGATAGCTGCGCGCCAGTGCAAGCTCATCCGGCGTGTTGATGTTGAAGAACGGATCGAGGCTGCCCTTTGCCGTTTCCAGCGGCGCAAAAGCAACCCCAATGGTGACATGCCGGGCAAGATAAGCGCGGATGCGCCGGTTGGCATCGTTCTTCAGCCATGCATCGAGATCATCGGCGAGAGCGACCGGCCACAACGCAAAGACCGGATGAAGCTGGCCGCTGGAGGCGGCAATGACGATTGCATTGTCCGACAGGTGTTCGCAAAGCCGCACCACAAGATCGTCAGGGAAAAACGGGCTGTCGGCGGGCGCTGTCAGAAAGTGGCTGACCGCGTCGCCGCGGTGCTGGAAATGGCGCATGCCGGCCAGAACGCCCGCGAGCGGACCGGCATGGCCGTTCAGCGTATCGGGCAGCAGCGGCAGGCCGAAACTTTCCGCCCAGCCATTGGCCGCATTGATGGTGACGTCGCAGACCTGCGGCGTGATGCGGCTGATGACACGGGACATGAGAGGCGCATCGCCCAATTGCACCATCGCCTTGTTGCTGCCCATACGCCGCGAAAGCCCGCCGGCGAGTACCAGGCCGGGTATTTCAAAAGGGGCCGTCATTCCCGCTTTTCCTGCAGCCTTACGATATAGGTGGTGAGGAGGGCGACAAGGCCGGTCGCCAGCATCACCAGAAGAAGCGGCCAGGTTCCATCCTCTTTTGAAAGAACCGAGGAGGCGAGAACCGAGAGTACCGCGCCGCCGCCAATGGTCATGGCGCCGCCGAGACCGGAGGCTGAGCCAGCCAGATGCGGCTGGACGCTGACCATGCCGGCATTGGCGCTGGGCAGCGTCACGCCGTTGCCGACGCCGATCAGGGAGAGCGGCACAAAAAACGCATAGGCGCTTTCCGCCCCGACCGAGATCAGTGCGATGGCGGTGATGATGCCGGCAATGCCGATGACATTGCCCGACAGCATCATGCGGGTGATGCCGATTTCGCTGGCATAACGACCGGAGATGAAGTTGCCGAGCATGTATCCGCTGGCCATGAAGAAGAATTGCAGGCCGAGCATGGCCGGCGAAAGCCCATAAAGCACGCTGCCGACAAAAGGCGCGCCGCCGAGAAAGGAGAAGAACATGCCCGATGAGAAGGTCGAGGTCAGGGCGTAACCCCAGAACAGCGGCGAGCGCAGAAGTTCCGGCCAGGCATGGAACTGCTGCGAGAAGCTTGCCGATCTGTTGTGGTTGGTTTCGCCGAGATCGAGCCAGGCGAGCGCCAGGATGCCGAGGCCAAGCAGGCAGAGGAGGGCGAAGCTCGATTGCCAGCCCGAGATGTTATTGAGCAGGCCGCCAACCGTTGGCCCCACCATCGGCACCACGGACATGCCCATCGTCACATAGCCGATCATCGAGGCCGCCTGTTCCATGGGCACCATGTCGCGCACGATCGCGCGGGCGAGCACGAAGCCGGAAACGACGGCCGCCTGCGCCACGCGCCCGATCATGAAGACTGTGATATTGGGCGCCAGCATGCACACAAGCGTCGCGACGATCATGACGGCGATGCTGGCGAGCATGACGGGGCGGCGCCCGAAGAGGTCGGAGAGCGGGCCGATGACGAGCTGCAGGCAGGCGGTGGCGGCGAGATAACCCGAGACGGCGAATTGCATCACCGCGTAATCGGTCTCGAAATACACTGCCATCGTCGCAAGCGAGGGCAGGAACACATTCATGCACAGCGCCGCGACACCGGCGATGACGACCAGCGTGATGATGTGGGGTGGGGTGGTTCTGTCCAGAAAACGGCCGCCGTTCATGTCATTCTCCCGCCTCTTCCGTTACGGCAGCTTTCGTTACGGAAGCCGGCCGTACGGTGGTCACGGCAGTGGGGGTGGCGGCCGCGCGCTTGGCCATCTGCGAGCGCTTGCGGAGGCTTTCCCGGTAGAAGGTATAAAGGCCCGAACCGATGATGATCATGGCGCCGATGATGGTGTAATTGTCGATCTTCTCGTTGAAGAAGAATATGCCGATCATGAAGCCCCAGAGCAGGCCGGTATAACGAAACGGCGCGACGAAGGAAATTTCGCCCGATCTCATCGACAATATGATCGCCTGGTAGCCGACCAGCACCAGAATGGCCGAGGCGGCCAGATGCGAGACGATCGTGACGTTCATGGGCTGCCAGCCGCCGAAGGGCAGGATCAAGAGGCCGCCCACTGCCATGTTGACGAAGGCGGTGATGACGGTGATCGCAAGCGAAGGCACATCGGCATACATTTTCCGCGTCAGCAGATCACGCGCGGCGGTGACGGCCAGCGATGCGACAACCAGCAGCGCGCCCGGCGTAAAGCCTTCCGGGCCGGGCCGGATGATGACGAGCACGCCGATGAAACCGACGATGATCGCCACCCAGCGCCGCCAGCCCACAGGTTCGCGCAGGAACAACGCCGCACCCAGCGTCACCACCAGCGGCAGGGACTGCAATATGGCCGAGGCATTGGAAAATTCGATGAGGCCGAGCGCCGTCAGATAAAGAACGGCGGCGGTCACCTCGCAGAGACAGCGCAGGATGATGATGGGGCGCAAAAGGGTTCTCAGGGGCCGGAGCGCGCCGAAATGCCGGGCCGCGATATAGATCAGCACAACGGTCATGATGCCGCGGACGAACATGATCTGACCGGTGTTGATGTAGGGGGTGACGGACTTCGTCAGCGCGTCGTTGGCCGTGAAGCTTGCCATTGCGAGCGCCATGAAAAGCGCGCCGCGCGTATTGTCCGTCAATGCCATTCCCAAATATCCCAGACCATGCGCGGTTTACTCCGTCCGCCCCTCCGGGCGATCTGGAGCCGCCGTTACGGCGCAACCACGCATTCCTCCATATAAAGAGACGTGGCACGGCAGAGCTGGCAATTCAACCGTTTATATGGGTGGGTGGATGAGAAAGACGTTCAGCCGGCCTCAGCCGCCTGTCACGCTCATATGGCGGGAGACTGCGGGTCGGTTGTGGGTGCGGTCGATGATGAAATCGTGTCCTTTCGGCTTGCGCAGAAGGGCTTCATCGATGGCGCTGGAAAGATAGGCGTCGCTGTCGGAAGCGCGCAGCGCCGTGCGCAGATCGGCAGCGTCGTCCTGGCCGAGACACATATAGAGCGTGCCGGTACAGGTGAGACGGACACGATTGCAGCTTTCGCAGAAATTATGGGTCATGGGCGTGATGAAGCCCAGCCGGCCGCCGGTTTCCTTCACCGTCACGTAACGGGCCGGGCCGCCGGTCTGGTAATCGCTGTCGATGAGCGTGAAGCTCTGCTCGAGATCGCTGCGCAATTTTGAAAGCGGCAGATAACGGTCGGTGCGGTCTTCCTCGATCTCGCCCATCGGCATGGTCTCGATGACCGTCAGGTCCATGCCGCGGCCGTGGGCGAAGCGCATCAGCTCCGGCATTTCGGCATCGTTGAAGTCCTTCAGCGCAACGGCGTTGAGTTTCACCTTGATGCCTGCCGCCTGTGCGGCATCGAGCCCCTCCATCACCCGCCCGATATCCCCCCAGCGGGTGATATGGCGGAATTTATCGCTGTCGAGCGTATCGAGGGAGACATTGATGCGGCGCACGCCGCAATCGGCGAGTTCGGCTGCGAATTTCGCCAGCTGTGAGCCGTTGGTGGTCAGCGTCAATTCCTCGAGCGCACCGCTCTCGACATGCCGCCCGAGGTTCCTCACCAGGGACATGATGTTCTTGCGCACCAGCGGCTCACCGCCGGTCAGCCTCAGCTTGCGGACGCCGCGCGTTATGAAGACGGAACAGAGCCGGTCGAGTTCTTCGAGCGTCAGAAGGTCCTTCTTCGGCAGGAAAGTCATGTGCTCGGACATGCAATAGGTACAGCGAAAATCGCAGCGGTCGGTCACGGAAACGCGCAGATAGGTGATGGCGCGGCCGAAAGGGTCCACCATCGGTGCGTTGTTTTCCGTCAGGAACTGCGCTTTTCCAAGCGATCCGGGGAAACTGTTCACGTCTCCATCCTCATTGCGCGATGCGCCCCTCAAATGATGTAGTGGCTTGCCTATCCTGAGGCAAGTCCGTAATTCTGACGCATGTGATGAGCTTGCGGAAGTGAAAAATGAGTGATGCCTGGCCGACAGAGCTGCTTGTGTCGAAAGACTGGCGCGAATTGACCGTTTCCTTCGACGATGGAAGCGTTTACCGGCTGAAGGCCGAGATGCTGCGCGTGCTTTCGCCCTCGGCAGAAGTGCAGGGCCACGGGCCGGGGCAGAAGGTCACGGTGCCGGGCAAACGCGATGTCGCCATCCGCTCCATGGTCGCGACAGGCAACTATGCGGTGCGCATCGTTTTTGACGATGGCCATGACAGCGGCATCTACACCTGGAAATACCTGAAGGAACTGGGTGAGACCGGGGACAGGCTGTTTGCGGATTATGAACGGGAGCTCGCCGAAAAGGGCTTGAGCAGGGAGCCACGGTGCCGGTAGAGAAAACAGCGAGGGACACGCCCTCGTGAGAACTATGGCAAAGGGTTCGAAGAACTGCTGCGTTTGGCAACGTTGTTGCATTCGCGCTTCGTCACCCCGGACTTGATCCGGGGTCCAGCGCGATCAAGTCCTTGATCGCGGGAGAGTCCTTTCACGGCGCAGACGCGCCGTGGTTGGATGTCGGATCTAGTCCGGCATGACGGAGGAAATGTTCTCGCGCGTTGCCGATAATCGGACGAGGGCAAAGCTCTTGTCTCACTATTTAAACGGGGTGGCGTGTGGCTGTAGAAGCAAACGGAAATGATCTGGCCCAGGTGGTCGTATTGCTGGCGGCAGGCGTTGTCGCCGCGCCGATCTTCAAGCGCATCGGCCTCGGCTCTGTGCTGGGTTATCTCGCCGCCGGCCTGGTGATCGGGCCTTACGGTCTTGGTTTCTTTTCCGATTCGCAGGCCATTCTACACATAGCGGAACTCGGCGTGGTGATGTTCCTGTTCATCATCGGCCTTGAAATGCAGCCGTCGCGGCTGTGGTCCATGCGGCAGGATATTTTCGGGCTCGGCGCATTGCAGGTGCTGGTCTGCATGGGCGGCCTGACGTTGATCGGGGTCGGCCTCGGCTTTCCTGTCATCATGTCCTTCGTCGCTGGCACGGGCTTCGTGCTGACGTCGACGGCGATCGTCATGCAGATGCTGCAGGAGCGCAACAGCATGTCCAGCCTGAAAGGGCAGCGCATCATCGCCATACTGCTGTTCGAGGATCTGGCCATCGTGCCGCTGCTGGCGCTCGTCGCCTTCCTCGGTTCGGGCGGGGAACATGTCACGGCGTCGGAGCGCTGGGTTTCCGTCGGCATTGCGCTTGCCGCCGTCGGTGCGCTCATCCTTGCCGGACGTTATCTGCTCAACCCTTTCTTCCGCCTGCTGGCGGCCTCCGGTGCGCGCGAGGTGATGACGGCTGCGGCGCTGCTGGTGGTGCTGGGTTCGGCGCTTCTGATGCAGGTCAGCGGCCTTTCCATGGCGATGGGCGCTTTCCTGGCCGGCGTGCTGCTGTCGGAATCCTCCTTCCGCCATCAGCTGGAGGCGGATATCGAGCCGTTTCGCGGCATTCTGCTCGGCCTGTTCTTCCTCGGCGTCGGCATGGCGATCGATCTTGCCGTCATTGCCTCCAACTGGCAATTGGTGCTGGTCAGTGTCGCCGGATACATGCTGCTCAAGGCCTTCCTCATCTATGGCGTGGCGCGGGCGCTCGGCACCACCAGGCGTGAAAGCCTGGAACGGGCGGTGCTGATGGCGCAGGGCGGCGAATTCGCCTTCGTGCTCTATTCTGCCGCTGTCAGCGCCGGCATTCTCGACCGGGAGGCCAATGCCATCCTGACGGCGACGATCATCATCTCCATGGTCCTGACGCCGCTGATGGTCATCCTGCACGACCGGCTGGTGCCGGCGGCGGTGCCCAATACTGACGATCTCGACGTGCCTGAAAATGTCGAGGGCAGCATTCTCCTGATCGGTTTCGGACGTTTCGGCCAGATCGTCAGCCAGCCGCTTCTGGCGCGCGGTTACACGCTGTCTTTGATCGACAAGGATGCCGACTTCGTGCGCGATGCGGCGGAATTCGGTTTCAAGGTCTATTATGGCGATGGCTCGCGGGCGGAAATCCTCCATGCCGCCGGCGCCAGCACGGCGCGTGCTGTTCTCATCTGCGTCGACGACAAGGAAGCAGCCGTCCGGATCGCGGAGATCGTCAAGCATGAATTCCCGCTGGTTCCGGTTCTCGCTCGCGCCTATGACCGTGGCCACGCCATCGATCTGCTGAAGGCCGGCGTGGATTACCAGATTCGCGAGACGCTGGAATCGGCGCTGAATTTCAGCGAGGAGGTTCTGGGCGCCATGGGCGAGGAGCGGGAAGACGCCGCCCGTCTGGTGGAGGAATTCCGCGACCGCGACGAGGAGCGTTTCGCCATGGAGGTCGTCGGCGGCATTTATGCCGGCCGTTCGCTGATCCGTGGCAACGCCCAGCCAGCCGATCTCGTCGCCGCGCGCACGGCGCGTGAGCGGGCGGAGCGGGAAAAGGCGGAAGCGGCGGAAGATTAAGGGATTGCGCCCGGCGGTGTCGCAGGGTGATTTCGAGGGATAGGAACTGACATGACGATCATTCGCACGGTCGAGGAATTAAAGGCCATCTATGACGGCACGAGCGAGGCATCCATCGCCAAGGTGACAGCCGCGCTGACGGCCGAATACAGGCTGATGATCGAAACGTCACCGTTTCTCGCTCTGGCGACGGTGGGGCCGGAGGGCATGGACTGTTCACCGCGCGGCGACAAGGGCGGTGTGGTGCGCGTGGCCGATGACAATGCTGCTGCCGGACTGGCGTGGCAATAACCGCGTGGATTCGCTTCTCAACATCGTGCGGGATCCGCGCGTGGCGCTGATGTTCCTGATCCCCGGCTCGAATACGACCATGCGCATCAATGGCCGCGCCTTGGTTTCCGTTGACCCCACGTTGTTGCAGAGCTTCGAGATGGATGGCAAACATCCGCGCACCGTCATCGTGGTCACGATCGACGAAGTCTATTTCCAGTGTGCACGGGCGCTGATGCGGTCTGAATTGTGGAATCCCGACAATTTTGTCGACCCGTCGTCGCTTCCGACGCCGGGTCTGCTGCTCAAGGCGGCCAAGGCGGAATTCGATCAGGAGACCTATGATCGCGAATGGGCGGCGCGCGCCGCGAAGACGATGTGGTGAGGCTTCCCCCTCTCGCCCTCATTCCTATGCTTGTCAGGAATGAGGGTGGGGACAGCGCTGTGTTTTTAATGCGCCCAAATCGGCGCAATTTGCCTCAAGTCCGATAAATCAGCCAGTTTTTGCCGGTATAGTTCTTCTGCATACCGTCCTCGTAGAAGACCGAGCGGTTCCGGCCGGTTTCCTTGGCGTGGTAGAGCGCCGTATCCGCATGGGCGTAAAGTTCGGTTGGATTGGTGGCCTGCGCGGCAGCGGCAAAACCGATCGAGATCGTTACCGTGCCGTAATCCGCGCCTGATCTCGAATTGCGGAAGGGTGTGCTCTCCAGCGACAGGCGGATGCGCTCGCACATCACCATGACTTCCTCCGGCGTATTGCCGTCGAGAATGATGGCGAATTCCTCGCCGCCGCTTCTGGCGACGAAGCCGTCCTTGCGGACATTGGCGCGAATGACCGAAGCGACGGTAGCCAGAATCTTGTCGCCGACCGGATGGCCGAACGTGTCGTTGATCCGCTTGAAGTGATCGATATCGAGCAGGACGAGCGACGTATATTGCAGGCCGATGGAGGTATCATAAACGGTTGCCAGCCGGTCGTCGAAAGCCCGCCGGTTGGAAAGGCGGGTCAGCGAATCGGTATTGGCGATGCGCTTGTATTCATCCAGCTCCAGGCGCACCTGGTGCATTTCCTCGGCATGGCGGTTGACGTCGTTGAACGCCTTTTCGCCGTCGATGATCTTCGAGCCGGTGGCCTCGGCCAGCAACGCAATTGCGTTTCTCAGAATATTGCTGCTGGCGGCATTCTTGTCATCGATACGCTGCCGCGTCTCGCCGAGGATCCTGTTGTAGTTCTCGATGGAGGATTGTTCCCGCCGTAAGGTCCCCAGAAGGGCTTCCAGTTCGCGTCGCAGCTTTTCATGCGCATCGTCGATGAAGCGCGCGGGACCGCCATCACCGTAACGCGCGGACAGCTCGTCCAGATCGTCCTGCGTCACCCGGTTTCCCAGCGCCGCCAGATCCTTGGTCAGCGCAGGGTTCGAACCGATATAGGCTTCGTAGAAAAGGCTGTAGTTGCGCGGGATCGGCGAAACACCCATGCTCCGCATGGCGTGGGCAATCTGCCCGGCAATGTCGGGTCCCGTGGTCTTGGGCGTGGATGCCGTGTTCATCAAGAAACTCCAGTGAGTCTGCTTATAGACTATGATTATTATTATGGAGGCTGTTTTGGAAAGCTTAATTTATGGAGAACTAATTTTTATTGCAGGAAATTCTATTTTGTACGATTTTTATCTTATTTAATTGATAATTATAAGTAATTCTCATTTTTTGGAATTTCCGGAATTTTTGACCTCTACTATCCGCCTTGGTGACAGTTTCGCATTTATTCTGTCAATCCCGATAACGCTTTGCAGCTGATTTATTTGGGCACAGCAACGTGATTCGTGGAGAGGAAAAAAGCTCAAGGGGCGGGGAATTTCCATTCGCCAAGACATGGTTTTGGGGAAGTCGATATTTGTCGGCCGTCTCCAAAGGCGCAACGTTACAGTTTGTCTGGCGGGCCTGAGGGCATTGAACGCGGCGCCGTTCCGGGCGATGTCAGCAGGCGGGTGTACAAATGCCTCATCCGGGTGCTGTGAAAGCGTGTTGTCGTCGTTTGGCTGCGGGTTCAGGCCCTGAGTTTGATGACCGGGCATTCGGCCCCGGCGTCAGCCTGCGGCGCATGGGGAGGGCGTATGATGAGGAGGTCGGAATGGGCGAGGATGTTCATCATGGATGAATCCTGTCTGGCGTAAGGCTCCGCCACGACCACATCGCCTTGACCGCTAACCAGGCGGGCGCGAAGATAATCCTGGCGGTGGTCGTTGGCCTTCAGCGCCGTCGCGGTTCTTGCGGTCGCGATGCGTTGCGGGGGCACGCGCCGGCCAATCCGGCTGACCAAGGGTTCAAGGAAAAGCAGACCGCAAACGAGACTGGCCACGGGGTTTCCGGGCAGGCCGAGAACCTGCATGCTGCCGATTGAGCCCACCATCAGCGGTTTTCCCGGGCGCATGGCGATGCGCCAGAAATCGAGCTGCATGCCCTCCGCCTTCAATGCAGCCTGCACCAGATCGTGGTCTCCGACGGAGGCGCCGCCGAGTGTCACCAGCACATCAACCTTCGCCGCAACGGCCTCGCCGATGGCGGCGCGGATCAGAGCGGCATCATCGGGGATAATCCCGAGATCCAGTACCTCTGCACCGGCCTTGCGGGCCAGCGCGGCGACGCCGAAGGTGTTGGAGGCGATGATCTGCGCCGGCTGCGGAACGCTTCCAGGCGGCAGCAACTCGTCGCCGGTGGCGAGGATGGCGATGCGTGGCCTGCGATAGACGGCAAGCGTGGCGTGGTTCGTCGCCGCCGCCAGCGTGAGATCGGCAAAGCCGAGTTCCCTTCCAGCCTCCAGCACCGTTTCGCCTTTGGTAAAATCCTGCCCGCGCGGTCGGATATGTCGCCCAGCGGTGACATCGAAGGCCGTGCGGATCTTTCCGCCTTCCAGGACTTCGGCATCCTCCTGAATGAGGATCGTATCCGCACCCTGCGGCACGGGCGCGCCGGTGAAGATGCGCACCGCCTGTCCTTCACCCACCGTACCGGCAAAAGCATGACCGGCGGCGGCCTGGCCGATGACGGTGAGGACCGAGCCGATGGCCGGTGCATCGGCGCTGCGCAATGCATAACCGTCCATGGCTGAGGCATCGAAGGGGGGCTGAGTGAGGCTTGCGATGAGATCGACCGAGAGAACGCGGCCGTCGCATTCGGCGAGCGGCAGCGTTTCGGTGTCGGTGACCGGAACCGCTGCGTCCAGAAGGCGCGCGATGGCCTCATCCACGGGCAGCAGCGGCTTCATTCAGTTCTCCTGTCGCCCGAAATCGCCGGCTTTGAAATCACCGGATTTGCCGCCGCTCTTTTCAAGCAGGCGGATATTGATGATCTCCATCGCCTTGTCGGCGGCCTTCGCCATGTCATAGATCGTCAGGCAGGCGATGGAGACGGCGGTCAGCGCTTCCATTTCCACGCCGGTCTTGCCCGACAGCTTCACCCTGGCCTCAACGCGGAGGCCGGGCAGGGTGGCATCTTCGGTGATGTCCACCGCCACCTTGGTCAGCATCAGCGGGTGGCAGAGCGGAATGAGATTGGCGGTCTGCTTCGCGGCCATGATGCCGGCCAGCCGTGCGGTGCCGATGACATCGCCCTTCTTGGCGTTGCCGTCGTGGATAAGCGCCAGCGTTTCCGGCTTCATTTTCACGAAGCCTTCGGCCACCGCAACACGCACGGTTTCCGCCTTGTCGCCAACATCGACCATATGCGCTTCACCGGCCGCGTCGATATGGGTGAGCTTCGGGGCGTCGCTCATCCGGGTTTATTCCGCTGCCAGAATGCCGGACTGGCCCGTCAGCAGCGCCTTGGTGGCCGCCGTCACATCGTCCTTGCGCATCAGGCTTTCACCGACGAGGAAGGTGCTGATGCCGCTTTTTTTCAGGCGCTGGCAATCCTCGAAGGTGAAGATGCCGCTTTCGCCCACCAGCAGCCTGTCGGCGGGCACCAGTCCCGCCAGCCTTTCGCTGGTTTCGAGGCCAACCTCGAAAGTGCGGAGATTACGATTGTTGATGCCGAAAAGCGGCGAGTCGAGCTTCAGCGCCCGTTCCGTTTCCTCTTCGTCGTGCACTTCGATCAGCACATCCATGCCAAGCGCGAAAGCCTCGTCTTCCAGCCGTTTCGCGTCGTCATCCGACAGCGAAGCCATGATGAGGAGAATGCAGTCCGCGCCCCAGGCGCGGGCTTCGTGCACCTGATAGGTGTCGAATATGAAATCCTTGCGCAGCGCGGGCAGGGCGCAGGCATTGCGGGCGGCGGTCAGGAATTCCGGAGCGCCTTGAAAGCTCGGCCTGTCTGTCAGGACAGAAAGACATGCAGCGCCGCCAGCCTCATAGGCCGCAGCCAGCGCCGGCGGATCGAAATCGGGGCGGATGAGGCCCTTGGAGGGGCTGGCCTTCTTGATTTCGGCGATAAGGCCGAACTTGCCCTCGGCCTGCTTTGTTTTCAGCGCCCTGTAAAAACCGCGGGGCGCGCTCTGGTCGGCAGCCATGGCCTTCAGATCGGCCAGTGAAACCTTCGCCTTGGCGGCGGCGATTTCTTCGAGCTTGTAAGTCTCGATCTTCTTGAGAATGTCGCTCATGATCTCGCTCTCATTCCTCGTTTGATACGGCGACCAGACGCTCCAGCGCGGCGGCGGCCTTGCCGCTGTCGAGGGCATCGCTGGCAATCGTCATGGCCTGGCCAAGCGTTTCCGCCTTGCCGGCGATGACAAGCGCTGCGGCTGCGTTGCAAAGCGATACGTCGCGATAGGCATTGCGCTTGCCTGAAAGAACCTCGCGCAGCGCCGCCGCATTGGCAATGCCGTCGCCGCCCTTGAGGTCGTCCATCCGCGCCGGCTCAACGCCGAAATCTTTTGGGGTCAGCTCGAAGGTGCGGATATTGCCGCCTTCGAGCGCCGCCACATGGGTGACGCCCGTGGTGGTGACTTCATCCATGCCGTCGCCATGCACGACCCAGATGCTTTCTGAACCCAGATCACGCAGCACTTCGGCAAGCGGCACCAGCCAGCGTGGCGAAAACACGCCGAGCAATTGCCGTTTTGCGCCGGCCGGGTTGGAGAGGGGGCCGAGCAGGTTGAAGATCGTGCGCGTGCCGAGTTCGACGCGGCTCGGGCCAACGTGGCGCATGGCGGAATGGTGCATCTGCGCGAACATGAAGCCGAGACCCGCCTCGCTGATGCAGCGGGCGATGAGATCGGGACCGATATCGAGCTTCACGCCGAGTGCGGAAAGCGCATCTGCCGTGCCGGATTTGGAACTCAATGCCCGGTTGCCGTGCTTGGCGACCGGCAGGCCCGTGCCGGCGACGATGATCGAGGCGAGTGTCGAGATGTTGTAGGTGCCGATGCCGTCGCCGCCGGTGCCGACGATATCGATGGCATTGGCGGGGGCGGAAACCGGCAACATCCGGGAACGCATGGAGGAGACGGCGCCGACGATTTCGTCGACCGTTTCACCGCGCACGCGCAGCGCCATCAGGAAACCGCCGATCTGCGACGGCGTGGCTTCGCCCGACATCAGAATGTCGAAAGCCGTGCGCGCATCCTCGCGGTTCAGGCTTTCTCCATTCGCGACCCTGGCGATCAGCGGCTTCAGTTCGGCCATCTCGTCGCCTCCCGGGTTAGAAGCCGACCATCGCCTGATCGGCGAGGGCCTGGTTGATCGTCACACCATAGTCATTCTGCAGGCGGTTGACCATCTGGTCCAGCATGTCGTCGCCGGCCGCGCGGGCAATGGCGGCAAACTGCTGGTCGTCATTGGCGAGCGCGTCCGGCGTCGCGTTGGTGTCGACAGAGGTGACCTTGAAGAGGATGCGGCTGGAACCATCGGCATCGGCCGCGGTGCCGACCACGCCTTCGGCGCCCGAGAAGACGGCGGCGATGGTCTGGCGACCGAAAATCGCATCTTCGCTGGTGCGACGCAGGCCGGATTTCTGTTCGACTGCAAGGCTCAGCTCACCCGCAACAGCCTCCAGCGTCTCGCCCTTTTCAACGCGGGCCTTCAGCTCGTCGGCCTTGGCGGCAAGTGCGGTGCGCTGCTGCTCTGCCGTCCAGTCGGCAACGACATCGTCGCGGACTTCGGCAAGCGTGCGGTCGCGGGCAGGGATGATCTGCTCGACGTCGAACCAGATGTAACCTTCGCGGCCGAGATTGATCGGCAGGGCCTCGGTTCCGGGTTCGGTCTTGAACACGTCCTGGGCGAGCTGCGGGGAGGGCAGGCCTTCGACCGCATCGCCCTTTTCGTCGAGACCGGCTGCGTCGATGGCGGCAATGGTGACCGGTTTCAGGTTCAGCTGCTGTGCGGCGTCCGCAAGCGAAGAACCGCCGGCGCGCAGATCCTCGTAACGGTCGTGCACATTGGTGATTTCTTCCGCGGCGGCAGCGGTGGCGAGATCCTTGCGGATGTCTTCCTTTGCCTCTTCCAGCGTGCGGGTGGTTTCCGGCTTGATGCCCGTGACGCGCAGAAGTACCGGGCCGAACGAACCTTCAACCACTGGCGAAACGCCCCCATCCTTCTGGATCGCAAAAGCGGCATCGGCAATCGACTGGTCGGGGATGGTATCCTTTGTGAATTCGCCAAGCGTGACGTCGGACGGCGTCTTGCCCTGATCCTTCACCACCTGGTCATAGGTGGTGTTGCCGAGCCTGATCTGCTCGGCGGCGGCAGCGGCCATTTCCTTGTCCGGGAAGGTCAGCTGCTCGACCGTGCGGCGGCCGGCGGTGCGGAAGCTGTCCTTGTGGCTGTTATAATAATCGGCGATCTGGGCGTCCGTTACCGAGGCTGGCTCCGCGATGTCGGAAGGTTCCAGCTTCACATAGGTGAATTTGCGGAATTCCGGCGCGCGATATTTCGTCTTGTTCGTCTCGAACCAGGGGGCGAGCACGTCGTCGCCGGGGGCCTTGACCGGCGGGATGACGGCGTTCGAAAGAATGACATAATCAACGGCGCGCTGCTCGTTGCGATATTGCTTCAGGGCATCCACGAGAACCTGCGGTGCGGCAAAACCGTCCGAGACGGCTTCAACGATCTGGCTGCGCACGGCGACCTTGCTGCGTTCCTTGATGTAGTCGTCCTCGCGGAAACCGGAATTGCGCAGGCGCTCCGTAAAGAGGTTGCGGTCGAACTGGCCATTGACCGATTTAAAGGCGGGGTCTTCGGCAATGAGTTTGGCAAGACGGTCTTCCGAAAGACCGAGGTTCATCTTCGAAGCGAGTTCGTCAAGCGATGCCCCGGCTGCAAGCTGGCTGAAGACCTGGCGGTCGATGCCGAAGGCCTTGGCCTGTTCGGTCGTCAGCCTTGTGCCGAACTGGCGGCTGAGATCGGAAATCTGCCGCTGATAGGCGAGGCGGAATTCCTCCGGGCTGACCGTCTGGTCACCTACCGTCATGACGGCGTGGGAATTGGCGGTGACAAGCGATGCGGAAACGCCCCAGATGCCAAAAGAAACAACAAGCAGGAGAAGCAGCAGCTTGGCTGCCATGGTTCGAGAAGCATTTCTCAGGGAATCGAGCATCGTTATGCAAACCTCACAGGAACGTCATCGCGGTCGCCGGCTGTCCGGCCCGCAACGTATCGGCGTTCCTTAAATCAATCCATTCGGAAATTGAAGGGAATTTCCCTTGGAAAAACGGGGTTTTGAAAACGGTTGTGTGATTGGAGGCGCCGAAATGGAGGCAACGGATGGATATCAGCGGCGTCCACACCGTCATTCCTGTGCTTGTGACAGGAATCGAGCCCGCCCAAGTCCTTGGGGCTGAAAAGAGTCTTTCCGTCGCACAGACGTGTGTTGACTGGATTCTCGTCACAAGCAGAGGAACGAGGGCGGCCATCGCAGGCCTTTCAAAACAAAACCGCCCGGAGGGTCCAGGGCGGTTGAGAAAAATCATTCTTAAAGCGGATTTATGCCAGCCTGCCGCACTCAGAAAGCGCGGTCGCGCCGGATCATCGCCTTGAACTCCTCGTCCTCGCGTCGCATCTCGGCAACGACAGAGATCATTGACATCACGAACATTACGCTGATCAGGGCAAGAAGCATCGTCAGAAATGTGAACATGATGTCGTCTCCGGAGTTTCGAGAGTTTCTCCCCGTTATCAGTAATAATTCATATACTGGTAGCGGGCGGTCAGTTGCGGATAGTCAGGTCCAAGCTTTTCAGGCTTCTGTTCATAAAGGCTAAACGTCGTTGCTACCATTGCGATAACCAGAACTGTCCAGGCGGTGCTGATGACGCTGATTTTCGCCGAAGTAGACTGTTTTTCTCTTACAAACATTTGTCTGTTCCTTTGGTTTCTTGTTAACGCACCATGTCCGATCATGTTCCGCGTCAATCATAAAAATCGATTAGCATCGCCCCGGTGAAACTTCCTTGAATGGCTCGTTCATCTGGCGTTCAGGAAACTGGCTGAGGCCGTCATTCGAGGAAAAGATACTCGGCTGCGAATGACGAGATGACCGAAACGACGATCATGAAGGCCAGCATTTTCGATTCTCCGGTTGCTTAACGGGCGAAAGGCGTTTCGGTTTCCCGATGCTGTGCATTTAAACAAAATGGCTCTGAAACCGCACTGAACGGCCCGTTCATCGGGGGTTCACGGCACGGCCGCGCTTGTGAGGGGTGGTTATAAAGTCTTGCGCCGCGTGCTTCTCCATGACAAAAGGCGGCACATATGCTGAAGCGTCGAGACGCGCCCACCATCTGAGAGCGATATGACGATTGCCTTTTATCCAGGATCCTTCGATCCGATGACCAACGGACATCTGGATGTGCTTCTCCAGGCGCTGAACGTGGCGTCAAAGGTCATTGTCGCGGTTGGCATTCATCCCGGAAAAGCGCCGATGTTCAGTTTCGAGGAACGGGCAGGGCTGATAAAGCAGGCGCTTGCGGAGCAGCTGCCGGGCGAAGCGGCGCGCATGGACGTCGTTTCCTTCGATAATCTGGTTGTCGATGCGGCCCGTCAGCATGGCGCGCGACTTCTGCTGCGCGGCCTGCGTGACGGCACCGATCTCGATTATGAAATGCAGATGGCGGGCATGAACCGCCAGATGGCGCCCGATATCCAGACCGTGTTCCTGCCCGCCGGCACCTCGTCGCGACCCATTACAGCCACATTGGTTCGGCAGATCGCCGCCATGGGCGGCAATGTCGAAGCCTTTGTGCCGAAAGCCGTGCTTGAAGCCCTTAACGCCAAGCTGAAGCGCTGACTTCAGCCTTACATTTGGAGCCAATCCGATGAAACTCGTTCGATTTGCCTTTGCCGGCGCCATGTTTGCGGGCGCGCTTGCCGCCAGCACCTTTGCGTCTGCCGCCGAACTTCTCACCGTCCAGCTTAAGGACGGCCCCGTTGTCATCGAGCTTATGCCCGACGTCGCGCCGAAGCACGTGGCGCAGATCGAGGCGCTGGCCAAGAAGGGCGCTTACGACAACGTCGCCTTCCACCGCGTCATCGACGGCTTCATGGCGCAGACCGGCGACGTGCAGTATGGCAACATGGAGAAGGGCTTCAGCGCCCAGCGCGCAGGTACTGGCGGCTCCGACCTGCCGGATATTCCGGCCGAATTCTCCAAGGTTCCGTTCACGCGCGGCGTGGTCGGCATGGCCCGTTCGCAGGATCCGAATTCCGCCAATTCGCAGTTCTTCATCATGTTTGCCGACGGTCCGTTCCTGAACGGCCAGTACACCGTGGTCGGCAAGGTCGTGTCCGGCATGGAAGCCGTGGACAAGATCAAGCGCGGGCAGGGCAGCAACGGCGAAGTTTCCAACCCCGACCGGATGATCAAGGTCACTGTCGGCAAGAAGTAAGACAGGGCAATAGAGCCCGAACAGAGGAGAATAATCATGGCCGAGATCAAGGATCCGGAAAACACCATCATCATGGAAACGACGACCGGCAAGGTCTTGATCCAGCTGCTTCCGGAAGTTGCTCCGGGCCACGTTGCCCGCATCAAGGAACTGGTATCGGAAGGTGCTTATGACGGCGTCGTTTTCCACCGCGTCATCGAAGACTTCATGGCCCAGACCGGCGACGTGAAATTCGGCAAGAAGGGTTCCGAAAGCTTCAACCCGGCCCGCGCCGGCATGGGCGGCTCCGAAAAGCCGGACCTGAAGGCAGAATTCTCCGCCATCCCGCATGTGCGCGGCACCTGCTCCATGGCCCGTTCGCAGAACCCGAACTCCGCCAACTCGCAGTTCTTCATCTGCTTCACGGATTCCCCGTGGCTCAACAAGCAGTACACCGTCTGGGGCCAGGTCATCGAGGGCATGGAAGCCATCGACAAGGTCAAGCGCGGCGAGCCGGTGAAGGACCCCGATTCGATCGTGTCCATGAAGCTCGCTTCGGCGGCTTGAGAATAGCTTATAAAGTGTTTACCCGCTCCGCAGGAAACTGCGGGGCGTTTCACATTGATGACAAGGGTGCCAACCTCTCAGCCGTCATCCTCGGTCCCCGGATCAAGCCCGAGGATGACGTCTCGTTAGACGAAGCCTTGTCACTCCCACCACCCGCCCCATTGAGGGCGGGTTTTGATATTTTCGAGAGCCCTTGCAATGCGTGTAGACCTGTTCGATTTCGACCTGCCCGAGGAGAATATCGCCCTACGCCCGGCGAACCCGCGCGACAGCGCGCGCCTGCTGGTGGTCGATCCGAATGAAAATCGCATGGAAGACCATCGCGTTTTCGACCTGCCGTCCTTCCTGCGGGCCGGCGATGCGCTTGTTTTCAACGACACCCGCGTCATTCCCGCCCAGCTTGAAGGTGTCAGGCTGCGCGAAGGCGCGCCGGAGACGGCCGTTTCGGCCACGCTGCACATGCGCGCCGATCAGTCCCGCTGGAAGGCTTTCGCGCGTCCCGGCAAGCGCATCAAGCAGGGCGACCGCATCCGTTTCGGTTATGCGCGCGACAATGCCTGCGGCCTTGCCCATCTGGAGGCCACCGTCGAGCAGAAGGGCGAGGAGGGCGAGATCACGCTGCTGTTCGACGTCTCCGGTCCCGTTCTGGACGAGGCCATTGCCTCCGTCGGCCATATTCCCCTGCCGCCCTATATCGCGGCCAAACGGCCGGAAGATGCGCAGGACCAGACCGACTACCAGACCATCTACGCCCGCGAGAAGGGCGCCGTTGCCGCGCCTACCGCCGGGCTGCATTTCACGCCCGACCTGTTTGCCGCGCTCGACAAGGCCGGTATCGAGCGGCATTTCGTGACGCTTCACGTTGGGGCAGGCACCTTCCTTCCGGTCAAGGCTGATGATACCGACGATCACAAGATGCATTTCGAAATCGGCCACGTCTCGCAGGAAACAGCCGACAGGCTGAATGCGGTCAAGGCGCGGGGCGGGCGCATTGTCTGCGTGGGCACGACGTCGCTGCGCCTGATTGAAAGCGCGGCTGCGGAGGATGGCATCATTCACCCGTGGTCCGATGCGACCGGCATTTTCATCACGCCCGGTTATCGTTTCCGCGCGGTCGATATGCTGATGACCAATTTCCACCTGCCGAAATCGACGCTGTTCATGCTGGTTTCGGCTTTCTGCGGTCTCGAAACGATGCGTGACGCATATAAGCACGCCATCGAAACCGGATACCGTTTCTATTCCTATGGCGATTCCAGCCTGTTGTTCCGGAAAAACTGATGCACGACAAATTCACCTTCACCCTGAAAGCCACGAGCGGCGGCGCGCGCCTAGGCGAAGTCGCCATGCCGCGTGGCGTCATCCGCACGCCCGCCTTCATGCCCGTCGGCACTGTCGGCACCGTCAAGGCCATGTATCTTGATCAGGTGCGCGAGCTGGGGGCGGATATCATTCTCGGCAATACCTATCACCTGATGCTGCGGCCCGGCCCCGAGCGTGTCGCCCGCCTTGGCGGCCTGCATGAGCTGATCCGCTGGCCACACCCGATCCTCACCGATAGCGGCGGTTTTCAGGTGATGTCGCTTTCCGGTCTGCGCAAGCTGGATGAGAAGGGCGTGACCTTCAAGAGCCATGTGGACGGTTCGCTGCATCACATGTCACCGGAACGCTCGATCGAAATTCAGGGCCTGCTCGATTCGGACATCCAGATGCAGCTCGATGAGTGCATCGCGCTGCCGGCCGAGCGCAAGGAAATCGAGCGCGCCATGGAAATGTCGCTGCGCTGGGCCGAGCGCTGCCGCGTCGCCTTTGGCGACCAGCCCGGCAAGGCCATGTTCGGCATCGTGCAGGGCGGCGACCAGCCGGACCTGCGCATTCGCTCCGCCGAAGGGCTGAAGCAGCTCGATCTCAAGGGTTATGCGGTCGGCGGCCTTGCCGTCGGTGAGCCGCAGGATGTGATGCTGGGCATGCTCGATATTACCCTGCCGGTGCTGCCCACTGAAAAGCCGCGTTACCTGATGGGCGTCGGCACGCCTGACGATATCCTGAAATCGGTGGCGCGCGGCATCGACATGTTCGACTGCGTGATGCCGACGCGTTCCGGCCGTCATGGTCTGGCCTTTACGCGCCGCGGCAAGGTCAATATCCGCAATGCCCGCCATGCCGAGGATATGCGCCCGCTCGACGAACAATCCAACTGCCCGGCCTCGCGCGATTACTCCCGCGCCTATCTGCATCACCTCGTACGCGCCAACGAGGCGCTGGGCGGCATGCTGCTCTCCTGGCACAATCTTGCCTATTATCAGGAGCTGATGCAGGGTATCCGCAAGTCGATCGAGGAAGGCCGTTTCGCCGATTTTTATGCGGAAACCATCGAAATGTGGGCGCGGGGCGATATAGACCCGGTTTAATGCCTCGTGACCTGTCTCCACACTCGACGTCATCCTCGGTCTCGTGCCGAGGATCTGCCGAGATCGCTAAAGTCAACGGGTGGTAGATCCTCGGGACATCCTCGGATTTGATCCGGGAACCGGGGATGACGATGGAAAGGTATCTTTCCGACGCCCTGCAGTCTCCAGATTTACCTTCTACGGATTTTTCCTTGGCACATGCGCCTTACGTTCTTTTCCGGGATGACACGACCGGCACGGTGACAGCCTTCACCGAGCCGGAGGAAATCATCGTCGCGGATGAGCGAGAAGCATTTTTTGCAGCGCTGAAGCGCATGGAAGAACTGCGCCGTGCCGGAAAATATTTAGCTGGCTATGTGTCTTATGAGGCCGGTTTCCTGTTCGAGCCGAAGCTTGCGTCTTTTGCGGCCGAACCGCGCAACGTGCCGTTCCTGAATTTCGGGGTCTTTTCCGGCCCGCAGCCGGATGACGGCCGCTTTGCGCGGCCTGACGAAGTTCCGGGCGCGGATGCGTTTCTTGCCGATCCGGTCCCGGCATGGACACTTCCCGAGTATCGGCGGCGTTTCGAGCTGTTGCACGACCATATACGCCGGGGCGACTGTTATCAGGGCAATCTGACCATGCCCGTCCATGCCCGCTGGAGCGGCGATCCGCTGACGGCATTCTGGTCATTGATCGAGCGCCAGCCGGTGAAATATGGCGCGCTGGTCGATCTCGGCGGCCCCGTCATCCTGTCACGATCACCGGAACTGTTTTTCTCGGTTGACGGGCGGGGGTTCATCGAAACCCATCCCATGAAGGGAACGACGCCGCGCGGAGCGGATGCGGAGGAGGACAGGGCGATCATCGCGGCGATGCTTGCGGATGAAAAGACGCTCGCCGAAAACCGCATGATCGTTGATCTCTTGCGCAACGATATTTCCCGCATCACCGAGGTCGGCAGCCTCGATGTGCCACGGCTTTTCGATATCGAGACCTATCCGACCGTGCACCAGATGGTCAGCCATATCAGGGCGAAACTTTTGCCTGGCATGACGGTGGAAGACATTTTCGCCGCCTTGTTTCCCTGCGGCTCGGTTACCGGTGCGCCAAAAATGTGGGCGATGAAAATCCTGCGCGAACTGGAAGCGACGCCCCGCGACGCCTATTGCGGCGCCATCGGCCTCATGTCTCCTGGTGGTGAAATGCGCTTTTCGGTGGCGATCCGTACGATGACACTGTTCGATGACGGTCGTGCCGTCTTTAATGTCGGCGGCGGCATCGTCTCCGATTCCGTGGCTGAGGCGGAATATGACGAGTGCCTGCTGAAATCGAAATTCGCTGTGGGGGACAGGCTGCTGCGAGGGTGATTATCGCCCGATCATCTCAAACGCCCCATTTTCCACCAGCACTTCCTTCGCCACCGCGTGGCTTAGAAAACCCCCGGGGCTGGCGCTGGCGCCATAGGCGCCTGACTGCAGGATGGCGATGAGGTCACCGGCCTGGAGCCTCGGCAATGCCGCGTTGCGAGCCAGCGTATCGAGTGGCGTGCAGAGCGGGCCGACGACAGTTGCAGTCTCCGCGTGGTCGGCCTGCATCATGGCGGGCGCAACGATGGGATAGTTGCGCTTGACGATCTGACCGAGATTGCCCGAAGCGGCCAGGTGATGGTGCATGCCGCCATCCGTCACAACGAAGGTGGTTCCGCGCGAGGTCTTCACGGAATTGACTTCGGCCGTATAGATGCCGCCCGGACCGGCGAGGAAGCGGCCGGGCTCGACGATGACATGGGCGTCGGCGATCAGCGGATGCGCTTTCAGCAGTGCCTTCAGATCGGGGACGGCGGCTTTTACCTTCGCGAGATCGAGCGGTGCTTCGCCGGCGAAGTAGGGGATGCCGAGGCCGCCGCCGAGATCGATGGTTTCAAGCGGCTTGCCGAGCATTTCCGCCATGCGGGCGGCAATTGCGATGGCATGTCGCCATTGCGAGACAAGCATGTCCGCATCGAGAATCTGCGTGCCGCCATAGATATGGATGCCGACGAGATCGATAACGCCCGCATGCCGGAAAAGCGGCAGGATATTTTCCAGTTCTTCCTCATCGAAACCAAAAGCGGTGGCCTTGCCGCCCATGCGCATGGCGCCGGCTTGCGCATCCGGCACCGGATTGATGCGGACAGAGGCCTTGACGGGTTTGCCGATTGCCTCGATGCGGGCAATTTCCTCGGCGCTTTCCACGTGGATTTCGCCGATGCCGCCCGTGATCACTTCGTGCAATTCGGCTCTGCTTTTGCCGGGCCCGGCAAAGATGATGTTTTCGGGCGCGACACCAGCCTTTATAGCGGCGCGATATTCGCCAGCGGAAGCGATTTCCGCGCCGGCGCCTTCCTGCCGGAAGAGCGCGATGATGGCGGGCAGGGGATTGGCCTTCACCGAATAATAGATATCGGCAAAACCGGAGAGCGTCGCCTGGAGATCGCGGTAGGCGCGGCGCATCGCGCCAGCATCATAGAGAAAGCATGGGGTTCCGGTTTCGGCGACGATATCGCGCACGGCAAGCCCGCCGATCACAAGATCGTTTTCACTGATATCGAATGACGCGGCCGCAAGGGCGGGACCGTGGCTCTGGGGTTTATCCGTGGGCGCCATTGTCCGTCCGTTCGCGCACAAGCGCGCGGTAGTCCACCTTGCCATTGGCGGTGACCGGCAACCGGTCGACCAGCTCGATGGCGCGCGGGATCATGAAGGGGGCGAGCATTTCAGCGGCCTTCTTCAGTGCCGCGGAAACATCGATATTTTCATTGGCGGCAGTCGCCACGGCATGCACCTTTTCCCCCGAAAAGGGGTCCGGAAGGCCGATGACGGCGACCTGCTGGAACAAGCCTGTCGACATCAGGCTTTCTTCGACTTCGGTCGGGCTGATGCGATAACCCGAAGACTTGATCATCGCATCGTTACGGGCAACGAAGCTGAAGAACCCGTCTTCGTCTTCCACCGCCAGGTCGCCGGAGTAACATACGGTTTCTCCGCCCAGTGCCGCCGGAATGAAGGGATGCGGGCGCAGGACTTTCGCCGTGTCTTCCGGCCGGTTCCAGTAGCCCAGCGAAACGGTCGGGCCTCGATGCACGAGAATGCCGGGTTCGCCGGGCTTTGCCCGCTGTCCCTCGGCGGTGACGATGAATATCTCACATTCGGGAATGGCCTTGCCGATGGAGGTCGGGCGGCGATCGATTTCATCCGGCGGCAGGAAGGTGGAGCGGAAGGCTTCGGTCAGGCCGTACATCAGGTAGATTTTCGTGTCCGGCAGCTTTTCGCGCAGCGCCTTCACGGTTTCCTGCGGCACGCGCCCGCCAGAATTGGTGATGTAACGCAGATGCGGAAGCGGCGTCCTGGCAAGCGACGGCGCCGCCCTCGTCAGGATCGCCCAGACTGTCGGCACCCCGGCAAGCCCGGTCACGGCATGGTCGCGCAGGTCGCGGACGATGTCGTCACCGAGCCTAAAGGTGGAGATGATTGTTGTCGCGCCCTGTTCCACTGCCGTCAGCAGCTGGTTGAGGCCATAATCAAAGCTGAAGGGCAGAAGGGAAAGAATGCGATCCTTGCCGGTAATCTCCAGATAGGTACGCACGATGCGCGCGCCGGCCAGGAGATTGCGATGCGACAGCATCACGCCCTTGGGTGAGCCGGTAGAACCGGATGTATAGAGGATCGCCGCGAGGTCTTCGCCGATTGCCGCCGGGCTTTTGACTGACGTCTTGCCGCCTTCGGCGATATCGTTCGTCAGAAGCACGCGGACACCGGCCAGACCTTCCAGCGCCGCGCTCAGCTCGTCGCGCATGGTCGCATGGCTGATGACAAGTTCGGCGCCGCAATCCACGATGATATGGCGTATCTGCTGCGCCTTCAGCAGCGCATTGACCGGCACGAAGACGCATCCGGCCATGCTGACGCCGAAGATCGACCAGCATTCTTCCGTGCCTCGCGGCAGAAAAATGACGACCCGGTCGCCGCGTTGCGCCCCAGCCTGCTGCAAGGCAGCCGCGCATCGTTCCGCCGCTTCGGCAAATTGCCGGTAGCTCAGGGATGTGTCTTTATAAACGATCGCCTGCCCGTCGCTTGCCGCGCGCGCGCCCAGCAGGTGGTGCAGCAGGAAAGGAGGTGTCATCGCCTCCGTTCCCTGAGGACGAAGGCGACGAGATCGGCGGGCGTGCCAAGGTTGTCGGGGGTGAAATGTTCGTCGTCGAGAATGATGCCGAAGCCTTCACCAAGAAAGATCATCAGCTCCAGAAAGCCGAGCGAATCGATGACGCCTCCCTCGAGAAGCGGCGTGTCGGCCGAAAAAGGTGCATAGGCAGGGAAACGGTCCGAAAGATAGGAGTGAATGGTATCAGCAATCTCTATTTCGCTCGTTTTTGCTGCAAGCATGTTCATTCCCCGATCTCCCCGTATATTTTCCATGGCTCCCGCCCCGGAACCCCGTTTATCTGTAAAGGCCAGGTTTCGGTCAGGACAACCCCAGCACCACTAAAATACCTAGGGTGGCAATAACACCAACTCTGAGTATGTTTCGTTAATAAATTGTGGGTTCCATGCGCCTTTTACTTGTATCGGCGCAGATTTATGTGCAGCGAAGCCGCCCGCGTTTCGTTCACCCTCGAGTGCAGCCATCGTCATGGCAAATCTGCCGTGGCGAAGGAGATGGCGGGCGATCGCGGAAATGTGTCTTTGTACGACTGCGCGGTCCTCGCAATAGATGAGGCGCGCGGAGGGCGCCCTTTTGGTCGCCGTTTTCAGAAAGACCAGCGGGTAATGACGGCCATCCACCTGTATGATGGCGACGATGCAGCCGAGGCGCGCGTGATCTTCAAGCATCTCACGCGTCTCGCTGGTCAGCGTACCGGGTTGAGCGGAGGCAAGCGTTATGAGGCGGGCGCTCGAGGGGCGCAACGCCTTCAACGGCAGGGGATAAAAAAGCGTGCAATCCGTCACCGTGTGAAAGCCCAGCCTCTCATTCAGCCTGCAGGCTTCGGCCGAGGGGGTGAGGTCGGTGAAGACCTCATCCTCTGAAGACGACGCCATTTGCAGCATGCGCGGCGCGAACCATCTGCAAGCCGGCTCGACATACCAGCTGGACAGATTGACGACGACAGTGCCGGTATCCGGCAGGCGGCTTTTGATTGTCAGCAATACACCGGCGGCGGCGTCACCTTTCATCAGCAATTGCCCGACCGGACCGAGTTGCCGGCGTTCGTGATGTTCGGCGATCAGCGCAAGCCCGCGGGACCAGAAGGCCTCGCTCTTTTCAGGGAAACCTTTCGTCAGAAGACTGATGGCGGCGGCGCGGTTTCCGTTATCGATCGATACGATTTTCAGGGGCGCTCTCCGCTGTCTGGCGTCACTCGGCCTGAGGAAGAGATTTTTCAACCCCACCGCGCGTTATGGGATTACAACGATAGATTTACCGTCCCGTTAATCGCGCTGGCTGCAAGGCCGAAGGCGCGATCACATTTGCATGAATGGGCAGGCGCGCGTGCTGCGCGCCTGCTGACGTTGCCGGCCGATCAGTACACGACGACGCCGCGGATGCTTTCGCCCCTGTGCATCAGGTCGAAGCCCTTGTTGATGTCTTCGAGCGGCATGGTGTGGGTGATCATCGGGTCGATCTGGATTTTGCCTTCCATGTACCAGTCGACGATCTTCGGCACATCCGTGCGGCCGCGCGCGCCGCCGAATGCGGTGCCCATCCAGTTGCGGCCGGTGACGAGCTGGAACGGACGCGTGGAGATTTCCTGGCCAGCACCCGCAACGCCAATGATGACCGACTTGCCCCAGCCGCGATGGGAGGCTTCCAGCGCCTGGCGCATGACCCTGGTATTGCCGGTGCAGTCGAAGGTGTAATCCGCGCCGCCGATCAGGTCGCCGTTGCGCTTCGTCATGTTGACGAGATAGGGCACGATATCGTCGCCGACTTCCTTCGGGTTGACGAAGTGGGTCATGCCGAATTTTTCGCCCCAGGCCTTGCGGTCCGGGTTGATGTCGACACCGATGATCATGTCTGCGCCGGCAAGACGCAGGCCCTGCAGCACGTTGAGGCCGATGCCGCCGAGACCGAAGACGATGGCCGTGGAGCCGATTTCGACCTTGGCGGTGTTGATGACCGCACCGATGCCCGTGGTGACGCCGCAGCCGATGTAGCAGACCTTGTCGAAGGGGGCGTCCGGGTTGATCTTGGCGACGGCGATTTCCGGCAGAACCGTGTAGTTCGAGAAGGTCGAGCAGCCCATGTAGTGATGGATCTTGTCCTTGCCGATCGAGAATCGCGAGGTGCCGTCCGGCATCACGCCCTGGCCCTGCGTGGCGCGGATGGAGGTGCAGAGATTGGTCTTGCGCGAGGTGCACGAATAACACTCGCGGCATTCCGGCGTGTAGAGCGGAATGACATGATCGCCCTTCTTGACGGAGGTAACGCCCGCTCCGACATCCACGACGATGCCGGCGCCTTCATGGCCGAGAATGGCCGGAAACAGGCCTTCCGGATCGGCGCCGGAAAGGGTGAAGTCATCGGTGTGGCAGATGCCGGTCGCCTTGACCTCGATCAGCACTTCGCCGGCCCGGGGACCTTCGAGCTGAACGGTCATGACCTCGAGCGGTTTTCCTGCCTGAATGGCAACGGCGGCGCGGACGTCCATATCTTATCTCCTGGCATTGTCTTGTGATTGGATGGGGCTGTTTTGCCCGAGCTTGGCTGGAGGGACAAGGGGCAAGCCCAAGTTTGTGTTTACGCATGTCACCGTGGACGCAAATCCTGTACCGGCGTCACACGCTCATACGCTTCTATCAAAGATAGCTAATTTATTAATAAATAAACTAAGCATATGAATTTGCGTCATATTTTTCAGTTCCGATTGAGCTTTGATTTACGGTTTGCGTGTTAATTGACCCCTGTATTTTCAGTGCTCAGGCGACGTTGCCCGAAAAGCAGCGCCGCAGGCGGCCAAAGAGCAATTTTCAATCGACCGGCGTTAGCCGGACATATTTAGCGTCGCAGAAAGCCAGGCCAGTCGCTTTTCACAGCGCGCCTTTCCCATGGTGATGAGCGACATGAGACGGTGTTTTGATGACGAGCAGGCCGATAAAAAAAGCAGCACGGGAAAGGGGAGCGTTTTTCTCGCTGCTCAAGGACCGCAAAGGCGCTTTCGCCATTATGACCGCACTGTTGCTGCCCCTCTTCGTCCTTCTGTTAGGGGTGCTTTTCGAAGGCGGCCGGGCGCTGGTCTATTACAACCAGTCAAAGCGCGTCATGGCGCTGGCCTGCGAACGATCGACCAAGCCCACGCGGACCGATACGCCTGAAGATGAGGACCGCCGGGAAGCCGTGCTTACAACCTTCGATTCGATGATCCAGTCTACAAAACAAAAGGTGATCACCCGCGATGTTGTCATTGACTGGCTGCGCACGGATATGAAGGCGGAGTTCGGCTATAATCTGCTGTTTGCCAAGATGCTCAGCCTCGACGAATTCAAGTATCGTTTGAACTACACTTGCCAGGGCATCCCGCCTTATCCCTATGATGGTGAAGTACTGGTCAATAATGATTTTGAGAAAACCTCACTCGATAAGGAGCGCGTTCTAAAAAACGGGGTCACCGCAAGGACCCCCGGCGGTTGCTGGGGGGTCTATCGCTATACCGAGATCCGCTGGGACGGCGGGACAGACCCCGGTATCGAATTGCAGGACTGGAGCAGCCCCTGCTGCCGCAAGAATCACGACTGGGATGGCTATCCGGACGGGTTTGCGCAGAAAGTTGAGAAAGACAAGGAAACCCTCAACGACAAGGCCTGCGATATCAAAGACACAGAAAAGGCGGCCAACACGCGCAGGGATATGGTCGACGACTCCACGGGCAATAATGCGTCCTTGCCGACGCGCTACGTGATCGAGCTGGACAGCGACTGGGGCGCGGTGAGGCAAGGGGGGAAAAAGCCCATGAACGCCAACAGCTCCATCTTCAAAAAAGTGGAGCTTCATCCCGGCTACTATGAGATATCCGTGTGGTACAACGGCCGTAAGAGTCATTTCAAGGACCCTTCCAATCCCGGCAAGCTGATTACCGCTGAGCAGACGAACGGCATCGATGTCACCCTGCAGCAGCTTCGGCCACAATTGGGCACTGTAAAACCGGTCTTCAACATGCGGCAGGGACCGGGCATGGAAAATCCCGTCGATCAGGCCATCAAGTGGCGCTATTACCAGAAGAAATTCACGGTCGACACCTACTCCGTATACAAGCTCACCATCGCCGCATCGGGTTTCAGTGACAGCGTCGGCGGCATCATCACCGGGTTCGAACTGAGATATATCGGAAGGTACGGCGATGAGCGCCGGTAACCGCGTCGAAGCTCGACGGCCGAAAAAACGTTCAACGTCCTCTCGTTTCAAGAACCGGTGGCTTGGGCATTATCGGCGTTTTGCCGATGACAGGCAGGCGGCAGCAGCGATTGAGGTGGCGATATTGATGCCGTTCTTCCTCATTCTGATCTTCGGGATATTGGAAATCGGTCTGTTGTTCCTTTATCATCTCAACCTGTCGACGGCCACGACTGCAGGCATAGAATATCTTCGTAAAGCGGCGATGCAGCGGGAGCAGGTGACTGCGGACGCGCTTCGGCGTGCGATCGCGGCCAAGTTTATCGGGGCTACGGACACGGAAACCCTGAAGATAACGCTTGTTCCTATAGCCGATGACGACATCGTCGCGACGCCGATCTCCTTCCCCGTCGTCAACCGCTTTCAGGCGCCGAACAGTTCTGCCGGCCAATATATACTTGCGATCGGCTACAACTGGAATTTCGTCATGCCGACGACACATCTGCTTGTGCCCAAGTCCGGAGGCGTTCGTCAGCTGCAGAATGTGTCGCTGGCGGTCACGGCCGTACGGGTGACGGAATGATCGGCATGGGTTCACACCGCATCTTCCGGCTCTTCTCCTGCCGATCCGGCGCCGCTGCCGTCGAGATGGGACTTCTGGCGCCGGTCCTCATTCTTTTTCTGGCAGTCATTGTCGAAGTCGGGCGAGGCTGGATCAGTTATGATCGTTTTGTCACCGTGATCGATAATGCGGCCAGATGGTCGGCACGATTTCCGGAGTTCGAGACACGGGTCAGAACCGGTGTGTCCCAATTCGCGATCATCGCGGGCAACGGCATCCTCGCGACGGATAAGCTCAATCTGACTTTGCGAAGCGTTGAGCTGACCGGCGGCACGCCTAAAGAACAATTCAGGCCGTATAATTTCTTTGGATCGGCCGAGGACGTTCGATGGCAAAAGGCAGTGACTGGCGGTGGATTTGGCCCCAAGGAAGCGATCATCGTTGTCTCCGGCCGCTACAGCTACCAGCCGCTGTTCTCAATCCTCTTTGGAACGACGATCACCTTCGAGCACGTTGCCGCAGTCAATCCCTTCTTCTCAAGGCATTATCCCTATCAGACCGGCAAATCCGATTTTGGCAAATGGAACGTGATGTAACGACGGCGGTCATGCCAGGTTGCCATGTCTCGGCGTCAGTCAGGTCGCCGCGCCGCCTTTGGGCGCCTCGAGCCACGCCGCACAATCCTTCAACGCCCGCGCCGCGATCAGCTGACGTTTCATGATCGTCTTGTCCTTGCCGCGAAAACGCTTGACGCCTTCTGGCTTGACGATCGAGCCCGGCTCCAGTTCGGGGAAGAGGCCGAAATTGATGTTCATCGGCTGGAAGGAGCGTTTGCCCGGTTCATCGTCGGAAGACAGGTGGCCGCCGGTGATGTGGTTGAGCAGCGAACCTAGCGCGGTGGTAGCCGGCGGCAGGCTCGGGGTTTCGCCCTTTTGCTCGGCGGCGGCGAAGCGGCCGGCGAGGAGGCCGACGGAGGCGCTTTCCACATAACCCTCACAACCGGTGATCTGGCCGGCGAAACGCAGGTCCGGCCGGGATTTCAGCTTCAGCGAGCGGTCAAGCAGGGTGGGGGAATCGATATAGGTGTTGCGGTGCAGGCCGCCGAGGCGCGCGAATTCCGCATTTTCGAGGCCGGGTATCATGCGGAACACATCCGCCTGAACGCCGTATTTCAGCTTCGTCTGGAAACCGACCATGTTGTAGAGCGTGCCGAGCGCATTGTCCTGGCGCAGCTGGACGACGGCATAGGCCTTGACGGTGGGGTTGTGGGCATTGGTGAGGCCCATCGGCTTCATGGGGCCATGTCGCAGCGTTTCGCGCCCGCGCTCGGCCATGATTTCGATCGGCAGGCAGCCGTCGAAATAGGGCGTGCCTTCCCATTCCTTGAAACCGACCGTGTCTCCCGCGATCAGCGCGTCGATGAAGGCGTTATATTGCTGCTCATTCAGAGGGCAGTTGATGTAGTCCTTGCCCGTGCCGCCGGGGCCGACCTTGTCGTAACGCGACTGGTACCAGCAGATATCCATGTTGATGCTGTCGCGGTGGACGATCGGGGCGATGGCGTCGAAAAAGGCGAGCGCATCCTCACCCGTCTCGGCCTGGATGGCGGCGGCAAGATCCGGCGAGGTAAGAGGCCCGGTCGCGATGATCGTGTTGCCCCATTCCTTCGGCGGAAGGCCGTTCACCTCTTCGCGGAGGATCGTCACCAGTGGGTGACCCTCCAGCGTTTTCGTCACGGCCTCGGAAAATCCGTCGCGGTCAACGGCAAGCGCGCCGCCGGCCGGCACCTGGTGCTTATCGGCGCAGGCCATGATCAGCGAGCCGGCAAGCCGCATTTCCGCATGGATGACACCAACCGCATTGGCCGTCGCATCGTCGGAGCGGAAGGAGTTGGAACAGACCAGTTCCGCCAGCGTATCGCCCTTATGCGCATCGGTGCCGCGCACACCGCGCATTTCGTGCAGGATGACGGGAACGCCGCTCTCCGCAATCTGCCATGCGGCTTCCGAGCCGGCCAGCCCGCCGCCGACGACGTGAATGGGAGAAATGGTCTTGTCTTGCATTTCGGTGTCCATGGGCAGCCGCGGGGCCAAGGCTCCCGTCCGGCGGCCGTCATTCGAGTGAGTGTTCCGCGCGGGTCCTAAAAGGACGCGGCATTGTTTGCCGATGCACTAGCATGCATGGCGGGGGCAGCCAAATGGTTTTGGCGGATGGAGGCTAGTGGGCTACGAAGCTCCCGCCGGGATCGAGGAGCAGGCGCGCATTTGAAGCAGGCAGCGGGATGAGGGGGCGAGGTTGGAGATATCAGGGGAGCTAGCCCGCTCATCCCACCCTTCGGGCCACCTTCTCCCCGGCGGGGAGAAGAAACAAGCGGCGATCTCGAACCCGATGTCTTTGGCGTAGCGCCCGTATCCGAAATGCCGGCCGGCCCTGTAAAACCGAATGGTGGCGGAAGCCAGGAGTGCATCTTCGAAAAATAGCTGCTTGCAGCGGAAACTCCAGAATCAAAAACGGCGCCAGAGGCGCCGCTTTCTTAACCTGTCGCTCAATCGTCGCGCCCTGGAGGTCGGGCAGCGGGACGATCGTTTACGCCTTAGCGGAACGAACGGGCTGCTACGTTACGGATGTCGTAACGGGTCAGGCCGATGTCGCTGAGCGCCTGGTTGGACAGGCTTCCAAGTTCGTTGATCGTGCGGCGGTAGGAGATCCAGTTCTTTGCGATGCGAATGGGGTTCATGGTCGTTTCCTCAATCTATCTCTGTTGATTTCGTCTGCCGGCTCAGCGGTTTCTCTGTGCTCTCGGCTGTTGAGGTTTATATATAGACATGAAGCCATGTTGTGCAGTGCAGAATTTAGGCTACTGCCATGCATTTGTGCAGTATGTCGTCTAAATTTGCGGCTTTGGGTATCATATGGGCAAAATATGAGCGGAAATGCCTGCCTTTGAGGCGGCTTTGAGGATATGGCGGCCTTAGATGGCTTCCGAAAGGGCTCTGCGGCGTGAGAGGGCAATAGGAGCAGGCCCGGACATCATCCTGCCGTACGCCAACACTCGGCATCAATGCATTTATCCGTCGGCCCCAGCAGGCGGTACAGACGAATTGCTTCGAGTTGGGGCGCCACCCAAAACGAAAAAAGGCCAGAGGCGGAAGCCTCAGGCCTTTTTGGGTAGGTCGTTTCGCATCCGCCGCAGAGCGGCGGGGCGTCCAATTAGAAGCCGACGGCGGTCTTGGCGACGCGGCGGATGTCCTGACGGCCAATGCCGAGGTCATTCAGTTCGCGGTCGGTCATGCGGCCGAGTTCGGTTACGGTCTGACGATACTTGCGCCAGTTGGTGAGCGAGCGTGCAATGTTCATTTTCATCTTCCTCTTCGTGCTGTTCAGTCGCCGCGGCCAGTCTTGGGAGGCTTTGGTCCGGGGCTGAACTCGATGTCTGTATGACCATAAATATAATCGGTTTAATCAAAACAAAAACAGACAAAGCAAGATGCCACCTATGCATTAAACGCAATGCAATCCGGTAAAATGCCCCGATTGCGGCGATTCATGCATAATTTGTGACCAATTTGTGTGCTTTTGATGGAGTTATCCGCTGCAGCCTTGCGGCGGTGCGTCATGCGGCGGCTGCGTGCGGCGGTACCGGCGCCATCATGTGCCCGCAATGCCATATTATATATAATGTCAGTGCAGCCGCGTGTTAGCGTGAAGCGCCCATATGATAGGGGGTCGGTAATCGGGGAGGACGATGGCGCGCTACGCCGCTGTCGGCCCTGTATCCTGGAGGCTTTCGTGTTCCGAAAATCCGTTGGCCGGTCGCGAAAGCGGGCCGGGCCTCCTTCTGCCCAGCCCGGCTGGCAAGAAAAGTCCGGGCGAAACGAAAGGCAGCGGAACGGCGTGCTTGACCCTTTCTGAACATTGTGACATACCGCCGCCCAACGTGCGGGTATGGCGGAATTGGTAGACGCATTGGTTTTAGGTACCAACGCTTCGGCGTGGGAGTTCGAGTCTCTCTACCCGCACCACAAGCAAGGCATGGCTGTGCCACGCTTGCGCCAGAGTGCATCCTTACAGGATGCGGGGAGCTTCGGGGTTCATTTCTCCCCTTTGGTCTTTATTCTCCGGTGCAGGCGTAACGGTGTCCGGCAGGCGCTTGCGTAAGAAATAAGGGAAGCCACGGCCGGGGAACGATGTTTCCGGCGCAGTGCTCGAAAGTAAACCAACGGCTGTCTGAGCACCGCCGCCATGATGTGAAGGTTAGGAAAATGCAGGTTATCGAAACGCTCGCTGAAGGGCTGAAGCGCGAACTCAAGGTCGTTATTCCGGCTGCCGACATGAAGGCCCGTCTGGACGAGCGCCTGGTCGACGCCAAGGACAAGGTTCGCATCAACGGTTTCCGTCCCGGCAAGGTGCCGGTTGGCCACCTGAAGAAGATGTACGGCAAGTCCATCATGGCCGACCTCGTCAACGAGCTGGTTCGTGAAAAGCCGTCCGAAATCCTCTCCAGCCGCGGCGAGAAGTCTGCAACGCAGCCTGCGATCTCCATGACCGAAGACGAGCAGGAAGCTGAAAAGATCTTGTCGGCCGAATCCGACTTCGAATTCACCGTTGCCTACGAAATCATTCCGGCCATCGAACTGAAGGCCAATGACGGCATCAAGGTTACCCGCGAAGTTGTGGAAGTGACCGAAGACGAAATCAACGAGCAGATCCTCAAGATCGCCGAAAGCGCCCGCACCTACGAGACCAAGAAGGGCAAGGCCGCTGAAGGCGACCGCGTCACCATGAACTACCTCGGCAAGGTTGACGGCGTTGCCTTCGACGGCGGCGCTGCTGAAGACGCTGAACTGGTTCTCGGTTCGGGCCGCTTCATCCCCGGTTTCGAAGACCAGCTGGTTGGCGTCAAGGCCGGCGACGAAAAGACCATCACCGTGACGTTCCCTGCCGATTACCCGGCGGCGAACCTTGCCGGCAAGGAAGCCAACTTCGACATCACCGTCAAGGAAGTTGCTGCCGCCGCTCCGGTTGAAATCAACGACGAACTGGCCGAAAAGCTTGGCCTCGAATCGGCTGAAAAGCTGAAGGAAATCGTCAAGGGTCAGATCGAAAGCCAGTACGGCAACGTCACCCGCCAGAAGGTCAAGCGCCAGATCCTCGACCAGCTGGACGAGATGTACAAGTTCGACACGCCGGCTGGCCTGGTTGACGCCGAGTTCGACAACATCTGGCGCCAGATCAACACCGATCTCGCTCAGTCCGGCAAGACCTTCGCTGACGAAGACACGACCGAAGAAGAAGCCCGCGAAGAATATCGCAAGCTGGCTGAACGCCGCGTCCGTCTTGGCCTCGTTCTCTCCGAAATCGGCGAAAAGGCCGGCGTCGAAGTGACCGAAGAGGAAATGCAGCGCGCGCTGTTCCAGCAGCTGCAGCAGTTCCCGGGCCAGCAGAAGGAAATCCTCGATTTCTTCCGCAACACCCCCGGCGCTTCCGCTTCGCTGCGCGCTCCGATCTTCGAAGAAAAGGTCATCGACAAGCTGCTCACCGAAATCTCGGTAACGGACAAGACCGTTTCCAAGGAAGAGCTGCTGGCTGACGACGGCGAAGAAGCCACGGAAACCAAGAAGAAGGCGCCTGCCAAGAAAAAGGCTGCTGCCAAGGCTGACGACGCCGCTGAAGGCGAAGAAGCCGCTCCGAAGAAGAAGGCTCCGGCCAAGAAGAAGGCCGCTGAAGGCGACGCCGAATAATCTTCTTCAGTGCAAGCTGATTTGAATGGAAGGGCCGTGGCGAAAGCTGCGGCCTTTTTGTTTGGGAAGATGCGAGTGGTTCCGCCCTGAGCGACGTAGCCAGTGGCACAAATCAGCGCCACTGGCAGGTGCAGAATGCTAGAACTGGTTCCGGCTATCGCTTCTAGGATCGTTATCCACCTGGTGAGGTGCATATAGATCGCCACGCGCTTTTTGCCGCCATGGTCGCGCGGGATGTTCTCGATTGATGATGACGTCCGCCACCGCAATGGCCGGTGAACCACTGACCGGGCATTGAGCCGCCCATTGACCATCCGGCGCTGCTATTGCCGATGGGGCGCCGGGACTTTGGGTGGCAAGTGTGGAATAGCAGGCCCAGTAGGTATTGCTCGCTGCATGCCCCAATATCTCGGCGGCAAATGCAGGGGCATTTGAAGCGTCTTCGCCTGCGGTAGAAAACAGCATGCAATCAACACAGAGCTTCTCATATTCCATGAATATTTCCGGGTAATGCGCCTCCATGCCAAGCGCGCAACCGAAGCGGAACCCATCAACGTCGAACGTCACGGGGAGGTGTCCCGGCGAGTACATGAACGAGATTTTGGTTTTCGACAACAGACGTTCATCATAGCGGGTTATAATCGCGCCACGATCTGAGATGACGTACAGGCTGTTATATGGTCTGTGCGGCGGCGTCAGTCGATGGACGGCACCGAGAACTGTCCAGAGTTTCAGCTTGCGCGCCAGTTTTCTGGTCGCCTCCAGTTCTTTGCGCAGAGTGTCCCATTCAAAGCGTGTCCAGTCGGAAGGGCCTATTTCCCGCGGACCAGTCTCTGACATGATCCGTTTATGCGGCCAGCACGTTGCCCCTTCAGGGAAGTGTATGAGACGTGCGCCAGCAAGATGGGCATCGTTCATAAGACGGCGTATTTCCTGTCCGCAGGTTTTTAGGGCGGAGATATCACGAGGATCGTTGACCAAGGATGTCTGCGCGACCGCCACTCGTATTGAGTTGCTCATAGGAGCGTCCGGTATTCTGCGAATATGCTGGAGAGCAGCTGTATAAGATTCGCCTGTTTTGGCCGCGCGAGCTCTCACCCGACGTTTTAAATTGCTATTTTGCGTCATTGTCAGGCCTTTCACGTCTCAGACGCAGTTCCCCAGCAACCCGCCCGAAACGATCGGACCAAGATAATTGCCTGAGACACTAGTCCCTTTGCCTCCGTGGAAGACCCTGCTGGGGAAGGTCGTGGAGGTTAGGCGCAGGCCACGCGCTCACGAATATCCGTTGGAAAACGCCGATTCGTCAAGCGGCCGGGATACCTGGCCATGTGAAGCTTCCCGATCACAATGCAGTGCAGCATGATTTTTTGCTGCATATGCTCTTGTTCATCTCCCGTTCATCTGGCACCCTGCGCAGCATGATTTGCCTGGTCGTATCAAGCGGCCGTTCGGGCATTGCGCCGCTTGAATGTGGCTTCATCGCAGCCAAACCATTGGCCTTAGCTTTTACCGTGCTTGCCGGGTTCTCCCGGTGCGCCCTTAATTTGCCAGGGGACAAGTATGTCGCTCCGAACGGGTTCTGCCCTTGTATTATTGTTCTTCACCGCAGCCGCGGCCGCCCATGCCGATGAGGCGGGGCTGATCTGGAAGCCGGTCAAGAATTCCGATCGGTCCTATACGGCGCGCATCGGCGCGAAACTGCCGGTCGATACCCCGATCCGGGCCGGGCTGGAAATGGGCATGAATGCCTCAAAGACGGGGCAGGTGGTGGATACGCCGGTGCGGCTGTGGGGTAATGTCACGTTGCTGGCCGAACAGCTGCCGGGCGTCTCGCTTGCGCGGGATGTCGGCGTCATGTTTAACGCCCTGACAGGGTCGAGCAGCGTTTCCATGACCTCGCAGCAGAAGCGCATCGTTACGCCGGAGCTGGATATCGAGGCGAACCGCAATTTCACCGTGCGGTATGACGGCACGGCGCAGCAATGGAACGGGCTTGATGTCTCACAATCGCTGCGGCTGTCCCGCTCGGAAACCGGCACGGCCTTCGTGCTGACGGGGGCGAGCCGTAACAGTTTCAACGAGTTCAGCAGCGGTGTCGCGGTGGAACAGAAGCTGGGCGATCACCTGACGGTGCGCGGGACGCTGGATCAGGGTTATGCGGATCATTTCCGGCCGGGGGTAAGTGCGCGGTACAGTATTCGGTGGTGAGGGGGCGGGCTGGCTGTATACGGTTGGTTCGCAGGTGAGAAAGTCTCTTTAGGGGCGAAAACCTTTCCTCCGTCATGCCGGGCTTGACCCGGCATCCAGTGACGGCGAGTCGGCGCTGTGAAAGAGTCTTTCGCTATCAAAGACTTGATCGCGCTGGATCCCGGCTCAAGGCCGGGATGACGGAATGGGGATGCTGTGCTTTCTCAGAAGGCCGATTACGGCAACTCCGCCGTCTCAAAAGCCGCCCCCGCGCAACCTCAATCCTTCTTGATCTCACCCATGCGGTTCCACGCATCAAGCCCGGCAATCTTGTAGGCTTCCGCCAGTGTCGGGTAGTTGAACGTATTCTCGACGAAATATTCCACCGTGCCTTTGAGGTTCAGCACCGCCTGGCCAATATGCACCAGTTCGGTGGCGCCTTCGCCGACGATATGGACGCCGAGCAGGCGGCGGGTTTTCAGCGAGAAGATCATCTTCAGGAGGCCGCTATCCAGGCCCATGATGTGGCCGCGGGACGTCTCGCGGAAATGGGCGATACCGCATTCATAGGGAATGTTGCGTTCGATGACTTCTTCTTCCGTCAGGCCGCAGGTGGAGATCTCAGGCACGGCATAGATGCCGTAAGGGAAGAACTGCGGCGGTTCGCCGGCCGGTGCGCCAACGGCATGGCGGGCGGCGATGCGGCCCTGTTCCATGGACGTAGAGGCAAGGCTTGGGAAACCGATGATATCGCCGGCGGCATAGATGTTCGGCACGGACGTCTGGAAGGTTTCAGGATCGACTTTCAGGCGGCCGCGGCTGTCGGCTTCCAGCCCGCAGGCCGAAAGGTTGAGCGTGTCGGTGGCGCCGACACGGCCGGCGGCGAAGAGGACGGTCTCGGCCTTCAGAACGCGGCCATTGCCGAGCGAGACGAGGCACTTGCCGCTCTCGTCGCGCTCCACCTTTTCCGCCTTCTGCCCGAAGATCAGCTTCATGTTGCGGTCGCGCAGCTGATAGGCGAAATCCTCGACGATTTCCTTGTCGATGAATTCGAGCATGGTTTCGCGCGGTTCCACCACCGTCACCTGCGTATCGAGCGCGCTGAAGATGGTGGCATATTCGATGCCGATGACGCCCGCGCCAACCACGATCATGGAGCGCGGCAGTTCCTTGATTTCGAGAATCTCGTCCGAATCGAGCACCGCTTCGCCATCGAAGGGAATATGCGGCGGCCGGTAGGGGCGGGTGCCGATGGTCAACAGAATGGAAGTGCCGGTGACATTCATGATCTCACCGTCGTTCTTCACCACCTTCATGGTGTTGGCGTCAACGAAGCTTGCCGTGCCGCGAATATGCTGCACGCGGTTGCGGGCGAACTGGTGTTCCAGCACTTCCACTTCGTGATCCAGGGTGATGAGCAGGCGGCGGCGCAGGTCCTCGGCGTCGATCTCCTGCTTGACGCGATAGGAGCGACCGTAAAAACCGCGCTCGCGCCAGCCGGTGAGGTTGAGCGCGGTTTCGCGCAGGGTCTTTGAAGGGATGGTGCCGGTATGCACCGAAACGCCGCCGACGCGGCTGCCTTTCTCGATGACCAGAACCTTCTTTTCGAGCTTGGCGGCCTGAATGGCGGCCCGTCTTCCCGCCGGACCGCTGCCGACAACAATCAGATCGAACTGGTGCATGAAAAACCCCGGAATAGAATGCATTTCGATACCGGATGTCGCATCCGGCATGGCGTTGCCGCGAAATGGTCGTGATGCCATTTTGACGATGGGGAGTGATTCCCCCGTTTGCCTTGCCCGCTAGAGTGCAATGCAACAAACGCCTGCGTCAATCTGTAGCGCAAGAATCTGACGGATTCGTAACTGGGTGGGGATTTTCCGGAGGTTGATTCACAACGGGGCGAAGTGCGTGGGGCGTTACCGCCCTCTGCCCTGCCGGGCATCTCCCCCTCAAGGGGGGAGATCGACCAGAGGGCCTTTCGCCACTTCATCCTCGACATTGAGATGGCCGAAACCCAGCCGCATATCGATCTCCCCCCTTGAGGGGGAGATGCCCGGCAGGGCAGAGGGGGGTGAAGTCCCACGCTCATCGGTCCACTTTCCCGTTTCACCCAACAGCTTCATCCCGCACGGCACTGCCGAACGGGTGATCGCTAGAGAGGTCGGGCGATTGCCCGGCTGCGCCTTGATTTGGTTTGGTGTGGGTCGGATGCGTTGCGCAGCCGGGTCTTTCACCATGCCGTATCTCGCAAGGACCGTGCACTGCACCCTGCGACATGGTCCTTTCCACGAACGTTGCCAGCGTTCCACCACCAGGACCGTCCCTTGGTTTCCGCCACGTCTGGCGTCCACCCGGCAGGACTGCGACCAATACAACAGCCTGTCGCGGAGCGGGGAAAAGCGAGGGTGAATTTTTCCGGTGTCAGTCTTCCTTGCGGGTGACGTGTCGGTGAAGTGCTGCAAGGTCTTGCCGCAGCGCAGCCAGTTCGGCCAGCACTTTCACATCGATCTTTTCATGCAGTGAAAGCACTTCCAGTTCTGCCTTCAGATTCACCTCATAATCCTTGGCGGCCTCGAAGCGGTCGCGGGCGGCCTGACGATTCTGCGACATCATGATGATCGGCGCCTGAATGGCCGCCAGCATGGAAAGAAGCAGGTTGAGGAAGATGAAGGGGTAGGGATCGAAAGCGCGGGTGGTCAGTACGATGGTGTTGATGATAGCCCAGAAAATCAGGAAAAAGCAGAAGCCGAGGATGAAACTCCAGGAACCGCCGACCCTGGCAATCTTGTCTGCCAGCCTGTCGCCGAAACTGGCGCCGGCGGAAAATTCCGCATTAATATCGCTCGAAACCAGCTTTTTCTGGTGCGCCAGCTCGAGAATGCGCCGTTCCACCTCGCCGATTTCACGAGAGGAGCGCTTGAAATGAGAGACGATATAGTCGGAGATATCTGACACGGGCGTGTCTCCGGTTCTGATTGGCGGTGCGGAGCTTTCCCGAGATAAACCCGCATGATGGCGGAATTCAAACGTTTTCCGCCACCATGCGTTCAGGCGTCCCTCGCCGAAATTCATTACACCGACGGCGCGCCCTCGTGCAGCCAATTGAAGCCGGGGAAAAAGCGCTCTTTTCCATATTGCTTGCCGAACATCATGTCGAATTGCAGCAGGCGATAATTGCGCACCACGTCAGGGACCGCGTTCGGCGCGATCGACCAGTCGGGCAGGGCATCGCCACCGGCCGTCACCAGCATGTGCCGGTCGATCACGGAAAAGGCCTGCTGAACTTCACCCAGCGTGCCGGTATAGAAAGGATCGGAAAAGCCTGCGGTCTTCAGCACGTGATAGGGCAAAAGCGCCGGGCTGATGGTGCCGATATTCTTACGCACGCCCTTCTTCGAAGACCACACGACGAGCGGCGTCTCGTGCTCCTTCTTCATCACCTCAAGCGGTGCGCGGCGGCTTGCCACCATGCCCGGCATATAGCCGCTTTCCACGAAGGTCTGGCCGAGCGGCGGCAGATGATCGCCGAAGAGGACGATGATGGTCTCACGATCGCGCTTCTTTGCCCAGCGCATCAGCTTCAGCAGCGCTTCGTCCGCTTCCACCACCCCTTGAGAATAGGTGGCGAGCGCCTGCGAGGCCGAAGCCGAGAGTTCGCCCTCAATGCCGATGGTGTTTTCGGCGTAACGGTTTGTCTCATAGGGGCCGTGTCCCTGCAGGGTGACGGCAAAGAGGAAGAGCGGGTTCTGCGTCCGGTCCGCCGTCGCCATGATCTCTTCCATCAGCGCGTCGTCGGAGGCAAAATTGCCGCGTTTTTCCATGGCCGGCAGCGTCTCTTCGGAGCGGAATTCCTCGAAGCCGAAATTTTTATAGACCTGCTTGCGGTTCCAGAACCATTCCTGGAACGGATGAACTGCGATGGCGGAATAACCTTCACCGCGGAAGAAGCTGGCGAGCGAGGGCACCGGGCGGCGGATATATTGCTGGTAGGGAATGCTGCCATAGGGCAGGAAGGCGTTCGAGAAGCCGGTCAAGGCCTCGAATTCCACATTTGCCGTCATGCCGCCGAACTCGGGCGAAAACACGTTGCCGGACTGTTTGGCGCGGATGGTCGGCATGGGATCGGCCGAGAGATTCACGTTTTCAAGCCGGGTCGGATCCCAGAGCGATTCGCTCATCAGCATGATGACGTCAGGGTAATCACCCTTGTTGGCGGCGAAAGATGCCGGTTCCGAGGTGAGATCGGCGATGCTGTTTTCGCCGTAACCCTCCGGCGCCGAGACATTGGCCATGGGAATATTGAAGGCGAAGGCCATCAGGAAGCCGTTGTGGCGGTAGTTTTCCTGCTGATCCCACATCATGGGGATGATGTTGAGGCGATCGCGCACCCAGGAATAATGCGAATAGTCCATCAGCGAGGCGAGGCTGGCGAGAAGCGGCAGCGCCAGCGCAAGGCCGGCGGCGCGCTCACGCCAGCGCAATACCGGCGAATGACGGTGCGCCAGCAGCCAGAGAGCCGCGAGAGAGGCAATTGCGGCGCTGAGGCCGAGACCCACCAGCATCGCCGTAAACGGCTGCGCCTTCAGCATGGTTGGCAAAAGTTCGAGAATCTGCCGCCCGAACAACAGGTCTGAGGGATAAAGCGGATCGGAGAGATAGGTCTGTTTCTGCGCTGAGATCAGCCCCACCAGTGCGCAGAGCGGCGCGACCGCAATCAGCGAAAGATAACGCCGGCCGAGGATCGAATCCAGCGCGACGAGAAGGGCGAGCACGGCGGCAATGGTTGTCATGCCCGGACGCGCGGAGGAGCTGATGAAAGTGCCGACATCCTGAAGCGAGCCGCGGACGACCCATTCCAACGCCACGACCAACACGACGGACGCGACCGTCAGGTTGGCAAGCGTGTAGGCCGTGCCAGAAAGCTTCGAAAGGCTCCTTGTCCATGCAGGCGAAAAGACAAAACCAGCCTTTTCGGAAGCCGTTGTTTTTGGCGCCGAATCTCTCAAACCCATACTCCGGTATTTCAGGCGCCAGCACCGATCCGGGGAGGTGAATCGGGTGTCGCAAAAGTGTCATGTAACTGTCACATAAGCGCGATGAACGCGACATGAACTTTATGGGATGTGCATATAAGCGCGATAACCTTCGCGTGAGGGCGGCTGTGTCGAGAAGCGCACGAATGAATGCAAGTGGGAATTGCTGCGTTGCGGAGCGATCACGGGCGCGGTATTGAAGGGTTATGAGCGACAGACACGATATAGAGAACCATCTCCGGATTGCCGTCGGGCAGTTCAACCCCACCGTTGGCGACGTGGCGGGCAATCTCGCCAAGGCGCGTGAGGCAAGGGCCGATGCGGCAACGCAGGGCGCCGATCTTCTGCTTCTCACCGAACTCTTCATTTCAGGCTATCCGCCAGAGGATCTGGTGCTGAAACCTGCTTTTTTGAAAGCATGTCTGAAAGCGGTGGAAGAACTGGCGGCGGAAACCGCCGATGGCGGGCCGGGTATCGTTATCGGTTTTCCGCGACAGGGCGAGACGGGTCGGCACAATTCCGTGGCGCTTCTCGATGGCGGCAAGATCATTGCGCTGCGCGACAAGATCGACCTGCCGAATTACGGCGAGTTTGACGAAAAGCGTGTTTTCTCCGAAGGGTCGATTTCCGGGCCCTATAATTTCCGCGGCGTGAGGATCGGCATTCCGATCTGCGAGGAAATCTGGAACGACATGGGCGTCTGCGAGACGCTTGCCGAAAGCGGCGCGGAAATCCTGCTGGTGCCGAACGGGTCGCCCTATTACCGCGGCAAGCTGGACGTGCGCCATCAGGTGGCACTCAGACAGGTGATTGAAAGCGGCCTGCCGCTGGTTTTCGCCAACCAGCTGGGCGGGCAGGACGAGCTGGTGTTCGATGGTGCGAGCTTCGGTTTCAATGCCGACAAGACGCTCGCCTTCCAGATGAGCCAGTTCGAAGCCACGCTTGCTGTAACCGACTGGAAACGCACAGCGGATGGCTGGCGCTGCGAAAGCGGGCCATTTTCCAAGATTCCCGAGGGTGAGGAGGCGGATTACCGCGCCTGCATGCTGGGCTTTCGCGATTACGTCAACAAGAACGGTTTCAAGAGCGTGGTTCTTGGCCTTTCCGGCGGCATCGATTCGGCGATATGCGCCGCCCTTGCCGTCGATGCGCTGGGCGAGGAGCGGGTACGCTGCATCATGCTGCCTTACCGCTATACCTCGGAAGAATCGCTGAAGGACGCCGCCGATTGCGCCAAGGCGCTCGGCTGCCGTTACGATATCGTGCCGATCGTGGAGCCGGTGGAAGGTTTCCTGTCTGCGCTGTCAGAACTTTTCGAGGGCACCGAAGAGGGCATTACCGAAGAAAACCTGCAGAGCCGCACGCGCGGCACCATCCTGATGGCCGTTTCCAACAAGTTCGGCTCAATGGTGGTGACGACGGGCAACAAGTCGGAGATGTCGGTGGGTTACGCGACGCTTTATGGCGACATGAATGGCGGTTTCAACCCCATCAAGGACCTCTACAAGATGCAGGTCTATGCCATTTCCAGCTGGCGCAACGCCCATGTGCCGCCGGGCGCGCTCGGCCCTTCCGGCGAAGTGATCCCCGCCAACATTATCGCCAAGGCTCCATCGGCCGAATTGCGCCCCAACCAGACCGACCAGGATTCGCTGCCGCCGTACCCGGTGCTGGACGATATTCTCGAGTGCCTTGTCGAGAAGGAAATGTCGGTCGAGGAAATTCTGGCGCGCGGCCATGATGTGGCAACGGTGCACCGGGTCGAACATCTGCTTTACCTCGCCGAATACAAGCGCCGGCAATCGGCGCCGGGTGTGAAGATCACCAAGAAGAACTTTGGGCGGGACCGGCGTTATCCGATCACCAACCGGTTCCGGGATCGGTAGGGCGTTTTGGGAGGGCGCGTTTAACGCCGTCCCTGCTTGATGAATTGGGCAAGCGCATTGTGAGACGGTGCGGCATATTTCTTCTCCCGCCGGGGAGAAGAAACAAGTGTCATGCGCTCGATCCACAGCGGAGCGTCTTGATTGGCGCGGAAAACTCCGCGCCGCTCACCTCAAATAACCTGCCCCACATCGATACGATTGCCGTCAGGGTCTTCAAACACAAAGGCCCTCAGACCATAATCCTTGTCCTGCAGCCCTTTGATGATGCGCAGCCCATGACTTTTGCAAATCGCATGCAGCGCATCGACATCGCTCACCATCATATGCGCCACGTTGAAAGGAGCTGCCCTGTGGGCCGGCTGCAATGTCAGATGCAGCTCGGCATTGCCCTGTTTCAGGATCATGAAGCCGACAGGGTTGCCGTTTTCGAAGGTCTTTTCGAAACCGAGCACGCCGACGTAAAAGTCACGGGCCTTTTCGATATTTCTGACAGGAAGCATTGCGGCGATCCGGCCGAAGCGGATGCCGTGATCGGCGATGGTATTCATCGCGGAACCTCGGATCTGGGAGAAACGGGGAGGGTCACGGGCGGTGCCGGAACGCTGGCGTTTTTTCCGATTTGAATTTGCAGGACGGTGCCTGCGGCCATAGGATCATAATCACGGCGGTGGTTAAAGCAAACGGAATGTGCGCGCGTGCCAACGGTCCGAGCCAGACTTTTAAAGCCCGGGAGGCAGAATGCGCAGCTCCATCGAAATCTTCAACATCCGCACGCGACAGATGCGGATTGTGTGGCAGACGCCTGACCTGTTCGAGGCACCGAACTGGTCGCCGGATGGACAATATCTGCTGTTGAACAGCGAAGGGCTGCTTTATCGCCTGTCTCTTGCCGCTGACGCGTCGCCGGAGGAGGTCGATACCGGCTTTGCCACGCTCTGCAACAATGACCACGGCATTTCGCCTGACGGTTCGCTTTATGCCATTTCAGACAAGGTGGAGTTCGGCAAAAGCGCCATCTATCTCCTGTCATGGGCGGGCGGCGCGCCGCGGCTAATGACAAGGAACCTTCCTTCCTACTGGCACGGCTGGTCACCGGATGGGAAAAGCTTCGCCTATTGCGGCATTCGCGATCAGATTTTCGATATCTATTCCATGGACATAGACAGCGGCGTTGAAACACGCCTTACCCATGGTGAGGGCCGCAATGACGGGCCGGATTATTCGCCTGACGGTGCGTGGATCTATTTCAATTCAAGCCGCACCGGACGGATGCAAATCTGGCGGGTGCGGGTGGATGGCTCAGCGGTGGAGCGCATCACCGACAGCTCCTATGGCGACTGGTTTCCGCACCCGTCACCAAGGGGGGACAAGGTTGTCTTCATTTCCTATGACGGCGACGTGTTCGATCATCCCCGCGATCTCGACGTGCGGGTGCGGCTGATGGATATGGATGGCGGCAATGTCGAAACGCTTTTCGAGCTGTTTGGCGGGCAGGGCACGATGAACTCTCCCAACTGGTCACCTGATGGCGACGAGTTCGCTTATGTCAGATATTTCCCGGCGGAGTGATGAAGGTAAGGTGCGGCAGGCCACATTGCCGCACCACCTGCACCGCACTTGTGTTCGCAAGCTTTTTTGCCCATAGCTTCACCCGTCAGGTGCCCGCCCTTCGGCGGGAGAATCGGGAATCCGGTGAAAAACCGGAACGTGCCCAACGCTGTGAGGCGGATGCTCTGTTACTCATGCCACTGGAGCAATTCGGGAAGGCGAAACGGGGCGGATGAAGCTTAGTCAGAAGACCGGCCTGGCAGGATGGACCGAACCGCGCGGACGGCGGCAGGTCGCTGGAAAAGCGCGTCGTCGCTGCAAACCTCCCATGGTTTCGGCACCGGCCCGCCCCGCATTGTTAGGGATAAACGATGCCGACCGAACCGCCCGTCACCATGTCGCCCGTCACCATGCCGCCCGACTCCAACCCGTTCGATCACGCGCTTTCGCCCGCCCGCCCGTTTTCCGGCGAGGAGCGTGAGGCCGTCTATCGTGCCATCGAAACCCGCCGCGATGTGCGCGACCAGTTCCTGCCGGACCCGCTGCCGGATGATCTCATCGAGCGCCTTTTGAGGGCGGCGCATTCGGCGCCATCGGTCGGTTTCATGCAGCCGTGGAACTTCACCCTCGTCACCGATGGCGCCGTGCGCCAGGCGGCATGGGTGGCCTTCAGCCGCGCCAATGAAGAGGCGGCGGCGATGTTTACGGGTGAAAAGCAGGCGCTTTATCGCAGCCTGAAGCTCGAAGGCATCCGCAAGGCGCCGCTCAGCATCTGCGTCACCTGCGATCCGACACGGGGTGGCAAGGTGGTGCTGGGCCGCACCCATAATGCACGCACGGATGTCTATTCCACCGTCTGCGCCATCCAGAACCTCTGGCTCGCGGCCCGCGCCGAAGGTGTGGGTGTGGGCTGGGTCAGTATTTTCCATGACAGCGATATCAGGGCCATTCTGGATATCCCCGATCATATCGAGATTGTCGCCTGGCTTTGTCTCGGCCGGGTCGATACGCTTTATACCGAACCGGAACTGGCGGTGAAGGGCTGGCGGCAGCGCGTGCCGCTGGAGGAGCTTGTGTTTCGTAACCGCTGGGGTGGGGTATAGACCCGGAGGCCTGCGAATAGGGCGGGACGTTGCCCATTTCTTCTCCCCGCCGGGGAGAAGGTGGCCCGAAGGGTCGGATGAGGGGGCAACGGTGGAGATTTACGGAGAGCTTGCCCCCTCATCCCGCTGCCGCGGACTTCTCCCCGCCGGGGAGAAGAAACAAGGGGCACGCGCTCGCACCATTCCGCGTGCAGAAGAGATTTCACTGCTGTGGCTGGATACCCTTCAGCGCCGGGTTCTTCAGGTCGATCTTGCCGGTCTGGTCCGGCAGGAATTTGGGCCCGATGACGCGTACTTTTGTGTCGTTCGGGTCATAGTCGCGCTCAGGAACAGGTTGTTCCGGCGGCTTTGCGGCCTGCTGCTCGGCGGGCTTTGGGGCCTTGTCACCTTGCGGCGATGGAATGGTGGTGATGCTGGAATAGGGCTTTTCGGCTTCCGGCCGGGACGCCTGTTCCTGCTTTTGCATCTTCTCGTGATAGGCGGCCATGTTGCAGGCGCAGCCGGGCGCTTTCGTTGAGGCATTGCGATAGGCGAAGGCGGTCGGCAGGTCCTTGTAGGGTTTGCCGGTTTCAGCGGACACCATGTCTGCTGTTTCCTGATCCGTCATGGAGTGGAAATAGAGCTCCGTCTCGGTTCCCGGGCACATTTTCTGGCACTGTTCGGCCTGGGCGCGGAAATCGAGCGGCGATGCGTTGGAGGCGATCGGGAAGAATGAGCCGTCGCAGGTGCGCACGCAGAGGGTGCGCAGCCCGCCCTCCGCGGCGTCGTTGGGGTAGGGCGAAAGTCCTGCCTGTCCCGGCGCACCGCCGCCCTGCCTGAAGGCATCGGGATAACGGGTCACATCGGGAGCCTGCGGCGGTTGCGTGTCCGTTTCCGGCATCGTGCTACAGCCATTGGCATCGAGGGCGGCGAGAATGCGCTGGCGCCTCACGTCGACGTCGTCACTGCGCGCTGCCGCCATGGCGTCGTCGCGGTCACGGATGATCGCGTCGCGTTCGGCCTCGGCATCCACAAGCGCATCGCCGATCTCGGCGCAGAGCCCGGCATTGGGATTGCCATAAACGATAACGCTGCCGGACGAGCAGCCATAGCTGCGCATGTCGTTCCTGATCTTGCGGATGACGATGTCCTGGTGGGCAAGCGCATTGGCGTAACGCCGCACCTCGGCCGTGTTGCCGATGACACGGGGTGGTTCTCGCAACTGTTGATAAAGCGTATCGCACACCTGATCCGCAAGAGCGGCGGCAGGAGCAATGAAAACAAGGGGAAGCAGAAGGCCGATGATGCGGCTGCGCCGGGTCAATTGTGCGATCCGTTTGATGTCCCCGGCCGGTGGCAGGGGTGTTATGCTTCAGGAAATCCGTGTTTCAGGAAGATAACATAAGCTGTTGCCGCATTGCGGCAACAGCATGTTCAAAATTGCGTTAATGCGCCTTCATCACACCGAAGGGTGCGAGGCCTGCACCACGGCAAAGGCCGCCATGTTGACGACGCCACGCGAGGTGACGCTGGGCGACAGGATATGGGCGGGCAGGGCCGTGCCGAGCAGGATCGGGCCGACATGCAGGCCTTCCGTCAAGGTGCGGGTGACGCCCAGCGTGATGTTGGCCGCATCGAGGTTCGGGAAGACCAGCAGGTTTGCTTCGCCGGTCAGCACGCTGTTGGGCATGGCGCGTTTGCGCAGCGCTTCTGACAGGGCCGAGCCGCCCTGCATTTCGCCGTCCACTTCCAGTTCGGGTGCAGCCTCCTGCACGATCTTCAGCGCGCGGCGCATCTTGCGGGCGCTTTCGGAATCGCGCGAGCCGAAATTGGAATGGCTGGCGAGCGCGATTTTCGGCGTGATGCCGAAGCGGCGGATTTCCTTCGCGGCAAGAATGGCCATTTCGGCCACTTCTTCCGATGTAGGGTCGTTGTTGACGAAGGTATCGGTGAGGAACAGCGCACCCTGCTGGGTGATGAGCAGGCTGAGGCCGGCGAAGGAGCGGACGCCGTCCTGCTTGCCGATGATCTGGTTCACGTCGCGCAGATGGCGGTCGTAACGGCCTTCGAGGCCGCAGATCAGCGCATCGGCTTCGCCACGCTTGACCGACAGCGCACCGATGACAGTCGTGTTGGTGCGCACGATGGTGCGTGCCGCTTCCGGGTTGATGCCGGCGCGGCCGACCAGGGCGAAATAATCATCCACGTAGTCGCGGTAGCGCGGATCGTCTTCCGGGTTCACCACGGCGAAATCCGTATGCGGGCGGATGCGCAGACCGAAACGCTTGAGGCGCGTTTCGATGATCTGCGGACGGCCGATGAGAATCGGGATGCCGGTGCCTTCTTCCAAGAGCACCTGGGCGGCGCGCAGCACGCGCTCGTCTTCGCCTTCGGCAAAGATGATGCGCTTCTTTTCGGCGGCCTTCGCGGCGTTGAAGACAGGCTTCATGATGAAACCCGAGCGCCAGACGAAGCGGTTCAGCTGGTCGAGATAGGCTTCGAAATCAGTGATCGGCCGGGCGGCAACGCCGCTTGCGGCGGCAGCACGGGCAACGGCCGGGGCAATGCGCAGGATAAGGCGCGGATCGAAGGGCGAGGGGATGAGGTAGGTCGGGCCGAAGATCGGCGTTTCGCCGCTGTAAGCCTTGGCGGCCACTTCGGAAACTTCCTCACGCGCGAGTTCCGCGATGGCCTGCACGGCGGCCATCTTCATTTCCTCGTTGATCGTCGTCGCGCCGCAATCGAGCGCGCCGCGGAAGATATAGGGGAAGCAGAGCACGTTGTTGACCTGGTTCGGGAAATCCGAACGGCCGGTGCAGATCATCGCGTCCGGGCGGGCGGCACGCGCCTCTTCCGGCATGATTTCTGGCTTGGGGTTGGCAAGCGCGAGGATCAGCGGGTTCTCCGCCATGCGCTCCAGCAGTTCCGGCTTCAGAACGCCTGCCGCCGACAGGCCGAGGAAGACATCGGCGCCGTCGATCGTTTCGGCCAGCACGCGCTTGTCGGTCTTCTGGGCGTAAACTTCCTTCCACTCGTCCATCAGCGTATTGCGGCCGTCATAAACGAGGCCCTCGATGTCGTGGACCCAGATGTTTTCTTTCTTCGCGCCCATCGCAACGAGGAGATTGAGGCAGGCAAGGGCTGCCGCACCGGCGCCCGAGGCAACGATCTTGACGCTGGACAGGGACTTTCCGGCCAGTTCCAGAGCGTTGGTGACAGCGGCGGCGACGATGATCGCGGTGCCGTGCTGGTCGTCGTGGAAGACGGGGATGTTCATCTTCTCGCGCAGCTGGCGCTCCACCTCGAAACACTCCGGCGCTTTGATGTCTTCAAGGTTGATGCCGCCGAAGGTGGGTTCCAGCGCCGCGATGGTGGAAACCATGTCGTTAATGCCGGGCGCGTCGATCTCGATATCGAACACGTCGATACCGGCGAATTTCTTGAAAAGGACGGCCTTGCCTTCCATCACGGGCTTGGAGGCAAGCGGGCCGATATTGCCGAGGCCAAGCACGGCCGTGCCGTTGGAGATGACGGCGACGAGATTGGCGCGGGCGGTGTAATCCGCCGCCATTTCCGGATTTTCATGGATGGCGAGGCAGGGTGCGGCGACACCCGGCGAATAGGCGAGCGCCAGATCGCGCTGGTTGCCGAGCGGCTTGGTGGCCTGGATCTCCAGCTTGCCGGGGCGCGGATAGCGGTGGAAAAAGAGCGCCTGTTCTTCGATGTCGGCCTTTGCCGTGTTGGCGGGCGTGTTGTTCTTATCGTGAGAGGTCATGTCTTCCACCGTCGTATCTGGTTTTATTTCGGACCCCTGAATACAACAAACTTCCCCGTGGTACAGCCGTTATTTGCGGGCGTCTTATGCAAATGCGGCCACGGCTTATTCGCGTTTTCGTGAAGCGTTTCGTCATATTCCCTGCAAAAAACGGCCGCTGTCATGTTGCTGAAACACGAGTCTGGTTCTGAGAGGGAAGAAAGCCGCAGGGACGCAACCGAACAGGGGGATGAAATCCGTGGCCGGTCAAATCGAAACCAGACAGTTCAGAACGCTTTTCATTTCGGATGTTCATCTTGGTTCCAAGGCGGCCAAGACTGACTATCTGCTGGACTTCCTCAGACATCACGAGGCCGAAACGATCATCCTCGTCGGTGACATCGTCGACGGCTGGCGCCTGCGCCGCAGCTGGTACTGGCCGCAGGGTTGCAACGACGTGGTACAGAAGCTTCTGCGCAAGGCCCGCAAGGGAACCCGCATCGTGTATATTCCCGGCAATCACGACGAATTCCTGCGGGAGTTCCCCGGCATGCATTTCGGCGGCATCGAAGTGGCCGAGCGCATGATCCATGAGGCGGCCGACGGCAGGAAATATCTCATCATCCATGGCGACGAGTTCGACGTGGTGGTGCGCAATGCCCGCCTGCTCGCCTATCTCGGCGACTGGGCCTATGACGCAGCAATCGCCATCAATATCGCCATCGCCGCCGTACGCCGCCGCATCGGCCTGCCTTACTGGTCGTTTTCGGCCTGGGCCAAGCTGCAGGTCAAACACGCCGTCAACTTCATCGGTGAATTCCAGCGTGTGGTGGCGGATGAAGCCCGGCGCAACAATGTCGACGGCGTGATCTGTGGCCATATTCACCACGCCGTCATGGAAGACATGGACGGCATACGTTACATCAACACCGGCGACTGGGTGGAAAGCTGCACGGCGATTGCCGAGAACGCCGATGGCAGCTTCGAGCTGATCACCTGGATGCAGACGAGCGAAGTGGTTGCCGAGCAGACATCGGACGAGATGGAGCCGGTGAATATTCCGGGGCTGATTGGCAAGCACGCGGCGTGATTGGAGCGTTTGACGGGCGCTGATGGTAGGCTCACCTGTAAACGAGTGTTGGTTGAAATTGTAGCATCCGCATACCGTCATCCCGGCCCTGAGCCGGGATCCAGTGCGATCAAGTCTTTGATCGCGTAAGACTTATTTCTCACGGCGCAGACGCGCCGTGGCTGGATGCCGGATCAGGTCCGGCATGACGGAGGTGAGGCTTTAGAGGCTTCTCAGTAACCTTCCGGTGACGCACCGGAGAGAGGGTGCGAATGCAGCCTCTAGGCACCAACCCAGTCCGGACCCTTAGCGAGAGCTCTATCCCCACAATTCCGGCCGCGCCGGATAAACAAGCGACCCTTCATAAACCAGCCCAGGCTCCCGATCCTCGGCCAAAAGCAGCGGGCCGTCGAGATCGGCAAAGGCCGTGCCCTGCGCGGCGAGCACGGCGGGCGCCATGCCCAGCGAGGTGCCGAGCATGCAGCCGACCATGATGGTGAAACCGAGCCTTTCGGCCTCCGCCTTCATGACAAGCGCCTCTGTCAGGCCGCCGGTCTTGTCGAGCTTGATGTTGATCGCGTCGTAGCGGTCGCGCAGGCCGGTGAGGTCCCTGGTGGAATGCACGCTTTCATCGGCGCAGATCAGCACCGGATGGTCGATACGGGAGAGAATGGCGTCCTTGCCGGCGGGCAGGGGCTGTTCGATCAGCGATATCTTCAGCTCTGCCGCAAGCCTCAGATAATATTCGATATTGTCGTCGTTCCAGCCTTCGTTGGCATCGATGATGATGCGCGCCTCGGGTGCGGCTGCGCGGACGGCCCGCAGGCGGGCTTCATCATCGGCTGTGCCGGTCTTGATCTTCAGAAGCGGACGTCCGGCGTTCTCCGCGGTCTTTGCGGCCATGGTCTCCGGGTCTGCAAGCGAAATCGTATAGGCTGTGACGAGCGGCTCTGCCTCCTGTCCGAGGACCTGCTCGGCGACGCTCTGGCCGCTCATCTTCGCCTGGAGATCCCAAAGCGCGCAATCCACCGCATTACGGGCCGCACCCGGTTCCATCGCCTGCTGCAACTCCTGCCGCGTGAGGCCTGCGGCGATCCGCTCCGCCATCGCTTCGATATCGGCAACGACGCCTTCGATGCTTTCGCCATATCGCGGATAGGGCACGCACTCGCCTCTGCCGGTGAAGGAACCATCGCGGATGGTGCACGTTACGACATCCGCATGCGTCCGGGTGCCGCGTGAAATGGTGAAGCTGCCAGCAACGGCGAAACGTTCTGTTGTGGCTTGAAGGTAACGGGGCATGTTTTTTCACTTCCGATTGGGCGTCAAATGACACATGACGCCAAATTTATCACGAATTGTCGGCTGCCACTGTGGCTTGCCGGAGGCCGAAACGTTATGAAACCTTTAAGAATCTCGTGACGGCTGCATTCGCTCGGAGCATTATGCAAGAACAGGACACACGGCAACAGGCGACCCCGGCCGCAATCACCGAAGACGGCGCCGTCTCCGGCGGCGGCCTGCGCTATGTCATGAGCGGCTCCTGGCGCAACAGTAATCTCTCCGCCGTTTTGCCTGATCTCGATAAGATCGAAAAAAGCAGACCCGCCGGCCCGGTGGAGATCGAGCTTTCCTCCGTCGAGTCCATCGATACGACCGGCGCCTGGATCATCCAGCGCCTGCGCAAGGACCTCGAGGCGAATGGTGCGACCGTCACGCTCAGCGGCAACGACCGTATCGAGCAGGTGATCGGGCAGCTGCCCGACAAGGCGGAGATGGAGGCGGAGCCGGTCGCGCGCGAGGGCCTGGTGGAGCGCATCTTTTCTCCGATCGGCAAGGCCGTGGTCCAGAACGGCGCGGATTTCCTGGCGGGCATGTATATTCTGGGCTCGGCAGTGCGCGGTGCGCAGATGAAGCTCGGACGCGGGCGTGGCGTCTCGCCGGCGGCTATCGTCAACCAGATCGACCATATGGGCGTGCGCGCCGTGCCGATCATCATGCTGATGTCGTTCCTGATCGGTGCCATCATCGCCCAGCAAGGCGCGTTCCAGCTCAGATATTTCGGGGCTGAGGTCTTCGTCGTCGATCTGGTCGGCATTCTCCAGCTGCGTGAAATCGGTGTGCTGCTGACTGCGATCATGATCGCCGGCCGCTCCGGCAGCGCCATCACCGCCGAAATCGGCTCCATGAAGATGCGCGAGGAAATCGACGCGCTGAAGGTGATTGGCCTCAATCCCGTGGGCGTGCTGGTGTTTCCGCGGCTGGTGGCGCTCACCATTGCGCTGCCGCTTCTGACCATTCTCGCCAATTTTGCCGCGCTTTTTGGTGCTGCCATCGTGGCGCTGCTTTATTCCGGCATCACTTTTGAGGTGTTCCTCTCGCGTCTGCATGGCGCGGTGGAGGAATCGACCATCGCAGCGGGCATGATCAAGGCGCCGTTCATGGCGCTCATCATCGGCATCGTCGCGGCGGTGGAGGGGATGAAAGTGGGCGGCTCGGCGGAATCGCTCGGCCAGCACGTCACCTCCTCGGTGGTGAAGTCGATCTTCGTCGTCATTCTGGTGGATGGTCTTTTTGCCATCTTCTACGCAGCCATCGATTTCTAGGGAGGGCGCGTTGGAAACACTGGACCAGAAACCGCAGCAGCAGACAAACACCGGAAAAGACGGCCGCGAGGTGGTGCTTTCCGTCGAGGGCGTGACAGTCGGCTTTAACGGCCGGAACGTGCTGGAAGATCTCAATCTCGATGTCTATCGCGGCGAAATCCTGGGTTTCATCGGTCCCTCCGGGGCCGGAAAATCCGTGTTGATGCGCACGGTCCTGCGGCTTTTGCCACGGCAGGCGGGCACGATCAGCATTCTCGGCTCTGACTATGACAAGGCGGGCGAGGACGAGCGCATGAGGCTCGACCAGCGGCTTGGGGTGCTGTTCCAGCAGGGCGCGCTGTTTTCCGGCCTGACGGTGAAGGAAAACATCCAGCTGCCGATGCGCGAATATCTCGATCTGCCGAAGAAACTGATGGACGAGCTTGCCTATCTCAAGATCGAGATGGTGGGGCTGAAGCCCGATGCGGGCGACAAATACCCGTCCGAACTGTCAGGCGGCATGATCAAGCGCGCAGCGCTTGCCCGGGCGCTGTCGCTCGATCCCGACCTCGTCTTCCTCGATGAGCCGACATCCGGCCTCGATCCCATCGGGGCGGCGGAATTTGATATGCTGATCGCGCGGCTGCGCGATTCGCTCGGCCTGACCGTTTATATGGTGACGCACGATCTCGACAGCCTGTTCTCCGTCTGTGACCGCATTGCGGTTCTCGGCCAGAAGAAGGTGCTGGTGGAAGGGACGCTGCAGGACATGTTTGCCTGCGACGACCCGTGGGTGCAGTCCTATTTCCGCGGTAAACGGGCGCGCTCTGTCGTTCTTCCGGACGACAGGCAGGAACATCCGGTGGAGTAACGAGAAGCATGGAAACCAAGGCGAACTACACCATAGTCGGAATTTTCACGCTGATCGTGATCGCCGCTGCATTCGGCTTCGTTTACTGGATGGCGGAATTCGGCCGCGGTGGCCCGACAGCACAGCTTGTGGTGCGTATTCCGGGCTCCGCCAATGGCCTTTCGGTCGGCTCTCCGGTGCGCTTCAACGGTATTCCCGTCGGCACGGTGCGCGGGCTTGCAATCGACCGCGACGACCCGGCCTATTCCATCGCCTTTACAGAGGTACAGGCGGATGCGCCGGTTTTCCCTTCCACACGCGCCGTGCTTGAAATTCAGGGCCTGACCGGAGCGGCGTATATCGAGCTTTCCGGCGGCAACAAGGATGGCGAGCGCATTCTGCAGAAAGCTGTCGAAAGCGGTGTTCCGGCCGAGCTGACGGCCGATCTTTCCAGCGTCACCAACCTGCTTGCCACCGCCGACAAGATACTGAAGCGCGCCGATGGCGCCATCGGCGAATTGCAGGGCTTCGTGCAGGATGCGCGCGGCCCGCTGACGCAGACGGTTCGCAATGCCGAAAAATTCTCCGATGCGCTGGCGGCAAACTCCGATGGCATCAAGAATTTCATTGCCAGCCTCAGCTCGCTTTCCACCACCGTACAGTCGGTCTCGGTGCGCCTCGACGGCACGCTGAGCGCCATCGAAGATCTGGTGAAGGCAGTGGATGCCGGCAAGATCGATTCCATCCTGTCCAATGTCGACAAGGTGACGAAGGATGTCGCGTCGGCTTCGAGCGATATTCAGGGCATCATGGAAACGGTGCAGAGCACGGCGCGCAATTTCGAGGCGGCAAGCACGGAAGTGCAGACGGTCGTCAAGCGCGCGGATGAGCTTCTCGCCTCCGTCGATCCCGCCAAGGTGGGCACCGTGGTTGACGACGTTTCCTCTGCGACCGCCGATGCGCGCGATGCTGTCGCGAACTTCAAGCGGATCGCCGATGATGTGGGCGCACGGCGCGCCGATATCGATCAGGCAGTGTCCGATTTCACCGAGATGGGCCGCAAGCTGAACCTGGCCTCCAGCCGCGTTGATGGGATTCTCGCCAAGGTGGACGGCATGCTCGGCACTGACGACGCCAATTCGCTGTTTGCCAAGGCGCGTGAGACGCTCACCTCCTTCAAGGCGGTGGCCGACAATCTCAATGCCCGCATCGGGCCGATCGCCGACAATCTGACCCGCTTCTCAAGCTCGGGCCTGAAAGATTTCCAGGCATTGATCGGCAGCACGCGACAGACGGTGGACAATCTCAACAATGCCATCACCAATATCGACCGCGATCCGCAACGGTTGATTTTCGGCGGCGAAACCGTGAAACAATATGACGGCAGAACAAGGCGCTAAGAGGGGTATGGGCCAATGAGACTATCGATGAACGGCCAACGCCGCGCCCTCGTTCTGGCTCCGCTGCTTGCTGCAATGATGGCGGGCTGCGCGGGCGCGCCGAAGAACGATACGTTCGATCTCTCCGTCTCGCCGGCGGCGGTGACGCAGGGGCCGTCGCTGAAAAGCCGTCAGCTGCTGATTGCCGATCCGACCGCCCTGAAGGCGCTGGACAGCGAAAACATCGTGGTGCGGCTTTCGGGCTCGGAAGTGCAATATCTCGGCAATTCGCAGTGGAGCGACCGCCTGCCGCGTATGGTGCAATCCAAGCTCGTGGAAGCGTTCGAGGATACCGGCAAACTCGGCGGCGTCGGCCGGCCGGGGCAGGGGCTGGCGATCGATTATCAGGTCGTGAGCGATATCCGTGCCTTCGAGATCGATACGGCGAAGAACCTCGCCAATATCGAAATCTCGGTGAAGCTCCTCAACGACCGCAACGGCACGGTGAAGGCGCAGGAGGTGTTCCGTTCCAGCGCCCGCGTCAGCGGCTCAGGCAACGCCAATTTCGTGAAAGCACTCGACCAGGCCTTTGCCGCCGCGACGCGTGAGATTGTGGCCTGGACGCTGAAGTCTCTCTGAAGGTTGGTCCGTGCAGGCGCGGTGCCGGCACGGACGCTATCGGTATTTTCCCGATCGTTTCAGGCGGCGTCCTGCTGCGACTTCCATTCCGGCAGGGGGAAGACGCGGTCGTAGCTCCAGTTGAAGACAAAAGCATAGACCACGTAAAAAAGCGCGAAGGAGATATCCATCACCAGCGCGTGGGCAAGGCTGATATTCAGATACCAGGCGATGAAGGGCATCAGGACGATCAGAAGGCCGAGTTCGAACAGCACCGCGTGCCCGACCCGAATGGCGGGTGTCTTGAGCGTGGTGCCCTTCAGGCGCTGCATGGCGTGGTCGAAGCCGAGATTATAGACGTAATTCCAGATGGTCGCGAGCGTGGCGCTGACGAGGCCCACGACGCCGATATCCTCCATGGGCATGCCAAACAGCAATGCGCCGAGTGGAATGACCAGCAGAAGCCCGATGATCTCGAAACTGAGGGCGTGGCGGATACGATCTTGGAGGGAGCGCATTCTATTCTCCGGTTTGTGACCGGGCCGTCCCGCATGCTGTCGCCGATGTGGCCGAGGTCGTCCTCGCGCCTGGTCATATATAGCTTTCGGGCGGATTTTTCAAGCATGGGGGACTTGGGGAGGCTTCCGCCTGCTTCGTCTCGCCGCCGCGGAAGAAAAAACAGGCGGCGACACGTTCATTCTTTCGACTGCACCAACGAAACCGTGATCGGAACAAGACCAGTGCATTTTCGTTATCGCTTACGGAAGGAGTCGTGCAATGCAGCAGAATTCCCTCGAAGGAAGAACGATTAAGGCCGCCAACCAGGCTAAGGTTTCGACTTACACGCCAAGCCTGATTTCCCTCAAGGGAAGTTACGTGGCGATGATATTTCGCAGACCGCTTTGCGGAAATCCGCTGGATCTGCGGAAGAAATAACAAAGCACGGCCAGTTCTGGCGCACCATTCGCATATCAAAACGACGACTGCCGACGTGAAGTTTATAAGGTGTCTCTAAAGTGTGATTTTCAATCCGGTTCGTCTCCACCTAGACTGGAGATTGCCATAAAAGCGAAGGGAGAATGACATGAAATCAGTTCTCATTATCGCCGCTGTCTTTGGTTTTTCCGCCAGCGCAGCGCTTGCGGAATGCGCGGGTCATGAAAAGATCAACGCTTCCGTCCCTGCCGTCGACCGCGAATTCAAAACCGCAAGCATCGTTCCGCCGACGGAACCGGCTGACAAGCCCGTCGTCATCCTGAAAAAGACCGATCGCCTTCCCGCCGCGGCGGTTGCCACGACCGGCGAGCCCGAAGCCGCAATGCAACGCATGCAATAAGACAGGACCATGATCTCTTCATTCTGAAAATCCCGTGCGCGATGTGATCCGCACGGGATTTTTCATTGTCTGCTGCGTCGCGCCGCCGCCGTTTTGCAGCGTTTGAACGTTACCAGAAAGGCAGACAGCCTCAGCTGTCGAGCTTCAGCGACAATTGCCGCGGTCCTTCGCTCTTCTTCAGCACGTAAAGCGGCCGGGTGATGATGACCTCGGTGCGCCGCTGCAATTCGCGCCGGCGTTCCAGCGCGCGCTCGCGCATGTCACGGGAACGGGCCACGACGGTGAGGGCATTTTCTATGGTTGCGTCTGCTGTGTTCATCGCTGACCTCCATAATGTTCACTATATGTTCTCATTATTGGCCGCTTGTGTCAACACTAAGGCAGGCTGTCAGCGCCATTCCGACATTGCTGGGTAAACAGGGGCGTATCACGTGGCAGCGGGCGTGGGGCCCGGCACGGCTCCGCAAGGCGCATCATGCGCCTGCGGTGGAGGCGTTTAGCCTACGCCAGCCTAGGGATCGGTGTGTGGGGATGAATATCAGAAGTACCCGGGCGCTGATCCGCCCCGGCGGCAGGATGCATTCAGGAGTGGGGGCGTTGGTCCGGCGCTGCGAGCGTCGATAACATATCGGTGAGATGTTCGCTGGCGAGCGCCACGATGGCGAGTGCGGCCTGCTGGCGGTTCCAGCCGGCATGTTCGGCTTTTTCAATGAGCCCCTGAATGGAGGGTTCCAGTGCGAACTGGCACTCGGCCTGATAGTCCATGGTGTCGATCGAAAGCGACGGGGAATTGATTGCGGCCCGCATCGTTTGGTCTCCCTGTTTTCCGTCATGTCCTTCAAACGCGAACGCAAATTGGAACATGCACATTCAGAGGCCGGTGATACCGGATATGCCCCGCAGGGCCCGATATCACTGGCAGCGAATCCCCCAGCAGGCGGGAGTTAACGGCAAGTGCCTGTCGCTGTCAACGAATGCCCGGTAGCGATGAGGCGGGGATGCGCTTTTTCAGAGGCTTCGGTTGCGGAAGGGTTTTCGTCTCCAGATCAGCAGAGCCATGACATAAAGCGCGAAAAGGACGAACCATGTGACCGGAAGCACCATGAAAAGCGCCGCGAAAGCACAGCTTCCCTCGAAACAGGAGCCGAGGAGGCCGGAATCGGCAAGGGCTGCCGATAATAAAAACGCACATACCCCGCTCCCGACCGCGCCGAGGACGAACAGCAATATGGTGATGAGTAATCTCATAATCTCGATCATAGGGATGATTGAGACAGCTTTGCGGAAGTAACGTCACCGCAACGCCGAGAATCGCGCTTTCGTCCGCTTCATCGCAAGAATTTGAAGAGGCATCCCGGGATCGTTGGGTGCCTCGACGCAGCATGACTGAAAAACCGCCCGGGGATTATGTCAATTTCCTTTCTGGGGTGCGGTTTTAATGCATATCTTGATTAAGAGGGGCTTATTGGGTAATATATTATGTAATATAAATATTTTTTTTGATAGATTTTATAAGGTTCATGAGTATTTTTGCTTCATAATTTTGTATCTAGGTTAGGCGATAAATCCGAGTGTTATTTCATTGATATTTTAGCCATCACTTACTGACAAGCGGCACGGGCTCACCATCCTGCGGCTGTGTCGCAAGGAAAGGATAGCAAATTTGTTCATTCTTTCATTCCCGGCTTGCCCGACCGGCAAGCTCTCGGGCCTTGTGGCCTGCGCCATCGTGCTGACAGGTTTCCTGACGCAGGCTTCCGCTCAGTCGCGCGCCTGCAAGGACCCTACGCCTGTCGGCAATCTCAACGAAATGTTCGATGCCATCTTCGCCTGCTGGGTGCCGCCGGAGGACACGGAGGGACTGGTGGTGACGCTGCAGTTCATTTTGCACAAGGACGGAAGGATAAGGGACAAGGTGGTGGTGATTGCCGCGCGCCCGCAGGAGGATAGTCCAAGACGCAGGGCCTTCATCGAATCCGCCATCGAGGCGGTAAGGCGGGCGGCACCTGTTCCCTTTACCGAGCAGTTTGGAAGCCGTATCGCCGGCCGGCCGCTGGCGCCGCGTTTTGTCGGTGTAAAAGAGCCTGTGCCGACGCTGGAACTTTAGAGGAGGTCAGGCGAAAACACGCGCCGCTTCGAGCGCTGGCGTCGTGACTGCCGGCAGCAAATTTACTGCTATCGCGCGGAATGCCAGACCTAAGACGAGGCTTCCGAATCTCACGCGATGCTTCAATCCGGCATCGCAACGTCTTGTCATTATGGAGAAATTTGGTGGGTGATGTAGGGCTCGAACCTACGACCCGCTGATTAAGAGTCAGCTGCTCTACCAACTGAGCTAATCACCCGACCGGCACCGTGTGGCGGTGTGAGGGGGCGTATAAAGGGGAAGTTTGGGCTTGTCCAGCGCGTAAATGAAATTTCTTCGATTTTTGTGACGAAAAAATTTCGGCCGCGCTGGAAAAGCCTGGAAATCCAGGGTTTTACGGATTTTTTCTTTTCGTCATCCGCGCCTGAACGCCCGCCCGATAAAGATGAGGATGCAAGCGCCGATGAAGCCGGCGATCAAATATCCCAGCCAGCCGGTCAAAACGATTCCGAAGACCGAAAGGATGGCGTTGGCGATGATGGCGCCGACGATTCCGAGAAGGATGTTCATGAAAACACCCATATTGCTTTTCATGAATTGTTCGGCGAGCCACCCCGCGACGCCACCGATGATGATGGCTGCAATCCAGCCAATGCCAGCAGATTCCATGATTTCCTCCCATGTTTGCTGCACGATCAAAGGTGATGATTCGCGCGGGGAAAAGCAAGGTAAACTCCTGAAAACCTCGCTTCATGCGGGTGGTTTTCCGCGCTGCAGGCGCTAAATAGCCTGATGCGGTGCAAGAGATGAAAGGCGTGGATGTGCGGTTGATGTTTGGCGGATGGATGAGCGACAGGCGAGTGCTTCACAAGCGGGCGGGCCGTGGCCGGCGGGGCGGCGGACTTGCCGCCTTTCTGGTTGCGATTTTTGCGCTTTTCAGCGTCTTGAGCGTTGCGCCTGTCTCGGCGCAGGAGGCGACGACGCCAACGGCGCCGGGCGCCATCCAGCCCTCGACCATCGAGCAGGCAAAAGCCGATCTGGAAAAATGGAAATCGGATCTGGCGTTTATTTCGGGACAGGTGGAGGCAGGCGGACGCGATGACGCCCAGCTTGTCGATCTCAAGGGGCGGGCGGACGGTATCGCCGCCGATGCTGCCGCAACCAACACCAAGCTTCGCGCGCGACTGGACCAGATCAAGACCCGGCTGGATGCACTGGGTGCCGCGCCCGGCGAAGGGCAGCCTCCGGAAGCCGACATGGTGACGGACGAGCGTAACCGGCTGACGGCGGAACGCGGCGAAGTGAATGCCATGGCCGGCGAGGTGGAGGCCACGGCCAATAATGCCGCACAAATTTCCAACAATATAACAGCCGTCCGCCGAGCGCTGTTTGCCGCAACGCTGTTCAAGCGAACGGAAGTCTCCGCCGAGACGCTCGGTGATGCCTCATCCGCCTTCCTGACGGAGCTCACCAACCTCAACAATGCGTTCAGCAGCTGGGCAGCCTATGTATGGAATTACAAGCGGCTGCCGATGTTCGGGGCGGTGACGCTGTCGATCATGGCCGCATTGCTGTTTCTGGTTGGCGGCTACCGTCTTTTCGGCAGTCGTATGGAGCGGCGCGCCTTCACGGGGGCACCATCCTATTTGAGACGGCTATCGGTGGCCTTCTGGTCCACCATGGTGCAGTCGCTGTCGCTGTTCCTGTTTCTGCTCACGTCGGCGTTTTTCCTTGATAATTTCAACGTGTTGCGGTCCGACATCGCGCCGATCCTGTTCGGCGCCATGGCGGTCACGGGCTTCGTTTATTTCGTGTCGCGGCTGAGCTATGCGATCTTTGCGCCGACGCAGCCGGAATGGCGCCTGCTGAAGGTTTCCAATCGCGGCGCACATCAGCTGTCCTCGGCCGTGCTTTTGATGGCGCTGGTGAATGGTCTCGATTATCTGTTCGGCACCATCAGCGAGACGCTTTATTCGCCGCTTATCGTCACCGTTGCCAAGAGTTTCGTCGCCTCGATCATCATCGGTCTCATTCTGCTCGCCGTATCGTTCCTGAGGCCGGTGATCGGCGAGGGGCAGGATTACGAGACCGGCAACCAGCGCCTGCCGCGCTGGCTCGTCATTCTGCTGCGCATCGGCGGCCTCGTTCTCATCGGCGCGTGCCTGACGGGTTATGTCGGTCTTGCGCGCTTCCTCGCCACGCAGATCGTTGCGACAGGCGCGGTGCTGGCCACCATGTATATCGGCATTCTCTCAGGCAAGGCCATTTCCCGGCAGGGCGCCTTCGCCGAATCGCTCGTCGGCCGTTACCTTGCCCGCCGTTATGGCCTTGGACCCGTGCCGCTTGATCAGGCCGGGCTTGTGGCGGGGCTTGGCATCTATGCCGTGGCCTTGACCTTCGGTGTGCCGCTTATCCTGTTTTCCTGGGGCTTCCAGCCCGGCGATATAGAAAGCTGGGCCTATCGCCTGCTGACGGGTATCACCGTCGGCAATGCCTCGATCTCGCTGATCGGCATTTTCGGCGGCATTCTCGTCTTCGCCATCGGTTACATCATCACCCGCTGGTTCCAGAAGTGGCTGGACAGCAACGTCATGGCGCGCGGCCAGGTGGATGCCGGCGTACGCAACTCCGTCAAAACAGGCATCGGATATCTCGGCATTGCGGTTGCGGCCATTTTCGGCGTGTCTTCCGCCGGCCTCAACCTCTCCAGTCTGGCGCTGGTCGCTTCCGCCCTTTCGGTCGGTATCGGTTTCGGCTTGCAGAATATCGTGTCGAACTTCGTCTCCGGCCTCATCCTGCTGGTGGAGCGCCCCTTCAAGGTGGGCGACTGGGTGGTAACGGGAACGACCGAAGGCACGGTCAAGCGGCTTTCGGTGCGCGCCACGGAAATCGAGACCTTCCGCGGCCAATCGATCATCGTGCCTAATTCCGAATTCATCAATTCCTCCGTCGGTAACTGGACGCACCGCAACCGCATCATGCGCGCTGAAATCCCGGTCTCTGTTGCCTATGATTCCGATCCGCAGAGGGTCATGGACATTCTGCTTGAGCTGGTGCGCGCCCAGCCGCCGGTATTGCGCAATCCCGAGCCGCATGTGGAATTCCTCCGTTTCGGCGACTTTTCGCTGGATTTCGAACTGCGCTTCCATCTCGCAGACCTCTCGAATGGGCTTGCCGTGAAGAACTCCCTGAGGATCGCCATTCTCCAGCGCTTCCGCGAGGAGGGCATCGCCATCCCGTTCCCGCAGCGCAACCTCAACATCCACGTGGAAGGCGACGCCAATCCGCAGATGCTGGCAGCCCTGCTTTCGGAGGAGGGCGACAAGGCGGTGGTGGCCCATACGGGCGCCGCATCGCCAGAGAAAGAGGCACCGAAAAACGACAAGGCGACAGAGCCGAAGGAGAAACCCGGCACGAAAGCGTAGATCGCTGTTGATCGCGGACATTGAGTTCCGGCCAAGGGTGCTCGCCGCTTTTCCCCTTCTCCTCGCCAGCGAGAAAGGTCGCGGCAGCGGGTTGAGGGGGCGCGCTCTGCGGAGTCCGGCAACGTTGCCCCTCATCCGATCCTTCGCGCCAGCTTCTCTCCGGCGGGAGAAGAAAAGAGCGGCAAAGCTGTGCAACGTTCGTCCGGCACGCTCCGCAATTTCTTCCCTGTCGCAGCACCCTATGGCCATGTCGCAATCAGGCGGCTGAACAACCCGCAAGCGCTTCATATTCCTCCCATCCAAAGCTGGCGGAATAAGGCAAGGCCGGCGCTTTTCAGGGGTTCTGTAAATGAAGACACATGCACGGGCGGTGGTGATCGGTGGCGGCGTCGTCGGCGTCTCGACGCTTTATCATCTGGCCAAGAAGGGCTGGAGCGACAGCGTGCTCATCGAGCGCAAGGAGCTGACCTCCGGTTCCACCTGGCACGCGGCCGGGCTTCTGCCGCTGTTCAACATGAGCTACTCGGTTGGCCAGATCCACAAATATTCCGTGAAGTTCTACGAGGAACTGCAGGAAGAGACCGGCATGAATGTCGGTTTCTCCAAGGTCTCCAACATCCGTCTCGCCCGCACCAAGGATCGCTGGGACGAATATATGTATTATGCCGGCATTGCCGAGACCATCGGCGTGCGCGTCAACATGCTGACGCCGGAGCAGGTGAAGGAGATCTGGCCCCTCTGCGAGACGGACGGCCTGCTCGGCGCCATCCAGCATCCTGATGACGGTTATATTCAGCCCGCCGATCTGACGCAGGCGCTGGCCAAGGGCGCGCGTGACCGCGGCGCGACCATCTATCGCAACACGACCGTCACCGCCATCGAGCAGCTTGAAGACGGTCACTGGAAGGTGACGACAGACAAGGGCGAGATCATCGCCGAACACATCATCTCCTGCACGGGCTCCTTTGCCCGCAAGACCGGCGAGATGGTCGGCATCAACATTCCGGTCATTCCGGTCGAGCATCAGTATATCGTCACCGAGCCGCATCCGGCCATTCAGGAACGCCGCCGCCAGGGCCTGCCGGAAATGGGCGTGCTGCGCGAATCCGACTCGGCCTGGTACATGCGTGAAGAGGCGGGCGGGCTGATCCTCGGTCCTTATGAAGTTGGCGCGCCGGTCTGTTATGTCGACGGTCCATCCGATGACAGCGAATATGAGCTGTTCCAGGAAGAACTCGATCGACTGATGCCGCATATCGAAACAGCCATGGTGCGCGTTCCGGCCTTCGGCGAAGTGGGCATCAAGAAGGTCTATAACGGCGCGATCGCCTATACGCCTGATGGCAATCCGATTGTCGGTCCTGCGCCGGGCCTGAAGAATTTCTGGCTGAACGAAGGCCACTCCTTCGGCATCACCGCCGCTGGTGGTGCAGGCTGGCAGCTAGCCGAATGGATCGTCGATGGCGAGCCGACGCTCGACCTGATGGGTGTCGATCCGCGCCGCTTCGGCCCTTACGCAACGGAAGGTTACCTCATCGCCAAGAACGAGGAAGCCTATGCCAACGTCTTCACCATGCATTACCCGGATGAAGAGCGCTCTGCCGCCCGCCCGCTGAAGACGACGCCGGTTTACGACCGTCTGAAGAAGCTCGGCGGCGTGTTCGGCTCCGTCTATGGCTGGGAGCGCGCCAACTGGTATGCGCCCGAAGGTTACGCGCTGCGTGAGGAAGACCTCGGCGTTGGCGCCGATGTCATCACCAGTCATAACCATGCACCGGCTCTGGATGATGGCCGTATCGTTGAGAAGTGGTCGTTCCGCCGCTCGAACTACTTCGAGCATGTCGGCAACGAAGTGAAGAACGTGCATCAGAATGTCGGCGTGCTCGATATGTCGGCCTTCGCGAAGATGGAGGTTTCCGGCCCCGGCGCGCGTGCCTGGCTCGACAGCATTCTCGCCAACGCGGTGCCGAAGAAGCGAGGCCGCATCGCGCTCACCCATCTTATGACGCCGAATGGCGGCGTGAAGGCGGAGTTCACGGTCTATGAATGGGCGCCGGGCCGCTTCTACATGGTTTCGGCCGGTGGTCTCGAAGCGCATGACCATGACGTGCTGTTCCGCCTGGCGCCGACCGATGGCTCGGTCGTGCTGCAGCCGATCACCCAGAAATACGGCGTGCTGGTTCTGGCCGGTCCGAAATCGCGTGATCTCCTGAAGAAGCTGACCCGCACCAGCCTTGAGAACAAGGACTTCCCCTGGCTCACCGGCAAGCAGATTTCCGTCGGCGTTGCGACGGCGCATGCGCTGCGCGTCAACTTCGTGGGTGAACTTGGCTGGGAGTTGCATCACCCGATCGAGATGCAGAACTACATCTTCGACCGGCTGATGGAAGCCGGTGCCGAATTCGGCATCAAGCCTTTCGGTATCCGCGCCATGGTTTCCATGTCGCTCGAAAAGTCCTATCGCAATATGGGCCGCGAGCTTTCGGTGGAATACAATGCCTATGAATCGGGTCTCGACCGTTTCCTGCGCCCGGAGAAGAGCTTCATCGGCCGCGACGCACTGGTGGCCTACAAGGAGGCGGGCCTGAAGTCGGTCTTCTCGACGCTCACCGTGTCGGGCAATACGGATGTCGATGCGCGCGGTTCGGAAGCGATCTTCGATGAAAACGGCGCACTTGCAGGGCGCGCGACGAGCGGCGGTTTCGGCTGGCGTCTCGGCAAGTCGATCGCGCTCGCCATGCTCAAGCCGGAATATGCCGCAGTCGGCACCAAGCTGAAGATCCGTATTCTCGGCACCTCCTATGACGCCGAGGTGGTGGAAGAAAGCCCCTTCGATACCGACAACGCGCTTCTGCGCGCATAAGACCAAAATCCCCTCCCAAAGTCGGAATACGGCCCCTCGCGGGCCGTATTTCCGTTTAGGTAAGCATATGCTGAACTGACGCTTCAGGAAAAATGCTATTAATCATTCCGCAAAATGAGCCTGTTATCTTCCGCTGACATTCGATGGGGGTCGGGACAGAATGAATTTCCTGGGCATCACGGGCATGCAATATTCGGGCGTGCCTTTTACCAATAACCGCATTTTACTGGCGGAAGACAGCAACGTGTTTACCCAGATGGTGAGCAGGCGGCTCAACGAGATGCTGGGCGTTACCGTGGAAGTATGCCGCTCCTTCGAGGAATTGCAGGCCTGCTACGAACATTCTTCCGAGCCGGTGACGCTCGCCATTTCCAACATCAACCTACCGGGCGCGGAAAAGGGCGAAGCGCTGGAATATCTGATCGATCTATCGATCCCGACCATCGTTTTCACCAGCACCTTCCACGAGGCGACGCGTGAAACGCTGATCGCCAAGGACGTGGTGGATTATATTCTGAAAGACAATATCTTCGCCGTGGATATGCTGACGGAATCCGTCTGCCGCTTCCTCACCAACCACCGCCATCATGTGCTGATCGTTGACGACAGCCCGACGGCGCGGGCGCTGCTTTCGAGCCGTCTCAAGCGTTATAATTTCCGCGTCAGCCTGGCAGACAGCGGTGCGAAGGCGCTCGATATTCTAAGGGCCAATCCCGATATCGGCCTCGTCGTCACCGACTATAACATGCCCGATATTGACGGTTTCGAGCTGACGCGGCGCATCCGCACCGTGCGCGGCTCCCATGAACTGCGCATTATCGGTGTTTCCTCCTCCACCAACCGTCTGCTGTCGGCGCGTTTCCTGAAGGCTGGCGGCAATGATTTCATGCTGCGGCCCTTCATTGATGAAGAGTTCTATTGCCGCGTCAACCAGAACCTCGATACGCTGGTGCAGATACAGCTGGCGAAGTCCGGGGTGCGGCCGGCTGCGTGAGCCGGACGCTCGTCTTCAAAGCTGAGATTCAAGCGGCAGGAAACGCATGATGCCGGCGATGAGGCGGCGGCCGATAGCGGCGTCTGGCTCGCGCCGGTAGGTCTTGGTACGGCCCTGTTCCTCCGTCGTCCAGACGATGCGGTTGCTGCTGTCGATCTCCAGTTCAAAGCTCATCGTGCGGCGGATTTCCTCGGCGAATATTTCGTCCATGCAAGCGACCAGCGGCGGCGATGTGAAGACCACGCCCATCTCCGTATTGAGGGAGGCCGAGCGCGGATCGAAATTCAGCGAGCCGATATAACCTGTCATGCCGTCACGCGTGAATGCCTTGGTGTGCAGGCTCGCCTGTCCGGAACCGCGCAGGGTGAAGTTCGGCTGGTCCACCTGCGAACGCAGCTCGTGCAGGCGTACGCCGCCCGAGAGAAGCGGCTTGCGATAGCGGGCATATCCGGCGTGAACGGCGGCCACATCCGTTGCCGCCAGCGAATTGGTGAGGATGGCCAGCGATACGCCCCGTTCGGCAATATCAAGGAAAATCTCAACGCCCTGTTTGCCGGGAATGAAGTAAGGGGATGTGACGTGCAGGCTGTCGCTTGCCGCCTGCAGCAGGGGCAGCAGGCTTTCCATCAGGAAGTTGTGGCCCTTCCGCCGCTTGCCTGCCGCTTTTTCCGGAGGATCGGCAAGCACATCCACGGAATCCACCCAGTGCATGCGGTCCGACATCAGGAAATGATCTCGGTCATACTGGCTTTCAACGCGCTCCAGATAAGGTTTTGCGGCTTCGCTTTTTGGCAGTGCGTCCAGCTCGCGCCGTAATCTTGCGAGTTTGCTCGGCCTGCGCGCCAGAAGCGAGCGAACGGGGACGGAAACGGCGCTGTTCCAGTAATCATCGAATATTTCCGTTGCGTCGGCCACGACGTCACCGAAGCCGAGAATATCGAAATCGTGGAAATTCGCCCGTTCGGCCGCATCGAAATAGGCGTCGCCCATATTTCGACCGCCAACGATCACCGCGCGGCCATCGGCAATCCAGGCCTTGTTATGCATGCGGCGATTGACACTGCGAAAGCGCAGCAAAAGTTCCATGCCGCGATGGAGCATGTTCTCCCGCGCCCGGGTGGGGTTGAACAGGCGAAGTTCGATATTGGGATGGCTGTCGATGGCGTGGAAAATTCGGTCTGACATGGAGACGCCGAGATCATCGAGCAGCAGCCGTACCCGCACGCCGCGATCGGCCGCCGCGATGACCTCGCGCATCATCAGCCGTCCCGTCAGGTCCGCATTCCACATGTAATACATGAGATCGAGGCTACGCCCGGCCGCGCGCGCCGCCGCGACGCGCACCGCAAATGCATCGAGATTGGAATGTAGCAGGCACAGCGCATTCTTTTCGCTCCAGCCATTTTTTATGGTCTGCCAGTGCCGATCCAGCACGGTTTCGTCCTCAGTGACGGGCAGGGCGGCGGAGGGGCGTTTGGGAATGGATTTTTCCCGCTGTTTACCGATGACGACAAACAGGCTCGGCCCGACGAGCAGCAGAAGAATGATGATGAAGACCGTAAATGCAGTCACTTGTTTTGATCGCTCCCGGCCTGGAGAGTATCAGGCGGGATGGAAACGCGCGAGGGAATAAAGCGTTCATTTCGGTTCGGCGGCAGTACGAAAAACCGGTACAGGCGCGACAACGGGCTTGCCAAACACATAAGTGCGTGCTTATGTGTTTTTATGGCAGAGAACGATATATTCCGGGCACTGGCCGATCCCACGCGCCGTGCCATTTTCGAAAAGCTGGCGGATGGTGCCATGAATGCCTCTGGCCTGCGCGAAGGGATCGAGATCAGTCAGCCGGCCATGTCGCAGCATCTTTCGGTTCTTCGCGGCGCCGGGCTAGTGGTTGAAAGACGGCAGGGCCGTTTCGTCAATTACGAGGTCGATCCGGAGGGGCTGACACGCATTGCTGCGTGGCTCGGCAAATATCGCGCCTACTGGCCACAGCGCATTGAGGCTCTCAAACTCCTGCTGAAGGATATGGACCAATGAACAGGGATGCAGCGGAAGCGCCGAAAAACGGCATTGAACTTGAATATGATCTGGACGAGCCGCCGCAAAAGGTCTGGCGCGCCATCAGCATTGCAGCGTTCCGTGAAAACTGGCTGCCGAACGAGGCTCTGGCGGAACCTGACGCGATCGACATCAAACCCGGCGAGGAAGTGCGCTACCGGCTGCGTGAAGACATTCCACCATTTCTGGAAAGCACCGTAACCTTCAGGATCGCGGCCAATGCCGAGGGCGGCACGAGCCTTCGCATCATTCATGAACTGCCCACAAATACCGGCCGGACGATGAAGGCCGCCGCAAACCACAACGGCCCGCCGATCAAGCTCGCCGCCTGATCCCACTCGTTTCCCGACATTTTCAAACACAGGAGTTCGCCGATGCGCGAAGTGATGCAACACGTCCCTATGGTCGTCGAACAATCATCAAGGGGAGAAAGATCTTTCGACATTTATTCGCGCCTGCTGCGGGAAAGGATCATCTTTCTCAATGGCGAGGTCAACGATGCAGTTTCAGCGCTCGTCTGCGCGCAATTGCTGTTTCTCGAAGCGGAAAACCCGAAGAAGCCGATCTATCTTTATATCAATTCTCCGGGTGGCGTCGTGACGAGCGGTCTGGCGATGTATGATACGATGCATTACATCCGCGCCCCGGTTCACACACTCTGTATGGGCACGGCCCGTTCCATGGGATCGTTCCTGCTAATGGCGGGCGAACCGGGCGAGCGCACAGCACTTCCCAATGCCAGCATCCACATTCATCAACCGCTGGGCGGTTTCCAGGGACAGGCATCGGACATGCTGATCCACGCCGAGGAGATGCAGCAGACCAAGCACCGCATGACGCGGCTTTACGCCGAACATTGCAAACAGAGTTATGAGAAATTCGAAGCGGCCATGGATAGGGATTTTTTCATGACGGCGGAGCAAGCGTTGGAATGGGGTCTGATCGACCGCGTTCTGGGCGTTCGTGCGGATATCGCGGCGTAGTGCCGGCTACTATCCGCAAGATGTTGTTTCCATATCAACACAAAAGGCAGCGCCAATGCGCTGCCTTTCAAAGGTCTATCCGGATGATCAGATATCCAGATTATCTGCAAAAGCCGCCCGCTCCTGAATGAAGCGGAAACGGGCATCGGCCTTGGTGCCCATCAGATTGTCGACAGCCTCGCGCGTGCCCTCGAAGTCCACGTCATCGATCTCGACGCGCAGCAGGGTGCGCTTTTCGGGGTCCATGGTGGTTTCCTTGAGCTGGGCGGCCATCATTTCGCCGAGGCCTTTAAAGCGGCCCACTTCGACCTTTTTGCCCTTGAAGACGGTTTCCATCAGCTCGGCGCGGTGGGCGTCGTCGCGGGCATAGGCGGATTTCGCGCCCTGACGGATGACGTAGAGCGGCGGCACTGCCAGATAGAGGTGGTTGCCGCGAATGAGTTCCGGCATTTCCTGATAGAAGAAGGTGATGAGCAACGAGGCGATATGGGCGCCGTCGACGTCGGCATCGGTCATGATGATGATGCGCTCATAACGCAGGTCTTCTTCGCGGTACTTGGTGCGGGTGCCACAGCCGAGCGCCTGGATGAGATCGGCGATCTGCTGGTTGGCGGAAAGCTTTTCGCGGCTGGCACTGCCGACGTTGAGGATTTTACCACGCAGCGGCAGAATGGCCTGATTGGCGCGGTTGCGCGCCTGTTTGGCCGAGCCGCCAGCCGAGTCACCCTCGACAATGAAAAGTTCGGCGCCTTCGGCCGTGTTCTGGGAGCAATCCGCCAGTTTGCCGGGCAGGCGCAGCTTGCGCACGGCGGTCTTGCGGTTGACTTCCTTTTCCTTGCGGCGGCGCATACGCTCTTCCGAGCGCTCGATGACCCAGTCGAGCAGCTTTGCCGCCTCGGCCGGGTTGCCGGTCAGGTAATGGTCAAATGGGTCGCGCAGCGCGTTTTCGACGATGCGCTGGGCTTCGACGGTGGCGAGCTTGTCCTTGGTCTGGCCGACGAATTCCGGCTCGCGGATGAAGACGGAGAGCATGCCGGCAGCCGAAATCATCACGTCATCGGTGGTGATGTCCTTGGCGCGCTTGTTCTGCGTCAGGTCGGCATAGTTCTTCAGACCCTTGGTGAGCGCGATGCGCAGGCCCGCTTCGTGCGTGCCGCCTTCGGGGGTTGGGATGGTGTTGCAATAGGAATGTATCTGCGTGTCGCCGCCATACCAGGTGACTGCCCATTCCAGCGCGCCGTGGCCGCCGGTCTTTTCGGTGCGGCCAGAAAAAATCTCGCGCGTGACGGTGAATTCCTTGCCGAGCGTGGCGGCCAGATAATCCTTCAGGCCGCCCGGGAAATGGAACACCGCCTTTTCGGGGATTTCTCCATCGGCCGGCACCATGCCGGGATCGCAGCTCCAGCGGATTTCGACGCCGCCGAAGAGGTAAGCCTTGGAGCGGGCCATGCGGAAGATGCGGGCCGGTTCGAATTTCGCGTGATCGCCGAAGATTTGCGGATCGGGATGGAAACGCACGCGGGTGCCGCGGCGATTATGCACGTCGCCAAGCTCTTCCAGCGGACCGATCGGCAGGCCACGCGAAAAACGCTGGCGGTAAAGCTTGCGGTTTCGCGCCACTTCCACTTCGAGAAGATCGGAGAGCGCATTCACCACGGAGACGCCGACGCCGTGCAGGCCGCCAGAGGTCTCGTAGGCCTTGCCGTCGAACTTGCCGCCGGCATGCAGCTTGGTCATGATGACTTCGAGCGTCGATTTGCCCGGAACCTGCGGGTGGTTCTCCACGGGAATGCCTCGGCCGTTATCGGTGACCGTCAGGAAGCCTTCGGCATCGAGATGAACCTCGATGAAATTGGCGTGACCGGCGACGGCCTCGTCCATGGAGTTGTCGATGACTTCGGCGAAGAGGTGGTGCAGCGCCTTCTCGTCCGTGCCGCCAATATACATGCCCGGGCGCATGCGCACCGGCTCGAGGCCCTCAAGCACGCGGATCGATGATGCGCCGTAGTCGTCACCTGTAGGAGACGCGGGCGGCGGAGGGGCAGACGACGCGACGGGGGCAGCGGCTGCGGGTTTCTGCTGCACGTTCACATTGGCAGCAGCGGTCGCCGGGGCCTTCACGGGCTTCGCCGCGTCCTCGTTCGTGTCCGTGTCGCTGTTTCGTGCCGCCGGAAGACCGGAGAAGAGATCGTTGCTGTCGTCCATCATGTCCAAAGTTCAAAAGCGTGTGTCAGAATTTCGCCATGCGAATCATTTTGCCATCAGCGTCAATATACCGCCAAACGTGGTTCCCGTCCGATTGAACCGGGGTCCGCCTGGGCAAGCGCGGCGCATCCTATGTCACGATTGTGTCAGGGTTTCGCAACAGGAGGATTGCGCTGCCGGCCTTGCGATGGCAAGTCTCGCAGCCACGAATGAACGGTTAGCCAAGGCATGTCCACAGCTCATTTCACGTTTTGTACTCTTTTCAGCCTCACTGTGGCGGCAATGCCGGTTACGGCCTTTGCGTCTGACGGGCCGCTGCGGCCTTTCAAGGACGAGTTGTTTTCCGCGCAGACGGTGCTTTCCACGGGCGATGGCGGCGCATCCGAAGTCATCGATTACAAGGAGATGCGCGACATCAACGGCCGCGACGAGGTGCCGGAGCGGCGGGTGAAGCGGCAATATGTGGATATGGCGCCGAAGAAGGTGCAGGCGCTGGAAACCGTGCCCGCTGAGGGCAGGGCGCTTGAGGTCGGCCGCGTCGGCCCGGCCAGCGGGCAGGCGTTCACCATCATCTTCATCCATGGGCGCGGCGGTGACCGGCGGCTTGGCATGAACGACTATACGTTCGGCGGTAATTTCAACCGGCTGAAAAATCTGGCCGTGACCAATGGCGGCACCTATTACGTGCCGAGTGTTCGTTCTTTCGATGAGAACGGCGTTGCCGACATTGCGGCGCTTATTGCGGATGTGGCCAAAAAATCCGGCGGCAAGCCTGTCATATTGACCTGCGCCTCAATGGGCAGTTTCATCTGCTATGGCATTAGCCGCGACAAGGCAGCCGTTGCCAATCTCAAGGGAATGGCGATCCTGGGGGGCGCGGTCGATCCCGATTTTCCGAAAAGCGCTTTCGCGAAGGCGAAGAAGCCGGTCTGGTTTACCCATGGCAGCGCCGACAAGGTTTATTCGGCCGATCAGCAGGCGACGATCTTCCGCACGCTGTTGAAGGCTGGGGAGCCCGCGCGGTTCACGCGCTATGAGACTGGCAGCCACGGCACGCCGGTGCGAATGACCGACTGGCGGGCAGTTCTGAACTGGATTTTGAGCCGATAAGGGATCGCGGCGGGCTCGGTCACGACAAATTTTGCCAGATTTGCCGCTGGTTTTAACCCTTGGGCCGCTTTTTTGTACCAATTGCTGCCCGCTGCGGTTAAAGGAATATCCGGGAAATTGCGGCAGAGCTTCTGTCGTGATCAAGGGCCGTCAGCGGCTGAGGGATGGGGCGCCGCCAGGGCTGCGCCCCGAGACAAAGGGAATGGGATACGCATGACGCCGAATGTTCGACCGCTTGTTGCCGGAAACTGGAAGATGAACGGCACGCGTGCCTCGCTCGACCAGATCAAGGCCATGGCAGAGGGTGTCAAGGGCGCGCTGTCCGAGAAGGTGGATGCGCTGATCTGCCCGCCTTCAACGCTGCTTTATGTCGCGACCGCGCTCTGCGATGACAGCCCGCTGATGATCGGCGCGCAGGATTGCCACCAGAACGCCTCCGGTGCCCATACTGGCGATATTTCCGCCGAGATGATTGCCGACTGCTTCGGCACCCACGTCATCGTTGGCCACTCCGAGCGCCGCACCGACCATGCCGAGACTGACCATCTGGTTCGCGCCAAGGCATCTGCCGCCCATGCGGCCGATCTCATCGCCATCGTCTGCATTGGCGAAACGGCCGATGAGCGCAAGGCGGGCCAGACGCTCGATATTTTGAAGCGCCAGCTTGCCGGCTCACTGCCGGATGAGGCGACCGCGGAAAACACCGTTATCGCTTATGAACCCGTCTGGGCGATCGGCACCGGCCTTACGCCGACGGTGGACGATGTGCGCGAGGCTCATGCCTTCATGCGCGACGAGCTCGTCAAGCGCTTCGGCGATGCCGGAAAGACCATGCGCATCCTTTATGGCGGATCAGTAAAGCCGGCCAATGCGCTGGAGTTGATGGGCGTTGAAAACGTCGATGGCGCGCTGATTGGTGGCGCGAGCTTGAAAGCGTCGGACTTCCTGTCCATCTATGCGGCATATGAGCGACTGACGGCCTGAATGAGGCTTTCCTGAAAGAGTATCGGGAAAGGGGCTTGGAATAAGCCTTCGCCTCATGTAAAGAGCCGCAAAACCTTCTTTATGGTGCTCCGCGCGGGGCATGGAATGGATTGTCATGCAGACCGTTTTGATTGTTATTCACCTCATGATCGTGCTGGCGCTTGTCGGCGTGGTCCTGATCCAGCGTTCCGAAGGCGGCGGCCTCGGTATCGGCGGCGGTTCGGGCTTCATGTCCGCGCGCGGAACGGCCAATGCCCTGACGCGCACCACCGCGATCCTTGCGGCGCTGTTCTTCGCAACGTCGCTCGGCCTTGGTCTTCTGACCCGTTACGAATCGCGTCCGACCGATATCCTGAACCGTATTCCGGCCACGCAGGGCCAGGGTAACGGCATTCTCGACACGCTCGGCCCGTCGACGACGCCTTCGACGCCGGCTCCGGCTGAAAATGGTGTTCCGACCAATAACGGCGCTGCTGCTCCCGCACAGACCACACCGGCTCCGGCCGCTTCCGGCACGGCCGCTCCGGCCCCGGCGCAGCCCGCCGATCCGAACGCAGTTCCGACCGGTCAATAAGCCCGGTTCTGATTTAACGCTCCGGCAGGCCAAAAGCCTGCCGGTTTTCTTTTGTTCGCATTCCGGCCAGTTGAATTGTGAATTCGTCAACAGCGAATTTGCAACAGCATGAAATTTGGGCTGGCGGAATCAGAGGTAAAAAGGTATCCGGTGAATCCCATGGCGCGATATGTATTCATCACAGGCGGCGTGGTCTCCTCTCTCGGTAAGGGCATCGCAGCTGCTGCACTCGGAGCTTTGCTGCAATCCCGTGGTTATCGGGTGCGGCTTCGCAAACTCGACCCCTATCTGAACGTCGATCCCGGCACCATGAGCCCGACACAGCACGGCGAAGTGTTCGTGACTGACGACGGTGCCGAGACGGACCTCGACCTTGGCCACTATGAGCGCTTTACCGGGCGTTCGGCCACCAAGACCGACAACATAACCACCGGTCGCATTTACAAGAACATCATCGACAAGGAACGGCGCGGCGATTATCTCGGCGCAACGGTTCAGGTCATTCCGCATGTCACCAACGAGATCAAGGATTTCGTGATCGAAGGCAATGACGATTACGACTTCGTCATCTGCGAGATCGGCGGCACGGTGGGTGACATCGAGGCGATGCCGTTCATGGAAGCGATCCGTCAGCTCGGTAACGACCTGCCGCGCGGCACGGCGATCTATCTTCACCTGACGCTGATGCCCTATATTCCGGCAGCGGGCGAATTGAAGACCAAGCCGACCCAGCACTCCGTCAAGGAACTGCAGGCTCTCGGCATTCACCCCGACATCCTTTTGGTGCGTGCCGACCGGGAAATCCCGGAAGCGGAACGCCGCAAGCTTTCGCTGTTCTGCAACGTGCGTCCCTCCGCCGTCATCCAGGCGCTGGATGTGGCGAATATCTACGACGTTCCGATCGCCTACCACAAGGAAGGCCTCGATTCGGAAGTGCTGGCCGCTTTCGGCATAGAGCCGGCGCCTAAGCCGCGTCTGGAGCAGTGGGAAGAGGTCTGCAACCGTATCCGTACGCCGGAAGGCGAAGTGACGATTGCGATCGTCGGCAAATATACCGGCCTCAAGGACGCGTATAAGTCGCTGATCGAGGCGCTGCATCACGGCGGCTTCGCCAACCGCGTCAAGGTCAAGCTCGAGTGGATCGAGTCGGAAGTCTTCGAAAAGGAAGATCCGACGCCATACCTTGAAAAGGTCAACGGCATTCTGGTGCCGGGCGGCTTTGGCGAGCGCGGTTCGGAAGGCAAGATCATGGCGGCGCAGTTTGCGCGTGAGCGCAACGTGCCCTATTTCGGCATCTGCTTCGGCATGCAGATGGCGGTCGTGGAAGCGGCCCGTCATCTGGCCGGCATCGAAAATGCCTCTTCGACCGAATTCGGTCCGACGTCCGAGCCGGTTGTCGGCCTCATGACCGAATGGGTGAAGGGCAACGAGCTGGAGAAGCGCTCCTCCAAGGGCGATCTCGGCGGCACGATGCGCCTCGGCGCCTATAAGGCGGCGCTGAAGAAGGATACCAAGATCGCCGAGATTTATGGCTCCACGGATATTTCCGAGCGCCACCGTCACCGCTACGAGGTGAATGTGGACTACAAGGACCGGCTGGAAGAATGCGGCCTCGTCTTCTCCGGCATGTCTCCGGACGGTGTGCTGCCGGAAACGGTGGAATATCCTGACCATCCCTGGTTCATCGGCGTTCAGTACCATCCGGAATTGAAGAGCCGCCCGCTCGACCCGCATCCGCTTTTCGCCAGCTTCATCGAAGCGGCGGTGGAGCAGAGCCGGCTGGTTTGACGGTTTGAAGGATTGTGAAGAGGGTCGCGAAAGCGGCCCTTTTTTGTTTGCGGTATGCGCACTTTCGGCTGAGCATTCGTCGATGCGTATTGCTCTGTCATCCTCGGGCTTGACTCCCGAGGATCCATCGTTCGGCGGTTACGGACCCTCGGGTCAAGCCCGCGGATGACGGAAGAAGGGCGACCGTCCGAAGATGCACGTTGCTATCGTTCGCCAACGGCCTCACGCGAGAAAATTATGCTTCCGCAACCACACTTCGTACCAGTTTGGCCACTCTTCCGATGGGGTGCCGGCCTTGCCCATGCCAAAGCCGTGACCGCCCGACGCGATCGGATGAAATTCGACATCCACGCCAGCCCTTTCACAGGCGTCTCGCATGAGCCGGCTGTTGGCTAGATTGGAGATCCGGTCGTCATCCGCCTGTGCCAGGAAAATTGGCGGGCAATCCTTGCGCACATGGCTTTCCACCGACCATTCGCGTGTGGCCTTATCTGTCGGGTGTCTGCCGACAAGCGATCTGCGGGTCGAGGTATCGTCATAGGGAGCGGCAAGCGTGATGACTTGGTAGATCAGCGCTGCGATATCCGGACGGGCTGATTGCCCGTCAATGTCGTCGATACGATCATAAGACGTAAAAGCCGAGCGGGCGGCGGCAAGCCCCATGAGGTGGCCGCCCGCTGAAAAACCGAGCGCGCCGACCCTGTGCGGATCGATCTGCCAGTCCGAGGCGTGTGCACGCACCAGACGAAACGCGCGTTGCACATCCTGAAGCGGTGCGAGCGGCCCGGCAGCCCAACCTTCAATCGGCAGGCGGTAGCTGAGGACAAAGGTATGAATGCCTCTGGCCGCGAGCCAGCGGGCGGCGGGATAGGATTCCTTGCCCTCCTCGATGCGTTTATATCCACCACCACCGGCTATGATCATTGCGGACCCATTGGGCCTGTCAGGGGCAAATATCTCAAGGCCTGGTATGGCGATGTTGGTGACGGCGCCTTTTTTGCTGATATCCGTAGGGCCGTTTGGACCGCCACCACCGGGCGGGCTGCCGGCCCAAAGGGCAAGACGGCGCGGATTGTCTTTAGCAAGCAGATTTGGGATTTTCACTGATGTGGCGAGGAATGCCCCGGCAAAAAGAAGGCTGCGGCGGCAGATCATAATGTCTTCCTCCATCAGGCACTTGGATCCGGTATTCTCCCGGTAGAGCAGTTTATGAGGCCTATATAAAAACCAACAGGACAATATGGTTGCAACAAGATATTCCGGTTCGGGTCAGCGATGTCGCTGTCTCTCTGCGGCGTGTCAATCAAGCAAACAAAAACGGGCCCGAAGGCCCGTTTTAACTCCAGTGACAAATCCCGACCGGCTTACTTCGGCCCGATCATGTTCTCGGGGCGCACATACTGGTCGAATTCTTCGTTGGTGAGGTATCCGCCACCAACGGCTTCTTCGCGCAGGGTCGTGCCGTTCTTGTGGGCGGTCTTGGCGATCTTGGCGCAGATGTCGTAGCCGAGCTTGCCGTTCAGTGCCGTCACCAGCATGAGCGAGTTTTCGACGCCCTTCTTGATGTTGTCTTCGCGGGCCTCGATGCCGACGACGCAATTGTCGGTGAAGGAGACGGCCGCGTCGCCCAGAAGCTGGACGGACTGCAGGAAGTTATAGGCCATCATCGGGTTATAGACGTTGAGCTCGAAGTGGCCCTGCGAACCGGCGAAGGAGAGCGCTGCATTGTTGCCGAAGATGTGGGCGCAAACCTGCGTCAGTGCTTCCGACTGGGTAGGGTTGACCTTGCCCGGCATGATGGACGAGCCGGGCTCGTTTTCCGGCAGCGAGAGTTCGCCGAGACCGGCGCGGGGGCCGGAGCCGAGGAAGCGGATGTCGTTGGCGATCTTGAAGAGTGCCGCTGCTGCCGCGTTGATCGCGCCATGCGAGAAGACCATGGAATCATGCGAGGCAAGCGCTTCGAACTTGTTCGGCGCGGTGACGAAGGAAAGGCCGGTGATCTTCGAAATTTCCTCGGCGACCTTTTCGGCAAAACCAACAGGGGCATTGAGGCCCGTGCCGACGGCCGTGCCGCCCTGGGCGAGCTTGGAAAGCGCAGGCAGGGTGGTTTCGATGTTGGCTATGGCGGAGGCGACCTGCGCGGCGTAACCGGAGAATTCCTGGCCGAGCGTCAGCGGCGTTGCATCCTGCGTGTGGGTGCGGCCGATCTTGATGATCTTTTCGAACTGCTTGACCTTGGCTTCCAGCGCTTCGTGCAGGTGCCTCAGGCTCGGCAGCAGGTGGTGAACGATCTGCTCGACGCAGGCGATGTGCATCGCCGTCGGATAGGTATCGTTCGAGGACTGGCTCATGTTGACGTGGTCGTTGGGATGAACCGGCTTCTTGCTGCCCATTTCGCCGCCGAGCATCTCGATTGCGCGGTTGGAAATCACCTCATTGGCGTTCATGTTGGACTGGGTGCCGGAGCCGGTCTGCCAGACGACGAGCGGGAAATGTTCAGTCAGCTTGCCGTCGATGACTTCCTGTGCGGCGGCGATGATGGCTTCACCGATCTTCGGGTCGAGGCCGGCAAGCGCCATGTTGGCACGGGCAGCGGCCTGCTTGACGATGCCGAGCGCGCGAACGACAGAGGCGGGCTGCTTTTCCCAGCCGATCTTGAAGTTGCCGAGCGAGCGCTGCGCCTGCGCGCCCCAGTAGCGATCGGCCTGAACTTCAATAGGGCCAAATGTATCGGTTTCCGTCCGTGTGGCTGTCATCAATCTTGCCTTTTTACTCGTGTTCCTCCGCCAAAACGGCGCCTTCGCCCGCCTTGCGCGGCCGATATATAGAATCATCGCGGCGGCAAAGAAAGCCGCTGCAATGCGGCGCGGGAAGATATTTCCCGTCGTTCCGCGGCGATTTGCCTGCAGCGAATGCAGCAAGGCGAAAAACCCGGCCGCGTGGCATTTTTACTACGTCATGAAAAGGCAGGGAAACCGGGCTTGTACCGGGGCGGGCGCTCAAAGCAAAGTAAATGAAATAAATAGAAATTTAACCATTCTCACCAATTCTGGAAATTACGTTTTTATGGCTTTGGCTGTATTATGAGGTTCATTTCGGCACGATTTTGGGCTTTGGGCGTTTTCTTTTCAACAGGCCGTTGATCGGCTAGACAGGCATGAAACTAATGCCCGCCGTTTTCCCGGTGGTGCTGGGTGCTACGAGGATCAAATTGCAAGTCACATCTGGAAAATCATCGGCAGCACTGGTGCTGGCTCTCGGTCTTTCCGTTTCCACCGCTCTTCCCGGCACCGCCGGTGCGGTGACCCTGATGGACCTCCTGCGCGGCGGGCCCGGCAAGATCGCGCGGGATCGCGGCGAGTTGCCGCCGGCCGGCATCGTCACCTCGCCATCCGGCTCCGGATCGGGCGCCGGTCAGAGTGCTGATGCTTCCGATCCCGAGCCTTTGCCCCGCGTTTCCGGCCCACGCTATTATGATTACAAGGCGGATGTAGCCCGGGCGGTGAACACCGCGAATTTCGGCGAAGGCCTTGCCAATCTCAAGTTCAGCGCAACGCCCGAGATCGCCAAGGCGCTTGAGGCTTATTATGGCGCTGGCGGAAAGACGTTGTGGGTATCCGGTGGCGAACTGACCGAGCGCGCCAACGCCGCCATCGCTTTCCTGGAGACGGTTGGCGAAAGCGGTCTCGATCCCGCCGATTACAGCATTTCCGCACCGGCCAAGGATGTGACTGCGAGTATCAGCAGCAATGTTGCCGGCACCACATCGAACGGCACACCGGTCGAGACGGCTTCGGCGCCTGTTTCCGATGCCTATCAGCGGGCGCAGATGCAGTTCGAGCTGGCGCTGTCCGCCAAGGTTCTCGCCTATGTGCAGGATACGACCCGTGGCCGCGTCGATCCGAACCGGCTGTCCGGTTACCATGATTTCAAGCGCAAGACGGTGAACCTCGCTCCCGTGCTGAAGCTTGCTGGCCTTAGCCCAGATGTGGCCGCTTATTTGCGCAGCCGCGAGCCCTCCAGCGCCGAGTATCAGGCGCTGAAGGCAGAGCTTGCCCGCCTGCGTGGCGAGGGCGATGCCGCCCATGTCGTTCGTGTTCCCGCCGATCTGGTGCTGAAGCCCGGCAACAGCAGCGCTGACATGGCGAGTGTCGTCAAGGCTATCGAACATCGGGCTTCTCCCGCCTTCAAGGCGGAACATGCCGCAACAATCTCCGCTTACCAGCAGACGCCGGATTACACGCCTGATCTCGTCGAGCTGGTGAAGGCGTTCCAGAGCGAAAATGGCCTGAAGGCGGATGGCGTCATCGGTCGTGCGACCGTGCGCGCCATGGTCGGCGAAAGCAACGACGCGAAGATCGCCAAGGTGCAGGTGGCCATGGAGCAGATCCGCTGGTTGCCGGCCGATCTCGGCCAGCGTTACGTCTTCATCAACCAGCCCGCTTTCATGGCCTATTACCACAATGAAGGCGTCGAACAGTTCGGCATGAAGGTCGTGGTCGGCTCCAAGGCCAATCAGACCTATTTCTTCCAGGATGAAATCCAGACGGTCGAGTTCAATCCCTATTGGGGCGTACCGCAGTCGATCATCATCAACGAGATGCTGCCGAAGCTGCGCCGTGACCCATCATACCTCGATCGCCTGGGTTACGAGGTGCAGGTGAATGGCCGTGCGGTATCGTCTTCCAGCGTCAACTGGTATGGCTCGACCAACGCCGTTTCCGTGCGCCAGCCGCCGAGCAGCGACAATGCGCTGGGCGACCTGAAAATCCTCTTCCCCAACGCACATGCCATCTACATGCATGACACGCCGGCCAAAAGCTTCTTCAACCGCGACATGCGGGCGCTGAGCCACGGCTGTATCCGCCTGGTCGACCCGCGCCGCATGGCGGCTGCCGTTCTCGGCACCAGCGTTGACAAGGTTGGCGAGCAGATTGCGTCAGGCAAGAACCGCGCCGTGCAGGTGCCGGAAAAGATTCCGGTTTATGTGGCCTATTTCACCGCCTGGCCGGATAGGGACGGCAAGGTCCAGTTCTTCGATGATGTCTATGATCGCGACAGCTACGTGCAGAAGGCCTTTGCGGTGACGACGAAGGCAAGGGCCAGCTCGATCTGATTGGGGTCTATTCAAAAGAAAAGCGCCGGAGACGGCGCTTTTTTTGTTTTATGGATCGGTTTTGGAGTAGTTCGGCTGCAGACCCTGTCAGGGATGTTGGGCGTAAATGGGTACTCCGTCACCCCGGACCTGATCCGGGGTCCAGCGCGATCAAGTCCTTGATTGCAAAGGCTCCTTTCACGGCGCAGACACGCCGTGGCTGGATGCCGGATCAAGTCCGGCATGACGGACGGCAGGGAAGTCGTTTAGCTCTCATTGATGTCGAAAATGCCGTTTCCTTGCGTTTGTCGCTCAGTCTCTCAAGCCGCGGCCGCACCCCTTGCAATCAGCTTCTCGAACAATGTCGGTGTCAGCGCATCAAAATTATCGATCACTACATCCGGCTTCAGCTCGGCCATCGGTACATCCGTGTAACCGAAAGTGACGCCGATGGAGGGCACGTTGGCGTTTTTCGCGGCGAGGATATCGTTGATGCTGTCGCCGATCATGACCGTGCGCCTGATATCGCCGCCGGCCCTTTCGATGGTCCCCAAGATATGGCGCGCGTCAGGCTTGCGGAATTCGAACGTGTCGCCACAGGTTATGGCCGCGAAATACGGCGTAAGGCGGAGTTTTTCGAGCAGCGGTACAGCGAGGACTGCGGTCTTGTTGGTGCAGACGGCAAGCGTGATGCCGGATTGCGAAAGCGCATCCAGCGTTTTGACGATGCCGGGGTAGGGGCGGCTTTCGCCGGGCATTTCAGCGCGGTAATGGGTGATGAAGCGTTCGTAGAGCGGATCGATTTCGGCTTCCGGCAGTTCCGTTTCGCGCAGTGCAAAGGCGCGCTTGATCATGACCCGTGCGCCCTGGCCGACGAGATGCGTCAGGTCGTCATAGGTGACGGGCGCAAGCCCGGCTGCGGCAATGGTATGGTTGAGGCTCGAGACGAGATCAGCGGCGGTATCGACCAGAGTACCGTCGAGATCGAAAATGGCGAGCGGGGCGAGCGGGCGGGATGTCACGGAAACGGCCTCTTGTAGAATGCGGGGCTGAGCTATTCATGCTTTCATTCGCGCCAAGCCTAGGCAAAGCCTCCTGTCTTTGCAACCGCATCACAACGTTCTGTTCGTTGCCTTGAAAAAGGCTTTCGTTTGGCTTTCGACCCGTGTAAACAGCACGGCGACGACAAAGCTACCGGAGTTTCAGGCACATGGATGCCCGCCAGATGAAGATCAAGGCCGCCGAGGCCGCATTGTCCCATGTACAGGATGGGATGCGGCTTGGTATCGGCACGGGTTCGACGGCCGAGGAATTCGTCCGGCTTCTGGCCGAGAAGGTCGCCGCCGGCCTCAAGGTCGAGGGCGTGCCGACATCAGAGCGCACCGCGCGTCTGTGCGTCGAGCTTGGCGTGCCGCTGAAATCTCTCGATGAATTGCCGGAACTGGATCTGACCATTGACGGTGCGGATGAGGTTGACCACGCGTTGCGGCTCGTCAAGGGCGGCGGCGGTGCACTGCTGCGCGAGAAGATCGTCGCGGCGGCATCCGCACGCGTGATCGTCATCGCCGACCAGAGCAAGGTTGTGGAGACGCTGGGCGCCTTTCCTCTGCCCATCGAGATCAATCCGTTTGGCCAGGTTGCGACCCGCATCGCCATCGAAAAGCTGGCATCGCGGTCAGGCCTGTCGGGTGAGTTGAAGCTTCGCTCTTCCGGTGACGGCGTCTTCATGACGGATGGCGGACACCTTATTCTCGACGCATCTTTTGGCCGTATTCCTGATGCAGAAGCGCTAGCACGCGAGCTGAACACGATTCCCGGTGTCGTCGAGCACGGACTTTTCATAAATTTGGCATCGCTTGCCATTATCGCTGGCCCTGAAGGCGCCCGCGTGATGCAGGCAGTATAACAGGAGCGAGATTTTCATGATCAAACTAGCGGGACTGGGCAAAGCTGCCGCTGCTTCGATCCTCATTTCCGGCATCGTGTTCGGTACTGCCGCACGCGCCCAGGAAATTTCCGAAGCGCATATTGCTGCCGCGCGGCAGGCGATCGCCTCTCTTGGCGTTACCGACCGTTTCGACGACATTCTGCCGGGACTGGCCGAGCGTCTGAAGGCCGAACTTATTCAGGCTTCGCCGAATGTTCAGGATGCGATCACCGCGACGGTTGACGCCAAGGCGCTTGAGCTTGCACCGCGCCGCGCCGATCTCGAGCGTGAGGCCGCGCTGACCTATGCACGTGCTTTTTCGGTCGAGGAACTGAACGCCATCTCCACCTTCTACAGCAGCGAAGCTGGCAAGAAGCTGTTGAAGGACGGCCCGATTGCGACCCGCGAACTGATGAAGGCTGCCGATATCTGGGCCGCCGGTATCAACCGCGATCTCAACGCTGCCAGCATGACCGAACTGCAGAAGGTCGCCGGCGCTGATCTGAAGCCGCTTCCGGCGGATCACAATGCCACGGGTGGCGCTCCGGCTGCCAAGCCATAAGGCGCTTTTCCAGGTTCAGAAATATTCAAAGCCCGGCCGCAAGACCGGGCTTTTCATTTGTGCGCCGCAGCACCTATATGTGGCGTGAATGCACCGCTGCCCGTTTGCGGCTGATGGCGGTTTTGATCAGGGGTTTTGACTATGACAGCTTATGACTACGATCTCTTCGTCATCGGTGGCGGTTCCGGCGGCGTGCGCAGCGGCCGTGTGGCTGCCTCGCTCGGCAAGCGCGTGGCGATCGCCGAGGAATACCGCTATGGCGGCACCTGCGTCATCCGCGGCTGCGTGCCGAAGAAGCTGTTCGTCTACGCCTCGCAGTTCCCCGAGCATTTCGAGGATTCCGAAGGTTTCGGCTGGAGCGTCGGCGAGCGCAGCTTCGACTGGAAAAAGCTGATCGCGGCGAAGGACAAGGAAATCACCCGTCTCGAAGGGCTCTACCGTAAGGGTCTGGAAAACGCCAAGGCCGATATTTTCGACAGCCGGGCGGAACTCGTGGATGCCCATACCGTCAAGCTGACGAAAACCGGCGAAACCTTCACCGCCGAGCGCATCGTCATCGCTGTCGGCGGCACGCCGAACGAACACAAGGCGCTGCCCGGCCACGAGTTGACGATTTCGTCCAACGAGGCTTTCGATCTCGAGGAGCTGCCGAAATCGATCCTGATTGCCGGCGGCGGTTACATCGCGGTGGAATTCGCCAATATCTTCCACGGGCTCGGCGTTGAAACGACATTGATCTATCGCGGCAAGGAAATCCTGTTGCGCTTCGATCAGGATATGCGCAAGGGCCTGCATGAGGCGATGGAGGCCAAGGGCATCCGCATCATTCTGGAAGACATCATCGAGGAAGTCAGCAAGGACGGCGCCGGCGGTTTCGTGGCCCGCACCAAGCAGGGCGCTTCGCTGCATGTGGGCCTGGTGATGCTGGCGCTTGGCCGCGATCCGAATACCAAGGGGCTCGGTCTCGAGAATGCCGGTGTGGAGGTGGACGCCCGCGGCGCGATCGTCGTTGACGACTATTCGCGCACGAACGTGCCGAGCATCTTCGCACTTGGCGACGTCACCGACCGGGTACAACTGACGCCGGTGGCGATCCACGAGGCGATGTGCTTCATCGAGACGGAATACAAGAACAACCCGACCAAGCCGGATCACGAACTGATTGCGACGGCGGTATTCTCGCAGCCGGAAATCGGCACTGTCGGCCTTTCGGAAGAGGAAGCCGGCAAGAAATACCCGGAACTGGAAGTCTATCGCGCCCAGTTCCGTCCGATGAAGGCGACGCTATCTGGCCGTCAGGAGAAAACGATCATGAAGCTGATCGTCAATGCCGCTGACCGCAAGGTCGTCGGCGTGCATATCCTCGGCCATGAGGCCGGCGAGATGGCGCAGCTTCTCGGCATCACGCTGAAAGCCGGCTGCACGAAGGATGACTTCGACCGCACCATGGCTGTTCACCCAACGGCGGCAGAGGAACTGGTGACAATGTATTCGCCGAGCTATCGCGTCGTAAACGGCGAGCGGGTCTAGCTCATCTTCCGCTCCGGCTTCCAGCTCGTCTCTGCCTGATAATGGCGGCTGCCATCGAATAACGCCTCGTTGCCCTTCAGGAGAGCGACGAGGCGATCTATGGCGAGCCGCATTTCCGGGGCGTGCCGGTCGTCGTCGTTGACGATGATCCAGAGCGGATGGGACAGTTCCTCGATGATCTCGCCGTCGCGGACGAGGCCGGGGACGTTATCACCAATAAAACAGGGCAGGACACCTTTTCCGGCCCCGCTCTGGATGAGGCTCGGCAAAAGGGCAGGGGCATTCGTCCAGGTGTGGATCAGCGGTTCCCGATGCCGGAACACCCATTTTTCGGCGTCGGATTTTGCGACCTCGGTGCCGATCGAAATCCATTGCTCAACATTTTTGCCTGAGCCGTCGCGCGCGCGATAGGCGCAATAGGCAACGTCGACCGATTTCCGGACGGCGAAATTCCCGGCGGCTGGCCTGACGTGCCTGATCGCGATCATGCCGCGCCTGTAGGTCAACTCGTCGTCATTTTCACATTGCTTGCAGCACAGGCGGAAAGCGTCCGACGGGCCGCGAATGGCCGCCGCATTGGTGGCTATGAATCCGGCAATCCAGATGTCACTCGACAGAGAAACGATCGGTAGCGAAAAAGCGTCGCTGTGCCATTGAGTGATTTCCGCCGCGCTGTTGCGCATTGACCTTACCTTCTCGAACAGGACCTGGCCGTCCGGTGCGAGCCGGTATCCGTTCTGACTCCGAATAAAGAGCGTTCGCCCCATTTTGCGTTCAAGAAGCATCATCTTTCGGCCAATCGTCGGCGCACTGAGCCCGGCTTTACCCGCCGCGCCGGCGAGGCCGCCCTCTGTGGCGACAATGTCGAAAAGCCTCAACTCGTCCCAGTCCACTTCTGTCACGGCATCCTCTCCACATCATGGCAGCATCTTAGCCGCATCAGGGCCTGTCCTCTCCGTTCAGATATGAAACGGGTCTTTCAGTCCTGCCTCTATGCTTGCTGCAGGGCGCAACCTAACTCGTCTCCAACAAAGGAGACAGACATGTTACCCGAAACCATGTTCCTTATGGAGAAGATTAGACACATGGAAATCCGCCACGGAAGAGGCGGGTGTGTTTCCGAATGGGAGAACTGGCCTTGCTCGCCACTGGACCGGCTTGTGGTGTTTCTCTTGCATCTGCCTCATTCCGTGCGCCGATATCTCTGCATCAAGCCCGGAAGTCGGTGACTTCGGAGGGATGGGAACCATCCACAAAAACTATTTAAATCGTTTGAAATCATTTTTCTCCTTCGTGGCGGATCAAAACGGTCCGAAAGAGGGCGGGCGGCGCGCGGATGTCTATGCAAAGCCTGTGCTTGGAGCTATAAGCCGCTCAAATTTCCGAGGCGGTCGCGCGGCGGTTGCGCGGTCGAAAGAAGGGTAAGAACATGGCACAGAATTGGACCCCCGGCAGCTGGCGGCAGAAACCGATCCAGCAGGTTCCCGAATATCCTGATGCGGCAGCGCTTGCGGCAACGGAAGCCACGCTTGCAACCTATCCGCCGCTGGTATTTGCCGGTGAGGCCCGCCGCCTGAAGAAGCAGCTTGCCAATGTGGCGGAAGGCAACGCCTTCCTGCTGCAGGGCGGCGATTGCGCCGAGAGCTTCCTCGAGCACGGCGCGGACAATATCCGTGACTTCTTCCGTGCCTTCCTGCAGATGGCCGTGGTGCTGACCTATGGCGCACAGCTGCCAGTCGTAAAGGTGGGACGCATTGCCGGCCAGTTCGCCAAGCCGCGCTCTTCCAACGTGGAAGTGCAGGATGGCGTGACGCTGCCGTCCTACCGCGGTGACATCATCAACGGCATCGAATTCAACGAAGCCTCGCGCATTCCGAGCCCGGAGCGTCAGCTCGACGCCTATCGCCAGTCGGCGGCGACGCTGAACCTGCTGCGCGCTTTCGCAATGGGCGGTTATGCCAACCTCGAAAACGTTCACCAGTGGATGCTCGGCTTCATCAAGGACAGCCCGCAGGCCGACCGTTACCGCAAGCTGGCCGACCGAATCTCCGAAACCATGGACTTCATGAAGGCCATCGGCATCAGCGCGGACAGCAATCCGAGCCTGCGCGAGACCGACTTCTTCACCAGCCATGAGGCGTTGCTGCTTGGTTACGAAGAAGCCTTGACCCGTATCGATTCCACCTCTGGTGACTGGTACGCCACGTCGGGCCACATGATCTGGATCGGTGACCGCACGCGTCAGCTCGACCATGCGCATGTGGAATATTTCCGCGGCATCAAGAACCCGATCGGCCTGAAATGTGGTCCGTCGCTGACGCCCGACAATCTGATCGAGCTGATCGACGCGCTGAACCCGGCAAACGAGGCCGGCCGTCTGACGCTGATTTGCCGTTTCGGCCATGACAAGGTGGCGGACAGCCTGCCGAAGCTCATCCGTGCTGTCGAGAAGGAAGGCCGCAAGGTCGTCTGGTCCTGCGATCCGATGCATGGCAACACGATCACGCTCAACCACTACAAGACGCGCCCGTTCGAGCGTATCCTGTCGGAGGTCGAAAGCTTCTTCCAGATCCACCGCGCCGAAGGCTCGCATCCGGGCGGCATCCATATCGAGATGACCGGCAAGGACGTGACGGAGTGCACGGGTGGCGCGCGCGCCGTGACGGCGGATTCGCTGTCCGACCGTTACCACACCCATTGCGACCCGCGCCTCAATGCCGATCAGGCGCTGGAACTGGCGTTCCTGCTGTCAGAGCGCATGAAGAGCGGGCGCGACGAGAAGCGCCTGGCAATCGCCAGCGCTTGATGGAAGAGCTGAAAGTCTCTCTGCGCTTGCGCGAGGTCTGATCGTGCCGGACTGAAGATCTGGTCCGGCTTCGGGAGTGTGAGGCTCCCGCTCGCGGACGCTTCAGCCTCTGGTAATGATAAAGCCGCCGGATTTCCGGCGGCTATTTTTATCTGTGGCTATAGGCTTACTGTACCAGAGCCGGCTGCTGGCAGCGGACATCGGTAACACGAACATCGGCTTCGCCGATCTTGACGCCGAGAACCAGAAGCGTGTTGTAAAGCAGCGTATCGACCGGTGCGGTGACGAGGGACAGCGTGTTGGCGAGCGCTGTCTGGATGACGCCTAGGCCGCCAAGGTTGAGGAAGAGAATCCTGATGTCGAGATCGAGGTTCTTCAGCAACGAGCTGACGAGCGTCGTGACGGTATCCTTCGTGGAGACGCTCTTGATCTTGCCCTGGGCAATATCCAGCTGCGTGAAGGTCAGCTTGGTCTTCGTCATGTTGGTGGCGTTGATGAGGGCGCTGCCGTTGACGGCAAGCAGGGCAGAATCCACGATTGCCGCCTTTGTCACCCGCGGGTCCCGTCCGAAATTGGCGAAGGCCGTGGTATCGACATTGCCAAGTGCAATTTCTGCAACGCCTGGAACAACTTCGACATCCACGGTTCCCTGTCCGCCGCCCGTGCAGCGAATGTCCGCAAGCCGGGCTTCCGCGTGGGCGACTTCCACATAAAGCGGGACATTGACCTTGAGGCCGGCGATTGCCTGGAGCCCATCCACCACGACATTGACCGCAAGGCGGGTCTGGGCGGTACGGACCACGGTGCCCTGGCCGCCAACGGCGAGCGAAGGCGTTTCGACCGGCGGCTGACCGATGGCGAGTGTCACCTTGGCCGAGGCGAGGCCGAGAACATTAGCGCCGAGATCCAGCGCCAGCTGGTTGCCGCCATTACCGGCAACGGCTGCGGCATTGAGAAGGTCGAAGACGCTGGCATTGACCTTGAGATTTTCCCCGCTGCCAATGAGCTTTTCTGTGAAGGGGCCGAGATTGACGATTTCTTCTAGCTTGAGCTTGATGTTGCTCTTGCCGGCGGTTTTTTCCAATGTCTTCAGAACGGTGACGACGGCTGGCTGCAAGCCCGTCGTTTTCGTCAGCGCGTTCAGGAACTTGCCGTAGGTAATCTCCGTCTGCAGCACGTCCTTGTAGGTGCCGGCGGTGAGGCCAAGATCGATCGCGAGAGCTTCGACGACATGCAGCGCGTTGACATCGGCATCGACGAGGGCCTGATAGTCCATGAGCTTGAGCGAGACCGTGGTGCCGAGCAGACCGCCGAGCAGGCTGTTCAGGAGGCCGTCATTGAGGCTGGCAAGCCGCGATCCCACCGAGAATGCGGCGACTTTCTGAGACGAGGCGGTTCCGGCGGCCGAAATCCTTGGCGGCGTTGTAAAGGCCGAAGCGAAGAAGATCTGGCCCTTTTCGAAGATGTTTACTTTCACCGCATTGGTCGGCTGGGCGTTTTCGACGAACCGCTGTCCGACCGGGAGGCTGGCATCCGGTTCATAATGGCCTTTGACAACCTCGGCGTAGCCGTGGGTTTTGGCAAACTCATTCCGGGGATCGAAAGGCTGCAGCCCGGTTGGCGTTAGCAGCCCCTGCGCCGTCCTGACGCCGAGGTCCAGGCCGTTGAGTGCAAAATATTGCTGCACCGTCTTTTCCGCGTCGGTGACGTTGGCGGCTGCCGAAATGGCCGCGAGATCGGCGGTCTGCTGCAATTGCCGCTTCTGCAGGGTCAGATAACCGTAATCGACGCCAATCGCCAGGATGCCGATAAAAAGCGGCGCCGTCAGGCCGGCGGAGATGGCGATGTTGCCGGCGCGATCCCTCAGGAAACCGGAGAGCAGGGAATGGATGGTCCTCATGTCATGCTCCTCCGATCCGGATGGTGGAAAAACGCCGGATGACCGGCTCGGGCAGGGTGTAGCTGTAGAGGCTCCAGATCGGCAGATCACGGGCGTCATATTCGACTTTCACCGTGAACTGGTTGGCATTGGCGGGATCAGTGGCGACGTCGACCGTGAAGTGTCTTTTATCCAGGAAGGCGTAACCGAGATCGCTCTTGGCGACGAAATCCCGGGCGAGCTGCTGGCGCTCGTTGGTGTTAAGGCCGGCGACCGCCGTTCTTGCCGCGTCGGCGGCGATCTGCTGCACCGAATAGGCCGCCATCAGATAAATGCCGTAGGCAATCATGGTCAGGAGGACGAGAAAGAAGATTGGCGCGACAATGGCGAACTCGACAGCGTTCGAGCCGGACCGATCGCGAAGGAAACGCACTGCATTACGCATAAAGCACCCCCGTTCCTTAAGGCACCAAGGTTCGATGCCTTGATTTATTATTTTCGGAAATGCTAATTTATAGGTGTTAATTTTGTGTTGACGTGCGCTTATGGGTTGCAGGCCTGTGTAAACCTTCGCGTCTGCTTCAGATCAGGCGCAGGCCCTTGAAGCTGGCGTGGCCATCCTTGCCGATGATGATATGGTCGTGGACGGCGATACCGAGCGGCTTTGCCGTATCGATGATGGTCTTGGTCATCTCGATATCAGCACGCGACGGTGTCGGATCGCCGCTCGGGTGATTGTGGATCAAAATCAAGGCTGTAGCGGATAGTTCGAGAGCGCGGCGCACCACTTCGCGGGGATAGACCGGTGTATGGTCCACGGTCCCGTGCCCCTGCACTTCGTCGGCGATGAGGACATTGCGCTTATCGAGGAACAGGATGCGGAACTGTTCGCGTGTTTCATGGGCCATGGCGGCGTGGCAATAATCGATGACCGAGGACCAGGAACTCAGAACCTGCTTGTTGCGGATTTCGCTTTTCAGCATGCGCTGGGACACGGAGGCGACGAGTTTCAGGTCGAACGCCACGGCTTCGCCCACGCCCTTCACCTCCTGCAACAGCGGCAGAGGTGCGCCGAGTACACCGCCCAGCGTGCCGAAACGGGCAAGGAGCGCCTTGGCGATGGGCTTTGTGTCGCGCCGCGGTATCAGCCGGAACAGTAAAAGCTCCAGCAACTCATAATCGGCGAGCGCCGCGTCGCCGCCATCGCGATACCGCGCCCGCAGCCGGTCCCGGTGACCATGATAATGGGCGGCATCCGCCGGCGGCTCGATGACAGGCACCGGCTTCTTCACCGCATTTCGCGGCTCGGCGAAAAAACCGCGCTCGTCCGCCCCTTCGAAGAGATCGCCTTCGCCCGCCTGAAAGCCGGACGTCGTGGAAAGCTCGGCGGGAGGCGGGGCGGGGCGTCTTGCCATGGGCGGTCTGGCCTTATGAAGGGGTTAGCGGCGGCAGGCCCGGACGGTCGAAGCCGCCGGGCGACAGCGTGAAGATTTCGCAGCCGGTGGCCGTGACGCCAACGGCGTGTTCATATTGGGCGGACAGCGAACGGTCGCGCGTCACCGCCGTCCAGCCGTCGGAAAGCACTTTCACATGCGGTTTGCCAAGATTGATCATGGGCTCGATGGTGAAGATCATGCCTTCCCGGATTTCCGGACCTTCGTCCGGACGGCCGTAATGCAGGATGTTTGGCGTATCGTGGAACAGCCGCCCAACGCCGTGCCCGCAGAAATCGCGCACCACCGAGCAACGTTCGGCTTCCGCATAGGTCTGGATCGCCGCGCCGATCGCGCCGGTGCGCACACCGGGCTTTACAGCCGCGATACCACGCAGCAGGCATTCATAGGTCACTTCCATCAGCCGCTCGGCAGCGCGCTTGATCTGGCCGACCGGATACATGCGGCTTGAATCGCCATGCCAGCCATCGAGCACATAGGTAACATCGATGTTGACGATATCGCCTTCCCGTAGCGGCTTCTCATCGGGAATGCCGTGGCAGACCACATGGTTGATCGAAGTGCAGACGGATTTGGTATAACCACGATAATTGAGCGTTGCTGGCAGCGCGCCGTGATCGGCGCCGAATTCGAAGACGAAACGGTCAATGGCGTCCGTTGTCACACCCGGCTTGACGATTGCGGCGAGTTCATCGAGACAACGCGCCGTCAGCTGGCACGCCTTGCGCATGCCGTCGAAATCCTCAGGGGTGTAGAGGCGGATGACGCCTGTATTCTTGAGGGGGGCGGAGGCGGCGTCGATATAGGTGACCATCATAGTGCTTTCTGTCTCTTTACGTCCCTGTTCATAAAACAGCCGGACGCCACTCGTCCATCTTAACCGTTCCGTTGACTGAAATTTGTGCCGGGGTGATCGCGCATTTCACGGCATAGGCCTCCACGCCCCGCGCCATTGCCCGTTGGAAAGCCAGCGCATAGACCGGATCGAGATCGTCGCAGATGCGCATCCGGTCGCAATCGCCGCGCTGGATGAGATAAAGCATCACCGCCCGGTGACCGGCTTCCGCTGCATCGCCCAGTTCCTCGAGATGCTTTGCGCCGCGTTTGGTGGCGGTATCGGGGAATTCTGCAAGGCCCTTCTCGCGCATGAAATGCACGTTCTTGACTTCCACATAGGCGTCCGGCCGACCGGGTTCGGATAGCAGGAAATCGATGCGGGAATTGCGCCCGTATTTCTGTTCTCGGCGGATTATCGAATAGCCGGCGAGTTCCGGGATACGGCCGTTCAGGATCGCCTCTTCCGCCAGCCGGTTCGGCATGCCGGTATTGATGCCGACGACGGTGCCGTCGGCCTCGACCATTTCCAGCATATGACGGTATTTGCGGGTGGGGCTGTCATGTTGCGACAGCCAGATGCGGGAACCCGGCGTCGTCAGCCCACGCATGGAGCCGGTGTTGGGGCAGGACCCGGTTATCGCCGTGCCGTCTTCCAGAACTGCGTCGAAGAGGAAACGTTTGTAGCGGGAGATCAGCGTTGCGGGAACGAGCGGGGGCGTGAAGAACATGATGCCTTGAGGTAAGCTTGTGTGTTGCAGGGTCTTTTTATCCCTCATCCCTGTGCTTGTCACAGAGAACCAGCCAGCCCAAGTCCTTGGGCTGAAGCAAGTCTTTCGCCGCGTAGACCGGCGCCTACTGGATTCCTGTGACAAGCACAGGGATGAGGGTGACGGGGAACGCCTGTGGAAGAGGCCTTTCTGCCGTGTACTGGTCATCTTTTTCACAGATATCCTACAAAAGAACATAGGTTCCCGGCGCATCGCCGAGCACCGGGCGCTTGCCGTCCTCCGGTTTCCGCGCCTTTACCTTCTCGGCGTTCTGGCTTTCGATCCAGTTCTGCCAGTGCACCCACCACGAACCCTTATGAGGTGTGGCGGCGGCCTGCCATGCGTCGAAGTCTCCGGCTGGTGATGGCCCCGTCCAATACTGATACTTCTCGAGCTGCGGCGGGTTCACGACGCCGGCAATGTGGCCGGAAGCGCCGAGCACGAATTCCACCGGCCCGCCAAACAGGGCAGCACCCGTGAACACCGATTTCGCGGGCGCGATATGGTCATCGCGGGTGGCGAGATCGTAGACGGGTATGTTGATATCGCCGAGATTGATGCGCTTGCCGGCAACGCGCATCAGACCGCGGGCGAGATTGTTCTCGAGGTAACAGTTGCGCAGATAGTACGAGTGGCTGGCGGCCGTCACCCGGGTGGAATCGGAGTTCCAGTAGAGCAGGTCGAATGGCAGGGGTTCGGTGCCGCGCAGGTAATTATCGACCACATAGGGCCAGATAAGATCGGAGGCGCGCAGCATGTTGAAGACGGTGGCCATGATCGAACCGTCAAGATAACCGACGGCCTGCATGTGTCTGTCGAGCGCGGCCAGCTGACCTTCGTCCACGAAGACCTTGAGGTCTCCGGCATGGATGAAATCGGTCTGGGCGGCGAGCAGCGTGGCGCTGCGGATGCGCTCATTGTCCTGCTGTGCATGCAGCGCCAGCGCCGAGGCCAAAAGCGTGCCGCCGACACAATAACCGACGGCGTTGATCTCCTTTTCGCCAGTCCGTTCCTCGATGGTATCAAGCGCAAAGTCGATGCCTTCGCTGATATAATCGTCCCAGCCTTTTTCGGCCAGACCGGCATCCGGGTTGATCCAGGATACCATGAAGACGCTGTGGCCCTGTTCGAGGCACCAGCCGACGAAGGATTTCTGCGGGTTGAGATCGAGAATGTAGAACTTGTTGATCCAGGGCGGCACGATCAGCAGCGGCCGTTTGAAGACCTTTTCCGTCGTCGGCTCGTAATGGATGATTTCGCAAAGCGCGCTTTTCGCAACGACCTTGCCTGGCGTGACGGCAATGTTCTGGCCAATGACGAATTTGCTGTAATCGGTCTGGCGAAGCTTCAGATGGCCGTTTCCGGCCGCGACATCCTCCGCCAGCTGCGCCATGCCCTTGACGAGATTGGCGCCGCTGGAGGCTACCGTCTCGCGGAAGACCTGCGGATTGGTGAAGACGAAATTGGCCGGAGAAAGCGCCTCTGTCACCTGCCGCATGTAAAACAGCGCCTTGGTGCGGGTGTGCTCATCCAGCCCCTCCGCCTCCGTCACCATCCGGTCTGCAAAACCGACGGTCGTCTGATAGGCCTTGAGAAGAAAATCGAAGAACGGGTTGGCCTGCCAGTCGGCATCGGCAAAACGTTTGCTTCTGCGCTGTGCAGGGCCGCTTTCGGCCGTTTTCTCCGAGGTCGAATCGGAGGCTCCGGAAAATTGCGCCACCGATTTCGACCACAGATCGTAATAGCTCGACAGCAGATGGGTCTGCGCTTCCAGTGACCGCTTCGGCTCGGCCATCCAATATTCGGCGACATCGGAGAGCGTCTTGACCAGATCGGTCACGGGATCGGCGCTCGTCTGCGGAATTTCGCCGCGTTCGCGTGGCGCCAGCCATTCACCGGCAGCCTTGCCGAGATTTTCGAGCGCGCGTGCGATGTTGATCGCGAAGGTTTCGGGGTCGCGGATCAGGTAGGCCTCGGCGGTACTGGCGTCGAAGCCGGGCGTTTTGTCACCCTTTTTCGTGCCCCCGCCGTCAACACCTGCCATGCACCATCCTCCACCAAATTTGTGTTTGCACATTCTGCATGAAAACGAATACAAGTTCCACCAGCAAGGGGAGGCCGCAAAGGGCCGAACCGCGGTCGAATTCGATATCGGCAGATATCCTTACAGGCGGAACATGACGATGGGCAAGCACATGGGCAAATGCGGCACATGGGGAACATATTCGGAAAGCGCCGCAAGAATAGCGTTCCTCTCGCTCTCCGGCGCCATGCTCGTCACCACGCTTGCCGCCTGCAAGGCCCCCGAGCCGATTGTCGCACCCGCCCATATGCGCCGTCCGACGGCTGAAATCGTCGGACCCCGTCCGGTCAGCGACACCGCGGTAAGCCAGAAGCGCGACACCGGGACCTATCCGACGTTCTCGCAGCCGCTGACGGCCGCTGGCACGCAGATGGGCGACGACGAAGCCTCAACCATGGAATCGAGCCTGTCTCGCCTCGGCGCGGCACGGCGCAACGGCCAGATATCGGAAGCCGAATACAAGCGCCGGGTGGCCGAGCTGCGGGCGCTGGCAGAAAATCAGAAGCCGGTTGCGACGCCTGCATCGCAGTGACGAGCTGGGCGAGTGCATGCCACTTGTTTCTTCTCCCATAGGGGAGAAGTCCGCGGCAGCGGGATGAGGGGCAAGCTCTCCGCATATCTCCGCGTTTGCCCCTTCATCCGGCCCGTCGGGCCACCTTCTCCCCGCCGGGGAGAAGAAACAAGCGGGGATGCCGAACGTCCTACAGCGACAATCACGGCTGAAGTTCCTGTCGGCCCGGCAATCATAACTCCTTCTTTACCCTGCCTTTGAACCTTCCGCTTACCGAAGATGTTAAGCGGATGGATGCGGTTTGCAGCTTATGGTGCAGCCATAACAAACAGGCCGCTGAAAAAGCGGCGCACAGGGTGAAATATCATGAAATGCATCGCCGCTTTGCTGGTCCTTGCCGGTTTTGCGCTCGCACCAGCTCAGGCGCGGGCGCCGCACATCAATTTCGGAACGTCCGCACTTCAGGGGCGATGATCGAGGGGGCGGCTGTCAGTCGTTGCCTGCCGCTTCACTCAGCGCATCGAGATCGGGCACGGTGATGTGACGGTTGTTCTCGATGCGGATAATGCCTTCCTTTCGCAGCTTTGTCATTTGCCGGCTAACGGTCTCGATGGTGAGACCGAGGAAATCGGCAATGTCGGCACGCGAGAGCGGCAGGTCGAAGCATGACTTGTCGTCGTTTTCCGGGTCGATATGGGTGGCGATCATATAAAGGAAGCTGGCAACCTTTTCCTGCGCCGATTTGCGCCCCAATGTCAGCATCCAGTCACGTGCCTCGTCCAGTTCCTTGAGTGACTGGCTGTGCAGCTTGCGTTCCATATCAGGCACTTCGGAGACCATGCGGTCGACGACGCGGCGCGGAAAGAGGCAGATTTCCACATCGGTTGCGGCTTCCGCCGTCATCTTGCTTTCCGCCATGAACGGACGGCCGAGAAAATCCGGTGCGAATTGCAGGCCGACGATCTGCTGGCGGCCATCCGACATCATTTTCGATAACTTTACCACGCCATTCAGGATATTGCCGTAGGAGGTGACGAGCTCGCCCTGGCCGAGAAGCTCATTGCCGGCCTCCAGCTTTTTGCGGCTGGAATGGCGGTTCAGATCGCAAAGCTGCTGCGGTGTCAGCGTGCTGCAAAGACCGCCGTGACGCGCCTCGCAGGAGCGGCAAACAACCGGCTCTTCCGAATTGTGGATGGTCTTCTGCAGCGTGTCCATAAGCCTTTTCCAATGCTGGCTTTGCGGGACGATTGCGACCCTGGATATCAAATCCGGTCTCTTTAAAGGCGTGTGCGCTGTAGCCGTCGTCCCCGCGTCTACTTTAGCAAGAACTTATGGCTCAATTTGATTGAAGTCAAAGTTGCAAACTGTCGCAGCCGCTACTGAAAGAGGGGAAATCGACATTTTCTTGATAAAAGGCAAATCGGGTGATGAATATCGACCTTCTTCACAAATATTCCGGGGCAGTGCCGCGTTACACGAGCTATCCGACCGCGCCGCATTTCCACGAGGGAATCGATAATACGACCTATCGCGGCTGGCTCGGCGCACTCGGTCACAGGAATCGCCTGTCGCTTTACGTGCATATTCCCTATTGCGACCGGCTTTGCTGGTTCTGTGCCTGCCATACCAAGCACACGCTGAAATACGAGCCGATTGCTATTTATCTTGAAGCACTTAAGCAGGAAATTGCTGCGGTCGGCGCACTTGTTTCGCCTGACGCCGTGGTGAGTGCCGTGCATTTCGGCGGCGGCTCGCCGACCATGCTTGACCCGCAGGACATGCAGGACCTGATGGACTGTCTGCGGCGTCACTTCACTTTCGGGCTGGCACCAGAAATCAGCGTTGAGATGGATCCCAACGATCTGGACGACAGCCGCTATGACGCGCTTGCCGCCATCGGCATGTCGCGGGCGAGCCTCGGGGTGCAGGATTTTGATGACAAAGTGCAAAAAACCATCAACCGCATCCAGTCTTTCGAGCAGACGAAATCCGTGGTGGACGTCGTGCGGGCGAGGGGCGTTCACTCAGTCAATTGCGACATTCTTTATGGGCTGCCGTTCCAGACATGCGAGACACTGAAAAGAACCGTCGATCAGATCGTATCGCTTGCCCCTGATCGCATCGCGCTTTTTGGCTATGCCCATGTTCCCTGGATGAAAAAACACCAGTCGCTGATCCCCGAACATGCGCTGCCCGATGTTGCCGAACGCTACCGCCAGATGACGATGGCGGGGGAGATGCTGAGGCAGGCCGGATACAGCCAGATCGGGATCGATCATTTTGCCCGGCCGACCGATACATTATCCCAGGCCGCCGAAGCCGGCGCCCTGCGGCGGAATTTTCAGGGCTACACGACCGATACTGCCGATGCGCTGATCGGGCTTGGCGCATCATCCATCGGCCGGCTGCCGCAGGGCTATGTGCAGAACATGGTGGCAACCGGTGAATATCAGCGCATGGTGGGTGAGGGCGGTCTTGCCGCCGTGAAGGGCATTGAGTTGTCGCAGGACGATCATCTGCGCTCGCATGTGATCGAAAGGTTGATGTGCGATTTCTCTATCGATCTTTCGGACTTGCAGCACCGTTTCGGCAAGGTGAGCCATTCCGTGAGGGACCAGGCGCAGCAGTTTGCCGCAGGCGACAGGGACGGTCTGGTGCGGCTGGATGCCGATATTTTTGCCGTGACGGAGGTGGGAAGGCCGTTTGTACGTAATATCGCGGCAATCTTCGATACCTATCTCGGCAATGGGCGCGGCCGTCATTCGGTTGCTGTTTAGGCAACAGTTTTGGGGCAAATTTCAAAGTTACGTCACGAAACCATTGGCTTTTTTGTGCGACTTGCCTATGTGGTGCGTCAGAAAGAATAATTCATACGAACGACAATAAGGATTATGGGCGTGACAGCTACATTCGACAAGGTTGCCGACATTATCGCCGAAACCAGCGAAATCGACCGCGAAACCATTACGCCGGAGAGCCACACGATCGACGATCTGGGCATCGACAGCCTCGACTTTCTTGATATCGTTTTCGCGATCGACAAGGAATTCGGCATCAAGATTCCGCTCGAGCAGTGGACGCAGGAAGTCAATGAAGGCAAGGTTTCCACGGAAGAATACTTCGTGCTGAAGAACCTTTGCGCCAAGATTGACGAATTGCGCGCGGCCAAGGGCTGACATGACGGTGCCCGCTTCCGGCGGGCATTTTCTTTTGATGCCGCCTGCGGGCAAACCATGACTAACCGACCAGAGACGGGCCGGACGGATGCTGCTTGAATATTTCCAGATGATCGACAAGGTCGAGGCCGTGGACATGACGGCGCGCACGTTGAAGGCGCGGTCCGTTGTTCCCGATAAAAGCCCTGTTTTCGAAGGCCATTTCCCCGGCATGCCGCTGGTTCCGGGTGTGCTTCTGATCGAGACAATGGCGCAGGCCTCCGGCATGCTGGTTCTGGCATTTTCCGATTTCGCGTCCATGCCGTTCCTGATGTCGGTCGATGGCGCCAAGATGCGGACTTTCGTGGAGCCGGGTGCTGTTCTCGACATCGAGGCAGTGCTTGAGCATGACGGTTCGGGCTTTGCGGTTACCAAGGCAAAGATCACCTCCGATGGCAAGAAGGTCTGCGACGCGCAGCTGAAACTGCGCACCATGCCCTTCAGCGAGATCCCGCTTGGGCCTATCGTCAAGAAGCGGGCGGAAGAAGTTGGCCTGATGGCGGCGATTGCCGCCGATGCACTGAAATAAGCTTTTTCATTCGTTTCGGAGAAGACAGTTTTTCCTGTCGGCCCGGTTTTGATGCGCGAAAATCGTGGGCTCGCGACGGTGGATCGGGTCTTCGCCATTGCCAATCCGCACCGCGCGCTTTATTCCGCAACGCATGAAGTGGTTGTTCGCAACCGCTGTTGGATAGCCGTGACCGTTTCGGCGGGGCCGGCTGCAAAGGATGACAGACGATGAAATCTGACAATGATGTGGTGATAACAGGGGTCGGCATCGTGACCTGTCACGGCGTTGGCAGCCAGGCGCATGTGGCGCTTCTTTCGGGAACCGCCGCGCCGGCGACGATTGTCGAGACGGAAAAATTCAAGCCATATCCGGTTCATCCCATGCCCGAGATCGACTGGTCGGCACAGATCGCCAAGCGCGGCGACCAGCGCCAGATGGAAAACTGGCAGCGTCTCGGCGTTTTTGCCGCCGGTCTTGCACTCGATGATGCCGGCTTGAAGGAAAATGCCGAAGCCTGCGCCACCATGGATATGATCGTTGCTGCCGGCGGCGGCGAGCGCGACATCAATGTCGATACGCTGATCGTTGACGAGGCTTTGAAGCGCAACGACCGCGAAAAGCTGCTGAACGAAAAGCTGACGACGGAACTGCGCCCGACGCTGTTTCTCGCCCAGCTTTCCAATCTTATGGCCGGCAATATCTCCATCGTGCACAAGGTTACAGGCTCTTCCCGCACCTTCATGGGTGAAGAAGCGGCCGGCATTTCCGCCGTCGAAACCGCGTTCCATCGTATTCGTTCGGGCGAATCGAGCCACGCCCTCGTGGGCGGCGCCTTCTCTGCCGAACGTCCAGACATGATCCTGCTGTTCGAAGCCATCGGCGCGCATGCGCAGGGCGAATGGCAGCCCCTGTGGTCGCGCGAAGGCCAGGACGGCGGCGGCATGGTTTCCGGCTCGCTCGGAGCCTTCCTCGTGCTGGAATCACGCAAGCATGCCAGCGAGCGCGGTGCGCGCATCTATGCCCGCATCGACGCCATCGAAGGTGATCGCGGCAGCCGCGACGACGGCAAAATGGAAAAGCGCATGGAGCGTCTGCTGGCGCCGGCAACGGACAGCGCCGCGACCGTCGTCTTCTCCGGCGCCAGCGGTTATGACGGCGTTACGGCCCGTGAGAAGCACATTCTCGAAAAGACCTTGCCGAAGGCTGCCATCCGCGGTTTCGGCGGTGTCACGGGCCATGGACTTGAGGCGCAGTTTCCGCTCGGCCTCGCTCTGGCGGCGCTGACGCTTGAAAGCGGTGCCAGGGTTCCTACCTTCGACGCGAATGCGGAAAAGCCAATGGGCGAGGCGGCGACCGAGGCTGTCGTCACCACTGTTGGCCATGTCCGCGGCGAGGGTGTCGCCGTTCTGTCCCGTGACGTGTGAGGAGAAAGACCATGACCAATTTTAAGGATCATCTCGGTCGCCCGATCGTCGCCGTCACCGGCATGGGCATCATTACCTCGCTCGGTCAGGGGCTTGCCGATAACTGGGCGGCGCTGACCTCGGGTAAGTCAGGCATTCACAAGATCACCCGTTTCCCGACTGAAGGGCTTTCGACCCGGATCAGCGGCACGGTGGATTTCATCGATATTCCGGTTCCGAATTCCGTCGAACGTTCCTATGCCTTCGCGCGCGAAACCACCATCGAGGCGCTGGCGCAGGCCGGCATTTCCGGTGACTTTGACGGCCCGCTGTTTCTCGCAGCGCCGCCGATCGAACCGGAATGGAGTGCCCGTTTCGAGCTTGCCGACCGCTCTCCGCCAGCCGCCCAGCCGGGTGATGCCTATGAGCGGTTCCTGACGGCCTTCCGTCAGCGTCCCGATCCGGCATTCCAGGAAGCAGCGCTGTTTGGTGCCATCTCCGAGCGTCTGTCTGACCGTTTCGGTACGCGCGGTCTGCCGGTTACCCTGTCGACCGCCTGTGCATCCGGCGCGACCGCGATCCAGCTTGGCGTCGAGGCCATCCGACAGGGCCGCGCCGAACGGGCTTTGACGGTCGCGACCGATGGTTCTGTCAGCGCCGAAGCGCTGATCCGCTTCTCGCTTCTCTCGGCGCTCTCGACCCAGAACGACCCGCCGGAGAAGGCTTCCAAGCCGTTCAGCAAGGACCGCGATGGTTTCGTGATCGCTGAAGGCGCGGCAACGCTGGTGCTGGAATCGCTCGAAGCCGCCGTTGCACGCGGCGCGAAGGTTCTCGGCATCATCAAGGGCGCCGGTGAAAAGGCTGACAGCTTCCACCGCACGCGCTCTTCGCCCGATGGCGGCCCCGCGATTGCGACGATCCGTGCGGCACTGGCCGATGCGGGCGTGGCCGAAACCGATATCGGTTATATCAACGCCCACGGCACCTCGACGCCTGAGAACGACAAGATGGAATATGGTTCAATGCTGGCCGTCTTCGGCGAAGGCCTGAAGAACATTCCGCTGTCGTCCAACAAGTCGATGATCGGTCATACGCTGACCGCCGCAGGTGCAGTGGAAGCGGTGTTCTCGCTGCAGACCATGCTGACTGGCACGCTGCCACCAACAATCAACTATAACAATCCCGATCCGACCATCACGCTCGACGTGGTGCCGAACGTGAAGCGGGATGCCGAGGTGGGTGCGGTTCTGTCGAATTCCTTCGGGTTCGGCGGGCAGAATGCAAGCCTTGTCATGACGCGGGAACCGGCTTAACCGGTTCGTTACAACAGGGGCGTTTCCGAATGACTTGCGGAAACGCGCCCGTTTCTTTGATTTCGCATTCCAGCCGCAAAACCGTTACAGAGTTTTGCTGGAATGATTTTAGATAACGCCTTCGGGCGAAGGACTGATATATGCGCGCTCTTCAACTCGTCGACGACCGGAAGCTCGAAAAAGTGGATCTGCCCGAACCGGATGCGCCGGCGCCGGGCGAGGTAACGCTGCGCGTCAAGGCCGTGGCGCTCAACCACATCGATGTTTGGGGCTGGCGCGGCATGGCTTTCGCCAAGCGCAAGATGCCGCTCACAATCGGTGCGGAAGCCTCGGGTGTGGTGGAAGCCATCGGTCCGGGCGTATCCAACGTGCTGCCGGGCCAGCTGGTCGCGATCTATGGCGCGCGCACCTGCGGGCTGTGCAAACCCTGCCGCGAAGGCCGTGACAATCTGTGCGAACATGTCCAGGGCGTGCACGGTTTCCATCTCGACGGTTTCGCGCAGGAAAAGATCAACATTCCCGCCCGCCAGCTCGTGCCTGCGCCGCATGGCGTCGACGCCGTCGGTGCTGCTCTTGCGCCGGTGACGTTTGGCACGGTTGAGCACATGCTGTTCGACAATGCCAAGCTGGAGTCCGGCGAAACCATCCTCATTCACGCCGGCGGTTCGGGCATCGGCACGGCGGCAATCCAGCTTGCCAAGAAGATGGGGTGCACCGTCATCACGACAGTCGGTTCCGATGATAAGATCGAACGGGCGAAGGCGCTCGGGGCCGATCATGTGATCAACTATCGCACAGACCGTTTCGAAGGCGTCGTGCGCAAGCTGACGAAAAAGAAGGGCGTCGACGTCGTGTTCGAGCATGTCGGCAAGGATACCTGGGCGGGTTCGATGTTCTCGCTGAAGCGCGGCGGTCGTCTCGTCACCTGCGGTTCCACATCCGGTGTTTCCACCGACATCAACCTGATGATGCTGTTCCAGCAGCAGCTGAAACTGCTCGGCTCCTTCGGCTGCCGTATGGAGAACATGGCCAACGCCATGCAGAAGATGGCACGTGGCATCGTGCATCCGGTCATCGACACCGAAGTGACCTTTGACGATATCGACCGGGCGCTGGAGCGCATGGAGACGCGTCAGGTGTTCGGCAAGATCGTGCTGCGGATGGACTGAGCATCTTGAAGCTGTTCCTGACACGGATCGTCCTGAAACTGGACCACTTCCGGCAGTGGCTGATTGCGACATTCGCCTTCGGCCTTCTCAACCTGCTGAAGCTCTTTCCCGCCGATGCGGGCATTCGCGCCGCTGACAGACTGACACGTTTCGTGGGGCCGAAAACCGGCCGCCACAAGCTGATGCTCCATAATCTGGCGCGCGCCTTTCCGGAGAAGTCCGAACAAGAGCGGCTCGAGATCGCCATGGACAGCTGGGCCAATATGGGTCGGCTGGCGGCGGAATATGTCTTTCTCGACCGGCTGTTCGATTTCGATCCGGAAAAGAACAAGCCAGGACGCATCGAGGTCCAGGGCATCCCGACCTTCCTCGAGCTGCGCGACAATCCGCGGCCTTTCATCGTCTTTACCGCCCATAGCGGCAATTTCGAACTGCTGCCGGTTGCCGGCTCGGCTTTCGGTCTCGATGTGACGGTGCTGTTCCGGCCACCGAACAATCCCTTTGTGGCCGAGAAAGTGTTCAGTTTCCGCAAGGAGCGCATGGGCAATCTTGTGCCCTCGCATGCCGGCTCCTCCTTCGCGCTGGCGCGGCAGCTGGAAAAGGGCGGTGGTGTCGGTGTGCTCGTCGACCAGAAATTCGGCAAGGGACTGACGACGAAGTTCTTCGGACTTGAGGTTCGCACCAATCCGCTTCTCGCCAAGCTGGTGCGGCAGTTCAATTGCGATGTCTATCCTGCCCGTTGCGTGCGCCTGCCCGATAATCGCTACCGGCTGGAAATCGAACCGAAGGTTGAGATTCCGCGCGATGACAAGGGCAATGTCGATATTCAGGCGACAGCGCAGCTTCTGAACGACAAGGTGGAAAGCTGGGTGCGCGAATATCCCGGCCAATGGCTGTGGTATCACGACCGGTGGGACGTTAAGCACCAGATTTGAGGATGCCGGCCGGCTCGTGCTTTCAGAGCAATTTTCACAAAATCAGGCGCGGAAACTGTGCTTTTCGAAATTTTTCCATAGTAGTGGAACCTCATTTTTCGTTCATGGATTATCGAAATTGAAAAAATAGCAGCGGCTGTGATATTTTGAACAACAATCCCCGCCGTGTTTTCGTGCTTCGTTACGTCATTTTTAAGCGCGGAGACGCTATTATCAGGGATAATTGGTCTATCCTTTCGGATTAGGATCGGGATGTTTGCCCGTTCAGGGAGAGTTGGGTTGAAAGATTTGATTGAGCTGTTCTGGCTGCGTTATACGGAACTGCAATCTGCTGTTGGTAAAAACGAGGCCGACAAGATCGCAGTGCTGGAGCGTGAACTGGAGCAGCTTCTCGAGCGCGTCGTCGGACGCAAGACCGAAAGCTCCGAAGACATTCGCGAGCAGTTCCGTTTTGCTATCGATCTCCTCAACCACGAGGCAGAAGACCTTGGCTGCGTGCAGCGCAATTCCGAACTTCTGCGAACGCTCGTCGACCGTTACGTCGGCATGCCGCTCAAGGCGAAAGTGATCGGTGACGAAGATGCGGACACCCTCGAATGGCACCACCGCCATCTGATCCTCGATGAAGATATGCTCAACGATCTCGATGAGCCTGTCGTCATCGTTTCCCCCGGTTACCGCGTGTCCTTTGCCAATGCGCTCGACGCCTTCCAGCGTAATGCGCCGGAAGGGCTCGTCGGCTGCCACATCGCCGAACTCGTCGGTGTCCACCGTTTCCAGAACGCACTCAGGGAAAAGCTCGATAATTGCTTCAAGGGCGATACGTCGAAATATACCTATGCGGAAGACCAGAACGGTCGCACAATCGTCAAGTCGCTCGAAATGTCGCCTTGTTACTCTTCCGCCTACAAGCTCGTGGGTGCCATGGTGGTCATCCGCGAAATTGCCGATCGCAGGCGCCGCGCTACGGGTTGACCCCAAGCTCCCCTGATATCCGAAGGACGGGCTGAACGCGCCCTATCAGTCCCTTATTTCGGGAAGACGGTTTCCCAGATCGTGGCGATGGACCAGGCGGACGAGGCGTCAATCAGAAGCTTCGTCGCCATGGCCAGACACGACAGAACCAGAAGCGGGCGGATGATCTTCGCGCCGTTTTTCATGGCGAAACGCGACCCGATCTGCGCCCCGATGAATTGGCCGAACCCCATTGCCAGTCCAAGCTTCCACAAAACCGCGCCGCCCATCGCGAAGACGACGAACCCGCCGAAATTGGAGCCCAGATTGAGAAGCTTGGTATGGGCTGTCGCCTTCAGCATGCCAAAACCGGCAAGTGCCACGAAGGCGAGCATGTAAAAGGAACCGGCGCCCGGACCGAAGACGCCGTCATAAAAGCCGATCAGCGGCGCGGCGGTAAATCCGAACACCAGCGGCGTGATGCGGCGATGGCTGTCTACATCGCTGAGCTGTGGCTTGAAGGCGAAATAGATCGCTATGGCGATCAGCAGGAAGGGCATGATGGTGCGCAGAAGATCGGCAGGCACGAAGGCGGCCGTCAGCGCCCCGAGCATTCCGCCGGCCATCGCCATCAACCCCATCGGCAATTGCTCTTTCAGATTGACATGGCCACGTCTTGCGTAAGCGAGAGTGGCGGAGGCCGAACCAAACTGTGCCTGCAGCTTATTCGTGCCAAGCGTATCGAGTGGCGGTATTCCCATGATCATCATTGCCGGAATGGTGATGAGGCCACCGCCGCCGGCAATGGAATCGATAAAGCCGGCGAAAATGGCGACGCAGAAGAGGATGAGGAAAACGTTGAGGGCGATGTCTTGCACTTGGCATGTCCGGGCAGGCGGAAGGAGAGGCCCCTTCTTTCACCGAAAACGCGGTCACGCAATATTTTTCTGTATGGTTTGAGGGGCGCCGGGGGATTGCGGTGCTGCCGCTTATCGTTATGTTTCCGTGGCGCGTCGCCGGAACGACGGATGGCGCCTGACACATGTGGATGAGGGCATTATGCATAAAGTGATATTCGATACGGACCCCGGTGTGGATGACGCCATGGCGCTTTTGTTCCTGCACCGCCACCCCGATATCGATCTGATCGGCGTCGCCACCGTTTTCGGCAATGCGCCCATCGACATCACCACCCGCAATGCGCTTTTCCTCAAGCGGGAATGGCAGATGACCGCGCCGGTCGCGAAAGGGGCGGGCGTGACCTTCGATCCGGCCCGCAAGGAAGGCCACTGGCCGACCTTTATCCATGGTGAAAACGGCCTTGGCGATATCGACATTCCAGCGACCATCGACCTGCCGCTCGACCCGCGGCCCGCGCATCGCTTCATCATCGAGACCGTTAAGGCCAATCCCGGTGAAGTGACGCTTATTGCCGTTGGCCGCATGACCAATCTGGCGCTGGCTTTGCGCGAAGAACCTGATTTCGCGGCGCTGGTGAAGGAAGTCATCGTCATGGGCGGCGCCTTCGACATCAACGGCAATGTCTCGCCGGCGGCCGAGGCCAATATTCATGGCGATCCGGAAGCGGCCGATCTTGTCTTCACCGCGCCGTGGCGCGTGGTTGTCGTCGGTCTCGATGTCACGACAAAAACCGTGATGACCAGCGCTTTCATGGCTGAGATGGCAGAGGCGGGCGGCAAGCCGGTGCAGCTGCTTTCGGACCTGTCGCAATTCTACATCGATTTCTACAAGACCCGCACCGGTGACGGCATGGTGGTGCACGACAGCTGCGCCTGTGTTTATCTCGTCGCGCCGGAACTGTTTACCACCCGCAGTGGCCCGGTGCGCGTCGTCTGCGGCGGTCTTGCCGACGGCCAGACCATCCAGAAGCCGGACGGACGCGCCTTTCCGCCGGGCGACTGGGACGGGCATCCGAGCCAGCTGGTCTGCACGGATATCAAGCCGGAGCGCGTGCTTTCGGTCATCCGCGCGGCAATTGTGAAGGGCGAGCGCGGCTGAACGACAGGAATGGCCGTTCTTGAGCATGGCTTGCCTTGCATTTTCCCAGAATCTGGCGTTATGCAAGTTCCCTGATCATAGTGCGCGATCCGCCTTGCCGGAGGGCTTGAAAAGGCGGTGCCGGTAGGACGGGCGGATCACCGCTAGGCGGCGTTGGCCCGAGAAAACCCTTGTGGGTTTTCCCGTGCTTTGCGCTACAATGAATAACGCCTGCCGGGTCGGTTCGTGTCGGCGGCGTTTAACAACAAAAACGAACCTTCGCTATGGACCGGAAGAACCGGTCCATTCCCATGAGGAAAGAGATGGAAGAGTTTCACAAGGTCCGGCGTCTGCCGCAATACGTCTTCGAACAGGTCAACCGTTTGAAAGCGAGCGCGCGAGCGGCCGGGGCCGATATCATCGATCTCGGCATGGGCAATCCCGACCATCCGACCCCGAAGGCCATCGTCGACAAACTTTGCGAGGTCGTTCAGGACCCTCGTACCCATCGCTATTCCTCGTCCAAGGGCATTCCCGGTCTTCGCCGCGCGCAGGCGGCCTATTATGCCCGCCGTTTCGGCGTTAAGCTGAACCCCGACACGCAGGTCGTCGCCACGCTCGGCTCCAAGGAAGGTTTCGCCAACATGGCACAGGCCATCACCGCGCCGGGTGACGTGATCCTGTGTCCGAACCCGACCTATCCGATCCATGCCTTCGGCTTCCTGATGGCGGGCGGCGTTATCCGCTCGATGAAGGTCGAGCCTGACGACAGCTTCTTCGGGCCGCTGGAGCGCGCCGTGCGCCACTCCATTCCGAAGCCGCTGGCGCTGATCGTCAATTATCCTTCGAACCCCACGGCGCATGTCGCGTCGCTCGATTTCTACAAGGACGTCATCGCCTTTGCGAAGAAGCACGAGATCATCGTGCTTTCCGACCTTGCCTATTCGGAAATCTATTTCGACGAAAGCAATCCGCCGCCCTCCGTTCTCGAGGTTCCCGGTGCGATCGACGTTGCGGTGGAATTCACTTCCATGTCGAAGACGTTTTCCATGCCCGGCTGGCGCATGGGCTTTGCCGTTGGCAACGAGCGGCTGATCGCGGCGCTGACCCGCGTGAAGTCCTATCTCGATTACGGCGCCTTCACACCGATCCAGGTTGCTGCGACCCATGCACTGAACGGTGACGGCTCGGACATTGCCGAAGTGCGCAATGTCTATCGCCGCCGTCGCGATGTCATGGTCGACACCTTCGGCAAGGCGGGCTTCGAAGTACCGCCGCCGGCGGCCACCATGTTCGCCTGGGCGAAGATCCCGGAAAAATTCCGCCATCTCGGCAGCCTGGAATTCTCCAAGCTCCTGGTCGAGAAGGCAGATATCGCCGTTGCTCCCGGCATCGGCTTCGGCGAGATGGGCGATGATTACGTCCGTCTCGCGCTCGTGGAAAACGAGCATCGAATTCGTCAGGCAGCGCGCAATCTGAAGCGTTTCCTGTCGACAGCAGACGAGACGATGCACAACGTCGTTTCGCTCAACGCCCACATATAAGGGCAAACCCAGGGCGGCCGGGTCTCGGCCGCCACCATCACCAGCAATCAGGAACATACCCATGGCAGATTCATTGAGAATCGGCATAGCGGGGCTCGGCACTGTCGGCGCTTCGCTCGTGCGCATCCTCCAGCAGAGAAGCAACGAACTTGCGATTACCTGCGGACGCGCAATTGAGATTATTGCGGTAAGCGCGCGCGATCGTTCGCGTGACCGCGGCATTGATCTCACGGGTATTACCTGGTTCGACACGCCGGAACAGATGGCGAGCGAAGCCGACATCGATGTGTTTGTCGAACTGGTTGGCGGTGCTTCCGGACAGGCCGAAAATGCGGTGCGGGCAGCGCTGTCGCGCGGTCTCCATGTGGTGACAGCCAACAAGGCGCTGCTGGCCAAGCATGGTGTCGAACTGGCGACCATTGCCGAAGACAAGGGCGCGCTTCTGAACTTCGAGGCGGCGGTCGCTGGCGGCATTCCCGTCATTAAGGCCCTGCGTGAATCGCTGACCGGCAATCACGTGACGCGCATCTACGGCATCATGAACGGCACCTGCAACTACATCCTCACAAAGATGGAGAAAGAAGGCCTGTCCTTCGAGGCCTGTCTGAAGGAAGCGCAGCGGCTGGGATATGCAGAGGCTGATCCCGCCTTCGATATCGAAGGTAACGACACCGCGCACAAGCTTTCCATTCTGACCACGCTTGCCTTCGGCAACAAGATCGCTGCCGACGACATCTATCTCGAAGGCATCACCAATATTTCGATCGAGGACATCCAGGCGGCTGCCGATCTAGGCTATCGCATCAAGCTTCTCGGCGTGGCGCAGGTCACCGAATCCGGTATCGAGCAGCGCGTCCATCCCACCATGGTGCCGCTCGGTTCCGTCATCGCGCAGGTCGATGGCGTCACCAACGCCGTGGCGATCGAATCCGACATTCTCGGTGAATTGCTGATGGTCGGACCCGGCGCCGGCGGCAACGCCACAGCATCCGCCGTGCTTGGCGATATCGCCGATATCGCCAAGAGCCGTCCCGGTGCACAGCGTGTACCGGTGCTCGGCCGTCCGGCGAAATCGCTGACGGACTATCGCCGCGCCAAGATGAAGAGCCACGAGGGCGGTTACTTCATCCGCCTGACGGTGAAGGATCAGGCCGGTGTGTTCGCCTCCATCGCCAGCCGCATGGCTGACAATAACATCTCGCTGGAATCCATCGTGCAGCGCCAGCGCGTGCACGTGGAAGGCGCGCCGCAGACAATCATCCTCGTCACGCACGCGACAATGGAAGATGCGATCCGCAAGGCGGTAAAAGCGATCAAGAACGAGAAATATCTCGTCAGCGAGCCCCAGGTCATCCGCATCGAGCGGACCTGAAGCGCGACGCTACTGTCGTGAGATCAAAAACCGCGTTTCCATCCGGAAACGCGGTTTTCTGTTGCTTGGGGGACCGGCGCCTTCCTGCGGTCTGGTGGCCGCAAAATTTGAGGGGACGGTGCGTGAAGCGCTGGAAAGCAGGGCGATTCGGCCTTATGGTTAATCGTGTTCACCAAGCGAGGGAGGCGTGGCCGTGACATCGATCATCCTGTTCAAGGACAACAAGCGCCAGGGCGCTCCGGCGAGCCATCACCGGGCGCGGCCGCACAATGCCAATGACAATATTCGCAGCATGGAATATACGGCCGAATATGAGCGTAACTGGTGTTCGCTCGCGGTATTTTCGCTGCTGCTGCTTGTCGCGGCCGTCTCGATTGTCAGCCCTTTTTTCTCGATTTTCTCGACGTGATTTCGTCAAGGCGCGTTTTTGCTTGAAAAACGCAGCATCGCCATTTAGCCCGTTCTAACCATTAGAGCGCCTGTTGGCGCGAATGACAGGACGAATGGACAGGATGGTAATGATGGAGCCGGCCGATACCGTGGCCCGCGCATTTTTAAGCGTGGAGCGGTCGGCAACAGAACAGCGGTGGGTGTCTCGGCTGGATCAGGCCGGGCAGAACCGTGCGCTGGCCATGTCCCAGGTCCACGGTATTCCGGAACTGATCGCCCGGGTGCTCGCCGGGCGCGGTGTAGGGGTGGACGATGCCCTGGCGTTCCTTGATCCCACCATTCGCTCCCTGATGCCCGACCCGCATGTGCTGACCGATTGCGAGAAGGCCGCCGAGCGGCTTGTGCGCGCCATTGAAGCGGGTGAGAAGGTGGCGATCTTCGGTGATTACGATGTCGACGGCGCTGCTTCCTCCGCGTTGATGTACCGGTTTCTTGCACATTTCGGGCTGACGCCCGAGATCTACATTCCCGACCGAATTTTCGAGGGTTATGGGCCTAACCCGGCGGCGATGCAGCAGCTGGCCGCCAATGGCGCGACGCTGATCGTGACGGTGGACTGCGGATCCACCAGCCATGAATCGCTCAAGGCGGCAAAAGAGGCACGAACGGACGTTGTGGTCATAGACCACCATCAGGTGGGTACGGAACTGCCGCCGGCGGTGGCGCTGGTCAATCCCAACCGGGAGGACGATCTGTCGGGGCAGGGGCATCTCTGTGCCGCTGGCGTGGTGTTCCTCGTGCTCGTCGCCACGCTTCGCGTTCTCAAGGACAGGCGGCACCGCCAGGCCTTCACGCTCGATCTGCTGTCATTGCTCGACATCGTTGCGCTTGCGACGGTCTGCGATGTGGTTCCCCTGAAAGGGCTGAACCGCGCCTATGTGGTGAAGGGCCTGATTGCCGCACGCCACATGAAAAATGCCGGCCTTGCCGCGCTGTTCAAGAAGGCGGGGCTGGGCGGGCCTGTGACACCCTATCATTTCGGTTTCCTGATCGGACCCCGCATCAACGCCGGGGGGCGTATTGGCGACGCTGCGCTTGGCAGCCGATTGTTGACGATCGATGATTCCTCGCAGGCCGAGGTGATTGCCGAGCGGCTGGACGAGCTGAACCGCGAGCGACAGGCGATGGAAGCGGCGATGCTTGCGGAGGCCGAAGCGGAGGCCCTGTTCGAATATGGCGACGGCTCGGGTGCCGGTGTTATCGTCACCGCGCGTGAAAACTGGCATCCCGGCATTGTCGGCTTGTTGGCCTCGCGCCTGAAGGATCGCTTCCGCCGCCCGGCTTTTGCCATTGCCTTCGATCCCTCCGGCAAGGGCACCGGCTCCGGCCGTTCGATCGCCGGCTTCGACATGGGGCGGATGGTGCGCGCTGCCGTGGAGGCCGGCCTGCTGGTCAAGGGCGGCGGTCACGCCATGGCGGCAGGCCTGACGGTTGAGCGCGCCAATCTCGGCAAGCTCAGGACCTTTTTCGAAGAAGCCGCGGCAAAGACCGTAAACGAGCTGGTAGAGAGCAGCGTATTGAAGATTGATGGCGCCATCGGCGCTTCGGGGGCTACGTTGCAGCTTGTCGACCAGCTGGAACAGGCCGGTCCCTATGGTTCCGGTCATTCTCAGCCGATCTTTGCCGTTCCGGCGCATCGCCTGCGTGATGTGCGGCTGGTGGGCACATCCCACGTCAAGATCACGCTGGAGGCCATGGATGGCTCACGGCTGGACGGAATCGCGTTCCGCGCCGCCGAGGCGCCCCTGGGACAGATGCTCATGAATGCCCGCGGACGGAATATTCACGTCGCGGGTACTGTGGGCGCCGATCTCTGGCAGGGGCAAAGGCGGGTTCAACTGCGTGTTCTGGACGCCGCTTTCGCGCCCTGAGAGGGGCCACCAATCTATCTCGACTGTCACCGGCCAACGGTTGTCGCTGACCTATGCACTACAACAGGATATCTTTACGCGATGCGTGAAGATATACGTTTATGCTGCTGATTTTAAGGAAGAAGCAAGTGGCACGCCCTAGGGGAGTCGAACCCCTCTTTTCAGAATGAAAATCTGACGTCCTAACCGATAGACGAAGGGCGCGTGCGCTTGTGGTGTGGCGCCCTTATAGTCAGGCTCCCGTTGCTCCGCAAGCGGAAAAACTGATTTTTTTCGCTTTGCGGCGAGTTTTTTTTGCAGGGCGGAACGGGCTGTGGAAAACTCGGTCGGACCGGCCCAAATCCTTGAATTACCGCTCCAATCTCGCGCGGCACGAGACGCGACGATGCGGTGCAAGTGGGCAAAGCCCAGCATCTTGGATGTTGAACTGGCAGTGCTCTGCCGAAGCTCGGGACTTCCTGATGATCTGGGAGAGGGGAAAGGCAAGCCGGGTGAGTTGCGCGGCGGCATTTCGTCCGGCTTGCCTTCCATCGGGGGGACAGGCATCTAACGTGCCGACGGCAAATCGGTTCCGCAGCAATGATGAGATGCTGGAATTATTGCGATTTTATCGAATGATTTCGTCGTGTGGGAGGTAACCAGCAAAGCAAGTGGCACGCCCTAGGGGAGTCGAACCCCTCTTTTCAGAATGAAAATCTGACGTCCTAACCGATAGACGAAGGGCGCGTGCGCTTGTGGTGTGGCGCCCTTATAGTCAGGCTCCGGTTGCTCCGCAAGCGGAAAAACGCATGATTTGACAAAAAAATGACATGGGTGGCCAGAAGCCCTGAAAAACAAGGATTCTTGTTTCGTAACAAAAGGTTAAAGCGTGCTGGGTCCCGCGGTTTTGCGCTTCTAACGGAAGAGAATGATGTGGGGGAACGCGTTGGTGGGCAGTGATTCACTCAAGTGGCTCCGGGACGTGAGAAGCGCAGCGTCATGAGAAGCCCAAAGATCACGCCAGATCTGGAGCTGGGTTGTCGTCATAAAAAAACGGGGCCTAAAGGCCCCGTCCGATGATGCTTGGTCTCAATGCAGGATCTGGCTGAGGAACAGGCGGGTACGCTCGTGCTGCGGATTGTCGAAGAATTCGGCGGGCGAGTTCTGTTCGACGATCTGGCCCTGGTCCATGAAGATAACGCGGTTTGCGACCTGACGCGCAAAGCCCATTTCGTGGGTCACGCACAGCATGGTCATGCCGTCTTCTGCGAGGCTGACCATGGTATCAAGCACTTCCTTGACCATTTCCGGGTCGAGCGCCGAGGTCGGCTCATCGAAGAGCATGATCTTGGGCTTCATGCAGAGCGAGCGGGCAATCGCCACACGCTGCTGCTGACCGCCGGAAAGCTGGCCCGGATATTTATGCGCCTGCTCGGGAATCTTCACGCGCTTCAGATAGTGCATCGCCACTTCTTCGGCTTCCTTCTTGGGCATCTTGCGAACCCAGATCGGCGCCAGCGTGCAGTTTTCGAGGATCGTCAGATGCGGGAAGAGGTTGAAGTGCTGGAACACCATGCCAACTTCGCGGCGCACCTCGTCGATCTTCTTGAGGTCGTTGGTAAGCTCGATGCCATCAACGACGATGCTGCCCGACTGGTGCTCTTCCAGACGGTTGATGCAGCGGATCATGGTCGATTTGCCCGACCCGGAAGGACCGGCGATGACAATGCGCTCGCCCTTCATGACCTTCAGGTTGATATCACGCAGCACATGGAAATCGCCGTACCATTTGTTCATGCCGGTGATTTCGATTGCGACGTCCGTCGCCGAGACGGTCAGTTTTTTTGCCTGGGTTTCTGCCATTTTGAGCGTCCCTTATCGTTTATGCCCGGTGTCGAGGTGCCGTTCCATGAACAGCGAATATCGCGACATGCCGAAGCAGAATATCCAGAATACGAAGCCTGCGAAAATATAGCCAGTCATGGCGGTGACGGGCGTGGCCCAGTTCGCATCCGATTGGTTGAGTGTGACAATACCGAGCAGGTCGAACATGCCGATGATCGAGACCAGCGACGTGTCCTTGAAAAGCCCGATGAAGGTGTTGACGATGCCCGGAATGACGAGCTTCAGCGCCTGTGGCAGCACGATCAGCCTCGTCTTCTGCCAGTAATTCAGGCCGAGCGAGTCCGCACCTTCATATTGTCCCTTCGGAATGGCCTGCAGGCCGCCGCGGATCACTTCCGCCATATAGGCGGAGGAGAATAGCGACACGCCGACCAGCGCACGCAGGAACTTGTCGAAAGTCCAGCCGTCGGGCAGGAACAGCGGCAGCATGATGCTGGCGAAGAACAGGACGGTGATCAGCGGGATGCCTCTGATGACCTCGATGAAGAGGACGCAGAGCATCTTGATGACCGGCAGGTTCGAGCGTCTGCCCAGCGCCAGAAGAATGCCGAAGGGCAGCGACACCGTTATCCCGAAGAAGGACAGGATGAGCGTGACCATCAGGCCGCCCCAGAGCTGCGTTTCCACCTTCGGCAGGCCGAAGACGCCGCCGATGAGCAGGAAGAACGCAATGAAGGGCAGGATGATGAGGAGCGCCAGCGCATTGAGACGCTTGAACGGCGCCTTCGGTATGAGCATCGGGACCAACAGGATCGCGAACGTCACCATCACGAGGATGGGACGCCAGCGCTCGTCAATGGGGTAACGGCCGAAGACGAATTGTCCGAGCTTGGCCGAGACAAAGGCCCAGCAGGCGCCGGACTGTCCGTCCGGAAGCGCGCCGCCCTGTGAAGCGGTGAGACACGCAATACGGTCGCTGCCGGTCCAAACCGCGTCGATAAACAGCCACTCGATGATCGGCGGCACGATATAGACGAGGAGGGCCATAGCAAGGACGGTGAGCACCGTATCCTTGGGCGTGGCGAAGAGCTTGGTGCGCAGCCAGTGGGTTACGCCCACCGCGCTCGATGGCGCGGGGCGGGCTTCCTCAATGGTCTGGCGCACGAAGGCGTGGTTGCTGATCGTCATCGTCATCTCTCCACCAGAGCCATTTTCGCGTTGAACCAGTTCATGACCACGGCCGTGAGCAGGGACAGCGAGAGGTAGATGACCAGCCAGATGGCAACGACTTCAACCGCCTGACCCGTCTGGTTCAGGATCGTACCGCCAACGGAGACGATGTCGGCAAAGCCGACGGCGACCGCAAGCGACGAGTTCTTGGTGAGGTTGAGGAACTGACTTGTCAGCGGCGGAATGATGATGCGCATGGCCTGCGGCACGACGATGAGACGTGTCGTGGTGCTGGAGCGAAGCCCAAGCGCGTCGGCAGCTTCCGTCTGCCCCTTCGCCACGGCCTTGATGCCGCCGCGAACGATCTCGGCGATGAAGGAGGCAGTGTAGAAGGACAGCGCCAGGAACAGCGACATGAATTCAGGCGCGACGACGGCGCCGCCCGAAAGGTTGAAGCGTCCGGCGATGGGGTAATCGAATGTCAGCGGCGCGCCGATTGCGAGGAACGTGGCGAGCGGCAATCCGATGACGAGCAGCGTTATCGTTATTCCGGTGCGGAATTGCTGTCCGGTTTTTTCCTGTCTGGCTTTCGCCCAGCGGTAAACAAGCACGCTGACGACGACGGCGACAAGGAAGGTCAGCGGCACGAGCCAGATTCCGTCCCCCCAGAGCGGTTTCGGAAAGAAGAAGCCACGATTGTTGAGGTAGGTGCCGAGCGGCAGCTCGAGCGATTCGCGTGCCTGCGGCAGGACCGAGATGACGCCCTTGTACCAGAAGAAGATCACGAGCAGCGGCGGGATGTTGCGGAAGATTTCCACATAGGCCTGCGCGAGCTTCGAGATCAGCCAGTTGTTGGACAACCGGGCGATACCGACGATGAAGCCGATGATCGAGGCGGCGATGATGCCAAAAAACGCAACCTGGATCGTGTTGAGAATGCCGACGAGCAGCGCCCGGCCATAGGTCGCATCGCTGGTATAAGCGATCAGCGACTGGCCGATGTCGAAGCCGGCGCGTCCGTTGAGGAACCCGAAGCCGGATGAAATGTTTGAACGTTGAAGATTGGTGATCGTATTCGTCACGATGACCCAGACGAAGGCGGCCAGGATGACGACCGTCAGGACCTGGTAAAAAATGCCGCGTATGCGTGGATCGTAGATAAGTGACGACGCGCTTTGCGCGCGCGATCGTTGCGAACTGACCGCGTTGCCTGCCATAGGCACCTTTCCCTTTTATATGCTCTTTGCGAGCTTATTTATATAATTTGAAGCGGAGGCCGGGTGTTGCCCAGCCTCCTTATGATCTAGCCGATGATGGGGCCGATCAACGGACCGGCGGTGCGTATTGCAGGCCGCCCTTGGTCCAGAGCGCGTTCTGGCCGCGCTCGATCTTCAGAGGCGAGCCGGCGCCGACGTTGCGGTCGAAGACTTCGCCGTAGTTGCCCACCAGCTTGATGATGTTGTAGGCCCAGTCATTGGTCACGCCGAGATCGGTACCGATCTTGGTGCCTTCTTCCGTGCCGAGCAGGCGCTTCACGTCCGGATTTGCGCTGTTCTTCTGCTCGTCGACGTTCTTGGAGGTGATGCCAAGTTCTTCGGCATTGACCATGGCGTAATGAACCCAGCTGACGATGTCGAACCACTGGTCGTCACCCTGGCGAACGGCCGGACCAAGCGGCTCCTTGGAGATGACTTCAGGCAGAACGATGTTTTCTTCCGGGTTCTTCAGCTTCAGGCGGATCGCGTAAAGGCCCGACTGGTCAGTGGTGTAGACGTCGCAACGGCCGGCATCATAAGCAGAGGTCGCGTCGGCTTCCTTTTCGAAAACCACCGGGTTGTACTGCAGATTGTTGGTCTTGAAGTAGTCGGCGAGGTTGAGCTCCGTGGTCGTGCCGGTCTGTACGCAGACGGCGGCGCCGGAAAGCTCGAGAGCGGACTTCACGTTGAGGCTCTTCTTGGCGATGAAGCCCTGGCCGTCGTAATAGTTGACGGTACGGAAGTTGAAGCCCAGCGACGTGTCGCGGCTGATCGTCCAGGTGGTGTTACGGGTCAGAACGTCGACTTCACCGGACTGGAGAGCCGGGAATCGGTCCTTGCTCGAAAGTGCGACGAACTTGGCCTTCGAAGGATCGCCGAAAACCGCTGTGGCAATACTACGGCAATAGTCCACGTCGATACCGGACCACTCGCCCTTGTCATCGGGATTGGAGAATCCCGGAATGCCGGCGCTGACGCCGCAGGTGACGAAACCCTTGCCCTTCACATCCTGAAGCGTCGCAGCCGAAGCGACCGAGGCTCCTCCCAAAACTGCTGCGCCGATGGCGGCCGACAGAATTGCCTTTTTCATTTTTCCCAACCTTTGTTTGTTATCGTCACTTGGAAGAGGACCGGCATGTTTGTTCTGCCCCAGCTCCCCCTTCAGCGAGATCTTTTCGATCCGCTTTTTCTATCACAATCGCAATTGGCAGCGGGGTCAAGACGTGCGGGCAATAATTGTGCCTATAAAACGGAATTTTCCAAAATTTGGTCGTGAAGTGTGCAAAGGGTGAAAATATAAGCATATTTTTGCGGAAATTTGCACTTGCACAGTATTTGTATACTTGTTGTATTCTGGTTGGCGATGGATCAATCCCGGCGGTTGTTGCGTCCCGGCGGGACTTGACCTTGCGGTTCGCTCTCAGCATTGTCGCACGCGTCAATGTTCCTTCGAAAGCTGATCTGAAATGACCAAGACAAATGACCTGCTTTCCGCCGCAGGTGTGAATACGCGCCTCACCCATGGCGGCAATGATCCCGCGGACTGTTTCGGTTTCGTCAATCCGCCAATCGTGCGTGGCTCGACGGTGCTTTTTCCCGACGCGGAGACGCTTTCGACCGAAAACCAGAAATATATCTATGGCACCCACGGCACGCCGACGACCGATGCGCTCTGCAATCTCGTCAATGAGCTGGAAGGGTCTGCCGGAACCATTCTCGTGCCTTCGGGCCTTGCGGCCATCACGGTCCCGTTCCTTGCCTATCTCGGCGCTGGCGACCACGCGCTGATCGTCGATTCCGTTTATTTTCCGACACGTCGCTTCTGCAATACGATGCTGAAGAAGCTGGGTGTCGAAGTGGAATATTACGATCCGGCCATCGGGGAGGGCATAGAGGCTCTCATCCGGCCGAACACGAAGCTGGTGCATCTGGAAGCGCCGGGTTCCAACACCTTCGAAATTCAGGATGTCAGGCTGATCACCGATATCGCTCATCGGCATGATTGCGTTGTGACGATGGACAATACCTGGGCGACGCCGCTTTATTTCAAACCTTTGGATTTTGGCGTCGATGTTTCCATCCACGCTGCCACCAAATATCCCTCGGGCCATTCGGATGTGCTGATGGGCTTCGTTTCGGCCAATGAAAAGCACTGGAAGGCGCTTTATCAGGCCAATACCAATCTCGGGATCTGCGTCACTTCGGACGATGCCTATCAGATCCTGCGCGGCATGCGCACGATGGGAATCAGGCTGGCGCACCATCAGAAAAGCGCGCTCGACATCGCCACATGGCTGGAGAGCCGGGACGACGTCGTGCGCGTGCTGCATCCGGCGCTGCCGAGCTTTCCAGGGCACGATCTCTGGAAGCGCGATTTCAAGGGTGCAAGCGGCGTCTTCTCCTTCGTGCTGAAGGCGGAAGAAGGCAGATACAAGCAGACGGCGGCCGCGTTCCTGAATGCGCTGACCTTTTTCGGGCTCGGTTACTCCTGGGGCGGCTACGAATCGCTTGCCGTTTCGGTCTCGCTTGTCGACAGGACCATCGCCAAGGGTCCCTCGGAGGGACCGGTCATCCGCCTGCAGATCGGGCTTGAGGATGTCGCCGATCTCAAGAAGGACCTCGAAGCCGGCTTTGCAGCCGCGGCCGCGGTTTGACCTCAGCCCGTGGCGCGATAGCCGTAGAGCCAGTCGAAGTCCTTCAGGAAGGCGTCGGTGGGACGCGTGGAAAACACGAAGTCCCGCGCGATACGCACCGGGCCTGTGGCGTGATAGGCAAAACGATTGAGAGAGGCCCGCTTGCGGGCCTTTTCTATGCGCGGCAGGCGCAGGGCCTCGAAGGCGGCAAGAGCCTGCGGCGCGGGCAGGGTGGCTGAAGCATCGCTGCCCACCATGGTTCCCGCGAGTTCAAACGCATCCTCGATCGCCATGGCTGCCCCCTGGGCGGCGAACGGCATCATGGCATGCGCTGCGTCGCCGATCAGCACCGTGTCCCGGCCATTGTGCCAGCGGCCGGGGCCGGCCTGATAAAGCGGCCAGAAGGTCGGGTTTTCGGACGAATCGAGCAACCGGACGATGTCAGGGCTGAAGCCGCGAAACTGTTCAAGAAGCAGGGCTTTCTGCCGCCCGCTCGATTCCGCCCGCCATGTTCCACCGGGATCGGCGCCCAGCGCGATGGCGACGATGTTGAAACCGCCGACTTCTTTCAGCGGATAGGCGACGATATGGCCACCCGAGCCGAGATAGGCCGTGACGGCGCTTTTGTTGATGGCCGACGGCACGGCATTGGCGGCAACGGTGAAGCGCCAGGCGACATTGCCGGAGAAGGTGGCGGTGGGAGCGGCAGGAACGGCAAAGCGGGCCGCCGACCAGACACCGTCCGCGCCGACAATCAGATCATGGTCGCGGAATGTGGTTGCGACAATCACATCGACCGTCGCGTTCTCGATGCGTTTGCCGAGATGCAACCGGCATAGCGGATTATCTGTCACCGTCTGGAGAAGTGCGCTTTGCAGGGTGGAGCGGTGCAGCACGCCATAGGGTGCGCCCCAGCGTGTACGCGCCACCGCGCCCACAGGCAGGGAGAGCAGCGTTGCGAGCGATTTTCCGGAGGCGAGTTCGACACTGACGGGCTCGGTCCAGCGCGCCTCGATGGCAGGCAGCACGCCAAGCGTGGCGAGAATGCGGGCGGCATTGGGCGAAATCTGCAGGCCGGCGCCCACTTCCGTCAGTTCGCCGGCCTGTTCGATGATGTCGCAGTCTATACCGTGCCGGGCAAAAGAAAGGGCAGCGGTGAGACCGGCAATGCCGGCACCGATAATGGCTACGGATTTTATGGGCATGATGCGCCCCGATCAGGAAAAGTGGAGGTCAGGCAGCCTTCACGTGGAAAACGCAGCCCGGAGGATTGGTCTGCTCGGCCTTCAGCGACGGATTGTAGCGATAAAGGGTGGAGCAGTAGGAACAGACCTTCTCATTGTCGTCGCCCATATCGATGAAGATATGCGGATGATCGTAAGGAACGGAAGCGCCGGTGCACATGAATTCCTTGACGCCGATCTCGATCATGCGGTGTCCGCCATCGTTCTGGAAGTGGGGAATGGTATGCCCGGCCATGTTCGTCTCCAAATGCAATATCGTTGTAGAGCCGCAATCCGTCTTCGCATGCCGGCTCGTCGTTGCGGATATGTAGCCTCAAACGCATTGCATCTCCATAAAAATCGTCAGCAAAACATGTTCAACATTGCTAATTCCTGCCATATGGTCCGGCAAAAAGGATGTCCTTGATGAATCTCAACACGCCGCAGTTTTCCGATTTTTTCCATGACGGCCTTCGCCTCGCTTATTTTGACGAAGGCGATCCGGCGGGAGACCCGGTTTTGCTGATCCATGGCTTTGCATCCAGCGCCAACGTCAACTGGGTCCATCCCGGCTGGCTGAAGACGCTGGGAGATGCCGGCTACCGGGTGATCGCCATCGATAATCGCGGTCATGGCGCAAGCGACAAGCCGCATGATACGGAGGCCTATTATCCGTCCGTCATGGCCGAAGATGCGGTGGCGCTGCTCAACCATCTCGGCATCGCAGAGACGCATGTGATGGGTTACTCCATGGGTGCGCGCATTTCCGCCTTCCTGGCCATGGCGCATCCCGAGCGCGTGCGTTCTCTGGTCTTCGGCGGGCTCGGTATCGGCATGGTCGAAGGTGTGGGCGACTGGGACCCGATCGCAGAGGCGCTTCTCGCGCCTTCGCTCGATGTCGTGACCCATGAGCGCGGCCGCATGTTCCGAGCCTTTGCCGATCAGACGAAAAGCGACCGCCTGGCGCTTGCCGCCTGCATCGAGACATCGCGGGTTCTCGTCACACGCGACCAGGCGGCAAAGATAGATGCGCCGACGCTGATCGCGGTCGGAACGAAGGACGATATTGCCGGCTCCGGTGAAGAGCTCGCTGCCATCATGCCGCACGCGCGGGCGATCGACATTCCCGGCCGCGACCACATGCTGGCCGTCGGCGACCGCGTGTTCAAGGCGGCGGTGCTGGATTTCTACCGTTCGTTCTGAGTTGACGCATTTTCGAGGAAAAACCGTGCAGGCTTTCCGCGCAGAAGCGCGGCAAAGCGCAGTTCGGCAAGAAACGGTTTTTCAAGCTGCATGAAGAAAAACTGAAGCCGTGCCGCCTTTAAAGTCGTCATTCGAATCCCATTTCTAATGCACGTCTTTTTCTGTATAAAGAACGACCACTGCAAACGAGGAGACCGTTCATGGTCGCACGTACCGAGGCCCGTCAGCCTGAACAGCTGGCGATCGTCGACCCGATCTGGGGCAGCCTGCTGCATGAAGCGCGCAGCGCCGCCGCACAGGATCCGCTGCTTTCAGCCTTTCTTTATTCGACGATCCTCAACCACCGGTCTCTCGAAGAATGTGTGATCTACCGTATCTGCGAACTTCTCGACCATCCGGACATACAGGCCGTGCTGTTGCGTCAGACCTTCCAGGACATGCTGGATGACTGGCCGGAATGGGGAAGCGTTCTCCGCGTCGACATCCAAGCCGTTTACGATCGCGATCCGGCCTGCACGCGCTTCATGGAACCGCTGCTTTATTTCAAGGGTTTCCAGGCCATCCAGACCCATCGGCTTGCCCACTGGCTGCTGCAGAAAGGCCGCAAGGATTTCGCGCTTTATCTGCAGAGCCGGTCTTCGAGCATTTTCCAGACCGATATCAACCCCGCAGCACGCATCGGCAAGGGCATCTTCCTCGACCACGCCACCGGGCTGGTGGTCGGCGAGACGGCAGTCATCGGCGATAACGTCTCCATCCTGCATGGCGTCACCCTCGGCGGTACCGGCAAGGAAGGGGCGGACCGCCACCCGAAGATCGCCAACGGTGTGATGATCGGCGCGGGGGCGAAAATCCTCGGCAATATCGAAATCGGCAGCTGCTCGCGCATCGCCGCAGGATCTGTGGTGCTGAAGCCGGTTCCGCCGAAGACCACGGTTGCCGGCGTGCCGGCGCGGGTGGTGGGAGAAGCAGGGTGTTCTGAACCCTCGCGCCTGATGGACCAGCTCATCGGAGCCGATATCTGAGCGGCACTGTCGCGTTGACAGGTGGCCGGGTTTTTTGCCGTCGTCCGTGTGGAAGACACGGATGACCTGCCGCTTTCACTTTACTTTGGCCTTTGTCCCATGCCAAAAGCGGGCCAACGCGAACCGCACAGGAGAATAGTGGTGAAAGCCGACGAAATCAAAAAACTCGACGCCTACTTCAAGCGTACCTTCAACCCGACGATGGTGGTCAAGGCGCGTCCGCGCAAGGACGATTCCGCCGAAGTGTATCTTGGCGAAGAGTTTCTCGGCGTCGTTTACATCGATGACGAAGACGGCGACCGTTCCTACAATTTCTCGATGGCGATCCTCGACGTCGACCTGTGATCGTCACCGTTCGGTGACCCAGGGGCCTCCATTCATCGCCCGCGGTGGTTCACGCCGCGGGCGATTTGTTTTTCCGTTGCACGATCCGCATCGTCAGGCGACTTTCCGGCCGCAATGTTACCCGCATCAGCGGTGCCGCAGTTGCCGTTGACCTGTTTTCCAGATGAAGGCCTTGCAGAAGAACGGCCAGGATCGTCACGGCTTCCATCATCGCAAAAGCATTGCCGATGCAGATGCGGGGTCCCGCCCCGAATGGCATATAGGCATAGCGGTGGCGCGCCTTCGCCTTTTCCGGTTCGAAGCGCGACGGATCGAAGCGCTCGGGCTCGTCCCACAAGGCGGCGTGGCGGTGCACGGCATAGATGGGCACGTAGAGAACGGTGCCCGCCGGAATATCATGCCCGCCGAGCCTGAAGTCTTCAAGCGCCGTGCGTGTAATGACCGGAGCTGGCGGGTAAAGCCGCATCGCTTCCGAGAACACCTGTCGGGTGTAGGTCAGGCCGGCGATATGTTCCGCCGCGACCGGTTCACCGGCGGTGACGGTGTCGATTTCCTCGAGAATTTTTCTCTCCGTCTCCCGGTTCTTCGACAGAAGGTGAAACGTCCATGCGAGACCGAGCGCCGTCGTTTCGTGGCCGGCGGTGATGAATGTCAGGAGATTGTCGACGATTTCCGTGTCGGTCATCATGCGTCCGGTCTCAGGATCCCTGGCCTCCAGCAGCATCGAGACGAGGTCGTTCCTTTCGGATGGATTTTTCCGCCGTCCGGCAATCACCTTCGCAAGGCTTTCGCGCAGATAACCGACGGCGATCCGGGCCTTGCGCCGGCCGGGATGAGGTAGCCATTCCGGCGCCCCCAGCATGGTGAGCGCGAAGGTCCAGCCTGTCGGTTTCAGATAATCGGTAATGCTCTGTTCGACCCGCGCAACATCAATTCCGTATCCACCGGACATCATCGTTTCGACGATGATGTCGAACGTGGTTCGCATCATTTCGTGGCCCACGTCGATGTCACCAATGGAAGGAGAGCGCCAGCGCGCTTCCGTGCGTTGTGCCGTCTCGATCATGACCGGAAGCAGATCCAACAGCTTTTCGTGGCGGAAAGCGCCTGCGACGGATTGCCGTTGCCATTTCCAATGGTCCCCGTCGGCGGTCAGAAGTCCCTGACCGAGGGCCGGGCCGAGGACGCGCCGCACATCTTCACCCTTGCCAAGCAGATGGGCGTTCTTGACCAGAGCCTCGTGGATCAAAACCGGGTCGGCGAGATGCACGCGCATCGTGTCGCCAAGGCGAGTGAAAACCGCAGGTTCATGAAAGATTTCCGGCGGCAACGCCTTCAACGGATTGCGGATAATGGAGAGAGCGAGACGCGCGGTGGCGAGCTTCGATACGGTTTGTGTCCCGATCGCCTCGGGCGAGGGGTTGCGAAGGCCGGTGTCGGTCATCTGCGGGTCCTTTATGCGCGTTGAACAATGGCAACATGCTGTTAAGGTGTTTACCTTATACCGGTAATTTAAGGTGTACGCCTTAATTTTCAATGGTGGGGTGAAATTTCTATGATGAACGGCGCGAAACGGCCGGGGCGATCCCTGACACGTGAAAAAATTCTAGATGTTACACTCGGTCTCTTCAACGAACGTGGCCCGGACCGTGTGACAACGGCCGAAATCGCCGGCGATGTGAAAATCAACGAGGGCAATCTCTATTATCATTTCCGCACCAAGGAATCGCTGGTCCTTGCCCTGTTCGCCCGCTTCGAAAACGATGCGCTGGCGCTCGTCGCGACTGTTGACGGAGCGGACGAGGCGGCTGCGGCGACTTATGCCGGCTTTCTGCGGCAGTGGTTCTCTCTCGTCTGGAACTACCGCTTCCTTTTTCGCGATCTTGTCGGTCTGGTGGCGTTGGCACCGGGGCTGGTGGAGCCCGTCCGAACCATAAGCGCCGCCATGCGTCTGGCGGTCGGCCACATCGTCACGCGGATGCAGAATGCGGAGCTGGTGGACATTCCCGAACCGGAGCGCGAGGCGGTTTTGACGAATTTGTGGATCGTCTCGACCTATTGGGCGTCCTATCTTAATCTGCAGGAAGGTGTCAGCGAATTCGGGTCGCAGCAACTGGAGTGGGGGCTGCGGCAGGTATCCAGTCTGTTCAGGCCTTATCTTTCTTCCGAGGCAATGGCCGAGCTGGAGTCACTGGGAGAAGGCGAGAAATAGTGTCTCCGACAGGGGACATTTGCGCCAATGGAAAACCGCCCGTTTATAGCGGGCGGTTTCATTACACCGGTTTTCCGGTGCAGGCGTCAGGCCGCCTTGAGCAGGTCGCCATGCGGATCGAGCACGAACTTGGTGGCTGCGCCCTGGTCGAAGCTCTCATAGCCCTGTACGGCATCATCGAGCGCAATGATCCTGGCGTTGACGATGTCGGCAATCGGCAGGCGGTCGTGCAGGATCGCCTGCATGAGCTGGCGGTTATATTTCAGCACCGGTGTCTGGCCGGTGTGGAAGGATTGCGCCTTCGCCCAACCGAGGCCGAAACGCAGTGACAGGCTGCCCTGTTTGGCAGCATCATCCACCGCGCCCGGATCTTCGGTGACATAAAGGCCTGGAATGCCGATCGAGCCGGCGGCGCGGGTGATTTCCATCATCTGGTTGAGAACGATCGCCGGCTGTTCGCCGCCTGCGTGGCCGCGCGCTTCAAAGCCGACCGCGTCGATCGCGCTGTCCACCTCGTTGGTGCCGACAATCTCGGCGATCATGTCGCCCAGCCGGTCGCCCTTCGAGAGATCGACGGGTTCGAAGCCGACTTTCGCAGCGTGGGCAAGACGATCCTTGTTGAAATCGCCGATCATGACGACCGCAGCACCCAGAATGCGGGCGGAGGCGGCAGCCGCGAGGCCTACCGGGCCGGCACCGGCGACATAAACAGTGGAGCCGACGCCGACACCGGCCTTCACTGCGCCGTGGAAGCCGGTTGGCAGAATGTCGGAGAGCATGGTGAGGTCGCGGATCTTCGACATCGCCTTGTCACGATCCGGGAATTTCAGCAGGTTGAAATCGGCATAGGGGATGGTGACATATTTCGCCTGACCACCGATCCAGCCGCCCATGTCGACGTAGCCATAAGCGCCGCCGGCGCGGGACGGGTTCACCGTGAGGCACACGCCGGTATCCTGCGACTTGCAGCAGCGGCAGCGGCCGCAGGCGACGTTGAACGGCACGGAGACGATGTCGCCAACTTGCAGCATCTCAACATCGATGCCCTTCTCGATGACTTCGCCGGTGATTTCATGACCGAGAACGAGGCCCGGCATCGCCGTGGTGCGGCCGCGCACCATGTGCTGGTCGGAGCCGCAGATATTGGTGGAAATCACCTTGAGAATGACACCGTGCTCGATGCGGCGGCCATCCGGCGCCTCAAGCTTCGGGTCGTCAATGTCGCGGACTTCGACCTGACCCGGCCGCATGTAGACGACGCCTCTGTTCCTGCTCATATCCATCTCCTCCATGGTTTGAACACCGTACCTGTCCGCTCCTCCGCGGGCAGATGACTTCATGGGTGCAGCAAACCATGAGAGGGGAGATGTGGCGTTCGGGAATACGACACGCGGTGTGGTCGTAACGACACCGCGTTTCGCCCGACGTCACGGTGGTGTTATCTGTCGAGCGGTTTCCTGAGGCGGCCGGCGGCGTCCTGAATATATTGCCAGGCGACACGGCCTGAGCGGCCGCCGCGGGTGGTTGCCCATTCCAACGCCTCGTGATGCAGTGTCTCGCGGTCGAGACCCAGATCGAAATGCGTGGCATAGCTGTCGATCATCGTCAGATAATCTTCCTGACCGCATTTGTGGAAACCGAGCCAGAGGCCGAAGCGATCGGAGAGCGACACCTTTTCCTCAACCGCTTCGGATGGGTTGATGGCGGTGGACTGCTCGTTTTCCATCATGTGACGCGGCAGAAGATGGCGACGGTTGGAGGTCGCATAAAACAGCACATTGTCAGGACGTCCCTCGATGCCGCCGTCGAGCGCTGCCTTCAGCGATTTATAGGCGGTGTCGTCATGGTCGAAGGAGAGGTCGTCGCAGAAAACGATGACGCGCTGGCCCGAGGCCTTGAGGATGTCGAGCAGGGCGGGCAGGGTGTGGATGTCCTCGCGGTGCACTTCCACCAGCTTGAGCGAAACACCGCTTGCCGCACGCACATCTTCGTGAACGGCCTTCACCAGCGAAGACTTGCCCATGCCGCGCGCACCCCACAGCAGCACGTTGTTGGCGGCGAAACCTTCCGCGAAACGCAGCGTGTTTTCGTGGAGAATGTCGCGGACATGATCGACGCCGCGGATGAGTTTCAACGCGATGCGGTTGGGGCGGGCAACAGGCTGCAGGAAAGAGTTCAGCGGCGCCCAGACAAAACAATCCGCCGCATTCCAGTCGTTTACGGCGGGCGCCGGTCCCGCCAGCCGTTCGACGGCATCGGTGAGCCGACGCAGTTCTGAAAGAAGCAGGGAGGCCGTTTCTTCTCGAATCATGGTGTTTCTTCCGCTTGTCTGATGTTCAAAACTCTGTTTTGCGCCCGGCCTAGCATGGTGTTTGGCGCCCATAAAGGTTAAGAGGTCCGGAATCGGTACGGCGAGGGCCCTGCATCTGTTGCAATCCCGGCGTTCCCCACTATATTCCGGCGGCTTGAAAGCCGGGGCGGCATACGAGGTCGTGCCGTAATCGTTGAGGAGTTTTATATGTTCATTAGTCAAGCTTTTGCCCAGGACGCAGCGGGCGGCACGTCGGCGCTGGGTTCCGGCCTTGAAATGCTTTTCCTGTTTGCGCCGCTCATGGTGGTCTGGTATTTTTTCCTCATCCGTCCGCAGCGCGCACAGATGAAGAAGCGCCAGGAAACGCTGACCAATATTCGCCGCGGTGATCAGGTCGTTCTCGGCGGCGGCATCGTCGGCAAGGTGACCAAGGTCATCGATGACAGTGAACTCGAAGTCGAAATCGCCGAAGGCGTGAAAATCCGCGCTGCCCGTGCTTACATTGCCGAAGTGCGCGTGAAGGGCGAAGTGGTCAAGACGGAAGCAGCTTCCTGATCCTGCCGGACAACCGAATGCCCGATTGCGAATTTTGACGGGTTGCGCAGAGCGCGACCCCAACCCTGACCGAGATCGAAATGCTTCATTTTTCCCGTTGGAAAACAGTCTTCATCTGGCTGCTTGTGCTGGCAAGCGTCGTCATCGCCTCTCCCAATCTGTTTACGGACAAACAGCTGGAGGGCATGCCTGCCTGGTACAAGGACAACAAGGTAACGCTCGGTCTCGACCTTCAGGGCGGTTCCCACATCATGCTCAAGATCGAGCGTTCCGACATCGTCAAGGAACGGCTCGAAACCATCGTGGGCGATGTGCGAACGCAGCTTCGCGATGCCAACATCCGTTATTCGGGCTTGACCGGCAACGGCCAGCAGATTCAGGTCCGCATCAGCGATCCGGCGCAGCTGGAAGCCGCCAAGAACGCACTTCGCGACCTGACGCAGCCGGTATCCGCCGGTACGCTGGTCGGCGGCTCCATTACCGAAGTGACGATGAATGATGGTGGCGACAATCTGCTGCGTCTCAATCTCACGGATGAGGGCATCGATTACCGCCTGTCATCAGCCGTTTCGCAGTCCATCGAAGTCGTGCGCCGCCGCGTTGACGAAGTCGGCACGACCGAGCCGCTCATCCAGCGTCAGGGTTCCGACCGCATCATCGTGCAGGTGCCTGGTCTTCAGGATCCGCAGCGCCTGAAGTCACTTCTCAACCAGACGGCAAAGCTCTCCTTCCGCATGGTTGACACCACCATGCCGGTGCAGGAAGCCATGAACGGCCGTCCGCCAGCGACGTCCGAGGTTCTCTATTCGCAGGACGATCCGCCGGTTCCCTATCTCGTGGAGCGCCGTGCGCTCGTTTCCGGCGACAATCTCGTCGACGCGCAGGCAAGCTTCAACCAGCAGACCAATGAACCCGTCGTCACCTTCCGCTTCGACAGCCGCGGCGCGCAGCGGTTTGCGCAGGCGACGCAGCAGAATGTCGGCAAGCCTTTCGCCATCGTGCTCGATAATCAGGTCATTTCCGCGCCTGTCATCCGTGAGCCGATCATTGGCGGTTCGGGCCAGATTTCAGGTAATTTCTCGGTGCAGGGCGCGAACGACCTTGCTGTGCTGCTGCGCGCCGGTGCGCTGCCGGCGACGCTGACGGTGGTTGAAGAGCGTACCGTCGGTCCGAGCCTCGGTAACGACTCCATTACCGCCGGTCTGACGGCAAGCGCCATTGGCGCCGTGGGCGTCCTCATCTTCATGTTCGTGTTCTATGGCTTCTTCGGCCTGCTGGCGAATATCGCTCTTGTGGTCAACGTCATCATGCTGCTGGCCGTCCTCAGCGTGATCGGATCGACACTGACACTACCGGGTATCGCCGGTATCGTCCTGACCATCGGCATGGCTGTCGATTCCAACGTTCTGATCTATGAGCGAATACGCGAAGAGGTGAAAAGCGGCAAACCACTGATCCAGTCACTGGATAATGGCTTTACCCGCGCCTTTGCGACCATCATTGACGCCAACCTGACGACGCTGATCGTGGCGAGCGTGCTGTTCTACATGGGCACGGGCCCGGTCAAGGGCTTTGCGGTTACGCTGGCCGTCGGTATCATCACGACCGTCTTCACGGCCTATACACTGACAGCGTGGATGTTCGGTTACTGGGTTCGCCGCAGTCGTCCGAAGCATCTGCCGAAGGGCGTTCGTACCGCCATGTTCGACGGTCGCGACATCCCGTTCATGCGCTACCGTCGCGTGGTGTTCATGATCACCGGCGTCATCATGCTTGCCTGCGTTGGCGGTTTCATCGCCAGGGGTCTGAACCTCGGTATCGACTTCCAGGGCGGCTCCGTCATCGAAGTCCGTGCCAAGCAGGGTGAGGCCGATCTGGCCGATATCCGCGATCGTCTGAACCAGCTAAACCTGGGTGAAATCCAGGCTCAGAATTTCGGTACGCCGCAGGATGTTCTCATCCGCATTCAGGCGCAGGAAGGCGGCGAAAATGCCGAGCAATCCGCCATCACCATGGTGCGCGGCGAGCTTGAGGACAAATATGACTTCCGCCGCGTTGAAGTTGTCGGCCCCGCCGTTTCCGGTGACCTCACCTTCACCTCCACGATCGGCATCCTGCTCGCCATGACGGCGATCATGATCTACATCTGGGTTCGCTTCGAATGGCAGTTTGCGCTCGGCGCCGTCATTTCGATGGTGCACGACGTGGTCTTCACAATCGGCCTCTTCGTGTTCCTGGGGATAGAGTTCAACCTCACCAGTATCGCGGCGATCCTGACGATTATCGGTTATTCGCTGAATGACACCGTCGTCATCTATGACCGTATCCGCGAAAACCTCAGGCGCTATAAGAAGATGCCGCTGTCGATGATTATCGACGTGTCGCTGAACCAGACGCTGTCGCGCACCATCCTCACCGGCTTGACCGTGCTTCTGGCGCTGCTCGCGCTCTACCTCTTCGGTGGCGAGGTCATCCGCTCCTTCACTTTCGCCATGCTCTTCGGTGTCGGTATCGGCGTGTTCTCGTCGCTCTACATTGCCGCTCCGGTGCTGATCGCCTTCAAGCTTCGTCCTGATAGCAAGGACGCGGAAGACGAGAAGGATGAAAAGTCCGGCAACGCCATCGGCGGCAAGCCTGCCGTCTGATGGCCGGCGGGATCGAAATACGCCCGGCCCATTTTCCCGGCCGGGCGCCCATAGATGCTTATGGCAATGGCGGCTTCCGCTTTGCCGACATGTCGCATCGAGGCTCGCTTCTGCTCCTGCCTTCGGGCATTTACGGGTGGGAGCCCGTTGACGCCAAAGAACTGAGCGTCGGGCATTTCGAAAAGGTTCTGGCGGAAGCGCAGGATATCGAAGTGCTGCTGATCGGCACGGGAGATGGTATGCGGGTTCTGCCGAAGGAGCTGCGCGCGGCTTTCAAGGAAGCGGGCATTTCCATTGATCCGATGAGCACGGGTGCCGCCGTACGCACCTACAATATCATGCTTTCGGAATCGCGCGCCGTGGCTGCGGCGTTGATTGCCGTCGAAGGCTGACGTAACGCTCCGCGCGGGGAACCATGGCACCCACAGAAAATCTCGACGTCTGCCTTGCGACGTTGCGCGATACGGATCGTGACCGCTATCTCGCCTGTCTTCTGTCTCCCGCGGACAGGCGCAACGCTCTTGCAGCGCTTTATGCCTTTAACGCCGAGATTGCGCGTATTCGCGATTCCGTGCGTGAAGCGCTGCCAGGTGAGGTGCGCATGCAATGGTGGCGCGATCTGCTCGAGGGAAGTCCCCATGGGGACAGCCAGTCGCACCCTGTCGCGTCGGCGCTTCTGGAAACGATCGAGCGTTACAGACTGCCGCGACCGGTGCTTTCCAACATGATCGAGGCGCGCATCTTCGATCTCTATTACGATCCTTTCGAGGATCGCAACGCGCTTGAAGGCTATGCAGGGGAAACGGCTTCGGCGCTGATCCAGCTTGCCAGCCTCGTTCTGTCTCCGGAAGAGGCCGCAGCAAGCGCGGAAGCGGCTGGACATGCGGGTGTGGCGCAGGCCATGGCCGGCATGATGCTGCTCATGCCACTGCACCGTCGCCGTGGTCAGGTGTATATTCCAGCCGACATGCTCTCGGCCGCCGGGCTTGACCGGGAGACGTTCCTTGAAGGCACGGACCGACAGCGGATCGGCATTGCCATCGAACTGTTCGCGGCCCATGCGCTGGATCATATCGAGAAGGCAAGACGCGCTCGCATTTCGGGCAACGTCTTTGCGGCCTATTTGCCCGTCGCCATTTCCGGACCGGTCATAACGGCCGCGAGAAAGGCTGGCGCGGGCGTGTTTGAAGGCGAAGTGCAATTATCGCAGCTTCGTCGGCAATGGCTGTTGGCAAAAGCATCTTTCCTCAAGCGCTTATGATCGTCGCTCCTGGCGCCGATGCGGGAGCCATACTTCGCGCAAGCCTCGTTTCCTATCAAAGCGAACCGGGTTCGCTTTGTTTCGATTCGCGACCCATGATGTTTGGTTGCTGAGGGAGCGTTCCGGATGAATATGGCGATCTGGATTATCGTTTTCGTGCTGCTTTTGGTCTTTGCCGTTTATGCCTGGCGCATGTCGCGGGCGACGGATGAGGACAACAGCCATGATGTCGGGCAGGCGATCATGGATTTCGCCCGCGCCTTTCCCAATGAGGCGATCAGAAGCCTGTACATGACGGCAGATGGAGGCGCTGCCTTCGTGCGGCTGCACGACAACAAGGCCGGCTTCATGCGCAACATGGGTTCTCATTACGTCTGCGTGATGATCGATCCCGAGCGGATCCGAGTGGAGAGCCTGGAAAGCGGAGACGGTTTCGTCGTTACCTTCTTCGACATGCCGAAATATAGTGGTTCATACCGATTCAAATCGGCAGGAGAGGCGGCCGAAGTCTCTCTCTGGCTGCTCGGCAGTCTCGTCGAGGCGCAGGATCATCACGATGAAGGGCCGCTGCCTTCCGGCACCTGATGGCTATCGCATGGCCCGTCACTGCCCGTCGAGCGGCGGCCGATTGGCCCCCGCCTGCTGGCCTTCGCGCCAGATGATGAACAGGCCGGATGCGACGATGATGAAAATACCGAGCCATTTCGACGGCGTCGGAAAATCCGAGAACAGCGCATAACCGAGGATCGTCGCCGAGATGATCTCGAAATACTGGAACGGTGCCAGCAGCGAGAGCGGGGCCAGCCTGAAAGCCCTGACGATCAGCAGATGCATGTAGCCGGATATCGATCCTAGCAGCACGAGCAGAGCCAGGGCCAATCCCGATTGCGGCAGCGAGACGGCGAAATCCTTGTCGCCGAGCGCATCGCCGGCAAGCAGGGCCGCTCCCATGAATACCGTGCCGGCAATGCCCGACATGGTCTGCATCACAAGCGGGCTGTCGGCGTCGCCGATGGCTCGGTTCAGGAAGAGGTAGAGCGTGTAGAGGAATGCGCAGGCCACCGGCAGCAGCGACGTCCAGCCGAAGATTTCGAAGCTCGGCTGAATGACGATCATCGCGCCGCCGAAGCCTACCACGATCGCCGTCCACCGCTTCCAGCCGACCCTGTCGCCGAGAAACAGAGCCGACATCATCGTCAGCATGAACGGTTCTACGAAATAGATCGCGAACACATCGGCAAGCGGCATGTATTTGACTGCGGCGAAGAACATCAGGCTGGCGGAAGCGTGCAATACGCCGCGCAGGCAGTTCATCCACGGACGCTTCGCGCTGAAAAGCGCGCTGGGTGAGACCATGAGCAGCAGCGGCAGGGTGCAGACCACCTGGAAGAAGAAGCGATAGAAGGTTACCTGCGCCGGTGACATGCCGCCGACCACGGCCATGTATTTGGCTATTGCGTCCATGACGGGCAGCACGAACATGCAGGTCGCCATGATCGTCATGCCCTTGGCGACATCGCTGAAACCGGTCTGGCTGGTCATGGTTCGAATAGCGCTTTCGACCGGAAGGTCCATTGAGAGAAGGGGGCGCTAAAGGCTGCCCCCCTTCGCAGGTCAGGCGGCCTTCTGGCGCGGCAGGCTCTTCATATCAATGACGAAACGATAACGCACATCGCTTTTTATCATGCGTTCATAAGCATCGTTGATCTGATCGATATCGATCATCTCGATTTCGGCGGCGATGCCTTTTTCGGCGCAGAAATCCAGCATTTCCTGGGTCTCGGGAATGCCGCCGATCATCGAGCCGGCAAAGGTCTTGCGGCCCGGAATGAGACTGAACGCCATTACCGACAGCGGCTTTTCCGGCGCACCCACCTGTACCAGCGCGCCGTCTCGCTTCAGCAGGGCAAGATAAGCGTTGATGTCATGGTCGGCGGCGACGGCATCGATGATGAGGTCGAGGCTCGAAGCGGCCCTTTTCATCTGATCCGCATCGCGGGAGACGATCACCTCATGGGCGCCGAGTTTTTTTGCGTCTTCAGCCTTGCCGGGCGACGTCGTGATCATCACCACCGTCGCGCCCATGGCATTGGCGAGCTTCACCGCCATATGACCAAGGCCACCGAGACCGACAACGCCGACCCGCTTGCCGGGGCCTGCATTCCAGTGGCGCAGCGGGGAGTAGGTTGTAATGCCCGCGCAGAGCAGGGGTGCGGCAGCGGCCGGATCGAGACCTTCGGGTATGCTGAGAACGTAACGGTCATCGACCACAACATGAGCGGAGTAACCGCCAAGCGTATGGGCTCCGCCGCCCATCGCCTTGTCAGGCGAATTATAGGTGCCGGTCATGCCGTTTTCGCAATATTGCTCCAGCCCCTCGGCGCAGCTTGCGCATTGCCTGCAGCTATCCACGATGCAGCCGACGCCGACGCGGTCACCCGTCTTGAACCTGGTGACATCCGAACCCACGCGGCCGACACGGCCGATGATTTCGTGGCCGGGAACGCAGGGGTAAAGAGAGCCCGGCCATTCGCTGCGTGCCGTGTGGATATCGGAGTGGCAGACGCCACAGAATTCGATTTCGATTTCGACATCGCGCGGGCCGGGATCGCGACGCTTGATGGTCGCGAGCTTCATCGGTGAAGAACCGTCGTCGCAGGCGTAAGCGGATGTTGTGAACATGGTCGTTCCTCCTCTTGTGGTGATCCGTGCATCAAACACCGGCCTGCGGCAAGGGTTGCGGCGGTCAGCCGCCAGCGCCGGTTTCGGGGACTGCCGGGCCAAAAACCTCCTGGAAGGCCTCGCGCAGCAGGACGTCGACATCACCGATCATAACCGGCAATCCAAGATCGACAAGGCTGGTGACGCCATAGGCGCTGATGCCGCAGGGAACGATGCCGGTGAAGTGCGAGAGATCGGGATCGACATTGATCGCGAGCCCGTGAAAACTCACCCATTTGCGCAGACGGATACCCAGTGCGGCAATCTTGTCTTCTGCCATGCCGCCATCCGGCAGGAGAGGTTTTTCGGGGCGCCTGACCCAGACGCCGACGCGATCTTCCCGCCGCTCGCCACGCACGTTCATCTTATCAAGTGTGCGGATGATGACATCCTCGAGTGCCGCCACATAGGCGCGGACATCCTGGCGGCGGCGTTTGAGATCAAGCATGACGTAAGCGACCCGCTGGCCGGGGCCGTGATAGGTATATTCGCCGCCGCGCCCCGTGGCGAAGACCGGGAAACGATCCGGTTCGATCAGATCGGCCACATCGGCGCTGGTGCCGGCCGTATAAAGCGGCGGATGCTCCAGAAGCCAGACGAGTTCGTCTGCCTCGCCAGCTGCGATGGCGCTAACCTCGCGCTCCATTTCCTCTACCGCCTGCTCGTAAGGCACGAGGCCATCAGAGATTCGCCAGCGAACGGCCGGCGAACCGGCGGCGGGGAGCATTTTTGTCTCGATATCCGTGCGTGTGAGCATGAAAAAGTCCTTTCCACAGCCTTCTCGCAAAATGGCGTCACGGCCGCAACCCCAGCATTTCCGGGCTTCCTGCATATAGGATGGTGCAGTGCGATTTTTAATTTCAAAAAACTGTCACGACGCTCTTGTGCACCCAAAATCCTTTTGCTACATGCACCCCCGTCGGCGCAAGTCGACGCCTACCACGATGCGGTCGTGGCGGAATTGGTAGACGCGCAGCGTTGAGGTCGCTGTGGGGCAACCCGTGGAAGTTCGAGTCTTCTCGACCGCACCAAAGAAACCCGCTTCGGCGGGTTTTTTCTTTTTTAGCCAATCAGTTAGCCCTGACCCCACAAGACGCCAGGCTGCGTCGGAGCCAATTCGGCTACCGTGTTTTATCTTGCCGTCAGCATTATAAAAATTACGGGCGGCAAATCATTGACCCGACGCCGCCCGAATTGAATGGCCGGACTGAACTAGCGTCGGTAACGCTGTCCGTCCCCGACACGGTAGGGGTCCCCATCCATTACCTGATCCATTCGCCACTCGTTTCCACGATATGGGCTATGCCACGTCTGGCATCCGGCCAGAAAGACGGTTGCGGTCAGCAATCCGAAAGTAAGGGCGGCTCGCATCATCTTGAACTCCTCGAAATGTCATCCCAGCCATGTAGGCGCACGCCCGCATGTTTGCGATACCTCGTCGGAATTTGTCGTCCGTTTTAGAACGGCGCAACAATTTGGATTGCTGGAAAATTCCGGTGGATATTGATGCACGCTTTGGTAGCTCGTCTGCTCCCCCCACAAAACGAGGGGTGGAATATGAGAGGTCTGATGTTAGCTTTTGTCAGGAAATAATATCCGGGGGTTTTCGTGCAGGGGGACAAGACGGATTCAGACAATGCGCTCGGTTATTACATGTGGAGCATTTCCGACAACAGGCTGATCATGGATGCGATTACCGCGGAATGCCATGGATTTTCCGAACCGGTTGCATCACGCGGGGTAACGATCGAGGAGATTCTGGAAAGGATCGATATTGAGATGCGCGATCGGGTGGCACAGGCCATTTTCGACAGCATCACCACGGGCGTCTTTTTCGATCAGCGTTACAAGGTCAACCTGCCTGACGGCTCTAGCCGATGGATCGCGGCAAAGGGCAGGGCGATCTTCGATCCGGAGGGCACGCCTTTTCTCGGTATAGGCAGCGTCCGGGATATCACGCTGAAAAAACTTACCAGTTTGAACCACGCCAGTAACGACAACAAAAAAGAGGCGGCTTTCGCCGCCTTTTTTCGTCTGCGCCTTGCCGGGACATCAGAACACGGCGAGATATTTCAACAGCGAAATAATGCCGATAATAATGACGATAACCTGTGCGATCTGTTTGGCGCCGCCGCCAACGGGCAGTCGCGCGATGAGCCACAAGACAAGCACAATCACCAGGAAGGTGATCAGAATGCTGACGAGCGTAGATGTAACCATATGTCCCAGCTCCCTATTGAAATTCGATATTCAACGATGGTTCACCGTTGCGTGAGTAAAAAGGCGCCAGCCGGTATTTTGTTCCATGTGGTCGATTGCGCGCGATTAAATTAGGATTTTCTGAATGACCGAGAGCGTGAGGATGAAATCGAGGCCGGTCGGCGCTTCCGTCAGCGTGGGGCGGCTTGGCCGTCCTCATGTGTCGTCGGTCACCGGTGGCGCTCTGGACATCGTCACGGGGATTTCGGAGCCAGGGTTTAACCCAATCGATCTTTTATACTCCTCGCTGGCCGCCTGCCTGGCGCTCAGCGTCCGCATCGCAGCCAGCAGCTTGGGACTGCTCGATCTGTTCGAGGGTGTTCGTGTTGATGTCTCCGGCGAGAAATCGGCTGATGAGCCCTATCGCATCATCCGCTTCGACATTCGGATGGAGATCGCCGGAAACTTCAACGCTGCGGAGCGACTGGCGCTTGCGCACAGGGCGGAGGATATCTGCACCGTCAGCAACACGCTGAAGGGCGATGCGGAGTTTGTGCTGTCGATTACCAGCTGACGGTTACGGCTTCCTCGACTTTTCCCATTTCTTCACCAGCCGGTCGCGTTTCAGCTTCGAAAGCCGCTTCACCCAGAAAATGCCGTCAAGCTGGTCAATCTCGTGCTGGATGCAGATGGCGTGAAATCCCTCGACGGCCTGACGGTGCTCCGTGCCGTCGATGTCCTGAAACCTCACTTCGATCTTGGATGGCCGCTCCACTTCGTCCGTGAAGCCCGGCATCGAGACGCTGCCCTCCACATGTCGCATGGTCTGCGTGGCGCGGCCGATGATTTCGGGATTGACGTAGGTAAGAACCGTCCCCGGCGTCAGTTCCAACACAAAAACACGCTGCTTCACGCCGATATGGGCGGCGGTGATGCCGACACCCGGGGCGGCGCGCATCGTGTCGATCAGGTCGCTGACAAGATCCTGCAATTGCCCGTCAAACACCGTGACCGGCTCGCAGATTTCCGATAAGCCGGGATGCGGATAGGGCAGGATAGGCCTGGTTGCCAAGGAAATGCTCCGTTCGTTTCAAATCCGGGCGGCGGCGGCGAGCGCCTTTCCCTCCGCCGTCGCTTCCAGGAAGCTGCGCTGGGTGCGGGTATCGCGTCTCGTCACCTGCACGAAGCGCGGTGACAGACCGGCGATTTCGCGCAGAACGAGGGCATGTGCAAGACCCAGCCTGTTGGCAATGCCGCGGCTGTCTGTGGCTATATTGAAGTCGACCGCAATCAGTATCGCCGCGCCGGTGGATGTCAGCAAGGGCTGCGATCGCTCTTGAACCCGTGCCACCGCAGCCATGAAGGCATCAGCGGACTGTTCCTCATTCATCAGGAGGCATCCGGGCGCAGGCGGACGGACACGAGCACGGATTTAGACGTCGGTGTAAAACTGTCTTTGCCATAGCTCGACAGCGGCACCAGCACATTCAGTTCCGGATAATAACCGCCGATGCTGCCCCGCGGAATATTGTAGGGCACCAGCCGGAAATTCTGTGCGATGCGTTCGACCCCATCGCCATATTCGCCAACGACATCGACACGCTGGCGGGAATGGGCGCCGAGCGCTTGCATATCCGCCGGGTTCATGAAGATGACGTGGCGTTCGCCATAAACGCCACGATAGCGGTCGTCCATGCCGTAGATCGTGGTGTTGTACTGATCGTGGCTGCGGAAGGTCTGCAGGACGAAAAGGTTCTCGCGCGTGAGCGCCTGCTGGTGTTCGGTCTGTTCGGGCAGGGGGCCGCTGAAGAAGATCGCCTTTTTCGCCGGTGTGTTCCATTGCCGTTCCGCAGCCCTATTGGGCAGACGGAAGCCGCGCGGCACGCGAACGCGTTCGTTGAAATTCTCGAAGCCGGGAATGACCCGCTCGATCATGTCGCGGATAAGATCGTAATCATCAGCGAGCGCTTTCCAGTTCACAGGCCCGCTGCCCAGCGTCGCTTCTGCGATGCCGGCGATGATGGCGACTTCCGAGCGCAATTCGTCCGACGCTGGTGGATTGATGCCGCCGGAGCCGTGCACCATGCTCATGGAATCCTCGACCGTGACGATCTGCGCCCGGCCTGCCGAATTGCGGTCGATCTCGGTTCGCCCCAGGCAAGGCAGCACGAACGAGGTTTCGCCCGGCACGAGATGCGAATGATTGAGCTTGGTGGCGATGTTGACGGTGAGCTTCTGATTTTCGAATGCCTTGATAATAAGCGGGCTATCGGGCGTGGCGCGCAGGAAATTACCCCCGAGCGCAATGAAGGCTTGCGCCTTGCCCTCAAGCATGGCCGCCACAGCCTCCACCGTATTGTGGCCGGGCTTGCGCGGCATGGTAACGCCGAGTTCCTTTTCCAGCGCATCGAGAAGTGCGGGCGGTGCTTTTTCATCGATGCCGACGGTGCGGTCGCCCTGAACGTTGGAATGACCGCGCACGGGGCAAAGGCCCGCACCGGGACGACCGACATTGCCGCGCAGCAACATGAAATTGGTGATCTCGCGCACGATGACGACCGAGTGACGATGCTGAGTGACGCCCATGGCCCATGTCGCGATGACGGAGCCGGCCTTCATGTAGATGTGGGCGGCTTCTTCGATCTCCTCGCGGGTGAGGCCGGACTGGTCGAGAATGGTCTCCCAGCTCGTCGCTTCGACGGCGGCACGGTAGGCCTCGAACTCCGCTGCATGTTCGGCGATGAAGTCGTAGTCGATGATGGCGGGTTCGCCCGCCGCCCTTGCGGCGTCGTCAGCGGTGAAGACCGCCTTGCTCATGCCGCGCACCGCCGCCATGTCGCCGCCCTGGCGCGGCTGGTAATAATTGGTGGCAATCTTCGTGCTGCCGCCACTGATCATCTCGATCTTGTCCTGCGGGTCTGCAAAGCGCTCCAGCCCCTTTTCGCGAATGGGATTGAAGACGGCGATCCGGGCGCCGCGCAGGGCGGCGCGGCGCAGGTCGCCCAGCATGCGCGGATGATTGGTGCCCGGGTTTTGCCCGATCACGAAAATCGCGTCGGCCTTTTCAAAGTCCTCGAGCAGCACCGTTCCCTTGCCGACACCGATCGATGCGTTCAATCCGACACCGCTTGCCTCGTGGCACATGTTGGAGCAGTCGGGGAAATTATTGGTGCCGTAAAGCCGCACCATCAGCTGATAAAGGAAAGCCGCCTCGTTGGAAGCGCGGCCGGACGTATAGAATTCAGCCCGGTTCGGGTTGTCGAGATTGTTGAGGATGCTGCCGATTTCGGTAAAGGCCTCGTCCCACGATACGGGCAGGTATTTGTCGCTCATCCGGTCATAACGCATGGGATGGGTGAGACGCCCCTGTTTTTCCAACTCGTAATCGGACCAGCCGCGCAGTTCGGAGACGGTGTGGCTGGCGAAGAACTCCGGCGGCACGCGGGCTTCGGTCGCTTCCCAGGATACCGCCTTGACGCCGTTTTCACAGAACTCGAAAGAGGAGCCGTGTTCCGGATCGCCCCAGGCGCAACCGGGACAGTCAAAACCATCCGGCTGATTGGTCTTCAACAGGGTGCGGACGCCCGAGATCGGTGCCCCGGATTCCAGAAGGCGCTTGCCGACGCTTTTAAGTGCGCCCCAACCGCCTGCGGCGGACGATGCCTTGCCGATGAAACCCGTCTTGCTCATGGTTTGCTACCCCGAAACTGACTTTCCGCGTCCGGTCGGCGCGGTTTGTCCTTTGTCAAAAATATCTTCAGAAGCGCCCATCCGCATCGGCTGTCAACGCCTTTGTTGTGCGTTGCGGTAAAACCGGCGTCATGGCTCTCAACCTCGGCTGCGGAACGGCGTAAAGGGTGCGGGCGTTGTCGTAAAATAAGCGGCACGGATCGGCTATTCATGCTTATAAGCCGCACTCCGCCCGGTCCTGCCGGAGAGGCGAAGAGGAATGACGAATGGAATTTTCGCGACACGCGCGAAGCTTAGGTATTTGCAGCTATCCGGTTGTTGACAATATGCTTTTTAACGCCATTCTGCCTTCGAATCCGAGCATTGCGGCATTTGAATACAAGGGGACGCCAGATGACAGACCGTGACGACGACGCTGTCGCGCCCGATGAATTGAAGCCGTCGGATGCCCCGTCGGATATTTATGCCGAAGATGGCTCGGTGCGTTCCGATTTTCTGACGATGGTGGGTGCGGCAATCGCCGATCGCGACCTCTTGTTCCTGCGCAAGAATGTGGCGCGACTGCATGAATCCGAACTCGGAGACCTGCTTGAATCCATTCTCCCGGAACAGCGCCACGCGCTTGTGCGGCTGCTCGGTTCCGATTTTGATATGACGGCGCTGACCGAGGTGGATGAAGGTATCCGCCTCGATATCGTCGATCAGATGTCGAACGAGCAGATCGCTGCCGGTATCGGCGAACTCGATTCGGACGACGCCGTCTACATTCTTGAAGACCTCGACGACGAGGATCGTAAGGACATTCTCTCGCAGCTGCCCTTCACCGAACGCGTGCGGTTGATGCGGGCGCTGGACTATCCTGAGAGCTCGGCCGGTCGGCGCATGCAGACGGAATTCGTCGCCGTGCCGCCATTCTGGACTGTCGGGCAGACTATTGATTATCTGCGAGAGGAGGAGGAACTCCCGGATTCCTTCACCCAGATTTTTGTCATCGATCCCACTTTCAAGCTGGTCGGCGCGCTCGATCTCGACAAGGTGCTGCGGGCCAAGCGCCAGGTGAAGATCGAAACGATCATGCATGAGACAAACCATTCCATTCCAGCCGAAATGGACCAGGAAGAGGCAGCGCAGCTCTTCGAGCAATACGACCTTCTGTCCGCCGCCGTGGTGGACAATAACGGCCGGCTGGTCGGCGTGCTGACCATCGATGACGTGGTCGACGTCATCCAGGAAGAGGCCGAGGAAGACCTTCTGCGTCTCGGCGGTGTGGGTGACGAAGAGTTGTCGGACTCCATCGCCAGCACGTCGCGTTCCCGCGTTCCGTGGCTCGCCGTCAATCTCATCACTGCCTTTCTGTCCGCTTCCGTCATCAGCCTGTTCGATGCGACGATCCAGCAGATCGTCGCGCTGGCGATCCTGATGCCTGCGGTTGCCGGCATGGGCGGCAACGCCGGATCGCAGACCATGACGGTATCGGTGCGCGCTCTCGCCACCAAAAGCCTCGATATCAACAATGCCGCCCGCATCATCCGGCGCGAGGCGGGGGTGGGCATTCTGAACGGCATGCTGTTCGGCTGCGCCATCGGCGTTGTCGCGGCGCTATGGTTTCAGGACATCCATATTGGGGGCATCATCGCCACGGCCATGTGTCTCAACATGCTCGCGGCGGCCCTGGCGGGAATTCTCATTCCGCTCGTCCTCGACAAGTTCGGAGCTGACCCTGCCGTCTCATCTGCCGTCTTCGTAACGGCGGTGACGGACATTGTCGGGTTTTTTGCCTTCCTGGGAATAGCGACCTGGTGGTACGGAATTTCGGGATAGGCAAGGTCGGCCATAAAATTGACTTTTACGTGAAGGTCAAATAATAATGATCCGGTTAGGAATCGGATAGGCCCGTGAACAAATATTATAGCATAACCGAACTGACCCGAGAATTCGGTGTTTCCACCCGCACACTCAGATTTTATGAGGATGAAGGGTTGATCCATCCTGAGCGGCGCGGGCGCACCAGGCTTTTCCGCGCTGCGGACCGCCGTCTCATTCAGGAAATCCTGCGCGGTCGCCGTATCGGTTTCACGATAGCCGAAATCCGCGAGATCATTCAGGTCTACAAGGAGCCGCCGGGGGAATCGGGCCAGCTTGTGCTTCTGATGAAGAAGGTCGATGAAAAGCGCGCCGATCTTCGGCAGAAGCGCAAGGATATCGAGGAGACGCTGGCGGAGCTCGACAATGTCGAAGAAGCCTGTCTGACGCGTCTTGCCGAAATCGGCGTTGGGACCTGAGCACTGCTTTTTAGTGGTATCGGATATTCCGTTGACGCAACTGTCGTGAACGTCTCCAAGACGCTCCGCTTTACTTCATTGGAAACGAGCGGGTTCCGCTAGCCTTTTCCCAGCCGATGAGAATGTCGCGGGGACATTGTCTCGATTTATCACCGACGTTTGCCCCCTGATCCGACCCTTCGGGCCACCTTCTTCCCGGAAAGGGGGAGGAAAGACGGCGACCGCTGACGCTCTGGCTGCCTGCGCTACTGCGCCTCAACAGTGCACTGCTGTGCCACTTCGCTGACCTTCGTCTGCTGATCCGCGGTCAGCTTGCCTTCCATCATGATGTCGAAAAGGCTTTCCGCCTGGAGCTTCTCCAGCGTGCAGCCGCAGAAGCGCTGGCACAGCTCCAGCCCGTTCGCCTGTTCGACGCAGCTTTTTTCGCAGCTTGATTTGTATAGTTCGACCTGATCGACAGGCGGGGGCGGGGCGACGAGCGACAGGGTGTAAACAAGGCCGATTAATACCGGCTGGTGGATGAGATAGAAGGCAAGGCTGTGACGGCCGGCGCTTGCAAAAAGGTTGCGAGGTGAACTCGGGCTTCGAAAGCGGTCGAGCCAGCCGCGCGGCGAGACGAATTGCGAGACCGCAAGCCCGGCGAGGAACGGCGCAAGCCAGGGCAGCAGCGGGACATAATCATTCGAACGGGGTGGCTGGGTGGAAAAGCCGATCCAGGCCAGCCATTTTGCATTGAACAGTTCGGATTGCAGATATTGCGGCAGGATAAAAGCAATCACAGCGAAAAGCAGTGTCACGGCTGCGGGTGCCCTGAGGAACAACAGTCCCACGAGGCTTGCGGCGGCAATATTATGCAGGATGCCGAAGAAGATGAAGCTGTCCGGAAAGGCAAAATAGGTGGCGATGGTGATGAGCAGCGCCGAACCGGCCACCGTGGCGAAACGCTTGCCGAAGGATGGCCAGTTCACGCCCTTGCCGTGGGCGAGAAACAGGCTGAAACCCGCAAGGAACAGAAATGACGTGGCGATGCCGCGTGCGTAAAGCTTCCAGAGGCCCGTGGTTGCCGTGCCTGGTTCGAGATAACCGAAATATTCCAGATTCCACGTGAAGTGGTAGGACGCCATGGCGATGAGGGCCAGCCCGCGGAGCGTGTCGAGGCCGCCTATGCGGCCTTTACGGCGGTTTTCGTCGGCGACTGTGTTTGTGTCCATGGTTTCCGTTTTTCAGCTTTCGGTAAGGCCGGTGTCTTGCTCGGCTTGGCCCTTGAAGTGCGGCTATTTCAAGGCCTGTTTTCTTCCATGATGGCGCGTCGCGCCTCGGAAAAGAACTGGCGGCGCAAGAGCGCGACAATGATGATGACCGTGCTGGCGATGAAGACATAGGGGCTGATGAACCAGCCGAGATAACCGATGGACAGAAAGATGGTCCGCAGGCCGTCATTGAAGTTCTTGGCGGCGATGATGTTCATCTTGATGACGTTCTCGGCCGCGCGTTCCGCCGCCTCGCGGTCGGCGCCGACGTCGTGCACCATGGGAATGGCGCCGAAGAGGATGGTGCAATAGTTGAACAGCCGGTAGGACCAGCCGAATTTGAAGAAGGAGTAACCGAAGAGACAGGTGAGCCCGATGACCTTCAGTTCAAAAGCCGTGCGACCGGCATAATGCACGAAAGGCATGTCGCGAAACACCGACTCGACCTGCTCGGTCGCCCCCAGAAGGGCAAAACATCCGCCGATGGCGAAGATGGAGGTGGAAGCGAAAAAGGCGGTTCCGTTCTGCAGGCCGGCCATGATCTGTGTGTCGATCATCTTCAGGTCGCGCTTCAGCGAATTCATGATCCAGTCACGACGGCGCTCGGCCATGGCCTGGTTGAGGCTGGCGCGCGAAAACAGCCTCGTTCCCGTCGTCACATGGGTGTAGGCGGCCCATAGAAGGATGAAAACGACAATCGCGATATAGTCGATGACGGTCATTACGGGCAGGCCACCTTGCTGTTTGCGAATCTTCGAAACCATATTGATTTGAAGGCCATGGCAAGGCAATGGCGGCGGCTGACGTCACTCCCATATTCTCTTTTGGCGTTGCGGTTTCATCATTCGGTTTAACGCTAACTTTCCGGTAACCAAGTCGCTTTATCAGTCCTGTCGCGGACGACAGGTCTGCCGGTTCCGGGTTAAGGTTTTGCGTACCGGTTCCGCCTGGTTTTTCACCAAAGGCAGGGACGGATTGACAGGATGGACGTTCGCACCTAGCTTTTCTTCCGGACCGGTGTTTCCGGTATCCGGAGCATCAAGACTGATATGCCCCGCATCCTGCAGGCAGGTCTTGTTTTTTCCGGCCCGGTATCAGCGGCAGTCCGGCGTGAGCAACCGGGGGACGCCTTTTCTACGAATCGTTCCCTTCATGTCCGCCTGTCACTGGCTCGCGACCCGGCGAAGATGCCGGTCCGTTTATTTTCTTCCTTCAGGTTTCCCATGACAGATAATAACCGCTCCGTTTTCATTCTTGGCGGCGCGCGCTCCGGCAAATCGCGTTTTGCGGAAGAGCTTGCCATAAAGGCGGGCGGAAACCTGCATTATCTGGCCACCGGCCGGGCTTGGGATGACGAGATGCGTGACCGGATCGCCCATCATCAGGCGCGGCGTGGCGGCGAATGGACCACCCATGAAGCGCCCGTCGATATCGCCGCCATGTTGGAGCAGCTGGACCGGCCGGACAATGTCGTTCTCGTCGATTGCCTCACTTTGTGGCTTACCAATCTGATGATGGAAAATGCGGATTTCGATGCTGCCTTCGCGGCACTTGAGGCGGCGATCCTGTCGGCTCGGGCGAAGCTGATTTTCGTCTCCAATGAAGTCGGTCTCGGCATCGTGCCGGAAAATCGGATGGCGCGGGAATTCCGGGATCATGCGGGGCGGCTGCATCAGCGAATCGCCGCCGTTGCCGGTGAGGTCTTTTTCGTCGCCGCCGGGTTGCCCCTGAAAATGAAGGGCTGAAGCGGCACCCGCGAAAGCGCGGTCGACATCGCCGCACTCCAGCTTAGAGGCAAATTTCCCCTGCAAATGCGAGCCGCATTTTGGCGAGGCTGCGGGAGCTTTGCTTTCTTGATCTGGATCAAGGTCGCTTCCCATTCCCGGTGGCAATGCTCCAACCGACGCAAAGGCGCACGTCCGCTCTCCCAGGCGCATGCAGTGCCTTTCGTCGGTCGGCTTGCACGTTGGGGGAAACCAACAATGAACTACACACTGGAAACCGCGATCGTGGCCCTTGGGGCCTTTCTCGCGTTGCTCGGGGCGGCATTCGCCCATGACAGTCTTTTCGCCGCCCATATGTGGGTGCTGTTCTTTACGCTGCTGGTCAGCACGGTGCTTCTGTTGCGCCGTGTCTCCTTTGCGCCCGTCGATCCGGCCGCGCGGGCCCGGCGCAAGTCGGAATATTTCGACGGAGTCGTACGATACGGTGTCATCGCCACCGTCTTCTGGGGCGTCGTCGGCTTCCTGGTCGGCGTCGTGGTGGCGCTGCAGCTTGCTTTTCCGGATCTCAACATTGCGCCCTATTTCAATTTCGGCCGTGTAAGGCCGCTGCACACGTCGGCGGTGATCTTCGCTTTCGGGGGAAATGCGCTGATCGCCACCTCATTCTACGTGGTGCAGAGAACCTGTCGGGCACGCCTGTTCGGCGGCGATCTCGGCTGGTTCGTGTTCTGGGGCTACAACCTCTTCATCGTCATGGCCGCCACCGGCTATCTGCTCGGCATAACGCAGGGACGCGAATATGCGGAGCCGGAATGGTATGTCGATATCTGGCTGACGATCGTCTGGGTTGCCTATCTCATCACGTTCCTCGGCACGATCCTGACGCGCAAGGAGCCGCATATCTATGTGGCGAACTGGTTCTACCTGAGCTTCATCGTGACGATTGCCATGCTGCACATCGTCAACAACCTCGCCATTCCAGTCTCTTTTCTCGGCGTCAAGAGCTACTCCGCCTTTTCGGGCGTGCAGGACGCGCTGACGCAATGGTGGTATGGCCATAACGCCGTCGGCTTCTTCCTGACGGCCGGCTTCCTCGGCATGATGTATTACTTCATTCCGAAGCAGGTGAACCGCCCGGTTTATTCCTACCGCCTGTCGATCATCCACTTCTGGGCGCTGATCTTCATGTATATCTGGGCAGGCCCGCACCACCTGCATTACACGGCACTTCCGGACTGGGCTCAGACGCTTGGCATGGTGTTCTCGATCATGCTGTGGATGCCATCGTGGGGCGGCATGATCAACGGCCTGATGACGCTTTCTGGCGCCTGGGACAAGATCCGTACCGATCCCATCGTGCGCATGATGGTGATGGCGGTTGCCTTCTATGGCATGGCCACCTTCGAGGGCCCGATGATGTCGATCAAGGCCGTCAACTCGCTCAGCCACTATACCGACTGGACCATCGGCCATGTGCATTCGGGCGCTCTCGGCTGGAACGGCATGATCACCTTCGGCGCGATCTATTATCTGACGCCCAAGCTGTGGGGCAGGGACCGTCTTTACAGCCTGCAACTCGTGAACTGGCACTTCTGGCTCGCCACGCTCGGCATCGTCATCTACGCCGCCGTCATGTGGGTGGCCGGCATCCAGCAGGCGCTGATGTGGCGCGAATATGATAGCCAGGGCTTCCTTGTCTATTCCTTCGCGGAATCGGTGGCAGCGCTGTTCCCCTATTATGTGATGCGTGCACTGGGCGGCCTGATGTTCCTCAGCGGCGCGCTGATCATGGCCTACAACGTCACCATGACCATCCTCGGTCATCAACGCGAGGAGGGCGCCAGCAAAGGCGCGGCTCCTTCGCTGCAGCCCGCTGAATAGGAGGGGCCGATGTCCATACTCGACAAACACGGCGTCATCGAACGTAACGCCACCCTGCTTCTGGTCGGCTCGCTGCTGGTGGTCTCGATCGGCGGTATCGTGGAAATCGCACCGCTCTTCTACCTCGAAAACACCATCGAGAAGGTGGAAGGCATGCGGCCCTACACGCCGCTGGAGCTGGCCGGGCGCAACATCTACATTCGCGAGGGATGTTATGTCTGCCACAGCCAGATGATCCGCCCGTTCCGCGACGAGGTGGAACGTTATGGGCATTACAGCCTGGCGGCGGAATCCATGTACGACCATCCGTTCCAGTGGGGTTCGAAGCGTACGGGGCCTGACCTGGCGCGCGTGGGTGACCGTTATTCAAACGAATGGCACGTGCAGCATCTGGCTGATCCACGCTCGGTGGTGCCGGAATCGATCATGCCGTCCTATGCCTTCCTCAAGACAACGCCGCTCAAGATCACTGACATCTCCATGGAGCTGAAGGCCAACCGTGCTGTCGGTGTGCCCTATAGCGACGAGATGATCGAGAAATCCGCGGCCGATCTCGCCGCCCAGGCGGACCCGAATGCGGATTCGTCGGAACTGCTGACGCGCTATCCCAAGGCCAAGGTCGGCGATTTCGACGGCGATCCGGCAAAGCTCACGGAGATGGATGCGCTGGTCGCTTATCTCCAGATGCTCGGCACGCTGGTCGATTTCTCGACCTATGACGATGCCGCCGGTTACCGGTGAGGAGGCGGAACGATGGAAACCTACACGGCCATGCGCCACTTCGCCGATAGCTGGGGCCTGCTTGCCATGACCCTGTTCTTCGCCGGCGTCGTCATCTTCACGCTTCGCCCAGGCTCGAAAAGGGCCGCGGACGATGCGGCCAGCATTCCGCTCAGGGAGGACTGAACATGTCCGAAAAACACATCGATAAAATCAGCGGCGTCGAAACCACCGGCCACGAGTGGGACGGTATTCGCGAATTGAACAACCCCATGCCTCGCTGGTGGGTGTGGACATTCTACGCCACGATTGTCTGGGCCATCGGCTACACCATCGCTTTTCCGGCATGGCCGCTGATTTCAGGTGCAACCCAGGGCGTCCTCGGCTGGAACAGCCGTGCCGAAATCGCCGCGGACCTGGCCGATGCCAGACAGTCTCAGAGCATCTATGTCGACAAGATCGCCAATTCGTCGCTTGCCGACATCCAGGCGGACCCGACGCTGATGCAATTTGCCCTTTCGGGCGGTGCTGCCGCTTTCAAGGTCAATTGCATTCAGTGTCACGGTTCTGGCGCGGAGGGCGGGCAGGGTTATCCCAACCTCAATGACGACGACTGGATGTGGGGCGGCAGCGTCGATGATATCTATACGACGGTGAAGCACGGCATCCGCTTTCAGGATGATCCAGACACACGTGCTTCGGAAATGCCGGCCTTTGGCGATATACTGCAGCCGGATGAAATTCGTCAGGTTGCCGCTTATGTGTTCAGCCTCACGGGAACGCCTTCCAACCCGGTGCTGGTGGAACCCGGAAGGCAGCTGTTTGCCGACAATTGTGCCTCTTGCCATGGGGACGATGCCAAGGGCAACCGCGAATTCGGTGCACCCAATCTTGCCGACGTCATCTGGCTCAAATCTCATGGCGAAGAGGGGATCGTTTCGCAGATACGCTCTCCCAAGCATGGCGTCATGCCCGCCTGGGGTGAGCGCCTCGGTGACACGACGGTCAAGCAGCTTGCGATCTTCGTGCACTCGCTGGGCGGCGGCGAATAAGAGCGTCTGAGCAAAAGCAGGGGCCGCATCATGCGGCCCTCGACTGTTTCCATTCTTCTTCGATGATGCAGCTCGGCTGCGGGCGGAGAAAACCGGCGCTCGAGCCGCGAGGCGTCCCGCCCCTCAGGACGTGACCTTATCGAGCGAGCGTTCGATGCGCTTTGCCGCTTGCCAGAGATCCTCCATCCTTTCGAGGCTTGCTTCCTCCAGCGTCTCGCCATTTTCGCCAAGCGATTTTTCGATGTGGTTGAAGCGCCTGCGAAATTTCGTGTTGGTGCCGCGCAGCGCGTTTTCCGGATCGGCCTTGACGTGACGGCCGATATTGACGAGGGCGAAGATCAGGTCGCCCAGTTCATCTGAGACCTTTTCAGGCCTTCCTTCCTCCAGCGCTTCGCGCAGTTCGGCGATTTCTTCTTCGATCTTGTCGAGAATGGGGGCGGGGTCCGACCAGTCGAAACCGACGCGCGCCGCCTGCTCCTGCAGTTTGAGCGCTTCGGTCAGCGCCGGCTGGCTGCGTTGCACGCCGCCGAGAAAGCCGGCCTTGAAATCCTCCGTGATGCCCCGGCGCGCACGGCGCGCTGCGCGCTCGCGTTTTTCCTCGGCCTTGATCCGGTCCCACTGCAGCTTGACGCTGTCGGGCGTATCGGCCTCGGAGGCGGCAAAGACATGCGGGTGTCGGCGGATCATTTTCGAGGTGACGGCATGCACCACATCGCCGAAGGCAAACTCACCGCGCTCTTCGGCGATACGCGCATGAAAGACGACCTGCAACAGAAGATCGCCCAGTTCTTCGCAAAGATCGTCCATGTCCCTGCGCTCGATGGCGTCGGCGACTTCATAAGCCTCTTCAATCGTATAGGGCTTGATCGTCTCGAAGGTCTGGACGACATCCCACGGGCAACCGGTTTCCGGCTGGCGCAGGGCTTCCATGATCTCGATCAGGCGGGAAATGTCCTTCGAGGCTTCCATATGCTCAAACCTTCGCTTGTGTTTATGCCGGTCCGGCCGTCCAGTTCCGCGCTTAATTCAGAGGAATATCGTTGCCGCCCTTCGACGACTGATAGCTGGTGGACAGATCGTCATAGGCCGCCTTGATGCGGGCGGTCTGCGCCTTCAACGTGCTTTTCAGCGGATCCTCCTCGACTTCCACCAGATCGGTGATGAAATACGAGTTCCAGAAAGCGTTGTTGCGGCGATAGCCGCCCGGCTCCAACCCGAAGACTTCCTTCAGGATTTTCAGATCATGCGGGATAGCGAAAGCGTCGCGCGAATCCTCGTGGCTGAAGAAGGAGTAGAAATTGTCGAAACCGGCCCAGGTGATGGCGGACATGCACATGGTGCAGGGTTCGTGGGTGGAGAGGAAAATCAGGTCCTTCGTATTCGGCTTTTCGCCCAGTTCGTAAAACCGCTTCAGCGTATGCACCTCGCCGTGCCAGAGCGGATTTTCCAGCTCGTTGTTGGTTTCCGCAACCACCAGCGACAGGTCGGACTTACGCAGGATTGCCGCGCCAAAAACCTTGTTGCCAAGGCTGACACCGCGCGCCGTCAACGGCAGGATATCGTGTTCGATGACATCAAGAAGGCGGGCGGAAAGTGGCTGGCTGGTCAAGGGGGCGGTCCTTCTTGCCGCTTGTATAAAGCGGTCTTCGCATGGAAAACAGATGGCAAATTGTCTTCCCTTGTTCGGCGCGGGGGCCGGGTTTGTCAAGGGATTCGCGCTGCGCTTGGAAGCCTCCAGGCGTGCGGGAAACAGAGGCCGGTTTGTTTTCCTCCAAAACCGGGGTGTTCGAGAAATAAAAATCCAGGTGCCGGAAAGGCTTGAATTTCTGTTTCTTCAATCTTGCGCCGCGATGCGGGATATATGTCCAATGCACAACGAACATGATTTTTCCGCTGCCAGCGATCGCCTTTCAACCTTCCCCGCGTTCTTCCGGGTCGAGGGCAGGCAGGTTGCGGTCTTCGGAAATGGCGATGAGGCCTTCGCAAAGGTCAGGCTTCTTGCCAATACCAATGCGCATATCGTTGCCTATGCCGACGAGCCGGAGGCTGATTACGCAACTTATCTCCGCGAACACGGCATCGATCATCGGCCTCATGCTTTTGCCAGCCATCTGATCGACGGTGCGACCCTGGTTTTTGCTGCAACTGGCGAGGCTGTTCTGGACAGGGACATCGTTGCTGCCGCGCGTTCCCGGAAAATCCCCGCCAATGCGGTGGACCAGCCGGAATTCTGCGATTTCTTCACGCCGGCGCTTGTGTCCCGGGCACCCGTCGCGGTGGCTATCGGCACCGAAGGGGCAGGGCCGGTGCTCGCGCAGATGATCCGCGCGCGCATAGACCAGATGCTGTCGCCGTCACTTGGCAAGCTCGCACATCTTGCCGTGCAGTATCGCGGTGCAGCGGAACAAACCGTACCGAAGGGCGCGTTGCGGCGCAATTTCTGGCGGCGATTTTTCTCCGGTGCAGTTGCGGATGCCGTCGCCGTCGGCGACGCCCCGGCCGCCCATCAGGCTGTCGACCGTCTTCTGCGGTCGCCTGAACGCAGCGAAGGCCGCGTATGGCTTGTCGGCGCAGGGCCCGGTGCGGAAGATCTTCTGACGCTGCGCGCGCAGCGCGTGCTGATGGAAGCCGACGTCATCGTTTACGATGCGCTGGTGCCGCAGGCGATCATCGATATGGGCCGTCGCGACGCCGAGAGGCTCTCGGTCGGCAAGCGCAAGGGCTGCCATAGCAAGTCGCAGGACGAGATCAACCGCCTGCTGGTGCGTCTCGGCAAGGACGGCAAGCGCGTCGTACGCCTCAAATCCGGCGATCCCCTGGTTTATGGCCGTGCGGGCGAGGAGATGTCAGCGCTGCGCGATGCCGGCATCGCTTACGAGATCGTGCCTGGCATCACGTCGGCCTTCGCCGCCGCTGCGGATTTCGAACTGCCGCTGACGCTGCGTGGTGTCGCCTCGTCGCTGATTTTCACCACCGGTCACGATCTGACAGGCGATGTTCTGCCCGACTGGGCCCGGCTTGCCGTTTCCGGTGCGACCATTGCCGTCTATATGGGCCGCAGCGTCGCTGCCTCGGTGGCCACAAGGCTTATCGAAGCGGGGCTCGGTGTGGAAACCACCGTCGCCGTTATCGAAAACGCCAGCCGCGCGGATCGCCGCCTGCTGCACGGAACATTAAACGATCTGCCCGACCTCGAACATCGCGATGAACTGACCGGTCCTGTCATGGTCATCATCGGCGATGTGGTGGCGGGCGCCAATTTCGACAGGTCCGAGGCGCTTGCGCTTGCCGGAAGGCCAGCGGACCTCAAACGGGAGTATGTAAATGGCTGACAAGGTTTTGACCGCCAACCGCCTGAGCGATGGCATTGCCGTCTGGCTCGACGCCAACGGCGAATGGACGGAAAACCTGCAGGGCGCAATCGTCGCCCGCCATGCGGAAGCGGTCGCCTCGTTCGAGGAGATCGGCAAGCGGGATTTTTCCGCCAACAAGGTCGTTGACGTTAATATCGTCGACGTTGTGGAAGAGAACGGCAAGCTCTGGCCGACGCGCCTGCGCGAGCGCATTCGAGCCGCCGGCCCGACCGTGCACTATGCGACCGGCTACAAGCCTGCCGATGCAGCATTTATCGCAGTCTGAGGAAGAATATGTACCGTTACGACGAGTTCGATCACGCATTTGTTGAAGGCCGCGTGGCGCAGTTTCGCGATCAGGTTGAGCGCCGGCTATCCGGTGAGCTGGCCGAGGACGCATTCAAGCCATTGCGCCTGATGAATGGTGTCTATCTTCAGCTGCACGCCTATATGCTGCGCGTCGCCATCCCCTACGGTACGCTGAATTCCAAGCAGATGCGGATGCTGGCGCATATCGCCCGTAAATACGACCGGGGTTACGGCCATTTCACCACCCGTCAGAACATCCAGTATAACTGGCCGCGCCTCTCTGACACCCCGGATATCCTCTCCGAACTGGCAAGCGTGGAAATGCACGCGCTGCAGACCTCTGGCAACTGCATTCGCAACGTCACGGCGGATCATTTCGCTGGCGCTGCGGCCGACGAGGTTGCTGATCCGCGTCCTTATGCCGAGATCCTGCGCCAATGGTCTTCCGTGCATCCGGAATTCTCGTTCCTGCCGCGCAAGTTCAAGATTGCAGTGACGGGTGCCGAACGCGATCGTGCGGCCATTCAGGTTCACGATATCGGCCTGCATCTGAAAAAGAACGACAAGGGCGAGATCGGCTTTGCCGTTTATGTCGGTGGTGGACAGGGGCGCACGCCGATGATCGCCAAGAAGATCCGCGACTTCCTGCCGGAAGAAGATCTCCTGTCCTATACCACGGCCGTGATGCGGGTTTATAACCTGCATGGTCGTCGGGACAACAAATACAAGGCGCGCATCAAGATCCTCGTGCATGAGACGGGTGCGGAAGAACTGGCCCGTCAGGTCGAGGTCGAATTTGCGGAACTCAAGAACACCGAATTGAAGCTGCCGGATGCCGATATCGCCGCCATCACCGCCTATTTCGCGCCGCCGGCGCTGAAGGACCGGCCGGAAGGCTGGGAAAGCCTGGCGCGCTGGAAGCGCGCCGACGAGGGCTTTGCCCGTTTTGTCGAGCAGAACGTCGCCCCGCACAAGCATCCGGACTACGGCATGGTAACGATCTCGCTGAAGCCGATCGGTGGCATCCCGGGCGACGCGACGGATGAGCAGATGGAGCTGGTCGCCGATATTGCCGCGGAATATGCCTTCGACGAAATCCGCATCAGCCATGAGCAGAACATCATCCTGCCGCATGTGGCGCTGGCTGACCTCGAGCCGGTCTATCGTGCACTTGCAGGCGCGGGTCTTGCGACCGCCAATGCCGGGCTCATCACCGATATCATCGCCTGTCCCGGGCTGGATTATTGCGCGCTTGCCAATGCGCGCTCCATTCCGGTGGCGCAGGAAATTTCTACCCGCTTCGGTTCGCCGGAGCGTCAGGCGGAAATTGGTGAGCTGAAGATCAAGATTTCCGGCTGTATCAATGCCTGCGGCCACCACCATGTCGGTCATATCGGGCTGCTGGGCGTGGAAAAGAAGGGTGCGGAACTCTACCAGATCACGCTTGGCGGATCGGGTGACGAAAACACCTCGATTGGTGAGATCATCGGTCGCGGCTTCGAACCGGAAAAGGTGACCGACGCGGTTGAAACCATCGTCGACACCTATCTCGGGCTTCGCCTTTCAAAGGAAGAGAATTTCCTTGAAGCCTATCGCCGCGTCGGGCCGCAACCGTTCAAGGATGCGCTCTACGGTTCCGCCGCCGAAGCCGCCTGAGGAGAATGTCATGACGAAAATCTGGACCCGCGACGGCTTCGTGGAGAACGATCCCTGGGTGATCGAAACGGAAGAATTAAAAGCGGTGGCTGAGCAGAAGTCCGTGCTGCCGCTTGCCGATTTTCTGGTTCGTGCGGCCGAAAGCAACGATATCGGTCTCGGGGTGCTGATTGCGCCGGCCGATGATGTGACCCGGCTGGAACCTTATCTCGACCGTATCGAGCTTGTCGCGGTGAGTTTCCCGGCTTTCAATGACGGCCGTGGTTTCAGCCACGCGTCGCTGCTGCGCAGCCGCCTCGGTTTCACAGGCGAGGTGAGGGCGATTGGCGACGTGCTGATCGATCAGGTGCCGCTCATGCTGCGTACCGGCTTCACAAGCTTTGCGGTGACGAATGGTACGGCGATCCGCCGCCTGTCCGAAAATCGCCTGCCGGAAATTCCGGTCTATTACCAGCCGACGGCCAGGCCTGCGAGCGACGGCGAGGCTTATAGCTGGCGTCGGCGTGCGTCTCTGTGACACGTTGCACGGAAATATGAGTTTCTGATACATATTTCCTACGCACATGGCAGTATTGACATTCTCATGCCTTCAAACCGGAGCAGAAATGGTATAATTGCCCGGTCGGAGAATGTCGCTCATCGAATAGAATGGACGGAACCTAAATGAACGCGCCAGCCAAGACGGAAGATTTCGCGATCAAGATACCCGATGGTGTTTATGCCGAGACGGTTTTGTCGGTGGAACATTATACGGATCATCTGTTCCGTTTCCGCATGACGCGTCCGGCCGGCTTCCGTTTTCGTTCCGGCGAATTCGCTATGATCGGCCTGATGGTCGGCGACAAGCCGATCTATCGCGCCTATTCCATCGCCAGCCCCGCCTGGGACGAGGAGTTGGAATTTTTCTCGATCAAGGTCCCGGACGGCCCGCTGACCTCCCATCTTCAGGCGATAAAGCCTGGCGATACCGTTTTGATGCGCAAGAAGCCGACAGGCACGCTGGTTCTCGATGCGCTAACGCCTGGCAGACGGCTTTACATGTTCTCCACCGGCACCGGCATTGCGCCTTTCGCGAGCCTGATCCGCGATCCCGAGACCTATGAGAAGTTCGAAGAGGTCATCCTCACCCATACCTGCCGCGATGTGGCCGAACTGAAATACGGTTTCGATCTGGTCGAGGAAATCAAGAACCACGAGTTCCTCAGCGAGATTGTCGGCGACAAGCTAAAGCATTATGCCACGGTGACCCGCGAAGATTATCCCTTCAAGGGCCGCATCACCACGCTGATCGAAAACGGCAAGCTGTTTTCCGATCTCGGCGTACCTGCGCTCGATCCGGCCATTGACCGCGGCATGATCTGCGGTTCCTCGGCGATGCTCAAGGATACCAAGGAACTGCTTGAGAATGCCGGTCTTACCGAAGGCGCCAACAACAAGCCTGCCGAATTCGTGATCGAACGCGCTTTCGTCGGCTGACGGAACACGGTCTACGACATGTAAGGAGGCCAGATGGCCTCCTTTTCTGTTTGCGCCGTTACTGCCTTCCTTGAGACAGGCCATCATTATTCTGTTTAGGCGCTATCTCGTTGCGATAGAGCAGGAAAAGCCCGATGGCGATTGCCGCAATGCCGCCGCCGACAAGGTGCGACAGTGAATAACCGCCCTTCGTCACCAGCCAACCTGCGACGACATTGCTGAATGACGCGCCGATGCCTTGAACCATCATGACGCTGGCAAGACCGACATTAAAGCGGCCCGTGCCCTTCAAAATTCTCTCCACCGCAACCGGCGTGACTATTCCGAGCAGCCCCGCTCCTACACCGTCCAGAAACTGGACGGGGAAAATGACCCAGAAGTCCGTAAAGGCGGAAGCGAGAACGCCGCGGATCGGCAGCGCGACGAGCGCGATGATAAAGACGGTTGAGAGACCGAAACGTCGTATCAGCCAAGGCGCCATGGCGGCGACGAAAATCATCGCAAATTGCGCGACGCCGGTAATGATCGCAGTCGTGCGGAAGGGTGTCTGAAGTTCGATGGCGAAATCCTGCGCGATCAACCGGCCCATCGGCGCGTTGCCGAAGTGGAAGACGAGCAGGATGATGGCCAGAAAGATAAGTCCGCGTTCCTGCAGCAAGACCGCGATGCCGGATGGACCGGGTTCGCCCTTGTCTTCGCCAAGGCCGCGCGCCACCTTGTGGTCGATGCGTTCGGGGTCGATGGCCGCCGTCGCGACCAGAGCGCCCGCAGCGGTCAGCAGCATCAGGCCGATGATGCCGTCCATGCCGAAGAAAGTGACGACCACATAAGTCGCGAAGAGCGATGCGAAATTGCCGCCGTGGTTCCAGAACTCGTTGCGCGAAATCTGATGGGAAAACAAGCGCTCGCCGACAAGGCCGAGCGTGAGGCCGGCAAGCGCCGGGCCGACCACGGCGCCGACGACGGCCGTCATGATCTGGCCGGTCCAGACGATCCAAACATCGGGAAAGATCAAGGTGATCAGCGCGCCGATGGTCACGAGGACGACGGGTATGGCAATCAGCGTCCTTTTCCACGTCGTTCCATCTACCAGGGCGCCACAAAGCGGCGTGGCGAGCAGACCCACGAGGCCGCCGACCGTGGCGATCATGCCCAGCGAGAGCGAAGACCAGCCCCGTGTCGCCAGAAATGCATCCAGAAACGGCCCGAGACCGTCGCGGGCGTCGGCGAGAAAGAAATTCAGTGCAGCAAGGGCAAAAAGCGTGCGATCCGAGATGCCACCGCTATGCGGCAGGCCGCCGGAAGGAAGGCGGCCGTGTGGTGCCGCAACGCCTACAGTCGTCATGAAAATACTCCGATAAATATGCAGGGAATCGAAAAATTGATCGAGGCTGGCGAGAAACATCTGTGCCCGCATTTGGTTGCATTGGCACGACATCAGCAGGGATGTTCCGATATTTTTGCCCGTTGCGGGATTAGCTGGAGGAACGTTTAACGGCATTTGTGAGTTAGGCTTCGTGGAAAAACGGATAATCGCCATGAAGATCAAGGCTCTTGCAGTTTTATTTTCGGTCGGATTGCTCGCGACCCAGCCTGCTTACGCGGACGAGGGCGCTTTTCTCTCCTCGCTGAAGGGCACGTGGGCGGGAAAGGGAACCGTAATTACCCGGATCGGCACACCACCCATTAACGTCAGCTGCACGCTGAATTCCAACGCGGGATCATCGTCACTCAACATGTCCGGCACTTGCCGCGGTCTTCTGGTGGTAAGGCGCGCGATCGCAGCCGATCTCTCGGAGAAGGGCGGGCGCTATAGCGGCGCCTATAGGGGCCCTTCCGGTCGGCCGTCCGCACTATCGGGCACAAGAAAAGGAAACGCCATCAATCTGACGGTGCGATGGAACCGCGATATCAACGGCGACCGCGTTGCCGCCATGACCATCGAAAAGGTCGGTGCCAACGGCTTGCGGCTGCGCACGACCGATAAGGACGGCAGGACCGGCAAGACAGTGGTGACGAGCGACATCCAGCTGGTGCGTTGAAGAGCTTAGGCATAGCATCTCCACTTCTTCAGCTGAATTCAAGCAGCAACGGGCAATGATCCGAGACTTCGGGCTGCCTAACGACGTCGAAATGATCAACTTTCACAGCCGGATTGACCAGCAGGTAGTCGGCATATCTGTTCTGTTTGGCGTAATGTGAGGTTCTGGTATCTGTGAATCCGCGGGTCGTGACGAGCTCGACAAGATTGAGTTCATTCAACACGGTAAAGGTTTCGCTGTCGGGCAGGACATTAAAATCGCCGCAAACGATGACCCGGTCGCCATCCTCCGCAATGTTCTTGACGAGGTTCACAAGTCGTTTTGCCTGCGCCAGGCGGGCGGCGGTATCGTGTTTGCCGTCGAGGTCGCGTAGCCCATGCATATGGGCAATGACAGCCGGCTGTCCGGTGGCAAAGTCGAAAACCCTAATGGCGTGACCGGTGCGTGACCGTGGATGATCGCCATATCCGTCCGCAGAAAAGGTCCCATGGACGAAGCCCTGTGCCTGGGCAACGATGGCGATGGACTTGCGAACGAATGTGGCCAGTCCCCATTGGGAAAAATATCTAGTCGTACCGTGCCAGAGATCACCCTGCGCCGCGGGGCAGAATATCGCGACATGATCCGGCAGGGCATCGGCGACATCGCGGAGGAAATTCGCTCTCTGCGGAAGCTCGATGCCGTGATCACGATAGGTCAACCAATCCTCTTGGGCAGCGGGCGTATGCACCACTTCCTGCAGGCACAAGATATCCGGGTCGGACAGGGAGATGTAAGGGACGAGTTCGTCGTGGAGCTTTCCGCCCCAACCGTTCAGGCAGATAAGGCGCATGCACACTCCATCGCTTGATTGTGTGATCCGATTTAGCATGGAAGCGATGAAGATCAATCACACCCCATTCTTTTTCACTGCCGGGATTACGCCCACCTGAATGAGGAAGGCCCGAATTGCTTCGGGCCTTAGTCGTTCGAGCCCACATTGGCGCTGCGGCGCTGCCTTACATTTTCGGCAGCAGCACCTTGTCTATGACATGTATGACGCCGTTGGATTGTTTAACATCAGCGATGGTGACATGGGCGACCGTGCCATTCTCATCGGTGAGTGTGATTTTTCCCATGCTTTCTTTTGCCTTGAGTACGCAACCGCCGACCGTCTTCACGTCGTGCTCGCCCTTGTCATCCTTGATCATTTTTTCGATGGCGGATGACAGTGCATTGGCTGCAACGACGTGGCAGGTGAGAACCTTGACCAGCTTCTGCTTGTTCTCTGGCTTCAGAAGATCGTCGACCGCGCCTTTCGGAAGGGCCGCGAAAGCCTCGTTGGTGGGTGCAAAAACCGTAAACGGTCCTTTGCCCTGAAGTGTTTCCACAAGTCCGGCAGCCTTTACCGCGGCGACGAGGGTCGTGTGGTCTTTCGAGTTCACCGCATTTTCAACGATGTTCTTGTCCTCGAACATCGCCGCGCCGCCCACCTTGGGGTTCGCGGCATAGGCCGAAACCGTGCCGATGGAAAGAGCTGCAGCCAGCGTCAGGGCGCGAACGGAAAGCTTGTACATCATTATTCCTCCTTGTGACATCCAAGGCCCCGAAAGGTGGCTCTTCCAGCGGCCGCTATCGGTTATCCGTAGCGACACAAGAGACGGAAGCCGGTCTCGCAAAGTTTCAGGCGAGCCGGAAAAAAAAGATAAATGGCTGATTTAAAACATGGTCCCGGCGCGCGAAAGCCGAGGGTTCGTCCTGCGACGGGACGGAAAACGAAAAAGCCCGGATCGCTCCGGGCTTTCTGTCTCGAACGAAGGACAGCTTATTCGGCCGCCTCGGCATAGGCCTCCATCGGCGGGCAGGTGCAGATGAGGTTGCGGTCGCCATAGACATTGTCGATGCGGTTAACCGGCGACCAGTATTTGTCGATGCGGAATGCGCCGGGCGGGAAGCATCCCTTTTCGCGGCTATAGGGACGGTCCCATTCGCCGACGAGGTCCTCGACCGTATGGGGCGCGTTCTTGAGCGGATTGTTCGTCTTGTCCGCGCGGCCTTCCTCGATGTCGCGGGCTTCCTCGCGGATGGCCAGCATGGCATCGCAAAACCGGTCGAGTTCCGCCTTGGTCTCGGATTCCGTCGGCTCGATCATCAGCGTGCCGGCAACCGGCCAGCTCATGGTCGGCGCGTGGAAACCGCAGTCGATCAGGCGCTTGGCCACGTCATCGACAGTCACGCCGCAGCTGTCTGCCAGCGGGCGGGTGTCGATAATGCATTCATGTGCCACGCGTCCCGTTTCGGATTTGTAGAGCACGTCATAAGCACCCTTCAGCCGCTCGGCGATGTAGTTGGCGTTGAGGATCGCAACCTTGGTTGCCTGCGTCAGCCCTTCGCCGCCCATCATCAGGCAGTAGCTCCAGGAAATCGGCAGGATGGACGGCGAACCGAACGGGGCGGCAGACACCGCACCCTCGCGGCCGTCGGTCGCCGGATGGCCGGGCAGGTAAGGAGCAAGATGCGCCTTGACGCCGATCGGCCCCATGCCCGGACCACCGCCACCGTGCGGAATGCAGAAGGTCTTGTGCAGGTTAAGGTGCGAAACGTCGGAGCCGATATCGCCGGGACGGGCAAGGCCCACCATGGCGTTCATGTTCGCGCCATCAAGATACACCTGACCGCCATGCTTGTGGGTGATCTCACAGATCTCGCGAACCGTCTCCTCGAACACGCCGTGAGTGGACGGATAGGTGATCATGCAGCATGAGAGGTTTTCGGCGTACTGCTGTGCTTTTGCACGGAAATCATCAATATCGATATCACCGTTGTCCCGCACTTTCACCGGCACCACCTTCATGTCCACCATCTGCGCCGAGGCAGGGTTGGTGCCATGCGCCGAGGTCGGAATGAGGCAGACATCACGGTGTGTCCCGCCATTGGCGAGGTGATAATTGCGGATGGTCAAAAGCCCGGCATACTCGCCTTGCGCACCGGAATTCGGCTGCATGGAGAAGGCGTCGTAACCTGTGACCGAGCACAGCTTTTCGGAGAGATCGTCGATCATCTCCTTGTAACCGAGTGCCTGATCGGCCGGTACGAAGGGATGGATGTCGGAAAATTCCGGCCAGGTGATCGGCAGCATCTCTGCCGTCGCATTGAGTTTCATAGTGCAGGAACCGAGCGGGATCATCGAGCGGTCGAGCGCCAGATCGCGGTCCGAAAGACGGCGGATGTAGCGCGTCATCTCGCTTTCGGCACGGTTCATGTGGAAGATCGGATGCGTCATGTACTGGCTGGTACGCAGCAGCTCCTTCGGCAGGCGATAGTCCGGCGTGAAATCCGAGACCGAGAAATTGCCGCCGAAAGCGCGCCAGACGGCTTCCAGCGTTGCCGGGCGCGTACGCTCGTCAAGGCTCATGCCGATCTTGGTGGCGCCGACCTTGCGCAGGTTCACACCTTCCGCGACGGCCGAGCGCAGGATGACGCCCTGCATATGGCCGACCTCGACGGTGATCGTGTCGAAGAAGGTCTCCGGCTCGATGGTGTAACCGAGCTTTTCCAGTCCCTTGGCCATCAGCACGGCCTTCTGGTGGGTCTGCTGGGCAATCGCCTTGATGCCCTGCGGGCCATGGAAGACGCCGTACATCGAAGCCATGACTGCCAGCAGCACCTGCGCCGTGCAGATGTTGGAGGTGGCCTTCTCGCGGCGAATATGCTGCTCGCGGGTCTGCAGCGACAGGCGATAGGCGCGGTTGCCGCGCGCATCGACGGAGACGCCGACGAGACGGCCCGGCATGGAGCGCTTATGCGCATCCTTGACGGCCATGTAAGCGGCATGCGGACCGCCATAGCCGACCGGCACGCCGAAACGTTGCGAGGTGCCGATGGCGATGTCAGCGCCCATTTCGCCGGGAGATTTCAGCAGCGTCAGGGCCAGAAGATCGGCGGCGACGGCGGCAATCGCGCCTGTCTGATGCAGGCGGGAAATCAGGCCGGAGAAATCGCTGACATGTCCGTGCGTGCCGGGATACTGGAAGATCGCGCCAAACACGTCGACCGGATCGAGATCGGTGAATGGGTTGCCGACAATCACCTTCCAGCCGAGCGGGGCCGCACGGGTCTCGATCAGCGCGATGGTCTGCGGATGGCAATTGGCATCCACGAAGAAGGCGGTCGCCTTGGATTTCGCGACGCGCTGGCACATGGCCATGGCTTCGGCGGCCGCAGTCGCTTCATCGAGCAGCGAGGCGTTGGCGACGTCAAGGCCGGTCAGATCGCAGACCATGGTCTGGTAGTTCAGCAGCGCCTCAAGTCGGCCCTGGCTGATTTCCGGCTGGTATGGCGTATAGGCCGTGTACCAGGCCGGGTTTTCCAGAATGTTGCGCTGGATGACCGGCGGCGTGATGGTGCCGTAATAGCCCTGACCTATCAGCGAGGTCAGGACCTGGTTCTTGTTTGCCGTCTCGCGAAGACGATCCAGCGCCTCACGTTCGGTCAAGGCCGCACCCCAGGTGAGAGGCACTTTTTGACGGATGGAGGAGGGAACGGTGGCGTCGATGAGCGCGTCGAGGCTCTTATAGCCGACGACCTTCAGCATCTCGGCCATTTCCGACGGCGACGGCCCGATGTGACGCCGGTTGGCGAAATCATAGGGCTGATAGTCGGTGAAATGGAATTCGGTGGGCGTCGTCATTACGCGATCAGCTCCTTGTAGGCTGCCTCGTCGAGCAGCGTATCGGCATCTGCAACGTTGGAAAGCTTGAGCTTGAAGAACCAGCCGGCGCCTTGAGGATCGGAATTGACCAGCGAGGGGTCGTCGACGATGGCCTGGTTGATCTCGACCACTTCGCCATCCAGCGGACAATAGACATCGGAAGCCGCCTTGACGGATTCAACGGTTGCGGCTTCTCCATCCTTGGAGAAGGTGGCACCCACTTCCGGCAATTCGACGAAAACGAGATCGCCGAGCTGTTCAGCGGCGTGGCTGGTAATGCCAACGGTGGCGACATCGCCTTCGAACTTCAGCCATTCGTGTTCTGCAGTAAATTTCAGCATCGTGTTCTCTCCGGAGATGGGATGAAATTATCGTTTGTAGGTGGGCTTGATGAAGGGCAGGGCGGCGACGGTGACGGGCAGATATTTGCCGCGCACTTCCGCGAAGATCGCAGTGCCGGGAGCGGCGTAAGAAACAGGCACGTAACCCATGGCGACGGGGCCTTCGACCGAAGGACCGAAACCGCCCGAGGTCACTTCGCCGATTTCCGTCTTGCCTTCAGCATCCGCAAAAAGCTTCGAATGGCCACGCACCGGTGCCTTGCCCTCGGGCTTCAGGCCGACGCGGCGGCGCGATGTGCCGTCCTTCAGTTCACCAAGAATGCGTTCCGCGCCCGGGAAACCGCCTTCGCGATCACCGCCGGCGCGGCGCGCCTTCTGGATCGCCCATTCCAGCGATGCTTCGATGGGGGAGGTCGTGGTGTCGATGTCATTACCGTAAAGGCAAAGGCCTGCTTCCAGCCGCAGGCTGTCACGCGCGCCAAGTCCGATGGCTTCGCAATCGGGATGTTCGAGCAAGGCCCTGGCGATCTCTTCTGCCTTGTCTGCCGGCACGGAAATTTCAAAGCCGTCTTCACCGGAGTAACCGGAGCGGGAGACGATGCAGGCAACATCGTGCAGCGGCACCTCCTGCACGTCCATGAATTTCATCTCGGAAACGCCCGTCCAGAGTTCGGCCAGTACCTCCTCGGCGCGGGGGCCCTGCAGCGCGATCAAGGCGCGGTCCTCGAGAAGGGTGATTTCGCAGCTGTCTGAAAGATGCGCCTTCATATGGGCGACGTCGGCATCCTTGCAGGCCGCGTTGACGACGACGAAAAGGTGATCGCCGCGATTGGTGATCATCAGATCATCAAGAATGCAGCCCTTGTCGTCGGTGAAGAAACCGTAGCGCTGGCGGCCTTCCTTGAGGCCGAGAATATCCACCGGCACCAGCTTTTCCAGTGCCTGTGCGGCATCTGAGTTGTTGCCGGACTTTGCCTTCACAATCACCTGACCCATATGGGAGACGTCAAAGAGGCCGGCTGAGGTGCGGGTTTGAAGATGCTCCTTCAAAACGCCGGCCGGATATTGCACGGGCATGTCGTAACCGGCGAATGGCACCATGCGGGCGCCAAGCGACAGGTGCAGGGAATGAAGCGGCGTGGTTTTCAGCGCGGCGGTATCGTCCAAGGACGCCTCCAGGGTTGCGCGAGCAATCGCGCGGGCTCAGGTCGTGGCGCAGATGCGCCGGTTCAAGAGCCCCCTCTGTCCTTGTCGCCTGAGATTGTTATCCCTTCGGCGAGCCGTCCTTATGAAAGGTGGCTTCTCTCCAGAGTTCCGTCGTCATCGCTGGTCCTTTTGCCTGAGAGTTTCCGGGGCGGTTGCTCCTTCGGCACCGCATTGAAGCGGTTTCTCCCAACGATGATGCGACGCTCATTATCTTCGAAGACCCGCTATTGGCAAGGACCAAATGACGCATCTGAACAGATTCTTGCTCCATCTGCGCCATCATCCCTCATCTCTCTCGCAACGACGTTTTGATATTGTCATTCCGTCATCATTCCAACGAATGGGAATGGCGGTGGAAAGACGCCGTCATTCCGATTTTTTTGCCGGCAGACCCTTGCGTTTCGTTGAGGCAAAATCCTCAAGTTCCTTTTCCGTCATGGACTTCTCCATGCTTTTTGAAGCACCTTTTAAACTGGATTTCTTCGTTTCGCCCCTTTTGGCGGCGAGTGCTGCACCCGCGGCTTTCTGCTGGGCTTTCGATTTGGCAGGCATGTCATGTCTCCCTTAAACGATCCGTGTTGCAGGAAAATGCCGCCTTGCGGCGATTGTTCCTCATACACGTCAAGCCTGCGGCAAAATTCCCCTTTGAAATCGAAGGGAAGCGCGATATCGCATGAGATCATGGGCGCACATCGAAAAAGACGGCTGACAGGGATCGAGAAAATGCTTCGCATTTTCTGTGCAATCCTGATGCTGTCGCTCGGTTTTGCCCATAGGCCGGCGCTTGCCGCAGCCGCCGCAGTCGCGCTCGATGAGAGCTACCGGCTGCCTGATGGCACCTTTGCGGAGATCTGCCTCGGCCATGGCGGCGGGGTGAATGCCTCGCATGCCAAGGAGGGGCCCGCCCATTCGGGCGACGCGATCCTGTTTTGCGAGGCCTGCCTGCTGGCCTCGTCCATTCTTCTTCCGGTCCCCGACAAGGAAAGCTGGCTGAAGACCGAATTTGCCTGGCTTGAGAACCGCCCGTCCACCGATTGGCGTTTCCACCCGGTCCCGACGATCCGCAAACCGGTCGCACGCGGCCCGCCAGCCTTGTCCGCCTGATTTTTCATCTTACAGGATCATCGCCGCCGAACCGGTGGCAAGAAACGGCTGCTTGAACCCGAAGGGCTGGCAGTCGCAGGGACAGACAAATGAAAACCACCAAGATCATCACATCGACCCTTTTTATCGCCGCGGTTTCCACCGCGCAGGCTTCTGCCCACGCCACCTTCGTTGACGGCTCGGCCGAACAGGAAAGCACTGTCGTCGCCGCTCTTCAGGTGCCGCACGGTTGCGAAGGCGGGCTTGCCACGACGGAAGTGCAGATCAAGCTGCCGGAGGGCTTCATTTCCGCCAAGCCGCAGCCGAAGGCCGGCTGGGAGCTGGAGGTCATCAAGGGCGATTACCGGAAGGCCTATAAAAATCACGGCAAGGAGATCAAAAGCGGGCCCGTCGAAATTCGCTGGAAGGGCGGCAATCTGCCGGACGAATTCTACGATACCTTTGCCGTGCAGGGGAAGGTTTCGAGCGTCGAGGTGGGGCAGGAACTACCCTTCAAGGTGACACAGCTTTGCGGCGACAAGGGCAAGGTTTCCTGGGATGAAGTGGCTGCAGCCGGTGTCGATCCCCACTCGCTGAAAAATCCCGCGCCGACCATCAAGGTCACCGCCAATGCCCATGCGGGCGGACACGATCACGCAGGCATGAGCATGGATATGGATGTCGTGAAGGCTGGCAATCTCGAAGTGTCTGGCGGCGCGACGAAGGCCATGTTGCCGGGCCAGCCCGTCGGTGGCGGTTATGTGACGATCAAGAATGGCGGCGATAGCGACGACAAGCTGATCGGAGTCGAATCGTCTGCCGCCGGACGCGCTGAAATCCATGAAATGGCCATGGTCAATGACGTGATGAAGATGCGCAAGCTGGACGAGGGCATCGTCATTCCCGCCGGTCAGACCGTGGAATTGAAACCCGGCGGCCTGCACATGATGTTCTTCGACGTGAAGAAGCCCTTTGCCGAAGGAGACAAAGTGCCGGTAACGCTGATCTTCGAAAAAGCCGGGAAGGTCGACGTCATACTGTCTGCGGGAGCTGCCAAGGGCGGCGGCGACCATCAACATAATTGACCAATGAAAAGCGGCTACCGGAACGCGTGACAGGTCCGGTAGCCGCAAGATTTCTCATTTGTCCGGTCTATTGTTTCGGCGCCGCGGCGGAAAACGGATGACGCTCGCTTTTGGTGATTTCCGGAAGCCGGGTGTAGATATCTAGAAACTCAACCTGACACCAAGCTGAATGCCACTCCCGCAACGACAGGGTTGAAATCTAACAAGCGACATCAGGATGTCTGTATATCATCCTGATTCAAAAGAATATCATCTGCTTTTTGGGGGAGGTTGTTTTCCTCGTATGCCTCCACGGCCTGCTCAAGCGTCGCCTGCGGTTCCTGATGCTGGCTGGCGACGGTCAGGAAATAGAGGGTGAGGGCTGGTGGCTTGATCACAGTCATCATGCCGCGAAGCTGGAAGTCGTCGCTGTTCTCGGCCTTGCGCGCGAGTTCGTGAATGGCCTCTTCGACCTCGCTCCGGCGCGGCACGCGCTGTGACGGTTTTACAGCCTCCAGCGCATAGGCTGCCGTGTTCGCAGAAACGGAAAGAACCTGTGTCATCCAACCTCCGGCCATCGTTGCCGACCTTCAAAAACCGCAGGTTAGCATCTGCGTGTTGTTGGAAGGCTAAATCGCGGAGGCGCAATTTAATCGTATTTTAACAGCTGGCAGCGCCCGGCCAAGGGTTTCGCCGGCGGTTTACGTGGTCTAAAAATCTAAGCGGACCGTGAGGTCCGGCCGTTCCCTCCGGAGATAAATGCATGATCAATATAGTCCTCGTCGCAGCGGGCGGCGCCATCGGTTCCGTCTTCCGTTATTTGGTCGGCGTCTGGAGCGTCCGGCTGGCGGGGGTGAATTTCCCCTGGGGAACGCTTACGGTCAACGTGGTGGGTTCTTTCCTGATCGGTCTCCTGGTGGAGCTCGTGGCACGACGTCTGAATGCCTCGATGGAAATGCGTCTTTTTCTCGTGACCGGCGTGCTCGGCGGTTTCACGACGTTTTCATCTTTTTCGCTCGATGCTGTCTCGCTTTTTGAACGCGGCGCGCTCGGTCTTTCTGCCGTTTACGTTCTTGCGAGCCTTTCGGTTTCCATCGCTGCGGTTTTCGCCGGGCTGGCCTTGGGCCGCAACTTGTTCTAAAGGCTTGATCCAAACGGCGCGCCGAAGAAACGGCTGCGCGATCAGGACAGAGAGACTGGAAAATTTATGGCAGGTATCGAGCATATCAAGGTCGAGGCCGACGAGGCCGGTATGCGCCTCGATCGCTGGTTCAAGATTCACTATCCGGGGCTTGGGTTCGGGCAGTTGCAGAAGCTGCTGCGATCCGGCCAGGTGCGTGTGGATGGTGGCCGGGTGAAGACGGACGCGCGGGTGCAGCCGGGACAGATGGTGCGCGTGCCGCCGGTCGATTCCGATATGAAGACCAAAAGCGGTCCGATCGGCTCTAAGGACCTCAAACATTCCGCCGATGGCGAGCTGTTGGCACGAATGCTGCTGCATGAAGACGACAAGGTGTTCGTTTTCAACAAGCCTGCTGGCATCGCCGTTCAGGGCGGCTCGGGGGTGACCCGGCACATTGACGGCTTGCTGGAAGCCTGGACCAACCAGAAGGGCGAAAAGCCGCGTCTCGTGCACCGGCTGGATCGTGATACGTCGGGTGTGCTGGTGGTTGCCCGTACCAGAGGTGCCGCGCAAAAACTGACCGCCGCCTTCCGCGAACGCGACACCAAGAAAACCTATTGGGCGCTCGTCAAAGGCGTGCCGCGCAAGCACCAGGACAAGATTTCCACCTGGCTGGTCAAGGAACAGACGATCGACGGCGACCGCATGCGCATCGCCAAGCATGGCGAGGAGGGCGCCGATCACGCCGTGTCCTATTACCGCGTCATCGATACCGCCGCGCAGAACCTCGCCTGGCTGGAAATGGAGCCCTATACCGGCCGCACCCATCAGCTTCGCGTGCACGCGCTGCATATGGGGCACCCGATCATCGGCGATCCCAAATATTACATCGACGATCCAAACTGGGATTTTCCGGGCGGCATCCAGAAGCGCCTGCATCTGCATGCGCGCCATATCGACATTCCGCATCCGAATGGCGGCCGGCTTCGGGTCAGCGCACCCCTGCCGCCGCATATGGTACAGACCTGGAACCTGCTCGGTCTCGACGTGGCCGATGGCGATAGGGAAGACTGACGGCAGATGAAACTGGTTCTTTTCGATTGCGACGGAACGCTGGTGGACAGCGCGGGCCTGATCCATGCGGTCATGGCCGATACGTTCGCCGATTTCGGCAAGCCGCGCCCCGATATCTCCGAAACCAAGGCGATCATCGGTCTGACGCTGGATATCGCCATCGCCCGCATGCTCGGCAAGGCGCATGTTGATGACGAGGTTCAGGCGATGACCCAGCGTTATAAGGAAATCTACCATCCGATCCGTGCACGTCCGGGGATGATCGAGCCGCTTTTCGAGGGCATCGCCCCGCTGATCGACACCCTTTCAAGGCGGGATGACGTGCTGATCGGTGCGGTGACGGGCAAGGGGAGGCGCGGGCTGACCCACATTCTCGAAACCCATGGATTTGCCAGGCACTTCATTGTCTCGCGCACGGCGGATGATTGCCCTTCCAAGCCGCATCCGGCCATGGTGATGGAATGCTGCCATGAAACCGGCATGGTTCCGGCCGATACTGTCGTTATCGGCGACGCGGTCTATGATATGCAGATGGCAAAAGCTGCGGGCGCAAAAGCGATCGGCGTCGCCTGGGGTTATGCGTCCATCGACGAACTCTGGACGGCGGGCGCCGATGCGGTCGTCAGCCACCCGCGTGAAATCCCGGTCTATGTTCCGACCGATAATCCTTAATTATCCTTTCTACCGACCGATGAGGATGTGCCATGCGTGATCTCCTGAACGACCTTTCGGAAGGCCTGAGTCACCCCGATCCGATCTTGCGCGCGCAGATCCAGATGCAGAAACCGCTGCCCAAGCGGTTCTACAAGGATGTGACGGTCGGCGAGGCGGCAGAGGAAGGCTTCACCATCCTTCTAGACGGCAAGCCGTTGCGCACCCCCGCCAAGAAGCCGTTGGTCGTGCCGTCGAGGTCGCTCGCGGAATTGCTTCGCGATGAATGGGACGCCCAGACCGAGGTCGTCAATCCGGTTGTCATGCCGGTGTCGCGCCACGTGAACACGGCCATCGACGGCGTCGCCAATGATACGCAGGCGGTTTTCGAAGATATATTGCGGTTTTCCTCCTCCGATCTCCTCTGCTACCGCGCTGGCGAACCGGAAGCGTTGGTCGCGCGCCAGACGGACCATTGGGATCCCTTGCTCGACTGGGCGGCCAATGTACTTGGCGCGCGCTTCATTCTGGTGGAGGGAGTCATGCATCGCGACCAGCCGCGGGAGGCCATCGCCGCCTTTGCAGTGACGCTGAAAAAATACGATACACCGATCGCGCTCGCGGCACTCCACACCATGACGTCGCTGACAGGGTCTGCCATTCTGGCGCTGGCGCTGGCGGAAGGAGAGCTGACGCTTGAGGAAGCCTGGGCGCTTGCCCATCTGGATGAAGACTGGACTGCGGAACAATGGGGTGAGGATGAGGAGGCGCTGGAGCGCCGGGCCGTCCGTCTCATCGACATGCGTGCCGCGGTCAATGTTCTGGAGTCTCTGACGAGCGCATCTTAACGCTTTTCTAACCCTGATCGACGATCATCAGGCTACCTCACGTAAGGGGAGCCGCAGATCATGACAACCATGCTGAAACGCCTTGGCATTATTGTGCTGGCGTGTTTCATGCTCATGTCTTTCAGGCTTGAACCGGAAGCGACCAGTGCCGATCGGCTGCTTTACGACGTGCGCGGCGCGTTTGTTGCAGCACGACCGGATGTGGCGCCGGCGCTAATGCAGTCCATTCATGCGCAGGTTCAGAATGCGATCAAGACCACAGCACGGGGAGAGACCCGACCGCGCGTGGTGCTGACCATCCGCCTTGCATCCGTCACACGCGGTCCCTTCCTTTTCGGTGAAAAGGCCTCCGCCAAGGTCATCGTGCGGGCCGCCGCCGTGGCCACGGGCGAGGTGATCGCCGAAGCCAAATTCACCGCCACCGTCGTCAGCTTCGATGACGAGGCTTTAGAGCAGGAGCTTGCTTATGGCGTTGCCGAGCGGGTGATCCGCGAATTCAGATTGAACCGGCCGGGTCGGACCACGCTGGCGACGGCGCTGTTTCCATAGATTGGACCAAAGGCGTGAGCGGGACTGCGGCAGTCATCCGCGCGCCATCGCCGGAAACCATCTTCTGCTTTGACAAAGTGCGTCTCGATGTTGGTTTCCACGCAGAAGTGAGCCGGTTAGGCGCATAATTTCCATTGAGAATTGAGCCATGTGAACCTTCCCCCAACGCGGTGAGCGACGGGGGCAACGGAGTGATCCACATGGGACTTTTAAACATCATCCGCCGGATGGCGCTGCGTGAGAAGCAGTCGATCCGGGAGATCAGCCGGCGCACCGGGCTGTCGCGCAACACGATCGCGAAGTATCTGAACGCCGGTACGATCGAGCCGACGTTCACGATACCGGAACGGCCGAGCAAGCTCGATCCTTTTGCCGATAAGCTGGCGGCTTGGCTGAAGACCGAGGCCGGGAGGTCACGCAAACAGCGTCGAACTCTAAAGCAGCTTCATGCCGATCTGGTGGTTCTCGGCTTTACCGGCTCCTATGGTCGGGTTGCCGCCTTCGCCCGTGATTGGCGGGCTGACCGGCAACGTGAGCAGCAGACGACGGGCCGTGGCATATTCGTCCCGCTGTCTTTCCGCCCAGGCGAAGCATTCCAGTTCGATTGGAGTGAGGACTATGCCGTGATCGGCGGCGAGCGCACGAAGCTTCAGGTCGCACATATCAAGCTATCGCACAGTCGGGCTTTCCTGGTCAGGGCTTACCTGCTGCAAACGCATGAGATGCTTTTTGATGCCCATTGGCACGGCTTCAGGGTGTTTGGTGGGGTGCCCGCGCGGGGAATATATGACAACATGCGCACCGCAGTTGATCGCGTCGGCCGCGGCAAGGAACGACAGGTTAATCTCCGCTTCCTCGCGATGACGAACCATTACGTCTTTGCACCAGAGTTCTGCAATCCCGCCGCGGGTTGGGAAAAGGGTCAGGTTGAGAAGAACGTTCAGGATGCTCGGCCGCGGCTGTGGCAACAGATGCCTGACTTTCCGGATTTGCTGTCTTTGAACGTCTGGCTGGAGCAGCATTGCCAGGACCTATGGCGGGACACGGCGCACGGGAGTCTGCCCGGTTCGATCGCGGATGTTTGGGGTGATGAACAGCTTGCTTTAATGGCATTGCCCGCCATGTTTGACGGCTTCGTCGAGCAAAGCAAACGTGTCTCACCAACATGCCTGATCACCTTCGAGCGTAATCGTTACAGCGTGCCGGCATCGTTTGCGAACCGTCCTGTCAGTCTGAGGATTTATCCCGAGCGGCTGGTCGTTGCAGCCGAGGGAAATATCCTCTGCGAACATCCGCGGATTATAGAACGCAGCCACGACAAGCCGCCGAGGACGATTTATGACTGGAGGCATTACCTTGCGGTCATCCAGCGCAAACCCGGAGCTCTGCGCAATGGTGCGCCTTTCCTGGAATTACCGCTGGCCTTTCGACAACTGCAAGACCAGATGCTTCGCCGTGCCGGTGGTGATCGGGAGATGGCCGACATCCTCGCTCTGGTGCGTCATCACGACGAACAGGTTGTCGTCAGGGCTGTGGAACTGGCTCTGGATCAAGGCGTGGCGACCAAGACGCATGTGCTGAATCTGCTGCATATGCTGATTGACGGCAAAACGACCGACGGCCCCGACATCGACACGCCGCAGGCGCTGACCTTGGTACGTGAACCCAAGGCCAACGTCGAACGTTACGATGGCCTACGTGTCAGGATCGTGGGAGGTCGCCATGCGTCATGATCCGGCCAGCGCCGCCGTCGTCATCATGCTGCGTAGCCTGAAGATGTATGGCATGTCTCAAGCGGTCACGGACCTGATCGAGCAAGGTGCTCCGGCCTTCGATGCAGCCGTGCCGATCCTGTCCCAGTTGCTGAAAGCCGAGATGGCTGAGCGTGAGGTCCGGTCCATCGCCTATCACATGAAAGCTGCCCGCTTCCCTGCCTACAAGGACATCTCCGGATACGACTTCGCCGCCAGCGAGATCAATGAAGCGACGGTGCGCCAATTGCACAGATGCGAGTTCATCGACGGGGCGCAGAATATCGTGCTTGTCGGCGGACCGGGCACAGGCAAAACACATGTGGCGACCGCCCTCGGCGTCCAGGCTATCGAGCATCATCGCCGAAAAGTCCGCTTCTTCTCGACCATCGAATTGGTCAATGCGCTCGAGCAGGAGAAGGCTAAAGGCAAGGCAGGTCAGATCGCTGAGACGCTGGTTCGTCTCGATCTGCTGATCCTCGATGAACTCGGATACCTTCCGTTCAGTGCTTCAGGCGGAGCGCTCCTCTTCCACCTGTTGAGCAAGCTCTACGAGCGCACCAGCGTCGTCATCACCACCAACCTCAGCTTCAGCGAATGGGCCACCGTCTTCGGCGACGCCAAGATGACGACAGCTCTGCTCGATCGCCTGACCCACCGTTGCCACATCCTGGAAACCGGTAACGACAGCTTCCGCTTCAAGGCCAGCTCGGCCGCAGCAGCACAGAAGAGAGGAGAAAAGGCCAATCCCTTGACCAAAGCCTGATCAGAAAACCATACTTAGAGGTGGCTCACTTCTCGGTGGAAAAACCGGCTCACTTCTGCGCGGAAACCAACACGTCTCGATATTCACATACGTCACGTATCTCAATTGACATGCGTCGTGTAGGTTACTATCTCACATACGCAACGTATGTGAATTGGGCGTCCGGAGTTCTTCTTCCGACGCCACTCAGCCAAAAAGAGAGATGCAAGATGAGCAAACGCGAGGCAATTTTTCCCGCAGACCGGCACGCGCTTTACGAACAGCACGGTTACTCCGCGGCAATTCGGTCGGGTGACCTTCTTTTCGTTTCCGGCCAGGTCGGCAGCCGTGCCGACGGAACGCCCGAACCCGACTTTGAGCGTCAGGTTCGGCTTGCTTTCGAAAATCTCGCGGCCACGCTCAAGGCCGCGGGATGCACGTTCGACGATATTGTCGACGTGACGACGTTCCATACCGACCCGCAGAACCAGTTCGGGACGATCATGGCCGTTAAGCAGGAGATTTTCAGCAAACAGCCTTATCCGAACTGGACCGCCGTCGGCGTCAACTGGCTTGCGGGCTTCGATTTCGAGATCAAGGTGATCGCCCGCATCCCGTGAGATGCGGTCGGCCTGAAGGGGCGGCGTTCGCAGGCGCCGCCCGCTTTGTGTTTGCCGCTTATCCGAGCCGTTCGGCATGCCATTTCAGATGATCGTCCATGAAGGTGGAGATGAAATAATAGGAGTGATCGTAGCGGTCGTGCAGGCGCAGCGTCAGGCCGATATCCGTGCCTTTGATCGCCTCTTCGAACAGCCATGGCCGCAGGCCCTTTTCCAGGAAACTATCGGCCTTGCCCTGATCGATCAGGAATTCGGGAAAACGCGCACCGTCCTCCACCAGTGAGCAGGCGTCGTATTGACGCCATGCTGCCCGGTCCGGTCCCAGATATTTTTCCAGCGCCGGTTCCGACCAGTCAGCGGAGGAGGGAGCCACGATCGGCGCGAAAGCGGAGCAGCTTTTGAACCGTTCGGGGTTTTTCAGGGCGATTGTCATCGCGCCGTGGCCGCCCATGGAGTGGCCGAAAATGCCCTGACGGCTCATATCGGCGCGGAAATGCTGGCCGACCAGTGCAGGCAACTCCTCCGTCACATAGCTGTACATCCGGTAGTGCTCCGACCAGGGTTCCTCGGTCGCGTCGATATAAAATCCCGCGCCTTTGCCCATCTGCCAGTTGGTCAGTTCATCCGGTACGTCATTGCCGCGCGGACTGGTGTCGGGGCACACGATGATGAGACCAAGTTCGGAAGCCATGCGGCGATATTCGCCCTTCTCCATGACATTGGCGTGGGTGCAGGTGAGGCCGGAGAGATACCACAGGACGGGGCATGGCTCGTGGATTGCCTTCGGCGGTACGTAAACCGCAAAGGTCATCTCGCATTTCAGGGTCTCGGATACATGGGAAAATACGCCCTGCATGCCACCAAAGGCCGTATTTTGCGAAATAATGTTCATGAAGCCATTCCTTTGAAAAAAAATCCGGTTCAACCGGCAAGCGAGACTGCGGCATTGACGGCTGCCGCTACCAGAACCGTGTTGAAGAAGAAAGAGCCGATGGAGTGCAGCAACGTGACCTTGCGCATGGCGGTCGTGGTCACACCCACGTCCGAGGTCTGCGCCGTCATGCCGATCACCACGGCGAAATAGAGAAAGTCGTAACCGCAGGGCTCTTTGGTCGCGGGGAAGTCCATGCCGCCGCGATGCTGGCGCTTGCCGTCGACCGTGTGCGGACGCCAGTAAAGATGCGCGTAGTGCAGGGCCGTCATGGTGTGGATAGTCAACCAGCCGAAAATCACCGAGGCGAAAGCGATGACCAGCGTCCAGACGGTTTCACCGGTATGGTTTAGCGCCTGAAAAAGGGACACCACGGCGACGGTCACTGCCAGCAGCGTCACGGCGATGATGGCAATTGCGGGGAGATCGTCGCTGTCGGCATGGGCTTTCAGATGCTGCGCCGTCAATTTGGAAAGACGAAAGGCAACCAGCGTCAGATAGGTCAGGAAGAAAGAAACTGCCGCGATTTCTATTGCCACGGAAGGCGCGAGAGCCAATGCAATACCGAGGCCGGAAGCCCCGACAAGAACGGCGATGAAAAAAGGTTGATGGCGGCGATAGGTATTGCTGTTGGAGCTGGCCGGGGTCATGGGTTGGGCCTTTCTGCTTGCGGCATCACTTTTTGACACGGCGGCAGAAACGGTCAAGGGTCTCCAGAAAAGCGGATCGATCGCGTGGCGAAAAAGCGGCATTATAGCCCTTGCTTTCACCGGTTTCGCGCAGATGTGCACCTAGGTCTCGCATCGCCGTTGCCATGCCGATATTCGACTGGTCGAAAACGCGGCCAGTCGGACCCGTCACCAGTGCGCCTTTGGCAACACAGCGTCCGGCCAGCGGCACATCGGCGGTAACGACGATATCGTTCTCGCCGGCATGATCGGCAATCCAGTCGTCCGCCGCGTCGAAACCGGCGGAAACAATGACATTTCTGATCATGGGGTCGCGTGACGGGCGCAGACCGGAATTGGCAACAAAGGTTACCTCCAGCCCATGCCGCTCCGCGACCCTGAGGATTTCCGGCTTCACTGGACAGGCATCGGCATCGACGTAAATTTGCGGATTTTGCTGCATGGACACTCTTTTGGATCGTTCTGCCACGCTTCTAAGCGCAAATGCTGCGATTACCAAGCCCGCGATTGGTAAATTGCGGGCGAGGCAAGGGCAGGGCGTGGCGCTTGCGAAGGATCCGGAAATGAATTATGTTCCCCTTATGTTCTTTCCCAAAAGGGTTCGATGCTGGAAGAGTTCATAGTGAGGGCCAAGTCCGCCACATATGTTGGCGGGGGCAATAAATCCGCCACGCCCACTCGCACGGGATCGCATGATCTTGGCTATCGCGACGGAGACTGGCACTATATCGACAGCTATTTCGGCGGAACCGATTTCATCGGTCAAGAGGTCGTCTGGCACCGGGGGACAGCCATGTGGGCGATGAACTATCACGGCCGCATCCTCCGGCCCGATATGATCGACGCCACAACGGCCGGCATGGTCATTCAACGTTCGCTTTCCACGCTCTATCGGGAAGGGCGGTTTCTGGGCGGCTTCACGCACTCGGTGGAGAATTTGGTCTATGTCGACACGAATGCAGGCGAATTTCAGTCGTTCACCGGCGTCGAGCGCATTTATCTCGGACATTTCGAGACGTACCGGCTCGACTATCATGGCGGGGTCATAAAGCCATGAAAATTGCGATGATGGGGCGATGATGTTTCGCCGCCCCATCAGGCTTCAAATCAGCCCGGCTGCTTCGTCTTGCGCAGATAGGGAAGAACCGTGTCATAGGAACCAAAACGCGCAATCGCATCCTCATTGGAGACGGCGGCGGTAATGATGACGTCTTCGCCTTGCTTCCAGTTGGCTGGCGTCGCCACTTGGTGTTTCGAGGTCAGCTGGATGGAATCGATGGCGCGGAGGATTTCCTCGAAGTTGCGGCCGGTGGTCATGGGGTAGGTGAGGACCAGCTTGATCTTCTTGTCAGGACCGATGACGAAGACCGAGCGTACGGTGGCGTTATCGGCCGGTGTGCGGCCTTCCGAGCTGTCGCCGGCGCCGGCCGGCAGCATGTCGTAAAGCTTCGCGACCTTCAGGTCCTTGTCGCCGATCAGTGGATAATCGACATTGAAGCCAGTGGCGGTGCGGATGTCGTTCTTCCATTTTTCATGGCTTTCGACGGGATCGACCGAGATACCGATGATCTTCACACCGCGCTTTTCGAATTCCGGCTGCAGGCCGCCCATGGCGCCGAGTTCGGTGGTGCAGACCGGCGTAAAATTCTTCGGATGCGAAAACAGGACCGCCCAGCCATCGCCAATCCAGTCGTGAAAGCTTATCGGACCATGGGTGGTCTCGGCGGTGAAGTCGGGCGCTATATCGTTGATACGCAGGCTCATCTGGTGCTTTCTCCCTAATCATTTGAACTGAAAACTGATGGTGCGGCAATCCGTCTCCAGCGCAGGAGCTTAGAGTTTTTGCGTGAAATGGCCAGCCCTTTAGCGTGTGCCGACAACACGATGCGTTGTTTTCGCTCATTCCGGCGCCTATTGTGACACAACGCCAGGTAACAGAATTGCGGGGGGCAATTTTGCATGGGGGAGTGATGGAGAACAGCAATGACAATCACCATTACCGCCTTTGAACGCTCGCCCGATGGCGGCAAGGGTCTTGCCCGCGACATGCGTGTCCGCTGGGCACTGGAGGAAGTGGGGCAACCGTACGAGGTTCGCCTTCTTTCCTTCAAGGCGATGCGGGAGCAAGGGCATCTTGCACTTCAGCCCTTCGGGCAGATCCCGACCTATGAGGAGGGCGATCTCGTCCTGTTCGAATCCGGTGCGATAATATTCCACATAGCCGAGCGCCACGCCGGCCTGTTGCCGCGGGAAGCGAACGCGCGGGCGCGCGCGATCATGTGGATGTTTGCGGCGCTCAGCACCGTGGAACCGCCGATAGTCGAGCATTTTGTCGCCGGTTTTGTCGAAAGGGACAAGAGCTGGCATCGCGAACGCCTGGAGATCGTCGATGAACGTATTCGCAAGCGACTTGGCGAACTGTCCCAGCGACTGGGTGAGGGCGAGTGGCTCGACGGCGCGTTCAGCGCCGGCGACCTGTTGATGATATCGGTGCTGCAACGGATAAAAAGCTCGGGCATTCTCGATGAATATGCGAACCTTGCAGCTTATGTGGCGAGAGGCGAGGCGCGTCCCGCCTACCGACGCGCATTTGCCGATCAGCTGGCGGTTTTCAAAGCCGCATCGAACTGATTGATACCATCGCGAGGGCCCGAACTTCAGGCCCTCGCTGTGCGCTAGCACTCCGCCGTGACAGATTTCCACAAACATGCCGGATCGAGGCCATCGCACCGCTCGATCACGATCCGCGTGCCGTTTTTCACCTGGCGTCGCCATGGATCGGAGGCGTCGCCGTGCGTGCGAATCCGGCCGCCGCGCTGAAGCCTTTGTAGAAGCGACCGCGAGAGCCCGAGCTCAGACGCCAGCAGGCGGTCGAGGCGTATACCGGTCTGGAACGGAACGATGAGATCAATTTCCGCCACGGCCCAATCCGGAGATTCATCCCGTATCTGTTTCACGATATCGAATTCGGGAAACTCGTCGACGCGCGGCGATCTGCGTCTCAACGCCTCGAGATTGAACGTTTCCAACCTTATCCATTGCGGGTCATTGTTCTGCAGCGCCTCGAGAACAGAAGGGCTGATGTCGCGAATAGTCCGCCGCTCAAAGATCGGCCGGTTCCAGCTCCTGTCGCATATCCGGCATCTGTATATGAGCCAGGCATCCAGCTTGCGGCCATTGGCATTGAGGCGGATCTTGCCGCTCGGCTGAAATGGCCTCGCTTCTCCGCATCCGCTGCAGGCAATCCAGGGCTGCGGCGCGGTTCTGGGTGTAACGGTCCACTGGACCCGAAATATATTGCACATAGTCGGTTGGTCTTCCATTCGGAAGTCCACCAAGATGGTGCAGGAGAAAACCCATGCGGGAACGGCGTGGCGGTGTTCTGGAGTGGTGAAGAGCTGAAACAGCATAGCTGCGCAGGGCACATTGTAACGATGCCAGACCGGTCTCTTGCCACCACCCGATGAACATGATCATGCGGCGATAGCCGGTGGCTATCCGCACAGGGTGAAACTGGATTGAGACCGGTATTTACTTAGGCAAAGTCTACCTCGATGCGCCAATGCTCTTCGCCAGGAGCAATAACACATAAACGGCGGCAGATGGAGTCCCTCATAGAAAAGACGACCAAGTTTTTATCTTTGGACTATTTATAATAAATACAATGGCTTGTCGGCTAATGTTAAACTAATATCAGAAATGCATTTTACGGGGAGAGGGGAAGGTCTGGCTCAAGTCCAATCTGGACATCGACAGACAGCTGTGCGCATCGTGGATCATGTCACTGATGCAAGACCTCGAGAAAATTCTGGACACTGTCCTGCCAGTCGATCCCAGCTTTCGGCGCATCGAACCGACGATGATAGATCGCTGCATTTATGATACCCGACGATACGCTTTGGAGGGCTCCAAAGAGGCCTTTCTGTTTTCCGCGATGCGCCTGCTTGCGCTTCCCGACAACGGACACACACGGTTGATCCCGAACGATTCCATTTCGGTGCTCCCGCTGAGGTTTGTAAGCGTTGGAACGGCGGTGCAGTTAACTGACACGGCACTGGAAACAACTGTGCCAAGAGGGGAGCTGATAGCAGTCAACGGCACACCCCTTAGCCAGATTGAAGCCGCCGCAGGGAAATTTCTGGCGGGAACGCGCCAGCGGAAACGGGTGATCGGACCGATTCTCCTCGCATGGCCATATGCATTGGCCCATCTCGGGTTTTCTTCAAAAGAGAGTAGCACTGAATATCGCCTGAAAGGCCAGAATGGGCAGATCACCGACCTGAAAGTGGAGAACCGGCTTACCGTTCCGGCATCGATGCTCTACCCGAGAAACGAGCATGGCAAGGCTGACCCGGCCTGGAAACCTCGGACATTTGTGGAGATTGAGGACCGGCAGGAGTTTGGGCTTTCAATATTATTGCCGAGTTTCTTCGACCCAAGCGAAAGTGCGCTGCCGAAAGCCATCTCCGCTGCGGCGGAGCGCGTGAGAACCTGCGGGAACAACAAACTCTTGATTGATGTTCGCGGAAACACCGGTGGCGATTTTCTTCAAACTATGCCCTTGATCGACGCCATCTCTGAAAACGCAGGCAGGCAGGTTGTTGTGCTTGTCGATAAGTTTACGTTTTCTGCAGCGATAGTATTTGTGGCCATTCTCAAACATCGTCTGGGACGTAGGCTCAAGCTCGTCGGGGAAGAAATGGGCGACGGCTTGACGTTTTTTGCCGAGGGAGGGTTGCTCGATTTGCCGACCAGTGGAGCGGTCGTTCGATACTCATCAGCCTTTCACGACTGGGAGAACGGAACCAGCGACGAAACCACACCGGCTGAGATCGCACAGCAAATGGTTCCTGCAGGAAAACTGCATCTCGATTTGGAATGGATCGAAGGGCCTGCCGCTGAGGTTTCACAAGAAGCGTTCCATCAGCGAGTTTTAAAGGTTCTGTGTGATTAGACGAGGGGCCATTTATGCCAGCGAGCGATCTGGCTTCTCTCATCGATGCCGATATTGGGACGGGCGTGTTTCACTGAATGTGCCTTGCAGGAGACAACCCATAGGAACATTTGCAAATCGACGTCATTCTCGAAACCGCCAGCGCGCATACGATGTCAAAGCTGAATAGAGGTGCGACGTCGCCAGCCAGTTAGAAATGCGACACTCGGCATCTCGTCTGGCTCTGACGATCAGCCCCCGATCCGACCGGCTGGTCCGGGTTGCAAGGAAGGAGCGGGGGCGGGTGAGGGACACCTTCCTGCTTTAGCTTTCTCAGTAGCAATTGTTCCGTCGCCGCCTGATACTCTTTTGCACCTGCGTGGGGCAGGTAGGGGTCAAAGCCACACGATGCTTCCGGAAATCAAATTGCAGCGTGAAGTCGATGTCGCCGCGCTGTCACCACTTCTTCGAGGTATGCTTCTTTCCGTTGCCTATGCTGACGGTGAGGGTGGCATCGGATTAACAGCCACCGGCGCCATGAACCGCAAGTTCGTGCATTGGGCCGCTGTGCACTTTCTCTGGCCAGGGTTCACAGCTGAGGATCTCTACAGCATGAACAAGGTGCTCAATGAGCGCGACATGCCACCGCTCTGGGTCGTGCGCGACATGACCCGTCATCTGAAGCTTCTTCGCCGGAAAAAGGATGTGCTGCTGCCAACCAGACGCGGCCGGGAGTTCCTGGTGAACCCGCAAGGCTTCTTCGATCTCGTCGCCACGGATTATCTCTATTCCTATGTCCACGCCACGGAGCGCAAAGAGGAGGTCCAAGCGCGGTTACGCTGGTGGCGCATGTTCCTCAACCTTCTCAATATCAAGGCCAGAGAAGGGTGCACGCCATTGGAGCTTGTGAAGATCCTCCACCCAGACTTCGAGCCCCTATCTGAGACCGAAATGACACTGGAAGCCTGGGAGCTAAAATCCGATCTCCAATATGGTGTCCTGCGGCGCCTGTGCTGGCTGGGCCTGCTTTATGAGGCACGAGAAGGGCTCACGCTTCTTCAAGACGGAGCCTTCCACAAGACGCCGCTTTGGTCCGCCTGCCTGCAGCTGGAATCAGATACACAAAGCGACATCGGCGTGCACTGACAATCTTATTCCGCCGCTGGTTGCCTCAATAACGCTTTCTCTCGCCGTGCAATCACCGCCGGATCGTTCATGTAATCTGTCCTCGGCTTACGGCCACGCTTCTGATAGCCGTTCCCCGTGCTGCCGTCGCGAATGCCGAACATATGATCCGTCTGCCCGGTGCGGCGAGGGCCGCTTTTGCTCCGTTGCTGTTCTCGTCCAGCCTGCATCTCGGCGACGATCGACAGCATGTCGTCCAGACGCTTGTTCTCGACGACTTCCGGGCGATGGACCGACCGCAGCTTGTCAAAGGTTCTGTAGGGTAGGGCAAAACTCTCGTGCATGATCTCGAGGCGACCGTCCGGATAATCGCAAACAATCACCTTTTGGCCGGCCAGAGGCCTGGAAACGTCGGTCGGATCGAGAATGAACAGCACCTTGTCGTAGCGCAGCGTCAAAGCCTGCGACAGCGTGCGAACTTCCTTGCGGCACATGACGCCATCAAGGTTCTCGTGACCGGCCAACTGCCGGTGCATGTCCTTCGGATTGCGCGGTTCCTTGCCGAAACGCGCGTTGAAATCTAAAATGAACTCAGGCGCATACGCGTTGGCTTCCTCGATCGTGTCGATGCCGCGAAGCCGCATCTCCTTGACCAGCCGATCCTGCAATGTCTGGTTGGCACGTTCCACACGGCCCTTGGCCTGCGGGGTGTTGGCACAGATGATGTCGATGTTCAGCTCATAAAGCGCCCGGCCGAATTGTGTCAGGCCGCTCGTCCGGTCCTTCTGCGACGCATGGGTCGAACGAAAGACGCCGTGCTTGTCGCTGTAGAAGGCCAGTGGTTTGCCCCATTGCTGCAGATATGCCTTGGTCGCGCGCAGATAGTCGAATGTGTTCTCCGATCCGGCAAACCGTAGATGCAGCAGCTTGCCGGTCGCGTCATCGATATAGACGAGTAGGGCGCATTTGGGCCCACGGTTCTCGAACCACCAGTGATGCGAGCCATCGATCTGCACCAGTTCGCCAAAGCAATCACGTCGGCCGCGTGGCTGGAAAACCCGTTTCTTGCGTTCTCTACGTGAGACCCAGATACCAGCCTCGGTCATCCATTGCCGCAGCGTCTCCTTAGCCACAGAGATCCGGTGCAGCTCGATCAGCTTCTCACGCGCCAGCGTCGGACCGAAATCCAGATAGCGTTCGCGGATCAGATCCAGCGCCGCATTGCGAAACTCCTCGCTGTGGCGCCGATTGCTCGGCCGTGATCGCTTCTTGGAAACAAGGCCAGCCGGACCATCCCGGTCATAGGCCTGTAGCAGCCGATGGACCTGGCTTCGACTTAGGCCGAGCCGTTCGGCAGCCTCGACGACGCTCAGGCGTTCGTCACGGATCTTCTGGATGATGTCGAGGCGATGCAACTCTTTCTGCGACATGGTGATCATAAAGGACATGACGACTCCGACCGCTCATGGTCTCAACCAGGCTGAAGATCGTCATCCTTGCTCCCAACGTTAGCTTTGACCAGTGCGTCGAGAGGCGAGACTGTCGCATCTCTAACTGGCCCAACTGTCGCATTACTAAATAGCCCTTACATACGATAATCGCATAAGATAGATTATGGAACTTTTTGTGCTTAATTGCCGGGAATGCCGTAAGCTGTCAGATCGCGGCGCCGTTGCCTCATCATTGAAAAGCGCCGCTTGTCGCATTGAAAGATCCATATCCAGGTCGATCATAATTCTCCTGATGCCTCTCGGCGTCGCAGATCGAGCTCTTCACTGTAGCGTCTCAGCGTGTGACTTTCGGTAAGCAGGCCAACGGGACGATTTTCGATCTTGTCGTTGACGACGACGAGTGCTTCGCTTTCCGCCGCGTCAAAGGCTGCCGCCGCTTGCCGTGCATTCATGGTCGGCAGCAATACGTCGTTCTTGTAGTGCAGATAGGTCTCGAGGCTGATCTTGCTTGGGTCGCGATCCATCGGATCGGCATAGATTTCCGGCACGAGAACGATCCCGGCATAACGCCCGTCATCGTGGGTCATGATGACCCGCTGCGTTGAACCGAGCGGGAACTTCTCCTTGAAGGCCGGAAGCCCCATGCTGACATTGGCCTTGCGGATGTCAGCGCGCATCATCTTGCCCACCGTCAGGTCGCGGATCCAGCCGATGTCATGGGCGCTGCGAATGCTCTCACCGCGCAGGTGAAAACGCCAGGTGGCGAAGGAGTAGCCGAAGGTAGTGCGCACCACCAGCGATGTGGTGATGACGGCGGCAAGCACGAGCGCCGTAATCTGGAAGTCGCCGGTCAGTTCCAGCGCCAGAAATGTCATTGTCAGCGGACCGCCGATGATGGCGGCGGCAAAGGCGCTCATGCCGATCACGGCGTAGACGATCGGCGCTGTCGAGCCATAGCCGATATAGGGCGCGCAGAGGGCGAAAATCTTGCCGAGCAGCGATCCCATGAACAGCGAGGCGAAAAACAGGCCGCCGCGGAAATTCGAACCTATCGAGATCGCGCTGGCCGCCGCCTTCAACAGGAACAATCCTGCAAGCCCGTAGATCGTCAGGTCGGCATCGATGTTGAGATGCAAGGCTCCATGGCCGCTCGAGAGAACCTGCGGTGAAATCAACGCCAGCCCACCGACAACGATGCCGCCAAGCGTAGGACGCAGCCAGCCAGGAATAGCGCTTTTGCGCGCCGTCTCCTCAATGAAGGACACCGCCTGCATGAGCACGATACCGATTGCCGCGCACACAACCCCAAGGAAAATAGCCGGCACGTAATCGGCGGGCGTCACGCGGCTGGCATCGACGATATCGATGGAAAGGCCATGGCCGCCAATCAGGCCGATAACGGTTGTCGCCACCAGCGCCGAAACGATCAGCGGGGCGAGCGTGACGACTGTATAGGTGCCGATGATGAGTTCGATGGCGTAAAATGCGCCAGTCAGAGGCGCGTTGAAGGCGGCCGCGATGGCGCCCGCGGCGCCGCAGCCAACGAGGATGCGCATGTCCCCTCGCCTCAGTTTCAGCTTGATGCCGATCTTCGATGCGACGCCGCTGGCAATCTGCGTGTAGCCCGCCTCAAGCCCGACAGATGCGCCAAAACCGTTGGAAACGATGTTCTGCACGCAGACAATGATGCTGTCCGTGAGCGACAGGCGGCCACCATGCAGCGCATTTGCCTCGATGGGGTCGACCATCGGCTTTTTGCGGGTTTTGGAGAGGATGAAGATGATCAGCCCAAGCAGGACACCGCCCATGATCGGCCCCACCAGCACGATCTGTCCGGAAAGATCGCTGCTGCTCAGGCGTTCAACGCCAAAGACGAGCACATGCAATGCCGTGCTCAAAGCGCCGATCAAGGCCACCAGCAGGCCGGCTGCGATGCCGATGAGCACGGCAAGCGCGACGAGGCCGAGTTCGCCGCGTCGGAACATGGCGCGCAGGCGGCTGGCGCGCAGATTGTCGAAGAAGCTCGCCATACTCGGTGCACGGAAAGGCTTAGTCGACATGCTGTTCCTTTTCAGGCGGCGTCAGGCGGTTTCGAGATCGATCTCAATTTCGAAACGCATCTGATCATAAGCCGGTTCAACATGATCAGGCGTTTCCTGCATCACCGTCTCATAATCGAGCGGAATATGCATGTGGGTCAAGATCGCCCTTTTGGGTGCCAGTGTTTCGATCCAGCCGAGCGCCTGTTCGAGTGATAGATGGCTGGGGTGGTAGCGATATTGCAGGGCGTCGATGATGAGCACCTCAAGTCCGGCGAGTTTCGGCAGGCTTTCGGCCGGAAAATCGCTGACATCGGTGCAATAGGCCACATCACCAATGCGAAAACCCAGAGAATGGACGTCCCCATGCTGTTGCATATGCACCCCAAAGGCGATTGGTCCTCCTGCTCCATCAATAACAACCGGCTCGTTGATATCGGCAATCAGATAAGGCCGGACAATCGGTGGATAATTGCTGCCCGCCGGCGTCTCGAGACAATAGGCAAAACCATCGCGGATGCGCGCCATGGTAATGGGATCGGCATAGATCGGGACGCGGCTTTTCTGGAGTGCGAAATAGATGCGCAGATCGTCAATGCCATGCAGATGGTCGGCATGAGCATGGGTGTAGAGAACGGCATCGATAGCCTCCACCTTCGCGGCGATCATCTGCTCGCGAAAATCAGGACCAGTATCGATCACAACGGTCGTTTTGCCGCCATCCGGACCGATCTGTTCCACCATGAAGGCCGCACGCGTGCGCCGGTTCTTCGGATTATCGGGGTCGCAGGCGCCCCAGTCGCCGTTAATGCGCGGCACGCCGGGTGACGAGGCGCATCCGAGAACCGTGAAGCGGCGACGGTAGATTGCCACGCCTACACCCTTGTCATCTTGGAAAAGCAGCGGAAGGCATTTTCGGTGGTGATCTCGGCCATCCGCTCGAAGGAGATGCCATGCACCTCTGCTAGAACCTCCGCGGTATTGACGACGTAGGAAGGCTCGTTGCGTTTGCCACGCCAGCGCTTCGGCGCAAGATAGGGTGCGTCCGTTTCTACCAGCAGCCGGTCAAGAGGCACGGTTGCAGCGATATCGCGAATATCCTGCGACTTTGGGAAGGTCAGAATGCCTGAGAAAGACACATATCCGGCAAGCTCGACACCCGTTTTTGCGAGCTCGGGACCAGCGGAAAAGCAGTGCAAAATGAAAGGAAATGCGCCCTTCCCGCTTTCGGAGCGCAGGATGGCGGCCATGTCGTCATCGGCACTGCGGCTGTGAATGACAAGCGGCAGCTTCGTTCGTCTCGCCGCCTCGATATGGCGAAGAAGGCCGGTCTTCTGGTCTTCGGGCTTCTGCGTGTCGTAGAAGTAATCCAGACCCGCCTCTCCGATCGCTACGATCTTCTCATGACTCTCGGCAAGCTGCACCAGCTCATCGGCGGAGATATCCAGTTCCTCATCGGCATTGTTCGGATGGGTGCCGACCGAGCAAAAGACTGACGGATATTTTTCCGTGATCTTCAACAGCTCCGGCAGACGACGCACCCGGGTCGAGATCGTCACCATCTGGCTCACGCCGGAGGCATGGGCGCGAGCGATGATGTCGTCGCGCTCCGCCTCGAAATCAGGAAAATCCAGATGGCAATGGGTATCGATCAGCATCGTGGTCGCCTTCACGCTTCCGGCGCGACGTAACGCGGAAAGACTGGCTTCGGAGCTTCCAGTGGTGTCCCCGGCACCAGACGACCGGCTTCGCCCAACGCCGTAAAGTCGCGCTTATCGGCTGGCGCCGCAACGAGATCGAGCAGCTTTTCGCAGGAACCCGGCATGATGGGCTGCAGGAGAATGCCGATCTGGCGCACAACTTCCGCCGTGACGTAAAGCACGGTGCCCATCCGCTCAGGGTCGGTCTTTTTCAGCGCCCAAGGCTCCTGAGAGGCGAAATAGCGGTCGGTCTCGGAAACGACGGCAATGATGGCGGCTACCGCGCGGTGGATGAGTTGCTTGCCCATCTCCTCCCGGCAAATGGCGAGCAGACCGTCTGCAGACGCCAGCATCGCCTTGTCTTCGTCGGTGAACGGACCGGGTGTGGGGATATTGCCGTCGCAATTCTTGACGATCATCGACAGCGAACGGCTGGCGAGATTGCCGATGCCATTGGCAAGATCGGCATTGATGCGGGTGGCAATGCCCTCTTCGCTATAGCTGCCGTCCTGGCCGAAGGAGACTTCGCGCATGAAGAAATAGCGGACCTGATCAAGGCCGAAATGGTTCACCAGATTGGCGGGATCAACGACATTTCCGAGCGACTTCGACATCTTCTCGCCCTTGTTGAGCAGGAAGCCATGTGCATAAACGCGCTTGGGCAGCGGCAGCTTCGCGCTCATCAGGAAGGCTGGCCAGTAGACGGCGTGAAAACGAATGATGTCCTTGCCGATGATATGCACGTCGGCCGGCCAATACTTCGCCCGCGGTCCGTTCCTGTCTTCGAGGTAACCCGTTGCGGTGATGTAGTTGGTCAGTGCATCGACCCAGACATACATCACGTGCTTCGGATCATTGGGAACCTTGATGCCCCAGTCGAAGGTGGTGCGGGAAATCGACAGGTCCTTCAGACCGGATTTCACGAAGGAGATGATTTCGTTACGGCGTTCCGCCGGACCGATGAAGTCGGGGTTTTCCTCATAGAGCTTCAGCAGCTTGTCCTGGTACTCGGAGAGCTTGAAGAAATAGCTTTCCTCCTCCACCCATTCCACCGGCGTGCCCTGCGGGCCGTAACGGACGCCATCGGCGCGCACTTCCGTCTCGTCCTCGGCGTAATAGGCCTCGTCACGAACGGAATACCAGCCGGCATAGCTATCCTTGTAGATGTCGCCGCTCTCGGCCATCAGGTTCCAGATATTGCGCGAGGTCTCGTGATGTCGTTCTTCCGTCGTGCGGATGAAATCGTCGTTCGAGGCGTTGAGCAGCTTGCCCATCTCGAGAAACTGATTGGAATTTCGTTCCGCGAGTTCTTCCGGCGAAACGCCTTCCGCACGTGCCGTCTGCTGCATCTTCTGGCCGTGTTCGTCGGTGCCCGTCAGGAAGAACACATCCATTCCGTCCAGGCGCTGAAAGCGTGCCATGGCGTCCGTTGCGATCAGTTCATAGGCATGGCCGATATGCGGCTTGCCGTTGGGATAGGAGATCGCGGTGGTGATGTAGAATGGTGTCTTGTCTGTCATGACGGTCTATCGACTTTACGCGCTGTTTTTTGGATAGACCGCTCTTAAACCATTGTTCGCAGCAGCGAAAGAAAAAGCTACCGAATTGGTACACTGATATCAATATTGCCGACTATTCGTCATCCTCGGGCTCGAGCCGAGTATCCATTAATTTCAGCGGGTTGTGGATTCCCGTGTCAATCCCGGGGGTAATGCGGCTTAGAGTGGGCCAATCCGAAAAGGCAACTTCGGTCCTCACGATTTTCCGGCCTTAGACGCCCCGGATATCCTCAAGAATGGAAATCACCATCTGTTTCTTGTCAAGATTATAGGCCTGCGCCACGGTGATGCGTTCCGAGAGCGCCGAAGAAAGCCGTGCCAGCCTTTCCGCAGCCGTGATATCGCCCGTCATGGCCGCCGCGCGCGCGCGCGCCATCAGATCTTCCGTTACATGTTCCATGAAAAAACCGAGGACGATGTCGCCATCCTTCTGGGCCAGGATCTCGGCGAGCTTGTGCATCTGTTTGCGGGCGCCCGGCCCGTCGGCATTCATGACTGCGGCAAGGGCCTCGACAATATCGGAGCCGCCGTAGTTCAGCAGCTTCAGCGCCTGCGCAACGCTACCCTTGGAGGCGGCAAGCAGGGCATCGCGCTTTTCCTCCGAGAGATTTATGCCGAGATGATCGAGCGCCTGCACCATGGCCGAATCCGAAAGCGGCAGCAGCCTGAGCGGCATGCAGCGTGAGCGGATTGTCGGCAGCAATTTTCCCGGTGCGTGGGAGAGCACGAGAAACATCGCCCTTTTGGGCGGCTCTTCCAGTATTTTCAGGATCGCGTTCGCGGCATTGCGGTTGAGATCATCGGCGGGATCGATGATGACGATGCGCCAGTTGCCGGTGCCCGAGGTCTGCGAGAAAAAATGCCCTGCCCGTCGCACCTCGTCCACCGTGATGGCGGATTTCACGCGGCCGGTCTTTTCATCCACGGGCCGGGTGAGATGCAGCAGGTTATGCGAGGCGCCGGCGGTGATCTGCCGGCTGACCAGCGACTGCGGATCGGGGTCCGGCAGAAACTCCGGCGCCGACAAAGGATCGGGATGGTTCAATACATGATTGGCGAAACGGAAAGCGAGCGTCGCCTTGCCGATGCCCTCCGGCCCTTCGATGAGAATGGCATGATGGCCTTTGCCAGAGCGATAGGACTGCGCGAGAAACGCCTCCGCCTCCTCATGGCCAAAAAGCGTCGTGTTCTGCTGCGGCGCGATTGCACCGTCGAGAACGCCCTGGACCTCACTCATGCGCCCTGCCCGCCTCGGTCCCCAGCTGTTCGAGCAAGGGCTCGACGAAGGACATGACATCCTCCGCAACTTTTTCTTCCGGCTGATCGGCATTGACGATGCGGCAGCGACGCGGCTCGGCAAGCGCGATATCGAGATAGGCTTCCCGCCGCTTCTCGTGGGTTTCGATTTCCTCTTTCTCGAAGCGATCGGGCTTCGCGCCTTCTTCCGCACGCTTTCTGGCGCGGGCAAGGCCTTTTTCGGCAGCGATATCGAAAATCAGTGTCAGCTCCGGAACGACGCCATCAATCGCGATGCGCTGCAGCGTCTCGATGAAATCCGGCTCCAGATTGCCGGTCGTGCCCTGATAGACGCGGGATGAATCGAGAAACCGGTCGCAGAGCACGATCTCGCCGCGCTCCAGCGCAGGGCGAATGACCTCTTCGACGTGATCGTTGCGCGCTGCGGCGAACAGGATGGCTTCCATCCGGACGCCAAAGGGCTCCGCCGCACCGGATAGGAGAACATGTCTTACGGCCTCCGCACCCGGCGAACCGCCGGGCTCACGCGTTACGACCACCTTGAAGCCACGATCGCGAAGCGCCTCGGCAAGCGTGCGAATCTGCGTCGATTTGCCGGCGCCTTCGCCGCCTTCGAAGCTGATGAACAATCCGGTCTTTTCGGCCAATGTCACGTCCTGCAAGGAATTCACGTCAATGTTGAAATGCCTGTTTACAGCATCGGACCGAAATGTGTGAAGCGCTTTTCAGAAAAACCGGTGCCTGAACAAAAGCATAGGAGAAATGGCGCGTGCTGAACCGCACTTCACAGCCAGAACAGCAGAAGTTCTTTCAATGCTCCTGCGGCATTCTGGGTGAGCGAACCCTTGTTCACCCGGCTCTTCGTATAGAGCGGCACTTCGCGCATTAGACGCTCGCCCGAGAATATCTTCAGCGTTCCGGCATTCGCCCCGACATCGAGCGGCGCGTTCAGCGGCCAGCGATAGACGATACGTCCGGAGAGGCGTTCCGGATTGTTGACGGGCACCAGGACGCTGACATCGTCCTTCGGAGAAAGGTCGACATAGGAGGCATCGCCGCCATACACGCTGACGGAGCCAACCACTTCATCTTTGCTGAACAGGCGGCGTTTTTCGAAGGCGGTCAGGCCCCAGTCCACCACTCTGCGCGCTTCCTCCTGCCGCGTCTTGTCGTCTGCGATGCCGGCAAGCGCCAGATAGATGCGGCGCCCTTCCCGCTCCGCCGAAACCACGGCGGCAAAACCGCTGCCTTCTGCAAAACCGAGGCCAAGACCGTCTATACCGCTTCCCGGCATCAGCAACGTGTTCTTGTTGCGCTGGAAAATCCGGTTCCATTCGAAGTCCGGCTTCGTAAACAACGAGTAGCGGTCGGGATAGGTGTCATGCAGATGCTGGGCAAGGCGCACCATGTCCCTGGCGGTCGTCTGGTTTCCGGAATCGGGAAGTCCGGTGGAATTGGCAAACGTGCTGCGGTTCATGCCAAGTTCGCCGGCCCGTGCCGTCATGCGCTTGGCAAAGGCAGCGTCCGATCCCGCCATGCCTTCGGCGATGATGATGCAGCCGTCATTGGCGTTCTGCACGATGATTCCGGTCAAAAGGTCATTGATGCCAACGGAGGATTTCAGGGCGGCGAACATGGTTGACGTTCGCGATGGGGCTCCGCCCGTGCGCCAGGCATATTCCGAAACGGGATAGGCCGTTTCCGACGCCAGCTGTCCTTTCGACAGCGCATCCAGCACCACCTCCACCGTCATCAGCTTGGCAAGCGATGCGGGTGGAAAGGACTGATCCTCATTTTGGGCAAGTAGCACCGTACCGGTCTCGGCATCGATCATATAGGCCTGCTCGGCCTTGGCGATGAAGGGTGCAGTCTGCGATTGCGCCGCGCCGGCGCTCAAAAATGCAAAAGCGGCCGCCGCGACGGCCGACAGATAGGAGCGATGAAAGGTCTTGCGCATGAAACCGCCCAGTGCTGTCTGCCACAACCGGCCACCCGCCATGAGAACGGTGCGGCGGTGTCCTCAATCCGTTAGCGTGACTTCGCCTGCTGACGCTTCACATGGGCGAGGATCGACTCTTCGCTCAAGCCGTCACGATTGACGAGCACGGTGTCGAACACCTTTGCGGTTTTGGATACGGCGGCGGATTCTTCGGAATAGGCCGCTGCATATTTGGAAGACGGCGTGGGCACACGCAGATAATTGCCGCCTGGAGCCGCTGGTTCCCGCAGGAAGTTACCTTCGGGGCGCTCCGCCAGGATCGGGCCGATTTCCGGTAGGATCGCGAATTGTTCGAATGCGGGCTGTACACCGTTGACGAGTGGCATGGCCTGAAGCGCCGCATTCTTCTTGGAACCGACGAGCGCGGTCTGAGCCGAGCCGGCATAATTCGGGTTCGATGTCGGCGCCGGCACGAAATTCGGCGAGGCCGAAGCAACCATCACGCCGGTCGCGATCTGCCCTTCAGGCGCGACGCCCGGCGAACGCGAACCCTTCGGAATATAGGAAGCCATCAGGTAAGGCATGTCATGGCCGTCGAGCGGCGCACGGCCCGCATATTGAACCCGTACATTTGCTGTCCCCGTCGCCTTCATGTCCAGAAGATCTGCCGTCTTGCTGGAAACGTCGATCAGACGGCCCTCGTGGAACGGACCACGGTCGTTGACACGGACGAGCACCGACGCGCCATTATCCATATTGGTGATGCGCGCGTAGCTCGGCAGCGGAAATGTCGGATGTGCGGCGGAAAGATGTTCCTTGTCGTAAACCTCGCCATTGGCCGTGAGGCGTCCATGGAAGGCAGAGCCATACCAGGAAGCAAGGCCAACCTTGTTGTAGCCCGGCTCTTCTTTCGGGAAGTAACGGCGGCCCTTGACGGTATAGGCGTTACCCAGCAGCTCGCGTCCGCCACCCTTCGGGATGTTCTTTCCATCGGCAACGCGCGGGCTGGCCTTCACGCCATATTCGGATTCGGAGAAATATTCCTTGCTGCGCTTGGGCTTAGGCTTTGTCTCGGAGGTGGTGGAACACGACGCCGTTGCAGCGCAAAGCACGGAAATTGCAAGCCACTTCACGCCCGACCTGGCGCTGATGCCTGTTTTCTTGACCGTAGAATTCAAATCGTCTGCCCCACGCTGCTATTGGCTCGGAGAACCGCACCCTCACTTGCCTCGATATTGCCCCTGCCATCGAAGCACCTAACAGTCGCTTAATCTTGTGCATAACGTGGCGAAAATGCGAACGACTTTTGCAAATTCGATAAAATTGTAACGAACGTGGTTAATGATTTCTATCTTTTCGGCACGCCCTCCACGGCGGAATCCGCCCGCCGCAAGTCCTCCCCTCGCAGCCTCGCAAGGAACAAAGTAGCGGTAACCGCGTTTTCTCCGCGCAAACAAACGAGCTTCCGCCGGTTTCGGCTGAGGGAGGAAACATGATAAATTTTATGAAAACCACAGGTCTGGCGATTGGCATCGCCCTGGTATCCTTCGCCGCACCTATGCCTGCCGGTGCCCAGGATATGGAGCTCAGAATCGGCCCGGATGGCGTCCGTCCCGTCATCCGCGACCGTGATCGGGACATGGACCGCCGGGGTCCTCCACGCATGCGTGGCTGCAGCGAACGCGAAGCCCGCTGCGGCCCGTGAAGCAGGCCTTCGTGATCCCGAAGTCGTGCGCGTCACGCCGGGCCGCGTTGTTGTCGAAGGCTTCACGCGCCGGGGACCGGACCGGATCACCTTCGCAAATGAACGAGGCTGTCCGGAAATCTGATCCACAACCGCTGCCTGGAACCCGCCGAAAGGCGGGTTTCTTATTCGTACGGAATGTACGCGATGCCCAAACGCTGCGGGAACACGCCTCGTCGCGACATTATTCGAATGATGTTGCGCTTGATGGCAGATGGGGTGGGATTCGAACCCACGGTACGCTCTCACGCACGCCGGTTTTCAAGACCGGTTCCTTAAACCACTCGGACACCCATCCATGGTGGTGAGGCTTTATAGCGGTTTGAAAAAGGGCGTCAATCCCGCTCCGACAAGCATCGTCTTCCTTCTCTCACAGTTGGCGGATCATTGCCCCGGGGTCGCTGCAGGCGGCAGCAGGGAGCCGTCACCTGAAGGTATCGAAGGGACCTGCTGCGCTGTATCGAACAGCGTAAGGCTCAAAACGATTGCAACAAGCACCAACAAAAGCGCCACAAAGAGGATTCCGGATTTATCCATGCGTCTGCTCATGTCACGTTACGTTAAAGGAGAATATGTGCAATTCGAGGCGAGCAAAGAATAAAGCGAAAGCCTGTCAAGTTGTCTTACAGATCCGTCAAATTCATCGTTCAAAAATCTGCGGATTAAGTGAAATTTGTGCATCGGCGTACTGTTTGGGACGGAAGTGGCCTATCGCGTCCGCACCATTGTCTCTTATATCCCACTCATCGCTCCCGGGCATTGCCCAACTTTCCCCGAGCGATCAACCTGCCCCGCCTCTTTGCGGGGCTTTTTTCTTTTATGGTCATGACATGATGTGCGGCCGGAGGATGGGCGACCCTTTACGGCGGGCGTCTCGCTCAAACGCCGATGCTGGGCCCGCCATGGCCGTGCCGGCCTTCCCCCCGGAGAATGTCCTCGAAGAGGTTCAGCAGCGCCGGCGGCAAGGTATCGGACAACTCGGCGATGATTTCGTTGGCGCGGTTATAGGAATAGATCGCGCAGAGCGTGAGCACCAGCAGAACGATCCAGGGCCAGATTGGTTTGCGCCTTTGCGGCGCTCCGTTGGGCTGTTGCGGTAAAGTCATGCCGGCACCTTCCGTTCAGGCCTTGACGCGCGGCTCGCCTCCCGGCGCATAGGCGGTTTTCTGCAGGAAGCGGAATATGTTGCCGCATTGGGCGCAGCGGATCATGAAGTCGGTTGGGTCGCCCGAAGGGCGTTCTGCGCGAAATCCCCGGGGCATTTCGTCAATGCGGAAATCAACGTCCCGGCGGGTTTTGTCATCCGACTCGGACGCCTCGGCAAAACCCTGATGGCCACATTTGGAACATTCGAGTTTCCGGGAATATCTGTCACGCGCTGCCATATGCCGTCCTTTGCTTGCGCTTATCAGGTAGCAGCGGCAAAACATCATTTCAATGGCGATCGCCGCGGGTTAAAGCTTTGCCTATTATTTCCGCGCCGAAAACCCGGCGGACAGAACGAGTTTGAAAGCTCATGCATAGCGACACAGGCTTCCTTTCCTCTTCTCTCATAAGACGCGTCATCGTCATATGCGGAGCCCTTGCCGCCCTTCTCACTGCGCTCAATTTCGGCATGAAATGGTATGGCGACAGAATTATTCAGGCGGGACACACCACGTCGACCGACGAAGTGGAGATCACCATCGGCAACGACCGGCTGAAACTCGCAAAAAACACCCTTCGGAATCCGTCTGATCGTGACAGTGGTGCACATGAGCGCGCCGACCTCTACCTCACCTGGCCCGACCTTGCGGGGTATCGAGATTCGAATCGTGCCCTTTTCGACGATCCGAAAAATGCAGTCGGGCTGATTTTCGTTCAGCTGTCGCAAAGCACCATGTCGCAGGACATGTCAGGACGTTTCGAGCCGATTTATACCAGACTTATAGAAGGTGAGCCGACGCCCCTGAAGCACGGTCTGCTGCTCCATCGGCTGCGCGCTGATTCCGGTTATGGCAAGGAAGTCATATTGACCGGCCGACGCGACGGCGAAAGCGTCTATGTGGTGCGCTGCCTGCTGCCGCAGACGCCTCAGGAAACAACGGGTAGCGATTGTCAGAGAGATATCCAAGTCGGCCAGGACCTGAGCCTGTTCTACCGATTCTCGGCCAACCTGCTGCCGCAATGGCAGGCGCTAGACGCAGCCGTGACACGCTATGTCGAGAAACGCCTCGTAAAAGACGAAAACCCGTGACACGGCACGAGACAGATCGCGTGTGAAAAGTCGCATTTTATGGAAGGCGGATACCTTTCATAAACCACTTGGTAACGCCATCCCGATAAAGTTTCTACCCGGAGCATTCGGGCGGGGCGTGTCCGAGCGGAACATAAATATGCGATTGAAGAGTTCAGCAGTGTTGAAAAGTCTATCTTGGGCACATTCGCGCAAAGCGGGTACAGGGTCTTTTGTAAGGTTTGTGGCGTTGACACTTGCGGCGGCGTTCATAACCGCAACATCCGTCCAGACCGCAAAGGCCGATCCGAAATATGCGGGCATCGTCATCGATGCGAAGACCGGCAAGGTGCTTTACGGCGAGGATCCCGACGGGCTGCGTTACCCGGCTTCGCTCACAAAGATGATGACGCTTTATCTGACGTTCGAAGCCCTCAGTGCCGGACGTATCTCTCTTGATTCCAAGGTGCCGGTTTCGGCGAATGCAGCCAAGGAGCCGCCGTCCAAACTCGGTGTGCGCGCTGGCGGCAGCATTACGGTCGAGCAGGCGATCCTTGCTCTCGTTACCCGGTCGGCCAACGACATGGCGACGGCGCTCGGCGAATATCTCGGCGGCTCAGAAGACCGTTTCGCCAGAATGATGACCGCAAAGGCCCGTGCCCTGGGCATGACGCGCACGACCTACCGCAATGCCAACGGGCTGCCCAATACAGCCCAGATGACCACGGCGCGCGACCAAGCCCGCCTCGGCATCGCGCTTCGCCAGCATTTTCCGCAATATTACGGTTACTTCTCCACCCGCACCTTTAATTTCGGCAAGCAGGTAATCGGCAATCACAATCGCCTCGTCGGAACCGTGAAGGGCGTCGACGGTATCAAGACCGGTTACACGCGTGCAGCCGGCAGCAATCTTGCCACCTCCGCGCAGCTCGACGGGCGCTCCATTGTCGCCGTCGTCCTCGGCGGTCGCTCCAGCGCCGCCCGTGACGCCACCATGCGCAAACTGGTTGCAACCTATCTGCCGCAGGCGTCGCGTGGCGGCAACAGCAACCTGATTGCACAGACGCGTTCCGCCCCGGTCGAAGAGCCGGTCGCTGTGGCCGCCGCCGTTCCCTCTGTCGCCGTCGCCGCGACGGATGCCGGCCTGCCCAATGCCGGACCCGTTCCGCAGACGCGTTACGAGGAAGCGCCGGTTACCGCCTTTGCTGGATCTTCTTCCAATGCAGCCGTCAAGGCAATGGAAGCGGCTACCTGGCAGAAGGGTAAAGACCCCATCCGTCAGGCGCCCTCCGCGCCCGATCGCAAGCTGATAACCAATTCCACCAAGGTCGATAATATCGTCACGGCTTCCACCTCGGCTTCCGCAGCCTCCGTACCTTCCGTTGCGGCAAGGTCTGACGCGCCGCAGGGCGGCTGGGTCATCCAGATTGGCGCATCGCCGGACGAAAATTCCGCGCGCGGCCTGCTGCAGAGCGCCCAGGAAAAAGGCGGTGCGGCACTGCGTTCCGCCAAGCCCTTCACGGTGGCCTACAGCAAGGACGGCTCCCAGATATACCGCGCCCGTTTCGGCGGCTTCGACGGCCAGAACGCCGCGGTGAATGCATGCAATGCATTGAAAAAGAAAGGCGTCAGCTGCTGGGCATCCCTTCAGTGAAGACGTTCCCGCAGGCGGTGCTCTCTGTTTCGAACATCGCCTGTCTCCTCGAATTGTGTAATGAGTAGCGAGGCTTTCCAAGATGGCAGTCAACGAGAATTATTCGGACATTGCGTCTGGCAACGGGCATGGCAGCCTGTCGGTTCTGCATCCCATTCATGAGGCGGCGATGCGTATCGCCGATCTCGGTCTCAACCGTTCCAAGGCAAAAACGCGTGATCTCGTGGCGTTGCTGCTCTCGCATGGCGCCCGTGCCTGGCGCGCCAACCAGCCGGAAGCCAGCATTCACCTGCACGTCGCCCGTCGGTCGGGGCGCTCACCGGTTCATATACGTATTCGCTGACAGACCGCACCAGACGGAAACCCAAAGAAAAACCCCGCGGCGCACAGGCACCGCGGGGTTTTTGTTGATCCTGATGTGAAAAACGAGGCGGCTTACGCCTCGCTTTCCGGTGCCTCCGGCGTGGTTGGCAGATTGTCATCCGCCTCCTCGCCATTGCCATTTTCAGCCTCGTCGTCGCCTTCAGGCTCGTTGATGCGCTCCACGGAAACCACCTTCTCATCCTTCGCGGTCGAGAAGATTGTCACACCCTTGGTCGCGCGGCTGGCGATGCGGATGCCGTTCACAGGCACGCGGATGAGCTGTCCGCCATCGGAAACCAGCATGATCTGGTCGCCTTCTTCCACCGGGAAGGCAGCGACAAGTTCACCGATCTCCGACGTCTTCGCGGTATCGGTGGCGCGGATGCCCTTGCCGCCGCGGCCTGAAGTGCGGAAATCGTAAGACGATGAACGCTTGCCGAAGCCCTTCACGGAAACCGTCAGCACGAATTCTTCGCGCGCCTTCAGTTCCTGGTAGCGCTCCTCACTGAGTTCGCCCTCTTCCGTTACTTCCTCACCGACGAGCGCGATATCGTCCTCGTCCACGCCTGCGGCACGCCGTTCGGCAGCCGAGCGCTTGAGGTAAGCCGCACGCTCCCACGGCTCCGCTTCCACATGGCCCACAATGGTCATGGAGATGATGCGGTCGCCTTCGGCCAGGTTGATGCCGCGCACGCCGACGGAATTGCGGCCGGCAAAGACGCGTACATCGTCCACGGGGAAGCGGATGCACTGGCCGAGCGCGGTCGTCAGCAGCACATCGTCGCGGTCCGTACAGGTTTCGACGGAGAGGATTTCATCGCCCTCCTCGTCCAGCTTCATGGCGATCTTGCCGTTGCGGTTGACCTGTACGAAATCGCCGAGCTTGTTGCGGCGAACCGTGCCGCGCGTCGTCGAGAACATCACGTCAAGCGTTTCCCAGGTCGTTTCGTCCTCGGGCAACGGCATGATGGTGGTGATGCGCTCGCCGGGTTCCAGCGGCAGCATGTTGATCAGGGCCTTGCCCTTGGACTGCGGCGTGCCGATCGGCAGACGCCAGACCTTTTCCTTGTAGACGATGCCACGCGAGGAGAAGAACAGGACTGGCGTGTGGGTGTTGGCGACGAACAGACGGTTGACGAAATCTTCATCGCGCGTTGCCATGCCGGAGCGACCCTTGCCGCCGCGACGCTGTGCACGATACGTCGTCAGCGGCACGCGCTTGATGTAACCGAGATGCGAAACGGTCACGACCATGTCTTCGCGGGCGATGAGGTCTTCATCGTCCATATCGGGACCGCCCTCGACGATCTCGGATCGGCGTGGCGTGCCGAATTCGTCGCGGACGGCGGAAAGCTCGTCCTTGACGATCTGCATGATGCGCAGGCGTGATGACAGGATTTCCAGATATTCGCTGATCTCAGCGCCGATCTTGTTCAGCTCGTCGCCAATTTCATCGCGGCCGAGCGCTGTAAGACGTGCGAGGCGCAATTCGAGAATGGCGCGCGCCTGTTCCTCGGAAAGGTTGTAAGTCCCGTCTTCGTTGATGCGGTGGCGCGGATCATCGATGAGGCGGATCAGGCTTTCCACATCCTGTGCAGGCCAGCGACGCGTCATCAGTTCTTCTCGTGCCGAAGCCGGATCGGGAGCATGCCGGATGACGCGGATGACCTCATCGATATTTGCGACGGAAATCGCCAGACCGACCAACACATGCGCCCGCTCGCGCGCTTTGCGCAGCAGGTATTTCGTGCGACGGCTGACGACATCTTCGCGGAACGACACGAAAGCACGCAACATGTCGAGCAGCGTCATCTGCTCGGGCTTGCCGCCGTTCAGCGCCACCATGTTGCAGCCAAACGAGGTCTGCAGCGGTGTGTAGCGGTAAAGCTGGTTCAGGATGACGTCCGCATTGGCGTCGCGCTTCAATTCGATGACGACGCGGTAACCCTGGCGGTCAGATTCGTCGCGCAGGTCGGAAATGCCCTCGATGCGCTTTTCCTTGACCAGCTCAGCCATTTTTTCGATCATCGACGCCTTGTTCACCTGATAGGGAACTTCGGTGATGATGATCTGCTCGCGGTCGCCACGCATCGGCTCGATTGTCGCGCGGCCACGCATGATGACCGATCCGCGGCCCGTTTCGTAAGCCGAGCGGATGCCGGAACGGCCCATGATCAGCGCACCGGTCGGGAAATCAGGGCCCGGAATGATCTGCATCAGTTCCGGCAGCTCGATCGCCGGATTATCGATCAGGGCGATACAGCCATCGATAACCTCTGACAGGTTATGCGGCGGGATGTTCGTGGCCATGCCGACCGCGATGCCGCCTGCCCCGTTGACCAGCAGGTTCGGGAACTTGGCCGGAATGACGACCGGCTCCTGCAAGGTGCCGTCATAGTTGTCACGGAAGTCGACCGTTTCCTTGTCGAGATCGTCAAGCAGCGAATGCGCGGCCTTATCCAGACGGCATTCGGTATAACGTTCAGCGGCCGGCGGATCACCGTCGATGGAGCCGAAGTTGCCCTGGCCGTCGATCAGCGGCAGGCGGAGCGACCAGTCCTGCGCCATACGCGCCAGCGCGTCATAGATTGCCGAGTTGCCGTGCGGATGGAATTTACCCATCACGTCCCCGGTTACGCGGGCGCATTTGACGTATTTCTTGTTCCAGTCGATGCCGAGTTCGGACATGCCGTACAGAATACGGCGATGAACCGGCTTCAGGCCGTCTCGCACATCGGGAAGCGCGCGGGACACGATAACGCTCATGGCGTAATCGAGATACGACCGCTGCATTTCCTCCATGATGGAAATCGGTTCAATGCCTGGCGGAAGCTTTCCGCCGCCGGGGGGGCTCTGGTCAGTCAAAACGGATCACATTCTCTGTTAAGAATCGGATGGATTTTTATAGCGGAAACAGCCACGTTAAGCCAATTTCCCGGCGAGTTTTGAACAGGCTTTTGCGTCATTTGCAAGACGAACGCCGCTTTTCACGATTTAGCCGCCCAAATGCGTGGCGCTCTCTTTCAAAGTGCCCGCGACTTGCGTAGGCTCCGGCCTAAAAACAAAACCAACGGGGAAAGAATGGCCAGCAGCGAAACGCTCATCAATGCGCTTACCACACTTCTGGTCACACTCGATCCGCCGGGGCTTGCGCCCGTCTTTCTGGCGCTGACTGCCGGAATGACCCGTGACCAGCGCAGCCAGGTGGCGTTGCGCGGCTCCATCATCGCTTTCGGTATCCTTGCCGTCTTTGCCCTCTTCGGCCTCGCAATCCTCAATCTGCTCGGAATTTCGCTGGGCGCCTTCCGCATCGCCGGCGGCCTTCTGCTGTTCTGGATCGCCTTTGAAATGATTTTCGAAAAGCGCCAGGAGCGCAAGGAAAAGACCTCGGAAATCGCCATTACCAAGGACCATCTCCACAATCTCGCGGTCTTCCCGCTGGCCCTGCCGTTGATTGCCGGGCCAGGTGCTATTTCCGCCACCGTTCTGCTTGCCGGCTCAATGAAGACCACGGTCGAGATGGTGGTGCTCATCCTTATCCTCGCTTTCGCGATGGCCCTCGTTTACGCGGCCTTGATCGTCTCGGAACGGATGGACCGCTTTCTCGGCAATACCGGCCGCGCCATCCTTACCCGGCTTCTCGGAGTCCTGCTGGCCGCGCTTTCCGTGCAGTTCGTTGTCGACGGCATAAAATCGGCCTTCGCGTTCTGAGCCGTCCCTGCGCGACACCAACGCAATAAATTCCTGCCACCGCTGAAATGCCGGAAAATCCTCCCTTAAATTCAGCTGGCGCTTCGGCTAAAAGACGCGTGTCATTTCGGATTCGAAAGTTATCTCCATGCGTTCCACGCTGCGCCGCATCATTCCCGATGCCGCACCCGTCAGCAACAGGGAAAGGCTCCGCTCCGCCACAGGCGCCTTCGTCGGCATACTGCTGACTGGCATTCTCGCCAGTTTCGCTCTTCGTTTCGATCCCACGCTGCCCGCCATGATCGCGCCGATGGGGGCTTCGGCCGTCCTGTTGTTCGCCGTACCCTCCAGCCCGCTGGCGCAGCCCTGGTCGATCCTGTGCGGGAATTTCGTCTCGGCTTTTGTCGGGGTGACGGTGGCGCTGCTGGTTCCGGATCCGTTCCTCGCAAGCGCGCTCGCCATCAGCCTGGCCATCGCCGCCATGATGGCGCTGCGCTGCCTGCATCCGCCGAGCGGTGCGGTGGCACTGACGGCCGTTCTGGGCGGCCCTGCCATACATGGCCTCGGCTATGGTTTCCTGTTGTGGCCGGTCGCCGGAAATTCGCTGATCCTTCTTGCCCTGGCCGTCGCTTACAACAATGCCACCGGCCGCGCCTATCCACACGGTCTGAAGCTTGGCAAGGCCGCGCACGGGACAGCCGATCCGACACCCATCCAGAAAATCGGCTTTTCCTCCACCGATCTCGACGACGTGCTGAAGGAATATGACGAGTTCATCGATATCGACCGCGACGCGCTGGAAACCATCCTGCGGAAGACAGAGTTGCGCTCCTACCGGCGTCGCGCGCTGCATCTCGATTGCGAAAGTGTCATGTCGCGGGATGTGGTCGGCGTCGCCCCTGATGACAGCCTGCGCCACGCGCATGCCCTGATGCAAAGCCATCATTTCAAGGCGTTGCCCGTCACCAATGACAGCGCCGAAATCGTCGGCATCGTCACCCAGACAGACTTTCTGGAAAAGGCGAGCTGGAGAAACGGTCGTCCCTCGATCGGTTTCCTGCAGCGGCTTCGCCTCATCCTGTCAGGCGCAAGTGCCCCCAACGATACGGTCAAGGACATCATGACATCGCCCGTTAAAACCGTGCGGCCGGAAACACCAATCGAGGAAGCAATCATCCGCTTTGCGGAGGAAGGATTGCATTATCTGCCTGTCATCGACGCCAGGGGTAAGATGGTCGGCATCGTGTCGCAATCCGATGTCATGGTGGCGATGCTGGCCGATAAAGTCGCGGCATAGACTGCCCCGGGCGTCGAAGTGTTCTTCTCTTAAAAAAAACGGCAAAGCCCGATGTCAGCGTCTCGCCTTCAAAAGGCGCTGCCACAGTGTGCCACCGAAGAACCGCCCGAGCACGACAAAATAGGCAATGATCAGCACAAAGGCGATAAAGGCGGGCGCACCGTTGAGGGCAAAACCTCCGGGCGTCCGCCCTCCCGCTACCGTCGCGACCAGAAATCCGGAGGCGAAAAACGCCGTCCAGAAGTCGAGAAAAAAAGCGAGGATGATGCGCCAGGTGGCGGGCTGTTTTGGCTGCAGGGTTTCGTCAGTCAAGCTCACCTCCTGTCACACGTTTCTTCGTCCCCGGTTCGATCAGAACGGGATATCGTCATCCATGTCGTTGGAGAATCCGCCCGAAGGCTGGTTGCCACCACGGGAAGAACCGCCGCGCGAGGAGGACTGCTGGTCGTAACCGCCGCCATAGCTGGAGCCGCCGCCGCTGCCATAATCATTACCGCCGCCGAAGTCGCCGCCGCCGCTACGGCCGCCGCCCTCACCGCGACCATCGAGCATGGTCAGCGTGGAGTTGAAGCCCTGCAGCACGATTTCGGTGGAGTAACGGTCGTTACCGGTCTGGTCCTGCCATTTGCGGGTCTGCAACTGGCCTTCGATATAGAGCTTGGCGCCCTTCTTCACATATTGCTCGACGACCTTGCACAGGCCTTCGTTAAACACGACGACCGTGTGCCACTCGGTCTTTTCCTTGCGCTCGCCGCTGTTGCGGTCCCGCCAGGTCTCCGAGGTGGCGATGCGCAGGTTGGCAATGGGTCGGCCATCCTGCGTCCGGCGGATTTCGGGATCAGCGCCCACGTTTCCGATCAGAATTACCTTGTTTACGCTACCAGCCATCTCGTCATCCTGTCCGCCGGCCATCATGACCGGCAATTGCATTTCAAAAAATTCGGCACACAATAGCTGCCGCCGCCCGCAAAGGGCACCGCAAGCATGGAACTATCCACAAAGAATAATCTTAAGCTGTGGGGGCAGACATTCGCGCTTGCAATTCGTTCCTTTTTTGTTCTATTGAATTGCAGATTTCGAGTCAAGCATCGTGAAAAGCTGCGACCGATAGGGAATAGACCTCGACACGTCCGGCTGCGTCACTACATAAGGACGCGCCGCCATCCAGCCTGTTATTTTTGTCCGAGCCTTGTCATGAGTGAACTGAAGACGATTTCCATCCGTGGTGCCCGTGAACACAATCTCAAGGGTATCGATCTCGATCTGCCACGTAACAAGCTGATCGTCATGACCGGGCTTTCCGGCTCAGGCAAGTCGTCGCTCGCCTTCGATACGATCTACGCCGAAGGCCAGCGCCGTTATGTCGAAAGCCTCTCGGCCTATGCGCGCCAGTTCCTCGAAATGATGCAGAAGCCGGATGTCGACCAGATCGAGGGCCTGTCGCCGGCAATCTCCATCGAACAGAAGACCACCTCGCGCAACCCGCGCTCCACGGTCGGCACGGTCACCGAGATCTACGACTATATGCGCCTTCTCTTCGCGCGTGTCGGTGTCCCCTATTCGCCGGCCACGGGCCTGCCGATTGAAAGCCAGACGGTCAGCCAGATGGTCGACCGCATCCTCGCTTTCGAGGAGGGCACGCGTCTTTACATCCTCGCGCCGATCGTGCGCGGCCGCAAAGGCGAGTACAAGAAAGAACTTGCCGAGCTGATGAAGAAAGGCTTCCAGCGCGTCAAGGTGGACGGCCAGTTCTACGAGATCGCCGACGTTCCTGCTCTCGACAAGAAGTACAAACACGACATTGACGTGGTGGTTGACCGCGCCGTCGTGCGCCCGGATATGGCCGCGCGTCTTGCCGACAGCCTTGAGACCTGCCTCAAGCTTGCCGACGGGCTGGCAATTGCCGAATTTGCCGACAGGCCCCTGCCGCCCGAAGAGACAGCCGCCGGTGGTTCCGCCAACAAGTCTCTCAACGAGACCCATGAGCGGGTGCTGTTTTCGGAAAAATTCGCCTGCCCCGTTTCCGGCTTCACCATTCCGGAAATCGAGCCGCGTCTCTTCTCCTTCAACAACCCCTTCGGCGCCTGCCCCAGCTGCGATGGCCTTGGCTCGCAGCAGAAGGTGGATGAGAACCTGATCGTGCCGGAGCCGGCCCGTACCCTGCGTGACGGGGCCATTGCTCCCTGGGCAAAATCATCGTCGCCCTATTACAACCAGACGCTGGAAGCGCTCGGCAAAGCCTTCGGATTCAAGCTTTCGAGCAAGTGGTCCGATCTTTCGAAGGAGGCGCAGCACGCCATTCTTCAGGGCACTGACGACAAGATCGAGTTCAACTACCAGGACGGCGCCCGCTCCTACAAGACGGTCAAGAACTTCGAAGGCATCGTGCCCAATCTGGAGCGGCGCTGGAAAGAGACAGACAGCGCCTGGGCGCGCGAGGAAATCGAGCGCTACATGTCGGCAGCCCCCTGCCCGGCCTGCGCCGGTTACCGCCTGAAGCCGGAAGCGCTGGCGGTCAAGATCAACAAGCTGCATATCGGTGAAGTCACCGAAATGTCGATCCGCACGGCGCGCGACTGGTTCGAGGTGCTGCCGGAAAGCCTGAACGCGAAGCAGAATGAAATTGCCGTCCGTATCCTCAAGGAAATCCGCGAACGCCTGCGATTCCTCAACGATGTGGGGCTGGACTATCTCAGCATGTCGCGCAATTCGGGCACGCTGTCGGGCGGGGAGAGCCAGCGTATCCGTCTGGCCTCGCAGATAGGCTCTGGCCTCACCGGCGTTCTCTACGTTCTCGATGAGCCCTCAATCGGCCTGCACCAGCGCGACAATGCGCGCCTGCTGGATACGCTGAAACATCTGCGCGATATCGGCAACACCGTCATCGTGGTCGAACATGATGAGGACGCCATTCTGACGGCGGATTATGTGGTCGATATCGGCCCGGCGGCCGGTATTCACGGCGGCCAGGTGATTGCCGAAGGATCCCCGCAGGAAGTGATGGCCAATCCGAAATCGCTGACCGGCAAATATCTCTCCGGTGAACTCGGCGTTGCCGTGCCGGCTGAGCGCCGCAAACCGAAGAAGGGCCGCGAGATCAAGGTTTTTGGCGCACGCGGCAACAACCTGAAGAATGTCACGGCCGCTGTGCCGCTCGGTGTTTTCACGGCCGTAACCGGGGTTTCGGGTGGCGGCAAATCCACCTTCCTGATTGAGACGCTCTATAAATCGGCGGCGCGCAGGGTCATGGGCGCGCGTGAAATCCCGGCCGAACACGACCGCATCGATGGTTTCGAATTCATCGACAAGGTGATCGATATCGACCAGTCGCCGATCGGACGCACGCCGCGCTCCAACCCGGCCACCTATACCGGCGCCTTTACGCCGATCCGTGACTGGTTCGCCGGCCTGCCGGAAGCCAAGGCTCGTGGTTACGCGCCCGGCCGTTTCTCCTTCAACGTCAAGGGTGGCCGCTGCGAGGCCTGCCAGGGCGACGGGGTGATCAAGATCGAGATGCACTTCCTGCCTGACGTCTACGTCACCTGCGACGTCTGCCACGGCAAGCGTTATAACCGCGAGACGCTGGACGTCACCTTCAAGGGCAAATCCATCGCCGACGTGCTGGATATGACGGTTGAGGAGGGCGTCGAATTTTTCGCCGCCGTTCCCGCCGTGCGCGACAAGCTGCAATCGCTCTTCGATGTCGGCCTCGGTTACATCAAGGTCGGACAGCAGGCCAATACGCTTTCAGGCGGCGAGGCGCAGCGCGTCAAGCTCGCCAAGGAACTGTCGAAGCGCTCGACGGGCCGCACGCTCTATATTCTCGACGAGCCGACGACGGGCCTGCATTTCCACGACGTCAACAAGCTGCTCGAGATGCTGCATGCGCTGGTGGAACAGGGCAATTCCGTGGTGGTGATCGAGCATAATCTCGAAGTCATCAAGACGGCGGACTGGATCATCGATATCGGGCCTGAAGGCGGTACGGGCGGCGGCGAAGTGGTGGCCACGGGCACGCCGGAAGACATCGTCAAGGTGGAGCGTTCCTATACCGGCCACTTCCTGAAGGAGCTTCTGGAGCGCCGGCCGGCCGGAAAACGGGAGGCTGCGGAGTAAGCCGCAGCTTTCGTCGCAAAGGTTCGAAAGGCCGAAGGCCGGAGGAGGAACTAGATATGTCGACATCAGGCACGATCCGCACCGGTATCGGCGGCTGGACCTTCGAGCCCTGGGAGGGCACTTTTTATCCCGAAAAACTGCCGAAAAAACGCCAGCTGGAACACGCCAGCCGGCAGCTCACGGCAATCGAGGTGAACGGCACCTATTACAGCAGCCAGAAACCGGAGACCTTTGCGAAATGGGCATCCGAAGTGCCCGAGGACTTCGTGTTTTCCCTAAAGGCAAGCCGCTTTGTCACCAACCGCAGGGTTCTGGCCGAGGCGGGTGAGTCGATGACGAAGTTCCTGACGCAGGGGCTGACGGAACTCGGGTCCCATCTCGGTCCCATCCTCTGGCAGTTTGCGCCCACGAAAAAATTCGATGCGGAGGATTTCGGTGCATTTCTGGCGCTGCTGCCCGAAAAGCAGGACGGGCTCACTCTTCGCCATGTCGTGGAGGTGCGCAACCCGACATTTCAGGTTCCGGAATTCATCGAACTTCTTGCCAGGCACAAGGTCGCCGTCGTCTGCGCTGACCATCACGATTATCCGATGCTGCCTGACGTAACGGCCGATTTCGTTTATTGCCGCCTACAGAAGGGCGAGGACGACATCGAGACCTGTTATCCGAAAAAAGAGATCGCGCACTGGGCTGAGCGGGTAAAGACCTATGCGAGGGGCGGTGTGCCGGACGATCTGCCGCTGATCGCGCCGGATCGGAAGGTTGAGAAGACCCCGCGCGACGTTTTCGCTTTCTTCATTACCGGCGGCAAGGTCAATGCGCCTAATGGTGCGCAGGAACTGCAAAAGGCGGTCTGAGCGCTTTCAGCCCGCCATGTCTTTCGTGGCGCTGACATCGATGCTGGCGAAAGCGGCCTCGATGACCTCCGGCCCTGCCCCGGGCCTCGTGGCATCGCTGGAGAGGATTTGCCGGAAACGGCGCGCGCCGGGCATGCCCTGAAACAGTCCGACCATATGGCGGGTGACGTGGTTGAGACGTCCGCCCGCGGCGATATAATCGGCGGCATAGGCCATCATCGCGTCACGCAGCGCCATCCAGTCCGGGTGGCGGGCCTCCTCGCCATAGATGCGATGGTCGACGTCGGCAAGGATGGAGGTGTTGTGATAGGCGGCCCGGCCGAGCATCACGCCATCCATATGCTGGAGATGTCCGCTCGCCTGATCGAGATCGGCGATGCCGCCGTTGATGCCGATAAAGACGTCAGGATTTTCCCGCTTCATGCGATAGACGAGGTCATAATCGAGCGGCGGCACTTCGCGGTTTTCCTTTGGCGAAAGCCCCTGCAGCCAGGCTTTGCGCGCGTGAACCCAGACCGCGTCCGCGCCCGCCGCAACAACCCTCTTCAGAAAATCAGGCAGAACCGCTTCCGGCTCCTGCTCATCCACCCCGATCCGGCATTTCACGGTAACCGGCACACTAGCGGCAGCCTTCATTGCGGCCACACATTGCGCCACCACATCAGGCTCGCGCATCAGGCAAGCGCCGAAGGTGCCGGATTGCACCCGATCCGAGGGACAGCCAACATTCAGATTGATTTCATCATAACCGTAGTCCCCGGCGATCCGCACCGCTTCGGCAAGCTTGGCCGGATCAGACCCGCCGAGCTGCAACGCGACGGGGTGTTCCTGAGGGTGATAACCGAGCAGCCTGTCACGCTGGCCATGGATGATGGCGTCGGCAACGATCATTTCGGTGTAAAGCAGCGCACGCTTCGACAATTGCCGGTGCAGAAACCTGCACCTCGTATCGGTCCAGTCGATCATGGGGGCCACGGCGAAGATTTTTTCGCCGCTTGCAAGCGCTTGTCTGTACATGGATTAACCTCTTTGCGCCGGCTTCTACAGCAAAGGACTGTAAAAAGCCAGTTTTGCAGGCGAGGCAATTTTGAACTGGAAATCGCGCCGGAATCGCGGGACAAGAATTGCACCCTAAAAGACGACAGGAAATCCACATGGCCGCTACCGTCATCCCCGCCTCGAAGCCCGTTCTCCTGCCCGTCGAAGGCACGAGCGATCTGTTCCCTGTACGGCGGGTCTATTGTGTCGGCCGCAATTATGCCGATCACGCCATTGAGATGGGCCACGACCCCTCGCGCGAGCCGCCCTTCTATTTTCAGAAGAACCCGGACAACCTGCTGCCCGCAGGACAGGATTTTCCCTATCCGTCGCTCTCATCGAATGTGCATTACGAAGTTGAGTGCGTCGTGGTGCTGAAAAGCGGCGGAGCGGATATTCCGACGTCGGAAGCGCTGAACCATGTCTGGGGTTACGCCGTCGGTATCGACATGACACGCCGCGACCTGCAGGACGGGCTGAAGAAGATGGGACGTTCCTGGGAGGGCGCGAAGGCCTTCGAATATTCCGCGCCGGTGTCCCACATCGTCCCAGCGGACAGGATCGGGCATCCCGCAACCGGCGCGATCTGGCTCGACGTCAATGGCGAACGCAAGCAGACGGGCGATCTCGCCCAGATGATCTGGAAGGTGCCGGAAGTGATTGCAGAGCTTTCCAAGCTGTTCACCCTTGCCGCTGGCGACATCATCATGACCGGCACGCCGGCTGGCGTTGGTCCAATCGTTCGCGGTGACCGCATAGAATGCGGCGTCGAGGGTGTCGGCACACTGTCGGTGACGGTCGTCTGACGCACGAACATAAGGGAGGACATCGACATGCCGCTTTACCGCCTTGCCGACCGTGTGCCGCAAACGCCTGCAGCGGATCGCTACTGGATCGCTCCCGACGCCAATGTCATTGGCTCAGTCACGCTCGGCGAAGACGTCGGCATTTGGTTTGGTGCAACGCTGCGTGGAGACAATGAGCCGATCATCGTCGGGCGCGGCACCAATATTCAGGAAGGCGTGATGGTTCACAGCGATCCCGGCTTTGCCGCAACGATCGGCGAAATGTGCACCATTGGCCACCACGCTATCGTGCATGGCTGTACCATCGGCGATAATTCGTTGATCGGCATGGGCGCGACGATCCTGAACGGCGCAAAGATCGGCCGAAACTGCCTCGTCGGCGCCAATGCCCTGGTGACGGAGGGGAAGGAATTTCCGGATAATTCCCTGGTCGTCGGCTCGCCCGCGCGCGCTATCCGCACGCTTGATGACGACGCCGTGGCGGGGATTCGCCGCTCAGCGGAAAAATACGTCGAAAACTGGAAGCGTTTCTCGAAGGATCTGGCGATCATCGAAAGGTGATCGGGAGCGGGCAACAATACCCATTCCATCTATCGTCCGTCAGGCCGAGCAGGCGGCGCAAAGACCGCGGATTTCGATGGTGGTCTTTTCCGCTTTGAACTTGCTGTCCTTCACCCAGCGCTCCAGCCGGTGATCGATCTCGTGATCGTGGAATTCCGTGACCTGCCCGCAGGACTCGCAGATGGCGAAGGCGACGGTGCCATGGTGACTGGAGCAGCACTCCGCCTGGGTATGGGTGCAGGCGACGAAGGCGTTAAGGCTCTCCAGCCGGTGCACAAGGCCATATTCCACCAGTTTTTCCAGCGCCCGATAGACCTGCAGCGGCGCGCGGAAACCATCATCGCGCAACTTGTCGAGGATCATATAGGCGCTGAGCGGCTGATGCGCGTTTGAAAGGGCGTTCATGACCAGCGACTGGTTCTTGGTGAGGTTCTGCTGGGTCTGCGCATTCATGACTTGCCTCCTTCATCCGCGGAGCGGGACAAACCCGGCGCCGGCAACAGGCTTATAACGAAGAGGATCACCGCGGCAACCACGATGGATGGACCGGACGGTGTATCATAGGTGAGCGATCCGAAGAGGCCGCCAACAACGGCAACCGCACCGATCAGCGAAGCCACCACCGCCATTACCTCCGGTGTAGCGGAGAAACGTCTGGCGGTCGCAGCCGGTATGATGAGCAGCGATGTGATGAGCATGATACCGACCACCTTCATCGCGATGGCGATCACCAGCGCCATCAGCAACGTGAAGATCAATTTCGCCCGTTCCGGTTTCAGCCCCTCGGCTTCGGCCAGCTCCGTATTGACGGTGGAGGCAAGCAGCGATCGCCACAGGAACACCATGGAGACGATGACAACCAGTCCGCCGCCCCAGATCAGTGCAATATCGCTGCGGGTGACGGCGAGAATGTCGCCGAACAGGAACGAGACGAGATCGATGCGGACCCAGCTCATGAAGGCAACGATGACAAGGCCGATCGCCAATGCGGAGTGGGACAGGATGCCCAGCAGCGCATCGGCGGAAAGCGCCTGCCGCCGTTGCAGGAAAATCAAGAGGAGCGACACGGCCGACGCGACCAGAAACACGCTGACAATGAGGTTCAGCTGCAGCAGAAGAGACAGGGCAACACCCAAAAGCGCCGAATGGGCCATGGTATCGCCAAAATAGGCCATGCGCCGCCAGACGACAAAGCAGCCAAGCGGACCGGCTGTCAATGCAACCCCAATGCCGGCGACCATGGCGCGGACGAAGAAATCGTCAAACATGGCGTTCTCCCTGCCGCTGGTTCAGGTTGGCGTCGTCGTCATGTTCATGGCCGCAGCCGCATTCTCCATGATCATCGTGGCGGTGGCCGTGGTCATGATGGTCATGCCCGTGGTCATGATGAAGATCATGTCCGTGATGGTGACCATCCTCGGGGTGGCAATGGTCCGTCACCGTACCATCCGCATGTTGCACCCGGCCGTCCGGCAAATGGGTGTGATCATGATGGTGACTGTAGACCGCCAGCCCCTTCGCCGCCGCGCCGCCGAACAGGCGCATATATTCCGGACTCTGTCTCACCGCCTGCGGTGTGCCGCGGCAGCAGACATGGCCGTTGAGGCATATCACCGTATCGGTTTCCGCCATCACTACATGCAGATCATGCGAGATTAACAGAATTCCGCAATTATTTGAATTCCTGATATTTTTTATCAGATCATAAAGCGCGATCTCGCCGGAGAAGTCCACCCCCTGCACGGGTTCGTCAAGAACCAGAAGGTCTGGCTTGCGGGCAATGGCGCGGGCAAGAAGCGCGCGTTGGAACTCGCCACCGGACAGATGCTGCACCTCGGCATTGGCAAGATGCGCGATACCGGTCGCATTCAGCGCGGCGTCGATTTCGCGGGCGGCGAGCGGTCCTGTCAGTGTCATCAGTCGGCGCACCGAAAGCGGCATTGTCCAGTCGACCGAAAGCTTCTGCGGCACATAACCCACTTTCAGACCAGCCTTGCGGGTAACCACCCCCTCGGTTGGTTTGACGACACCAATCGCCATTTTCGCGCTCGTGGACTTGCCTGATCCGTTCGGCCCGATCAGTGTGACGATCTCGCCCTTGCTGACGGAAAATTCCACGCCGCGCACCAGCCAGCGGCCGTTGCGCTGGACGCCGGCATTGGCGAGGGAGACCAGTATCTCGTTACCCGGATGGGCGGAATGAAGCATGGGATTGTCCGTTTGGCGATGTTGCTTACCGCTATCGCATACGTTATAGAGTTACGCAATAAATGTAATAACATAACTAACGTTCTTCAAGTGGAGTGCATTTCATGAAATCGATCCTGATCCCGCTCGCGGCCTCCATGGCAATCGCGGTCGCCGCTTCCGGCGCCACCGCTGCACCCGAGGTCGTGGTGTCGATCAAGCCCGTCCACTCCCTCGTTGCAGCCATCATGCAAGGCGTCGGGGAACCACAGCTCATCGTCGACGGCGCGGCCTCGCCGCATACCTATAATCTCCGTCCGTCGAATGCACGCAAGCTCGAAACGGCGGATGTGGTTTTCTGGGTGGGTCCCGGACTGGAAGCATTTCTGGAGAAGCCGCTGGAAGCGCTGGCCGCCAAGGCGACTGTTGTGGAACTGGAAGATGCCAAGGGGCTGGAAAAGCTGCCCCTCCGTGAAGGGGGGCCCTTTGAAGCGCATGATCATGGCGAAGAAGGCCATGAGGCGAATGATGGTCATGCCGAAAAGCCGGACGCGCACGAGCATGGTCACGAGCATGACGGAGGCGGTCACGCCGGTCACGACGGTGAGAGCCACGATGACCATGAGCATGGCACCTATGACACACATCTCTGGCTTGACCCCGCCAATGCCAAGGCCATGGCCCAGGCAATCGAAACCGCGCTGATCGCGGCCGATCCGGGCAATGCCGCGATCTATCAGTCCAACACAAAGATGCTGATCGATGATCTCGACACACTTGACGCCGAACTGGCCAAAACGGTTCAGCCGGTGAAGGACAAGCCGTTCATTGTCTTCCACGACGCCTACCAATATTTCGAACATCGCTATGGCGTGAAGACGGCGGGATCGATCACCGTCAGCCCCGAAACCCTGCCGGGCGCGGATCGCGTCAAACAGATGCAAGAAAAGGTTCGCCAGCTCGGCGCGACATGCGTTTTTGCCGAACCGCAATTCGAGCCTAAGCTGGTCTCGGTCATCACCGAAGGCACGGCAGCGAAATCGGCTACGCTTGATCCGGAAGCGGCAACGCTGGAGCCAGGCCCGGAGCTTTACTTCAAGCTGATGCGCGGTATCGCCGGGTCGCTGAAGAATTGTTTGTCCTGATGGGCACTCATCAAGCCCGGCATGGCCAATGCGCCATGCCGGCTCGGTCTTGCGTGTGCCTTAAGGCTTCGGCGCCATGGAGGACCAGACCGGGCGGCTGATACTCTGCAGAGTTTCCGCGGGCGCGCCGTTGATGCGGGCCAAAAGGGCTTTCGCAAGCTCCCTGCCCGCCAGTTTGATATCCTCATTGACGGTATGGATCTGCGGCTTGATCCAGTTCAGGAATTCGGCGGACTGTTTCGAGACGATGTCGATGTCCTTTCCGATTTTCACGCCCGCGGCCTCGAACCCGGCCACCAGCGCTATGGTGCTGCTGCCACTGATCGAAACGACGCCATCGGGACGATCATCGGACTGCATGAGCCTCTGACCGAAATCGCGGATTTTTTCCAGCGGCGTTTCGATTGTAACGGTGTCCAACGGAAATTCGGTAAGGCCGAAATCCCTGATTGCCCGATTAAACCCCTTGCGAGCGTGGTCGTGAAACGAAAAACGTGACGGCGGCACGATGACGGCGATCTTCCTGCGTCCGCATTGAGCCAATCGCTCGACCGCTTCGTAGGCATAGGCCTCATTGTCAAAATCATGAAAGGCATGGTCGATGCCCATGTCCGAACGTCCATGGGTGACGAAGGGCATCTTGCGCTCCGTCATGAAACGGACTCGCGGATCGTTGGGTTCGATCTTGGAAATGATGACGCCATCCGCCGACCCCGTTTCGAGAATGTAGCGGATCGGCACCATGGAATCCTTGGCGTGGATATGGGGCGTTACGACCAGATGATATTGGGTCGAGGACAGAACCTCGGTGATGCCGAACACCATCTGGCTGGTAAAACCCATCAGCTCTTCATCGACGCTGAGAACGAGGGCAATCACATTGGTCTTGCCGGTGCGAAGGCGCACGCCGGCGCGGTTTGGCTGATAGCCGATCTGGCGGGCAATCAGCCGCACGCGCTCCTTTGTCTCCGCGCCGATATCAGGCGCATCCTTGAGAGCGCGCGAAACGGTGGTGATGCCGAGGCCCGTCATGTAAGCGATGGTCTTCAGGGTCGGGCGCTCGCCCGTCGTCACGGGCGCTTCGCTCCCGCCGGATTTACCAGTATCGTTCATGTCATTTCGCCATGCTTGACCGAACGGTGATCATAGATAGCTTTTACGTCGTTGCAAAGGCAAAGGTCCTCAACAGGGGTCCGCTTTCCGCGCGGGGGCCCTCGTTCGGGCTATAACGATGTAGCTCGAAAAAATGTCCGGTTCTTACTGCGCTTTTCTCTGGCCCGCCCGTGATGGCGGCGTAGCCAATATATGATTTGATCATAAACATTTAAAAATAATAATAACTTATTGATATAAAATCGAAAAATAAAATAACCTCGAGACCGATCCATCCGGCCGCGATCGATGCGCTGTTCCAGAAATTTTTCCTGACATATGTTGTACCTGAAAGACATGACGGAATGGAGGTTTTACGGTAACGTTGCCGAAGGGAGGGTATCATGAGACCGAGCAAGCGGGCGGTTAGCCACTTGCGGCGTCCATCCTCCCCAGATTCTGACACAAGCCTGCATCACAATGCCGGCTTCCTTATTTGAATTCATAAATGCAGGGTCCCGTCATGATTTCTTCCTCCACGCCCGAAACCGTCATCGATCTGGCAGGGCTCTGGCGCCTGACATCAGTGGACAGAGATCATACGACCGAGCTTACCGTCCCTGGGGATATCCATACGGCTCTCAAAGATGCGGGCATCATTCCAGATCCCTACCACGGAGCCAATGAAAAGGCTGTGCAATGGGTGGCCCGACAGGACTGGGTTCTTGAGCGAACGTTCATCCTCGATGAGGCGGACGCAAGCTGGTATCTCGACATCGACTATCTCGACACCGTCGCGATTGTCTTCGTGAACGACGTTCCGGTGCTCAGCGCGGACAATTGCTTCCGTCGCTACCGCCCTGACATTTCCCGTGCAGTGCGCCCCGGTGAAAACACCATTCGCATCCATTTTCACTCCAATATAACCGCCGGGGCGGAGCGCCAGGCGCGCCAGCCGTTTTATATACCCTATCACCCGGGGAATTCGCCTATCGCCAATGGCAATATGCTGCGCAAGCCGCAATGCCATTTCGGCTGGGACTGGAACATCGCGATTGCGCCACTCGGGCTTTACGGCAAAATCCTGCTGAAACGGCTCGATACGGCCCGGATCGAGCATGTCGTTACCTCACAGCGCCATATCGACGGCGGCGTCGAGCTGCATGTGGCCGTCACCCTCTTTGCCGAGGGACCGGCAAGCCTCCCGGTTTATCTGTCTCTCAACGATGAAAGGCTGAGGCTCGATTGCGGCGTCGGCGCAGGCGAAACCGTGGTGCGTCACGTCTTCTTCGTGGAAAATCCGGAGCTCTGGTGGCCGGCCGGCAGTGGCGAGCAGACGCTCTACACGCTGATGGTGGAGCTGCCCGATGAGACTGTGACCCGGCAGATCGGATTCAGGACCATAGAGCTTCTGACCGATAAGGATGATGCCGGGAGCCGCTTCGCGTTCCGCATCAACGGCAGGGAAATCTTCTGCCGCGGTGCCAACTGGATTCCCGCAGATGCGCTCTATTCGCTCACCAGCCGGGAAAAGACCGAAGACCTCCTCTGCTCCGCGGTCGAGGCTAACATGAACATGATCCGGGTCTGGGGCGGCGGATTTTATGAGGAAGACTGGTTCTACGACCTCTGCGACCGTCTTGGCCTGCTGGTGTGGCAGGACTTCATGTTCGCCTGCAATCTTTATCCCTGCAGCGAGGATTTTCTCGATAATGTCGAACATGAGGTTGATTATCAGGCGAAACGCCTCTCCTCGCATCCTTCCATCGCGCTCTGGTGCGGCGATAACGAGCTGGTGGGTGCACTGACCTGGTTCGATGAGTCCCGCAACAATCGCGACCGATACCTTGTGGCTTATGACCGACTGAACCGCACCATTGAAAAGGCCCTGAAAAAGGCCGCTCCCGAAGCGCTGTGGTGGCCATCAAGCCCCGCCTCCGGTTATCTCGATTATGGCGATGCCTGGCACGCGGATGGTTCCGGCGACATGCATTACTGGTCCGTGTGGCACGAGAACAAGTCATTCGACAATTACCGTTCGGTGAAGCCGCGTTTCTGCTCGGAATTCGGTTTCCAGTCCTACACCTCCATGCCGGTCATCCGCACCTATGCGGAAGACAGGGATATGAACATCGCCTCCCCCGTCATCGAACTGCACCAGAAAAATGCCGGCGGCAACGAGCGGATCGCCGGTACGATGTTCCGCTACTTCCGCTTCCCAAAGGACTTCGAGAATTTCGTTTATCTGAGCCAGGTCCAGCAGGCATTGGCTATCCGCACGGCCGTCGATTACTGGCGCTCGCTGAAGCCGCATTGCATGGGAACGCTATACTGGCAGCTGAACGACACCTGGCCGGTCGCCTCGTGGTCAAGCCTCGATTATGGCGGCGACTGGAAGGCGCTGCATTATGCCGCCCGCCGCTTCTTCCAGCCTGTCACGGTTTCGGCTATCCCTGCGGAGGATGGACGCCGAATAAACTTCTCCATGGTGAATGACACGGCGGAAGACGTCGAGATCGACATGAATATCGTTGCCCTGACCATGGACGGCAACCGAGTGCCGTTGAAATCCGCCAACGGCACCTGCACGACCGACAAGGCGGCTACGCTGACCGACATCGACATGAGCAGCCTGCCTGACGGAGCCATCCTTGCCTGGAGCTTCATCGCCTCCAACGGCATGACCGGCGAAGGCCACCATGTGCGCGACGCCTATAAAGCGCTGGAACTTCTGCCCGCCGGTCTGACATTCACCACCAGCTCGCTGAAAAACGGGCAGTTCGAAATAGATGTCACCGCAAGCGGGCTTGCGCTCTTCGTCATGCTGGAGGCAGATCAGCCCGGGCGTTATTCCGACAACCTTTTCGATCTCGCCGCCGGCGAAACGCGGCGTATCATCTTCACCCCGAAAGCGGGCGGCGGACAGCCGCACTTCCGTGTCTTCGATCTTCATGGCTGCCAGTCCCCGCATTGAAACGATGCGGAGAAAGGCATAACCATCCTGTTCGGGAAGACAGGCTTCGCGGCCTGCCCTCATCAGTTCAAATGGTTGCCGGGTTCTTCGGCAGCCGATCATCAGCAAGTGGAGGAAGACCCATGGTTTGGCAACCGGCCGAAAACCGTTACACGTCCATGAAATACAATCATTGCGGCGAAACCGGACTGAAACTGCCGGCGATCTCGCTGGGACTCTGGCATAATTTCGGCAACGATACGCCGCATCAGACGAAACAGGCCATCTGCCGCCGTGCCTTCGATCTCGGCATTACCCATTTCGACCTCGCCAACAATTATGGCCCGCCGCCCGGCAGCGCCGAGACCGCCTTCGGCGAAATCCTGAGGACGGATTTCCGGGGTTATCGTGACGAGATGATCATCTCCTCCAAGGCGGGTTACAACATGTGGCCTGGTCCTTACGGCGAATGGGGCAGCCGCAAATATCTTATCGCCTCCTGCGACCAGAGCCTGAAACGCATGGGGCTGGATTACGTCGATATATTCTATTCTCACCGTTTCGATCCCAACACGCCGCTTGAGGAAACCTGTGGTGCGCTCGATCAGATCGTGCGTTCGGGCAAGGCGCTTTATGTCGGCATTTCCTCCTATAACTCGAAGCGCACCCGTGAGGCCGCCGCGATCCTGAAGGACCTCGGCACGCCCTGCATCATCCACCAGCCGAGCTATTCGATGATCAATCGCTGGATTGAAGAAGATGGTCTCGTTGATACGCTGGAGGAACTAGGCATTGGCTCCATCGTCTTCTCGCCGCTGGCGCAGGGCATGCTGACGACGAAATATCTCGGCGGCGTGCCCGATGGCAGCCGCGCATCGCAGAGCAAGTCGCTGAACCCGGCTTTCCTCAATGAACGTAATGTCGAGAACATCCGGGCGCTGAACGGCATTGCCGAGCGGCGTGGCCAGACACTGGCGCAGATGGCCATCGCCTGGGTGCTGCGCGGCGGTCGCATCACCTCGGCGCTGATCGGCGCCAGCCGCGTCGAGCAGGTTGAAGACTGTGTGAAAGCGCTGGACAAACCGGATTTCACGACCGAAGAACTCGCTGAAATCGACCGCTACGCCAAGGACGCTGATATCAACCTCTGGGCAAAATCTGCCGAACGCGTCTGACCGAGGAGAGACCGCCCGGTTATTCCGGGCGGTCCGACCGCGTCAAGAAAGTTCAAAACAAAAGATTAACTTCTGCCTCTAAGCCTTAACAACCATTACATAATTGTAATTTTAAATTCAGTTTCCGTTCATTCGTTTGTTCGTAAGTTCTTCTCATTGAAACACGAGAGGAAACCTCCATGAAAAAGTTCGTCACCATTCTTCTGGCTGCAACCGTTCTCGCGGCCCCGATGGCTCAGGCGCAGGGCCGTCACGATGATCGCCACCGCGGCGTCATGTCACGAAAAAGGTCATCGTCAAGAAGCACCGTTGGGATCGTGGTCAGCGCCTCTCGCCAGCAGAGCGTCGTCATTTCGTCGATCGTCGCGATTATCGCCGTTACCGCCTGGCCGAACCGCGCCGCGACCAGCGCTGGGTGCGCGTCGACAACCAGTTCCTGCTCATCAATGCCGTCAGCGGCCTGATCGTCGGCCTTGCCGCCGCTCGCTAATTCCAAGCACCGGTGAAATGAAAAAGGCCCGCTTGCGCGGGCCTTTATCTTTATCCAATGGCCGATCAGAAAATATCGGCGCCGCTGCCCCACGGGCCATGCGGCTTGTCCACGCCGTCGGTGCGTTCGAAACCATGCGCGCCGAAGAAGTCGCGCTGCGCCTGGATGAGATTGGCGCTGCCGCGGCCGCGACGATAGGCGTCGAAATAGCCGAGGGCGGAAGCCAGCGCCGAAACCGGCAGGCCCGACAGGGCAGCGTAAGAAACGACGCGGCGCAGCGGCGCATCGGTTTCCTTGACGATGGCGGAGAAAGCCGGCGTCACGATGAGGTTGGCCACATGCGGATCCTTGGTAAAGGCCGAGGTGATCTCATCGAGGAACTCCGAGCGGATGATGCAGCCGGCGCGCCAGATGCGGGCAATCGTCGGCATCGGCAGGTTCCAGTTGAATTCCTTCGAAGCGGCCGACATGATGGCGAAGCCCTGCGCATAGGCACCGACCTTGGCGGCCAGAAGCGCGCTTTCCAGATCGGCGATGAAGGCCTTCCTGTCGGCCGGTGCGGCTGCAAGGGCCGGAAGGCCGAAGATCTTCTCGGCAGCTTCGCGCTCATCCTTCTGCGAGGAGAGAATACGGGCAGCCACGGCCGCTTCGATGGCGGTTGCGGCGACGCCCATGTTCTGCGCCTCGATGACGGACCACTTGCCCGTGCCCTTCTGGCCGGCCTTGTCGAGGATCAGATCGACCATCGGTTTGCCGGTGATCGGATCGGCGGCGCGCAGAACCTTTTCGGTGATTTCGATCAGGTAGGAATTAAGACGGCCCTTGTTCCATTCACCGAACACATCGGCGATTTCGGCAGCGCTCATCTTCAGACCGTCACGCAGGATGCCGTAGATTTCCGCGATCATCTGCATGTCGGCATATTCGATGCCATTATGGATGGTCTTGACGAAGTGGCCAGCACCATCATTGCCGAGCCATGCCACGCACGGATCGTCATTATATTTGGCGGAGATGGAGGTGAGCACTTTCTCGACGCGCTTCCAGCTGTCCTCGGTGCCGCCAACCATGATGGACGGTCCATGACGCGCGCCTTCTTCGCCACCCGAAACGCCCATGCCGATAAAGGTGAGGCCGCTGTCCTTCAGATTGTCGAAACGGCGGATCGTGTCGCGGAAATTCGCATTGCCCGCGTCGATCATGATGTCGCCGTTCGAAAGGTGCGGCTTCAGGATTTCCATCTGCTGGTCGACCGGATCGCCAGCCTTGATCATGATGATGATCGGGCGCGGAGGACGAATGGCGGCAACGAATTCCTCGATGGTTTCGCAAGGGATCAATTGTCCCTGCAACTCGCCGGCTTCAGCGTAGAATTTTCTCGTCGCTTCAGGGGTTCGGTTGAATACGGCGATCTTGTTGCCCTTTTCGGCGATGTTGAGCGCCAGGTTAGAGCCCATGACGCCGAGACCGATCAAACCGATTTCTGCCTGTTCCACGGATGTGCCTCCATCTTGCTTTTTGGTGGTCGTGTTGTGGCACTGTAATCACCAAACGGCAAGGCTGGGCGTGACTGAAACGATTAAATTTTGATGACGCAAATCAGCTTTGCATATTTGCGGCAGGTCACGGCCTATTCGAAATCGAGGATCGCGGCCGGTTATCACCATCGTCCAGCGCCCGCCAGGCGGCCCCATCCATGTCCTCATACTGGCCCGAACGCACGGACCAGAGGAAGGCAAAAAGTCCGAGTGCGCCTAATAGCAGCGCAACGGGAATGAGATAGATCAGCATGTTCATGTCAGTTGCGCCCCCTCGCCCGCAAACCCGGTCTCTGGTTCATTCCGACGACCGGCGGATTCAACCGATCCGGCGAGGCGCAATGCGTTGGCGACGACGATCAGCGACGATGTCGACATGGCGATAGCCGCGATCATCGGCGTCGCATAACCAGCAATCGCGATCGGCACGGCAATGATATTGTAGCCGATGGCAAGCGCGAAGTTCTGCCGGATGAGCTTTCCGGCCTGCTGCGACGTCTCGATCGCGAAAGGCACGGCATCGAGGTCCTCCTGCATGAAAACAAAATCGGCGGCCTGCCGGCCGATATCGGCCGCGGTGGCGGGCGCCATCGAAACATGTGCGGCGGCGAGCGCCGGCGCATCGTTGATACCGTCTCCCACCATCAGGACTTTGTGCCCTTCCCCGGTAAGCGAGGCGCAACGCGCCGCCTTGTCCTTCGGCGACAGGTCCGCGCTCCAGTTGGCGATCCCCAGCCGGTCGGCCATGGCGCTGACAGCTGCTGCCCGGTCACCCGAAACGATTTCCTGAGCCAAACCCCGCACCGACAGGCTGCGCAATGCCGCAGCCGCACCTGCGCGCGGATTGTCATCGAAACCGAAGCTCGCCAGAAGGCGGCCATCGAGTGACAACACCACCTCCGACCGCGCATTGCCGTTGTCGGCACCCTCATCATCCGGGCACGCGAAACGGCGGTTACCGAGCCGATAGGTTCCCACATCAGTCTTCGCCTCGACGCCCGAACCCGGGATTTCATGCACCGTCTCATACGCCGGCAAAGGGCTGCTGTAGGCGGCATGCAGAGCTTTTGAGAGGGGATGGCGGGAATGGGCAGCAAGTCCTGCCGCAATTGCCATGGTGGCGGGCTTTACCTCGCCCGTCTCGACCAGTCGCGGCCTGCCGATGGTCAATGTGCCGGTCTTGTCGAACAGTACGGTATCGATTTCCGCCAGTCGCTCCATGGCCGACCCCTCCTTGACCATGATCCCATGCCGGAAAAGCCTTCCCGCGGCCACCACCTGCACGACGGGAACGGCAAGGCCGAGCGCGCAGGGGCAGGTGATGATGAGAACCGCGATGGCGATCAGCATCGCCTGCTTCCAGTCGCCACCGAAGAAACCCCATCCGAGAAACGACACAAGCGCCAGAAGATGGACGACGGGCGAATAATAGCTTGCGGCCCGGTCGGCAATACGGCGGTAACGCGCTCGCCCACCTTCGGCCGCCTCCATCAGACTGATGACCTCCGACAGGAATGAATCCCTGGCCGAGGCGGTCACCCGGGCCACCAGCGAACCGGTAAGGTTCAGCGTACCCGCCTGCAGGCTGTCACCCACCGCAACACGCCTTGGCGCGCTTTCACCATTGACGATCGACATGTCGAGATCGCTGCTGCCACTCTCGACCACCGCGTCGACCGCCACACGGTCTCCTGCCGCTATCGCAATCGACATTCCCGGCTCGATATCGGCAAGCGGGCGGTATTCGCGTGTTCCGTTCTCACCGAGGACGGTCGCGCCCCGTGGCGAGAGCCGGGCGAGCCCGGCAATCGCCGAACGAGCCTTGTCGCGCATGATATGATCGAGCGTGCGGCCGATCAGCAGGAAGAACAGCAGCGACACCGTCGCATCGAACCAGGCATGTTCACCGTGGTGGATCGTCTCCCACAGCGAAACGGCATAGGACAGCGTGATGGCCAGTGCGATCGGCACGTCCATGTTGGTGCGGCCGTGTTTCAGCGCGCTCCAGGCCGACTGATAAAAGAAACGCCCACCGTAGATCAGCGCCGGGGCGGCGATCATCGCCGAAATCCAGTGAAACATGTCGCGCGTCGCCGCATCCGCGCCTGACCAGACGGAAACGGACAAAAGCATGATATTGGCCGAGGCAAAGCCGCATAGCGCAACCGCCCTGATCAGCTGCGAACGCAACGCGTCGGAAGCGTCCTGACCACTGGCGAAAAGATGCGTGCGGTATCCCGTCGCCAGAATGGCGCGGGCAAGGTCGGCGGGATCGGTCCTGACACCCTCGACCTCTTCTCTCCAGACAATCGCAACACGCTTGGACGAGAGGTTCAACCGCGCCCGCTCCACCTGCGGCAAGCGGCCGAGCGCGCGCTCCACGGTGGTGATGCAGGCGCCGCAATAAACATCCGGCACGCTGAGATCGGTCTGGCGGAGACCCTGCCCGAGATCACGGCTTGCCAGCATCAGCTCCTCTGACGACGGTGGATTGACCGAATCGGCAAGCTGCAGCGATCCTTCTGTCCCCGGTGCACAACAGCTCATTGGCGCCCCCTGACAACGGCGATCCGCGTGCCCTCGTGCACGATGATCCGGCCGTTCTTGACGGCTGTAATTTCTACGATCCACTGACCCGGCAGCATGTCATGCGGGCCGGTAAAGACCCCTTTGGCAACCGTGGTCAGCTCCATGTCGAAATTCTGGCGTTCCCCGACGGGCCGGCGAAAATGCGCGATCACCTGATCGGTATCGACCGGGCCGGTATCGGGATGAAAGACCTCGTAGTGGACCGTCCTTTCGTCCACCGCAAGTTTACCCTTGATGCCGGTCGCCGCCCTCGCCTTGGCTGCTTCCGCCTTCGCGTTGAACTGCTGGCTGGCCACATAGGTATTCGGCACGACAAGCCCGCTCCAGCTGTTGACCGCGTTCCAGGCCATCACCATGTTGACGGTGATGACGGTGCCGAAAAACAGCAGCATGACGCCCAGCATATGCCAGCCGGTAAAAGTGAAACCGGACGTGTGACGATTGTTCACGGTCATTTTGTCGCTCCCGGAGCGTTGAAAACAGCGTCATAGTGGGCCGTCTCATGGCCGCCCGTATCGCTGACGATAAACTCGAAATTTTCCGCGGCCCGAGCGACGCGCCCGCCCGGCCGGGTGACGAAGACCTTCAGCGTCGTCGCTTCATCCGGCTCCACCGTCACCTCAAAGGCACGCGCGGCCGCATCGGGCATACCGTTTATCTTCATCACGGCATCAGGAAGGCCCTTGATGGTCAGGCTCACCGTGCGCGGCTGCGGCACCATGTTGAGGATGCGCACGGTGTAGCCGTTGCGGATGGATCCGTTCGATTCCAGCACATATTGCGGATTGCGGTCGTGCAGAACATTGAGCGCCAGCCGCTCGCGCGTCACCAGCGCAAACAGCATGCCGATGCCGACAGCCGCCCAGATGGCAGTATAAAGTAGCGTCCGCGGACGGAAGATGATGCGCCAGTTGAAGTGGCGCACGCGCTTGCTGAATTTGCCGTCTTCCTCACGCACGTTGGCTGGGCGGATTGCGTGCTGACCGTTGCCGGTCGCGAGCGCCATGTTGGATTGATACTCGGCAAGCGTGGCATAGGCGATCAGGCCACGCGGCTTGCCGATCTTGTCCATCACCCCGTCGCAGGCATCGATGCAGAGCGCACAGGTGATGCATTCCAGCTGCTGCCCGTCCCTGATGTCGATGCCCATGGGACAGACCGCCACGCAAGCGTTGCAATCGACGCAATCGCCGACGCTCTCCCCCGCTGCGGCGGCTTTTTTGGCGTGCCGTGAGCGTGGCTCGCCGCGCCAGTCGTTATAGGTGACGACAAGCGAATTCTCATCCAGCATCGCCGCCTGAATGCGTGGCCAAGGGCACATGTAGGTGCAGACCTGTTCCCGCATCAACCCGCCAAAGACATAGGTCGTGGCGGTGAGGATGGCGACGGTCGAATAGGCAATCATGGGCGCCTGGCCGGTGACGAATTCCCGCGCCAGCGTCGGCGCATCGGCGAAGTAGAAAATCCAGGCGCCGCCGGTCAGGGCGCCAATCACCAGCCAGATCGCGTGCTTCAACACTCGCTTGCGGAATTTGCCGACTGTAAGGGGCGCGGCGTCCAGCTTCATGCGTGCATTTCGGTCACCCTCGATCGCCCGTTCGACGACGAGAAACAGGTCCACCCACACTGTCTGGGGACAGGTGTAACCGCACCATGCACGTCCCACGGCGGAGGTAACGAGAAACAGCCCCAACCCCGCCATGACCAGCAATCCCGCGACGAAGAAAAATTCCTGCGGCCAGATTTCGATGAAAAAGAAATAAAAGCGTCGATTGGCGATATCGATCAATACTGCCTGATCTGGCGCATAGGGGCCACGGTCCCAACGCAGGAACGGCGTGAGATAATAAATGCCGAGCGTGACGAGCATGACAAGCCATTTGAACCGCCGGAACCGACCTTCCGCGCGCTTGGGAAAAATTTTCCTGCGTGCTTCGTAAAGCGGTTTGCGCGTTTTTGCGGAATTGACGGCCTCCGCGTCCAGCCTTTCAACGGGCTGCTGCGGGCGTTCCTGTCCGGCGCGATAGATGTTCATGATAGGAGTCCGGTTTTTATCTCCTTGCTTTCTCCCATCTCTGCGGTGAAACATCCTTGACTTGCATCAAGTGACGACAAAGTGGCGCAGCAAGAGGAGCGTGCCGCAAGAGGAGGATGAAATGTCTGTCATGCAGTCGAGAATCATTCATCTGTCTATCGAGAAGCCGTGGAGTCACGTCTATGACTTCGTTTCCGATCCGAACAACATGGCTCGCTGGGCTGCCGGACTGGCAGGTGGCCTCAGGCCGGATGGCCAAGACTGGATCGCCGAAGGCGGACCACTCGGCGAGGTCAGGGTGAATTTTGCGCCAGCAAACGAATTCGGGGTCGTGGATCACGTCGTCACCTTGCCCGATGGCCTGAAGGTCTATAACGCGCTCAGGGTGACCCCGAACGGCAGTGGCGCCGAGGTCAGTTTCACGCTGCTTCGTCTTGAGGGGATGACGGACGAGGATTTCAACGGGGATGCGAGGGCTGTCACAGCCGATCTCGAAGCCTTGAAGGCGCTGCTCGAAGAGACGTGATGGAGTAAATGATGACGGAAAATGGCAACGACCGGCGAATCGACTATGTCGAATTCAACGTAAGCGATATTGAGCGCAGCAAAGCGTTTTACGGCGGCGCTTTCGGCTGGTCTTTCAAGGATTACGGTCCGCAATATTGCGAATTTTCCGACGGCCGTCTGACCGGCGGTTTTACCACCACGGCGCCGGTTTCCGCGAAGGGTGGACCGCTGGTTATTCTCTATGCGGCTGATATCGACGATGCCCAGCGGCAGGTGGTGGCGGCGGGTGGCGAGATAAGCGTCGCAATCTTCGCCTTTCCCGGCGGACGCCGGTTCCATTTTACCGATCCCGATGGATATGAACTGGCGGTCTGGTCTGCGGCGTAAAACGTTTCGGCAAACGTCAACTCTCGGCTTTGCGCGGAAGAATGACTTGGAATAAGGGGCGGCCGGGAGCGCTCAGCGTTCCCACTCCTCCCGCTCGCGTGTGGTCGTCTTCCCGAGCTTGCGTTCCAGCTCTGCGGCCTGCGCTTCGGAAAGGCGAACATCGAGGGCAACCGAACCATCCTCGTGATCTTCCCGCCCGTCGACGATGGAATTGCTGTAGACCCAGGAAATCAGCGGCAATTGTTCAACGGACAGGACCACGGTCGTCTCCGTCAGGACACCGGAGAGGCGTTTCGAAATCTCGTCCATCAGGGCATCGACGCCCTCGCCGGTGATCGCAGAGACAGCACGAATATTGGCGCTGCCTTCGGCTCTTTGCATGATGGCGTCGTGGGCTTCCGGATCGAGGCGGTCAACCTTGTTCCAGACCTCGATGATACGGTGCTCGGCTTCCTTTTCGTCAATGCCGAGATCGCCGAGAATGCGCAGCACATCCGCCGACTGCGCGGCATTGTCCGGATCGGACATATCGCGGACATGCAGGATGAGATCGGCTTCCAGCACTTCTTCCAGCGTCGCACGGAAAGCCGCGACCAGATGTGTCGGCAGATCCGAAATGAAACCGACCGTATCGGACAGGATCACCGTGCGGCCGTGCGGCAGTTTCATGCGCCGCAATGTCGGATCGAGTGTGGCGAACAGCATGTCCTCGGCCAGAACGCCCGCACCGGTAATGCGGTTGAACAGCGTCGACTTGCCGGCATTTGTATACCCGACCAGCGCCACGATCGGATGCGGCACCTTGCGGCGCTTGGCGCGATGAAGCTGGCGGGTTCGCACCACCTGCTCCAGTTCCCGCTCGAGCTTGACGATGCGTTCCTGAAGCAGGCGCCGGTCAGCCTCGATCTGCGTTTCACCGGGGCCGCCCATGAAGCCCGCGCCACCGCGCTGGCGTTCAAGGTGGGTCCAGCTTCGAACGAGGCGACCCTTCTGATAGTTCAGATGCGCAAGATCGACCTGCAGCGTACCCTCCTTGGTGGAGGCTCGGCGCCCGAAGATTTCCAGGATCAGGCCCGTTCGGTCGATGACCTTGGCATTCCAATGCTTTTCGAGATTGCGCTGCTGCACCGGCGTCAGCGGATGGTCGACAATGACCAGGCCGGAATTGGTTTCATCCAGAAGATGACCGATTTCCTCGATCTTGCCGGTGCCGAACAATGTCGCCGGGCGTGGCTGGTTGACCGCGACGATGAGCCCCTGGGTCACCTCGAGATCGATGGCGAGCGCCAGCCCCTTCGCTTCCTCAAGCTTCGCCTCGACCGAGCGGCCAGCAGCGGCAGGTGATGCAGACGCGTCGCGGGTGTCGCGCTGCTTCAGGACCGGCACAAGAACCACGGCGCGCATGTCGTCGCGGTGTTTTTCCTGCTCGGGAATGATCGATTCGTTCGAGGTGTCGCGGGTCGAAATGGCAGTCCTCATCGGGAAAGACGGTTGGAATTCGTCCGCGCCGGCGCGGACGTCAATAGGAAGCAACCGCCCAGCGGCAAATAAGTTCCCGGCGCGGCTGGTTCCATTAAGACGAGAAGGTCAGGACGCCTCGCGTGCAGCGCCTTCTTCGTTTTCGAACATCTGCATCGGCTGACCCGGCATGATGGTCGAAATAGCGTGCTTGTAGACAAGCTGTGCGTGATCGTCGCGACGCAGAAGCTCGCAGAAATTGTCGAAAGCCGTGACCACGCCCGTGAGCTTGACACCGTTGATCAGGAAGATCGTCAGCGCAATGTTCTTCTTGCGAACCGTGCTGAGGAACAGATCCTGAAGATTCTGCGAGCGGTCCGGACCTTCTTCGATTTCGAGTTCCAGCGGCTGTCCGGGCATGATGGTCGAGATCGCATGCTTGTAAACCAGCTGCGAATGACCGTCCCGGCGCAGCAGAACGCAGAAATTATCGAAGGACGTTATCACGCCCGTGAGCTTCACACCGTTGATCAGGAAGATCGTCAGTGAAATCTTTTTCTTGCGTACGGTGTTGAGGAAAAGATCTTGAAGGTTTTGAGAACGTTCCGCCATGGCGCCGCTTCTTTCTTTTTTGCCGGCAGGGATACCGGAAAATAATCAATCAATAATAAGCCGGCCAAATCTCGTCCCCCGTTTGGCCGACCTCAAACTCTGGTATCAAATCGTGTCTTGTTCGGCAACGGCGAAAACAGCCGAATGGGTACGAGTATTGACCCGTTTTCTGCCGTCGAAACAGTCAGAAATATTGTATCGAAACGCGGAAAAGCTGTTCCACGTCCCGCACCGCGTCGGCGGAGGCGAACAGTACGACACGGTCTTTCGCCTTGATCTTGGTGCTCCCGTCCGGCCGGATGACCACGCCATCGCGATATATCGCGCCGATACGGACGCCTTCGGGCATTTCAACGTCACGAAAGGACTGACCGACGAGCGGTGACGTTTCCAGCGCCTCCGCCTCGATCACCTCTGCCGAACCGCGCTGCACGGCATAGACGGAACGAATACGACCCTTGCGCACATGCTGGAGAACGCGGGAAATGGTGACCGCCCTCGGATTGATATAGGCGTCAAGTCCGAGCGAGTCGGCAACCTCGTGAAAGGAGGAACTGTTCAAAAGCGCGAGGTTCGATTTGCAGCCGAGTTGCTTGGCCATGACCGCAGCCAGGATATTGGTCTGGTCGTTATTGGTCAGGGTGACGATCAGGTCCGCGTCCTGAATGTCGGCCTGCATGAGAATTTTCTGGTCCAGCGCTGAACCATGCATGACGATGGTGTGGCTGAGCTGTTCCGATGCGGCAACTGCCCTGTCGCGATCCGCTTCGATAATTTTCACCCGTGTCTTTGGCTGCAACTCCTCGATCTTGCTGGCAACGAAGTGGCCGATATTGCCCGCGCCCGCAATAACGATGCGCTGCGCCTCCTGCTCTTCGTGACCGAACAGGCTGAGCGTGCGGCGGGCGTGTTGCCGCTGGCAGATGACGTAGGCAAGGTCGCCGACCCGCAATTGTTCGGAAGAATGCGCCACCTTGAGGAAACCATCCCGGTAGACACCCACAACCGTCGCGATAAGGTCTGGAAAGAGGCTGGAGAGTTGCTGCAACGGCGTGTTGATGACCGGGCAATCCTCCATGCATTCGATGGCCAGCATGTAGACCGTGTCGTCCGCGAAACGCACCACGTCGGTCGCGCCCGGAAAGGCGATGCGCCGCAACACCATCTTGCCGACTTCAACTTCCGGCGAGATCGTCACGTCGATGGACATGTTTTCGCGGCTGAAGAGATCGGCATATTCAGGCTTAAGATAGCTCTGGTCGCGGATGCGGGCGATCTTGGTCGGCACGCTGAACAAGGCATGCGCAACCTCGCAGGCGACGATGTTGATTTCGTCATGCAGCGTCACGGCGATGATCATGTCCGCCTGGTCCGCTCCGGCCTTGGCCAGCATGTCCGGATGCGCGCCATGGCCGACGTAACCGCGGACATCAAGCGTCTCTGTGATGGCGGTTATCAAAGACGCGGCGGTATCGATGACGGATACTTCGTTGTCCTCGCGCGACAATTGTTCGGCGATGCCGTAACCCACCTGCCCTGCGCCGCAAATGATGACTCTCATGCTGTCTCTCTGACGGATAATAGGTTACGGCGACCTGGCCCCGGCCCCCTTATACGCCGAGAGATTTCAGTTTGCGATGCAGTGCAGAGCGTTCCATGCCGACAAATTCCGCCGTTCGCGAAATATTGCCCCCGAATCGGTTGATCTGCGCCACCAGATAGTCTCGCTCGAACATTTCGCGAGCTTCGCGCAACGGCAGCGTCATGATGTGCTGATCGCCCTGAGCCGATATCTTCGGCAGCATGTCGCCGATATCGGACGGCAGCATGTCGGCAGAGATCGGGGCTTCACCGCCTTCGGGACGCGCCAGTATCATCAACCGCTCGATATTGTTGCGAAGCTGTCGGATGTTGCCCGGCCAGTCATGGGTCTGAAGAACGGCCATTGCGTCGTCGCCGATCTTGCGCGGGCGGATGCCAGCCTGTTCGGAAATCTGCCGCATGAACATGTCGACGAGGAAGGGAATATCCTCGCGTCGCTCGGACAGCGCCGGTACCTTCACCGGCACGACGGCGAGCCGGTGGTAGAGGTCCTCACGGAACTGGCCCTCGGCGATCAGGCTTTCGAGGTGATGGGCCGTCGACGAAATGATGCGCACATCCACCTTCACGCGCTTGCCGCCGCCCACACGCTCGAATTGCTGGTCGACAAGCACGCGGAGGATCTTGTTCTGGGTCTCGCGGGGCATCTCGCCCACTTCGTCGAGATAAAGAACGCCACGATGGGCTTCTTCCAGTGCGCCCACCTTCCGGGGCTGTCCAGGCAGGCCTTCGGTGCCGAAGAGTGCAATCTCCATGCGATCCGGCGTGATCGTCGCGGCGTTAAGGGCAACAAAGGGACCTGTCGCCCGAGACGACTTTTTGTGGATCATCCGCGCCACCAGTTCCTTGCCGGAACCTGACGGGCCGAGAATCATGATTCGGCTGTTGGTGGGCGCGACCCGGTCGATGGTCTGGCGCAGCTGCGATACCGCAAGTGACGCACCGACAAGTTCAACCGCATCCCCCGTGCGCTTCTTGAGCTCCTGAACCTCGCGCTTCAGCTTGGAGTTTTCCAGCGCGCGTTCGGCAATGAGAATCAGACGGTCCGCCTTGAACGGCTTTTCGATGAAGTCGAAGGCGCCGCGCTTGATGGCGTTGACGGCGGTTTCGATATTACCGTGACCCGAGATCATCACGACCGGAATTTCGGGATGGCGGCTCTTGATCTCATCGAGCAGCGCCAGACCGTCGAGCTTCGAACCCTGCATCCAGATGTCGAGAAAGATCAGGCGCGGCACGCGTTCCGAAATGGCGGCCAGCGCGCTGTCGCTGTCGAACGCCATACGCGTTTCATGCCCCTCATCGGAGAGAATGCCCGCCACGATTTCGCGAATGTCCGCCTCGTCATCCACGACCAGAATATCAGACGCCATATGCTGCTTCCTTGTTATTTTCGCCGCCGACCGCCTCGATATAGGGCAGCAGCACTCTGATCATGGCGCCGTGGCCATGATCGAACTCCGGCGGGGCATCATGGAGTTCCAGATACCCGCCATGCTCTTCGATGATCTTCTTGACGATGGCGAGGCCAAGGCCTGTGCCCTTGTCCCGCATCGTCATATAGGGTTCGAGAATGCGGTGGCGATTTTCCACCGGCAGACCGCGGCCATTGTCGATGATGTCGGCCACAAAACGCGAGTTGGTCTCGTCGAAGGACGCGCGAACGAGGATCTTGCCCGGCCGCTTTTCGCCTTCCACCGCTTCGATGGCTTCCGTCGCATTCTTGATGAGGTTGCCAAAGGCCTGCCCCAGCATGCGGGCATCGAACATGCCCTCCAGCGGGGTGTCACCCAGCTCCGTCGTGAACTTGGTGTCCGCGGCGCTGATTTCCCGGAGAAACGCCGCGTCCTTCAGGATCGCCCGCAGGTCCGACTTTTCCTTCGTTGGCTTCGGCATACGCGCAAAAGCGGAGAATTCATCCACCATGCGGCCGATATCGCCGACCTGCCGGACGATGGTGTCAGTACACTGGTCGAAGACGGCGCGGTCGCTTTCGTCGATCTGCTTGCCGAAACGGCGCTTGATGCGCTCGGCGGAAAGCTGGATCGGCGTCAGCGGGTTCTTGATTTCGTGTGCGATACGCCGCGCGACATCCGACCACGCCGTCGAGCGTTGCGCGATGACGAGATCGGTGATGTCGTCGAGCGTGATGACGTAGCTGTCACGGCTGTCGCGGGCGTCTTCGCGCGTTACCTGTACATTCAGCGTTCGTTCCTTGCCACGCCGCATAATGTTGATCTGCTTGCGGAAGTTGCCGCGCGACCAGCTGTTGGCCTCGTTGACGACCTGTTCGATCTCAGGCGCGATCTCGGAGAGTTGTGCGCCAATGAGCTGTTCCGACGTTTGTGCGAGGAACTCTTCGCCCGACGGATTGACGATGGTTATCCTGCGGTTTTCGTCAACGCCGATAACCGCGGCGGTCACGCCTGACAGCACGGCCTCGATGAAACGGCGGCGATCATCGATGTCGTCCTTGGCCTCGATGATCTGCTCCTGCTGGCTGCGCAGTTCCGACACCATCTTGTTGAAGGTGCGGGACAGGCGCCCGACGTCGCCATCGACGGCGCGAACGGGAACGAGAACATGCATGTTGCCGGTGGCGACACTGTCTGCGGCGCTGATGAGAAGGCGGATCGGCCGCACGATACGGTCGGCCACCGCAATGGCCGTCCAGATTGCCGCGAGCAGCACGATCAGCGCAAAACCGAGATAGAGAATTGCGAAGGCGATCTGCAGCGGGGCGCGGCCTGCCTCCATGGCCTTGTATTCGGCGCGGTTCTCTTCCATCAGCCGCATCGCGCCCATCACCTTGGGATCGACCGCACGCACCGTATAAAGGAATGTGCCGCTGATGCCTTCGAGCTTGATGATGGCGCCTACGAGGTTGGTAATACCGGGCGGGATCAGCGTCGGCTGGCCGGCGGCCGCCTTTTCAAGCGCGTCATGCGGTATCGCGGGAAGCGGCTTTTCCGTTTTGATGTCGGCCTGAGCGACGGCGTCGCCATCCTCCTGCACGAGAAACGCACCAAGAAGGCCGCGCCCCTTGGCCTGGCGGGTCATAAGATCAACGAAGCCGGTGCGGTCGAGATAAAAGAGAGCGCGGTTGCGGTCGAGGTCGGTCGCCATCGACAGGGTCTGCCCCTGGAGGTAACCGGCATTCTCCATCATGTATGCCTGGGCGATATTACTTGATGAATCGACGATCGACTGGGTGCGCAGCGAAAACCAGCGATCGAGACCGACGTTCAGCGTCAGGCTGGCGAAGATGGCGACAAGCACTGCGGGCGTGATCGCCACGATGGAGAAAAGGACGACAATGCGCACGTGCAGACGCGCCGCCGCCCTGCCCTTTTTGCGCGCTTTCAGCAGCCGGTTGATTTCGCGACCGATCAGGAAGATCAGGCCGATCACGAAGATCGAGTTGATGACGACGGAAGCGATGACCACATTCGATGTCGGCGCGATTGGCGTGACGCCCAGCAGCACGAAAAGCGTGATGATGGCGCACACGAGGGCCACGCCGGCGAGCACCAGCCCCGGCAGAGCGAAAGACATCCTGCGATCGGCGACCACCATGCCCGCTGCTTCGTCGGCAACGGCGTTTTCGGCGGCGGGTTTCCGCATGCACTACTCCCAATCGCTGGCCAGCCAGCGCCACAGTCATGAAGTCAGGCGAGGTTCGCACATGTGGGGCGAATCTCTGTCCTTCCTAGTGTTTTCCAAGCAACACAATGTGGCGAAAATGCAACGACAAATGCGGCCTTGTCAACATTCTCAGCTGGGGCGGGAGCTGCGATAGACGGAAACACCCAGCTCGCGGATTTTCTTGCGCAGGGTATTTCGGTTCAGACCGAGAAGATCGGCAGCCTTGATCTGGTTGCCGCGCGTGGCAGTCAACGCAGCCAGAATCAGCGGATACTCCAGTTCGCGCAGCACGCGGTCATAAAGGCCGGGCGGCGGAAGGCCATCGCCGAAGCTGGCGAAATAGTCCCGCATGTTTTCCTCGACCGCCTGCGAGATGGTGAGTGAACCGGTGCGCACGGCCATCTTGTCGAGCGGGCTGTCGGGAACATCCGATTGCAGTTCCTGCTCGATGATTTCGCGGGTGATGACTTCCTGCGGATAAAGCGCCATCAGTCGGCGGATCAGGTTTTCCAGCTCGCGCACGTTGCCCGGCCAGGCATAGGCCTTCATGACTTCAAGAGCTTCGGTCTCGAAACGCTTGCCTTCCAGGCCTTCCTTCTCGCCCGTCTGGATGAAATGGCGGACCAGATCGGGAATATCCTCGGCGCGGTCCCGCAGAGGTGGCAGGCGCAACGGCACCACGTTCAGGCGGTAATAGAGGTCCTCGCGGAACAGGCCCTGATTGATCGACTGTTTCAGGTCCTTGTTGGTCGCGGCGACGATACGGACATCGGTGCGGATCGGCGTGCGTCCGCCGACCGTCGTATATTCACCCTGCTGCAATACGCGCAGCAGGCGCGTCTGGGCGTCCATCGGCATGTCGCCGATTTCATCGAGGAAGAGCGTGCCGCCCTCGGCCTGTTCGAAACGGCCGGTCGAGCGGTTCTGGGCACCCGTGAAGGCGCCTTTCTCATGGCCGAAGAGCTCGGATTCAATGAGGTCACGCGGGATTGCCGCCATGTTGATGGCGACGAACGGACCGTTGCGGCGTTTGCCGTAATCATGCAGCGCGCGGGCCACCAGTTCCTTACCCGTGCCGGATTCGCCCGTTATCATCAGCGTCAGGTCGGTCTGCATCAGGCGGGCGAGAACCCGGTAGATTTCCTGCATTGCGGCGGAGCGACCGACGAGCGGCATGCCGTCCTGCATGTCGTCATCGAGCTTGGCCGGCTTGCGCTTGGGCTCCGATAAAGCCCGGCCAATGATGGCGATCAGTTCTGTCAGGTCGAAGGGCTTGGGCAGGTAATCGTAGGCGCCCTTTTCCGAGGCCTTGATGGCGGTCATGAAGGTGTTCTGAGCGCTCATGACGAGAACGGGAAGGTCCGGACGGGCTTTCTTGATGCGCGGCAGAAGGTCGAAGGCGTTTTCATCGGGCATGACGACATCGGTGACGACAAGATCGCCCTCACCTGCCGAAACCCAGCGCCAGAGCGTTGCAGCATTGGAGGTGATGCGCACGTCGTAACCGGCGCGGCTCAGCGCCTGGTTGAGCACCGTGCGGATTGCGGCATCATCATCGGCGACGAGGATCGTAGCTGTCATTGGTCATTCCCTGTCGTGTTCGGCAAAGTGCTGTCGTCGAGCGCCACTTCCGGCGAGACGGGCATCAATACGCGGAAAGTCGTGCGGTGGTTCTGGCTGTCGCATTCGACAATGCCGCCATGGGCGCCGATCAGCTTGGCGACAAGCGCCAGACCGAGGCCCGAACCATTCGTCTTGGTGGTGATGAACGGATCGAAAAGATGCGGCAAGAGATCGGCGGGTACGCCCGGGCCATTGTCATGCACGCAGAATTCCAACGGAAGCGAGATGCGCTCCCGGCTGCCGGCAACCGATAGTCGGATCCCGGGACGATAGGCGGTCGTCAGCACGATCTCGCCATCCGACTGATTGGCCACCGCTTCGGCCGCATTCTTGACCAGGTTGAGGAAGACCTGCACCAGCTGGTCGCGGTTTGCGTAGACCGGCGGCAGCGACGGGTCGTAATTCTCCGATATCTTGATGTTACGGGCGAAACCGGCCTTGGCGATCGCCTTTACATGATCGAGAACCGAATGGATGTTCACCGGCACGCGATCCACCGGCCGCTCATCGGAAAACACCTCCATGCGGTCGACCAGCGAAACGATGCGATCCGTCTCGTCACAGATCAGCCGGGTCAGCGCCCGGTCCTCATCCGCTACCGAGGTCTCCAGAAGCTGGGCCGCGCCGCGAATGCCCGACAGAGGGTTCTTGATCTCATGCGCGAGCATGGAGGCAAGACCGGTGACGGAGCGGGCAGCAGCGCGATGGGTCAGCTGCCGGTCGATCTTGTCGGCCATAGACCGTTCCTGAAAGACGACGACGACCGATCCAGGCTCGCTGACGACGGGCGCGACATAAAGATCAACCAGCTTGTCCTGGCCGAGACGCGGCGAGCTCAGATCAACGCGATATTCATTGACCGGCGCGCGGCGCTCCCGCACCTGATCGATCAGGGCAAGCAGCGGGCTGCCGAAGGGGATGAAAGTGGAAACCCTATAGCGCGCTAGGTGGGAGGCGCTGGCGCCGAAAAAGGCTTCGGCTTCCCAGTTGGCGAAGGCGATAAAACCTTCGGCATCCACCAGAATTACGGGATTCTGCACCGCGTTCAGAACCGCCATGGCGAGCGGGTTCGCATCTGCAGGGCTGTGTTTATCAGCGCTCATGCGGCCTTCCTTGCGGCATCTTCGCCCGCATTTTCGCAAAGGGCGGAACGCAGCAGGTCTGCCACCTCCCCCGTCTCGCGCGATGTCATGATTTTTGCCTTGTCGGTCGTGGCGATACCTGGCGCGAAACGGTCGAGATACCAGCCGAGATGTTTGCGGGCATGCCGGAGGCCGGCTTCCCTTCCGTAAAATTCCAGCATCATCTCATAATGTTCGACGGCGATGGCGGGGATATCCTCTCGATGCGGCGCTGCATGTCCCGCGAGCACCGCCGGCAACCACGGCTGCCCCTGCGCGCCGCGACCGACCATGACGGCGTCCGCACCAGACCGCCGCAGGATTTCGCGAGCATCTTCCGCCGTTTCGACGTCACCATTGGCGATCAGCGGCACGGAGATCACCTCACGCACGGCGCGGATGGCATCCCAATCCGCCCGACCCTCGTAAAACTGCATGCGGGTGCGACCGTGAATGGTAATAAGGCGAACGCCTGCTGCTTCGGCGCGCCGAGCTATATCAGGTGCGTTAATGCTGTTTTCATCCCAGCCGAGCCGCATCTTCAAGGTCACCGGCACATCGACCGCATTGACAGTCGCCTCGATCAGCGAAAGCGCGTGATCGGGATCGCGCATCAGCGCCGAGCCTGAATAACCGCCCGTCACCTTCTTGGCAGGACAGCCCATATTGATATCGATGATACCGGCGCCATTGCCAGCAGCGATCTTCGCCGCCTCGGCCATGAAATGCGCCTCGCGCCCCGCAAGCTGCACCATGTGCGGAACCATGCCTGCATTTTTCAGCCGCACCCAGGATTCCCCGCGATTGGCGACAAGCTCCCGGCTTGCCACCATTTCTGTCACCACGAGGCCCGCTCCGTAACGCCAGGCGAGCTGTCGGAAAGGCAGATCCGTCACGCCCGACATGGGCGCCAGCACAGCCCGATTACGGATCGTAACTGACCCGATGCTGAACGGTTCTGACAACTCCGGAAGGGCCAAATGATGATCTTTCATGCAGAAGGGTTATTTGCATTATTTTTAGACAGTGTTTGCGCAGTTGCCAAGCACTTTTAGAAGGTTGCACCTTTTATTTGCTGAGCGGCTGCCTGCCTGTTTTGCTGTCGGCGGCAAATTGTGCAGCTTCGAAGGCGCAGCAACGTCATGTCCTGCGCTTTGCGGGGCTGATGCCCGCCTTATCGGGCTGGCCATCCGGGTTTTGAAACGCTAGAGCATGACTGTCAACCACGAAGGGTTGCACGCAAAGCATACGACCAATGCAGGAACGTACTATGAAACTCGGCATCGTCATCGTGGCCGCGGGACGCGGGGAAAGAGCCGGCTCTCCCGAGGAGGGTCCGAAACAATATCGTCCGATCGGCGGCAAGGCGGTGATCGAGCACACTCTGTCGACGTTCCTCCAGTGGAAGAACGCTTCCCATATCGTCGTCGTGCACCATGCGGACGATACGGCGCTGCTCACTCCGGTTCTCCAGCGACTTGATGCCGGGGAGCGCGTCACCACGGTTATTGGCGGCGTGACACGGCAGCAGTCTGTTCTGGCAGGGCTGGAGGCGCTTTCCCGCCATGGCCTGAGCCACGTAATGATCCACGACGCGGTGCGGCCTTTCGTTTCCGTCGATATGCTTGAACGTATTGTCGCCCTGCACCGGGAGGGCGCGGGCGGTGTTCTACCCGCCCTGCCCGTCACTGACACGCTGAAACGCGGCGCGGGCAATCGTGTCACCGACACGGTTTCGAGACTGGGCCTTTATGCCGCACAGACCCCACAGAGTTTCGACTATGCCGACATCCTCGCCGCGCATCGCGCTGCTGCCGCCTCGGGAAAATCGGATTTTACCGATGACGCGTCGATTGCCGAATGGGCGGGTCTGGCAGTAACATTGACCGAAGGTTCGGTCGATAATGTGAAACTCACTCTCAAGCGGGATATCGCCATGGCCGATGAAAAGCTCTCTCATGCAATGCCGGACGTGCGCACCGGGAACGGCTACGACGTACACCAGCTGGAGGCCGGAGAAGGCGTGACGCTGTGCGGCATATTCATCGAGCATGATCAGAAGCTCAAAGGTCATTCGGATGCGGACGTTGCGCTGCATGCGCTGACGGATGCCTTGCTGGCGACCTGCGGCGCTGGCGACATCGGTGACCATTTCCCTCCTTCCGATCCGCAATGGAAAGGAGCTCCTTCCCGCATATTTCTGGAGCACGCGGCGAAAGTGGTGCGCGACAATGGCGGCACGATCATGAATGCCGATGTCTCGCTGATCGCCGAAGCGCCGCGCATCGGGCCGCATCGGCAGGCCATGCGGGAAGCGCTCTCCGACATGCTCGGCATCTCGCTGGAGCGTTGCTCGGTGAAGGCGACGACCAATGAAACCATCGGCTTCGTTGGTCGCAGGGAGGGGATCGCAGCAATCGCCACCGCCACGGTCGTTTACAGGGGCAGACCGCTATGAGCCTGTTTCCAGCGGATATTGAAGGGCTCGCACGGCAGATCATTGCTGATTTTGCAGCAGACGGTCTCATGGTCTCGACCGCGGAAAGCTGCACGGGCGGCCTGATCGCGGGTGCGTTGACGGAGATTTCGGGCTCCTCGGCGGTGGTCGACCGCGGTTTTGTCACCTATACGAACGAGGCCAAGATGGACATGCTTGGCGTTGGCGCTGAAACGCTGACGGGCTTTGGCGCGGTCTCGCGGCAAACCGCACTGCAGATGGCGCACGGCGCCCTGTTCCGGTCACGCGCCGATTTCGCGGTTGCCGTTACCGGCATTGCCGGTCCGGGGGGCGGATCCGCCGAAAAGCCGGTAGGTCTCGTTCATCTGGCCGCCAAGGCCCGTCACGGCCGGAGCCTGCATCAGAAAATGCATTATGGCGAGATCGGCCGTACGGACATCCGTCTTGCAACGGTCAGGACGGCGCTCGAGATGCTGATTGCCCTCCGTCAGGCGGGATTGGTGTAGATCTTATCGGCGCGGGTCTCGAAAGCTTCTGCGAACATGCGGAAGGCACGGTCGAACATGGACCCCATGACTGCGCCCAAGAGGCGGTTCTTGAACTCGTATTCGATGAAGAAATGCACGTTGGAGCCGCCCTCGGCAGCATCGAAACGCCAGCGATTGTCGAGATATTTGAATGGCCCGTCGATATATTTGACGTTGATGGCCCGTTCCGCGGGATTGAGCAGAACCTGCGTGGTGAAGGTCTCGCGAATGGCCTTGTAACCCACGGTCATATCCGCCACCAGCAGCGTCTTGCCATCGCGCTCCTTGCGGGAGCGCACGGTAAGTGCTTCGCATAAGGGCAGGAACTGCGGATACTTCTCCACATCGGCGACGAGGTCGTACATGCGGTCCGGCGAGTGTTTTACAAAACGATGCGTTTCGAACTTGGGCATGAGCGGCAGTTAATCCTCGATGTGCAGAAGATCAAGAAGGCGGCGGAGTTGTTTTCGGCTTTTCAGCTGCCATACCGGCACATCCGGCCCATAGAGGTCGAAATTCTGCTCGAAAAGTGGTGCGTGTCGCCGCTCGAAATTCCAGATGTAGCGCAGGAATTCGCGGTCCAGTCGCTCAGGGCAGCCCTGCGCCATTTCCGGTCGCGCCTTGCCGTAGCCTTTCACGATTCGGCTGGTGGCACCCCAGAGACAGAGCCAGCGCGGCATGCGAACCCAGATCACGATATCGGTTCTCGGCAGACGCAGATCAAACGACGAGGGATTGCTGCCATCCATCAACCACCGCTCGCCCGCAACGAAGTCCGCGATCCTTTCACGCTGTTCCGCACGCGGGCGCAGTTGCCAGCCCGGCAGCCAGAAGATCTCCCGGTCCATCGAGATATATTCCAGTCCAAAGCGCCGCACGAGCTTGCGCGAGAGCGTGGACTTGCCACCGCCGGAACAGCCGACGATCATGATGCGGCGCGCGCCAGCGATGATGGCGGCCGCATCATCCGCCTTTTCGAGGTAGTTCGGCATATTCTGAGCCCCATTCGACCGCTGCGCGCCCCTCTCCCATCTGGCGATTGCTTTCAATCGATATCCGGGTGGCGCATGGCAGTTACGGAAAATTGACTATTGCAACCCCTTGCGGGGGATTGCTATTTATTTGCGACTAATATTACACCCATTGGATGCAACGGCGCTGGAAGCTCCCTATTTCGCCCAGCCTATTCATCCTTGGGTTCAGACCCGATACATAACCGCTTTGAGCCACTGAGTGAGCCGATGGACGATTTTTCCAACATCATCAACCTTCTCGAATCCGCCAAACAGCTTGCATCGATGAACGGCATGCCTGTGCTCGCCTATCTGATCGACGTCGCCAAATGCGAGGCGAGAGAAAACAAGCCGGTTCTGCGCAAGGGCAAGAGCGGCGAATCGACCGCCAAGGAAGACTGTTAATTGCCGGCGCCTGGCCGACCGATAAAGCCGGCTGGCCCAATCTTCAAGACAATGTCATAATCACCCAATGAAACCGGCCGCTTTTCCAGGCGGCCGTTTCTTTGCCCAATGGAAACGACAGCGTTATGACAGCCGCATCAGCCGACATCAGAACCTACAGACAGGAAAGACCGAAGGAGCGACACGCATTCGTTCAGATCGTTCTGCCGGTCTCGGGTTGCCTGCGTATCGATGTGGCAGGACGGCAAGATGAGTTGTCCATCGGGCGCGGCGTCTTTATCCACCGCGATCTTCCGCATACCCAGGAAGCCACGGCCATCAATCATTCGCTGGTGGTGGATATCGATGAATGCTTGATTCCCGAACAGACGCTTGAAAAATTCGCTCACGCGCCCTTCCTCTATATTGCGCCTGAGACACGTCAATTGATCGCCTATATGCGCAGCCTGGTTGGAACGGATGGACGCCGTGACGATATTGCCGCCATTTGGGCGCCGCTGCTGGTTGACAGCCTTGCCAACAACAAGCGCGATATGCGCCAGCGCCTGCGAAAGCTGAGCGAAGTCGTGAGGGCCGAGCCCTTCTTTCCGTGGACGATCGAGATGCTGGCCTCTTGCATGACGCTCAGCGACAGCCTCCTGCATGCGCTGTTTCTCGAAGAATTCGGTGTTCCGCCGCATCGGTGGCTTTCCGGGTTGCGCATGGAGAAGGTGTGCGTCCTGCTCAGCAACTCCGTCATGCCGATTTCCGAAATCGCGCTCAGGGCCGGTTTTTCCGACCAGACGGCACTGACACGGGCCATGCGCCTTGCGGTGGGAGAGACCCCCGCCGCGTATCGCCGCCGCCACGGCATTCATTAGAACCGCTCACATTCGTCAGGAGTTTTTGTCAAGACAGCCGCAACCGCCTGTGGCACATCGCTGACAAATGTGAATGCGGATGTGATGGACATGAACAGGACTGGTCTCGGTGTTTTTTACGGCATAATGGCGGGTGCGCTCTGGGGCGGGATATTTCTCGCTCCGAAACTCGTGCCGGATTTTTCCGCCCTGCAGCTTTCCACGGCGCGCTACCTGACCTATGGGCTGATTTCGCTGGTCATCATCGGGCCACGCCTCAAACAAGTGTCGGCGCGGTTTGGCGCGCGCGAATGGTTGGCGCTTGGCTGGCTGAGCATGATCGGCAACATCGCCTACTATGTTTTCATCTCGACCGCGGTGAAATTGAGCGGCGTCGCCTTCACCTCAATCATCATCGGCTTCCTGCCTGTTGCCGTTACCATCATCGGCAGCCGCGACCACGGCGCCGTATCGCTGAAGCGGCTGTGGCCGTCGCTTGCCTTCGGCGCGATAGGCATTCTCGGCATCTCATGGCAGTCGCTGACGGAAAACGATGCGGGTCTGGATATTTCTCGTGTCATCGGCCTTGCCTGCGCGCTCGGGGCGCTGGCTTCATGGACGGCTTTCGCCGTAGGCAATGCCCGCTGGCTGTCGCGCCTTCACGATGTGAGCGCAGATGACTGGAACATGATGACGGGTGTAGTGACCGGCGGGCTTGCGCTGGCGCTCGCCATCCCCGCCTTCGCACTGGGTGGAGAAAGCCACAGCACGGGCGACTGGCTGTATTTCGCCGCCATCGCCGCCGGGCTCGGCTTCACCGCGTCCATCCTCGGCAATGCCTTCTGGAACCGTATGAGCCGCATGCTGCCGCTTACCATGGTTGGGCAGATGATCCTGTTTGAAACGCTGTTTGCGCTGCTTTACGGTTTTCTCTGGGAAGGGCGTGGCCCGACGCTGGTCGAGGTCCTGGCGATCTGCTCGGTCGTGCTGAGCGTCGTGCTCTGCATGCGGGCGCACAGGCCTGAAAAGGTTGCGGCGTGATCGGCCTGAAGGCCAAAAACAGACGATTGCATTGATCCGCAGGCGCCGCGTCTCACGCACCATCATCCTCGGGCCTTTCCCAAGGATCTAGTCACCCATTGTCATTTTCATAGGTTGCAGATGCTCGGGGCAGGCCCGAGCATGACGATGGTGATAACATGAAGACTTCAAATCTCAACGCCGTATTGGCGAACCTTGCGTCGCTTATTCCGCAGCCGCCAGCAGCTTCTTTTCGCGTGCCGCACGCAGGCGTTCGAAATCGTCACCGGCGTGGTGGGAAGAACGGGTCAGCGGGCTTGACGAAACCATCAGGAAGCCCTTGGTGTAAGCCACCGTCTCGTAGGACTTGAATTCCTCCGGCGTCACGAAAGCCTCGACCTTGTGGTGCTTGCGGGTGGGCTGCAGGTACTGGCCGATGGTCAGGAAGTCGACGTCAGCGCTGCGCAGATCGTCCATCAGCTGCAGCACTTCATTGCGCTCTTCACCGAGGCCAACCATGATGCCCGACTTGGTGAACATGGTGGGATCGAGTTCCTTCACCCGTTGCAGAAGGCGCACCGAGTGGAAATAGCGCGCACCCGGGCGGACCGTGAGGTAGTTGCCCGGAACCGTTTCCAGATTATGGTTGAAGACGTCGGGCTTTGCGGCAACGACACGTTCCAGCGCGCCGGGCTTCTTCAGGAAGTCGGGCGTGAGGATTTCGATTGTGGTCGTCGGAGAGGCTGCGCGGATCGCCCAGATCACCTTTTCGAAATGTTCAGCGCCGCCATCGGCGAGATCGTCACGGTCGACGGAGGTAATGACGACGTGGGAAAGTCCCATCTGCTTGACGGCCTTGGCGACATTTTCCGGCTCATTCATGTCGAGCGGATTGGGCTTGCCGGTCGCGACGTTGCAGAAGGCGCAGGCACGGGTGCAGATTTCACCCATGATCATGAAGGTCGCGTGCTTCTTGTCCCAGCATTCGCCGATATTTGGACAGCCGGCTTCCTCGCACACGGTCACCAGCTTGTGGCTGCGCACCAGTTCGCGCGTCTCGTGGTAACCCTTGGAGGTCGGCGCCTTGACGCGGATCCATTCGGGCTTGCGCATCACCTCGGTATCAGGCTTGTGCGCCTTTTCCGGGTGGCGGATACGCTTTTCGTCAGACGACGTCCTGTCGAGAATAGTGACCATAAAAACCTGCTTCCATCGCCCTTGGCGATCCAGACATCTTTGGTGCGATGCTTTAGAACAATTCCAGAAAAAGCGTAAGCCCCTTCCGGTCACGACGCCTTGTCAGCGCCGCACGAGCTTAGCCACGAACAGCAACAGGCTTGCGCCGATGAAGGCGGTAACGAAATAACCGAGCCTGCTATCCTGCACGAAAACATCGAAGGTTCGCAGCACCGCAACAGCAACCACCGAACCGACAATGCCAAGGACAATGTTCATGAAAATGCCGAAACGCATATCCATGAGCTTGCCGGCAAGCCAGCCGGCGAGACCGCCGATGATGATTGCTGCAATCCAGCCTACACTTTCCATTCCCACGCTCCCTGAAATAACAGCCCGCCTTAAGGCTGTATCGAGACATATGGGACACCCGGCATGGTTAGACAATGCCGGGCATCACGCGGCACTTATGCGTTCAGCACACGTCCATAGGCATCGAGCACGCTTTCCTTCATCGATTCCGAAATGGTCGGATGCGGGAAGATCGTGTGCATCAAATCTTCTTCTGTCGTCTCCAGATTCATGGCGACGACAAAGCCCTGGATAAGTTCGGTCACTTCCGCCCCGACCATATGCGCGCCGAGCAGCTCGCCGGTCTTCTTGTCGAAGATGGTCTTGACCATGCCCTGATCTTCACCCAGCGCGACAGCCTTGCCGTTCGCCGCAAAGGAGAAGCGGCCGACGCGGATATCCCGGCCCTGTTCCTTGGCCTTGGCTTCGGTGAGACCGACAGAAGCGACCTGCGGGTTGCAATAGGTGCAGCCGGGAATCTTCAGTTTGTCCATCGGGTGAACATTCGGCAGACCGGCGATCTTTTCGACGCAGATGACAGCCTCGTGCTCCGCCTTGTGGGCCAGCAGCGGCGGACCCGCGACATCGCCGATGGCGTAGATGCCGGGAACGTTGGTCTTGCCGTAGCCGTCGATGACGATGAAGCCGCGATCGGTCTTCACACCGGCAGCTTCGAGGCCGATGCCTTCGATATTGGCAACGACGCCGACGGCGGAGATCATGCGATCAGCCGTGATCTTTTCGGAAGAACCGTCCTTCTTCTCCAGCGTCGCGGTGATGGAGTTTGCGCCCTTCTCCACCTTCGAAACCTTGGTTTCCAGATGGATCTTCATGCCCTGCTTTTCGAGTTGCTTCTTGGCGAAGGTGGATATTTCCGCATCTTCGACAGGCATGACCTGGCTCATGATTTCGACAACGGTCACGTCCACGCCCATGGTGCGGTAGAAGCTGGCGAATTCGATGCCAATCGCGCCGGAGCCCATGACGAGCAGCGACTTCGGCATTTCTTCCGGCTTCATTGCCTCGAAATAGGTCCAGATCAGCTTGCCATCGGGCTCAATGCCGGGCAGCGCGCGCGGGCGGGCGCCCGTGGCGACGATGATGTGCTTGGCTGTATAAGTACCCTCGCCCAGCGTGTTCTTCGGAACCGGACCCTGCGGCTGCACCACCGGCTTGGTGGACTTGCCGACCACGATTTCGCCCGGCTTGGTGATCTTGGCTTCACCCCAGATGATATCGACCTTGTTCTTCTTGAACAGGAAACCGACGCCATTGTTCATGCGGGCTGCAATGCCGCGCGAGCGCGCCACGATTGCCTTGACGTCAGGCTTGATCGAGCCTTCCAGCGTCAGGCCGTACTCCTTGGCGTGGGTGGCGGTGTGCATGACATCGGCTGTGCGCAGCAGCGCCTTGGTGGGAATGCAGCCCCAGTTGGAGCAGATGCCGGCCAGATGCTCACGCTCCACGACGGCAACCTTCATGCCGAGCTGGGCTGCGCGGATCGCGGCAATGTAACCGCCCGGTCCCGAACCGATGATGATGACGTCATATGATTGAGCCATTGGAAATCCTGCCTTGTCCTATCGGGTCGCGAGCAGCGCCACGACCGGGAATTGTTCTTAAAGTCCGAGCATCATGCGGACGACGGGCTCCAGCCCCCGCCCGATGGCCCGCGTATTTTCAGCATCGAGATGAACGCCATCCACCGGCGTCGTTCGGGCGACGGAACCCGCATCGAAAAAGCCGCAATCAAGCTCGTCGGCCAGATCCCGATAAACGGACGCCAGCATCGCCGATTCATCGATCGCATCGCGAAAGATCGCGCCCATGAACGGATTGGCCGTCTCACACAGCTGCGGCGGTGCGACGATCAGCACGTCAGGCGCTTCCCAGTCCGGCACCTGCCAGATGTGGTTGCGCGTGAGCTTCACCAGCCGTTCGACACCCTTCATGGCAACGATCGCCGATCCGTGGATTGACGGCTTCAGGTCGTTGGTGCCGAGCATGATAATCACCAGATCCAGCGGCGCATGGCTGTGCAACAACGTCGGAAGAACCCGCGCGCCGTTGCGGTCGCAATCGGCGGTGTTGTCGTCATAGGCGGTGGTGCGACCACCCAGACCTTCGTGAATCACATGCACGTCAGGACCGAGCGCCTTCTGCAAGACGCTCGGCCAAAGATCGTCATGGCTGTGCCGGCCACCCGTTTCCGCATTTGATCCCCAGGTGAGGGAATCGCCAAAGCAGAGGACCGACTTCACCATCTTACTCTCCGATCAAACCAGCATGCCCATCGGGTTTTCGATGTAGCGCTTGAAGGCGCCGATCAGTTCGGCTCCGAGCGCGCCATCGACGCAACGGTGGTCGGTGGAGAGCGTGACCGTCATGACGTTGGCGATCTTGATCTCGCCATTCTTGACGACAGCGCGTTCTTCACCCGCGCCGACCGCCAGGATGGTGGCATGCGGCGGGTTGATGACGGCGGAGAAGCTTTTCACGCCCATCATGCCCATGTTGGACACGGCGGTCGTGCCACCCTGATATTCCTCGGGCTTCAGCTTGCGCTCTTTCGCGCGCTTGCCGTAGTCCTTCATCTCGTTGGAGATGGTGGAGAGCGACTTCTGCTCGGCCTTGCGGATGATCGGCGTTATCAGGCCGCCCGGAATGGAAACGGCAACGCCGACATCCGAATGCTTGTGCTTGACCATGGCGCTTTCCGTCCAGGAGACGTTGGCGTCGGGCACGTCACGAAGGGCCAGCGCCAGCGCCTTGATGACCATATCATTGACCGAAAGCTTGTAGGCCGGCTTGCCGTCCTTTTCAGGGGCAGCGGCGTTAAGCTGGGCGCGCAGCGCCAGAAGCGTATCCAGCTCGCAATCGACCGAAACGTAGAAATGCGGAACGGTCTGCTTGGATTCGACCAGACGCTTGGCAATGACCTTGCGCATGCCGTCATGCGGCACGAGCTCGTAGGAGCCCTCTTCGAACAGCTTGAGAACGGCTTCGTCCGACTGGCCCTTGGCAAGCGCCGGAGCCGGTGTGCCTGCGGATGCAGCAGCGGCGGGAGCAGCCTTTGCACCGCCGGAAGCCGCAGCTTTTTCAATGTCGGTCTTGACGATACGGCCATGCGGGCCGGAACCGGAAACGGCCGAAAGGTCGAGACCGGCTTCCTTGGCGAGACGACGTGCCAACGGCGAAGCGAAGATGCGCTCGCCGGACTTTGCAACCGGCGCTGGCGTGGACGAGGCAGCGGGCTGGTCGGCAACCGGCTTTTCAGCCTTCGCCGGGGCAGCCTCTTCCTTCGGCGCTTCCGCCTTGACGGCGTCCTGCTTGGGGGCCTCCGTCTTTGCCTCAGCCTTGGCGGGAGCGGCATCGCCGCCCTTTGCCGCCTCGGCCACATCCTCGCCATCGGCGGCGAGGATTGCGATGAGGGCGTTGACCTTCACGGCTTCCGTGCCGGCCGGAACGACAAGCTTGGCGACGGTGCCTTCGTCGACGGCTTCCACTTCCATGGTCGCCTTATCGGTCTCGATCTCGGCGATCACGTCACCGGGTGCGACCTTGTCGCCTTCCTTGACCAGCCACTTGGCCAGATTGCCCTCTTCCATCGTCGGAGAAAGGGCAGGCATGGTGATGTTGATTGGCATCGAAACGCCTCCCCTTACTTGTAGCAGACGGTTTTGACGGCCTGGACGACTTCATCGACATTCGGAAGCGCCAGCTTCTCCAGATTGGCCGCGTAAGGCATCGGAACGTCCTTGCCGGCAATCGTCAGGATCGGCGCGTCGAGATAATCGAAAGCAGCGCGCTGGACCTGGTTGGAGATGAAGTCACCGACCGATGACTGCGGGAAGCCTTCTTCGACAGTGACGAGACGACCTGTCTTTTTCACCGATTCGATAACGGTCGGCAGGTCCATCGGGCGGATGGTGCGCAGGTCGATCAGTTCGACGTCGATGCCGAGCTTTTCGAGTTCCGCAACAGCCTTCACCGCATAGGTCATGCCGATGCCGAAGGAAACGATGGTTGCGTCCTTGCCCTTGCGATGAATGCGCGCCTTGCCGATCGGCAGCACGAAATCATCGAGCTTCGGCACTTCGAAGCTCTGGCCGTAGAGAATTTCGTTCTCGAGGAAGATGACCGGGTTCGGATCGCGGATGGCGGCCTTCAAAAGACCCTTCGCATCGGCAGCCGTATAGGGCATGACGACCTTGAGGCCCGGAATATGGCTGTACCATGCGGCGTAACATTGCGAGTGCTGGGCCGCAACGCGGGCAGCAGCACCCGAAGGACCACGGAATACCATCGGCGCGCCCATCTGGCCGCCCGACATGTACAGGGTCTTCGCTGCCGAGTTGACGATCTGGTCGATCGCCTGCATGGCGAAGTTGAAGGTCATGAATTCGACGATCGGCTTCAGGCCGGTCATGGCTGCGCCGACGCCGATGCCGGCAAAGCCGTGTTCGGTGATCGGGGTGTCGATGACGCGGCGCTCGCCGAATTCCTGCAGCAGGCCCTGGGTAATCTTGTAGGCGCCCTGATATTCGGCGACTTCTTCACCCATGATGAAGACTTTTTCATCGGCGCGCATTTCTTCGGCCATCGCGTCACGCAGCGCTTCACGCACCGTCGTCATCACCATTTCGGTGCCTTCCGGAATGTCCGGGTCAGCGGCGACGTCGATCTTGGGCGCTGCCGGAACCTTCGCGGCTTCCTTGGAAGCGCTCGGCTCTTCGGTCGCTTCGCGGGTCTTGCCGCCAGCGGCATCAGAACCGGAATTGGCAGCTTCGGCCTTCGGCTCTTCCTTCTTGGCAGAGGAAGAGATGTCGTCGGCGCTTTCGCCTTCCTGGATGAGCACGGCGATCGGGGTGTTGACCTTGACGCCTTCGGTGCCTGCATCGATCAGCAGCTTGCCGATGACGCCTTCATCCACGGCTTCCACTTCCATGGTCGCCTTGTCGGTTTCGATTTCCGCGATCACGTCGCCGGAGGTGACCTTGTCGCCTTCCTTTTTAAGCCATTTGGAAAGCGTGCCTTCCTCCATGGTCGGGGAAAGGGCGGGCATAAGAATTTCTACAGGCATGGGTTTCCCTTTCCCGATCAGAGCAGAATGTCGGTGTAGAGCTCGGACGCATCCGGCTCGGGGTCGTTCTGGGCGAAGTCGGCGCTGTCGGCAACGATATCGCGGACATCCTTGTCGATGGCCTTGAGTTCGTCTTCGCTGGCCCAGCCCTGCTCCAGAAGGCGTGCTTTCACCTGCTCGATCGGATCGTGTTCCGAACGCATCTTCTGCACTTCGTCCTTGGAACGGTATTTCGCCGGGTCGGACATGGAGTGACCGCGGTAACGGTAGGTCAGCATTTCCAGAATGATCGGACCCTTGCCGGAACGGCAATGTTCAAGCGCCTGATCGGCTGCTGCCTTGACGGCGCGCACATCCATGCCATCCACCTGAATGCCTGGAATGCCGAAGGACTGGCCACGCAGCGAATAGTTCGACTGGGCGGTGGCGCGGGCGGTCGAGGTGCCCATGGCATAACGGTTGTTTTCGACGATATAGATGATCGGCAACTTCCAGAGAGCGGCCATGTTGAAGCTCTCATAGACCTGGCCCTGGTTCGCCGCGCCGTCACCGAAGTAGGTCACGGAGACGTTGTCGTTACCGCGATAGCGGTTGGCGAATGCGAGGCCGGTGCCGAGCGACACCTGGGCACCGACGATGCCGTGACCACCATAAAAATGCTTCTCTTTCGAGAACATGTGCATGGAGCCGCCCTTGCCTTTAGACAGACCGCCCTTGCGGCCGGTCAGTTCGGCCATGACGCCACGGGCGCTCATGCCGCAGGCGAGCATGTGACCATGGTCGCGATAGGCGGTGATGACCTGGTCGCCCTCTTTCTGAGCCATCTGCATGCCAACGACGACAGCTTCCTGGCCGATATAGAGGTGACAGAAACCACCGATGAAGCCCATGCCATAGAGCTGGCCGGCCTTTTCTTCAAAACGGCGGATCAGAAGCATCTCGCGATAGGCGTGAAGCTCTTCTTCCTTCGAGAAGTCGGGGCTGTTCTTGCCGGTGAATTCGGTTGCGGACTTTGCCGTTGTCTTGCGGCCGGATACGGTCGCTGATTTTCGCGGCGCCATTCATCCCTCCCTGAGTTGCCGTTTGAATGGATAGATTGGCGCGTACCATATGCAAGAAAGCGCCATGCAGCAATGCTTTAAACGCATGGCACATATTCACGCTAAGATGCTGTGAATAAATCAAAAATGTTGAATTAACCTAATCTCGGTTAATCAGAAATATGTGTTCATGATGACAATTTCGTCCGTTCGGGACATGTTCAGCTGGTACCGGGAAATCTCGTCGATCATGTCCCGTTCAAGCGAACCGTCACTCAACAGTTCCACCTGACGCTCCAGCGCCACGCGCGCCTGTGTCAGCTTTGCAAGCTCCGCCGTCCGGGTAATACGCTGCCGTTCCAGCCGCTCCGTTGCCTGAAGGCCGAAATCGCCATGGATCGAATGATAACCGAAGTAGGAAAGAAAAGCGATGGTAATGGCTGGAACGATCAGCCGACCGAATCGTCTCTTTTTATGATGCCTGGTCCACATGCCGGAGAGATGCCTCAAAACGCGTAACGTGAGTCTGAGACTAGAGCGGATTGTTTAACTATCCGTTGACCTTAAATTCCAATCGGCAATTGGGCATGAAAAAGCCCGCCGGAGGGCGGGCTGGATTGGCGGGGACGCTAAAAGAACGCTCGTCATGCCGGACTTGATCCGGCATCCAGCCACAGCGCGTCTGCGCTGTGAGAAGACTCTTTCGCGATCAAGGACTTGATCGCACTGGACCCCGGATCAAGTCCGGGGTGACGGAGTGCGGACCATACCGCTCGCCGCTTAAACGAGCCCGCTAGGCAGCGGGCCACATCATGAAACCCGAACGCAAACTAACCGCGCAGGATTGAACGGCCGGCGTAAGCAGCCTGAGGGCCGAGCATTTCCTCGATACGGATCAGCTGGTTATACTTTGCGAGCCGGTCGGAACGGGCAAGCGAGCCGGTCTTGATCTGACCGCAGTTCGTGGCAACTGCGAGATCGGCGATGGTCGAATCTTCGGTCTCGCCCGAACGGTGCGACATGACGGCGGTGTAGCCGGCCTTGTGGGCGGTTTCGACCGCGTCCAGCGTCTCGGAAAGCGAACCGATCTGGTTGACCTTGACGAGGATGGAGTTGGCGACGCCCATCTTGATGCCGTCGCGAAGACGCGCGGAGTTGGTGACGAAGAGATCGTCGCCGACCAGCTGGCACTTATTGCCGATGAGATCGGTCAGCGCCTTCCAGCCATCCCAGTCGTCTTCAGCCATGCCGTCTTCGATGGAAATGATCGGGTACTTGGCAACGAGGTCAGCAAGGTATTCAGCCATGGCGCCCGATTCCAGCGTGCGGCCTTCGCCCTCGAGAACGTATTTGCCGTTTTTGAAGAATTCGGTCGATGCACAGTCGAGGCCGACATACATGTCTTCGCCCGGACGGTAACCGGCCTTTTCGATCGACTTCATGATGAAATCGAGCGCGGCAGGCGCGCTTTCAAGACCGGGAGCGAAACCGCCTTCATCGCCGACATTGGTGTTGTGGCCCTGCGCGGAGAGCTCTTTCTTCAGCGTATGGAACACTTCCGAACCCATGCGCACGGCTTCGCGGATGTTTTCTGCGCCAACCGGCAGGATCATGAATTCCTGGAAGTCAATCGGGTTGTCGGCGTGGGCGCCGCCGTTGATGATGTTCATCATCGGAACCGGCAGCAGATGCGCGTTCGGGCCGCCGACATAACGGTAGAGCGGCAGGCCGGAGGCTTCGGCAGCAGCCTTGGCGATGGCAAGCGACACGCCGAGAATGGCGTTGGCGCCGATGCGCGACTTGTTCGGCGTGCCGTCCAGCGCGATCATCATCTGGTCTATCTGGATCTGGTTTTCAGCATCGAAGCCGCCGATGGCGTCGAAGATTTCCGTGTTGACGGCTTCAACGGCCTTTTCCACGCCCTTGCCGAGATAACGCTTGCCGCCATCACGCAGCTCAACCGCCTCATGCGCGCCGGTGGAGGCGCCCGAAGGAACGGCGGCACGGCCCATGGAGCCGTCTTCGAGGTACACATCGACTTCAACGGTCGGGTTGCCGCGGCTGTCGAGGATTTCGCGCGCGATGATATCGGTAATGGCAGTCATGGTCTCTCCCTTGGGAATGGAACAGATATTTTCCGTCGCCTGTCTTAGACGATGGCGAAGAAATTACAATGACGGCAGGCCGTAGAAAGGGAACCACCGCCATTTAAAATCGATTGGCACGGCACCGCGCCCGCCACTCAGGCTTTCGCGATGGCGTCGAAGGCCAGCAGCTTTTCGAGCAGTTTCGGCATATCCTTCAGGTGAACCATGTTCGGGCCGTCGGAAGGCGCATTGTCCGGGTCCTCATGGGTCTCGATGAAGAGGCCTGCAACACCAACGGCGACAGCTGCGCGAGACAGCGTTTCGACAAATTCCCGCTGACCGCCGGTGGAACCGCCCTGCCCGCCCGGCTGCTGCACCGAATGGGTGGCGTCGAAGACAACAGGTGCGCCGAGGGATGCCATGATCGGCAGAGAACGCATGTCGGAGATCAGCGTATTGTAGCCGAAGGAGGCGCCGCGTTCGCACAGCAGCACATTGGGGTTGCCGCTTTCATTCAGTTTGGCGAGCACATTCTTCATGTCCCATGGCGCCAGGAACTGGCCTTTCTTGACATTGATGACACGGCCGGTTTTTGCGGCGGCAACGAGAAGATCGGTCTGACGGCTGAGGAAGGCCGGGATCTGCAGCACATCCACCACTTCGGAAACGATGGCGCACTGTTCTTCGGTGTGAATGTCGGTCAGGACCGGAAAGCCGAATTCCTTCTTGAGATCGGCAAATATCTGCATGGCACTGTCCAGACCGATGCCACGCTTGCCGGAAAGCGAGGTGCGGTTCGCCTTGTCGAAGGATGACTTGTAAACGAGGCCGATTCCGAGCCCGTCACAAAGCTCCTTCAACACACCCGCAATCATGAAGGCGTGCTCCCGGCTTTCCATCTGGCAGGGGCCGGCGATCAGTGAAAAACGCTCGCTATTGCAAAAGGAAACCTTGCTGGCGCCCTGGCCGGCTGTGACTTTGAGATTGTTCGTGACGCTCATCTTTTTTCCTCGAAGGCGAAATCGACGCCCTGTCCGGGTGCTGCGGGCACCACCAGACGGCCGCCCGCTTCTGCGCTGGACACGCCATTAGCAGCAAGTACCGTCGCTGTCACGGCAAGATCGTCAACGGAAAAGACGACGCCCATGCCGCGCAGGCCCTCACCGTTTTTTCCCGTAGCCTTCGGGTCGACGCCAGAAAGGGCGGGCCTTTCACTCAGCCTCACCCTTGCATTGCCGGTTTCGAAAACGACATCACCATCCGGAGACACGACGCCGTTGCAGCCGAAAACCGTTTCTATCAAGTGGGTGTCACTCCGCTTACCGGAACACAGCACGATCTCGCGAAGGCCCAGAACTCCGTTCTGGTGACGTTCCAGTGCAGCGCGGTCCCCCGGCAGTGCCTGCAGGCGTTGACAACTGAAGAGGAAGAAATCCGCAGCCGATCCGCTTGCCGCGAAGGCAAGCCGGAACGCCGCCTCGCCTGACGATCCGTCCGGCATTTGCATGGGCCGCGAAAATTCGAAGACCTCGCCGGCCGATACGCCGGACGCCACGAATCTCCGGTGATCGGCACGAGCGTCAGCGGTGGAGGCCACAAGGGCAGAAAAACCTTCCTGTCCGTACGATCGCCGGAATGCCTGATCCCTGCCGGTGAAAACATCGCCTCTCTCGACCGACGCGATATAGCTGACCCAGTCAGCAATTGTCAGAGGCTCCAGATAGGTGCCATCCCTGAAGAACACACAGGCATTCTCCGTGCCGAAAGGATGGAGAGCCTGTGGCGCGACCGTAAAGCCAAGGACCTTGAGCCGCGCGCCCGCTACCGCAAGGTCCCCAACGGGCAGAACGAGATGATCGACGCGATGCCTGTCAGCCATAAATCTTGCCTTTTTGACGCGCGCGGCGCAGATGCCGGGTATTGAAGCTGACAAAAGCACGAAGAGCGCCGGGAATGCAAATGACCGGCCTGCGCGTCGATGCCGGTATCGGCAAAGGCTGGAGTTCAAGAAAGCGACGGCATCCCGCCCGTCAGTCATCGTTTCCGCTTCGGCGTTGTCCCTAAGATCAAATCACGATCGGAGGCGCATCCTTCACGAAATTTTAGGGGATTGCGGAACACATATGGAACATATAGTGTTCGTTCTGTATTTGTTTCGCGACTTCAACGACGATTCTCAAGGGTGTTTTCCTCATGCTCACGCGCAAACAGCAGGAATTGCTTCTCTTCATTCATGAAAGAATGAAAGAGTCCGGCGTGCCGCCCTCCTTCGATGAAATGAAGGACGCACTCGATCTTGCCTCCAAATCCGGCATTCACCGGCTGATTACTGCCCTGGAAGAGCGCGGGTTCATTCGCCGGCTACCTAACAGGGCGCGAGCGCTTGAAGTGATCAAGCTGCCGGAGGCCTATGTGCCCGGTGCGAGGCCGCAACGGGGCTTCTCGCCGAGCGTTATTGAAGGCAGCCTCGGCAAGCCCAAGATGCCCGAGCCCGCCCCTGCTCCCAAGGCGCCTGCGAACGATATAGCAGGCGCGGCAACCGTGCCCGTCATGGGCCGGATCGCTGCCGGTGTGCCGATCTCAGCCATTCAGAACAATACGCATGACGTGGCGGTTCCGGTGGACATGCTTGGCTCGGGTGAACATTACGCGCTCGAGGTCAAGGGCGATTCGATGATCGAGGCTGGCATCTTCGATGGCGATACCGTCATCATTCGCAACGGCAACACTGCCAATCCCGGCGATATCATCGTGGCGCTGGTGGATGACGAGGAAGCGACGCTGAAGCGGTTCCGTCGCAAAGGCGCCTCAATCGCACTTGAAGCCGCAAACCCTGCCTATGAGACCCGCATTTTCGGACCTGATCGGGTTAAAATCCAGGGCAAGCTGGTAGGGCTGATCCGCCGGTATCATTGATGCTGCTGCCGGTCCGGATAAGGCCGGAGCGGTCGATGAGCGATAAATCAGGCCTTCAAGATGAACGGCGCGTCATTCCACTCGAGTGATGCGCCTTTTCTTTTTAATGGCGGCGAAGGCGGCTTTGCCAGAGGACGTCGGCAGGGATGGCGCCCCACCCATCAATTGGCGTTATGGGAGCGATGGATTCTTTGCGATATTCCGGGCCGGGCCGCTGGTATAAAAACCCGCTTCACAGTCAGGAGACCCGCAATGTACGATCTTTATATCGCCAACAAGAATTACTCCTCCTGGTCGCTTAGGCCATGGGTCCTGATGCGCACGCTCGGTATCGCCTTCGAGGATAAACTCGTCCCGTTTGGTGAAGGCGTGTCATTCTCCACCTTTTCCCCAACTGGCAAGGTGCCTTGCCTTGTCGATGATGGCGTGACGATTTGGGAGTCACTCTCGATCGCCGAATATCTTGCCGAACGTCATCGAGGGGTATGGGCAAGCGACAAGCATGCGAGAGCTTGGTCGCGGTCGGCAGCAAGCGAAATGCATGCGGGATTTTCGTCCCTTCGCAATCTCTACCCCATGTCCGTTGGCGTTCGTGTCGCACCGAACGTCAGCGATGCCGGGCTTGCGGCGGATATAAAGCGTGTCGATGCGTTGTGGAGCGAGGGCCTGTCGAATTTCGGCGGTCCCTTTCTCGCCGGTCAGAAGTTCACGGCGGTGGATGCCTTCTACTGCCCTGTGGCATTCCGTTTCCAGACGTATGGCGCAGACCTTTCTCCTGCGGCAAAAGCCTATTGTGAGCGACTGCTCGCTCTGCCTTCCATGCGCGAATGGTATGAGGCGGGACTGAAGGAGACCTGGCGTGACGCGGCACATGAAGAGGAGATCGCCGGAATCGGCGAATTGACGACGGATCTACGCGCAAAGGCCTGACGATCCTTGCTGGTGGCGATCATTGCGACGCCGCCAGCAGACGGGTGATCGTTTCAGGCAATTCCCGGTCGAAACGTCCGGTTTTCCAGTCATAATATCGATGTTCACTCCACGGGCGGTTTGCGCCCGCGGTCGACGCCCGTAGCCGACCGACAACGCCGGGCTGATCGCTCCTCGCGAAGTCTATCTCCACGGAACCGATGCGCCGCAATATGTCGCGGTTGAGGAGTAACGCGCCCGAGCGACACTGTGCAAACGACGTTCTGCGGGAAGCAATGACGATGTCGGCAATGTCACATGCCTTTCCGGCGAGGCGGCCGTCTTCCAGTACGATGATCCATTCGCCGCTTTCCGCACGCGCCACGCACCAGCGACCTGACTTGCATGTAAAAATTCCAGGCGCTGCATCCTTCAACGCAGCCGCCATGTCTCGTCCCACAGCCTTTATTTCGTCCCGCGTGAGCTTTGATTTCTTGGTGAGTGCGATGCCGGACGCGGTTGGAACGTCTTTTCTGAGGATAACGGGCGCGAGCGGTTTCTCCGGAAGCAGCAGCGCCCTTTGCCACTGGTCATAGATGAAGCCATGCGGCCGGGTTTTTGTGGCATAAACCTTGTTCTCGTCCAGAAGCGCGACCAGAGAACCGTCTTCATGAACGAGGAGATCGGGCAGATCGCGCTGAGATGTCGCTGCCGAGAGGCCGAAGGCAAGCAGCAGAGGCGGAATGCCCAAAAGCGCAAGGCGGCTGCGCAGCAGGGTCAGCAGCAGGAAGCCAGCCGAGGCGATGCCGATGAACCAGCCATGCGGACGTCCGGTCGCGGCGCTGCCACCCCAGGAGGCGACTTCGTCCGCGACCTCTATGACCAGCGCCATGCCATGGCCCATGACCTTCAGGAATGGCGCGTCGAGCCCGAACGGCATCAGCAGCATGGCAATCAGACCGAAGGGCATGACGATCAGCGACATGAGCGGCGTGGCGGCGAGATTGGCAAAAAGTCCGTAGGTGGTGACACGCTGGAAATGTTCGGCAGAATAGATTGCTGTCGAAAGCCCACCGATCAGCGACGTTGTGATAACGCCGCCGATCACGGCACCTGCCGTTTGCGCTACCGTCACCCAAGCCGGTTTTCGCCCGGTAAAAAGACGCTCGCGGTCAATGCGCCAGCGGCTCCAGGCTGCATAGGCAGAAACGAGCGCGATCGTTGCGGCAAATGACATCTGAAAGCTTGGACCCATCACTTCGGACGGGGACAGCGCCAGTATCACGAGGGCGGAGAGCGCAACATTTCTCAGGCTGAGCGAGGGCTGATCGAAGAGCACCGCAATCAGCATCACCGACATCATCAGCCAGGCCCGCTCGGCGGAAACCGCGAAACCGGAAATCAGATAGTAGCAAAGTGTCATCAGGAGCGCTGCGAAGGCGGATATCTTCTTGACCGGCCATCGCTGGGCGAAGGCTGGGAACAGGCTGAATGCGAGCCTCATGCCGACAAAGAAGATGCCTGGTGCCAAAGCCATGTTGAGCCCGGATATGGCAACGATATGAGCCAGCCCCGAGACCCGCAGCGCCTCCATGGTTTCCGGCGATATGGCTTGTCTCTCATCGGTGACGATGGATGCAGCAAAGGCACCCGCATCGCCGCCGATCGTCGTGCGAATGCGCTCGGCGATGGCGGCACGCAGGCGATAAAGCCACATGTCGGCCATCTCCAGCCAACCCTCGGCCCCAAGGTCCGCCGTCGCCACCGCCTGGGGCGGCTGGTAAAAAAAGCCTGTCGCGCCGATGCCCCGGAAATAAGATGAAAAGGCAAAGTCGTTCAATCCCGGCAAAGCCGGTCCGGACGGTGGAGAGAGCCGTGCCTTGCCGCGTATGGTCGCGCCGATGGGCATGGCGTCGCCGCCACCGCGCGCAAGGAGCGACACCCTCCCCGGCAGACGCGTTAGTGACGGTGCTTCAGTGGAGTGGAGCTGCACCAGATACCGCCAGTCGCCCCGCGCATCCACCTCCCGGCGCACCACCTTGCCGGTGAGCGTGGTGGTGACCGGCGTGTCCAGAAGGATGGTCGCCGCACGGCGGGTTTCCAGTTCCGCAAAAAGCATGCCGAGCAACAAGAGGGCGACAAGGCTGCACGCCCTTCCCACCGTATCAAGGCGGTATCGGTTGAGAAGCGCCAGTGGGGCCGCGACTAAAAATGCGACGATCAGAAGGGGCAAGGAAGGCGCGGTGTCGAGAGAAAACCAGAGGATCGCTCCGCAACCGATGACAACGGGTACGAAAAGAAAATCGTGCCCGAATGCGCGTTCTTCCGTCAGCCAGACGGCAACTTTTCGATAAACGGAAACGCCGGGTTCGGGCCTGTCGACCAGAGGCGGCAGAACAGGGATCGCGACGGCGACGGTCCGCTGCAGCGGAAACAGGATATCCACCGTGCCGGGGGCGTTTCCCTGCATCGTTTCGGCATATCCGAAATGCTGTTTTTCCCCTTGACCAAGCATTCTGCGCCGCGCCCCTGCCGCACTGTAAACAGGTTTGCAGAGGGACGCCCGAGATTGCAATGCTTTCCTTTAACCGCGCGTTGACCGAGATTGAATTGCTTCGATCGACGAGGCCAAAAGCAACGCATTTGCGTTTGCCGCAATGCACAATTTGACCTTTGGATAGCTTGGCATCTGCGACAGGATCATATAGCTAATCGGTAGACGCTTAACCGCGGGGCGTGTCTCAACGCCCCCACCCGCATGTTTTCGGAGGATCAGTATGACGGAAAAAAGCGCTACAGTGACACTTGGCGACAAACAGGTCGAACTCCCAGTCAGGGAAGGCACGATCGGGCCGAGCGTCGTCGATATCGGCACGCTGTACAAACACACGGGCTCCTTCACTTACGACCCGGGTTTCACGTCGACGGCCTCCTGCGAATCCAAGATCACCTATATCGACGGTGACGAAGGTGTTCTCCTGCACCGTGGCTTCCCCATCGAACAGCTCGCCGAACAGGGCGACTTCCTGGAAACCTGCTATCTGCTGCTTTACGGCGAACTGCCGACGGCGGCACAGAAGAAAGATTTCGATACCCGCGTCACGCGCCACACCATGGTGCACGAGCAGATGAGCCGCTTCTTTACCGGCTACCGCCGCGACGCGCATCCGATGGCCGTCATGTGCGGCACGGTCGGCGCTCTCTCGGCCTTTTACCACGACTCGACCGACATCACCGATCCGCATCAGCGCATGGTCGCATCGCTTCGCATGATCGCCAAGATGCCGACGATCGCCGCGATGGCCTACAAGTACCATATCGGCCAGCCCTTCGTTTACCCGAAGAACGATCTGGATTACGCCTCCAACTTCCTGCACATGTGCTTTGCCGTGCCGTGCGAGGAATACAAGGTCGATCCGGTTCTGGCCCGCGCCATGGACCGCATCTTCATTCTGCATGCCGATCACGAACAGAATGCCTCCACCTCCACGGTGCGTCTTGCCGGTTCGTCGGGCGCCAACCCGTTCGCCTGTATTGCGGCCGGCATTGCCTGCCTCTGGGGTCCGGCACACGGCGGCGCCAACGAAGCGGCGCTCAACATGCTCAATGAAATCGGCTCGGTTGACCGCATTCCGGAATACATCGCCCGCGCCAAGGACAAGAACGACCCGTTCCGCCTGATGGGCTTTGGTCACCGCGTCTACAAGAACTACGACCCGCGCGCCAAGATCATGCAGAAAACGATGTATGAAGTGCTGGAAGCCACTGGCAATTCCGACGATCCGATCATGCAGGTCGCGCTGGAACTGGAAAAGATCGCCCTTTCCGACCCGTATTTCGTCGAAAAGAAGCTTTACCCGAATGTCGACTTCTATTCGGGCATCACGCTGAAGGCGCTCGGCTTCCCCACGACCATGTTTACCGTCCTCTTCGCTCTCGCCCGCACCGTCGGCTGGATCGCACAGTGGAACGAAATGATCGAAGATCCGCAGCAGCGCATCGGCCGTCCGCGCCAGCTTTACACGGGTGCCGGCAAACGCGACTACATTCCGGTTTCCAAGCGTTAATCGGCAAACCACGTCACATCAAAGGCCGGCGAGTTTTACTCGCCGGCCTTTTTGCTTGCCATTGTGGATTGGGATACACGCGGTGGGACCGGCGGCAACACAGGCCCTGACACAGATGGGGCTTCAACCTCGCTGTCTGCGGGCGTTCACGACCTCGAGGAGAATAGCCGCGCCGGTTTCGCCGGGCGGGACATCCGTGCGCAGACGTTGCTGCACCAGAGCATAACCTTCGAGCATGGCCTTCCGCTCAATTGTATCGGATGACAGGCGTTCCGCCCAACGCAGCATCGATCCGGCCCTGACCACCTCGTTGAAATACTCCGGGACGACAGCATAATCGGCAATGAGATTGGGTAGCGCACCCGTCCAGGTCTTCACCCGCTTGCTCAGCATGGTGAAAATCCAGTCGGTCTTGTAGACAGATATGGTCGGCACGCCGGCAAGAGCCAACTCAAGAATGACCGTGCCTGACGCTGCGATAGCCGCATCGGCTTCCGCAAAGGAGTTCCACTTGAAAGCAGGATCGATGCCGATTTCGGGTCTGATTTCCTGCGGCCAAGACGCCGCCAGTTCGCGGATGCGATGTTCCTGACGTGGAACGGTGGGCAGCAGAAACCGCGTCGGACCATTCCGTTCCACAAAAGCCTTCGCCGCGTGCTGGAACGGCTCCATCAGCCTGGTGGTCTCGGTGGAACGCGACCCGGGCAGAAGAAGAATCGTCTTCAGCCGCCCCTCCGCTGGAAGTGGCCGTTCTGCCCGCTTCCGACGCACCGCGAGGACGTCCGGATCGACGCTGAGGCGATGGCCGACGAATGTGGTCGGCGGGCCTCCGAGACGGCGCATCGCCTCCGGCTCAAATGGCAGGAGAGCCAGGACATGGTCCACATAGGATAACATCGCCGTGGCGCGATGTTCTTTCCAGGCCCAGACGCTCGGGCAAACATAATTGACGACCGGCAGATGCGGCAGTTCCTTGCGGACTTTTTTTGCCACTCGATGGGTGAAATCCGGGCTGTCGATGATCAAAAGGACATCCGGTTTTTCCCGTATCACCGCCTCAGCCGCCCGGTTGATCAGGCCGATCAGTTTGGGCAGTTTCTTGAGGACCTGCGTGAACCCCATGATCGAGAGTTCGGAATAATCAAAAAGAGAAGTGAGCCCCTGTCCCTCGAGCGCCTCGCCGCCGACGCCGACAAGTTCGATCGAACCGGGATATCGGGCCTTGAGGGCCCGGATCAGATCCGCGCCGAGAAGATCGCCCGACACTTCGCCGGCGATGACCGCCACCTTCAATCTCTCCGTCATTCCATCATGTCTCCGTGAAGTGACGTATCGATGCCACAGACGAATATGCCCGCCTGATCGGCAGCTTTCAACATCGCGTCACGATCGAGCACCAGTGCGCGTCCGGCTTCGACGGCAATGCCCGCAAGCCCGGCCTTTTGGGCATTTTCGACAGTTTCGATCCCGATTGTCGGCAGATCGGCGCGTATATCCTGCTGCGGTTTGCAGAGCTTGACCAGCACGCCCCGGCGGCGGGGCGAGATGCGTCCCTCCGCGCGCAATGCCGCGACGCGCAGTAACATTGCGTCCGTGCCTTCAACGCCCTCGAGCGCCACGATGCGGCCGCCGACGGAGACCGCACCCTGCCCGACATCAAGTTTGCCGAGCGCAAGCGCCGCCTCAGCTGCCTTGCGTATGTCCTTCAAATCATCTTCGGCCGGTTTTTGCGTGCCGAAAGCGCCAGTCGTGGCCAAGAGGCCTGGAGCGATCTCATGCGCGCCGATGACTTTCGCACCGAGCGTGCCGATGATCTTTATGACCATCTGCAGAACGGCGTCATCGCCGCCCGACAACAGCGTTTTGACGATGGATGGCAGTTTTAGCAGGATGGCGACGGTGGGGCGGATTTCACGCCATTCCGGCCGCCGCGCCACGGCCCCGGAAAGCACGACACGATCCACCCGATTGTCACGCAGCAGCCGGCCAAGCCCGGCGACGTCACCAACCGAGATGACGGCGTTGTCGAAACCGCTCCAGTCGAAGCGGGAATCATCGCGCAGCCGCACGATGAAAGGATCCTCTCCCATCTCACGGGCGGCGTTCGCCACGTAAAGCGGCAACTGGCCGCTGCCGGCCACAATGGCGAGACGCCCGCAGCCTGTCACGGCTCACTTGCCCCGGTTGGGCGAAGAGATCGCGCGGTCGCTGTCCACTCCAATGAAATCGATGATTTCTAGCGCCTGCGGGCAATCCAGATATTCGTTGCGGTCGATCGCTGCCGCATTGCCGCGGATAGTGCCTTCCGCCTCGAAGATCTGCTTGAAGACGCGCCGGACCTTGTGGATGTCTGCGCGCTCAATGCCGGCACGCGTCATGCCAACGACATTAAGGCCGCCGAGAATGCCGGGATTGCCATTCAGCATGCCATAGGGAATGACATCGTAATTGACCGCGGACAGTCCGCCGATGAAGGCCTGACGGCCAATTCGGGTGAACTGGTGAACAGCGCAGCCGCCGCCGAGAATGGCGCGGTCCTCGATCGTCACATGGCCGGCCAGCATCACATTGTTGGACAGGATGATGTGGTCGCCAAGGCGGCAATCATGCGCCACATGTGAGTTGGCAAGGAACAGATTGTCGTTACCGACGATCGTCTTGCCGCTGCCATCAGAGCTGCCGGCGTTCATGGTGACGCCTTCGCGCATGATGCAGCGCTCGCCAATTTCGAGCGTGGTTTCAGAACCGTCGTGGCGAACCGCCTGCGGCGTGCCGCCGATGACCGCCATGGGGTGGACGACCGATCCACGGCCGATGACCGTCAGGCCGGATACAACGGCATGATTGTGCAGCCGGACATCATCATGCAGCGTGACTTTCGCGCCGACGTAGCTCAGCGCACCGATGACGACGTTTTCACCGATCACCGCGCCATCTTCGATCACGGCGGTGGGGTGAATTCTGGCCGAGGCGGCAATCGTGCTCATTGCTGGTCCTCGGGGATCATCATGGCGCCGACATCAGCCTCCGCCACCAGCGCACCATCCACCTTCGCCTCGCAATGAAATTTGAAGACATTGCCGCGCTGGCGCTGCTTGACGACGTGGATTTCCAGACGATCGCCGGGGATCACGGGTTTGCGGAAACGGGCGTTGTCGATTGTCATGAAGTAGACCAGATGGCCGCGCTCACCTTGACTGCGGGCGCATATTGCACCTGCCGTCTGGGCCATGGCTTCGACGATCAGAACACCCGGCATGATCGGCCGGTCCGGGAAGTGGCCGGTGAAATGCGGTTCGTTGACCGTCACGTTCTTGATGCCGGTCGCCGAATTGTTACCGTCAATATCGATGATCTTGTCGATCAGCAAGAATGGGTAACGATGCGGCAGAAGCTTCATGACTTCCAGAATGTCAGCCGCGCCGAGCGTCGTCTTCGTTTCTTCAGTCATTGTTTTTCTCTCCTGTTTTTTTATCACGCCCTTCAGCGCGTGCCAGAATTTCGGCCATGTCGCGCAGGAAATATTTCATCGGTCGCGCAGGCGTTCCGCCATAACGGGCGCCTGCCGGCACGTCCGCCACAACACCGCTCATGGCAGCGATCTGCACGCCGTCGCCAATGTTGATATGGCCATTGATGCCTGCCGCACCACCAATCATCACACCGTCGCCGATACGGGTGCTGCCCGCAATGCCGACCTTGCTGACGATGCCGCAATGGCGGCCGATGCGAACGTTGTGGCCAATCTGGACCTGATTATCGATCTTGGTGCCTTCGCCGATCACCGTGTCATCCATGGTGCCGCGATCGATCGTGGTGTTCGCGCCGATCTCGACATTGTCCTGGATGATGACACGGCCAATCTGGACGATCTTCAGCATGCCGCGTGGACCGGGGGCATAACCGAAACCGTCTTGCCCGATGCGCGCACCATTGTGGATAATCACATTATTACCGATGAGCGCGGCAAGAACGCTTGCGCCGCCTGCAATGGTGCAATCGCGTCCGATCTGTACATCCTGCCCGATGATGACACCGGGCCCGATCCGCGTACCAGCACCGATATGGGCGCCGGCGCCGATCACTGCGAGCGCCTCGACAATGACGCCCGCTTCCAGCTTCGCGGAAGGATCGACATGCGCAGCATGAGAAATTTCGCTTTCCATCCGCGCGATCGGACCGGGACGCATCGCCGAGGGGTGCAGCAAGGCACCAACCTGGGCAAACAGCGTGTGTGGATTTTTCGATATCAGCGCGGGGATGTCGGACGGAAGCATGTCCACAAGAGCAGCGTCACAAATGACCGCGGCGGCTTCGCAGGTCTGCAGCTCATCGCGGTTCTTGCGCGAAAGGATATAGCAGAGCTGATCGGGTTTTGCCCGATAGACCGGAGAAACGGACCTGACAATCCGCTCTCCCGCCGCCTCATCAGACAGTTCCGCCCCAAAGCGGTCTGCGATGTCTTTCAATCGCAGTCCCTCGTGGGGCGGAAAAAACGCGTTGTATTCCATTAGCCGGAAACTCCAGAACGTTCAAAGTTGCAGTTCTGGACTGCCGATATCAGAAAGTGTTGGACATGCCAAACCGGAAACGCTGTTCCTCGTCGTAGTCTTCCTTGGCGATCGGAACCGCGTAGTCTACACGGATCGGACCGAAGGGCGACGCCCACATCACGCCAATACCGGCGGATGCGCGGATGGAATTGTCATCCTTGACGGTCTGAGACGTGGAAACCTTGTTACCATACATCGTGCCAGCATCGACGAAACCAGCAAGACGCAGACCGAAATCCTCGGGAACGCCAGGCATCGGAGCCGTGACTTCAGCAGACGCGGCAAAATAGGTCGTGCCGCCGATGGAGTCGGAACCGATGCGCGGACCGATACCATCGTTCTTAAAGCCGCGAACCTGACGTCCGCCGAACTTGAACTGATCGAATACCAGCAGATTGTCGCCCGTCGGCATCACGTGACCGGCCTGACCGGTGAGCGAGCCGATGACGTCGTACTCATCCGACAAGGTGTAGTAGAAACGCGCCTTGGCATAGATCTTGTAATATTCGGAATCGCCACCCAGACCGGCAAATTCGTTTGTCAAAGCAGCCTGCCAGCCTTCACGCGGCATGTTGCGGTCGTCGAGCGTATTGTAGTTCAGCGTGTTGGAGATGATGGACTGCGTCCAATCGCCACCGCGGATCAAATCCTGATAAGGTTCGGCGAGATTGTTGAGGTTAGTCCAGTCACCCTCACCGTCGTAGTTGATCTGCTTGTAGGTATACTTGAACGTCGTCGAGAGATCCTCGGTGATAGGCGCGGTCACGCGCAGCGAGAAGCCCTGCTCGTCGTAGTCGTAATAATCTTCGCTGCGGCTCTGGCTCTTGAACAGGTCGAAACCTGCAGCAAGGCGGTAGCCGAGGAAATAAGGCTCGGTAAAGGAGAGCGTGTAGCTACGCGCATCGTCTTCACCCGCACCGGCAGCGAGACGGATATACTGACCGCGGCCGAGGAAGTTCTTTTCTTCGATGGAGGCTTCGAGCAGAACACCGTCGTTCTGCGAATAACCGGCGCCGATACCGAATGAACCGGTCGACTGATCTTCAACGTCAACCACGATCACGACGCGGTCAGGCGCGCTGCCGCCGGCGGTCGAGATATTGACCTTCGAGAAGTAACCCAGCGCTTCCAGACGACGCTTGGCAGCGGTGATAACCGTCTGGTTGAACGCATCGCCTTCGGAAATATCGAATTCGCGACGAATGACATAGTCACGCGTGCGGGTGTTGCCACGGATTTCGATACGCTCGACGTAAGCGCGCTCGCCCTGATCAACGATGTAGGTCACGCCAATGGTGTTGCCGGACATGTCGCGGTCGCCGCGCGGCGTTACACGGGCGAAAGGATAACCTTCACCGGCGACGCGCTTGGAAATCGCCTCCATGCTCTGCTGAACTTCCTTGGCGCTGTAGCTTGCGCCCTGGCGGGTCTCAACGAGGCCCTGAAGCTCCGAACCCTCAACACCCGGAACGGTCGATTCGACCGCGACGTTGCCGAAGTTGTAACGCTGACCTTCATCGACCGTGATGGTGATGTTGTATTCGTTTTTGGACTCATCAAGCACAGCCTCGGAACCAACGACCCGGAAGTCGGCGTAACCGCGGTTGTAATAGAACTGGCGCAGCGCCTCTTCGTCGGCGCGCAGCTTGTCCTCGTTGTAAACGTCCTTACGCGTCAGGAATGACAGCATGTTGGACTTCTTGGTATTGATGACAGCAGCCAGACGACCATCGCTGTAGGCATTGTTGCCCACGAAGTCGATGCGGCCGATCTTGGTACGCTCACCTTCATTGATGACGAAAGCGATGTTCACGCGACCCTGACCGACGGAAACCGTCTGGGTGGTGACTTCGACATCGCTGCGGCCGATAGCGGCATAGGCTTCCTTGATGCGGGCAATATCCGCCGTCACGATGGCCTGATTGAACGGGCCGAGCGACTGCGTCTGCACGATGCCGGCGAGCTTGTCGTCCTTGATCTTGCGGTTGCCGTTGAAGACCACCTGGTTAACGAGCTGGTTCTCGCTGACGGTCACGACAAGCGTGCTGCCCGAAACGCGCATGGAAACATTCGAGAAGTAACCGGTGGCGTAAAGACGCTTCACCGATTCATCGATGTCCGAATTGGAAAAGTTCTTGCCGGGCGCAATGGTGATGTTGGAACGAACCGAATCCGCACCCGATCTTTCGGCGCCGCGAACGTCGATTCTGCTGATGACGGCTGCCTGTGCAACGCCAGCAGAGGCAAGCACACCAAGGCCCGCAACCGAAGAAACACCGGCAGACAGAGCAACCGCCGACACAGCGTTCAAAAATCTTGAACCAGCCTTCATTTCAATTCTTACCTTTTTACGTTGTCCCTCAGCGGGCGGAACCCGACTCCGGCCATGTGCGTCGTTTTACCTGCTTTTCCCCTACAAGCAAGCGCGAACGTTAAATTCTGTTTACTTCGTGCTCCAGAGTGGCTCATTCGCCACTTTGGCATAAAAACAAGGTAAACAACCGACTAACAAAACCGTTAAAACACAATCCTCAGCCAATCAAGCTGCTGATATCATTCCATGTTGCAAAAACCATAAGACCCAAAATCATCGCCATGCCGATGCGGAACGCAACCTCCTGCGCGCCCGCTCCCAGCGGCCTGCCGCGGATGGCCTCGATGGCGTAGAACACGAGATGTCCGCCGTCCAGAACCGGGACGGGCATCAGATTGAGGAGCCCGATCGATACCGACAAAACGGCTGCAAGTTGAATCACGGCGGAAATGCCAAGCGTCGCCATCTGGCCAGAAGCCTGCGCGACGCGGACCGGGCCGCCGAGCTGATCGGCATTCATGCGGCCGGTAACGAGATTGCCGATATAATTGAATGTGCCGGTGATGACGTGGCCTGTCTCGCGCACACCTTCCAGAAGCGCCTGCGACGGTGAATATTCTATGTGACGGAAATTACCGCTGGTCTGGTCGGTGACAATGCCGATGATACCCATTTCCAGCTTGTTGCCGAACTGGTCGGTAGTTTCGGTACGGGTCGGCACCATCGGCAGCTTGAGCTCCTCGCCTCCCCGCTCGACGGTGACCGTGATAGGCGTGCCGGGCCGGATGCCGACATAACGGCGGACATCTTCGAAGGTCACCACTTTTTCGCCGTCAATCGCCACCAGACGGTCGCCGGGGCGCACGCCCGCAGCGGCGGCGGCACTGTTTTCACGCACCTCTGCAACAACGGGATCGGCGATCATCCGGCCGTAAATGCCGAAGAGTACTGCGAAGATGACAATCGCGAGGATGAAGTTTGCGATCGGGCCCGCAGCGACGGTCGCCGCCCTTTTCCACAGTTTTGCACCGGAAAGCGTCTGCGCCCTCTCCTCCAGCGTCATATGGGACAGGCCCGAGCTGTCCGGCTTGCTCGCCGCGTCTTCATCGCCGAAGAATTTCACGTAGCCGCCCAGTGGTATGGCTGAGATCTTCCATCTCGTCCCGCGCTTGTCGGTGAAACCGAGCAGCTCGGGGCCGAAGCCGACGGAGAATGCCGTGGAACGGATGCCGCACCAGCGACCGACGAGATAATGCCCCATCTCGTGAACAAAAACGAGAAGGGAAAGCACCAGGATGAAGGGCACGATATAGCCGGTCAAAAAGCCGGTCGCCGCCATTACTGTGTTCATGACAATCTGCCCTTCATGTCGTGACCTTTCGTGCCGCTTAGAAACCCGGCAGCAGACCGCCGCCCGACCCGGGCACATCGCCGGTTGCCGCCGCGTGCACGAAAGCTATGAGGAATACCGTAAAGCAGGCGAAAACAAGACCGTCAACACGGTCCATGAAGCCACCATGGCCAGGAATGAGATGGCTTGAATCCTTGACCTGGAAACGCCGTTTCACGAAGGATTCGAAGAGATCGCCGATCTGGCTGAACACGGAAAGAAGGAGCGCAAGCCCCAGCACCAGAAAGCTGATGCGTCCGTGATAGGCCATGGAGACTGCCGCGCCGCCGATCACGGCCGCCGCCGCCCCGCCAATCGCGCCGGACCACGTCTTTCCGGGCGAAATAGAAGGCGCCAGCTTCGGCCCGCCGATGGCGCGACCGACGAAATAGGCAAGAATATCCGTTGACCAGACAACGGCGAAAATGAACAGGATGGATACAAAGCCCGTCAGTTCGTCACCGCGGATGGCCGCCAGTGATATACCGCTCAGACCCGCATAAAAAATGCCGCCCACCAGCCACCAGTTTTTGCCGCGCAATACCGGAAACAGCGCCGCTGTCAGCGTGAAGCCTGACAAAAGCGGCAGGTCGAGCGAGGATTCGCCGAAAATCGTGTTGCCGGCAATGACGGCGACGGAAAACCAACCCCAGGCGTTGCCGGTCGGATTGCTTTCCGACATCCGGGTAATCGTCGACCACTCATAATAGATGAGAATCGCCAGAAGGCCCGCAACGATGCGGAACAGAATGCCGCCATACCAGGTTGCGGCCAGAATGACCGCGGCCATGACGATCGCGGAAACAATCCGCAGTCTGAGTTCTCGGCTCATCAGGCGCCTGCCACGGCAACCTGCTCGGTGAGTGCACCGAAGCGGCGGTCACGCGTTGCATATTGCTCGATTGCGGAGAAGAAGAGCTGCCGGTCGAAGTCCGGCCAATATTCCGGAATGAACAGGAACTCGGAATAGGCCGCCTGCCAGAGCAGGAAGTTCGACAGGCGTTCCTCGCCGCTGGTGCGGATGATCAGGTCAGGATCAGGAATGCCCGAGGTGTCGAGCCGGGCCGAAATCATCTCGGGGGTGATGGAAGCGGCGTCTAGCCTGCCTGCGGCAACATCAAGGGCGATTGACGCCGTCGCGCGAGCGATCTCGTCACGGCTGCCGTAATTGAAGGCGATCACCAGCGTCAGCTTGGTGTTGTCGGCCGTCATCTGCTCAGCCTCTTCCAGAAGCGAGCGAATATCGTTCTTCAGCCCCTGCCGGTCACCGATGATCCGCACGCGGACGTTCTCGCGGTGCAGTTCGGCAAGGTCGCGGCGGATGAAAGCCTTCAAAAGCCCCATCAGGTCGCTTACCTCGGATTCGGGCCTGCGCCAGTTTTCCGACGAGAAGGCGAAGAGGGTGAGATAGCGTATGCCGCAGTCACCGGCCGCGCGCACGGTCTCGCGCACGGCCTCCACACCGCGGCGATGCCCCATCACGCGCGGGAGGCCGCGCTGCTTTGCCCAGCGGCCGTTGCCATCCATGATGATGGCGACGTGCTCGGGTATGGAGGAACGTGTCGTCGTCGGCATATCGATCCAGTAACAGGGCAGCGCGGAATTAAACGGAAAAGACAGGTCTATCGCAGGCGATATCAGACCTGCATGATTTCCTTTTCCTTCTCGGCAAGCAAGCGGTCAATTTCCGAAATCGTGTCGTCGGTCATTTTCTGCACCTTTTCCGACTGGCCACGGCTTTCGTCCTGACCGATGTCGCCATCCTTTTCGGCTTTTTTCAGACCGTCCATGCCATCACGACGGACATGGCGAATCGCCACCTTGGATTTTTCAGCATAGTCATGGGCGACCTTGACGAGCGACTTGCGGCGCTCTTCATTGAGTTCAGGCAGCGGAATTCTGAGGTTCTGGCCGTCAACGATCGGGTTGAGGCCGAGGTTGGATTCGCGGATGGCGCGGTCGACAGCGTTGACCATCGACTTGTCCCAGATGTTGACGCCGAGAATGCGCGGCTCGGGAACGGTGATGTTGGCCACCTGGTTGAGCGGCACACGCGAACCGTAGGCGTCGACGGTCACTGGGTCCAGAATGTTGGCCGACGCGCGGCCGGTGCGCAGCGACGCGATATCGCTCTTAAACGCATTGATGGCGCCATCCATACGGCGCTTGATATCGTTGAGGTCAACACCACTCATCTTGATACTCCATCTTGTCGGCCAGCGGCCGTATTCGCCCCAGGGGCGGCATCGTTTTGGATTATTTGTCGTGTACGATGGTCTTGCGGCCGCCGCCGGTCAATATCTGTGCAAAACCGCCCTTCTCATGGATCGAGAAAACAATGATCGGGATGTGGTTTTCGCGGGCAAGGGCGACAGCGGCGATATCCATGACCGCGAGCCCCTTGCCGAGCACTTCGCTATGGGTCAGCTCGTCAAAGCGGGTTGCCGTCGGGTCCTTCTTTGGGTCAGCGGAATAGATGCCGTCCACCTGGGTTCCCTTGAAGATCGCCTCTGCGCCCATTTCGGCGGCGCGCAGTGCAGCAGCGGAATCGGTGGTGAAGAACGGGTTGCCCGTACCGCCGGCGAAAATCACCACGCGGCCCTGGGCCAGATGATGAAGGGCGGCACGCTGAGAGAAGCTCTCACAGATCTCGGGCATGGCGATTGCCGAAAGAACGACAGTGTCGATGCTGAGCTTGCGGAGCGAGGTGGCAAGGGCCAGCGCGTTGATGACGGTTGCCAGCATGCCCATATGGTCGCCGGTGACGCGGTCGCCGCCCTTGGATGCCACGGCCACGCCGCGAAAGATATTGCCGCCGCCGACGACAACGCCGACTTCAACGCCCATCGCCCTTGCCTCGGCGATATCGGAGGCAATGCGGTCGGCCACCGCCACATCGATACCGAAACCCTGATCACCCATGAGGGCTTCGCCGGAAGCCTTGAGAAGAACGCGTTTGTAGATCGGCTTGGAAGACATCATGACTCCTCGGAAATGTAACCGAAACGCGGATACACGAAGGGCACCGCGTTGTCACGCGATGCCCTCCGGTTTTCCCAAGATTGGGTAAATATAATCAGCCCTTGGCGACGGCTGCGACTTCAGCTGCGAAATCGCTTTCTTCCTTTTCGACGCCTTCGCCGAGCAGCAGGCGAACCATGCCGGTAACTTCGATGGAAGCGCCAGCTTCCTTCTCGGCTTCCTTGACGGCAGCGCCGACGGTCAGGTCTGGGTTGATGACGAAAGCCTGCGACAGAAGAGCGACTTCTTCGAAGAACTTGCGCATGCGGCCATCAACCATCTTTTCGATGATGGCTTCCGGCTTGCCGGATTCGCGGGCCTGTTCGATGAAGACGTTGCGCTCGCGCTCAGCAACGGCAGCGTCGACTTCTTCAGCACGGATGGCGAGCGGGTTGGTTGCAGCGATGTGCATGGCAACCTGGCGGCCGATAGAGTTGAGAACTGCCTTGTCGCCTTCCGACTTCAGGGCAACGAGAACGCCGAGCTTGCCGATGCCGTCGCCGGCAGCGTTGTGGATGTAGGTCGCGACAACGCCGTGCGGCACTTCCAGCGCAGCGGAACGACGCAGCGTCATGTTCTCGCCGATCGTTGCGATCGCGTCCTTGATGCTGTCGGAAACGGACTTGCCGGTTGCCGGATAGGTGGCAGCGGAAACAGCGTCAACGGTGCCATCGGTGGAGAGAGCAACCTGAGCGATGCCGCGGATGAGGTCCTGGAAAGCGTCGTTACGGGCAACGAAGTCGGTTTCCGAGTTCAGCTCGACAACGACAGCCTTGTGACCCATGGTGGCAACGCCGACCAGACCTTCGGCAGCCGTGCGGCCGGACTTCTTGTCGGCCTTCGCGATGCCCTTGGCGCGCAGCCAGTCGATCGCCGCTTCCATGTCGCCATTGGTTTCAGCAAGAGCCTTCTTGCAGTCCATCATGCCTGCGCCAGACTTTTCGCGCAGTTCCTTCACCATTGCGGCTGTGATTTCGGTCATTGTGTGCCTCTTATCGGTTCGATCGGTCAGCCGGCGGAATTTGCCGTGCCGAAGTTCTGGGTGATGACTGTACCCGGCCGCACACCCTTTGAAACCCTGAGGTTCCGACAAGGGGCATGCGCATTCCCAAGTGCTGCGGCGTCGCCAAACATCGAAATGATGGGTGCCGCTCTAGTGTGACAGCGTTATGAAGACTGCCTGCCGTTCCAACCACCTCGGACGCCTATGGTTTCCAGAAACCGTGGCGGAGCGGTTAGAAACGAACAAGGCCGTCAACCCATTGAAGGTCTTTGACGGCCTTGTCATATCCTGGTCGAGGAGACGGCGATACGGGATCGCCGCCAGACAGGGCCTATATCAGGCGCCAGCCTCGTCTTCGAGCGCGGGCTCGATCGGAGCTTCTTCAGAAGCGCCGATGTCGCGGCCGGAAGCGCCCTGCTGACGGGCAATACCGTCGATGGCAGCGCGTGCGATCAGGTCGCAGTAAAGCGAGATGGCGCGCGACGCGTCGTCGTTACCCGAGATCGGGTAGTCGATGTGATCCGGATCGCAGTTGCTGTCGATGATCGCAACGACCGGAATGCCAAGACGCTTGGCTTCTTCGATCGCGATCTTTTCCTTGTTGGTGTCGATGATGAACATCAGGTCCGGAACGCCGCCCATATCGCGGATACCGCCGAGAGCCTTTTCAAGCTTTTCGCGTTCGCGCTCAAGGTTCAGACGTTCCTTCTTGGAGTAGCCGGAGCCTTCCGAGTTCAGGATCTCGTCAACCTTGCGCAGGCGCTGGATCGAGTTCGAGATGGTCTTCCAGTTGGTCATCATGCCGCCGAGCCAGCGGGAGTTGACGTAGTACTGGGCCGAACGCTTTGCGCTGTCGGCGATGATTTCGGACGCCTGGCGCTTGGTGCCAACGAACAGAACGCGGCCGCCACGGGCAACGGTGTCGGACACGACCTGAAGGGCGCGCGACAGCATCGGAACGGTCTGAGCCAGGTCGATGATGTGGATGTTGTTACGGTCGCCGAAGATGTACGGCTTCATCTTCGGGTTCCAGCGGTGCGTCTGGTGGCCGAAGTGAACACCAGCTTCCAGAAGCTGGCGCATAGAAAAATCGGGCAATGCCATGCCTTGTTACTCCTTTTCCGGTTTAACCCCCGCGAAGCGAACAGCGCCGATTTTCATCGACACCACCGGGCGGAACGGACCGGATTTCTCCCGGAACATCCCAAGCTTCGCGTGTGGAATGGTGAGCCGCATACAGTCGCCCGCTTAAAAATGCAAGCGATTATGCGAAAAAACCGCGCAAATGGCCCCGTTTCAGCGCACGGGCTTGTTTTCGCAGGTTTCGGGCTTGAGAATATCAAGCTTCGCAAGCTTTCCCGTCAGAACGAAATCACCGTAATCCATGGTGAGATCGCGGGTGATTCCGTTTTCATAAAGCTTGAACGACATGCGGTAGATCGGCAAAGCGTCGGTGCCGGTCTTGTCGTTGTAATAGGCGATGGTCACCGGCCAGAAGGCGGCCTTGGCGAAATCGCCCGCCTTGCCGGCATCCGCGTCCCCGTCCTTCGGTGTCTGCGCCTTGCCGACCAGCGTCGAGGTGATCAGGCTTTCATCACCATCATCCGACCCGTCGAAAATACGGGATTCGAAAATGCGCTTTCCCTGCTTCGCGTGCTCGATGACCTGAAACATGTGTTGTGTCGGGAATTCACTTGCGACCAGACTGACCTGGCGGGCATCCGGACGGGTCAGGTCGACCTTCACGCCATCGCTGCTGTCGGTTGCCGCCCCCTGCACTTCCTTGTCCAGCTTGTCATCGGTGTAGGACTTGGTCTCGAAGGTGAATTTCTTGGCGGCAATGTCTTCGAACGTCGTGGTCTGCTGATCCGTCATCCGCACGGCATCGCCCGTGTTGATCTGCGTTACGAAACGGAAATCCGTCTTGTAACCCTGGCAGGCGGAGCCGGTGAACTCATAGACCATGCGACCAGTCATGCCTTCGATGCCGGAGCGATCGGACGCATCCTTGAGTTCGAGGTCGTAGACGGCGCGATGTGCAATGAGATCGGGAACCGCTACGGGCAAGGCGCTGGCGGCGTTCGACAGGCCGGTCATAAGCCCTGTTGCGGCAACGAAACCAAGCGTCCTGACAAACATGCAATATCTCCTGTTGGACTCGCCGCTCATATTGTACAAGCAACCGCCCGGCTTTTGGATCAACATCTTCTGAATGCCGGATTCTTGAAGGATTTACAACAAAACCGGAGACGAAAATGTCGGACGTCATCGAAGGCCGCCTCAAGGAACTAGGCTTTACGCTTCCTGTTGCGGCAGCACCAGCCGCAAACTACGTTCCGTTCACCATCAGCGGCAATCTGCTTTATGTATCGGGTCAACTGCCGATGGAATCGGGCAAGATTGCGGTGACGGGCCTCGTTGGCCGCGATGTCGACGTGGCAGGCGCCCAGCGCGCAGCCGAACTTTGCGCCGTGAACATTCTCGCACAGGTCAAGGCCGCCTTGAATGGCGATCTGTCGAAAGTCCGCCGTGTCATCAAGCTGAACGGCTTTGTGGCTTCCGTTCCCGAGTTCGTTGAGCAACATCTCGTCATCAACGGTGCATCGAACCTCATCGCCAATGTTCTGGGCGAAGCCGGCAAACATGCCCGCGCCGCCGTCGGCATGGCCGCCCTGCCCTTCAATGCATCGGTCGAAATCGACGCCATCGTGGAAATCGACGTATGACACTGAAACTTTCCTGGCTGACGGCCCAGCCCGTCGCCCATCGCGGTTATCATGATCTCAACAAGGCGGTCTGGGAAAACACGCTCTCCGCCTTTTCCCGCGCCGTCGAGGCCGGTTTTGCGATCGAATGCGACGTTCAGCTAGCGGCAGACAGTGTGCCGGTGGTTTTCCATGATCACGATCTGGAAAGGCTGACCGGCATCAAGGGCGATGTGCGTGAACGCACCTCGGCGGAACTGGCAATGCTTTCCATCGGCCAAACCAAGGATCGCGTTCCGAGCCTCAAGCAGCTTCTGGCTCTCGTGGCCGGCAAGGTGCCGCTGGTTATTGAGCTGAAGGGCCGCGAGGGCGAAGGCGTCGATGACGGCTTTGCCGAAGCGGTGCTGGAAGACCTCGAGGGCTATAACGGCCACGTGGCGCTGATGAGCTTCGACCACCATCTGCTGAAGGACCTGAAGGCTGCCGGCTCGCCCTGGCCGCTCGGGCTGACGGCCGAAGGCGATAGGCCGGAGGACTTCTTCAGACATGACGACGCCATGCAGCTGGGGCTCGATTTCATCTCCTATCATTGGGGTCACCTGCCCAACAGCTTCATTGAAGCGCAAAGAAAACTCGGGCTTCCGGTGATTACCTGGACGGTCAGGGATGAAAATGCGCGCGAGACGACCTATAAATATGCGGACCAGATGACATTCGAAGGTTTCGACCCGAGAGAGAACCCGTCCACCACGGCATGACAGAAGATTATTCCATCAGCATTGCGCAGTCCTTCGCGGACATCGATCCGGAGAGCTGGAAACGGCTTTCCGGAACATCGCGCGATGCATCAGGAAAATCTTACAACCCGTTCATATCGCATGAATTCCTGTCTTCCATGGAAGACTCCGGCTCGGCCACCGCCAAGACTGGCTGGCTGGGGCACCACCTGCTGCTGGAAAACGCTGCAGGCACCCTTATTGGCGCCGTTCCTGCCTACCTGAAAAACCACAGCAAGGGCGAATACGTCTTCGATCACGGCTGGGCAGATGCCTTCGAGCGGGCTGGCGGGCATTATTATCCGAAATTGCAATGCTCGGTGCCCTTTACCCCGGCGACGGGCCCGCGGCTGCTGGTTGCCAACGGCGAAGATGTCGGACGATTCAAGCCGCTGCTTGCTTCCGGTCTCGCACAAGTGACCGAGAAGATCGGCGTTTCCTCGGCTCACGTCACGTTTCTGGAAGAGGATGACCTATCCGCTCTTCTGCCAGGCGATTTCCTGCATCGTACGGACCAGCAATTCCATTTCATCAATGACGGTTATCGCGATCACAACGATTTCCTCGATGCGCTGTCATCACGCAAGCGCAAGGGGCTCAAGAAGGAGCGCCGATCAGCGCTGGAACACGGCATCGAGATCGACTGGCTGACGGGTTCCGACCTGACGGAGGACATCTGGGACCAGTTTTTCGCCTTCTACATGGATACCGGCAGCCGTAAATGGGGCCGGCCCTATCTGACCCGGGAATTTTATTCGCTGATCGGCGAGCGAATGGCCGATGACGTGCTGCTGGTCATGGCGAAACGCGAGGGGCGCTATATTGCCGGTGCGATCAACTTTATCGGCTCGGACGCGCTTTACGGCCGGCACTGGGGCTGCATCGAGGATCATCCTTTTCTGCATTTCGAGGTCTGCTACCATCAGGCGATCGATTTCGCGCTGTCCAAGGGTTTGAAACGAGTAGAAGCCGGTGCGCAGGGCGAACACAAGCTGGCGCGCGGCTACGTGCCGGTCACCACCCATTCGGCGCATTTCATCGTCCACCCGGGCCTGCGCCGCGCCATTGCCGATTATCTTCAGCGGGAGCGCGAAGAGGTCGAGCATATCGGCGATTACCTTGATGAACACACGCCTTTCCGCAAGGGCGAAAGACAGGAACCGGACGCATAGTCCGACATACGGAGAGAGCAGAATGACGGCCAGCGCCTATGACGACAACAATATCTTCGCAAAAATCCTGCGCGGCGAAATTCCGAGCCATAAGCTTTACGAGGACGAGCATACCCTGGCCTTCATGGATGTGATGCCGCAGGCCCCGGGCCATCTGCTCGTCGTTCCCAAGACCGGCTCCCGCAACCTGCTCGACGCCGATCCCGAAGTGCTGGCGAAAACCATTCCGGTGGTGCAAAAACTCGCAGTCGCGGCAAAGGAAGCCTTCGATGCGGACGGCGTTTTCATCGCCCAGTTCAACGAACCGGCGGCTGGCCAGACCGTGTTCCACCTGCATTTCCACGTCATTCCGCGCAAGGAAGGCGAGCCGCTGAAGCCGCACTCGGGCGTGATGGCCGATAGTGACGTGCTGAAGGCTCACGCAGAGAAGATAAAGGCGGCGCTCGCCTCCTGACGGGCGCCAAGACACCCGCGCGTTTGTCGCGGCCTCCGCACGCCGTTGTCACAGACCCGATCCCTCGGCTGGCGCGATCAGGTTCTCGATCGCGCTAGCTTTAAGGCGCAGAAGCGCCCTGGCTGCACGCGGCATCATCCTCTGGCCCGTTCGGGAACGCACACGGCGGCAATATTGTTTGCAGTGACGCCGGAGGGCGATAGGCATTCCTCTCCGGCCATGGCCAGCCTTCAAGCATCGTCGGATCCGGCCGGTAAATCTCTACCTGCAGCGGATAACAGGCCGCCGTATCGCTGGAATGCGTGGCGCCGCAATCGCCTCCCGGGCAGGCGGACAGCGCGCCGATGAGATCAATTTCCGCAAAGAACTCGAGATAATCGCCCGGACGCACCGGACTTGCCTTCATGAAATACTGGTGGGTGTCGCGGGTGAACCCCGTGCACATGAAGACGTTCAACACATCATGAACATGCGGCTCCGCTTGCCGGAACGAAAGGCCTTTGGCGGAAGCAAGCGCGTTCGTGAGGTTGGAGTGGCAACAGTGATGATAATCGCCGCCGCTGAGCAGCTTGTTCGTGTAGGGATCGCAGCGCGTGCCGATCACGTCATGCACACCGCCGCCGTCCTCGTCCCAGCCATACCATGACAGCGTGTCATGGGTGATGGTCGCCATCGGCCGAAGGGATGGCAGGTTGCTCCACAACCGGTTGCCGACAGAAACATGGGTGGCATGCAGCGCGCGGGTCTTGCCGCTGAAAAACCGTTCATTCAGATCATGCGCATTCCAGAGGTTCAAATCCCCCACCTGCGGGCCTTCGATACTGACGATGCGGAAAAAATGGCCCTTCGGAACGTTGAAGGTTCGGCCGTCACGCGGCGGCACGATAACCTCATCGATCTTTTCCATGCTCCCGCGTGCTTTTTCCAAAAGCGCAAGGTCGGGAGTCTCAAGTGTGCCGTTCGGGTAAACGACGACAGGCGAAATGGCGCGGCGCGCGGCGGCGTCTTCGGGTTCGGCAACAGGCGTTAGGGGCATGAAATCCTCTGAGCAATGTAATGTCGGAGGGAAATTGCGGTACGAATGCCCGGGTGACAAGATGGGTTCTTCTTGCGCTCAGACCAAGTTTTACTTACCCTTGTTTCTCATGATGTTGCCTCCGCTCACCACTCTCCGCGCCTTCGAGGCGGCCGCCAGGAAAGGCAGTTTTGCCCTGGCCGCCCTTGAACTCGGCATGACGGCGACCGCCGTCAGCCAGCATATACGCAATCTCGAGGCATGGCTTGGTGTTGCACTCTTCGAACGGCATGCCAGGGGCGTGACGCTGACGCCAGCCGGGAAGGATTTCGGCGGCACGGTTTCCTCAAGCCTCAGGCAGATCGCTTCCGGCGCAGAACGCATTCGCGGCCGTCGCGATCGCATCACGGTCCGTCTCGCCAGCCTGCCTTCAGTCATTGCGCATTTTCTGACGCCGCGGCTTCCGCGTTTCCGGGCGATGCATCCCGATATTCAAGTGTCCATCAGCTATCTCGGCGCCAGGCAGGCCGTGCCGGCCGATCTCATCATAGAGCATGGCGTGTCTGCCGGGCCAAATGCCGTGGCGCTTTTCAGCGCCGAGACACGCCCCACCTGCGCTCCCGGTTACGCCGCCCAATTCGGTCCATTCAGCGCGGTTGCCAGCCTGTTGCAGGCGGAATTGCTGCATGACGATAGCGAAATGGCCTGGCGGACCTGGTTTGCCGCCGCCGGCACGGTCCCGCCGCATAGCACCGGCCCGATTTTCGCGGATTTCAATCTTCTCGTAACAGCGCTGAAGGCCGGCCAGGGCGTCGGTCTCTGTCCGACAGAACTTCTGCGCGACGAGATTGCGAAAGGCGAACTGACCGTTCTCTTCGAGCGCGCCGCCGACAAGGACAAATATTACTGGCTGGTGGAAACGGCGGAAATGAGTACATCGGCGAGGCTTCTGGCGAACTGGCTGTTGGCAGAAGCACGCGAAGCCGGGGCGACTATTTCGCCACCATGACCTGACCGGCCGCCTCGGCCGTCCTTTCCATGCGCTCTTTTGCCGACAACCATTGGAGCAACCGGCCCGAGAAGGCGCAGATGATGGCAAAAGCGACGAGACCGCCAAAAACATCCGAGAGGTGATGCCCGCCCTGCACGAGGACGGCCGGCAGCATCAACAGGTTAAGCGGCAGTATGACGAGCATCGCCCACCAGTGCCTTGGTGCGAACCAGACAGACATTGCCGCCATGAAGATGTGGAACGACGGAAAACCGATAAGTCCCAGGACGCTTTTAGGGGAAAGGTAGCCAACGCCCTGCGTCGCAAGACGGTTCAGTTCCTGCCCATACTCATTGCCCACCGCCAGAGGAATTGCCTGGGAGACCCATTGGGGCAGCTCCATATAGGCAGATGGTCCGAATGTCGGGAAAAATATCCAGAAAACAATGCTCGCAAAAGCGCCCAGCACCCCGGTGACGAGGAAATGATGCAGCACCCGGTTCTTGCCCGTAAAGCCCAGAGTGAGGACAATCAATAGAAGCTGGGGAAGTGATGTCGCATAAACGAAGAACAGGATTGTCCCGATCCACGGATGCGTTGCCGCCCAGATGACAATGTCCTTCCAACTATAGCCAAATGCCGCGTCCACAGCGAAGAGCGCATTATCGATCGTCGGGAACGCAATTGGCAGGAACATATAGTTGAAGATGGAGGCCGCGAGCGTGAAGAGGATAAAAAGCCCTCCCGACATGAGGGCGGCAGCTATACGGTAATCGCGCCCGCTTCTGCGATAGAATTGACCAAGAAGAAAGACGCCGGCACCCGCGAATACACACAGGAAGTACCCGGCATAATCCACGCTGATGCCCCTTGCTGCAATCAAGGCTGCATCAACGACAAATAATAAAGCGATAAAGCCAACGACGAAACGTTCCGCTGCAAATAATCGCATGGCGCTGGATCCCTGTTTTGATCGCGCAGTCTAAACAGGGAGTTTTAATACTAGGTTAGAAACCCAGCGCGAAAAGTCCGCCTGCCAGGAGCACGATCGGCACCGCGACGCCGACGATGACGCGTTGGCCGGCGGCCAGAAAGGCAATAAAGCCGAGTACTGCCGCACCGATACGCAGCCACACCGGCGAGGACTCAAGCGTTCCGGTCGGAAACACGATCAGCTTCGCGGTGACCGCCATGACGAGTGACGTGGCAACCGCCCTCACCCAATAAAGCGCCTCGGAATCCTCTTTCAACCGGTTACCGGCGAGAACGCCGAGCCAGCGCCAGAGATCGGTCGCCAGCCAGCCTGCGATTGCGATGAAGAGATAGGGTGCCCACCAATGGTCGCTCATCATGGTTCACTCTTCGGTGAGGCCGGTTTCATCCTGCGGCGGAATATGAGGCGATCGATTGCATAAGCCACCGTGCCTCCACCGATACCGGCATAAAGGATGTCGAATTCGGGTGCGAGGACCGCAAAGGCCGGACCGGCGATGACGCCGATGACAAAGGCGACCTTGACGACGGAGTGGCGCGCCGAAGCCCATATGGACGCGATGAAATAAACCGGCGTCAGGAAGAACAGGACACCAGCAACCAGCGGCGGAAACGCGGCGACGACACCGTAACACAAGCCAACGATGATGGCATTGACGACGGTGAGCGTGATGCCAAACCCGGCAAACCAGGCGGCGCGGGCCTCCCGCGGCACCTTTGAAAGGTTCTGTGTTGCAAAGACCCACGCCGTAATCGCAACGAAATGCGAAAGGAACAGCAAAATCCAGGTCGGCGTCTTCGCGCCGCGCATTTCGGGAACGATGGAGGCCACCATCGGCATCATACGTACCGATGACAATGTCACCACCAGAAAACAGGCGGCAAGATTGGCGCCGCCGACCATGGAGCCGATCAGGATCATCTTGGCGGGCAATGCCCAGATGAACAGCGTCATGAACACGGCTTCACCGCGGGCTACGCCCGATTCCAGTGCAAAAGCGCTGAAACCGACGAAGGATGTCATGAGAATAAGGGACGGCAGCGAGAATATGCCCCGCATTCCCCTGAAAAACCAGCCGCGCAATGGGATGGTGTCGCTATCGGCATTTTGCATTGCGAACCCACTCGTGCATGTCGTCTGAAATGCCGTGGCATCGCGGCAACGTCATACAGACGGAGAAATGAAGACTTGCCGCCGATTCCATTAAAGAGCGGCACGCTTCATGCATAAAAATGCCGGGCTTTCGCCCGGCATCTGTTTATCGATCAAAGACCGCGGTCACTTCTTCTTCGGTACCTTCGGTACGGCGTTGGCCTTGCGCCGCGGCTTTTCGGCATCGTCGGACTTGTCAGCTTCGGCGACGAGGACATCCGCCTCTTCCTTCGCTTTAGCAGCCTTGGAAGATGTTTTCGCCTTTGCCTTGCCGGGGGACTTCGCCGCCTTGAGTTCGGCTTCCGGCTGCGGTTTGACGGGTGCGGTCTCCGGCAGAACCTCGAGTATGAGGCCATCGGCACCGTCATCCTTCTTGCCGACGGTGACACTGACGACGCCGCCCTTTTTCAGCTTGCCAAAGAGAATTTCATTGGCGAGCGGCTTCTTGATGTTCTCCTGGATCACACGAGACAGAGGACGGGCGCCCATCTTCTCGTCGTAACCCTTCTCCGCCAGCCAGGAGATCGCATCTTCATGCAGATCGAAGGTGACGTTGCGCTCGGAGAGCTGGGTTTCCAACTGCATGACGAACTTCTGCACGACCTTGTGGATAACGGCGGTCGGGAGCGGCGAGAACGGAATGATCGCGTCCAGACGGTTGCGGAACTCCGGCGTGAACAGGCGGTTGATCGCCTCTTCATCTTCACCAGTGCGGCGCGAAGAACCGAAACCGATGGCGGATTTCGCCATTTCGGAAGCGCCCGCATTGGTCGTCATGATGAGGATGACGTTGCGGAAGTCGATTTTCTTGCCGTTATGGTCGGTCAGCGAGCCGTGGTCCATCACCTGCAACAGGATGTTGTAGATGTCAGGATGCGCCTTTTCGATTTCGTCCAGCAGCACCACGGAATGCGGATGCTGATCGACGCCATCGGTCAGAAGACCGCCCTGGTCGAAGCCGACATAGCCGGGAGGCGCACCAAGCAGGCGCGACACGGTATGACGTTCCATGTACTCCGACATATCGAAGCGCAGCATCTCGACGCCGAGCGAGGCGGCGAGCTGCTTGGCCACTTCCGTCTTGCCCACCCCTGTCGGGCCGGAGAAGACATAGGAGCCGATCGGCTTGTTCGGTTCGCGCAGACCGGCACGCGCCAGCTTGATGGCCGTGGCAAGCGCCTCGATGGCGATGTCCTGCCCATAAACGACGGAGCGCAGTTCCTTCTCGAGGTTGGCGAGAACCATCTCGTCATCCTTGGACACCGTCTTCGCGGGAATACGGGCCATCGTCGCGATGGTCGCCTCGATTTCCCGTTCCGTGATCAGCTTGCGGCGCTTGGAAACAGGCAGCAGCATCTGCGCTGCACCGGTCTCGTCGATCACGTCGATCGCCTTGTCCGGCAGCTTGCGGTCCGAGATATAGCGGGCCGACAGCTCGACAGCAGCCTTGATCGCCTCATTGGAATATCTGAGGTGATGGTAATCCTCGAAATAGGGCTTCAGGCCCTTCATGATCGCAATCGCATCATCGATCGACGGCTCGTTGACATCGATTTTCTGGAAACGACGCACGAGCGCACGATCTTTCTCGAAGAACTGGCGATATTCCTTGTAGGTGGTCGAACCGATGCAGCGGATTGCACCCGACGAAAGCGCAGGCTTCAGCAGGTTAGACGCATCCATCGCGCCGCCGGAGGTCGCGCCCGCACCGATGACGGTGTGGATTTCATCGATGAACAGGACCGCGCCCGGGTACTCTTCGAGTTCCTTGACGACCTGCTTCAGACGCTCTTCGAAATCACCGCGATAACGGGTGCCCGCCAGCAGCGTGCCCATGTCGAGCGAAAAGATCGTGTCATTGGCGAGCGCCTCCGGCACCTTGCCTTCGACGATACGCTTGGCAAGCCCTTCAGCGATCGCCGTCTTGCCGACGCCCGGATCACCCACATAAAGCGGGTTGTTCTTGGAGCGGCGGCAGAGGATCTGGATGGTGCGGTTGACCTCGTCGTGACGGCCGATCAACGGGTCGATCTTACCGTTTTTCGCCTTTTCATTGAGGTTGACGCAATAGGCCTTCAACGCATCCTGCTGCTTCTTGGCGGACGATCCGTCCTCCTCGGGATTGCTGCGGTTCGGCTTGTTTTCGCTTTCCGGTTCGTCAGCGCCACGCGGCGTGCGCGTCTGGGACGTGCCGGGGCGCTTGCCGATACCGTGAGAGATGTAGTTGACCGCATCGTAACGGGTCATTTCCTGTTCCTGCAGGAAATAGGCAGCATGGCTCTCGCGCTCGGCGAAAATCGCCACAAGCACGTTTGCGCCGGTCACTTCCTCGCGGCCGGATGACTGAACATGGATCACGGCGCGCTGAATGACGCGCTGGAAGCCGGATGTGGGTTTGGAATCCTCGTCGTAACCGGTGACGAGGTTGGTCAGTTCATTGTCGACGTAATCGCTGACAGTCTTGCGAAGGGCATCGAGATCGACGTTGCAGGCGCCCATGACGGCTGCGGCATCCGCGTCGTCGATCAGCGCCAGAAGGAGATGTTCGAGCGTCGCATATTCGTGGTGACGCTCATTTGCAAAGGTCAGTGCCTGGTGCAGCGCCTTCTCGAGACTCGGGGAAAAAGTTGGCACGTTGCGATCCTCATTTCTTTTCCATGACGCACTGCAGCGGATGCTGGTGCTGTCGGGCGAAATCCATGACCTGGCTTACTTTCGTCTCTGCGACCTCATATGTAAACACCCCGCATTCGCCTACGCCGTGCTGGTGCACGTGCAGCATGATGCGGGTTGCCGCTTCACGATCTTTCTGGAAAAACCGTTCCAGAATGTGAATGACGAATTCCATGGGAGTGTAGTCGTCATTCAGTAAAAGAACACGGTACAAATTCGGTCTTTTCGTCTTCGGCTTAACGCGGGTGATAACAGACGTTCCACGGTTGGTACCGCCCCCGTCTTCCCCTTCGCCCTCGCCCTGCATGTAGATCGGCTTAGCGATCATCTTTCATCATTCTCCAAACTGTTCTCAAACCGACAGCTGATTGCCAGGAGGGAGAACTTCGCCTCTTCATATTTAGGTCGTTAAGAAGCGATTTTAAGCCCCTTGCGCGACGGTGCAATCACTATTGCGTTTGCGAAGAGGCAAACCTCGCGAAAAGTGCGGGATATGACAGGTAACCGAAGTCCGAGAAGACATACCTCGCCCGCATGGGCGCGCCTTCGCGCCAAATGCGGACGGCTGCGACAGGCGACGGCACCGCCGAATTCGGTTCGAAGGCGCCGGTCTCACTCCTTGTCGTCGAGCATTTCCCGCACGGCGATGGCAAGCTGCTTCAACGAGAAGGGTTTGGGCAGGAAACCGAACTTGGCATCAGCCGGCAGGTTTTTCGCGAAGGCATCCTCGGCATAACCTGAAACGAAGATGAATTTCAGGTCTGGATAGGACTTGCGCAGCTCTCTCAGCAGCGACGGGCCGTCCATCTCAGGCATCACGACGTCGGAAACGACGATATCCACTTTGCCTTCCAGTTCCTCCATCACCTCCAGCGCCTCTGTGCCGGAGCCTGCCTCGTGCACGGTGTAGCCGCGCGTTTCCAGCATGCGCTTGCCGCCACGCCGCACCGCCTCTTCGTCTTCCACCAGCAGCACGACGGCGGATTTGCCTGTGAGGTCCAGCGGCTCCTCCTTCACCGGCTCGGCCGCGGCGACCGGCGCAAGCGCCGCCTCGCCTGGCTGCTGTCCAGTGCCGGGAACCGCCTCCACCACGTGGCGCGGAAGGTAGATGCGGAAGGCCGTTCCCTTGCCCACTTCCGATTCGGGATAAATATAGCCGCCGGACTGTTTGACGATGCCGTAGACCATCGACAGCCCGAGGCCCGTGCCCTTGCCCACTTCCTTGGTGGTGAAGAACGGTTCGAAAATCTTGTCCATGATCTCCGGCGGGATGCCCGTGCCGTTATCGGCAACTTCCACCATCACCATGTCTTCGGCCGGGAATTCGGGACGGCCGAGCGCGGCGATCTCTTCTGCGTCGACGTTGCGTGTCCTGATGGTGATCTTGCCGCCATCGGGCATGGCGTCGCGTGCATTGACGCAGAGATTGATGAGCACCTGCTCGAACTGCGACAGGTCTGTTTTCACCGGCCACAGGTCCCGGCCATAATCGACCTCCAGCTTGACATTGGTGCCGGAAATCAACCTGTCCACCAGCATGCGCAGATCGCCGATCACATCCGTCAGGTTGAGGATTGCCGGGCGCATGGTCTGCTTGCGCGAGAATGCCAGAAGCTGGCGCACCAGTACGGCGGCGCGGTTGGCGTTTCGCTTGATCTCCATCAGATCGGCGAAGCTCGGATCGGCCGGACGCGCCTGCAAGAGCAGATGGTCGGACGACAGCAGGATGGCGGTCAACACGTTGTTGAAATCGTGGGCGATGCCGCCTGCGAGCGTGCCCACCGCGTTCATCTTCTGCGTCTGCGCCATCTGGGTTTCGAGCGCCTTCTGCTCTGTCACCTCTATGGCATAGACGATTGCCACCTCCTCCGGCGCCTCGTCGTCCTGGTCGATGACGGCATTGACGTAGAAACGGAAATGCCTCGTCTCGTCGCTCGGATGGCGGGAATCGAAGGGCGCGATATCGCCCTGACGGTCCTTGGCCTCGGCGAGCGCCTGTTCAAGGCGCGGCTTTTCATTGTCGTGAAGGACTGTCTCGAGTGCCACGCCGCGATCAATATCGTCGCGCCCGACAACGCCGGAGAACAGCTTGAGGAAAGGCGCATTGATGCGCAGGATGCGTCCATCGCCGTCAAGCGAGGCAATCGCCATCGGCGTATTGTTGAAAAAGCGCGTGAAGCGCATGGCGGAGGAAGATTCGGTATCCTCCTGCCCCTTGGGCCGCATCAGGACGATGGTACGGCTCTCACCCGGCGCGCCGTCCTTTGCGGTGACCTGGTGGACGAGGCGGGCCGGCATGCTCTGGCCATTCACCCGGCGCATGTCGAGATCGAGGATTTCGGTGCGCTTTGCTGAACCCTGGGGCTGGACGGATTCGATCAGCGCCATACCCTCGCCGGCGACGATGTCCGAGACCGTCATCGAGCCTGGCGAAAACTGTGCGAGATCGATGCCGAGCCATTCCGACAGAGTGGCGTTCAGATAAACGATCTCACCCTTGCGACCGGCGGAAAAGAAACCGGCCGGCGCGTGGTCGAGGTAATCGATGGCATTCTGCAATTCGCGGAAAAAGCGCTCCTGATCTTCGCGCTCTGGCGTGATATCGGCAATCTGGAAGACATGCAGCCCCTCGCCGCCCGAATCCTTCAGCACCCTGCCCTTCAGCCTGTACCAGTGTGGCCCCGCATTGGAATCCTCGCCCAGCGGTTTCAGCAGGCGAAATTCTTCGTAGCCGTCGCGGCCTTCGCGCAGCATGTTGATGAGACGGTAAAGAGCCTCCGTCGCTTCCCGGCTGCGCGACAGCAATGTTTCAAGACTCTGGATATCGCTCGCCTTGGTGGTGCCGCTCATCCTGCAATAGGTGGCGTTGGCATAAACCATATGCCCCTTGGCATCTGTTATCAGCGTACCATCGGGGTGGGCAGAGAGAAACCGGCGTGCAAGCCCATCCGATTGCGATTGCGGCATGACCTCAATGAAACCGATGATCGACGACACCAGAAAGAAAATGCCCATCATGGCCAGCACACCAAGAATGCCGAGCACGATTTCGTTTTCGAGAGAATCCTTGAAATAGACAAAGGCGGCGGCAGCGGCGATCAGCACCAGCGCCAGCAGCAGAATGCGCAACACCGTGCCGGAACGGGCACGCCTGTCCACCAGCGGAAGGTCGTTGTCGCTTGTCTCGCGCACCCGTGTCATCTTGGCCTCGCAGTCGTGCAGGTCGTCATTCGAACAGTCCCGCACTCCAGACGGAATCGGGCAGCAGAATTTCTTGTAGCAACTCGCTCGACCCTCAAAAAGCTCCGCAGCGACACAAAGGCTTAAAACGCACAGCGAAAACGGCTTCAAAGCCGCATATCAGCCTCAAAAGACTAATGGCGCGTGCAGGTGAGTTCCCTCACCTGGCATTGGATCCGCGGCGCGGAGCACTCAATTCTGCCGTCACTGACGGTGCAGACCGAACATCCATCGGTAAAGTCCACACACGATGGGTTGTCCCGAACGAACTCATCCATCGTGAAAACCTTGCCTGGCGCCTTATCATCCGCCGCTGCCGAACAGGAAATCAACAGGGCGGTAGTGCAGCGCCTCAGTACGGGTCCGACGAGACGGGATCGAAACATGGCAAGCGCTACCTTCTATTCGAAGAATTGCAACTTTCGCTCTCCCCCGGCATTGAAGGACGAGATGTGGCGCTTTGGTGGCGCCGTTGCCATCGATAAGGCGATGCCCGTGCTGAAATGAATAAACCTTGTGTTGCGCCTAAAAAAATCGTCTTTTCGTGCTTGATGTTCACATTATAAGAACCACGGCAATATTAATTGCCCAAGAAATTAAAAAGCCAAAAATCTGAAGGGATGATCTCCATGATGGAAGATTTTATCGGCACCTATGGAAACCGTCTCATCGTCGCCGTCGTCGGTGTGGGTGTGGCCCTCCTCGTTCTGGCGATTGCTCTGTGGATCCTGCGCAGACGAAGCGGTTCGGCGCCCTTTATCCGCGGCGGCCGCAACCGGCAGCCACGTTTGCAGGTGCTTGACGCCACAGCCGTCGATGCGCGTCGTCGGCTCGTGCTGGTGCGGCGCGACAATGTCGAGCATCTGGTCATGATCGGCGGCCCAACCGATATCGTCATCGAGAGCGGCATAGGCGCGATCCCGATCGTCAGGGACGTGCAGGAGCCGGAACTCAAGGCGCTCCCGCGTCAGGAAAGCGAGCCGAAAAGGACCGAGCCTTCCATCTCACCGGAACGCCGCGCCGTGCTGCCGCAGCAGCAACCGTCTCAAGCCCCTGCGCCCGCTCCGATGGCGGAGGAGCCGGTGAAGCAGCCGCAACGGCCGGAACCGCCCGCTCAAGCCCAACGTCCCGCGCCGACAGCAGCGGCAGCACCACCGTCGCCGCGCCCGGCAACGCCACCGCCGCCTGCGTCCCCGCCTCCGACGGCGCGTGAATCCGCCGCGCCGGCAAGACCTGCACCTTCCGAGCGGGAGGCGGCCCGTCCTGCCCCGCCGCCAATACCGGTGACCGTAGCCGCCGCGGGCGCGACCGTTCTGCCCGTCGCCGCCGCGTCACTCCCCATCACCCCGGAGCGGCCGGAGTTTAAGCGGGCCGAACCCTCGGCACCCGCCCCCGCACCGGTTGCGCCGCCGATCCCGGCCCAGGGACCTATAGAGGCAAAGACGGCAGAGGACGGGCCTGCGGACGTTGCGCCGCCCGTTTTCGCTGCGCGCGAGCCGGTGATCAATCAATCCATCGCAGCCGATTTTCTCGACGCTGCGCGGGAGCGGGTTCTTCCCGGTATGAGCCCGGCGGCGAGCGCACCGTCTGTTCCGTTCCCACCCAAGCCTGAGAATCCGGCTGTCGCCGCCAATGACACCGAGCCGAAATTTTCAGACGAGCTGGCCAGCGATTTCGAGAGCTTCCTCGAAGCCGAGATCGCCAAAAGCAAGGAAGCCGATAGTGACCCGGCCACTTTCCCCGTAGCGGAAAAGCAGGCAAAACCGCAGCCGGCCACGCCACCAGTCACCGGCGCATCGCCGGATGGTGACGTCCAGAAGGAGATGGCACGCATCTTCGGTGAGCTTTCGGTGACCCGCGACCGCTGAAGGGACGAATTTACCGAGGCTATTGCATAAAAAAGGGCACGGAAGCGTTTCCGTGCCCTTGTTCTTTTATAGCGTCACCGGTCTGACGCGGCTTAGCCTTATTCGTCGCGGTAGACTTTTTCGCGACGCTCGTGGCGCTCCTGCGCTTCGATGGAGAGGGTCGCAATCGGGCGCGCGTCCAGACGCTTGAGGCCGATGGGCTCGCCTGTTTCCTCGCAATAACCGTAAGTGCCGTCTTCGATCCGCTGAAGGGCTGCATCGATCTTTGATATCAGCTTGCGCTGACGGTCGCGGGCGCGAAGCTCGATCGCCCGGTCTGTTTCGGAAGAGGCCCGATCCGCAAGATCGGGATGGTTGGCGCTTTCTTCGGCGAGATGTCCGAGCGTCTCGCGCGCTTCTCTCAGGATATCGTTTTTCCAGGCTATGAGCTTCGCGCGAAAGTAGGCGCGCTGGCTGGCATTCATGAACTCATCGTCTTCCGAGAGCACATATTTGCTAAGATCGATCTTCTCACTCAACGCGATTCTCCTCGAAGAACATCTCAATGCGGCGGTGTATACTCCAATGATAGTGGCCGGTTCAAGTCTACAGATCAGTTTTCGGGCATTTTTAAAACTGACACAAAAATCATCTAAATGACTAATTTTTATTCTTTATTCGTATTGAAGCGATCTCTTCTTCAATCACTTCAATGCGACTTACCAACAGGAAAGAGGACTTGCGGTCCTGCAACCCAATCCTGTAGCATTCCGCCCGTGCCCTGACATTCGAACGCCGGTCCCCGCCCTTGACAGCATCTTCCCCGAGCCGAGTTTATCTTCTGCGCCACGCCAAGGCCGCCTGGGCGGCGCCGGGAGAACGGGATTTCGACCGGGGATTGAACGAGGCCGGCTTTGCCGAGGCGGAGATCATTGCCGACCTCGCCGCCGACCGCCGCTACCGGCCCGAAGTTCTCCTGTCTTCCACGGCCGTGCGTTGCCGGCAGACAACGGAGGCCTGGCAACGGGCCTTCAATGAAGGCATAGACATCTTCTATGTCGATGAGATGTATAATGCGCGCAGCGAAACCTATCTCTCCCTTGTCGCCGCTCAGACGGAGGCGCAGTCAGTGATGCTGGTGGGCCATAACCCCACCATGGAGGCAACGCTGGAAGCGATGATAGGCGAGGACCTGCTGCATGCCGCCCTGCCCTCGGGTTTTCCGACATCGGGCCTCGCGGTTCTGGATCACGACGGCGCTGCTGCCAACGGCAGAGACCGCTGGCGGCTGGTCGATTTCCTCGCACCGGGCAAATAATCGCTTCGGCGTGCGATGAATTGTGGAAAGAAGGCGCGCTGAAAATCCGATGGCGCGCTTCTTTTTTGGGCAACCGTATCTTCCTATATTGCAGCCGTGACCGTTTAACGCAGCCGGGAAATTGCCATTGCCGCCTTCTCTTACGTCCCTGACAGACAGTGCGCTCATTGCGTTCGATAATCTGGCCGACCGCGCGAGTAACCTCACTCACCCCACATTGCGGCTTGGTGTCACCGGCCTTTCGCGGGCGGGCAAGACGGTTTTCATCTCTTCGCTGGTCCACAATCTTCTCAACGGCGGGCGGTTGCCGCTGTTTGAGGCCGTGCGCTCCGGACGCGTTTCTAACGTGCGGCTGGAGCCGCAGCCGGATGACGCCATTCCCCGCTTTCAATATGAAGATCACATCCAGGCACTGGTGCGCGACCGGCTTTGGCCGGATTCGACGCGGGCGATCTCGGAACTCAGGATCACGCTGGATTACCAGAGCGCCAGCGGCTGGGGCCGCTGGTTCTCGGCCGGCAAGCTCTCCATCGATATCGTCGATTACCCCGGCGAATGGCTGCTCGACCTGCCACTTCTGTCGCAGGATTACAGGCAATTCAGCGACACCACAGTCTCGCTGGCCGGAAGCGGGGTCCGCGCCGAGCTGGCACAGGAATGGCTGGCCATCGCCTCTTCGCTCGATATCAACGCGCCCGCCGATGAAATGACGGCCCGACGCTTGGCTGAAAGCTTCGCGGCCTATCTCAAGGCTTGCAAGTCCGACGAGAGGTCGCTGTCCACCCTGCCGCCCGGCCGCTTCCTGATGCCCGGCGATCTGGAAGGGTCGCCCGCGCTGACCTTTGCGCCGCTTCCCGGCCTGACGGACGAAAAAGCGCCGAAAGGCTCCCTGCGCGCCATGATGGAGCGGCGCTACGACGCCTACAAGTCGATTGTCGTCAAACCCTTCTTCCGCGAGCATTTCGCCCGCCTCGACCGGCAGATCGTCCTGATCGACACGCTGCAGGCCGTCAATCGCGGTCCGGAAGCCGTTCAGGATCTGGAGCGGGCGCTGGGCGATGTTCTCGCCTGTTTCCGCCCCGGCACCAACAGCCTGCTGTCGTCGCTGATCGGCCGTCGCATCGACAAGGTGCTGATTGCGGCCACGAAGGCCGATCATCTCCATCACGAAAGCCATGACCGGCTGGAGCGCCTGACCCGGCGTCTGGTGGACCGCGCCATTACCACCATCGGCATGAATGGCGCCGGCATCGAGGTCATGGCGCTGGCTTCGGTTCGCGCCACGAGAGAGGCAAGCGTTCGACAGGATGGCCACGAACTGCCCGTCATCGTGGGCACGCCGATGGCCGGCGAAACCATCAATGGCGAGACATTTGACGGCAATCGCAAGACAGCGATCTTTCCGGGCGACCTGCCTGACGATCCGGAGCCATTGTTCCGCAGCATAGACCGGGATGGCGACAAGGCGACACTACCTGATGTCAATGTCGTGCGTTTTCGACCGCCCAACATTGACGAGCCGGGCAGCGGCGGCATTCGGCTTTCCGTTCCACATATCAGGCTCGACCGCGCCATGCAGTTCCTGTTCGGAGACAAGCTCGCATGAAAGCTCCCACACAAAACGATCCGCAGACGCGCCGCCCCGCCGCTTTCACGCTCGAGACGGAAGAGACAGCACGACCGTCCGCCACGCAGAAGCGAGCGCCGCGCAGTTTCGATGCGGAGATATCTTTGACGCCAGATGAAGACGATCCGTTTCTGGCACCTGAGGACATAGACGCTGCCGCTCTGCCCGTGGCGATACCGAAGAAAAGCCGCTTCTCCTTCGGCAAGCTGGCGCTTGGTGCCTTGGGTGTCCTGTTCTCGCTTGCCTTCGGGCTCTGGGCGGATCAGCTCATCCGCAATCTGTTTTCCCGCTCCGACTGGCTGGGCTACACGGCAACGACCGCCCTCATCGTGGCGCTTTTTGCGGTTCTCGCCCTCGTCGGCCGCGAAGTCTTCGGCATCATGCGGCTGAATGCCGTACAATCTCTCAAGGCGGATGCCGAGACGGCAAGCCTTGACAAGAGCCCGAAACCCGCCCGCGCCATCGTCACCCGCCTGAATGCCGTCCTTTCCCATCGGGCGGAAACGGCCAAGGGGCGCGCGGCGCTGAAGGAAACGGAAAGCGATGTCATCGACGGCCCGCATCTGATCGAGCTTGCCGAACGTGAACTGCTGGTGCCGCTCGACCGACAGGCGCGGGCGCTGATTCTCAATTCCTCGAAACGAGTCTCGGTTGTCACTGCCGTCAGTCCACGCGCCGTCGTCGATCTCGCTTATGTGCTGTTCGAAGTGACGCGGCTGGTGCGCGCCATGGCAGAGCTTTACGGCGGCCGTCCCGGCACGCTCGGCATGCTGAAACTCCTGCGCGATGTTGTCGCCCATCTCGCCGTCACGGGCTCGATCGCCGTCGGTGGCGGGCTCGCTCAACAGGTTCTCGGACACGGCCTTGCTTCGAAACTCTCCGCACGTCTCGGCGAAGGCGTCATCAACGGCCTGATGACGGCGCGAATCGGCATTGCCGCAATGGATCTTTGCCGCCCGCTGCCGTTCAGGGCTGTGAAACGGCCGGGAATCGGCGATTTCATGTCCGACCTCACGCCCGATTTAAGCAGTGGAAAAAGCGGCGAGAAAGCCTGATTGCTCGACTTTGAGCGGTTCAAAAGGTTACGGATGACGCCGCAAATGAGAGTGAAATAAACCAAGCATTAACCATTCCGCCGGTAGATTGCAGCCTATCGAACAGGCTTCTTCGCCGGGGAAAGTATCATGTATTCGCGCTTCTTTTCGCTTGTGGGCGGACTTGCCGCCATATTGTCCGTCAGCGGCGGTTTCGGCATGTCTGACGTGCATGCCGCATCACGCGATCGCGACGACGTGTTTTTCCGCTCCGTTGCCGGCGTCTGGAAGGGTCCGGGCGAAATCGTCGCCGGCAAATACAAGGGCACGAAATTCACCTGCGACCTGACGGGCGAACCGCTTGACGACAAGCAGACCGGCATAAAGCTCGGCGGCACCTGCCGCGTCGGCGTCTTCAGCCAGCCCATGTCCGCCGTCATCAGCCAGAAGGGCAACAGCTACGAAGGCAGGTTCCTTGATGGCGCGGCCGGCAAGGGTCTGGACATCACCTCCGGACAGGTCAGCGGCGACAAGGTCGTCGTCGGCATCAACCGCGCCAAACTCAACGGTGCAATGGTTGCCCGCGTCTCCAACGACAATTCGATGAACATCACCATCTCGGTGAAGGTCGCCGATCAGATGATACCCGTCATCGGCGTCACGCTGGCGCGCGATATCGACCAGCTGGCTGTCGGCTCGATCAAGCCGTAAAGACTACAGTTTTTCAGCCATTGCCAGGCGGGAGTGTCCACCACTCCCGCTTTTCGTTTGCGCTGACAATGCCGCTCTTGTCCGCCTGCTGAAGCCATTCCCGGACGGACTTTCCCCTGACCTGGAGATCAGGCGCTATATCAGCAAGCGGCATCAGCACGAAAGCGCGCTCCGTCATGCGCGGATGCGGCACTTCAATGCTTTCCGTAACGATAGACTGGTTCCCGAAGGTCAGCACATCGATATCGATGGTGCGCGGGCCCCAGCGTTCCGTCCGTACCCGTTTCATGCCTTTTTCGATATCGAGGCACCGTTCCAGCAGCGCTGGAGCCGAAAGCGAGGTCTCGACCAAAGCGCAGCAATTGAAAAAATCGGCCTGATCCGTCTTGCCCCATGGAGGTGTGCGGTAGAGGTTGGAGACGGCCATCAGGCGGCAATCGCCATGCGCATCGAGTTCGCGCAGTGCCCTGGCCATGGCGGCGGCCGCATCGCCGATATTGCCGCCGAGACCCAAGGCAGCGACGGTCATCGTTTCAGGCTCGGTGTTCAACGCTCACCTGTGCATAATCCAAAATACCGGGAACCGGCGCCGAGGGCTTGCGCACCGTGATGCGCAGCCAGACGATTTGCGGATAACGGGCACGCAGCGCCTTGGCGATGTCGTTCGCAAGCGCCTCTATGAGATACCGGCGCTGGCCGACGACGATCTTTTCGATGACCGCGAAAGCCACGCCATAATCGACGGTGTTCTCAATATCGTCGGTTTCCAGCGCATCGCCCGCCTCGACCTCCATCTCGGCATCGACGAAAAAGCGCTGCCCCAACACCTCTTCCTGTTCAAGAAGACCATGACGGGCAAAGAAGGAACAGTTTTTCAGGATGATGGTATAGCGGCTCATCGCATCGCCTCCATGGCAGGACTGTTTCGCCGGAAAGCCGCACCCTCCTCGGGACATGACATTCCGGCACTCATTGATCTAGGCATCGGCCTTTGCCGACGCTTTGGCAAGAACCGCATCGGCGATTGCCAATGCATCACGCGTCGCGGCGACATTGTGCACACGAAAAATCGAAGCGCCGGCAAGCCTCAGGATCGCCGTCGTCGCAGCCGTTCCGATATCGCGTTCATCGGCCGCATCCCGGCCCGTCAGCGACCCGATAAAACGCTTGCGCGACGTGCCGGCAAGAACCGGCAGGCCAAAGGCGGCAAGCTCGCTGAAACGGGCCATCAGCTCAACATTTTCCCGTTCGTCCTTGGCAAAACCAAAACCGGGATCCAGCACGACGGCATCGCGGGCAACACCCGCGTCCTCGGCGATCTCGAGCGAATGATTGAGGAATTCGAACTGGTCGGCGATGACATCGGCGAGCTTCTGCCGGTCGCGGCCGGTATGCATGATGCAGACGCCCGCGCGGGTGGCGGCGACCACGCCCGCCATTTCGGCGTCTTTCTGCAAACCGAAAACGTCATTGACGATATGCGCCCCTGCCGCGATGGCGAGCCGAGCCGTCGAAGCGCGATAGGTATCGACGGAAATCAATACATCCGTCTCGCGGCGCAATTTCTCGATGACGGGCAGCACCCTATCCTGCTCCTCGGCTTCCGTTACCGCGGCAGCCCCGGGCCTGGTGGACTCGCCGCCGATATCGATGATGTCGGCTCCTTCTTCCACGCAGGTCAGCGCCTGGGAAAAAGCCGCATCAACGGCGAGATAACGGCCGCCATCCGAAAAGGAATCGGGCGTTGCGTTGACGATGGCCATAATACGGCCACGCCCATCAAGTTTCAGGGAGCGGCCATGGGCCGCTTGCCACGCGTTGCTGCCGGCTGTTATCACGTAACACGTGCCTTTCGGAATAACGGAGTGTTATGCCAATTCTTATAAGTTCCGCTCCGCCTATGCAGCAAACGTTTTTCAAGTTCAACCGGAAGGCCGGGTCATGACCAAATCATCACGTGCTCTTTGCGCCGCTTTGGCGGTCGCAGTCGCACTTTCCATCCCCGGACCGGCTTTTTCCGAAACCATCGTCCGCAAGACCTATTCCTATTTTTCGATCAGCGGCAAAACCGCCGCCGACCTCGACCAGCAGCTTTCCAGGCACGGCCCGCTGACCCGCAATACCGGCGCGCGCCATCCGGGCGCGACCGAAATCAAATTCGGTGGCGAACTCACCTATGTTGAGAAAAACGGCCTTTGCAGCGTCGGAACCGCCAAAGTGGTGCTGAATACCCGGATTCTCCTGCCGCAATGGAAAAACCGCCGCCGCACCACGGCGGAACTGGCCTTCATCTGGGATACGCTGCTTGCCGATATCAAGCGCCACGAGGAACGGCACGCCGAAATCGCCCGCACTCACGCCCGTTCGCTCGAAAGGCAGTTGACCGCGCTTCGCCCCCAGAAAAACTGTGAAACACTGCAGGAAATGGTTGGCAAGATCACCCAGACGGTGATGGACGAGCACGACAGGGACCAGATGCGGTTCGACGTGGTGGAATCGCGAAATTTCGATGCCCGCATGACACGGCTCCTGAAAAACCGGCTCGAACAGGGACAGAGCCGCCGCTGAGAGATCCGCGCCTTTCTTCCGACAAAGCTGAATGATTGGCCGACATGACGTAACGTGATGTCCGATCTCACCCGTGACTTCTGGTGATGGTGCGTCCGGTGAGACTCATTGTACGTTCTACGTACGGTTTCGGACCATACTGTCTCAAAAGCTTTGATGGTCGCAGCCGCCTCCGGTTCTCCCGGTGCGCACTTGAGGGCTCGCAGGTGTTTCCTCCCTCGCCTGCATGCTGCGTACCCGCCTCGCCCCGCTCCCCGCTACCTTGGTGAGCGGGGCTTTTTCTGCCGCAAAGCCGTTTCGTCTCAGCCCTGGCGCTCAGGAACGTGAACGACGAGACCGTCAAGGTCGTCGCTCATCTTGATCTGACAGGAAAGACGCGAAGTCGGCCGCACGTCGAAAGCGAAATCCAGCATGTCTTCTTCCATTGGCTCCGGCCCGCCAACGCGCTCCGACCAGGCGTCGTCGACATAGACATGACAGGTAGCGCAGGCGCAGGCACCGCCACATTCCGCGTCGATGCCAGGGATGGAGTTGCGCACGGCATTCTCCATCACGGTGGAACCGTTGCTCACGTCGAGTTCATGGGGCGTGCCGTCAAAGGCAACGATTGTCAGTTTTGTCATGCCGAAATCCAGAATGTGATCTAAGAACTGTTCTAAACACATAGAAAGGCCGGTTCGCCTTGGCAACCCGCTTGGAGGGCGCCCAGGGCCTAAACCGGCCTTGCGAAACCGCAATTTTGATGAATTACGCCTCAGCGGCAAAGTTTCAGGATGAAATTTTCCGCCTCGACAATGGCGGCCGCAAGCTTTGCAATCGCGACGCTGTCATTGCCACCAGCCTCCACGGCGGCGGCAGCCACAGAAACATCGAAGGCACCGACAGCCTGTGCTGCGCCCTTCAAGCGGTGCGCGGTCGCCTTCACGCCCGTGTCGCCGGCGCCCGCCATTTCGTGCAGCGCGGCGCGTGCATTGCGGCTGAACAGTTGCAGCACCTCGATCTCAAGATCCTTGTCGCCCATCGTCTGACGGGCCAGATGATCGAAATCGATAGGCTTTTTTCCAGTGACCGGCGCGCCGCCGCAATTATCGGGCGCTTCCAAAGCAATACTGACTGCTGCCATGTCTCAAATTCCTGTCTTGCCGTTTCCTGTTTCGTGTCACATCTGTGTCGTATTCAGGCATCCTAACCCGTGCTATCGGCTTAAATTACGGCGTGACGCGGCTGAAAATCTTCTGCTATGGTTAATTTATGTTAAACTTATGCGAAACAAGGCGTTCAGCGTGAAACTCAGGTTTAAAAACTGTTAAAAAGCCGACACTTCGCCACCACCGCAAATCCGCATTAATTGTTTCGAACACCTAAATGTGTCACTACGGTACTGCTGTTGCTGCGAGGCCTAAGCACAAGCTTTGTTATTGCGGCACAGTGTTGTAATTTCGCCCGAAAGCTGGATCACCAGCATTCGGGATTTGGTAAGTGGCGGGATTGTTCTCTCTTGGAGGGATATGTTCCGCTGGCATGATGGCGGCAGTCCGCCTGCATAGGCAGGCGGTCCAACGGCATGAAGCCGGGCGTATGTGTAACGAGGCGTAACCGCATGGCGAATAACAAGATCAGCGACTCTGTCGACGAGACTGCTTTCCAGGCATTGGAAGATGCCCTGCAGCTTGGCGCTTTCGAAGAAAAGCCGGAGACGCGGAAGACTGCAGCGCCGAAGCAGCCGGAGGCCAGAGTGAAGGAAGCCAGCAGACCGACCCCTGCTCCCGAAGTCGCGCGCACGCCTGTCGAACCGGCGCCGAAATCGCCCAATCTCGAAGCGGCCAATGACGGGTCCAAGCGCAGCCCGGCCATGATCCTCAAATCGCTGGAAGGCGGGTCCATCGGCGGCGCGCTTCGCAACGCCACGATCATGTCGGTCATATGGGCGCTCGGCGGCCTTGGCATCGCGCATCTTCTTTATGGCAATGCGCTCTGGAATATCGGTTCACTTTCCGACCTCGCCGCGATCCCCGGCCTGATGGCGATCGTCGTCGGCATTCTGGTGCCGGTCATGTTATTCTTCGCCTTCGCCATCATGATGGCGCGTGCCCGCGATCTGCGCAACGCCGCCCGCTCCATGGCGGAAGTCGCGCTTCGGCTTGCCGAACCCGAAACCGTTGCCTCTGACCGCATCATGTCCGTTGGCCAGGCGGTCCGCCGTGAAGTCTCGGCCATGAATGACGGTATCGAGCGCACCATTGCGCGTGCGACGGAACTCGAAACCCTCGTCCATTCCGAAGTCAATGCGCTTGAGCGCAGCTATGCGGACAATGAACTGCGCGTGCGCAGCCTCGTGCAGGAACTGACCGCCGAACGCGACGCAATCGTCAACCATGCCGAGCGCATCCGCTCCTCCATCGTCGGCGCGCAGGAACAGATCAAGGAAGAACTCTCCATCGTCGGCGAAGAGCTTTCGATGCGGATCGCCACGACCGGCGAGGCCTTCGCGTCGATGATCGACACACGTTCGGCGGCTCTCCTGGAAAAATCGCGCGCTTCGACGGAAGCGATGGGCAGCCTGATCGCTGCCAAGACCGAGAACCTGCTTCAGGCACTGAACTCCTCCGGCACGACGATTTCCAACGAATTCGACATGCGGCTGCATAATCTCACCTCGACGCTGTATGAACGCGGTGAAGTGCTGCTCGAACGTTTCGCGATCCATGCCTCGACGCTCGACAGCGGCGTGGAAAGCCTCAACAGCGCGCTTGAAGAACGCACCCGCCAGCTCAACGAGACGCTTTCCAGCCGCACGCTCGAGCTCAACCGCAATATCGAACGCGGGCAGCAGATCATCGGCGGTTCGCTGGATACCGTGCTCGACAAGCTCTCCACGACGCTCGAGGAAAAAGGCCTCTCCTTCCGCCAGAGCCTGCAGAGCACGGCCGACGACGCCATCATGGATCTCGATCTCCGCTCCGGCCTCTATGAGGAACGGATGCAGGCGACGGTGGGTCAGGTCAACTCGGCCTTCGATGAACACGTGGCGCAATTCGCCAGCGCCTTCGACCAGCGCGCCGGCAGCCTCGATAGCAAGCTGATGGAAAGCCTTGCCCGGATCAACGAAACCGTGGCGGGCGGTTCTGAAGCGCTAGACACCATGTTGAGCGCCGGTCTGGAACGCATCGGCACCACCATGACCGATCAGTCGCTGGCGCTCGCCACCGCGCTCGGCACGGGTCAGGAAATGCTGGAAAGCGCGCTTGAGGCCCGGACTCAGGCCTTCAGCGACGCGATCGGCCAGCGCACCGCCGAAATCACAGACGTCTTCGCCAATTCGCACGAGAAGATCGACGCCGTACTGTCGGAACGCAGCAACGCCCTGTTCGGCGCGCTTTCGGCCAGCCAGAACCGTTTCGACGAAGCGCTCGCCAGCCGTTCCATGGCTATTACCGGCTCCGTCTCCGGCACGGCAGAACGCCTCGCTGCCATGCTCGACGAACGTGCAGCTGCGATCAACAACGTCGTCGCCGACGTGGAACGTCGCCTTGCCGAAACGCTCGAAACGCGGGCCGCAGCCATTACCGGCGCAGTCTCCGGCATCGAGGACCGCATCTCCGACACGCTGGAAAGCCGCACGGCTGCCCTGCACGACGTCGTCTCCGGAGCCGAGAGCCGTATCGCCGAAACGCTTGATGGCCGCACGGCTGCGCTTTCCAGCACCATTTCCGGCGTCGAGGAACGTATCGCCGACACCATGGACAGCCGCACGCTGTCTCTCGACATGACCTTCGCTAATGTGGAGGAACGGCTTTCCGAGACGCTCGACAACCGCACCTCCGCCCTCACCGGCATCGTGGCGAGCGCCGAAGAGAAAATTGCCGGCGCGCTGGACAGCCGTACAGCCGCGCTCGGCGATGTGGTGGCGGGCGCGGAAACCCGGATTGCAGAAACGCTGGACGGCCGCACCGCAGCCCTCAACGCCGTGGTTTCGGGTGCGGAAGAACGCATCACGGATGCACTCGACAGCCGCGCGATGGCGCTGGATATGGCCTTCTCCGGAGTCGAGGAAAAAATCACCGAAACGCTCGATTCACGCACCGCAGTTCTCGGCGAGTTGGTGGCCAGCGCCGAAACCCGCATCGCCGGCGCGCTCGACAGCCGCACGGATTCGCTGAAGTCAGTCGTCTCCGGCGCGGAAGAGCGCATCACCGACGTCCTCGACAGCCGCACGATGGCGCTCGACATGAGCTTCTCGGGCGTGGAGGAAAAGATCGCGGATATTCTCGACGGCCGCACCGCCGCCCTGCACAGCGCCGTTTCCGGCGTGGAAGACCGCATTGCCAGCGCGCTGGACACCCGCACGGCGGCTCTTTCCGGTATCGTATCGGGTGCGGAAGAACGCATCGCCGATGCGCTCGACAGCCGCACCATGGCGCTCGACATGACCATTTCGGGTGTCGAAGAACGGATCGCCGAAGCCATGGACGCCAGGGCGTCATCGCTTTCGCTTGCGGCGGCCGGCGTCGGCCAACGCCTGGAAGCCACTGCTTTCACGCTTGAAAATGCGCTTGCCAGCGGCCATGAGCGGCTCGAAACCATGCTCGGCTCGCAGGCCGAGCGTATTGCCGGATCGCTGGAACGCAACAGCGGTCTGATCGAGCTAAGCGTTTCGGGCGCGGCCAACCGCATTGAAAGCGTCGTTGAGGACGGCAGCACCCGGTTTGCGCAGACCGTCGAAGAAGGCGTCTCGCGCCTCGAAAGCAATCTTTCGCAATCGCACGAGGACATCCGCAGCACGCTTGAGCAGCGTCAGGCAGAAATTGCAGCCACGCTCAGCTCCGCCACGACCCAGATGGGCGACATGCTCTCCGAGCAGGCGATGATGATCGGCACCACGGTCGCCTCCAGCGCCAGCATGCTTGAACTGTCGCTCGAAACCCAGCAGGAAACGCTGCAGAAGGCGATTGACGGTAGTGCGGCAACGCTGGAAGAGCGTCTTCGCAACAGCGCCGGCGATATCGCCGTCAAGATCGGCGAAGCCGCACGCGAAATCGGCGGCGCGACGGACGCCCTCTCCTCGAAAATCGAGACCTCTATCGGCAACGTCACCACTCGTCTCGACGAAACCGGCACCCGCATCGAGACCTCTCTCGATACGCTTCAGGCACGCGTCGGCGGCGATCTCGCCAATGTGAACACGTCGATCGAGGATGCCGGCCGCCGCTTCGCCGAGGCGCTGGAAGACAAGACAGCCGTCTTTGCGCGCACCAGCGATGAGGCCGCCGAGCGGATCACCGGCATCCTGGACGAGCAGACGACCCGCGTTGCCGACACCTTCGAAAGCCGCACCAGCCGCCTGGCCGAAACCTTCGATACCGGCACGGCCCGCATCGATGAGCGCCTCGGCACGATGGACCGCGCACTGACGATCGGTCTCGAAAACGTCAATCGCACCATCGAAGGCAAGGCCACCGATCTTGCTGTCAGCCTGCGTGGCGCGGTTACCTCTGCCACGCAAAGCATCGGCGACGAAGCTGCCCGTTCCTCCGCCCTGCTCGCGAAGTCCGGCGCGGAGTTCGCCGAACAGGTGCAGGCACAGAACGAGGCCTTTACCAAGGCCATCGAGGAACGCTCGGGTGAAATCGTCAACCGTATTTCGGATGCACAAACGCGCCTCTCCGGCCAGGCTGCCGCCGTGGCGCAGACCTTCTCGGAGGCGGGCAACATCATCGTCAACAAGGTTGCCGAGGCTGAAGCCGTTGTCCGCTCACAGGTTGGTGTCATTTCCGAGACTTTGACGGGTGTTGAATCCGCCCTCGACGCGCGCGGCGAATCGATCCGTTCGGCACTGGACAACCGCACCCGCGAACTCAACTCGATGCTGGCCAGCCGCTCCGCGGAGCTGTCGCGTCTTATCGAGGAGAAAGCCAAGCCGGTCGTCGACGAATATGCCACCATCGGCCGCGAAGCCGCCGAAAAGATCGTGTCCGCTGCCCAGCAGAGCGCCGAGCTTCTGTCGCAGAGCAATAGCGGCATGGTCGGCATGGTGGAGCAGGCAATCAGCGATTATGCCGCCGCCGGAACGGATGCAGCAAGCAAGCTGGTCGCAGCCACCCGCCAGAGCACCGACATGTTGTCGGAAACCCATACTGCAATGGCGGACGCCGTCGAACAGGGTATCGACAAATATGCCCGCGCCGGCAGCGAAGCAGCCAACAAGCTGGTTGCCGCCACTCGTCAGAGCACGGATATGCTGTCGCAGACCCATAACAGCATGGCCGAAATCGTCGAACAGTCGGCAACCAACTTCAATTCGGCCGTTGAGCGCGCCGCTCAGGGCTTCGGCGCAGCGGATGAAGCGCTGAATGCGTCTGCAGCCCGTTTCTCGGAGTCCGCGTCGCAGGCCGCCGACATGGTGTCCAGTTCCAGCCGTCTGCTCGAAGGAAAGATCGACCGTCTGTCGAATATTTCCGGCCAGGCGCTGGCGCAGGTCGCTGGCATCGTCAGCCGCTTCGAAGAACATTCGAAGGTGCTGAGCCAGGCATCCGAGCTGCTGAATGCCGCCCAGTCGAGCCTCGTCGGCACGCTGGAAGAACGCCAGGATGCGTTGCGCAGCCTGTCTGTCGGCCTCGTCAAGCGTTCCGAGGAAATCGAAAGCGCCATGCGCAATGTCATTGGCGTGGTGGAAACCACACTTAACGAGGCTGAAGAGCGTTCGCAAAACGTCGCCGGCAACCTGCGTGAAAATCTGCAGGCTTCCTTCTCCGATATCGGCCGCTCGCTTGATGAAACCGAACACCGCGCCCGTTCGGCGGCACAGACCATGCGGGGCGCCCTGCTCGCCGCCGGTCAGGATGCCAGCCGCTCGATCGAGAGCACGCTCTCCGACGCGCAGAAATACTCCGACGAGCTGGTCAACCGCCTGCGCGGCGGTGTCGAATCCTCTCTCTCGGAAGTCGACAACCTTCTCGGCAGTGCTTCCGAAAAATCCAATGCGGCCGCAGCCAACCTCAAGGAAACGCTGCGCCAGGCTGTCGAGGAAGCGGTGAGCCGCTTCGCCGGCGCGACCGATGAAATCCGTCGCTCAAGCCACGATATCCGCCGCGAACTTGACGCGACCCGCGCCGAACTGAAGCGTGGTGCCTTCGACCTGCCGGAAGAAGCCAAGGAAAGTGCGGCCGCAATGCGCCGCGCCGTATCCGAGCAGATCAAGGCGCTGCAGGATATTTCCCAGCTCGTCGGCCGCTCGACGCAGCAGATGGAAGTGTCCGAGCCGGTTGCCCGCGCCATCGCCGCAACCCAGCCGGCCGTCGAGCGCCGTGTAGAGCCGCGCCCGCAGCCCGCAGCCCCGGCGCCGGTTCAACAGCAGCGCCCGGCGCAGCAGCAGCCAGCACCTGCCCTGCGCGGCACGTTGCCGCTCGAAAATCGCCAGGTCGAAAACCGGCAAGTCGAGAATCGTCAGGCACCCGCTCCGGCGCAGCCGGTCGCACCAAGCCAGACGGGACGTCGCGAAGAAGGCGGCGGCTGGATCAGCGATCTGTTGCGCGGCGCCTCCCAGGAGACGCCCGCAGCCTCCGTACCGCGCGCCAGCACCGAGCAACAGCCGACCCGCGCAGCCGACACCCGTAATCCCCGTCACATGGTGGAATCGCTGAACTCGCTCTCCGTCGACATCGCCCGCGCCATCGATCACGATGCGTCGGTGGAACTGTGGCGCCGTTACCAGCGTGGCGAACGCGACGTCTTTACCCGTCGTCTCTACACGCTGAAAGGCCAGACGACCTTCGACGAGATCAAGCGCAAATATGAGCGTGAAGCGGAGTTCCGCACCGCCGTTGACCGCTATATCAACGATTTCGAGAAGCTGCTTGCCGATGTGGCCCGGACCGACCGCGACCGGTCCGTGACACAATCCTACCTCACCTCAGATACCGGCAAGGTCTATACGATGCTTGCCCATGCGGCGGGTCGGTTTAATTGATCTGAACGACACTGAAAGAAAAACCCCGGTGAAGACCGGGGTTTTTCTTTTGTGCGAGCCAGTTGCTTCGCCATCTCTTCACGCTGCGTATTTGACCAGTATGGCCTGCATCAAATCTCGAACGTGCCTGATGCAACCCGCACCGCGTGGCCACCGATGCGGGCGCGGCCGATTTCGCCGTCCTTGATGTCCATGCGCAGGTGGATGTGAGACGGTCTTTCCATCTCCACCCCCTGCTCGATCAGAAGCGGATAATGTCCGTCTGTCAGCCCGTCGAAATGGTGGATGGCGCCGGAAAGCGCGGCGGCGGCCGAGCCGGTTGCGGGGTCTTCGGCAATGCCCATATCCGGGGAGAACATACGGGCATGGAACTTTGCGGCGTGATTGACACCGCCGCGACAGTAAATATAGGCCGCCGTCAGCAGCCCCTCAACCAGCGGTGCGGTGCGCAGCCACAGACCGGCGTCGAAATCCATATCACGCACTGCGGCGATATTATGCATCGGCACCAGCAGGAAAGGCACGCCAGCCGTCCAGATCGATGGCACATGATTTTCAAAACCGAGATGGCCTTCGCTGACACCCAGCGCATCGGCCAGGGCGGCATGATCGAGGGGCAGGTCCACCCTTGAAGATCTGCGCGGCAGATCGAATTCCGCAAAGCTGACGGCGCCGGCGCGCATTTTCACCGCGCAGCGCACGGGCCCCACCTTCTCCTCGAGTACGCAGACCATATCGATGTCGTCATCGCCATCCCCTCGATTGCGCTCGGCAATCGCTACTGCGGCGCCGACGGTCGGATGTCCGGCGAAAGGCAATTCACCCGAGGGTGTGAATATGCGCAGGGAAGCCGCGTGCGCAGGGTTGCTGGAGCGATTGATGAAAACGGTCTCGGAGAGATTCATCTCCCGGGCGATGGCCTGCATCGTCCCCTGATCGAGGTCATCGGCATCATACATCACCGCCAGCGGGTTTCCCGCCATTTTCGTCTCGGTAAATACGTCATAGATATTGTAGTGCAGCGCCACACCCGTCTCCTGCCATTCGACACCTCGTCTGCCTTGCGCAAACTGCATCAGGCCGCCTTACACCGCAACCCTTGTTGCGACAGGAAATCAAGAAGCTGTGGAACGGCGCGATTCAATGGCATGGCCGGGAGAACGTCTCCCCGCCCGAAAGGCCTTGTCGCCAGCGGTCGTCTTCATGTACCAAGGGTGCGTCTTGCGGCTTGCGACCGGAGGTCTTGAACGACTTTCGAAGATTGCGAACCGCTTCAACAGGTTACATTGCAGTCGCAGGCCGGGTCCCGGTCTTCGCCGTTGTCGAGGGAAGCGGATGTCGCATTCTACCTATTCACTATCCTTCGTAGCCTCCCCGACTGCGGAGGCGCAGGCGGCGCTGGAAGAGCTCAAAAGCGCTTATGGCAATACTCCGTTTGACGAAGCGGACGTCATCGTGGCTCTCGGCGGTGACGGATTCATGCTGCAGATTCTCAACGAGACGATGAATTCCGGCAAGCGTGTCTACGGCATGAACCGGGGCTCGGTCGGCTTCCTGATGAACGACTACCGGGTGGAAGGCCTCATCGAACGCATTGCGGTGGCAAGCGGCAACGATTTCCACCCCCTGCGCATGACGACGACGGATTCCGACGGCGACGAGTTTACGGCGCTCGCCATGAACGAAGTCAGCCTGTTCCGCCAATCGCATCAGGCTGCCAAGCTTCGGGTCGAGGTGGACGGCAAGGTGCGACTGGAAGAGCTGATCTGTGACGGCATGATGGTGGCGACGCCAGCAGGGTCTACGGCGTATAATTTTTCCGCCCATGGACCGATTCTGCCGCTGGAATCGCCGCTGCTTGCGCTGACGCCGGTCAGCGCATTCCGTCCGCGGCGCTGGCGCGGCGCGCTTTTGCCGAATAAGGTCACGGTCGACATTCATGTTCTCGAACGCGACAAGCGCCCGGTGAACGCGGTGGCCGACCACACCGAGGTGAAATCCGTTCGTCATGTACGGATCGCACAATCGCAGGACAGGACGGCCAGAATTCTCTCGGATCCGGACCGTTCGTGGTCGGACCGAGTCCTCGCCGAACAGTTCAACAACTGAAGCCAACGATCGACAATGCCATGCAACTGACAAGAACCATCATCGCAGCCTGCCTTTTCGCCGCCGCCGTGCTTCCGGCGCGGGCGCAGACGGAAGCGATTGACGCGCTGCCGGTTTCGGCGATCTTTGTCACCAGCAGCGGCATGTGGGAAGATCGCAATCTTGAGCCGGTGAAGGGGCCTGACGGGCAGCTGCGGCCCCCACCTGCCTCACCAACGCGCGGCTATTACAAGGTCATCGCCATACGCCAGGGCGATGGTACGGCGAAAATTTATCTGCAGCGCATCGCCTTTACCGCCGAGGGGCCGAATCTTCTCGAAAATATCGAGCTCGAGGAATTCAGTCAGATGAAGTCCTATGTCACGGATATTCGTCCCGAAAGCTCGAACGGAGCGCCCGCCTCGCCTGGCCTTTTCGTGACGGTTTATCTCAAGACCGATCCGATGAGCAAGGAAGCGGAAAGCTGGACGATCCTGATCGACGAGCTGGGTGAGATGAAGGTCGAGAAGGCTTCGAACTAGCCCGTGATTGGCCGGTGGGCATTCGTTATGCGATAGTCTGGCTGTTCAACTCATGAGGGCCATGCAGAACTGCACCGAAATGATGCTTCCACAAGCGCGCGCCCAGTTCGCCGCTGCGGTCGAGACTCGAGCCGACCGTCAGCCACGGCAGAAGCGTGGGATGAAGTCCCGCATCGAAGAGCGCAAAACCGGCAGCCAGAACGCAGGTATCGGCCTGGATGCCGCAGACCAGCACGCGGTCTAGCTTCAGCGACACAAGATAGTCGATGGCCTCCCGTGGCGGCGCATAGCCATGTTTGATGAAGATGCGATCGGCAACCACCAGCGACTCATCGTCCCTGCCCGGCTTCCAGCCCAGTTGCCGTTCAAATGGCGTCACGCTTTCGTCATGGCGTTCGACAGTGGCGAGGCTGGGCATGGTCTGCGCGAGACTGGATATCTCGGCAACCAGCGTTGCCGGAGGATTGAAGCTCGGCTGGACGTCGACGATATAGAGCGCCTGATACATGCATCTCCTCCAATGAAAAACCCCTCGCAATGGGTTCGCGAGGGGTGATCTTTTTCGATCGACGCGCCTGGGGCCTCAGTCGATATCCGCCACGTCCACATCCGCACCGCCGCTGATGCGGTGGGCAAGAGCGGCTTCCATGAATTCGTTCAGGTCGCCATCCAGCACGTTGCCGGGCGCCGTGCTTTCCACGCCGGTACGCAGATCCTTCACCAGCTGGTAAGGCTGCAGGACGTAGGAGCGAATCTGGTGGCCCCAGCCGATATCGGTCTTGGATGCCGCCTGCGCATTGGCCGCTTCTTCCCGCTTCTGCAGCTCCACCTCATAAAGGCGGGCACGCAGCATGTCCCACGCCTTGGCGCGGTTCTTGTGCTGGGAGCGTTCCTGCTGGCAGGCGACGGCAATACCGGTCGGAATGTGCGTGATGCGCACGGCCGAGTCCGTGGTGTTGACGTGCTGACCGCCCGCACCGGACGAACGATAGGTATCGATGCGGCAATCGCTTTCATTGATATCGATCTGGATCGAATCGTCGACGACGGGGTAAACCCAGACGGAAGAGAACGACGTGTGGCGACGCGCGTTGCTGTCATACGGCGAAATACGGACGAGGCGATGCACGCCCGATTCCGTCTTCAGCCAGCCAAAGGCATTATGTCCCTTGACGAGGATCGTCGCGGACTTGATGCCGGCTTCTTCGCCATCGTGGACTTCCAGAACCTCGACCTTGAAACCTTCACGGTCGGCCCAGCGGGTATACATGCGCAGCAGCATGTTCGCCCAGTCCTGGCTTTCGGTGCCGCCAGCGCCGGAGTGCACTTCGAGATAGGTATCATTGCCGTCGGCCTCGCCTGAGAGCATGGCTTCCACCTGACGGCGGTTTGCCTCGCTCTTCAACGCCTTCAGCGCGTCTTCGGCGTCCTTGACGATTTCATCATCGCCCTCCATCTCGCCGAGTTCGATCAGCTCGATATTGTCCCGGAGCTGCTGCTCCAGCGCCTTTACGCCATTGATGCTGTCATCGAGCTGCTGGCGCTCGCGCATCAACTTCTGTGCCTCTGCTGCATCGTTCCAGAGGGTCGGATCCTCTGCTTTGTTGTTCAACCAGTCCAGTCGTCTTATCGCCTGGTCCCAGTCAAAGATGCCTCCTCAGCAGGCTTATGGCCTGCTTGATTTCGTCGACTACGTTCACGATTTCATTGCGCATTTCGCTGGTTCTTCACCTTCATTGAAACTCGTTGCTCAAATAAATGCGGGGGGCGCGGATGTAAAGACCCGCGCCCCCGCCAAACGTCATGGCTGATGTCAATAAAGGCCGCCGCCACCGCCGGTGATGGCCTGCTGCGCCTGCGGCGAGGTCTTCAGAATATCTTCCTGCGACATGTAGCCTTCAGCACCGATGACCGAGAAGCTATCGGCCGGGCCTGTGCCGGGCTTAAAGGCTTCCATGATCGTGTCCGGTTCGCCTTCCGCTGCCGCCATGCCGGTCTTGCGGTTGACGGCGACGAAGTTCATGCCTGCAGGCACGATGAACTTGCTCGGCTGGAGATGCTTGGCCGCATCGGCGATGAATTCACCGAAAATCGGCGCAGACAGCGAGCCGCCGGTACCACCGCGACCGAGCGGTGCGGGCGAGTCGAAACCAATGTACAGGCCGGCGACCATGTCCGGCGTGTAACCGACGAACCAGGCGTCCTTTTCATCATTGGTGGTGCCCGTCTTGCCGGCAACCGGCAGATCGACCTTGATCTTGCCTGCGGCCGTACCGCGCTGCACGACACCTTCCAGCATGGAGGTGGTCTGATAAGCGGTCATCGGGTCCAGAACCTGTTCTCGGTTGTCGACGATCACAGGCTCATCCTGGTTCTGCCAGCTGGTAGCGTTGCAACCTTCGCAGGCGCGCTCCTCATGGCGGAATATCGTCTTGCCGTAACGGTCCTGAATGCGGTCAATCAGCGTCGGCTTGATCTGCTTGCCACCATTGGCGATGACCGAATAGGCCGAAACCATACGCATCACGGTGGTTTCACCCGAACCGAGCGACATGGAGAGAAGCGGCGGCATCTTGTCGTAGATGCCGAAGCGTTCGGCATATTCCGCCACCAGATTCATGCCCATGTCCTGCGCCAGACGCACGGTCATGAGGTTACGGGACTTTTCGATGCCGAGGCGCAGGGTCGAGGGACCTGCAGAACCGCCGCCGTAATTCTGCGGTTTCCAGACCTGGCCGCCCGACACCACCTCAATCGGCGCATCAAGAATAACCGATGCGGGCGTATAGCCATTGTCGAGCGCCGCTGCATAGATGAATGGCTTGAACGAGGAACCGGGCTGACGCATTGCCTGCGTCGAGCGGTTGAACTCCGATTGCGCATAGGAGAAACCGCCGACCATGGCCAGAACGCGGCCGGTATGCGGGTCCATCACCACCATACCACCCTGCACCTTGGGCGGCTGCCGCAGGCGATATTCATTTCCGGAGCTGGAAAGCGGTTGTGCATAGATGACGTCACCGACTGTCAGGACGCCAACCGGAGACTTGGCGGTGGCTTTCTTGCCTGCCGCGTCACGATAGGCCCAGCGCATGTTCTCCGCAGAGATGTGACCGCGCGTGCGCTTGTCGCCATCTTCCGCATCGGGGTCGGCCTGGATGCCGATATCGACACCATCTGCGGCAACCGCAAGCACGACCGCGACCTTCCATTCCGGAACGTCTCTCAAGCCCTTGACCTTGGCAAGCGCAGCCGTCCAGTCGCCGGCCGTCTCGATCTTTTCGATGGGTCCACGGAAACCGCGACGCTCATCATACTGCACCAGACCATCCTGAAGCGCCTTGCGGGCCTCCATCTGAATCTGGGGATCAAAGGAAGTGCGAACGGAAAGGCCGCCTTCGAGAAGTGCTTCCTCGCCGTATTTCTCAACGATCTGGCGGCGGACTTCCTCTGCAAAGTAGTCGGACGCGAAGATATGCGCGCCACCGCGGCGCAGGTTCACTCCAAGCGGCTGTTTCTTGGCGTCTGCAGCATCGGAGGCCGTGATATAGCCGTTTTCGGCCATGCGGTCGATCACCCAGTCGCGACGCTCGAGAGCCGCCTTTTCGCGGCGGATCGGGTGGTAATTGGCCGGACCTTTCGGCAGCGATGCCAGATAGGCGGTTTCCGCAATGGTCAGTTCCGTCACCGACTTGTTGAAATAGGTGAGCGCCGCGCCGGCGATGCCGTAGGAATTCAGGCCGAAGAAGATCTCATTGAGATAAAGCTCAAGAATCTTGTCCTTGGAATAGGTCTGCTCGATGCGGAAGGAAAGAATGGCTTCCTTGAGCTTGCGGTCGATGGTCTGGTCGTTTGTCAGCAGGAAGTTCTTCGCGACCTGCTGGGTGATGGTGGATGCGCCCACCGGACGGCGGCCGGAGCCAAAATTCTGGATATTGACGAGAATGGCACGGCCGAGGCCCCATACATCGACGCCGGGGTGATTGTAAAAATTCTTGTCTTCCGCGGACAGGAAGGCCGCCTTCACCCGGTCGGGAATGGCCTGGATCGGCAGGAACAGGCGCTTCTCATGGGCATATTCCGCCATAAGCGCCCCGTTGCCCGCATGCACGCGGGTCGTGACCGGCGGTTCATAGGTGCTCAGAACTGCGTAATCCGGCAGGTCCTTCGTCACGCCGTGCAAATAAATCGCACCGGCGGCGGCGGCGCACAGGAAGAGCACGCTGGCCAAGCCGAAAAAATATCCAATCAGTCTGATCATACCAAGCTACCGATAATTCGAATCGTAACCATCCACGCCCGAGGAAACGGGCGCATCTTTGCATATCGCGTGCCGTTTTGCACACCATACCTTCGATGACAAGCCGGATACGGCAGCATTCGCTGATATGTTACCGGGCCACCAGCCTGCAACTCCGCGCCAACGCTTTGCGGACCGCCACCGAATCCGAGTTCCGAGTAACGCGGCGAATGTGAGTAAAATAGGGCTCGGCCCCGTTATTCATCCGCAAGGTCCCGAATTGAACAGCATTTTTAGCGATCAATGGCAACGCGGCAACAGCTCGGCCGACGCGGCGCATTTCCCTTCAGCCACCGTTCGCCAGAGCCTTGGAACGGTACCGCCCGACGGCTGTTGCCAGCGTATCGGCCACCTTCTTGCGCCATTCCGCATCGAGAAGCAGCTTCTCGTCTTCAGGATTGGAAAGGAAACCAAGCTCGAGAAGCACCGATGGCACGTCATGGGCGCGCAACACCATGAAACCGGCGTAACGATGTGGATTGTTGATGAGGCCAACCTGCCCCTCGAAGGAAGAAACGATGTTTTCGGCGAGTGTCACCGAGAACGCCTGGGTTTCCCGGCGCGTGAAATCGAGGAGAATATCGGCGACTTCCGGCGGCTCGCTGGAAACGGCGACACCGGCGATCTGGTCGGACTTGTTTTCACGCTCCGCCAGTTCCTGCGCCATACGGTCCGACGCGCGATCGGACAATGTATAGACGGTCGCGCCGCGTATGCCCTTCTGTTTCAGTGTATCGGCATGCAGGGAGATGAAAAGATTGGCGTTGTTCTGCCGCGCGATCGTCACGCGTTCGGACAAGGCAAGAAATGTATCGGAATCACGCGTCAGGAAGGCCTTTATGCCGGGCTCGCGGTTCAGGCGCTCCGCGAGCTCCTTCGCGAACATCAAGGTGATGACCTTTTCCTCGGTGCCTGTCGTGCCACCTGAGGCGCCGGCATCGATGCCTCCATGACCGGCGTCGACCGCGATGACGAATTCCGCCGGGCGGGAAGTCTTGTCCGCGGGAGAAATCGCGGCGGTGGTAACGGGCGCAGGCGCCTGCCACTGCTGCTCCTTCACAAGTTCGGCGAACTTGCCTTTGGTGGTGATCTCCGTATCGAGGACGAAACGGAAGGACTGCCCGTCATCGGCCTTTTTCGTTTCAGCGACCACCACCCGCACCGGCTTCTTCGCCGTCAGCACGATACGGGCGCTGTTTTCCCCCATTCCGCCGAAGCGAATATCGGAAAAAAGGCCGGTCGGCCTGAGATCGGATGCGGGAAAGCTGAAATTCACCGCCGGGAAGTCCACGACGATGCGGGCGGGCGAATCGAGATAGTGAACATCGAACTCCGGCTCCTCGGCAAAATCGAGAACGATGCGCGTGCGCGCCTCATCACCGATGATGCGGGCCTGATGCGCGACAAGCGGCTCCGTGGCCTGGACGGCCGGCACGACGGAAACCGAGGCGACGGCAGACAATGTCACGACAGCCGCAAGCCGCGCGATTCGCGCGCCAATCCACCCTGCCCCACCTGATTTCGTTGCGCTGCGCGTGAAATTCATGGTCTTCAAGAAATTCCGTATTTCAGTCATTTTCGATAACCGGCGCGGTAAAACACCCGGAACGGTGCCGTTTCAACCACGCCGGACGACAATTTGCGCGTTTGCGCCTCACCATCGCAGGCCTTGGTGAACCAATTGTTAACCCGGAAATTCCACCAACAATATGGCATATTTAGCCAGCCTATTGCTATTATGACAGAGAAAACATACAACATGGATGAGGGTTAAAAGTGTTGACGGGATAGATGCCCGCCGGCTGCCAATCGAAAAAGACGCTGGCGCTGCAAATCGGGCAATCATCTGCCGTCGTTACATTTATCCTGAAACTCGATCAATTCCGGCCGTGGCCGGAGACCTACCCGGTGGCGCTGCCACCGCCGCTCTGAGGAGAGCAAATTCATCGGACCCCAAGGGGTCTATATATTATTGTCGTTCCGCCTGGCCAATGATGTCGCAGCAGTTTTCACATGAACCGGATACCAGGAGCAGGCCAAGCGCCTCGCCGTCGGTCCGGATGCTGCCAGTTTACAGACGCCCGGCAGGAGACTTCATTTCCGGCACATCCTTGCACTCATATGAAAGGCTCGTCCGTGTGGCGGGCCTGTTCTCGTATAAAACAAGGCTGCGCCGAGGAGCACAGCTTACATGGCAGACAAAATGCTTATCGACGCCTCCCACGAAGAGGAGACACGCGTAGTCGTTGTCCGTGGGAACCGGATCGAAGAATTCGATTTTGAATCGGAACACAAAAAACAGATCCGCGGCAATATCTACCTTGCCAAGGTCACCCGCGTTGAGCCCTCCCTCCAGGCGGCCTTTGTGGATTACGGTGGAAACCGTCACGGCTTTCTCGCTTTCGCGGAAATCCATCCGGATTATTACCAGATCCCGCTCGCTGATCGTCAGGCCCTGCTGAAAGCGGAAGCCGAGGATCATCGCCGCAGCGACGATTTCGAATCGGCCGATGCGCCTGAGCCCGCCGCCCCGATGATCGACCTTTCGCAGGTGGATCAGCCGGATGTCGGCATCGTTTCTGCAAGCGAAACCACCGAGACCGTTGTGACGGAAGAAGCTGCACCCGTCGTGGAAGCGGCTTCCGAAGAAGCGGCCGTCGAAGTCGTCGCGGAAGAAGCGCCGGCTGAGGAAGAAAAGCCGAAGAAGCGCGTTCGCCGCCCCCGCGCCAAGAAGAAGACAGCTGAAGAAATCGCAGCCGAGGCGGCAGACGCTTCTTCCGAAGACGATGGCAGCACCGGCGGTGAAATGGCCGCGATGGTCGATACCGACACGATTTCCGAGGAAGTCGAAGGTCTTCGCCGCGGCAATGACGATGATGACGACGATGATGATGACGATCATCACGAAAAGGAAGTGATTGAATCCGTCGGCGCCGAAGACGCCATGGAAGAAGTTCCGGATCGCGTTGCCCGCAAGCCGCGCAAACAATACCGCATCCAGGAAGTCATCAAGCGCCGCCAGATCCTTCTCGTGCAGGTGGCCAAGGAAGAGCGCGGCAACAAGGGTGCTGCACTCACCACCTATCTGTCGCTGGCCGGCCGTTACTCCGTGCTGATGCCGAATACGGCGCGTGGCGGCGGTATTTCCCGCAAGATCACCCAGCCGACCGACCGCAAACGTCTGAAAGAAATCGCGCGCGATCTGGAAGTGCCGCAGGGTATGGGCGTCATTCTGCGCACCGCAGGCGCCAACCGCACCCGCGTCGAAATCAAGCGCGACTTTGAATATCTGATGCGCCTGTGGGAAAACGTCCGCACGCTGACGCTGAATTCCACGGCTCCCTGCCTCGTTTACGAGGAAGGCTCGCTGATCAAGCGTTCGATCCGCGATCTCTATAACAAGGATATCAGCGAGATCATCGTTTCCGGCGAAGAAGGCTATCGTGAAGCGAAAGACTTCATGAAGATGCTGATGCCGAGCCACGCCAAGGTTGTTCAGCCTTACCGCGACATTCACCCGATCTTCTCGCGCTCCGGCATCGAAGCGCAGCTCGACCGCATGCTGCAGCCCCAGGTGACGCTGAAGTCCGGTGGCTACCTCATCATCAACCAGACCGAAGCGCTGGTCTCCATCGACGTCAACTCCGGCCGTTCGACACGCGAGCATTCCATCGAGGAAACCGCGCTGACGACCAACCTGGAAGCTGCGGAAGAAGTGGCACGCCAGCTGCGTCTGCGCGACCTTGCCGGTCTTGTCGTCATCGACTTCATCGACATGGAAGAAAAGCGCAACAACCGCGCCGTAGAGAAGAAGCTCAAGGACTGCCTGAAGAACGACCGTGCGCGCATCCAGGTCGGCCGCATCTCGCATTTCGGTCTTCTGGAAATGTCGCGCCAGCGCATTCGCGCTTCGGTGCTGGAATCGACCACGCAGGTCTGCCAGCATTGTGGCGGCACGGGTCATGTGCGTTCGGAATCCTCCATCGCGCTGCATGTGCTGCGTGGCGTCGAGGAATATCTGCTGCGCAACACCACCCACAACATCACCGTGCGTTGCACGCCGGAAACGGCGCTCTATCTGCTCAACCACAAGCGCGGCACGATTGTCGATTATGAAGGCCGCTTCGGCGTGTCGATCATCATTGCCGCCGACTCCGGCGTCGGCGCCCAGCATTTCGCCATCGATCGCGGTGAAGCCGTCGAAAATCCCGTGAAGATCGAAAGCCTCATCCAGATGCTGCCGAACTTCGTGGAAGAAGAAGACGATTTTGTCGCCGAGGTGGAAGAGGACGAAGACGAGGAAGAAATCGTCAAGACCGAAAGCGCCCAGCCCCGTCAGCAGCAGCAGGGCGACAATGGCGAAGAAGGCAAGCGCAAGCGCAAGCGCCGTCGCCGCCGTCGTGGCAAGGGCGGTCAGAACGACCAGAACGGCTCGCTTGAGGCCGGTTCCGGCAACGACGCTGACGGCGACGATGCCGAGGGTGATGACGACGGGATCGACACCGATGACAATGGCGTTGAGACGGAAAACGGCACCGCGGAAGCTGTAACCTCCGAAGAGGAAAGCAAGCGCAAGCGCCGCCGCCGCGGGAAGCGAGGCGGTCGCCGCAATCGTGCAGAGGACGAAGCTCTCGACGCTTCCGGCGCTGAGGACGAAGGCGAAAGCGAAAGCGACGAAGCGCCTGTAACTGAGGCACCGGTAACCGAAGAGGCGACCGCAGCCGAAGTGGTGGAAGGTGTCGTTGCCGACGTCGTGGAAGAGGAAGCGCCGAAGAAGCCGCGCCGTACCCGCAAGGCGAAGGCCAAGACGGAAACCGAAGAAGCGCCGAAGGCCGAAGCCGTTGAAACGGTAGAGCCGGTGATCGTTGAGGAAACCGTCGTGGATGTCGCTGTTGAAGAAGCAGGCGAAGCGTCGGCCGATGTCGCTCCGCAGGCGGGAGCACCGGCGAGCGAAGAAAAGGTCCGCGCGAACCGGGGCAGCAATGTTTCAACTTCGGAGCCGGTGGTTACATCGTCGTCTCCCAATCCCGATGGCGATGAGCCGAAGCCGCGCAAGGGCGGCTGGTGGCAGCGCCGCGGCTTCTTCTGAGAGAAGCTACATTTTGGATAAAAGACGCCCGCAACGATGTTGCGGGCGTTTTCTTTTATGGATGCAAAGAACGGGCCCTTTTAGGGCCACTGACATTTTCTCATCCCATGCTTGTCACAGGAACGCAGTCAACGCATGCTCACGGCGGGAGCGCCCTTTCAGCCCAAGGACCTGGGCTGGCTGGATCCCTTTAACAGGCACGGGATGAGGAGTGGGAGAGGCCAACCGTCAGACAGACCTCGTGAGACCACCATCCACGCGGATATTCTGGCCGGTAATATATCCTGCCCCCTCAGATGCGAGAAATGCCACTGTGGCGGCGATCTCTTCGCTCTTGCCGTAACGTTGCATCGGAACGCTTTCGCGGCGTTCTTCCGTCGCCGGCAGGCTGTCGATCCAGCCGGGAAGGACATTGTTCATGCGGACATTATCGGCTGCGTAGGTATCGGCAAAAATCTTGGTGTAGGAGGCAAGGCCGGCGCGGAACACGGCGGATGTGGGGAACATACTGCTCGGTTCGAAAGCCCAGGCAGTCGAGATGTTGACGATCGCGCCCGCCCTCTGCCTTACCATGACCGGGGCGATGATGCGCGTCGGGCGAATGACGTTCATGAGGTAGACATCGAGCCCGGTATGCCATTGTTCGTCGGTAATATCGAGGATGGCGGCGCGCGGGCCATGGCCGGCGCTGTTCACCAGCACGTCGATACGGCCGTATCTCTCAAGCGCCAGCTCCGTCAGCCGTTGCAGGTCTTCATTGGACTGGTTGGAACCGGTAACGCCAATGCCGCCCAACTCTTTCGCCAGCGCCTCTCCCTTGCCAGAAGACGACAGGATAGCGAGCTTGTAACCATCCGCGGCCAGTCGTTTCGCAACGGCAGCTCCCATGCCGCTGCCGCCTGCCGTCACCACCGCCACTTTTTCTGCCGACATCGCTTTTCTCCCATTCCAGGTCTGACGGACAGCCCGTATGGCGGTCCTTGTTCAGCTTAAACTGTCTCATCTTTAACGGGTTTCCAAGACGAGTTCGAACCAGAAAGGCTTGTCGAGGCATACAGAAAAATTGATGCTGATGCGTCAGCCCGGGCCGACACCCGTTGGGTGAGCAGACCGGCTATCCGCCGGTGCTTCCTCCCTCTCCTGCAAACCATAGTCACGCATCACATGCGCGATACGCAACCTGTAATCGGAGAAGACGCCAGTCCGGCCGAGCGACTGGGCGGCGCGATGAGGCAGGGTGTTGCGCCACGCCTTCACCGCCTCCTCATCACGGAAGAACGACAAGGGGAGCATCTTGTCCGGATTGCCGATGCTCTGAAACCGCTCGACGGAGAGGAAACCGTCGATGGTTTCAAGTTCTGCCCGCAGGCCGGCGGCTATATCCAGATAATGTTGCTTCTCGCCTGCGGCTGGCCAGACCTCAAAAATAACGGCGATCATCGTCCGGCTCCCGCATGGGGGGCGGACGCGAGGCGCAGAAACAGTCGGTCCTCGCGACGGATGAATTGTTCGCGGCGCGCGAATTCATAATTTTCCTGCCCGGCCGGATCGGCGGCGAGCCGCGCCCTATAGGCTTCGTAAGCGGCGAGGTTTTCGATGTTGTAGACACCGTAGGCAATGGTGCTCGATCCCTCCTTCGGCGCGTAATAACCGATCAGATCAGCCCCGCAACGCGGGATCGCCTCTCCCCAGTTGCGGGCATAGCGTTCGAAGGCATCGACCTTGAAAGGATCGATCTCGTAGCGGATGAAACAGGTTAGCATCGTTTGTCTCCTCATGTTCTGCCTCTCCCTTCTACGCCATTGCCATGCCTCGATGCTTCGGTTACCATCGAAGCATGAAAGACGGACCCGTGATTGCCAACGTTGCCGCCCTTATCGGCGATCCTGCCCGCGCCAACATCTTGACGGCGCTGATGGACGGGCGCGCGCTGACCGCGAGCGAGCTGGCGGAAGCCGCGGGTGTGACCCTGCAAACTGCCAGCGGGCACCTGTCAAAGCTCTCGGACGCACAATTGCTGAAAGCGGAAAAACAGGGGCGACATCGATATTTCCGCCTCTCCGATGAGGATGTGGCGCAGGTTCTGGAAGCGTTGATGGGGCTTGCCCAACGCACTGGCGCGGTACGTGTGCGCACCGGGCCGAAGGACAAGGCGCTGCGTGAGGCGCGCATCTGCTACGATCATCTGGCCGGGGAAAGCGGCGTGGCACTGCTTGCCGCCATTACAGCAAAGGGTCTCGTGACGTTAGGTGATGATCCTGCCTTAACCGAGAGCGGACGCGACTTCTTCTCGAACTTCGGCATAGACCTTTCGCCGCTCGAAAAGGCCCGCCGCCCGGTCTGCCTGCATTGCCTGGACTGGAGCGAACGCCGGCATCACCTCGGCGGCGGGCTTGGCGCATCGCTTCTTGAAGCGATGCAGCAGCGCGACTGGTTGCGGCGCGGAAATGGCCGTGTGCTGACCTTTACTGCCAAGGGTGAAAAGGCGTTCAACAGCACCTTTGGCTGCACGCCCGCCTGATCTCTCCACCGTATGATACCCGATTATTTCAGCCAGCCGGCTATACGCCCAACGGCCTCGGCAATGTCAGACACGGAACCCGCATAAGAAATGCGCAGCGCCCTGTGGCCTTCCTCCGGGTCGAAATCCATGCCGGGTGTCGCTGCCACGTCGATTTCTGCCAGCATACGCTTTGCGAAATCCATGCTGTCATTGGAAAAACGGCTGGTATCGACATAGGCATAAAACGCGCCATCCATGGGGGATGCCAGCGGCAGGCCTATTTCCGGCAGTCGCGCCATCAGGAAATCGCGATTGGTGCGATAGCTCTCCCGATAGACATCCAGTTCCTCTGCCGCCGAAAAGGCTGCGGTCGCCGCAAGCTGCGACAGTTCAGGCGGGGAAATATAAAGGCTCTGGGCCAGACACTCGACCGGACGGACGAGGTTTTCCGGCAAGACCATCCAACCGATGCGCCAACCCGTCATGCAATAATATTTGGAGAAGGAATTGATGACCACCGCATTGTCGGTGATTTCGAGTGCGCTCGTCTCTTCGCCGACGAAGGTAAGGCCGTGGTAAATCTCATCGGAAATGAAGGCCATGTCGCGGCTTTCGCAATAGGTCGCAAGCCGCTTCAGCGCCTCGCGGCCTGTGACGGTGCCGGTCGGATTGGCCGGGCTTGCCAGCAGAACGCCCTTCAGCTTGCAGCCCGCTTTCGTTTCCGCACGCTCCAGGCTTGCCGGCGTCAGCGTGTAGCCGGTTTCAGCCGTGACCGGCACTTCCACGACGTTGAGGCCGAGAGCCTTCAGGATATTGCGATAGGCCGGATAACCGGGCCTCGCGATCGCGACATGATCGCCTGCGTCGAAAAGGCTGAGAAAGGCAAGATTGAAGGCCGCTGACGAGCCCGTTGTCACGGCGATGCGAGCCGGATCGATCGCGACCTGGTGACGCAACCGGTAATGGCCGGCAATCGCCTCCCGCAGTTCGCGCAGGCCGAGCGCATCGGTATAACCGATCCGCCCATGTTTCAGCGCCTCTTGAGCCGCTGCCAGCGACGCCTTCGGTGCGGGATGGGAGGGCTGGCCGACCGCCATGGAAATGACGGGGCGGCCCGCCTGCCTGCGCCTGTTCGCCTCCGCCAGAATATCCATGGCGTGAAAGGGTTCGACTGCGCTCCGCTTCGACATCGTAATCAAGGGCATGCTCTTTCCTGAACCGTATTTCAGAGACTTGCCGCAGAATCACAATCTTCACAATCATGCGACCATAATGCGGACAAGTATTTTTGCCGTATGGCATTTGGCTTAAAGTAAGGTAATTGCCTTCATAAGATTTCAAGAGGCTCCGGCCGCACAAAATGAGGACCGATATGGCGCATTTTCTCCGTTCCACCCTTCTTGCCAGCGCGACGGCCCTTTCAGCGGTATTCGCCTCCCTGCCCGCGCATGCGCTCGATGAGCAGCAGAAGAAGGAAATGGGCGAGTTCATCAAGCAGTATCTGATCGAGAACCCGGAGATCATGCTTGAGGTTCAGGATGCGCTTGAGCGCAAGCAATATGCGGCGCGCAACGCCAAGGCGGCAGAGGCGGTCGCCGACAACAAAAAGGCGATCTTCGAATCGAAATTCGATCTGGCACTCGGCAATCCCGATGGCGACGTCACACTCGTTGAGTTCTTCGATTACAACTGTGGTTATTGCAAACGCGCCATGGGAGACATGGACAACATCCTGAAGAGCGACAAGAAAATACGCGTCGTGCTCAAGGAATTCCCGATCCTCGGACCGGAATCGGTTGCCGCCCACCGCGTCTCCAATGCCGTAAAGTTGCTGGCGCCTGCCAAATATCCGGAGTTCCAGCGCACGCTCCTCGGCGCTCGCGGACGGGCGAATGAGGACAGCGCGATGGAAGTCGCGACCTCGCTCGGCCTCAAGGAAGCCGATATCCGCAAGTCGATGGCGGAAAACCCCAATGATGCGCAGGTGCAGGAAACCTACAAGCTGGCAAACAGCCTCGGCATCACGGGAACGCCGTCTTATATCGTCGGCGACGAGGCGGTTTTCGGCGCCGTCGGTGCCGACCCGCTGAAGGAGAAAATCGCCAATATGCGCAGCTGCGGTAAAGCTACCTGCTCCTGATTGCTAAAAAAGCAAGTGCATTCCCTGTGAGATGCCGGCCTGACGGCCGGTTTGCGGCTTGCAGGGGCTTTTCCTTGGCGGCTGCGCAGTCTATAGGTGTCGCTGATTTTCGTATGGAAACGTGAATGAGCAACATCATCATCGTCATCAACGGCCCCAATCTCAACATGCTGGGAAAAAGGGAACCGGGTATCTATGGTGGCAAGACGCTGAAGGACATCGAGAATGATTGTCTTCAAGCCGGTGCCGATCTCGGTTTCGCAGTGGAATTCCGCCAGTCCAACCACGAAGGCGTGCTCGTGGACTGGTTGCATGAGGCGGGAGAAAGGGCGGCGGGTGTCGTCATCAATCCCGGCGCTTACAGCCACACCTCTATCGCGTTGCACGACGCCATTCGCGCGATTTCCACGCCCGTCGTGGAAGTGCACATTTCCAACATCCACGCCCGGGAAGAGTTCCGCCACAAATCGATGGTCTCACCGGCAGCGAAGGGCATGGTCTGTGGTTTCGGACCATATGGATACGTCATGGCGCTTCACGCGCTGAAAAACATCACGGCATAAAAAGAAACAAAGAATAGGGTTTGTCATGTCTGAAAAGAAACAGGGTATCGACAAGGAACTGATCCGCGAACTCGCGAATATCCTCAACGATACCGACCTTTCGGAAATCGAAGTGGAGCAGGATGACCTGCGCATCCGCGTTTCGCGCGCCGCTCCCGCAGCCACGGTTTATGCCGCAGCACCGCCCGCTTATGCACCGGCGCCCGCAGCAGCGCCCGCCGCGCCGGCAATCGCGGCCCCTGCTGCTCCGGCAGCAGCCGCTGCACCGGCACGCAACCCGGCAAACACCGTGTCTTCGCCCATGGTTGGCACAGTCTATCTCTCGCCAGCCCCTGGCGCCCGCCCCTTCATCGAAGTCGGCGCAACCGTCAAGGAAGGCCAGACACTTCTCATCGTCGAGGCCATGAAGACCATGAACCAGATCCCGGCTCCGAAGTCCGGCAAGGTCGTGGAAATCATCGTCAACGACGCACAGCCCGTGGAGTATGGCGAAGCCCTCGTGGTCATCGAATAAAGGCGGTTCAGCATGGTTTCGAAGATCCTCATAGCCAACCGCGGCGAAATTGCGCTGCGCGTCCTGCGCGCCGCCAAGGAGCTTGGCATTCCCACCGTCGCCGTGCATTCCACGGCGGACGCGGACGCCATGCATGTGCGCCTCGCCGACGAAAGCGTATGCATCGGCCCGCCGCCCTCGCGTGACAGCTACCTCAACATCCACCAGATCGTTGCGGCCTGCGAAATAACAGGTGCGGACGCCGTTCACCCCGGCTACGGCTTCCTGTCGGAAAACGCCAAGTTTGCCGATATCCTTGACGCGCACGGTATCACCTTCATCGGGCCGACCGCCGAGCATATCCGCATCATGGGCGACAAGATCACCGCCAAGCAGACGGCGCAGGAACTTGGCATTCCCGTGGTTCCCGGCTCCGATGGCGAAGTGAAGCCTGAGAACGCGCTGGAAATCGCACGCACGATCGGCTTTCCGGTCCTCATCAAGGCAACCGCCGGCGGCGGTGGTCGCGGCATGAAGGTGGCGAAGACCGAGGCCGATCTGGAAGAGGCCGTTGCGACTGCCCGCTCCGAAGCGGCAGCAGCATTCGGCAACGACGCCGTCTACATGGAAAAGTACCTCGGCAAGCCACGCCATATCGAAGTGCAGGTGTTCGGCGACGGTGAAGGCAATGCCATTCATCTCGGAGAGCGCGATTGCTCGTTGCAGCGTCGCCACCAGAAGGTGCTGGAAGAAGCCAATTCTCCGGCTCTGACGGTTGAACAGCGCATGAAGATCGGCGAGATTTGCGCGAGCGCCATGCGCAAGCTGAAATATCGCGGTGCCGGCACCATCGAGTTCCTTTATGAAAACGGCGAGTTCTATTTCATCGAAATGAACACGCGTCTGCAGGTGGAGCATCCGGTCACGGAAGCGATTACCGGCATGGATCTCGTGCAGGAACAGATCCGCGTCGCATCGGGTCAGGGCCTCTCGGTCACGCAGGCCGATATCGAATTTCATGGCCACGCCATCGAATGCCGTATCAATGCCGAGGACCCGCGCACCTTCGTTCCCTCGCCTGGCACGCTGACCTATTTCCACACGCCGGGCGGCCTTGGTGTGCGCGTCGATTCGGGCGCATATCAGGGCTACAAGATCCCGCCCTATTACGACAGCATGATCGGCAAGCTCATCGTTCACGGCCGCGACCGTGACGAATGCATTCGCCGCCTGCGTCGGGCGCTCGACGAATTCGTCGTCGACGGCATCAAGACCACGCTGCCGCTTTTCCAGGATCTTCTTCAGAATGAGGATATCCTGAAGGGCGATTATGATATTCACTGGCTGGAAAAATATCTGGCCGGTGACGCGTCTCACTAAGACGATATGGCTGGGCGGCGCAGCAGAAATAACGACATAACGGTCGATATCCTGCTGCGCGCCTATTCCGCCGGCCTGTTTCCGATGGCCGATTCGGCTGACGATCCCGAGCTTTTCTGGGTCGAGCCGGAAGTGCGCGGTATCATCCCGCTCAATTCCTTCCACATTTCCAAAAGCCTCGCCAAAGCGATGCGCAAGAAGCCATTCGACATACGCTTCAACACCGCTTTCGAGGCTGTCATGGCGGGCTGCGCCGCAGAGGCGCCGGACAGGCCAAGTACCTGGATCAACGCCACCATTCGCAGGCTTTATAGCGAACTGCATCAGATCGGCCATGCCCATAGCGTCGAGGCCTGGGAAGGCAAGGAGCTTGTCGGCGGCCTCTACGGCGTTTCGCTGGGAGCGGCATTCTTTGGTGAAAGCATGTTCTCCCGTCGCACCAATGCATCGAAGATTTGCCTCGTGCATCTGGTGGAGAGATTAAAAGCAAGCGGCTTCGTGCTGCTCGACACTCAATTCACGACGGAGCATTTGAAAACGTTCGGCGCCATCGATGTGCCGAAGCTTGAATATGCGAAAATGCTCGACGTCGCCGTCAATCGGCCGAGTCTGCAATTCTAGACGTTACCTTGGGTTATTTGCTTGCCGTAGAGGGAGCAGGCACTTCCGAGTCCTGTTTGCAACCCGTCAGCCATACGTCATAGATCGGGTGTTCCACGGCGTTGAGGCCGGGGCTGTCGGCGAACATCCAGCCGGTGAAGATGCGACGGATTTTACGGTCGAGGGTGATTTCATCCACTTCGACAAATGCGTCGATCTTCTGCGCTTCCGTCTGGTCGCGCGAGTAACAGACCTTCGGCGTGACCTGAAGCGCGCCGAACTGCACCGTCTCATCGATATAGACATCGAAGGACGTGATGCGGCCCGTGATCTTGTCGATGCCGGAAAAGACCGCTACGCGGTTTTCAAGCCGGGCGGCGGAGACGGGCGAAATGAGGAAGGCAGCAGAAACCGCCGCGAACAGCGTCACCGTTAGCGCACGCAAAGAACGGTCCCGCGTGATTTTCCTCATACGATGTGTCTCCAAAATTTGCCTGTGTCGGGACGCCGACCGGATCAACGCCTAAGGGCGGAATGTGGCAAAAACCGGTGAGGCCGGATGCATGCGCGGCGTTTTGCACAACACCGCGCATCGCGATAGCTCAGTTGCCGGGTGTCCAGGCGTCGTAGTCGCCGGTCACACGCGGGCGCTCCCCGGCCACAGCCAGCGAGCCCTGAGGGCGATAGGCCTTGGACGAGCCTGTAAGGTTTGGCTGATGCGGCTTCTGCCACTCGCGCGCAACGTAGCTTTCCTGGCTCGGCGGAACGTCGGTGCGGTAATGCATCCAGCCATGCCAGCCGGGCGGAATGGCAGAGGCCTCAGCGTAGCCGTTATAGATCACCCAGCGGCGTGGCATGCCCCAGGAGGTGGTGCCGCCTTCGTAATAGGTGTTACCCAACTCGTCCTGCCCCACCTTCTTGCCGAAACGCCAGGTGTGAAACCGCGTTCCGATCGTCTGGCCGTTCCACCAGGTGAAGATTTGCGTCAGGAGAGTCTTCATTCTACGTTCCTCAGGCTTGAATGCGCCGCAGCGATTTTCCGTGCACGGCACAAGACATGCTTATGCCGCCCCTCACGCCAATTGTCCAGCATTTCAAGATATATCCGTGCTATTTCAGCTTCATCCTGAAGCCAAGATGCCGCTTCTCGAAACCCAGCCGCTCGTAGAAGCGGTGCGCGTCCAACCGGGCCATGTTGGAGGTGAGCTGCGCGGCTTTCAGGTCCTGACGGCGGGCTTCATCAAGACAATAGTTGATCATCACCGCGCCGATGCCGCGACCGCGCATGTCGGCCCTTGTCTGCACCGCTTCGATGACCATAGACTTGGCCCCTCGCCCGACGAGCTTGGTGAGGATCGCCGTCTGAAAGGTGCCGACCACCTCGCCATCCAGTTCGGCGACGTAAAGCGTTTCGCTCGGCGAGGCCTCGATTGCCCGGAAGGCGGCAAGATAATCGGGCTGTGCCGATTCGTCCGCCGTATCGCCGTGGCCGCCGATCTCGTCAGCGGCAAAAATGGCGGCGAGCGCCGGCAGATCGTCTTCACGGGCCGTTCGAATTATCAGATTTTCCAGGGTCGCGTTCATCGGGTCAGGCTCTTTTCCATCACGATGCCGGGCAGCCCCTCGATACCCGCCATGCGCTCGATTCGGTCCACCTCGACAAATCCGACGCCTTCATAGAAGTTGATTGCGACAGTATTTTTGGGCTCAACCTCAAGCCGCATGATTTCCGCGTCGGGAAAGCAGGTTTCTAGCTCTGCGAAGAGATCGCGGCCGACACCCTGCCGCTGTAAATCGGGCGCCACGTAAAGCTGGTGCAACAGCGCCGTCTTCGCCATCTTGGTCGACATGGAGCCGTAAGCCATGCCGCCGATCCGCTTGCCGTCATCGGCGACGAGGAACTCGCCGCCCTTCTTTTCGACGCGGTCTTTCATGGCCTGCGGCGAATGCCAGGCTGCGATCAGCTGGTTGACCTTATCCGCGCCGTAGATAGTGTCATAGGTCGCGTGCCATGTCGTCGCGAGCAGCGCCCGGACTGGCTCGATGTCACGCAGGCTGGCTGTGCGGATGAAAAACATGATCTGGCTCCGTCTTGAAACAGAAATGCCGGGCGTTGATCCCGGCAGAAGTGATGTCAGTCGCCCTTGCTGGACGTCATCCTCTGGTTTGCCCCACCGTGTGGCTTAATCGGAATAATCCGGACTAAAACCATTACTTCCGTCATGCCGGTCCCCGGAACAAGCCCGAGGATGATCCGGCATCCAGCCGACTCGCGTCTGCGCGGTGAAAAGAGTCTTTTCAGCCCAAGGACTTGGGCTGGCTGGATCCCGGCTCAAGGCCGGGATGACGGAGACCCTCTGCCGTTACTCGAGCGGGAGGCAGCCGTCGCTTACTCTTCCTCGATACCGAGCTTCGCTTTCACCAGCGCCTGCACCGCCTGCGGGTTGGCTTTGCCGCCCGTCGCCTTCATGACCTGGCCGACGAACCAGCCGGCGAGCGTTGGCTTCGCCTTGACCTTCTCGACCTGATCCGGGTTGGCGGCGATGATCTCGTCGACGGCCTTTTCGATGGCGCCCGTATCGGTCACCTGCTTCATGCCGCGGGCCTCGACGATTTCAGCCGGATTGCCGCCCTCGTTCCAGACGATTTCAAACAGGTCCTTGGCGATCTTGCCGGAGATGGTCTCGGCCTTGATCAGATCGATGATGCCGCCGAGCTGTTCGGGCGACACCGGCGTCGTCTCGATGTCCTTGCCGGACTTGTTCAGCGCGCCGAGCAGGTCGTTGATGACCCAGTTGGCGGCAGCCTTTGGATCGCGTCCGGCGGCGACGGCTTCGTAATAATCGGCAATCGCCTTTTCTGAGACCAGAATCGAGGCGTCATAGACCGACAGGCCGAGATCGGCGACGAAACGGGCCTTTTTGTCATCAGGCAGTTCCGGCAGATCGACCTTCAGCGCCTCGACGAAGGCATCATCGAATTCGAGCGGCAGCAGGTCCGGATCGGGGAAATAGCGATAGTCATGCGCGTCTTCCTTGGAGCGCATGGACCGCGTTTCGCCCTTACCGGGATCGAACAGGCGGGTTTCCTGATCGATGACGCCGCCATCTTCCAGAATGGCGATCTGGCGACGCGCCTCATATTCAATCGCCTGACCGATGAAGCGGATGGAGTTGACGTTCTTGATCTCGCAGCGCGTGCCGAAGCCTTCGCCCGGACGGCGCACGGAGACGTTGACGTCGGCGCGCATGGAGCCTTCGTCCATGTTGCCGTCGCAGGTGCCAAGGTAACGCACGATGGAGCGCAGCTTGGTGAGATAGGCCTTCGCCTCATCCGACGAACGCATGTCCGGCTTGGAGACGATTTCCATCAGCGCCACGCCCGAACGGTTCAGGTCCACGAAGGACATGGTCGGGTGCTGGTCGTGCATCGACTTGCCGGCGTCCTGCTCCAGATGCAGGCGCTCGATGCCAATCTCGATATCCTCGAAATTGCCCTGACGGTCGGGACCAAGCGAAATGGTGATGGTGCCTTCGCCGACGATCGGATCCTTGAACTGCGAAATCTGATAGCCCTGCGGCAAATCGGGATAGAAGTAGTTCTTGCGGTCGAAGATCGAGCGATTGTTGATCTTGGCCTTGAGGCCGAGACCGGTGCGCACCGCCTGCTTCACGCATTCCTCGTTGATAACAGGCAGCATGCCTGGCATGGCGGCATCGACCAGCGACACGTTGGAATTCGGCGCGTTGCCGAAAGTGGTGGAGGCGCCGGAGAACAGCTTGGAATTGGAGAGAACCTGCGCATGCACCTCCATGCCGATCACGATTTCCCAATCGCCGGTGGCGCCGGGAATGAAGCGTTTCGGGTCGGGGGTGCGCACGTCTACAAGGGTCATCTGAAGCTCACGATATACGGGTTCTTTGGCCTTGGTGGGTAGAACAAATGAAGCGCTGGCGCAAGACATCTTGCACCCCGTCGCGCGACGGCCGGAATTTTCGAAGACATCGGATACGCGTTTTTTACCCTTACAGGTTTCAATTCACGCCATGCAAACGATCGCTCTCTGCTTTCTGGCTTATATCGCCTTCAATCTCTTCGTCTTTCTTGTCTATTGGTGGGACAAGGAAGCGGCGAGGAATGGCGGATGGCGTATCCGGGAAAGCACGCTGCTTTTGCTCGCGCTCGTGGGTGGCAGTGCGGGCGCGATCTCGGCGCAAAGGTTGCTGCGGCACAAAACCCGCAAGGAACCGTTTCGCAGCAAGCTGATATCGATCGTCATCTTGCAGGCGGGCCTCGTCGCATCGCTCCTCATCACGCCGGACTGGCCGATGCGGCTGATGGCCACTCTACAAACCCTGTTTCAGAACGCCGGCCCGTAAAGACCACTCTCGACCTCAGCCAGTTGCTTCTGCAGGCCCACCGATTGCACCTCGCGGTCCAGCTTCGGCGCATAGGAAACCGAGAGCCAGCGAATGCTATAGCCATGGTAGCGGAAAAAGGCGACGGCCGGTTCATTCTGGGCATGGGTTTCAAGCCGTATGGTCTCGAAGCCCTTTTCCTCTATCAGTCGTTCGATGTCGCCCAGCAGGCGGCTGCCGACGCCCCTCCGCTGAAACTCCGGATCGATCCAGAAGTCGGAAATCGCCTCGTCAAAATGCTCCCGTGCGGCCCAACCCGCAACCGCGCCGCTGAATTCCGCCACGCGAATTGCAAGCCAGGACGAGCGGGTGAAATTGGAAAAGGCGCTCGCCGCATTGTCGTAAAGCGTCGGTGTGATGCCGAGAGCCGCGGTTGCCTGCCGCCACGCCCTGAGGCCGATGGCCGCCAGAACCTCCGCTTCCTGCTCATACGCGTTGCGAATGACGATCAAGCCGCGCCCTCCTTGGCCGTTTGAAGTAAACCATTGCGGGTGCGATTCGACCAGCGTGGTTTTCCCGCTCCCTGCGGGACTTGACCGCGCCGGTTTGGCCCATTAACCAAAAGGAGCAAGAACGGAGTTTTTATGTTCGCTCAATCGGAGTCCCGGTAAAGGCCCTGCCCGCAAGTTTCTTGCGCGCCGGGCCAAATGAAACCGAGCCGGATGCCCTAACGGCACCCGGGTTTGCTTTCACGCGTCTAGAAGACGCCGACCGGACTTCCAACAATGGACATTTCCCGCGCCGAACAGCGCATTCTTCACCTGCTCGCCCAGGGCGGAAGAATTGAACTCGTTCGAGACGACGCCCGCAAAATTGAAAAACTTTCGCTCTTCACGCGCGAAGGATGGATTTTCAGCGGCCTCGATCTCCTCACCTTCCGCAAGCTGAAACGGAAGCGAGCCATCGCCTCCTCCGGTGGCAAGCCCTACCGCATTACCACGCGCGGGCTGGAACTTGTGAGGGGTGAGCTGGACAACCGATAAACTGACCGGGCGGCGGCAATGCCGTCGCCCGGCAGTTCGCCACGCGGCATCGACGGTCACAAATTATAAGAGAGCATTTGCTCCAGCTTCACCTTCTCAAGTTCGACTTTCATGATGTCGGACCATTCCATGCCGCGCCAGACGATCTGAAAGCCGCAACGCTGGTAAAGGCCTATGGCGGCGCGATTTCTCGCATGGGTGTCGATGGTGGCAAGCGGCAGGCCCGCAGCCCGCATCCTGGCGAGAAAGTGGAGGATCAGCGCTTTGCCAATCCCCTTGCCCTGCCAGTTCGGGTCCACCCACAGATCGGAAATATGATGAGGCTTGGCATCGCAAGCGCCCCAACCGGCGACAACACCGTCGATTTCGGCCACAACGACATCACCAGTCGGAGACTTGGCGAAGCTTTCGAATTCGCCCCTCACCCGCTCGATGACATGGGAATCGAGATAGGCGGCGTCGAAGGCTTCACCGGCACGCCATGCGGCAAAACCGACAAAGCCGACCGCATCGCGATCGGCTTCGTTCATCTGTCTGAGCTTGAGACTGCTTACCACCACTTGGCAGGCGTGAACTTGCCCGCTGCCTGCTCGATGGCGTGGGCCGTCTTGAACAGCGTTTCTTCTTCGAACGGCTTGCCGATGAGCTGCAGGCCGAGCGGCAGGCCCTTGCCATCAAGACCAGCAGGCACCGAAAGGCCGGGAAGACCGGCCATGTTGACGGTGATGGTGAAGACGTCCTGCAGGTACATCTTGACGGGATCGGAGGCGAGCTCCTCATCACCGACAGCGAAGGCGGAAGACGGCGTGATCGGCGCCAGAATGGCGTCCACACCCTCGTGGAAGACGTTTTCGAAGTCGCGCTTGATGAGCGTGCGGACCTTCTGCGCCTTGAGATAATAGGCGTCGTAATAACCGGCCGAAAGTACATAGGTGCCGACCATGATGCGACGCTGCACTTCCTTGCCGAAACCGGCGGCGCGGCTCTTTTCGTACATGTCGGCAATGTCCTTGCCGTCGACGCGCAGGCCGTATCGGACGCCGTCATAACGGGCAAGGTTGGACGAGGCTTCTGCCGGTGCGACGATGTAATAGGCGGGAAGCGCATATTTGGTGTGCGGCAGCGAGATGTCGACCACCTCGGCACCGGCGTCGCGCAGCCATTCGACGCCCTTGGCCCAGAGCTTTTCGATTTCGTCAGGCATACCGTCAACGCGGTATTCCCGGGGGATACCGATCTTCAGCCCCTTCAGCGACTGGCCGATAGCCTTTTCGTAATCCGGCACAGGAAGGTCAACCGAGGTCGTGTCCTTGGCGTCGACGCTTGCCATGGTCTTCAGCAGGATGGCCGCGTCGCGCACGTCGCGGGCAATCGGGCCAGCCTGATCGAGCGACGAGGCGTAAGCGACGATGCCGAAGCGCGAGCAGCGGCCGTAGGTGGGCTTGATGCCGACGGTGCCGGTGAAGGCCGCCGGCTGGCGGATGGAGCCGCCGGTATCGGTTGCGGTGGCGCCGGCGCAAAGATGCGCGGCAACGGCTGCGGCCGAACCGCCCGAGGAGCCGCCAGGCACCAGCTTCTGCTCGGAACCATTGGCGCGCCACGGGTTGATGGCCGGGCCGTACCAGGAGCTTTCATTGGAAGAGCCCATGGCGAATTCGTCCATGTTGAGCTTGCCGAGCATGACGGCGCCCTGATCCCAGAGGTTCTGGGTGACGGTGGATTCGTATTTCGGCTTGAAGCCATCGAGGATGTGCGAGCAGGCCTGGGTATGAATGTCACGCGTTGCGAAAAGGTCCTTCACGCCGAGCGGAACACCTTCCAGCTCACCCGCGGAACCGGCAGCAATACGGCCGTCGGAGGCTTTCGCCATCTCGCGCGCCTTTTCGGGCGTCGTCGCCACATAGGCGTTCAGCGCACCGTTGGCGGTGTCGATGGCGGAGAGATAGGCGTCGGTCAGCTCAAGGGCGGAAAATTCTTTCGCCTTCAGCTTCTCGCGGGCTTCGGCAATGGTCAGGCTCGTCAGGTCGGTCATGGTCGGCAACGGCTTTCGAAAATCTCGGAAAAATCGGTCGGCAAGATGGATCGATTACTCGACCACTTTCGGCACCATGAAGAAATTGCGATCGGTCGCGGGCGCGTTGGCGACGATGTCGTCCGCCTTGTCGCCATCGGTCACCTCGTCGGCGCGCTTCTTCATCGCCACCGGCGTTACCGACGTCATCGGCTCGACGCCATCCACATTCACTTCCGAAAGCTGCTCCACGAAACCGAGTATGCCATTCAGCTGGCCGAGCATGTTCTGTGCTTCGTCTTCAGTGACAGCGATACGGGCAAGGCGCGCAACACGCTTTACGGTGGCGAGATCGACGGACATGGTTTTACTCCGATGGGATATTTCCCATTCGCTATAATGACCATGTCCGTCCTTCGCAACGGTAGAAAGCATGTCGCGGCTAACTCGGCGGCGGTTTTGCGCTCACGACATGCGGCGTTGACGCTTAGAAGGACAGGACGTCGCCCGCCCTGGGTGTGTGGACGCGCGCTTCGGCGCCTTCCATGCCGGCCACGAATTTCTCCGGCGTCTGGTCGATTATCGGGAAGGAGCCGTAATGGCAGGGAAGCACGTGCTGGAACTTGAAGAAGCGCTGGCAGGCAAGCGCCGCCACAGCTCCACCCATGGTAAAGCGGTCACCGATCGGCACGAGACCGATATCAGGCTGATGCAGTTCATTGATGAGCTTCATGTCGGAGAAGATATCCGTATCGCCCATATGGTAGACGGCCGGACCGTCCTCGAAATGCAGCATCAGGCCGTTGGCATTGCCGAGCGAATGGGAAACGCCATCCTCGGTGATCTGGGCGGAGGAATGCAGCGCATTGGTGAAGGTAACCGAGAAACCGTCAAAATGAACGGTGCCGCCGGTATTGCCCATATCGACCTTCGCAACGCCCTTGGCGGAAAGCCACGCGGCTAGATCGGCATTCGCCAGCACGGTCGCACCCGTCTCGCGGGCAAGCTGCACGGTATCTCCGACATGGTCGCCATGGCCGTGGGTCAGCAGAATATGGGTGACGCCTTCGGCTGCAGACTTGCCATCCTGCCCTGCAAAACCGGGGTTGCCGGTGAAAAACGGATCGATGAGAATCTTCGCGCTGCCGTTTTCCAGACGGAAGGCGGAATGGCCGAGCCAGGTAATTTTCATGGGAAGTTCTCCTTTGTATTGCCGGTATAATATGACATAGGACGGCCTGAACAACCGCACTACCTGTATTTAAGAGGGGCGACAATGGCCGCTGACAATGACGATTATGTGTATGACGAAGCGACCGGCGAATGGCGCCCTGCTTCCGAACTGGCCGCAGAAGCGGCACGCGCGAAGGAAGTGCGCGATGCAGCAGGCAATGTGCTCGCGGATGGCGATTCCGTGACCTTGATCAAGGATCTGAAGGTCAAGGGCACCAGCACCGTCATCAAGCAGGGCACGGTCATCAAATCGATCCGGCTGACCGATAATCCGGAAGAAATCGATTGCAGGCATGATGCGGTGAAGGGTCTGGTGCTGCGCACCGAATTCGTCCGCAAGCGATAAGGACAGCACGCGACATGGCAACACTCACCATCGAGGAACTGGCGGCAACGCTTCAGCCCGCGCAGGCAATTGCCGGCCTCGACCTTGGTACGAAAACCATCGGGCTCGCCATGTCGGATCTGTCGCGGCGTTTTGCGACACCGCGCCCCGTCATCAAGCGCGTGAAATTCACGCTGGATGCGGAAGTGCTGCTGGCCTTCGCTGAAAAGGAAAAGGTCGCCGCCTTCATTATCGGCCTGCCGATGAACATGGACGGCTCCGCCGGGCCCCGCGTGCAGGCAACCCGCGCTTTCGTGCGCACCATGGGCGAAAAAACCGCCCTGCCCTTCGTTTACTGGGATGAGCGGCTTTCGACCGTTGCGGCAGAGCGCGCTCTTCTCGAAATGGATGTGTCTCGCGCCAAGCGGGCCGAACGCATCGATTCGGCGGCGGCGAGTTTCATTCTTCAGGGTGCGCTGGACAGGCTTTCCGCACTCACCCGCGCGGCCGACTGACGGCCCTGCCACCAGGCGTAAATCTGCCTGCGCTTGCGGAAACCGAGAATCGCAAAAACGATCAGGCTGTCGACCGCAATGGCACGCGCCACCAGCGGCGGCAGGCTTTCCGGCGGAAGTCCGAGAATATTCCCGTATATCTCGAAGACGAGATCGTGGGTCTGACGTGTGAGCATGTAGAAGCCGAAGCTCATGTCGTAATAGGAAAGCCAGTACCAGCTGCCCAGCAGCGCGACAGGACCGGCCCAGAGGATCAGAAACCACTTCATGCCGCCTGCCCCCGCACAAACAGTGTATCGGGGATGCCAGCAAGCACCGCCCAGCGCGCCACGGCCATCAGGCAGAGGTTCAGCGCCGGCACGTCAATATCCAACGGCAGCATAGCAAAAAACGTCATCATGACGCCCAAAGCTGTCCAGCGGCTCACTTGCGGCTCCCTTATGCGCAATCATTGCGCATGGTTAACATTTCGTTAATCCACACTGGACCGGCCGCGATGGAGAGGCAAATGAAAGCTGTTATTATGGTTAACGGCGGGCGGCCGGCATGTGGAAAACAACGTGACCGGCTGAACGGACGGACGCGCCGAGCGGTTGCCGGCCCAGTAAGAACATGGCTGATTTTTCTTTAATGCCCAGCTTCCAGCGCGGCTGCCTGGGCCCGTGTCTGAGACCGGTTCAGCCGTAAACGCCCCGCACCAGCCTTTTTACGGCAGTGGCGATCTTGTCCCAGTCCCGATCCGATTTGAGCGCAACACCGGCAAACTGGCCGCTGGTGGCGGCGGAAATCACGAGGTGCTGGATGGCGGCGAACAGCACGGCATTGACGGCGGCGGTATCAACACCCTTCGGCGCCGCCAGCGAACCGCGCATGCGCTCCAGCCATTTGCCAAGCGACTTGGCACGGGCTTCCGCCAGCTGGCGCACCTGCGGCGAGCCGTCGGAAACTTCCCAGGCGATGATCTTGCAGACAAGAGGATCGCTGCGCAGCGCATCCATGAAGTAGAGCGCCAGCTTTTCCATCAGATCACCATAGGTCAAAAGGAACATGCCGCCGGTATCTTCCGAAATGCGATCCTTAACCCAGGATCCGAGATCCTCACCGATCGCCTCAATCAGACCATCGAGGCCGCCGAAATAACGGTAGATCAGCTGCTTGTCGCAGCCGGCACGGCGAGCAACGGCATTGATCCCGAAGCCCTGAAATCCCTCTTCGGCAAGCAGCGACCGCGCCGCATTAAAAATCGCCTTCTCGGTCTGAGCGCGATCCTTGATGCGCTTTTCCGGTCTGTCGGCTGAAATCGCCTCTGCGGTCGCCAGCATGATTCCCTACCCGTTTTCTGAAAGCCTGACTACAGGGGTTAACAAAGCATGAAGGCAAGGACAATGTGATCGGAAGATTGGACGGAAGGTTCCTGTGGATGACGTGGCGGGGCCAACAATATCGCCCCGCATTCTCAGCGTGAGCCGCTCACTCCAACCCCATGCCAAACCACACGCTGCCGGGGGTTTCGTGGCTGTCCAGACGCTTGAAACCTCGGGTTTCCCAGAAACGCATTCCAGCCAGGTTGCGTTCGCTGGCGCCGAGATGGATGCCGTAGACGTTGTTCTGTCGGGCCATATCCAGCCAGCGCGACAGGAGCCGGGTGCCGCCGCCCTTACCCTGCGTGCGTGGCAAAAGGTTCATGTGTATGTGGGCGGGGAACGGATCTGTGAGCCAGGCCGGGGTGCGGCGTGGGTGATGAATGAAATGGGCGCGGCGCTGGTCGGCGTCCCATGTCTGCTGGTCGCCCCCAGGATCGGCATAGATGGCGCGCAGATGCGGCCACCATTCCCGCTCCAGTCGCTCTTCATGCAGGGCTGTATCGAGCGCGCCGACGATGTAACCGCAGACGCCTTCCTCATCCTCGGCAACGAATATAGCATCCGGCCACAGATGCAGATAGGGCACGGAATAGATATGCCCCACCATGCGGCCATCGTTGTAAAGTGGCGTGGCATCCTGCCCGGCATCGCCGGTGGCGAGGCTTATGGCATAGAGCGCGTCTTCATCCTCGGAACGAGCGGAGCGAAAAGTCAGCATCGGCCGCCATCCTCCATTGCCGCGCCTCGATGTGCGAAGCTATCGTGACAGACAAGAATACGTCCTAGGCCATTGCTGTTTTTCAAATCCGAGACCCCTCCCGCCGGAACTGTAAAACCTTCATCCGCATCCATCGCTCAAGCTGCAGGCGGATAAAGAAGATCGATTATATAAGTCGGATCGAAGCGGGAATCGAGCATGCCGTAAGTATGCCGCCAGCCACCGGCAAGCCGGGTTTCGAGGAAGGCATCGGCAATCTTGCCGGCGCCGAGGCGGCAAAGCTCGGCGGCAGCGGCCGCAAGCGCGAACTGCTCCACCAAAAGGCGAGCCGCACCCTCGTCGCGCTCGGCAAGTGCGATTGCCGCGCGCAGCACGTCCGTTGTCTTCTTGCCAGCAGGTCCGAGGTCACGCTCCAGCGTCTGGAAGACGAGATCGAACAGGTCCTTGCCACGCTGGAGAACCCGCAGGACATCCAGCGCCATGACGTTGCCGGACCCTTCCCAGATGGCATTGACGGGCGCTTCGCGATAGTGGCGGGCAATCGGCCGCTCTTCCACGTAACCATTGCCGCCAAGGCATTCCATGGCTTCGTAGATGAGCGCCGGCGCAATCTTGCAGCACCAGTATTTCACGATCGGCGTCATCACCCGCGCATAGGCGGCCTCGGCCGGATTGTTGCGGGCGGCATCAAAAGCACTCGCCAACCTAAAGGACAAGGCGGTCGCCGCAGCGACGTCCAGCGCCATGTCGGCAAGCACGCGCGTCATGATCGGCTGGGTGACCAGCATCTTGCCGAAAACGGAGCGACCGCGGGCGTAGTGCACGGCTTCGGCAAGCGAGGCGCGCATCATGCCGGCCGACGCCAGCGCGCAATCGAGCCGCGTCAGCGTCACCATGTCGAGAATCGTGCGAATGCCGCTGCCGGGATCGCCGAGCAGATAACCGAAGGCATCGGTGAATTCGACTTCGGCCGACGCATTGGAACGATTGCCGAGCTTGTCCTTCAAACGCTGGAAGTACAGGCCGTTTTTCGAACCGTCCTCGAGATAACGCGGCACGAGGAAACAGCCCATGCCGTCACCCATCTGGGCCAGCATGACAAAACCATCGCTCATCGGCGCAGACAGGAACCATTTGTGGCCGGACAGGCGATAGATGCCCTCGCCCACCCGCTCGGCGGTGGTGCGGTTGGCGCGCACATCCGTGCCGCCCTGCTTTTCCGTCATGCCCATGCCGATGGTGACGGCAGTTTTCTGCAAGGCCGGCTTCTGTGCGGAATCATATTTGCGCGAGAGGATCTTCGGCGCCCATTCCTTCTGCACACGCGGAGACGCCATGATGGCGGCAACGGAAGCGCTGGTCATGGTCAGCGGGCAGAGATGACCGGCTTCCAGCTGCGAGGTCAGGTAGAACTTCGTCGCGCGGGCCTTGTGCTCGTTACCGCGCGTGTCGGGCGAGTTTTCCCACACGCTGGAATGCAGGCCCGAGGACATGGAACGGCGCATCAGCGCGTGCCATGCCGGGTGGAATTCCACCTGGTCCAGACGCTCGCCCCGCGGGCCGTGGGTGTGCAGCTGCGGCACGCCCTGGTTCGCCATACGCGCCAGTTCCTGCGCCTCATGCGAGGTGACATAGCGGCCGATCTGATCGAACTCGTCCCTCAGATTGCGTGACAGGCCGGAGGTCAGATCGACGATCAGCGGATCGGATCGATAGGCGTTGATACCGGACCAGAGGCTGGGCTGGTTCAGTTCGGCGAGCTGTTCTTCTGTCCGGTTCATGCCTGTCATTCGCATCCTTCTATCGGGATTCGTGCTTTATTGCGTGTATATGCCAAAACCCGGCTTATCGCATGCTTGCCCGCAACGCCACCTGTCTTTATAGACCCGTTGACTATTGCGACCCGGAGGACAATTTCCATGGTCTTTTTTCCCCATCGCCATCTCCTCGGCATCAAGGGGCTTTCCCATCAGGATATTACCCTGCTTCTCGACAAGGCCGATGAGGCGGTGAAAATCAGCCGCCAGCGCGAGAAAAAGACCTCGACGCTTCGGGGCCTGACACAGATCAATCTCTTCTTCGAAGCTTCGACGCGGACGCAATCCTCCTTCGAACTTGCCGGAAAGAGGCTTGGTGCAGATGTGATGAACATGTCGGTCGGCAACTCCTCGGTGAAGAAGGGCGAAACGCTGATCGACACGGCGATGACGCTGAATGCCATGCGCCCGGATGTGCTTGTCGTGCGCCACTCCTCGGCCGGTGCCGCAGCGCTTCTCGCCCAAAAGGTCGCCTGCTCCGTGGTCAATGCCGGCGACGGCCAGCACGAGCACCCGACGCAGGCGCTGCTCGATGCGCTGACCATCCGCCGCGCCAAAGGTGAGCTTTCAGGTATCACCGTAGCGATCTGCGGCGACGTACTGCACTCGCGCGTTGCCCGCTCCAATATCATCCTTCTCAACCAGATGGGCGCGCGGGTTCGTGTCGTCGCCCCGGCCACGCTTCTTCCTTCGGGCATTCGCGATATGAGCGTGGAAGTTTTTCACGATATGAAGGAAGGGTTGAAGAATGCCGATGTGGTGATGATGCTGCGCCTCCAGCGTGAGCGCATGTCCGGCTCCTTCGTTCCTTCAGTGCGCGAATATTTCCATTATTACGGTCTGGATGCCGAAAAGCTGAAGGCGGCCAAGGAAGATGCGCTTGTCATGCATCCCGGCCCGATGAACCGCGGCGTGGAAATCGCCTCCGAAGTGGCCGATGGCCCGCAGAGCGTCATCGAAAGCCAGGTTGAAATGGGGGTCGCCGTGCGCATGGCCGTCATGGAAACCCTGCTTGTCTCGCAAAATCAGGGTGAGCGCGTATGAGTGCCGTTACCGTTCTCAAGAACCTCCGCATCGTCGATCCCTCCCGTAATCTCGACGAGAACGGCAGCATCGTCATCGGCGCCGATGGTACCATTCTTGCTTCAGGAAAAGACGCTCACAATCAGGGTGCGCCCGACGGTGCGACGGTGCGCGACTGCAAGGGTGTCGTGGCCGTTCCGGGTCTGGTGGATGCCCGCGTCTTCGTGGGTGAACCCGGTGCCGAACACCGCGAAACCATCGAATCCGCATCGCGTGCGGCAGCGGCCGGCGGCGTCACCAGCATCATCATGATGCCTGATACGGATCCCGTGATTGATGACATCGCCCTTGTCGAATATGTGAAGAAGACGGCGCGTGACAAGGCAATCGTCAATGTGCATCCGGCAGCCGCCCTGACCAAGGGTCTGCGGGGCGAGGAAATGACCGAATTCGGCATGCTGAAGGAAGCCGGTGCGGTGGCCTTCACCAACGGCCGCAAGGCGCTGTCCGATACGCTGGTGCTGCGCCGCGCCATGACCTATGCCCGTGAACTCGGCGCTGTCATCGCGCTCGAAACCCGCGACAAATATATCGGCGGCGGCGACATGAACGAGGGGCTTTTCGCGAGCTGGCTCGGCCTGTCAGGCGTTCCCAAGGAAGCCGAGATCATTCCGCTGGAGCGTGACCTGCGCATTGCCGGCCTGACGCAGGCGATCTACCACGCCGCCAAGATTTCCGTGCCGGAATCGGCAGAGGCGATCCGGGTTGCGCGGCAGCGGGGCGTGAAGGCCACCTGCGGCATCTCGATCAATCACCTGACGCTCAATGAAAACGATATCGGCGAATATCGCACTTTCTTCAAGCTCTCCCCGCCGCTGCGTGCCGAAGACGACCGCAAGGCAATGGTGGAAGCGCTGAAGGACGGCACCATCGATATCATCGTCTCTTCGCACGACCCGCAGGATGTCGATACCAAGCGCCTGCCGTTTTCGGATGCTGCGAGCGGTGCGGTCGGGCTCGAAACCATGCTGGCGGCGGCGCTGCGTCTCCACCACAGTGGTGAAGTTCCGCTGATGCGGCTTATCGATGCGCTCTCCACCCGCCCGGCTAAGATTTTCGGTCTCGATGCAGGAACGCTGAAGGCGGGTGCCAAGGCCGATATCACCCTGATCGACCTCGACGAACCGTGGCTCGTGGCCAAGGAACAGCTGGTCTCGAAATCCAAGAACACGCCGTTTGAGGATGCGCGGTTCAGCGGTCGCGCCATCGCCACTTATGTGGCTGGCAAAGCCGTTCATTCCTTGGCATAAGATCATCAACAGATCACGCGGCAGGCGGGACAGAGGGGACATTGAATGAGTGCTTTGACTGACTGGCAGACCGCGCCTGCCCTTCTCGCGCTTTCAGCGCTGATCGGCTATCTGTTGGGCTCCATTCCCTTCGGCCTCCTCCTGACCCGCATGGCCGGGCTGGGCGACGTGCGCAAGATCGGTTCCGGCAATATCGGCGCGACCAACGTGCTGCGCACCGGCAACAAGAAGCTCGCCGCCGCAACCCTGTTGCTGGACGCACTCAAGGGCACGGCGGCAGTTCTGGTCGCCAATGCGCTCTGGGGTTATGAGGCCTCCCTCGTAGCCGGTTTCTTCGCCTTTCTCGGCCATCTCTTTCCAGTCTGGCTGGGCTTCAAGGGCGGCAAGGGCGTGGCGACTTATATCGGGGTGCTGCTGGGCGCCGCTCCGCTGATGATGCTGGCCTTCGCGCTGATCTGGCTCGCGACCGCCTTCATCACCCGCTATTCGTCGCTCTCTGCGCTCGTGGCAATGCTGGTCATCCCCGTTGCCCTCTGGGTCCTCGGACCAGAAAAAACAGCGCTGCTCGTGACGCTGCTCAGCGTGATTTCCTGGTGGAAACATCGCGAGAACATTGCCCGGCTGCTGGCGGGCACCGAAAGCAGGATCGGTCAAAAGGGCTGAGGCCGCCCCGGGGGATATGCCATGCCGCATGAGGAAACGACACGGCAGGGCATAGAGCTTTCCGCGCGGCAGCGGGTGGCGTGGCTACGGTTGATCCGCAGCGATAATATCGGTCCCGTCACCTTCCGCGAACTTATCAATCATTTCGGGAGCGCTGAAAAAGCGCTGGATGCCCTGCCCGAACTGTCGCGCCGTGGCGGTTCGTCGCGCAGTCCGCGCATCGCCACCCAGGCAGAGGCGGAACAGGAGCTTGAGGCGGCCGAGAATTTCGGCGCGCGTTTCGTCGGCATCGGCGAACCGGATTATCCGCCGGCTCTGCGGCATGTGGACGGCGCGCCGCCGCTGGTCGCCATGAAAGGATCGGCGGATACGGCGACGAGAGCCTGCGTCGGCATCGTCGGTTCGCGCAACGCTTCGATCAACGGCGCAAAATTCGCCGCCATGCTTGCGCGCGACTGTGGTCGGGCCGGTTATACGATCGCCTCGGGGCTGGCGCGCGGCATCGATGCGGCGGCCCACAGGGCGAGCCTTTCAACGGGCACCGTGGCAATGCTGGCAGGCGGTCTCGACCGGCCCTACCCGCAGGAAAATTTCGGACTTTTGCAGGAGATATACGATCAGGGCGGCGCGACGATCAGCGAAATGCCTTTCGGCTGGGAGCCGCGCGCCCGGGATTTCCCGCGGCGCAACCGGTTGATCGCGGGCGTGTCACTCGGCGTCGTCATCGTCGAGGCGGCGGAGCGTTCGGGCTCGCTGATCACGGCGCGGCTTGCCGGTGAAGCGGGACGACTGGTGTTCGCCGTGCCCGGCTCGCCGCTCGACTTGCGCTGCGAAGGCACGAACCGGCTGATCAAGGAAGGTGCCATGCTGACCACGGGAGCGGCCGATATTCTTGATGCACTGCGACCATTGATGGAGCCGCAATTGCCCAATGACCGGAAGATCGAGGAACCGCAGCAGGACGCTGAAATGTCACCACCGGGAGACGACGAGCGCAGCATCATCGCCGCTGCTCTCGGTCCCTCGCCTGTGGAGATCGACGACATCATCAGACACACGGGTTTCTCCGCCGCCACCGTTCATCTGGTGCTGCTGGAGCTCGATATTGCCGGGCGTCTAAACCGGCATGCCGGGGGGCGCGTGTCGCTCTTCATCGCGGATTGAGAGTTTGCGCCTTCCGCTCTGGATATCACCGACTTCGACATAGGCCATCTCGATGAGATAGCACAGCATATCGGCACCTTCCCGGTGGGCCACCTGCCGCAGTTCCGCCAGCATCTGGCGGATGTATGCCAAGCTCTCTCTGGTCCCTTCATTATCGGCATTATTGTTTGTTGCGTTCGGGACCATATATTTATCCTGAAAATTCACCCTGAAACGGGAAGCATTAAGTCTGTTCAAATGATGTTGCCCATCATAACCAATTTACCAAAGATTGCAATACAACGACAGATTATCCATAGGTTGTATTCACCTGGAAGCGAGAAAATCGGGCTTGCCTCTTGACCAGCGGGCATTACCTGTCCATGTCGAATTATAAAGAAGGCCAATTGCGGCAATAGGCTGCAACCGGGGTCACGTTAACGGACCAGTTCCAGAGAAGAACAATATGAATGTCGTCGTCGTAGAATCTCCTGCCAAAGCCAAGACGATCAATAAGTATCTTGGCTCGGGCTATAAGGTTCTTGCATCCTTTGGCCACGTCAGAGACCTTCCTGCCAAGGACGGATCGGTGCTGCCCGACCAGGATTTCGAAATGTCCTGGGAGGTCGATAGCGCGTCCGCCAAGCGCATGAAGGATATTGCCGATGCGGTAAAATCCTCCGACGGCCTCTTTCTGGCAACCGACCCGGATCGCGAAGGGGAAGCCATTTCCTGGCATGTTCTCGATCTTTTGAAGAAGAAGCGGGTTCTCGGCGACAAGCCGGTGAAGCGCGTCGTCTTCAACGCCATCACCAAGAAAGCGGTGCTGGACGCGATGGCGAACCCGCGCGACATCGATGTGCCGCTGGTGGACGCCTATCTCGCCCGCCGAGCGCTCGACTATCTCGTCGGCTTCAACCTCTCTCCGGTTCTGTGGCGCAAGCTGCCGGGTGCACGTTCGGCCGGCCGGGTGCAGTCCGTGGCGCTGCGTCTCGTCTGCGATCGCGAATCCGAAATCGAGCGTTTCGTTTCCGAAGAATACTGGAACATCAGCGCACTTTTGAAGACACCGCGCGGTGACGAGTTCGAGGCCAGGCTGGTTTCGGCCGATGGCAAGCGATTGCAGAACCGCGCCATCAAGACCGGCGATGATGCGAACCGGCTGAAAGCGCTGCTCGAAGGCGCGACCTATGTGGTGGATAGCGTTGAGGCGAAACCCGTCAAACGCAATCCCAGCCCTCCCTTTACGACCTCGACGCTGCAGCAGGCGGCCTCTTCGCGGATGGGCTTCGGCGCCTCGCGGACCATGCAGGTGGCGCAGAAGCTTTATGAAGGCATCGATATCGGCGGCGAGACCGTCGGTCTGATCACCTATATGCGTACCGACGGCGTGCAGATGGCCCCTGAAGCCATAGATGCCGCCCGCAAGGCCATTGGCGAGCAGTTCGGTGACCGTTACGTGCCGGAAAAAGCGCGTTTCTACTCTACCAAGGCCAAAAATGCGCAGGAAGCGCACGAGGCGATCCGGCCGACCGATTTCAACCGCACACCGGATCAGGTGAAGCGTTACCTCGATGCCGACCAGCTGCGCCTTTACGAGCTGATCTGGAAACGCGGTATTGCGAGCCAGATGGCGTCAGCCGAAATCGAGCGCACGACGGTTGAAATTCTCGCCAGCAACGGCGGCGAGAAGGCTGGCCTGCGCGCCGTTGGCTCCGTCATCCGCTTCGACGGCTTTATCGCCGCTTATACCGACCAGAAGGAAGATGGCGAGCAGAGCGACGATGGTGACGACGAAGGCCGTCTGCCGCCGATCAATGAGCGCGACAACCTCGCCAAGCAGAAGATCAATGCCAGCCAGCACTTCACCGAGCCGCCGCCGCGTTACTCGGAAGCGTCTCTGATCAAGAAGATGGAAGAACTCGGCATCGGCCGTCCTTCCACCTATGCGGCAACGCTGAAGACGCTGAGCGACCGCGAATATATCGTCATCGACAAGCGCAAGCTGGTACCGCATTCGCGTGGCCGGCTGGTGACGGCTTTCCTCGAAAGCTTCTTCACCAAATACGTCGAGTATGATTTCACCGCCGCCCTTGAAGAAAAGCTCGACCGCATTTCCGCCGGCGAACTGGACTGGAAGCAGGTTCTTCGCGATTTCTGGAAGGATTTCTTTGCGCAGATCGAAGATACCAAGGAACTGCGCGTCACCAACGTGCTGGATGCGCTGAACGAGGTTCTGGCGCCGCTGGTGTTCCCGAAGCGCGAGGATGGTTCCGATCCGCGCATCTGTCAGGTTTGCGGCACCGGCAATCTGTCGCTGAAGCTCGGCAAATACGGTGCCTTTGTGGGTTGCTCGAACTATCCTGAGTGCAGCTATACCCGCCAGCTGACCTCCGATGGCGCGGAAGCTGAAGCCGCTGCTCTCAACGAGCCGAAGGCGCTGGGCGCTGATCCCATGACCGGCGAGGAGCTGACGCTTCGCTCCGGCCGTTTCGGGCCCTATATCCAGCGCGGTGACGGCAAGGAAGCCAAGCGCTCCTCGCTGCCGAAGGGCTGGAAGCCTGAGGATATCGATCACGAAAAGGCGTTGGCGCTCATCAACCTGCCGCGCGATATAGGCAAGCACCCGGAAACCGGCAAGATGATCTCGGCTGGTCTCGGCCGTTACGGACCTTTCCTGCTGCATGATGGTTCCTATGCGAACCTGGAGAGTATTGAGGACGTGTTCTCGATCGGCCTCAACCGCGCCGTGACCGTGATTGCTGAAAAGCAGAGCAAGGGTCCGGGACGCGGCCGTAGCGGCACGCCCGCTGCTCTCAAGGAGTTGGGCGACCACCCTGATGGCGGCCCGATCACCGTTCGTGACGGGCGCTACGGCGCCTATGTAAACTGGGGCAAGGTCAACGCCACCATTCCCAAGGGGCAGGATCCGGCATCCGTGACGCTGGACGAGGCGCTCGTGTTGATCGCCGAGCGCATTGCCAAGACCGGCACCGGCGGCAAGCCCGCCAAGGCCAAGAAAACAACCGCCAAGAAGGCCGATGGTGACGCCGCTGCAAAGCCGAAGGCGACCAAGGCCAAGGCGGCGACAAAGAGCAAGACGGCCGCCAAGCCGAAGGCAGCGGCCAAACCCAAGAAGGCAGCAGAGTGAGCAAAGCGCCGCGTCAGAGACAGGGTTCCGCCAGCGACGGTTTCGGACGCACCGGGCGCGGCAAGCGGGTGAGCGAAGGTGAAGGCATCATCCACGGCGAGGTGCCTTCGCGTGAAGTGCTGCTGAAATTCATCGCAGATCATCCGCAACAGGCCTCCAAACGCGAAATTGCCAAGGCTTTCGGGCTGAAGGGTGAAAACCGCGTTGTCCTCAAGGCGCTGCTGAAGGAACTTGAAGTCGACGGCATGGTGCACAAGAGCCGCAAGTCGCTGACGCGACCGGGCGGCCTGCCGCCTGTGACGGTTCTCGACATCACGACCCGCGACAAGGACGGCGAGCTGATCGGCCGCCCGGCGGAATGGCCTGAGGATTTGGGCGCAGCGCCGGCCGTGCTGATCCGCCAGTCCTCGCAGGACCGTGGCAAGAAGGCCCCGGCCGCCGGTCTCGGCGACCGTATTCTCGCGAAAATCTTCCCCTCGAAGGAAAGCACCGGTCCCGCCTACACCGCCCGCGTCGTCAAGCTGATCGACCGCCGCCAGAATGCACTGCTCGGCGTGTTCAAGGAGACGCCTGGCGGCGGCGGACGGCTGATGCCAATCGATCGCCGCGGCGAGGAAATGGTCATCGATCCTGATGGCGTCGGCGATGCCAAGGATGGCGATCTGATCGAGGTCGAAACCTCGCGCAACAGCGGTCGTTACGGCCTGACGCGTGCCAAGGTTCTCTCGGTCATCGGCTCCGTGGCCTCGGAAAAGGCGATCTCCATGATCGCAATCCACGCCCACGGCATCCCGCATATATTCCCGCAGAATGTTCTTGCCGAAGCGGATGCGGCCAAGGCAGCGACGATGTCCCACCGCGAGGACTGGCGCGACCTGCCGCTCATCACGATCGATCCGGCCGATGCCAAGGATCATGACGATGCGGTCTATGCCGAACCGGACACATCGCCCGACAATCCCGATGGTGTCATCGTCACCGTCGCCATTGCCGATGTCTCCTGGTATGTTCGGTCGGGTTCGCCACTGGACCGCGAGGCGCTGAAACGCGGCAACTCCGTTTATTTCCCGGATCGCGTCGTACCGATGCTGCCGGAGCGTATTTCCAACGATCTCTGCTCGCTGAAGGCAGGGGTCGACCGCCCTGCCCTTGCGGTGCGGATGACCTTCTCGAAGGAAGGCCGCAAGGCTGGCCACACCTTCCATCGGATCATGATGAAGAGCGCCGCCAAGCTCTCCTACCAGCAGGCACAGGCGGCGATCGACGGCAAGCCCGACGACAAGACCGGACCGCTGCTGGAGCCGATCCTCAAGCCCCTCTGGCACGCCTATGAGGTTATGAAGCGAGGCCGTGACCGGCGCCAGCCGCTGGAACTCGACATGCCCGAGCGGAAGATCAAGCTTCGCCCTGACGGCACCGTCGACTCCGTGGTCATTCCCGAACGTCTAGATGCGCACAAGCTGATCGAAGAAATGATGATCCAGGCAAATGTCGCCGCCGCCGAGACGCTGGAAAAAAAGAAACAGCCGCTGGTTTACCGTGTCCACGATGCGCCCACGCTTTCCAAGCAGGAGGTGCTGCGCGAATTTCTCGGCACCATCGGCATCTCCATGGCCAAGGGTGCGGCCATGCGCGCCAATTCCTTCAACGGCATTCTGGCACGCGCCCTCGACACGCCGCACCAGATCATGGTCAACGAGATGGTGCTGCGCAGCCAGAGCCAGGCTATTTACAGCCCCGAAAATATCGGCCATTTCGGCCTGAACCTCATGAAATATGCCCATTTCACCTCGCCGATCCGCCGGTATGCCGACCTCATCGTGCATCGCGCGCTGGTGGGCTCTCTGGGGCTCGGTGAAGGCGGTATCACGCCACAGGAAGAAGCGACACTCGACGATATCGCCGCTGAAATCTCGACCTTCGAGCGCCGCGCTATGGCGGCCGAGCGCGACACCGTCAACCGCCTGATCGCCCATCATCTTTCCGAGCGGGTCGGCGAGGAATTCGAGGGCCGGGTCGGCGGTGTCACCAAGGCGGGACTATTTGTCGCGCTTCCGCAGTTTGGCGCTGATGGTTTCGTTCCTATATCTACACTCGGAACGGATTATTTCCTGTATGACGAAGCCCATCAGACTCTCACGGGGGAAAAGACCGGTCTTGGTTATCAGCTTGGCGACACGGTGCAGGTAAGGCTCGCGGAAGCGGTGCCGCTGGCGGGTGCGCTCAGATTCGATATGCTGAGTCCCGGGCGGAAGATGCCGGTGGGCGTGCGCTCGTTCCACAAGGCCGGACGGCGGACAGCACGGGCTGCCGCCAAGCCCGGAACACGGCCGCCGAGAAGGCGACGATAACAAAGCCGCCTCAGCGGTTGAACGGACGGGAAGGACTTAAGGATGAGTGCACATCAGGGCTCGGAGACAGTTACCTTCGGAGACGACAGCGCCGAGCGGCCGCTTGGCCGGTCCATCATGCGCGGCATGGCCAATCGCTGCCCGGCCTGTGGCAGCGGCCGCCTCTTCCGCGCGTGGCTGAAGCCGGTGGACGCCTGCGCGGCCTGCGGCGAGGAAATGCACCATCATCGGTCGGACGACCTGCCACCCTATATCTCCATCGTCATCATCGGCCACATCGCGGTCGGCGGCTTCATGATGACGGACATGGTTCTAAACATTCCCATGTGGGCTCATTTCGCCATCTGGGTGCCGATCACAATTCTGGCAGCGCTTCTGACGCTGCAGCCCATCAAGGGCGGCGTCATCGGTCTGCAATGGGCGCTGCGCATGCATGGCTTCGACGGGAAAAAACCGCAGATACAGATAGACGGCTCCTCGCACTGACGCGCGCGGGTCTTGTACATGCCCCGGCATTCCACCAAGGTGGAAGCGGCAAGCGCCCCATTGCGGCCGCGCGATGCCGCCTCCCTCATTCTGTTCGACCGATCCGGCCCGACGACACGGGTGCTGATGGGCCAGCGCAGCAGCGCCCACGTCTTCATGCCCGGCACTTATGTCTTTCCAGGCGGCAAACGCGATCCGCGCGACCATGCGCTGCCCTTTTCCGGCGATCTGCATCCCGCTGTCCTTGACAGCCTGACGGCGTCGGCTTCGCGGCGCCTGAGCGTCGCCGGGGCAAGGGCGCTGGCGCTTGCCGCCGCGCGCGAACTTGTGGAGGAAACCGGGGTCGAGCTTGGGCCGGCCACTGAAGGTCCGGACCTCTCCTGTTTCCGCTATGTGGCGCGCGCCATCACACCGCCCGGCAATGTCAGGCGTTACGACACGCGATTCTTTTGCTGTTACGCCGACGAATTGCGGCTGGATATCCGGCTAACCCGGGATTCCGAAGAGCTTCACAACGTGCAATGGCTTGACATGACAGACCTTTCCGGTCTGAACATGCCGAAAATCACGCGTACGGTTCTCGAAGATGTCACAAATTTCATGATAGGTGATCCCTCACTGCCCTATGAAAGCCCCGCGCGGCTTTATGTCACGCGCCACGGCCAGTTCATTCGAGACTTTGTATAAAGGCCGTCATGTCACAAATGAAATGCGAAGAAGCGGATGCCATTCACTGGCCCTCACTGATCGCCGCCATTTCCGCCATCAGTGCGGTCGGCGTCGCCATCGGCCTTGGCCTACCGCTCCTGTCGATCATCCTTGAGAAACGCGGCATCTCCTCCACCATGATCGGGGTGAACTCGGCCATGGCCGGCGTCGCGGCCATGATGGCGGCCCCGGTGACCACCAAGATCGCCCATGATTTTGGCGTGGCCCGCACCATGTTGTTTGCGGTTTTCATCTCCGCGCTGAGCGCGCTCGGCTTTTATTTCGCCGATGCTTTCTGGATGTGGTTTCCGCTGCGAATCGTCTTCCATGGCGCAACCACCACGCTCTTCATCCTCTCCGAATACTGGATCAACATGACGGCGCCGCCGAAGAAGCGCGGTATGGTTCTCGGCATCTACGCCACCGGCCTTGCGGTCGGTTTTGCCGTTGGTCCGCTTCTGTTTTCGGCGGTTGGCAGCGAAGGCATCCTGCCTTTCCTCGTCGGGGCGGCAATCATATTGCTTGCGGCAATTCCCATCTTCATGGCGCGTGGTGAGAGCCCGGAACTGGACGAGCGGCCCAACCACCATTTCGTCCGTTATGTCTGGCTGGTGCCGATGGCATCAGCCGCCGCTTTCGTCTTCGGCTCGGTACAGGCAGGCGGCCTTTCGCTGTTTCCGATCTATGCCACCAGGGAAGGCTTCAACGAATCGCAGGCGGCTCTTCTCCTTACCGTGATGGGCATTGGCAACATGGTCTTCCAGATACCGATCGGCCTGCTTTCTGACAGGATGAAAGACCGGCGGACGATGCTGGGCCTGATGGCCCTTGCCGGCGTCTGCGGCACGCTGGCCCTGCCGTTCCTGGTGGAAAGCTGGATACTGGTGGCGGCACTGCTGCTGTTCTGGGGCGGCCTCGTTTCCGGCATGTATACGGTCGGCCTCACCCATCTCGGGTCGCGTCTGAAGGGTGCCGACCTGGTGGCCGCAAATGCCGCCTTCATCTTCTGTTACGCCATTGGTACGATCGCGGGGCCGCAGGCCGTGGGCATTTCCATGGACGTCGCCGGAACCGACGGCTTCGCCTGGTCGCTGGCGGTATTTTTCGGGCTCTACGTGGTCCTTTATGCCGTCCGTTTTGTTTTCCGGGCAAAACAGGCTTGACTTTTCAGGCGCGATACGTAGTTTCGCGCCAGATTTAGCCGAGGTGAGAAGCGCCTGCGGCTTCTCTTTTGTTTAAAGGCAGGACGACCATGGCGAAAGCTACAACAATCAAGATCAAGCTGCTGTCGACAGCCGACACCGGTACCTTCTACGTCACCACCAAGAACAGCCGTACGTTCACGGACAAGATGACGAAGACGAAGTACGACCCGGTTGTACGCAAGCACGTCGAATTCAAGGAAACCAAGATCAAGTAATTTCTTGATCGGTGTTCCGGCAAAAGCGCGCCCCCACGGGCGCGTTTTTTGTTTATGCGGATACAGGCCATTCGCTCAGCAGAACGCCCTGTCGACACGGCTTCACGCCTGGCCGGCTGCCCCACCTGATTTTCTCCGCCGCGCCGGCGACAACATATGTTGCAGGTTTGATACCACTGCCCCCCGTCAGCGGCCACAGGCCGTCCGATTGCCCGGCGGGGCAACGGAAAACGCCGACGGCTACCCCTACGATGCGGAACGTGATTGTAAGAGAAAGCGACGGCGTGTCGACTTCACGGCGTTGGGAATGCCGCCGATCTTTTCAAAGCGAGCGATGCTCCAACGCATCAAGCAGGGAATAAGGCGGCCGGCCAACGATGCGTTACGGCACGAGGAACCGAATCGAACATCGTCAGCCGACCGACCCCACGATTCAGGAGATGCGGCGGACCTGAGCATCATGGGGCATTCAAACTACGCAATACCAGCCCCTGACAAGCGAAACCGCAGCGGCACACGCCGCTCTCATTCCATCATCAAAAGACGGAAGAACCGCCGGAAGAACTGTTACTCTCAACAAGGAGTGTGCGCAGAAGTAAAATAAAAATCAACAAATTCTTAAGCCAGCGACAAGTCACCTGAAAAACATGGTTAAATATACAACGCTGGCACACTATAGTTTTTCACGAGATTGAATTCAATATATTTTTCAACTTGAAATCTAGTTGCCTCGCGCGATTTCGCCTTTTCATTGCATGAAGTTAAAATACAGGCGAAGTCAGGGACTTGGCTCCTAAAGGCCGGGCTTTCCTTTACCGTTTTCTTGAGACGTCCGAAATTATTTTGGACGGCGGTGCAATTCTCCCGCACCGCTACTTCGCAAAGCCGTTCAGGCGGCCGCCGATACGACGCGGTTTCGGCCGGCGTGTTTAGCCTCGTAAAGCGCCCTGTCAGCCTGCCTCAGCAGTTCGTCCGGCGTTCCAAAGGCGCCGCTGCCGGATGCTATGCCGAGCGATGCCGTGATGCTCAGTTCACGATCGATGGAACGGACGTAGAAAGGCTTGTCTTCCACGATCGTCCGCAGGCGTTCGGCAACGCTCGCAGCAAGCTCTATCGGCGTGTCCGGCATGACGACGACAAATTCCTCGCCGCCGTAGCGGCAGGCGAGATCGGCGCCGCGGACCGTGCTGCGGATGCGTGCCGCAAATTCCCGCAGGACTTCGTCACCCACATCATGACCATAGGTATCATTGACCAGCTTGAAGCGATCTACATCGGTCATGCAGATGGAGATCGGGCGGCCGCGGACAGCGGCGCGGTCGAAGAGTATCTTGAGATGATTGTCGAGATAACGACGATTGTTGAGGCCGGTCAGGCCGTCAACGATGGCGAGCTCCATGGTGTGCTGGAGATTGAGCCGCAGATGTTCATTGTAGCGTTTGCGCCTGATCTGCGTCAGCGATCGGGCAACGAGTTCGTTGGGATCGATCGGACGAAGGATGTAATCGTTGACGCCGAGATCCAGCGCGCGCGCCACCATGTCGTCGGCCCCCTGCTCCGCCACGAGGAGCAACGGAAGGAAACGGGTCCGCTCCAGCGAGCGAAGCTGCGAGCACAGTCTCAGCGGATCGTAATCTTCGAAATTCGAATTGACGATGACAAGCTCGAAGGGATTGCCTGTTGCCTTGAGCAGGGCCGCCTGCGGCTCCGTGACGGCATCCACCTCTGCCACCGGCTTCAGCGCCCGAACGATGCGCTCCTGCGAGCTGGCGCGGCCATCCGCAACCAGAATCCGGCCCGGCGTCTGCATCAGCCCATCGCTGCGCAGCATCTCTTCGATGCCAATCTGACGGGCCGCTTCAGCGCGCACGCGCAATTCGTCGCTAACGGCCTTCAGGCGCACCAGGCTTTTGACGCGGGCGATCAACTGCAGGTCATTGACCGGCTTGGTCAGGAAATCATCGGCTCCAGCCTTCAGACCCCGCACGCGGTCCGAGGGCTGATCCAGCGCCGTGACCATCACAACGGGGATATGCGCCGTATCCGGATTGGCCTTCAGCCTTTCGCAGACTTCGAAACCATCCATGCCCGGCATCATGATATCGAGGAGGATGATATCGACCTGCTCTTTATCGCAGATGGCAAGCGCCTTGAAGCCATCCTCGGCGGTAACGACATCGAAATACTCCGCCACCAGCCGGGCTTCGAGAAGCTTCACATTGGCCGGAATATCGTCAACAACCAGAACTCTCGCCGTCATAACCGTTCCCCAGTCGCCTCACGCATCGCCCAGATAAGTCTTGATGACTTCAATGAACTTCGGGACGGAAATCGGCTTCGACACATAGGCCTCGCATCCGCCCTGGCGAATGCGCTCCTCGTCTCCCTTCATGGCGAAAGCGGTGACCGCGATGACCGGAATGACATGCAACTCGTCATCTTCCTTCAGCCACTTCGTCACCTCCAGCCCCGAAACCTCCGGCAGCTGGATATCCATGAGGATCAGATCCGGCCGGTGCTTGCGGGCGAGATCGAGCGCTTCCATGCCGTTGCGTGTCTGGATCGTCGTATAACCAGACGCCTCGATCAGGTCGCGAAAGAGCTTCATGTTCAGCTCGTTGTCTTCGACTATCATGACCTGCTTGGGCATGGTGAGCAGTCCCCGTTTCGCTTTGAAACCTTCACCCAGACATATAAGTTGGCTGAGAACCGATTCCATCGTCCATTTGTTGCGCAAGGCTAGAGGGATTTGGTTTCAAAATAGGTAACTTCAGGTGAGAAATGCTGCGCGATACAAAAAACAAAGGCAATGCCAGCCAGGATCCGCAAGAAACGGCGGCCGCCATACTTGGCTGGCTGGCAAACGAGCCGGAAATGCTGGGACGCTTTCTGGCGTTGAGCGGATTACAGGCCAATATGCTGCGCCAGGCCGTCAGCGATCCAGGTTTTCTGGCGGGACTCACCGATTTCCTGATGAGCCACGAACCCGATCTCATGGCGTTCTGCGCCGCAACTGACACGTCGCCCGAAACGGTGGCTGCGGCCTGGCACCACTTTTCCGGACCCGGGCTGGATTCGGGTGTGTATTAAGGGAAGAGCCCTTGAGCCGTTGTTACAACCGGAGTATGGTCGGCGACGTTCTGGTTTTGTTTTCGGCCCATGTCCACGTCGCATCCTTATGATCCCGGTTTTTGCCGCGACTGTCTGGTCGGCCAGCCAGAGGGGCTTAGACGTTGCCGTGCCTGCGGAAGCCCGCGGCTGGTGTATCACGCCGAACTCTACGGTCTGAGCATCGCCCATATCGATTGCGATGCCTTTTATGCCTCCGTTGAAAAGCGGGATAATCCGGAACTGGCCGATAAACCTGTCATCATTGGCGGCGGCAAGCGCGGGGTGGTTTCCACTGCCTGTTATATTGCCCGTATTCAGGGCGTGCGCTCCGCCATGCCCATGTTCAAGGCGCTGGAAGCCTGTCCCGACGCCGTGGTCATCAAACCTGACATGGAGAAATACAGTCGTGTCGGGCGCGAAATCAGGGCGATGATGCAGGAGTTGACGCCGCTGGTGCAGCCGCTTTCCATAGACGAGGCGTTTCTCGATCTTTCAGGCACCGAGAAGCTGCATCACGATCCACCGGCGCGCGTGCTGGCGAAATTTGTCCGGCGCGTGGAAAAGGAAGTGGGGGTGACGGTTTCAGCCGGGCTTTCCTACTGTAAATTTCTCGCCAAGGTCGCGTCCGACCTGCAAAAGCCCCGCGGCTTTTCCGTGATTGGCGAAGCGGAAGCGCTGTCGTTTCTTGCGGCGCGGCCGGTCACGACCATCTGGGGCGTGGGCAAGGCCTTCGCGGCGACGCTGGAGGCCGACGGCATCCGCATGATCGCACAGCTGCAGGAGATGCAGGAAAGCGAGCTGATGCGCCGTTATGGCGTGATGGGCCAACGGCTCTTCCGGCTGTCGCGCGGCATTGACGAGCGGCATGTGCACAATAACGACCCTGCCAAAAGCGTCTCCTCCGAAACCACCTTCTTCAACGATATTTCCCGCCATGAGGACCTTGTGCCGATCCTGCGGTCGCTCTCGGAAAAAGTCGCCTGGAGGCTCAAGAAAAATGGCATTGCCGGCCATACGGTTGTCTTGAAAATGAAGACGGCCGACTTCAGGATCCGCACCCGTAATCGCAAGCTGGACGACCCCACGCAGCTTGCCGACCGAATTTTCCGCACCGGCCTCTCATTGCTCGAAAAGGAAACCGACGGCACGAAATTTCGCCTCCTCGGCATCGGCGTCAGCGATCTGCGCGATGCCGGCCTTGCCGATCCTCCCGATCTCGTCGACAGACAGGCGGGGCGCCGGGCCGCGGCGGAAGCGGCAATGGACAAGCTGCGCGACAAGTTCGGCAAGGGCAGCGTCGAGACCGGCTATACGTTTGGCTCGCGGAAATAACCGAACCCGTTAAGCCCTTCGGCCGACATATCGGCGCATCGATCTTCAGAACTATTTATTTTAGATTTTACACAAATTAGTGATTGCGCGGCAGCGCCGCCCTTAAACTTCATTAAACTTAGCGTGGTTGAGTGAGGGAAGTTTTGTGCATGTGGTGTATTGCGTCATGTCCCTTCGCCTCCGTCTTATGGCCGGCATGCTGTCGGCCAGCATTCTCGCCTTTCCGGCGCTCGCCGCTGACGGCAGGTCCCTCCAGATACTTGTATCGAAAAGTGACCAGTCGCTCGCGCTTTATGAGAATGGTGAAATCATCGCCACCTCCAAAGTCTCGACCGGCAAGGCCGGGCATGAGACACCGAGCGGCATATTCTCCATTCTAGAGAAGCGGAAATACCACGAGTCGAATATCTATTCAGCCGCCCCCATGCCGTTTATGCAGCGACTGACCTGGTCCGGCATCGCGCTGCACGAGGGCAAGGTGCCGAACTATCCGGCTTCCCACGGCTGTGTGCGCCTGCCTTCCAAATTCGCGAAGTCACTCTTCGGTGATACGCGTACAGGGGTGCATGTCATCATCACCGACCGCCCGGTCTCGCTGCGCTTTGTGCAACATCCGGCGCTGTTTTCGCCGCGTGACGACGCAGATGACGGCAAGCTGCTTCTGTCGGATGTAGAGTTGCGGCCCGCGAGCTTCGATGCGGCTCTGGGCGCGGTCGAGGTCGCCGTCAATGAAAAAGCCCAGGCGATCAAATCGACGGCGAAGGCGAGAGAGCCTTCACCGCTGCGCATTCTCATCACAAGGCGTGGAGAGCGGGAAAGGGTAATGGATATTCAGACCGTGCTTACCCGTCTCGGCTTCGATGCCGGTTCGGCCGACGGTTATGCCGGGGAGATGACGATCAGCGCCATCAACGGTTTCAAGCGGTGGAAGGGGCTGAAAACGTCAGGGCCTCTTCTGACCGACGCTTTCGTGGCGGCGCTTTATGCCTCCGCCGGTGAAGACCACCCACCAACCGGGCAGATCATGGTGCGGCAGGACTTCAAGCCGCTTTTTGAGGCCGCCATCGACATCAAGGATCCTGAAGTCGCGCTCGGAACCCATTTTTTCGAGGCGGTGTCCGTGGATCGCGCTGCCGGAACCGCCGAATGGAACGGCGTAACGCTCGACAATCATCTGCCAGCCGCTGCCCGCAAGCGGCTCGGCATCACCGTTACCGACGCGCCCGGCGGTTTCGACCAGTTGAGTGCCGTGCTCAGCCGTCTCGACATTCCGCAGGACACACGCGCCCGGATTGAGCAGGAACTTTCAAGCGGAAGCTCCATCACCGTTTCCGACCTCAGTCACCAGATGGAGACAGGAACGGGAACGGACTTCATCACCGTGACGAAGGAAGGGCCGGTCTGAGCGAGGCGCGGAGGCGCTGCGCCTCACACCAGTTCCACATCAACGACACCGGGGGCTGACCGAAGAGCAGCGGCTATTTCAGGCGAAATACGGTATTTCTCCGTCAGTTCGACCTCGATCTCGCGGCTCCCCTCATCCTTGATAACGATGAAATAGACCGAGCCGTCACCCCTGGTGTTGAGGTGGCGGGCAACCGTTTTCAGCGGGCCGGAATCACGCACATAAACACGCAGTGCCTTCTGCATCTGCACGGATTTTTCTTCCAGCGACTGCGCCGTCTGGATGCGCAGACCGATACCTTCAGGGCGCTCTTCCGCCTGCACCGTGATCACCAACGACTTGCCGACCTCAAGCAGGTCGCGGTACTGGCCGAGACCTTCGGAAAACAACACCGCCTCATATTGCCCTGAAGCATCCGAGAAGGTGACGATACCCATCTTGTTGCCGGTGCGCGTCTTTCGCTCCTGTTTGCCGGTAACGGTGCCGGCAAGACGCCCGGCAGTCGCCCCCTGTTTCACAGCAGCGGAAAAATCGGCGAAATTCTGCACGCGCAATTTTTCCAGTACGGGGCGATAGGTATCCAGCGGGTGGGCCGTGAGGTAGAAACCGAGAACCTGATATTCGCGCAGCAGCTTTTCCGAGGCAAGCCAGGGCTGGAAGGCAGGAAGCACCAGCTTTTCCGGGCCATTGCCGCCGCCCGAGCCGAACATGTCCGACTGGCCGATGGTGCGGTTGTTCTGCGCCATCTGGGCATAACCGATGATACGGTCCAGCCCGCCGATCAGCTCTGCGCGGTCGCGGCCGAAACAATCGAAAGCACCGGCATTGATGAGACTCTCGAGCACACGACGGTTGATCTGCTTGGGGTCGATGCGCAGGCAGAAATCCTCGAGGCTCGTGAACGGCTTGTCGCCGCGGATCGCGACGATATGTTCGACCGCTCCTTCGCCAACACCCTTGATGGCAGCCAACGAATAATAAATGCGGTTCTCGCCCGTTTCGAACTGGCGGAACGATGTCTGGACGGACGGCGCGACGATTTCAATGCCGAGACGACCGGCGTCCTGACGGAAATCGTTGAGCTTTTCCGTATTGGCCATATCGAGCGTCATGGAGGCCGCCAGGAACTCCACCGGATAATGCGCCTTCATATAGGCCGTCTGGTAGGAGACGATGGCATAGGCCGCGGCATGGCTCTTGTTGAAGCCGTAATTGGCAAATTTTGCGAGGAGATCGAAGATGGTGTCGGCCTGCGGTTTCGAGACACCGTTCTTGATGGCGCCATCAACGAAGCGCTCGCGCTGCTTGTCCATTTCCTCCTTGATCTTCTTACCCATGGCGCGGCGCAGAAGATCGGCTTCGCCAAGCGAATAACCCGACAGAACCTGGGCGATCTGCATCACCTGTTCCTGATAAACGATAACGCCCTGTGTTTCCTTCAGCAGATGGTCGATGGTCGGGTGGATCGACTCCAGCTCTTCTTCGCCATGTTTGCGGGCGTTATAAACGGGGATGTTTTCCATCGGGCCGGGACGATATAGTGCCACCAGAGCAATGATATCCTCGATGCAGTCCGGCCGCATGCCGATCAGCGCCTTGCGCATGCCGGCACTTTCCACTTGGAACACGCCGATGGTCTCACCGCGCGACAGCATTTCATACGTCTTGGCGTCATCGAGCGGGATGGCGGCGAGATCCACCTTGATGCCGCGCTTGGCGACAAAATCGACGGCCACCTTCAGCACCGTCAGCGTTTTCAGGCCAAGAAAGTCGAATTTGACGAGGCCGGCGCTTTCAACCCACTTCATGTTGAACTGGGTGACCGGCATATCGGACCGCGGATCGCGATACATCGGCACCAGCTTCGACAGCGGGCGGTCGCCGATGACGATACCGGCAGCATGGGTTGAGGCGTGGCGATAAAGCCCCTCGATCTTCTGGGCGATATCCAGCAGGCGCGCGACAACGGGCTCCCTGTCCGCTTCTTCCTGCAGGCGCGGCTCCTCCTCGATCGCCTTCGAAAGCGGCGTCGGATTGGCCGGGTTGTTGGGCACCAGCTTGCAGATCTTGTCCACCTGCCCGTAGGGCATTTCCAGCACGCGGCCGACGTCGCGCAGGGCCGCGCGCGCCTGGAGCGAGCCGAAGGTGATGATCTGCGCAACCTGCTCGCGGCCGTATTTGGCCTGAACGTAGCGGATCACTTCTTCACGACGATCCTGGCAGAAATCGATGTCGAAGTCGGGCATCGACACGCGTTCAGGATTAAGGAAGCGTTCGAACAGCAGTGAGAAACGCAGCGGATCGACATCGGTAATCGTCAGCGCGTAAGCGACGAGCGAACCCGCGCCCGAACCACGGCCCGGTCCGACCGGGATATCGTGCTGCTTGGCCCATTTGATGAAGTCGGCAACGATCAGGAAATAACCGGGGAACTTCATGCGCGAGATGACGCCGAGCTCGAAATCGAGCCGCTCGCGATAATCCTGTTCCGTATAACCGGGCGCCATACCGAGCGCGGCAAGGCGCTGATCCAGCCCCTCCACCGCCTGACGTCGAAGCTCTTCCGCTTCGGCGCGTTCCGCCGCCTCAGGATCATCGCTGGCGCCGGTGAAACGTGGCAGGATAGGCCCGCGCTTCTTCAGCACATAAGAGCAGCGCAACGCAATCTCGACGGTATTGTCCAGCGCCTCCGGCAGGTCTGCAAACAACGCCGTCATTTCTTCTCGACTTTTGAGGTAATGGTCGGGCGTCAGGCGAAAGCGGCTGTCGTCCGAAACAATGGCATTATGCGCCACCGCCATCAACGCGTCATGCGCTTCGTAGTCGGCCTTTGACGGAAAGAACGCCTCGTTTGTGGCAACCAGCGGAATATCATGGTCATAAGCGAGGCCGATCATACGCCGCTCATGCGAACGGTCATACCCGGACTGACGCTGCAATTCGATATAAAGCCGGTCACCGAAGAGTGACTTCAGTGTCAGCAGCCGTTCCTTCGCCTGGGCGGCATGACCTTCCCTCAAGGCCATATCCACCGGGCCGCCGGAAGCGCCGGTCAGCGCGATCAAGCCCGCATTTGAGTCCTCTTCAAGCCATGCGCGGGTAATGTGCACGGAATGGCCACTGCCCTCGCCCTCAAGATAGGCACGGCTCACAAGATCCACCAGCCGCTCATACCCTTCGGCATCGGCGGCGAGAAGAACGATAGCGGGAAGTTTCTGAAGGTGGCTGTTGTGGTTGCGGCGATCCTCCGCCGCATCCTGCATGTCGATCGACAGCTGGCAGCCGATGATGGGCTGCAAACCCTCATCCCGCGCCTTTTCGGAAAACTCCAGCGCAACAAAGAGGTTGTTGGTATCTGTAATGGCAATGGCCGGCTGGCCGTCTGAAACGGCCTTGGACATGATTTTCTTGAGGGGCAGAGCCCCTTCAAGCAGGGAGTAAGCGGAATGAACCCGAAGATGAACGAAACCCGGGGTGTTCAGGTTTTCGTCAGAGGTTTCTGCCCGCACAACCGTATCGCCCATATCATCATCCTGTCATTCTGAATCACGGGGGCGATTTTCCGATTTCCGGCGCTTGATGTCCACCGCTTTGCGATGTCCATACAGGCTTCTGCGCCGGTATCTTCTTCACAGCGCGGTGAGGATTACCGAAAAGCTGGCAACGAAGACAGCAATGGAGGTGAAAGCGGCAACGTCACGGATGAAATCAGTCATTGGTCTCTCCTTACTCGTTATGTTCCAACTTTGTTCTTATTTCGTTCGATTGTCAACAGGGTTCTGCTGATGTTCTCCTTGCCAACGTGGCAGAATCGCTTTCGGTTCCCGCTTCCAAAACCGCAAGCCGCTGACTCCAAAGCGAAAAACCCGGAAGAAAAATCCTCCGGGTTCAAAAAATGAAACTTGGAAAATCCATGCTCGCGGCAGCCAAGCGGCTAGCCTCCGTCAAGGGCGCATCCGATCCCTCGCCTCGCCCGCCGTTCGGGGTCGGTGGATGGCGGGACAGGCTCGGTCAGGTCAAAAATCGACGATCTTGCCCTCGGCGAGCGTTACGCGGCGATCCATCCGGCCGGCGAGCTCGTGGTTATGCGTCGCGATCAGCGCTGCGAGGCCGGACTGGCGAACCAGCGCCTCCAGTGCGTCGAAGACATAAGAGGCGGTCTCCGGATCGAGATTGCCGGTCGGCTCGTCCGCCAGCAGCAGGAGCGGTGCATTGGCGACGGCGCGGGCAATGGCAACGCGCTGCTGTTCACCCCCGGAGAGCTCGGCCGGACGGTGCTCGCCACGATGCCCCACCCGCATGTAATCCAGAAGCGCGCTCGCGCGTTTACGCGCCTCCGCCTGTGACAGGCCGGCGATGAGCTGCGGCATCATCACGTTCTCAACTGCCGAAAACTCGGGCAGCAGATGGTGGAACTGATAAACGAAGCCGATGTCGCTGCGGCGGATCGCCGTGCGCGTCTCATCCGGCAGACCGTTGCAGGGCGCGTCGTTGATATAGACTTCGCCGGCGTCTGGATGTTCGAGAAGCCCGGCGAGATGCAACAGGGTGGATTTGCCGGTACCGGAGGGGGCAACCAGCGCCACCATCTCACCGCTCTTCAACTGGAAATCCGCCTTGCGCAGAATGGAAAGCGACGTCTCGCCCTGACCATAGGTTCTCTCGACGCCGGTAAGCCGCAGCACTGTTTTTTTTGCCATATTGCGAAGCGGTCCTTATTCGTAACGCAGGGCCTGCACCGGATCGAGCTTGGAAGCACGCCAGGCCGGGAAGATCGTTGCCAGGAAAGAGAGCGTCAGGGCCATGATGACGACGGTGATGGTTTCACCAACATCCATTTCGGCCGGAAGCTGGCTGAGGAAATAGAGCTGCGGATCAAACAGCACCGTTCCTGATATCCAGGAGAAGAACTGGCGGATGGATTCGACATTGAGGCAGACGATGACGCCAAGCGCCACGCCAGCGAAGGTGCCGACCGTGCCGATCGCCGCGCCGGTCATGAAAAAGATGCGCATGACGGCACCTGAGCTTGCGCCCATGGTGCGCAGAATGGCGATATCGCTGCCCTTGTCCTTTACCAGCATGATCAGGCCGGAAATGATGTTGAGCGCCGCCACAAGAACGATGAGGGTCAGGATCATGAACATCACGTTCCGCTCCACCTGCAGGGCGGAAAAGAAGGTCTGGTTCCGCTGCCGCCAGTCGACGATGTAGATCTGCCGTTCCGCCGCCTGCTCCACCAGCGGGCGGATGCCATCGACGTCGTCCGGGCGGCTGACATAAAGCTCAATGGACCCGACACGCCCTTCCGTATTGAAATAGAGCTGCGCCTCGGAGAGCGGCATGTAGATCATAGAGGCGTCATATTCGGACATGCCGATCTCAAAGACACCGGAAATCTTGTAGGATTTCACGCGGGGATTGACACCCATCGGCGTCACATCACCTTCCGGTGATATGAGGGTGATATCGTCACCAGCCGTTACACCCAGTTGCGATGCGAGCCTGGAACCGACGAGGACGCCGTCTCCGGCCATAAAGCCAACGAGATCGCCGGTCTTGATGTTGGTCGCTACTTCCTTGACCTTGTCGATGTCTTCCTGGCGCACGCCGCGCACCAGCGCGCCGGAGCCCGCGCCACCGCGGCCGGAGGCAAGCGTCTGGCCTTCCACCAGCGGCAAGGCCATGGTAACGCCGGGGACGGCGGCGAACTTCTTCGCCAGTTCATCGTAATTATTCAAGGGCTGGTCGATCGCATTAACGATCATGTGGCCGTTGATGCCAAGAATGCGGGAGATCAGTTCCGTGCGGAAACCGTTCATGACGGCCATGACGATGATGAGCGTCGCTACGCCCAGCATAATGCCGACAAAGGAAAAACCGGCAATGACGGAAATGAAGGCTTCCTTGCGCCGTGAGCGCAGGTAACGCCAGGCCACCATACGTTCAAAAGCGGAAAACGGCCGGGCGGTCTTTGCCCCGGCGGAAACAGCCGCACCCTTTTCAGCTTCGGCTTGTGCCATGTCGTCTCCCTGATCTCAAACTGCGAGGCCGGTCTTTTACGAAAACCGGCCCAAATTTCTGCGGCATCCACGCTACGAAACGAGAGCGGACTTCGGGTGAAGCCGCCACGCATTTCGCTCGCGCTTAGCCAAGCACCCTGTTCATCGCCGCCTCGATCGTCACGGTTTCCCGCTCGCCGGTCTTGCGCTCCTTGACCTCGACTTCGCCATTCGCGACGGAGCGCGGGCCGACGATGATCTGCAGCGGCACACCGATGAGGTCGGCGGTGGCGAATTTCTGGCCTGCACGGTCGTCCGTATCGTCGTAGAGAACATCCTTGCCGGCGTTGGAGAGCGAATAATACAGCTTTTCGCAAGCAGCATCGCAGGCCGCGTCTCCAGCCTTCATGTTGATGATCACGACGTCGAAAGGAGCGACCGAAGCCGGCCAGATGATTCCGTTCTCGTCATGCGATGCTTCAATGATGGCGGGAACAAGGCGTGTCGGGCCGATGCCATAGGAACCCATGTGGACAGGATGTTCCTTGCCATCCTTGCCCTGCACTTTCGCGCCCATCGGTTCGGAATATTTGGTGCCGAAATAGAAGATGTGGCCGACTTCGATGCCGCGTGCCGAAAGGCGCTCGCCCTCGGGAATGGCGTCATAGGCGGCTTCGTCGTGCATTTCAGAGGTGGCGGCGTAATCAGCCGTCCATTCGTCGAACACGCCCTGCAACGCTGCAACATCGTCGAAATCGGTGCTTTCAGCGGGAATGGCGCGATCCAGGAAGCTCTTGTGGCAGAAGACCTCGGATTCACCGGTGTCGGCCAGAATGATGAATTCATGGCTGTGATTGCCGCCGATCGGACCTGTATCGGCACGCATGGGAATAGCGCGCAGGCCGAGACGTTCGAACGTGCGCAGGTAAGCCACAAACATCTTGTTATAGGAATGGATCGCGTCTTCCTTGGTCAGGTCAAAGGAATAGGCGTCCTTCATCAGGAATTCGCGCGAGCGCATCGTGCCGAAGCGGGGACGCACCTCGTCGCGGAACTTCAACTGAATATGATAGAGGTTCAGCGGCAGGTTCTTGTAGGACTTCACATAGGAACGGAAGATGTCGGTGATCATCTCCTCATTGGTGGGGCCGTAGAGCATCTGGCGATCCTGGCGGTCCTTGATGCGCAGCATCTCCTTACCGTAGTCGTCGTAACGGCCGCTTTCCTGCCAGAGTTCCGCGGATTGCAGGGTCGGCATCAGAAGCTCGATGGCGCCGGAGCGGTTCTGTTCCTCGCGGATAATCTTGTTGACCTTGTCCAGCACACGCTTGCCCAGCGGCAGCCAGGAATAAATGCCAGCCGACTGCTGCCGGATCATGCCGGCGCGCAGCATGAGACGGTGAGAAACGATTTCCGCTTCCTTGGGGTTTTCCTTCAGGATGGGCATGAAATAACGGCTGAGACGCATGACGGCTTCCATTGATGCGGACGATAGCGCGCGAAGCTGCGGGAATCGCCCCGAATAGAGGGATATTGGCGCCGGATATAGCCGTTTCCGGGGCGGATGAAAACCCGCCATGAAAAGAGCGTTTAATGGGCATTTCGTTGTATTTTCGCGATAGCTAATTCGCGTCAAAACGCTTTGGCCGAAATATTATTCTGGATAGGGTGCGACAAAATGCACCACAGGGAATTTTTTGCCGACTGTAACAAATATGCAAAAAATGAGATGACAAGGCTGGGGGTTTGAGCTAGCTTTAGCTTACAAAAGAGGCAGGAAGTTTAAATTCTTGTCATTTTCGCGGTCAGTCTTGGGAGGATCAGATCTTAGGCGCGCTCGTTCGCAGCCCCGGTAACGGTTACAGATCACGCGAAAACTGGAAAACAAGGCTGAAAGGCCTTGTTTTTTTTTGCCCTGGCAAATTGCCCCGCTCGCTTCGTCATTCCGCAGAGCTCCGCGATGAATCGAGATCAGCAAGCTCCTGCTGTTTGCACGATAGATATGACATCCATATGACAGTGTTTGGCCGGATTGATGGCAGACTGCCCGATGCTTAGGCAGTTCCGGGGTTCGTTCTCGGGCCGACCCGTCAAGACGCGACTGGGGCGGATACCGCCCCGCTGTCTTTAGTCGAAAACGGGAATAATTCTCGGCAGATCATCAAGGCTGACACCGAACCACCAGGTTCCGCCATACCATAGGCCACAGATCAAAGCCGAGATCAGGGTCGTCCACAAAACGATCCGCCCGCCCTTGAAGCGGGAGGGTGCGCTGGCGACCGTGCCCAGTGCGACATCTCCGTCTTCATCCTGGGTGCGCAGGCCAATCGGCAACACGATGAAAAGCACCGTCCACCAGACGATGAAATAAACGGCGAAGGCCGAAAGAAGCGGCATGTGATCCTCCTGCGCAATGGGCTTCTTGTAACGCATTCATCCGCAGATCGGAATCACTTCTCCGCAAGAAATCCTAAAAGAAAAGAGAAGAGCCGCGCTTTGCGGCGCGGCTCAGAAATCAGAGAGGAAGAGACAGGGGGCCGGCCAATCGGCCGGACGGCCGGCTCAGACCTTGGTTACAAAAACCGTCACGATCGGCTTCTTGCCCCAGCTCTGGTTGGCGGCGGCGCGTACGGCGCGGCGCACGGCTTCACGCAGCAGTTCCAGATCCTTGCGGCGGGCGCGCGGAATGCTCTCGACGGCGCCGAGCACGGCGTCATAAAGCGTGTCCTCCATCGCCTCATCCTCATCATCGAATTCCGGCAGGCCGAAAGGCACGACATCGGGATCGCCGAGGAAGTCGTAACGGCTGTCCAGCACAACATTGACGGCGACGTGGCCGGCGAAGGAGAGCTTGCGGCGATTGCTGATGCCCATCTCGTCCATGTCACCGACGAGATTGCCGTCCTTGAAGACGCGGCCATGCGGCACGTCATCGATTACTTCCGCCGGGCCGGGTGCAAGGCGCAGAACGTTGCCGTTGCGCACCTTCGGCACCTGCGAAATGCCGGCCTGTTCGGCCAGTTCCTTCTGCGCCACCAGATGCGCCGCCTCGCCGTGCACAGGCACGACGATCTGCGGCTTCGTCCATTCATACATCTTCAGAAGCTCGTTACGGCGCGGATGGCCGGAGACGTGAACGAGCGCCTCATTGTCGGTGACGATGTGGACGCCCTGTTCGATCAGGCCGTTCTTGATATCGATGATCGCCTTTTCGTTGCCTGGGATGGCGCGCGACGAAAAGACGACCGTATCGCCCGAGGCGAGCGCCACATTGCGCATCTCATCGCGGGAAAGCTTGGCGAGTGCTGCGCGCGGTTCCCCCTGCGAACCCGTCAGGATCAGCACCACACGATCACGCGGAATATAACCGAATTCATCTTCAGCGAGGAACGGCTTGATGCCTTCCATAATGCCGAGGTCCTGCGACACGTTGACGACACGCTTCAGCGACGAGCCGAGCAGCAGCACTTCACGACCGGCAGCCTCAGCCGCCTGCGCGATCGAGCGGATACGCCCGACATTGGAGGAGAAGGTGGTAACGGCCACGCGGCCTTCGGCATTTTCGATGATCTGGCGCAGACCTTCCGAAACCTCATGCTCGGAAGGCGATACACCATCACGCACGGAGTTCGTGCTGTCGCACATCAGCGCCAGCACGCCCTCTTCACCGATGGCGCGGAAGCGGGCTTCATCCGTCAACGGCCCAAGTGAAGGCGCCTCATCGATCTTCCAGTCACCGGTATGGATGACATTACCGAGCGGTGTGCGGATGACCAGCGACATCGGTTCGGGAATGGAGTGATTGACGCCAACCGCTTCGATTTCGAAGGGGCCAACATTGATGCGGTCACCCGCCTTGAACGGCGTGATCGGAATTTCCGCGCGGCTGCCCTCATAAGCGCGCTTCGCCTCCAGCATGCCGGCGGTGAAGGCAGACGCATAGACCGGCACGTTGAGGCCGGGCCAGAGATCGTTCAGCGCACCATAGTGGTCCTCATGCGCGTGGGTGATGATGATGCCCTTGAGGTTCTTTTTCTGCGCCTCGATATAGCTGATATCGGGCAGCACGAGATCGACACCAGGCAGATCGAGACCGGCAAAGGTCACGCCGCAATCCACCATGATCCACTGGCGCTTGCTCGCCGGCCCGTAGCCGTAAAGCGCCAGATTCATGCCGATTTCACCCACGCCGCCAAGCGGCACAAAAACCAGTTCGTCCTGTTGAGCCATTGTTTTTCTTATCCATTCAAAAAAGCGCGCAGGACGGCATCACGCCGCGCCATGCCGCTGCTATCAGCATCGGACCTGTTGAACCATCTGATCGACCGGGCCGATGCGGAGCCGGTTTGTCACCCTGCATTTCATGAGCTGCAGGAAAGCTCCGACCTATGGGATCCGGTTCGGCGCGGGTTTTTTACCCGCACCGTGCACCTCATCCGAAAAACACATCGCCAGCGGCAATGGAGCGTCTTGCGCCCTCGTCCTCATCCAGCAGCAGATAACCATTATCATCAATTCCGACAAAACGCCCGCCGATCGAACGATCCGGAAAATTGACGGTGATATGTTCGCCAATGCCGCAGGCCGCTGCCCGCCAGCTGGCGATGATGGCGGATACGCCCCTGCCCTCATCCCATTCGCGCAGAACCTCGGCCGTTTCACGGAAGAGATGGGCAAACAGTTCCTCGGGCGAGCAAGACGCACCATGTTCCGACAGCATCGTAACGGGATAAAGCGGATTATCAGGTTTATGGGCGATATTGATACCAATGCCGATGACGATGGCGCGCCGGCCGTCAGGCAAAAGCTCGGCTTCCATCAGAATGCCGCAGGTCTTGCGGCGGCCGATCAGCACGTCATTTGGCCATTTGATTTCAAGCGCCTCACCGCCCGGCGGCAAAACCGCGCGAATGGCGCGATAGACCGCGAGCGCAAAAGCGAGCGGCAGGGAGCCGATGCGCTCCATCGGCGCAGGATCGATCAGAAGAAGGGAAGCGTAGAGATTGCCGGGCTCTGACACCCAGGGTCGCCCACGGCGGCCCCGGCCGCCGGTCTGGCGGACGGCGGTAACCCACAGGTTGCCGCCATCGCCCGCCCGCGCCCGCGCGAAACATTCCAGATTGGTCGATGGCGTTTCCGCCATCGCCTCGTGCCTGATATCGTCGATGGACATCCGGCCCGTATTCCTTCGTGTACTGCTCAAAAGAAGGTCTTCGCCGCAGCAGTGACCGCGTTGCCAAGTGCACCGCCGAAGACGATGAAGGCGACGGTGAAGAAGGCCGAAAGCGCATAAACCACTTTGAGTTCGCCCGACGGACGCTCGAACTTGTCCTTGGCTTCATCAAACCACATGACCTTGACGACGCGAATGTAATAATAGGCGCCGACAACCGAGCCGATCACACCGATAATGGCGAGCGGATAAAGCTTCGCTTCGATGGCGGCCAGGAACACGTAGTACTTGCCGAAGAAGCCGGCGAGCGGCGGAATGCCGGCAAGCGAGAACATCAGGATCGTCAGCACAACCGCCATGAAGGGATTGGAAGACGAAAGACCGGCGAGATCTTCGACATTCTCGACATTGCCGATTTCCTTGCGGCGCATGGCGAGGATGCAGGCGAAGGTGCCAAGCGTCATGACCATGTAGATGGCCATATAAAGGATAACGCCAGCAACACCAGCCTGCGTGCCAGCAGCAAGGCCGACCAGCGCATAACCCATGTGACCGATGGAGGAATAGGCCATCAGGCGCTTGATGTTCTTCTGGCCGATTGCGGCGAAGGAACCGAGCAGCATGGACGCGATGGAGATGAAGACGACGATCTGCTGCCAGTCGGCAAAGACCGGCTGGAAGGCCTCGATGACGATGCGGACGAGGATCGCCATCGCGCCGATCTTCGGTGCGGCCGAGAGGAAGGCCGTAACCGGGGTCGGCGCGCCTTCATAAACGTCCGGCGTCCACATGTGGAACGGAACGGCGGAAATCTTGAATGCCAGACCGGCCAGCACGAAGACCAGACCGAAAACGAGACCGAGCGAACGGGTTTCGGAGGCCAGAACCTGGGCGATTTCCGTGAAGCCGGTATTGCCGGTGAAGCCGTAGACCAGCGACATGCCGTAAAGCAGCATGCCGGAAGAGAGCGCACCGAGAACGAAGTATTTCAGGCCCGCTTCCGTGGAACGCAGGCTCTCGCGGTTGATGGCGCAGACGACATAAAGCGCCAGCGACTGCAGTTCCAGCGCCATGTAGAGCGAGATCAGGTTATTGGCCGAGATCATCAGCAGGATGCCGAGCGTCGCGAGAACCAGCAGCACCGGATATTCGAAACGGCCGATCGGTTCGAAGCGGCCCTGGCCAACGGCCAGGATCATGGCGGTGATGGAGCCGATCAGCGCCAGCACCTTCATGAAATTACCGAAGGCATCGGCGATGTAGACACCGCCGAAAGCCACGCCCGATGCCGGGGCAAAGATGATCCAGAGACCGACGACGAGCAGGAGGGCAACGGCAAGGCCGGTGACCGTCGTTGTCGACTTGTCGCCCGAGAAGACGCCAATCATGAGCAGCGCCAGCGCGCCGATCGCGAGGATCAGCTCGGGCGTCGCAATGTGCAGACTGGCAAAAAGGATTTCAGCGGTCATGTCCAACGGGTCCTGTCGTCAATTCATAGTGAGCGCAACATTTTGCGCCGCCTGCAATGCAGCCGTATAGTTGTTTACCAGAAGATCGACCGATGCGGCTGTCGCATCGAACACCGGAGCCGGATAGACGCCGAAGAAGATGGTCAGCACAACCAGCGGATAAAGGATGACCTTTTCGCGGGTCGAGAGATCGAGCAGGCTCTTCAGGCTTTCCTTCTCCAGCGCACCGAAGATCACGCGGCGATAAAGCCACAGCGCATAAGCGGCCGAGAGAATGACACCGGTGGCGGCAAACAGCGCAACCAGCGTGTTGGCGCGGAAGACACCGACCAGCGTCAGGAATTCACCGATGAAGCCTGATGTGCCGGGCAGACCTACATTGGCCATGGTGAAGATCATGAAGGCGACCGCATATTTCGGCATGTTGTTGACGAGACCGCCATAGGCCGCGATTTCGCGGGTATGCAGACGGTCATAAACAACGCCGACGCAGAGGAAGAGCGCGCCCGAGACGATACCGTGCGACAGCATCTGGAAGATCGCGCCCTGCACGCCCTGAACGTTGGCGGCGAAGATACCCATGGTCACGTAACCCATGTGGGCAACAGATGAGTAGGCAATCAGCTTCTTGATGTCGTCCTGCATCATCGCCACCAGCGAGGTGTAGATGATGGCGAGAACCGACAGCGTAAAGACGAAAGGTGCGAAATAGTCCGACGCCAGCGGGAACATCGACAGCGAGAAGCGGATGAAACCGTAACCGCCGAGCTTCAGCATGACGCCAGCCAGAATGACCGAACCTGCGGTCGGGGCCTGAACGTGGGCATCCGGCAGCCAGGTGTGCACCGGCCACATCGGCATCTTGACCGAGAAGGCGGCAAAACAGGCGAGCCACAGCCAGGTCTGCATGCCGGCCGGGAAGCCGTACTTCAGCAGTTCCGTCATATCGGTCGTGCCGGCCTGCCAGTACATGGCCATGATCGCGAGCATGGTCAGGACCGAGCCGAGCAGCGTGTAGAGGAAGAACTTGTAGGAGGCGTAAACGCGATCCTTGCCGCCCCACACGCCGATGATGATGAACATCGGGATCAGCGTCGCTTCGAAGAAGACGTAGAAGAGAACGGTATCCAGCGCCACGAAGACGCCGATCATGACAACTTCCAGCAGCAGGAAGGCGATCATGTATTCCTTGATGCGCTTCTCGACCGAATCCCAGCTTGCCAGCACGCAGAAAGGCATGAGGAAAGTGGTGAGGATAACGAAGAGCATGGAGATGCCATCGACGCCGAGATGATAGGCGGCGATGTTGCCGAACCATTCATGCTTCTCGACCATCTGGAAGCCGGGGTTCGAATTGTCGAAACCGATCCAGATGAACAGCGACACGATGAAAGTGAAAACGGTCGTCAGCAGCGAGACATTGAGAATGTTGCGGCGACCATAGGGGCCGTTCTCATTCGTCAGAAGCAGGAGCACCACGCCGACGAGCGGCAGAAAGGTGACCGTTGAAAGAATGGGCCAATCGGTCATCAGAGGGCACTCCCGAGCATCATCCAGGTGACAAGCGCCGCGATGCCGATCAGCATCGCAAAGGCATAATGATAGAGGTAACCGGATTGCAGGCGGACCATGCGGTTGGTCACGTCAACCACACGCGCTGCAATGCCGTTGGGTCCATAGTGGTCGATGACGGCGACGTCGCCCTTCTTCCACAGGAAGCGGCCGAGCGCCTTTGCGGAACGAACGAAGAGGAAGTCATAGAGTTCGTCGAAATACCACTTGTTGAGAAGGAACTGGTAGAGGCCACGATGGGTCTCGGCCAGACGCTTCGGCGTCTCCGGCGACTTGATGTACATGTACCAGGCGGTCACGAAACCAAGGGCCATGGCAAAGAACGGGCTCCATTTCACCCACAGCGGAACGTGGTGGAACTCTTCAAGGATTTCGTTTTCCGGGAGCGTAAAGAGAGCGCCCTTCCAGAATTCGGCATATTCGTGGCCGAAGAAGTAACCTTCGAAGGCAACACCGGCGAAGATCGCGCCAACGGTGAGGATGAAGAGCGGGATCAGCATGACCATCGGCGATTCATGCACATGGTGCATGACGTCGGCAGACGCACGCGGCTTGCCGAAGAAGGTCATGAAGGCCAGACGCCAGGAATAGAAGCTGGTGAACAGCGCGGCGATGACCAGCAGCGTGAAGGCGAAACCAGACAGAACCGAATGCGAGGCATAAGCGGATTCGATGATGACGTCCTTCGAAAAGAAGCCGGCAAAACCGATCATCGTTCCCGGGATACCAACGCCGGTCAGCGCCAGCGTGCCGACAGTCATGGTCCAGAAGGTGATGGGGATATGCTTGCGCAGACCGCCCATGTAACGCATGTCCTGCTCGCCATCGACGGCATGGATAACAGAGCCGGCGCACAAGAACAGCAGGGCCTTGAAGAAGGCGTGCGTGAAGAGGTGGAACACGGCAGCACCGTAAGCACCGACGCCGAGCGCCACGAACATGTAACCCAGCTGCGAGCAGGTCGAATAGGCGATAACGCGCTTGATGTCGTTCTGCACCAGACCGACGGTCGCCGCGAAGAAGGCGGTGATCGCGCCGATCAGCGTCACGACGGTCAAGGCATCATGCGAGAGTTCAAACAGCGGCGACATGCGGGCGACGAGGAAGACACCGGCAGTAACCATGGTTGCGGCATGAATGAGCGCCGAAACCGGGGTTGGGCCTTCCATCGCGTCCGGCAGCCAGGTGTGCAGCAGGAACTGCGCCGACTTACCCATGGCGCCCATGAAGAGCAGCAGGCAGACGCCCGTCATCGCATTGGCCTTGTCCAGCTGCATGCCGAACAGGTTGATGACGGTTTCGGTCGAGGCAGCGCCCTCAGCCGGCAGATAAGTGCCGGCGGCAGCAAAGATGGTTTCGAAGTTGATCGAGCCGAACAGCACGAAGACGCCGGAGATGCCGAGGATGAAGCCGAAGTCCCCGACGCGGTTGACGATGAAGGCCTTCATCGCAGCGGCAGAAGCGGACGGCTTCTTGAACCAGAAGCCGATCAGCAGATAGGACGCCAGACCCACGCCTTCCCAGCCGAAGAACATCTGCAGCAGGTTGTCGGAAGTCACCAGCATCAGCATTGCGAAGGTGAAAAGCGAGAGATAGGCGAAGAAGCGCGGACGATGCGGATCGTGGTGCATGTATCCGATCGAATAGAGGTGCACCAGCGTCGAGACGGTGTTGACCACGACGAACATGACGGCCGTCAGCGTGTCGATGCGGAACGCCCATTCGACGTCGATACCGCCCGACTGGATCCAGCGCAGCACGGTGACCTTGATCACCTCGCCCGGCTCGCCATGGGCGAGTGCGACATTGAAGAACACGATCCAGGACAGGATGGCAACCACGATCATCAGACCGGTGGTGACATATTCCGATGCCTTGGCGCCGATGGAGCGGCCGAAGAGGCCCGCAATCAGGAAGCCGATCAGTGGAAGAAAGACGATAGCCTTGTAGATCATAGCTTTATCAGCCCTTCATCATATTGACGTCTTCCACGGCGATCGATCCGCGGTTGCGGTAGAAGACAACGAGTATTGCAAGACCGATCGCCGCTTCAGCGGCTGCAACGGTCAGAATGAACAGGGCGAAGACCTGGCCGACGATATCGTTCAGGAATGCCGAGAAGGCCACCATGTTGATGTTGACCGCGAGCAAAATGAGTTCGATCGACATCAGGATGACGATGACGTTCTTCCGGTTGAGGAAGATGCCGAAGACGCCGATCGTAAAGAGGATCGCGCTGACCGTCAGGTAGTGGGAAAGACCGATTTCCATATTCTGTTTCCTTGGATCCGTTCGCGCCTCAGATGCCCTGGCCCGGCTTGACCTTGACCGTGGTAACCGCGGTCTTGGGGTCACGGCCGACCTGCGTGGCAATGTCCTGCCGCTTGATGTCGGTGCGATGACGCAGCGTCAGCACGATGGCGCCGATCATGGCCACAAGCAGCACGAGGCCGGCGAGCTGGAAGAAGTAGACGTAATTGGTATAGAGCACGTCACCGAGCGCGGCCGTATTGGTGCGTTCGGCAACCGGCGGGATCGGCATGGTGATGGACTTGGCCGCCTGCGGGTTGAGCACGCTGCCGCCCACGACGACGATCAGCTCAGCCGCAAGAATGACGCCGATCAGTGCGCCAACAGGCGCATATTGCAGCACGCCGGAGCGAAGCTCGGCGAAATCCACATCCAGCATCATGACGACGAAGAGGAAGAGCACCGCCACGGCGCCGACATAAACCACCAGCAGGATCATGCCGAGGAATTCGGCTCCCGTCAGCAGGAACAGCGCAGCTGCGTTGAAGAAGGTCAGGATCAGAAACAGCACCGAATGAACAGGGTTCTTCGATGCGATGACCATGAACGCAGACGCCACGGCGACGAAAGCGAATATATAAAAGAATACAGCGTGCAGACCCATTTTGGTGCCTTCTTGTCCTCATCGGGAGAAATGGCCGGAAGCCCCCTCGCCCGTTTCGTCCCCGCCGGCGAAAACCGCGCAGGCATTTTACTTTTCATCGCTCTCCGGGGTTGCTCCCCGGAAAGACGGTTGCACCTTAACGGTAAGGTGCATCCAGTGCGAGGTTGCGCGCGATTTCACGCTCCCAGCGGTCGCCATTGTCGAGAAGCTTCTGCTTGTCGAAATAAAGCTCTTCGCGGGTTTCCGTCGCGAATTCGAAGTTCGGGCCTTCAACGATGGCGTCCACCGGGCAGGCTTCCTGGCAGAAGCCGCAATAGATGCACTTCACCATGTCGATATCGTAACGCACCGTGCGGCGGGTGCCGTCGTTGCGACGCGGGCCGGCTTCGATGGTGATCGCCTGAGCAGGACAGATCGCTTCACACAGCTTGCAGGCGATGCAGCGTTCTTCACCGTTCGGGTAGCGGCGCAGAGCATGTTCACCACGGAAGCGGGGCGAGACCGGACCCTTCTCGAAAGGATAGTTGATCGTCGCCTTCTGCTTGAAGAAGTGACGCATGGTCAGGAAGATCGCGCCGACGAATTCCTTGAGGAACAGCGAGTTGACGGCTTGGGAGAGGCTTGCCATCTCAGTCTCCAGATCTTTGAGCGAGGAGTTCAGACATCAACCGGCCCACCCCGTCAGCTTCAATACGAATGCAACAATAACGACCATGGCGAGCGACAGCGGCAGGAACACTTTCCAGCCAAGGCGCATGAGCTGGTCATAGCGGTAACGAGGAACGAAGGCCTTCACCAGAGCGAACATGAAGAAGACCATGCAGCCCTTGATGGCGAACCAGACGATGCCCGGCACCCAGTTCAGGAACCATACATCGACGATCGGCAGCCAGCCGCCAAGGAACAGGATGGTCGTCAGGCAGCAGATCAGAACGATCGCAGCATATTCACCGAGCATGAACATCATGTACGGCGTGGAGCCATATTCCACCATGTGACCGGCAACCAGTTCCGATTCCGCTTCCGGAAGGTCGAAGGGCGGACGGTTGGTTTCGGCGAGACCCGAAATGAAGAACACGATGAACATCGGGAACAGCGACAGCCAGTGCCAGTCAAGGAACGATGCCGGCAGGCCGAGCATGGTGCCGAGGCCGGTACGCTGCGCCAGAACGATATCCGTGAGGTTCAGCGAACCAACGCAAAGCAGAACGGTAACGATGACGAGACCGATCGAGACTTCGTAGGACACCATCTGTGCCGCCGAACGCAGCGCGCCGAGGAACGGATATTTCGAGTTCGAAGCCCAGCCGCCCATAATGATGCCGTACACTTCAAGCGACGAGATCGCGAAGATGTAGAGAATGCCGACATTGATATTGGCGACGACCCAGCCTTCATTGAAGGGAATGACGGCATAGGTGGCGAGCGCCAGCGTCACGGCAACCAGCGGCGCCAGCAGGAAGACCGCCTTGTTGGCGCCGGCCGGAATGACGGGCTCCTTCAGGATGAACTTCAAGAGGTCAGCGAAGGACTGGAAAAGACCGAAGGGACCAACGACGTTCGGACCACGGCGCAGCTGTACGGCCGCCCAGACCTTGCGGTCTGCAAGCAGCAGGAAGGCGATGGCCACCAGAAGGCAAACGAGAAGCAGCAGGGACTGGCCGACCATGATCAGCGCGGGCCAGACGTAGCTCCAGAAAAACGATTCCATAATCCCCTACCCTTACTCTGCCGCAGCCTGGAAATTGTTGCGGGCCAATGCGGAGCACTCGGCCATGACGGCAGAGGCGCGCGCAATCGGGTTCGTCAAATAAAAGTCTTTTACCGGCGAAGCAAACGCCGACTTCACGAGCGAGCCGGTTTTAGCAGCCAGAGCCTCGATATCCGAAGCCTTGCCGGCAACGATCTCGTCGGTTTCCGCCAGATGCGGATGAGCGACGTAGAGCTGGCCGCGCAGGGCGGACAGCGAATCGAACGGCAGCTTCTTGCCGAGGACGTCGGACAGCGCACGCAGGATTGCCCAGTCTTCGCGGGCCTCGCCCGGTGCGAAACCGGCACGGTTGCCAAGCTGGACGCGGCCTTCGGTGTTGACCCAGATACCGGACTTCTCGGTATAGGCCGCACCCGGAAGGATGACGTCGGCGTTCATTGCACCCTGATCGCCATGGCTGCCGATATAGACGGTGAACTTCGCGCCCTTATTCGACAGGTCGAGTTCATCGGCGCCGAGCAGGAAGAGAACATCCATCGAGGCGACCATGTCTGCTGCAGCAACACCGCCCTCCCCCGGCACGAAGCCGATATCGAGACCACCAACGCGGGCAGCGGCAGTGTGCAGGACCGAGAAGCCATTCCACTCTTCGGTGACAGCGCCGACGGAGGTCGCGAGCTTGGCAGCGGCGGCAAGAACGGCAGCGCCATCAGCACGGGACAATGCGCCCTGACCGATGATGATCAGCGGATTCTTGGCGGACTTCAGCTTGTCAACGAAGCTGTGCGAACCATTGGCGAGATCGGACAGTGTTTCAGCGCCCGAGCCGAGATATTCGTAATTGTAACGCAGCTCACCGGCTTCACCGATCACACCGATCGGGAAACCGCCGCGACGCCAGCGCTTGCGGATGCGGGCGTTGAGGACAGCTGCTTCGTAACGCGGGTTGGAGCCAACGATCAGCAGGGCGTCCGCCTGTTCGATACCTTCGATGGTGGAATTGAACAGGTAGCTGGCGCGGCCGAGCGACGGGTCAAGCGCTGCGCCATCCTGGCGGCAATCAACATTGGCCGAGCCGAGCGAAGCGAGAAGCGACTTCAGCGCGAACATTTCTTCGACGGACGACAGATCGCCGGCAATCGCGCCGATCTTGTTGCCTGAGGTCGCAGCCACAGCCTGCTTGATCGCACCGAAGGCTTCGCCCCAGGTTGCGGGCTGCAGGCGCCCATCCTTGCGGACGTAAGGCCGGTCGAGGCGCTGAGTCTTCAGGCCATCCCAGATGAAGCGGCTCTTGTCGGAAATCCACTCTTCGTTAATGGCCTCGTTGACACGCGGCATGACACGCATGACTTCGCGGCCGCGGGTATCGATGCGGATGGCCGAACCGAGCGCATCCATCACGTCGATGGTTTCGGTCTTGTTCAGTTCCCACGGACGGGCCGTGAAGGCGAAAGGCTTGGAGGTGAGCGCGCCGACGGGGCAAAGGTCAACGACGTTACCCTGCAGCTCCGAGGTCATCGCCTGCTCGAGATAGGTGGTGATTTCGGCATCTTCGCCACGGCCGATGAGGCCGAGTTCGGCAATGCCAGCCACTTCCGTGGTGAAACGGACGCAGCGCGTGCAGTGAATGCAGCGGTTCATGACCGTCTTGACGAGCGGTCCGATATATTTGTCTTCAACCGCGCGCTTGTTTTCCGCATAACGCGAACCGGCGATACCGAAGGCCATGGCCTGGTCCTGCAGGTCGCATTCGCCGCCCTGGTCGCAGATCGGGCAATCCAGCGGATGGTTGATGAGCAGGAATTCCATCACGCCTTCGCGGGCCTTCTTGACCATCGGCGTGTTGGTGAAAACCTCAGGCAATTCGCCGTTCGGGCCGCCGCGAACGTCGCGCACGCCCATGGCGCAGGAAGCGGCCGGCTTCGGCGGTCCGCCCTTTACCTCGATGAGACACATGCGGCAGTTACCCGCGACCGACAAGCGCTCATGAAAACAAAAGCGCGGAACTTCGGCGCCAGCCTCCTCGCACGCCTGCAACAGCGTGAAATGATCCGGAACCTCGATCTCTTTACCGTCAACCTTGAGCTTTGACATGGTTCTACTTACGTCCTGTTGCCTGTTCGTCCCATGTCTCACACGGTCCGCAACAAATCCTTAATCACGACCGGCACTCTTAATCATCTGCCAGGCGCTTCATGGTGTCGCGAGGCCGGAAATTCCGGCTACGCTCGAAGCCTCAACGCTTATTCAGCGGCTTCCAGAACAGCGCCATCATCCATGGCCCTGTAGGTATATTGGTCGATGCGCTTTTCGATTTCCGGACGGAAATTGCGGATCAGCGCCTGTACCGGCCATGCTGCGGCGTCGCCGAGCGCACAGATGGTGTGGCCTTCGATCTGCTTCGTCACTTCAAACAGCATGTCGATTTCGCGCTTCTGCGCATTGCCCTTAACCATGCGCTCCAGCACGCGCCACATCCAGCCCGTGCCTTCACGGCATGGCGTGCACTGGCCGCAGCTTTCATGCTTGAAGAAGGCAGCGATGCGGGCAATCGCCTTGATGACGTCGGTGGACTTGTCCATGACGATCATGCCGCCTGTGCCGAAGGAGGATTTCACTTCGCGCATGCCGTCGAAATCCATGATGGCGTCCTTCATGTCCTCACCGCGAACGATGGGGCACGATGCGCCGCCGGGGATGACGCCGAGCAGATTGTCCCAGCCGCCGCGAATGCCACCGCAATGGTGTTCGATCAGTTCGCGGAAGGACAGGCCGAGCGCGTCTTCGAAAGTGCAGGGACGCTCGACATGGCCGGAGACCATGAACAACTTGGTGCCAACGTTGTTGGGACGGCCGATGGACGAGAACCAGGCAGCGCCGCGGCGCAGAATGGTCGGGGCAACCGCGATCGATTCAACGTTGTTGACGGTCGTCGGGCAGCCGTAAAGACCCATATTGGCCGGGAACGGCGGCTTCAGACGCGGCTGGCCCTTTTTGCCTTCAAGGCTTTCGAGCAGTGCCGTCTCTTCGCCGCAGATGTAAGCGCCCGCGCCGTGATGCACGTAGATGTCGAAATCCCAGCCATTCTTGTTGTTACCGCCGAGCAGACCGGCATCGTAACATTCGTCGATGGCCGCCTGAAGAGCCTCACGTTCGCGCATATATTCGCCGCGAACATAGATGTAAGCGGTGTGCGCGCCCATGGCGAAACCGGCGATCACGCAGCCTTCGATCAGCGTATGCGGATCGTTGCGCAGGATTTCGCGGTCCTTGCAGGTGCCGGGCTCGGATTCATCGGCGTTAACGACGAGATAATGAGGACGGCCGTCATTTTCCTTCGGCATGAAGGACCACTTGAGACCCGTCGGGAAGCCAGCGCCGCCGCGACCGCGAAGGCCCGAAGCCTTCATCTCGTTGATGATCCAGTCACGGCCCTTTTCGATGATCTGCTTGGTGCCGTCCCAGTGGCCGCGCGCCAGCACGCCTTTCAGGGACTTGTCCTTGAGGCCGTAGAGATTGGTAAAGATGCGATCCTGATCTTTTAACATGCTTCACCTCTTACCGCGGCTTCTTGCCGAAGACCCTGATATACTCGGCTTCGCCACCCTTGGCGAGCGCCTCGGCCTGCTTGACCCAGTCATCACGGCTGATACGGCCCTTGAAATTCAGATATCCATCGACCCAGTCGCATTCGGCCTGCTTCCAGCCGGCGATCTGCGCATAGGTGAAGATGCCGAGCTCGTTCAGCGTACCCTCAATCTTGGGGCCGACGCCGGAAATGAGCTTCAGGTCATCAGGGGCAGCTGGCTTTTCGATGCCTGCCGGACGATCCGCGGAATCCAGCGACGGCTTTGATGCTGCCGCTTCCTTGCCGACCGATTCCTTTTCGCCAGCCTTTGCGTTTTCAGCAGCAGCCTTGGGCTCGTTGGCCGGCGTCTTCAGCTTCGGATCGGTTTCCGGCGCATCCGTCTTCGGCTTGGCGGCGTTGGACGGGGGAACCTGTGCGGCATCCGCTGGCACTTCAGCCGGCTTGTCGAGATTGGAACGGTCAGGCTTGATCTCTTCCGTCAGGGTCGTCAGGCCGCCAACGGGGACGGACTGGTGACGGTCGATCTGGGGGCCGGTCTTGACGGTGTCGCCCTTGCCTGCCTCGAAAGCATCGATGATCTCTTCCAGACGCTCGGGCGTCAGGTCTTCATAGGCATCCTTGAAGATGATGACCATCGGCGCGTTGACGCAGGCGCCCTGACATTCCACCTCTTCCCAGGAAAGCGTGCCGCTCTCATTGGTGTGCAGCGGATCGTGATGGATCTTCTTGCGGCAGACATCCATCAGCGCTTCGGAGCCGCGCAGCATGCAGGGCGTGGTGCCGCAGACCTGAACGTGGGCACGCGTGCCGACCGGCTTCAGCTGGAACTGCGTATAGAAGGTCGCAACTTCAAGAACACGGATATAGGCCATGTCCAGCATGTCTGCGACTTTTTCGATGGCGGCGCGGGTAACCCAGCCATCCTGCTCCTGCGCACGCATGAGCAGCGGGATGACCGCTGATTGCTGGCGTCCCTCGGGGTATTTTTTGATCGTCTTTTCAGCCCATGCGGTGTTTTCCGCGTTGAAGGCAAAAGCCACGGGCTGGAACTGATCTTCGGCTAGTCGACGAACGGACATACTTCCTCACGCCTTTTCAGTTTAACGTCTCACACCGCGATCTCGCCACCGTGACGAATTCGCAGGCATAAGCCGCCTTGTCTTTTTGCATGAACACAATGAACTTGCTGCCATTGGGAACCGAGGCCTTGATCTCGTATCCCGACGACAGAAGCTGCTTGATGGTCGAAGAGCCGCCGCTCGACAGCGCTACAGCACCCTCGTCCGTTGCCGTCTGGGCAAGAACGGGTGCCGTCATCGCTGCGAGAAAAGCCGGTATGGCCAGCGGCAGACGCATCAGCGGTCGACCTCCCCGAACACGATGTCGAGAGAGCCGAGCACGGCTGTAACGTCGGCAAGCTGATGGCCCTTGCACAGAAAATCCATCGCCTGCAGATGGGCATAGCCCGGAGCGCGGATCTTGCAGCGGTAAGGCTTGTTGGAACCATCGGCAACCACATAGACGCCGAACTCGCCCTTTGGCGCTTCGACGGCGGCGTAAACTTCGCCAGCCGGAACGTGGTAACCTTCGGTGTAGAGCTTGAAGTGGTGGATCAGCGCTTCCATCGAACGCTTCATCTCACCGCGCTTGGGCGGAACCACCTTGCCATCCAGCGAGGAGACCGGGCCGATGCGGTGCTTGCCGGACAAAAGCTCGACGCACTGCTTCATGATCTTCACGGATTCGCGCATTTCCTGCATGCGGATCAGGTAACGATCATAGCAGTCGCCGTTCTTGCCAACAGGGATGTCGAATTCCAGATCGGAATAGCACTCATAAGGCTGCGAACGACGCAAATCCCAGGCAGCGCCGGAACCACGAACCATCACGCCCGTAAAGCCCCAGGCAAAGGCATCTTCCAGCGAGACGACGCCGATATCGACGTTACGCTGCTTATAGATGCGGTTATCCGTCAGGAGGCCCTCGATATTGTCGAGGACGGTGATGAAGGGATCGCACCACCTGCCGATATCGTCGACCAGTTCCGGCGGCAGGTCCTGGTGGACGCCGCCCGGGCGGAAATAGGCCGAGTGCATGCGCGCGCCACAGGCGCGCTCATAAAACACCATCAGCTTTTCGCGCTCTTCGAAGCCCCAGACCGGCGGCGTCATCGCGCCCACGTCCATGGCCTGCGTGGTCACGTTCATGATGTGCGAGAGGATGCGGCCGATTTCCGAATAGAGAACGCGGATCAGCTGGCCGCGCATCGGGATCTCGAGGCCGAGCAGCTTTTCGACGGCGAGCGCGAAAGCGTGCTCCTGGTTCATCGGCGCGACGTAGTCGAGACGATCGAAGTAAGGAACGGCCTGCAGATAGGTCTTCGTCTCGATCAGCTTTTCGGTTCCGCGATGCAGAAGACCGATATGCGGATCAACGCGCTCGACGATTTCGCCGTCCAGTTCCAGAACCAGACGCAGCACGCCGTGCGCGGAGGGATGTTCCGGACCGAAGTTGATCGTGAAGTTGCGGACGTTATGCTCAGTCATTCTAGTGCTCCGCCGAGGTGATCATGGCGATGAATTCGGGGCCGGTCATGTTCTGCGTGATCTCAGCGAAGGAATAGCTCGAAGGCTTTTCATCCGTGAAAATCTGCGACGCGAACCTGAAACTGGAAGGGTTGTCAAAAGCCTGCAGCGACACGGCAAAATGCTTGCCATCCTTGGAACGCCACATCAGCGTGCTGCCGCAATTCTTGCAGAAGCAGCGCTCGCCCCACTCCGACGAGGAATAGACGCCGAGGCTCTCTTCGTTTTCGACGGAGATATCAGCGCATTCGACAGCCAGAAACGCGCCGCCGGACCAGCGGCGGCACATGGAGCAATGGCAAACGCCGAATTCGCGGGCGCCGATGACGGCCTCAAGGCCGACGGCGCCGCAAAGACATTGCCCATGCTCTGTCGCGGAGACCTGGCTCATTGCTTGGCCTTTTCGTCGCCAGGAAGAACGTAATCGGTCCCTTCCCAAGGGGAAAGGAAGTCGAAGTTACGGAATTCCTGCTTCAGCTCGACCGGCTCATAAAGCACGCGCTTCAGAACGTCATCGTAACGCGCTTCAACAAACCCGGTAACCGGGAAATCCTTGCGCAGCGGGTGGCCTTCGAAACCGTAATCGGTGAGGATGCGGCGAAGGTCCGCATGGCCCTCAAACGGAATACCATACATGTCCCAGGCTTCACGCTCGAACCACTCCGCACCCATGTAGACGGAGGTCGCAGAAGGAACCCCCTCGTCCTCCTCCACCTGCAGCTTGACGCGGACGCGCAGATTCTGGCGCGGCGACAGCAGGTGATAAACGACATCGAAACGCTTTTCGCGCTGCGGCCAGTCAACGCCGCAGATATCGATGATATTGACGAATCCGCACTGCACATCGTCGCGCAGGAAAGTCAGAAGCGCGATTACGCTTTCAGGTGTCGTGTTCAGCGTCAGCTCGCCATAGGCGATATCGGCCGACACCACGAGTGAACCGCGCGCTTCCTTAACGTAAGCAGCAAGATCGTTGAGAGCTTCGCTCATTCTAAATCCGTCCTTTGCCCTTAGCGCTCGATCGTACCGGTACGCCGGATCTTTTTCTGCAGCAGAAGCACGCCGTAAAGCAGCGCTTCGGCCGTGGGGGGACAGCCCGGAACGTAGATATCCACCGGCACGACGCGATCGCAGCCGCGTACGACGGCGTAGGAATAATGGTAATAACCGCCGCCATTGGCGCAGGAACCCATGGAGATGACGTAACGCGGTTCCGGCATCTGGTCATAGACCTTACGCAGAGCCGGAGCCATCTTGTTGGTCAGCGTGCCGGCGACGATCATCACGTCCGACTGGCGCGGCGAGGCGCGCGGGGCGACACCGAAGCGCTCCATGTCGTAACGCGGACCGGAAGCCTGCATCAGGCCTTCGACGGCGCAGCAGGCAAGACCGAACTGCATCCACATCAGCGAGCCGGTACGGGCCCAGGTGATCAGTTCGTCTGTCGAGGTGACGAGGAAGCCCTTATCGGCCAGCTCGTCGTTGATTTCCGTGAAGTAGGCATCGTTGCTACCAACCGGCTTGCCGGTGGAGGGATCGATGATCCCCTTCGGCTGCGGCGCGACGAGCGTGCTGTTGTTCTGGCTCATGCCCATTCCAGCGCTCCCTTCTTCCACTCATAGATAAAGCCGATGGTGAGAACGAGGAGGAACACCATCATCGACCAGAAACCGAACCAGCCCATCTCACCGAAAGACACCGCCCATGGGAACAGGAACGCGACTTCGAGGTCAAAGATGATGAACAGAATCGACACCAGATAAAAGCGGATATCGAACTTCATGCGGGCATCGTCGAAGGCGTTGAAACCGCACTCGAAAGCAGAGAGCTTTTCCGGGTCCGGCGCCTTGTAAGCGACAGCGAAAGGCGCGATCAGAAGCGCCAGGCCGATGACAAGAGCGATACCGATGAATATTGCGATCGGAATGTAGGAACTGAGGAGTTCAGTCATGGTCTCTTCCCTGCCCGGCCGGGTGCCGGGCCTGCCTTTGTGACCTTAGTCTCAAAGAGCGGACAAATATGTTGCAACGCCAAAGTGGTTAGCGCAGCCGCGCCCTCTCTGCAAGAGTTTAGGCACCATTTCAAGACACCTGCCGCATTGATTGGCAACAATATTGCCGGAATTGACGCAAATTTGGGCCACATTTCCGACCTAAGCCCCTCAAATACAATAATAATCGATTGAAGGACGCAACCGCAAAAAAGTCACACGATTTTTACGCCCAAACGTTGGCGAAGTGACGATATCGGGAAATCGAAACTTGACTAATAAAAGCAGGAAAAATCCCGCGGGAAACGGCCGGAATCAGAGACCGGAATCGCTGAAGACAAAGCCGCGCAGACCGCGCATTGATTGTTCAGATGGAGACATTTCAAGAAGGAGAAATGGCGCGAGTGACGGGGCTCGAACCCGCGACCTCCGGCGTGACAGGCCGGCACTCTAACCGACTGAGCTACACCCGCGCTCCACAGACATTCATCTGCGTTTTTTCCGAGGAACAGGATGGCGCGAGTGACGGGGCTCGAACCCGCGACCTCCGGCGTGACAGGCCGGCACTCTAACCAACTGAGCTACACCCGCTTATCCTGACCGACAGAACCTTGGTTCCGCCGTACGAACCAGCCTCGGCTGTTCGTTGAGCGGCTAACTACGGCGTTCGTGCGGGGGTGTCAAGCAGGTTTCACGACAAAAGAATAAGCTTTTTCATTTTGATCAGGAAAAACCCTGGGGCCTTTTATCGACGCTCCGGCAAATGCCCTGTTTTGCGGGCTTTTCCCAACGAAAACAAAAAACTTGTCCACAGCCAGCCGCTTTATCAACGTCATTTCTACGGGCCGTCATGACGTCATTGGTTTCTGAATTTACCAAAAAGCCCGCAGTTCCCGGCTTTTTACCCCTCCCCTTCGGCGGAGGGAAAAACCTCCCCGAAAAAAAACAAAAAAACTTCACAAAAGCCCTTGCGGTTTTTTTCCGATCCGAATACATCACGGCCACCGACGCGGCGGACATGATCCGCAAGACGCGAAGGGCGATTAGCTCAGTTGGTAGAGCGCCTCGTTTACACCGAGGATGTCGGGAGTTCGAGTCTCTCATCGCCCACCATTCCTTCTCACAGTGATTTAAAGAACCCTTGCCGATTGCGGTTTGACCCGTACGCGGTTGCGCTTCACCATGTATGCTTGGCTTCGATGCGCAGCCCCTGCCCTCGGTGGCATGGAAGGGGCCATGGTCGCGCGCTACTGCGGTGTAGAATCACATTTCCCAGTTGCCGCGCCGTGCCAAACCGGGACTTTCGTTTCAGATTCGCACAGCCGCAGCCACCCCTGTTTCACCCCGCAACATACCGAAAAATAAGCAGATTTAGAATTTTTAAAGAGATTTCGGGCATTGTTTTCAGGCCGTTTCATGATGAGCGGTGGAACTGATGGATGAAACCATGTCACTCGACGCGTTTGTTACACTCGCGCTTATTGCGCTGCCTGTTTACATTTTTTTCCGCTGGGTCCAGCAGGATTCGGAGAAACCAGATATTTCCAAAAACAAGAATTCCATGGGGCGGTGATCCGGGCGCTGGAATCGCACCATTATCCCGGACGACCTCCGGAGAGAAATTTCGATCACCGATGCGAAGCGGCAATGCCTTTTGAGGGCTTGCATATGACGTATCGTATAAGCGCCCGGCATTCAGATCCATACCGCATTAAAAAAGCCGGGCTATGCCCGGCTTTTTCCGTTGCGGCGCTGTCGTGTGCAATCAGTTGATCGCCTTCATCTCGACCTTGAAGAACAGCGTCTCGCCGGAAGAATCATCGACGCCGTCATTATCTGTCACGGCATAGGCCGTTCCCGCCTTGTCGAAGGTGAAGCCTTCCAGCTTGTCGACGACATAGCCGTTGGTCTGGGCCTTGAGGTCCGGCAGGAAGTCATGGGCTTCCTGCTTTGTGACCAGCGGCAATTCGCCACCGATCTTGCCCGGCTTCAGGTCAGCAATCGCCACGCGGTAGAGCTTCTTGATCTTGGCCTTGTCACCGATCTGGTTGTCGCGCTCGACGATATAGACATTGTCGCCCTGTGCGGTGATTTCGGACAGGCCGACCCAACCGGCTTCAGTCTTATCGAGCGGGTAGCGCACGGCGCCCCATTCCTTGGACTTCGGATTATAGGAGACGAGCTTGACGAAGCCCTTCTCGTCGGTGCCCCATTCGCGCTGCACGGCCATCCACAGCGTCGCGTCATCGCCCTTGCCGATCATGGTAACGCCTTCGAAACCGAAGCGGGTATCGCCGGCGAGCAGTTCCTTTGGCAAGGCGATTTCGGCCTTGATTTCGCCCTTGGCATTGACGTTGTAGAGCGCATGCGGAACAAGCTTGGCGCTGTCGCCTTCGGAGGCCAGCCAGAACCCTCCCTTGCCATCCAGCGTGATGCCTTCGATGTCGAGTTTCTGCGCCGCAATGCCGTCGCGCTTGACACGCAGCACGTTGGTGATGGTGGCGGGCTTCTTGGTCGCGTCGATGGTGTAGATTGACGGCTGGTTACCATAGACCGAGTCGGACACGGCATAGAGGATGCCTGGCTTCTCGGCATCGCCTACCAGACCCGAAAGAGCGCCCCAGCCGATGGGCGCGCCATCGACAGTGGCGGATACCAGCTGCGGATAGGCCAGCTCGCCCTCGGCGCGTTCATAGATCATGACATGCGAGCGGGCGCCGCCGTCTTCCACCAGATCAGCCTCATTGGCCGTGACGAGGAGGTTGCGCGCGGGGATGGCGACAGCGCCTTCCGGCGAAATGCCTGAAGGCAGGAGCTGCGTTAGCTGCGGCTCTGCGCCGGTATCCTTATAAACAGCGGCAATGGAAGCGCGCTCGGCAAGCACGAAGAAGTACTTTTGACCATCGAAGGTCGCCGTTTCCAGACCCTCCGGCTCGATGCCCTTGGCCTTAGAGCGTTTTTCCGGATAGTGGCCAATGGCCGCTACCGCGTGCTCGAGCGAAGCGCCGGCTTCATAGAGAAGCTTGCCAGTCTTGTCGAAAATGGTGAAGCCGCGTGCACCGCCCTGCCAGTCGCCTTCATTGGCGATGACGATACGGTCATTGTCCAGCCACTTGACGGCGTCAGGTTCGCGCTTGCGGCCTTCCTGCTTGTCGGTGAATTTCAGCTGGCCATCGGTCTTGGTGTCGATGCCTTCCAGATTGACGGTGCCGGCAGAGAAATGCGTCTTCACCGTGCCGGTCTTGCCGTCGATGATGACGATATGGTTGTTTTCCTGCAGCGTCAGCGCGATCTCGCCATTGGCATTGATCGAAACGAATTCCGGTTCCGGATCTTCAGGGGAAATCTCGGCGAGACCGGTAACGTCGATCTTCTTCAGCGTCGCGCAGTCGGCAATGCCGTCCTTCAGGCCGACAGTGACGAGATAACCGGCTGGCATCTGCGGCAGAGCGCCTTCGTTCACCTCTTCATCACGTTCGTTTTCGATAGCGATGGCGGCAAAGGTTTTATCCGGAGACACTGCGACCGAATCCGGTTGACCGCCGAGATCACAGCTCGCCTCGATCTTCTTGGCAGCGATATCGACAGTCACGAGCTTGCCGGAGGGCTTGGCGCGGTTTTCCGAGGTATTGACGCCGGCGAGAACCTTGAGACCGGCCACGGCAACGGAGGTCGGCTCACCTTCCAGCAGCAATGCGCCGCCGGCCTTGGGAGCCTTGGCATCGGTGATGTCGATGAAGCCAATGCCCCCGAGCGGGCTGTCCGAATAGATCAGCGTCTTGCCGTCTTCGCTGGCGGTGATGATTTCAGCCGAGGTCACGGACTTGGCGTCCTTGTCCGCGGGCAGGTTCTTCGCTACCGGGAAAGAAGCAATGCGGTTAAAAACCGGCTCTGCGGCCGCCGGAAAGGCTGCAGATGTAAGCAGGGCCGCGGTCAAGGCCATCTGAGAAAATCGGAACGCCATTTTATCCCCCTCGGGTTCAGAAATATCCCAAGGCTTCTGCGTCACGGACATGACAGTGGCATGACACTTCATGGCCCGGAATCAAAAAGCCCGGCCGCAAAGGCCGGGCTTTCGTGTTTATTCGCATATTCCGTATATCGAAACGCCGTGTGTCCGGATGGAGGATACACAGGCACGCCCGACTTTCATTCCATACCATTCGGCATAAACGGCGCCGCCCGAAAGAACTTTCGAAAGGCACGCTCCTTAGACCGGTTGATGGCGTGAGCGCGTCAAAACATGCTTCCTCGTGAACCTGAAAAGCCGCCGCCCGCCGCGGGCGTTACGGCTTTCCGGAAACCTTACGAGTTGACGGCGTCCTTCAGGCCCTTGCCTGCGGAGAACTTCGGAACGTTGCGAGCCGGGATATCGACTTCAGCACCCGTGGAAGGGTTACGGCCCTTGGAGGCTTCACGACGGCTGACGGAGAAGCTGCCAAAGCCGGCGAGGCGGATATCGCCACCGTTCTTCAGTTCGCTCTGTACGGTTTCGAATACGGCATCAACAGCGGAAGCAGCATCTGCCTTCGTGAGACCAGCCTTTTCGGCAACAGCAGAGACGAGCTCGTTCTTGTTCATGTTTCCACCCCTTTCAATGGTTTGAAACGACTCAAATTAAGCCGGCGCAGAATACGTTCGTATCCGCGCGCAGCAACTCAAAAGCGCTGGAATCGCCTGAAAAACAAGGGGTCTGCGGCTTTTTTCACAAAAAAGGCCGACATTTCTGCCGGCCTTCCCCATAATCGTGCCAATTTCGCATCACTTGCGCCGACCTGAAGCCGTACCTTCGTCGTGAAGCCTAACGCATTGAATCTACGCAGGACCTGTCGCGAGCACCGATTCCGGCCCTCGCGACGACGCGTCTCAATGCGCGATGGTCTGGCTGCCGTCATCAACACCTTCGACCGTTGCGATCACCGGCGTCTCGATGCTGCCATCCCACTCGATGGGCTCCGGCTGGCGGATGAGGGCGTGCTTGATAACCTCGCCCATGCGCGACACCGGAATGATTTCCATCTCGTTCTTCACATTGTCCGGAATCTCCGCCAAATCCTTGGCGTTTTCTTCCGGGATCAGCACCTTCTTGATGCCGCCGCGAAGCGCTGCAAGCAGCTTTTCCTTCAGGCCACCGATCGGCAGAACGCGACCACGAAGCGTGATCTCGCCCGTCATCGCCACATCCTTCGAGACCGGAATACCGGTCATGATGGAGACGATCGCGGTTGCCATGGCGACACCGGCGGACGGACCATCCTTCGGGGTTGCCCCTTCCGGAACGTGCACGTGGATGTCGCTCTTGTCGAAGCGCGGCGGCTCGATGCCGAAGTCCACGGCGCGCGAACGGACATAGGATGCCGCCGCCGAAATGGATTCCTTCATCACTTCCTTGAGGTTGCCGGTAACCGTCATGCGGCCCTTGCCCGGCATCATCACCCCTTCGATGGTGAGCAGCTCACCGCCGACTTCCGTCCAGGCAAGACCCGTGACGACACCGACCTGATCCTCGCGCTCGGCCTCGCCGTGGCGGAACCGCGGAACGCCCAGATAATCCGGAACGTTTGCTGCGGTAACCTCAACAGACTTGACCTTACCCTTGATGATCTCGGTGACAGCCTTCCGCGCCAGCTTCATCAGCTCGCGTTCGAAGCTGCGCACGCCCGCCTCGCGGGTGTACTGCTGGATGACAACCATCAGGGCATCATCGGTGACCGAGAATTCTTCCGGACGCAGGGCATGTTCCTTGATCGCCTTGGGCAGCAGGTGACGCTTTGCGATTTCGCGCTTTTCGTCTTCCGTGTAACCGGCGATGCGGATCACTTCCATACGGTCCATCAGCGGGCCGGGAATGTTCAGCGTGTTGGCCGTGGTCACGAACATCACGTCGGACAGGTCGTATTCCACTTCCAGGTAGTGATCCATGAAGGTGGAGTTCTGTTCCGGATCGAGAACCTCGAGCAGCGCCGACGATGGATCGCCACGGAAATCCATGCCCATCTTGTCGATTTCGTCGAGCAGGAAGAGCGGGTTTGCCTTCTTGGCCTTCTTCATCGACTGGACGATCTTGCCCGGCATGGAGCCGATATAGGTGCGGCGGTGACCGCGGATTTCCGCTTCGTCACGAACACCACCCAGCGCCATGCGCACATACTCGCGGCCGGTCGCCTTGGCGATCGACTTGGCGAGCGAGGTCTTGCCGACGCCGGGCGGGCCGACGAGGCACAGGATCGGGCCACGGATCTTCGTCGCACGGGCCTGCACGGCCAGATACTCGACGATACGCTCCTTGACCTTGTCCAGACCGAAATGGTCCTGATCCAGAATCTTCTCGGCATTGTTGAGGTCCGCCTTGATCTTGGACTTCTTGCCCCAGGGCAGACCAAGCAGCCAGTCCAGATAATTGCGCACGACGGTCGCTTCCGCGGACATCGGGCTCATCTGGCGCAGCTTCTTCATTTCCGCTTCGGCCTTTTCCTTGGCCTCCTTGGAAAGCTTTGTCTTGGCGATGCGCTCTTCCAGCTCGGCCATCTCGTCACGGCCGTCCTCGCCGTCGCCGAGCTCCTTCTGGATCGCCTTCATCTGCTCGTTCAGGTAATATTCGCGCTGGGTCTTCTCCATCTGGCGCTTGACGCGCGAGCGGATGCGCTTTTCGACCTGAAGAACGGAAATCTCGCCTTCCATGAAGCCAAGCGCCTTTTCAAGCCGCTGCTTCACGCTGACGGTTTCCAGCATTTCCTGCTTTTCGGTGATCTTGATCGACAGGTGCGAAGCGACCGTGTCGGCGAGCTTCGAGTAATCATCGATCTGACCGGCAGCGCCGACAACCTCGGGCGAAATCTTCTTGTTGAGCTTCACATAGCTCTCGAATTCCGAAACGACCGAACGCGAGAGCGCCTCGATCTCGACCGGATCTTCGGCAGGCTCCTGCAAAGGCGTGGCCGAGGCTTCGTAGAAATCCTCGCGACCGGTGTAGCTGTCGATCTGGGCGCGGCCCTTGCCTTCCACCAGCACCTTCACGGTGCCATCGGGAAGCTTAAGAAGCTGCAGGACATTGGCGACCGTGCCAACCTTGTGGATGGCTTCAGGCGCCGGATCGTCGTCGCTGGCGTTGATCTGGGTAACAAGCATGATCTGCTTGTCGGAGCCCATGACTTCCTCGAGCGCACGGATGGATTTTTCCCGCCCGACGAACAGTGGAACGATCATATGCGGGAAAACGACAATGTCGCGCAGGGGAAGTACCGGATAGGTACCGCCAGATGCCGCAGACGTGATGTTCGTCATATCATTTCCTTTCCATGGTCCCTTTCGGGACACTTTGCCGAACGTCTTGGGGGCGTCCGGCATACTCATTTCTCGAGACTGAAAGTGGAGTTTCGAAACACCGATTTCAAGTCGTCGGAGCAGACGGCCTTACGCGACGGCAGGACCGTGAAATTCAACAAAACTCAGCGCTGGCTAATACTACCGACATTTCCGGTTATCCTCGAGGGCTCAGGAACCGGGTCGCCGACGAAATTCACATTTCCGTCATATCGCGCTGCAAATCAGTTGTAAGACTTTATCAGCAAAGCGCAATCCGCTCCAAACGCAAAATCGGGCTTCGTCAAGTTAGCCGCAAGTTTCGTAAGGCCCATCTAATAGAAAAGGCCCGCACGGATGCGGGCCTCAGATTTCATCAAACATCACAGCAGCCGATTACGCGGAGACGTTGGTCTTTTCTTCCTGACGGTCCGCATAGATGTAGAGCGGACGCGCAACGCCGCTGACGACGTCGTTGGAAATGACCACTTCGCGCACGCCCTCCAGCGTCGGCAGTTCGAACATGGTATCCAGCAGGATCTTTTCCATGATCGAGCGCAGGCCACGGGCACCGGTCTTGCGGGTGATCGCCTTGCGGGCGATTTCGCGCAGCGCGTCCTCGTGGAAGGTCAGCTCGACGTCTTCCATCTCGAACAGGCGCTGGTACTGCTTGACCAGAGCGTTCTTCGGCTCGGACAGGATCTGGATCAGCGCATCTTCATCCAGGTCTTCCAGCGTCGCCAGGACGGGCAGACGGCCGATGAATTCCGGAATGAGGCCGAACTTCACCAGATCTTCCGGCTCCAGCTCGCGCAGCACTTCGCCCACACGACGGTCGTCTTCCGCCTTGACGGTCGCACCGAAGCCGATCGAGGTCTTTTCGCCACGGGCCGAGATGATCTTGTCGAGGCCGGCAAAAGCGCCGCCGCAGATGAACAGGATGTTGGTCGTGTCCACCTGCAGGAATTCCTGCTGCGGATGCTTGCGGCCACCCTGCGGCGGAACGGAAGCGACCGTGCCTTCCATGATCTTCAGAAGCGCCTGCTGAACGCCCTCGCCCGACACATCGCGCGTGATGGACGGGTTGTCCGACTTGCGGGAAATCTTGTCGACTTCGTCGATATAGACGATGCCGCGCTGGGCGCGCTCGACATTGTAATCCGCCGCCTGCAACAGCTTCAGGATGATGTTTTCCACGTCCTCGCCGACATAACCGGCTTCGGTCAGCGTCGTTGCGTCCGCCATGGTGAAGGGAACGTCGATGATGCGGGCGAGCGTCTGGGCAAGATAGGTCTTGCCGCAGCCCGTCGGGCCGACGAGCATGATGTTCGACTTCGCCAGCTCGACATCGCCATTCTTGGAGGCGTGCGCGAGGCGCTTGTAGTGGTTGTGAACGGCCACGGACAGGATTTTCTTCGCCTGCTTCTGGCCGATGACGTATTCGTCGAGGATCTTGATGATGTCCTGCGGGGTGGGCACACCCTCGCGCGACTTCACCATAGACGTCTTGTTCTCCTCGCGGATGATGTCCATGCACAATTCGACGCATTCATCGCAGATGAATACCGTCGGTCCGGCAATGAGTTTCCGGACTTCGTGCTGGCTCTTGCCGCAGAATGAACAATAGAGTGTATTCTTAGAGTCGCCGCCGTTGCTGCCGCTGACTTTGCTCATATCTCTTTCCTTCCAGCACGCCGCAGGTCCGTCAAACGGATCGCGGTCAACTTACCGCCCGCAGATACGGCCGCCCTTGGGGTGCATTGCCGTATCCGCCTCGTTTCCCGGGGTACTAACCGTATCAGATACAGGAGCTGATAACCGGCGGCAACGAATTCCCCATTAAACCAAAGGCCGCGTCATAAAAAATCAACATAGCCTTTATATATACTAATATCGCTTTCTGTTCCGGTTGAAAGCCCCGAAATTACTTTTGCGGGGTCAAACAAACGTCAAAAAGCGTCGCGCCTCAATTCGCGACGGCGCCTTCGATTTCCTGGCGCGAGGTCAGAATCTTGTCGATCACGCCCCAGTCCTTCGCCTCGTCTGCATCCATGAAATGGTCGCGATCAAGGGTTTTTTCAACCTCTTCGAGCGTGCGGCCGGTATGCTTCACGTAGACTTCATTGAGGCGGCGCTTCATCTTGATGATGTCGCGGGCGTGGCGTTCGATATCCGAAGCCTGGCCCTGGAAGCCGCCCGATGGCTGGTGCACCATGATGCGTGCGTTGGGGGTGGCGAAACGCATTCCCTTTTCACCGGCAGCGAGAAGCAGCGAACCCATGGAGGCAGCCTGGCCGACGCAGAGCGTGGAGACCGCAGGGCGGATAAACTGCATCGTATCGTAGATCGCCATGCCGGCGGTCACGACGCCACCTGGCGAATTGATGTAGAGCGCAATTTCCTTCTTCGGGTTCTCGGCCTCGAGGAACAGCAGCTGCGCGCAGACGAGCGACGCCATCTGGTCTTCCACCGGGCCGGTGAGGAAAATGATGCGTTCCTTGAGAAGACGGGAAAATATGTCGTAGGAGCGTTCGCCGCGATTGGTCTGCTCAACGACCATCGGCACCAGAGCCATGGCGGTATCAACTGGATTTTTCATGTCCGTCCTTTGTCAACTCTGCCCGTTGCGGAAACCGCCCCGGAATCACTTCTAACCTTCATACTCCCTACATAGAGTGTCCCTGCCCCGTACTTCAAGACACGAAGCCGCATATCCTTAACGGCTCAACAGCGTTTGCAGGGCTTCGGACGCCGGCCGCGGCGGGCTTTTGCACCCGTTCGTCCCGGCCGCAGCCATTTGTCTCCCCGCCATCAATTTTTTACCAAGACTGGCGAGGACCAAAAAAATGTACTTCATGCACAGATATAACTTCTAACCGGCAAGAACTCGTTAGTATTTGCTGCTGATACTGAAAAACGAATTTCGGTTCCCATCGGCGAACAGCCCTATCCGGGCGAAATGGCAGCTCAACAATTCAGCGGGAATAACGCACGTCGTGCGAGCTTCTCCGCTTTTGCCGCATGATGGCGCAGATAGGATTTTGCAATGCTGGATGCAAAGACGAGCACGCTACTATGGGCGGCGGAGACGTTCACCCTTGCCGTGCTTTTGGGAACGCTGTGGCTGCACCGCCCTTCCCGCCGGCACAATCTCTATTTCGCCGCCGGCTTTCTCGCCACCGGCTTCGGCACCGTCATGGTGGCGTTTCGCGGAGATATTTCCAGTTTCCTGTCCATTCAGGTCGGCAACGCGCTGGCGCTTTCCGCCTTCGGCTTCTGGCTCGCGGGCCTCTTGTCCCTGGAGAAGCGCAAGCTCGCTGGCTGGATTGCCATTCCGGCCCTCCTGTGGATCGCCGGAATGTTCGTCCCACCCGTGCGAGAAAACATGGTGGCCCGGATCCTGCTTTATCACGCCAGTGCGGCCACGGGCTATTTCATGCTCGCCGGTGTGCTTCTGGCAAATGGCGAGCGCAGGTCGCGCAGCAGAAAAGTTCTGGCGACGATTCTGACCCTGCAGGCTTTTGCCGGCGCCGTCGTCGCCTCCATTGTCATCCCGGCCAATGCGGCTGCGCCCAACGCCATTCCGCTGACATCGGCGCTCGCTTTTTCCGGCATGCTCGGCTTCACGGCCATCATCATGATCAGCGCCAAGATCATCATGGAGGATACCGAGCTTCGTCTCCACCGGCTCGCCATGACCGATCACCTGACCGGTGTCCTTAACCGGCGTGGTCTGCTGGAGGAGTTCGACCGCATCAAGAAGCGCTCGCACGGCTCCAGCCGATATGTGGCGCTTGTTCTCTTCGACATCGACCATTTCAAGAAGATCAATGACAGATACGGCCACCAGTCCGGCGACGCCGTACTGGTGCATTTCTGTCAAATCGCGCAACGCGCGATCGGCGACCGCGGCCTTTTCGTGAGGATGGGCGGCGAGGAGTTCGCGCTGGTGGCGGAGGTCGAAAGCCCCTCCAGCACCGTCACGCTTGCCGAATCCATCCGTAACAATCTGCTTCTTTCGAAAATCACCTCACGCGGCGAACCCATCAAGGTGACGACCAGCGTCGGCATATCCGAAGCGATGATCAAGGACGCCGAGCTGAATGTGATGATGACCGAGGCCGACCGAGCGCTTTATGCCGCAAAGAAAGCCGGGCGCAATCGGACCGTAATCCACGTAAATTCGGCCAATGTCGTCGTGCCCGCCTCGGACCGTGACGAAAACCCTATGGATAACAATGCCGACCGGCAGGTCGCGGCGCTGAACCGGATATCCGCAATTGCCAGCCGGTGAAGGTGTAACCATTTGGTGACATATGAAGGAACGCCTGCCGCCCTTCCCAAAGCGCCAAGCGCGGAATAAACCATCAGCATGACAGCGACGTTTCCCTTTCTCAAAATCGATTCCGCCACCCGCCACGTTTCACTCGATGCGCGCGACCCGGCTTTTTACAACGATCCGAACCCCGTTTACGCCGCCCTGCACGCGCAATGTCCCACTTTCTACTGGGAAGAGCAGCGACAATGGTTTTTCACCTCTTATGACGATGTCAGCTCGCTGCTGCGCGACCGCCGGTTTGGACGACAGATCCTGCATGTGGCAAGTCGTGAAGAGATCGGCCTGCCAGAGCCGCTTGAGCATGTGAAGCATTTCGACCTGGCCGAGCAGCACTCGCTTCTGGAACTGGAGCCGCCGGAGCATACGCGGCTGCGCACGCTGATCAACCGCGCCTTCGTGTCACGGCATGTCGACAAGATGAAGCCGGAAATAGAGGAACTCGCCAACCGGCTGATTGACGCTTTCGAAGAGAAGGGCGAGACGGAACTGCTTTCCTCCTATGCCGATATCATCCCGGTAACGATGATCGCCCGGATGATCGGCATTCCCGAGGAAATGGGGCCGCAGCTGCTGAAGTGGTCGCATGCCTATGTCGGCATGTACATGTTCAAGCGCACACCGGAAGACGAGCTTCTGGCCGACAGGGCAGCGAAGGAATTTTCGGATTATGTGCGCAGCGTGATCGCCGAGCGGCGGGCCAAGCCTGAGGACGACCTGCTGAGCCACATGATCCATACCGAGCACAAGGGTCAATATCTGACTGACGACGAGCTGGTGTCCACCACCATCGTCCTGCTCAACGCGGGCCATGAAGCGACCGTTCATCAGATCGGCAATTCCGTGCGTATCATTCTGGAGAGCGGGATATCGCCGCAGACCTTGTTCAGCGACGAGGCCGCCACGGAACGCACGGTGGAGGAAACCCTGCGGATCTGCGCGCCGGTGCACATCTTCCAGCGATGGGTTCTGGAGCCGGTCGAGATTGACGGCGTGCAGTTCAAGCGCGGCGACAAGGTAAGCCTGATCCTGGCTGCGGCCAACCTCGATCCGTCAAAATTCCCTGATCCACTGACCTTCCGGCCGGAGCGCAACGAAGGCGCCAATGTCTCCTTCGGCGCCGGCATCCATTTCTGTATCGGCGCGCCATTGGCAAGACTGGAACTGAACCTTGCCCTGCCACTGCTTTTCAAACGCCTGCCGCGCCTGAAAATTGCCGAGCCGCCCAGGGTCAAGGATGTCTATCATTTCCATGGGCTGGAGCGGCTCGATCTCAGCTGGTAGCGTGCGCAGGCCTTAAATCTGGGCCAGACCGCCATCGACCGAAAGCTCGACGCCGGTGATGTAACTGGCCTTTGAAGAGGCCAGAAACAGAACGGCCTCAGCGATCTCGTCGGGGTCGGCCATCCGGCCGATCGGCGCGGCATCCTTCAGATAGGCCTCGAAACCGGCGATCTTTTCTTCATCGAGCTTCAGGCCGTTTTCCATGATCGGCGTGCGGGTCACGCCCGGGCTAACCGTATTGACGCGGATGCCCCGCGCCTTGAGGTCGTTGGCAAAACTGCGGGCGAATGAGCGAACGGCCGCCTTGGAAGCATTATAGGCGCTCAACCTCTCCAGGCCCTTGTTGCCGACGATCGACCCGGTGAGCACGATCGAGCCGCCATCGCGCAGGACCGGCAGCAATGTCTGCACGGTGTAGAAAACGCCCTTGACGTTGATGTCGAAAATCCGGTCGTACAGCGCCTCGTGGGTATCACCGAGGTCATTGTTCTCGGCGATGCCGGCATTGGCGACCAGCACGTCCACCTTCCGGCCATCGGCTTCAATGCGCGCCTTGAGCCGCTCCAGATCGGAGAGCTTGGCAACATCGGACGCGAAGCCGATCGCCCCCTGCCCGAGCCTGGCGACCGCTGCCTCGAGGTTGGCGGTATTGCGGCCCGTCACGTAAACGGCGGAGGCTCCGCCTTCCAGAGCCAATCTCGCGACGGAAAAGCCGATGCCAGTCGATCCACCGGTGACGACCACGACCTGCCCACTGAATAATCCAGACATTGCAAACTCCATGAATGTCGTAATTTCCGAATAACCATAATTCGGTATTTCGGTTTTATTGAAATATTGAAGCTTGTCAATCCATGTGCTAGAGGCGGTCCATGGCTCAGTTTTTTCATCCCGCACGCGAAGACATTTCGCTCACGGCCGTGCTCGCCGCTCTTGGCGAACCGGCACGCATGGGCATCATCCGAAAATTATGGGGCTCCGAGACCGGACAGAATTGTGGAGCCGCGGCACCCTGTCAGGACATGCCGCGTTCAACCCTGTCCAGCCATATGCGGATCCTGCGGGAGGCAGGCTTAATTCGAACCCACAAACAGGGTGTCGAGAATATCAGCGTCGTTCGTATCGACGATTTGGAAGCCCGTTTTCCCGGGCTCCTTCAATCCATCATTTCGTTCGACCAGCAATAGCGTGACCGAGCGGATTTCCGCCGTCACAGCCTGATGACATAGTCTTTTCGTGTTGTCTCCACGACTTCCCAGGTGCCGGTAAAGCCGGGCCGCAGCACAAGCCTGTCGCCCGGTCTGAGGTCACGCGGGGCCCCGCCATCCTCGGTCAGGATGGAATGGCCCTCGAGGATGCTGAAATATTCCCATTCGTCATAGACGACACGCCATTTTCCGGGTGTGGATTGCCAGATGCCGGCATAAATACCGCCCGGCGCTTCCTCCAGATTCCATGTGGTGAATTTGGGGTCGCCGGAGATCAATCGCTCCGGCGCTGGCGCACCATGCTCTGCTTCGAGGGAAGCATCTTCGAATGTCAGTAGGTTGCTCATCGCGACGCCGACCTCTCAGACTTTTGCAAGCGACTGTTCAAGATCGGCAATGATGTCGTTAACGTCCTCGATTCCGACGGACAGACGCACCACATCCGGACCGGCGCCAGCCGCCGCCTGCTGTTCCGGCGTCAGCTGGGCATGGGTGGTGGAAGCCGGGTGGATGACGAGCGAGCGCGTGTCACCGATATTGGCGAGATGGGAGAATAGCTGCAGCCCTTCGACCAGCGCCTTGCCGGCCGCATAACCGCCCTTGACGCCAAATGTAAAGACCGAACCCGCGCCCTTCGGCGAGTAACGCTGCTGGAGGGCGTGATTGTCGCTTTCCTCCAGGCCGGCATAATTCACCCAGCCGACCTTGGGATGTGCCTTAAGCCATTTGGCGACGGCAAGCGCATTGTCTGAATGGCGTTGAACGCGCAGCGGCAGGGTCTCAATTCCCGTGAGAATGAGGAAGGCGTTGAAGGGCGAAATCGCCGGGCCGAGATCGCGCAGGCCAAGCACGCGGCAGGCGATGGCAAAGGCGAAATTACCGAAAGTCTGGTGGAGCACGACGCCGGAATATTCGGGCCGGGGCTGTGACAGGGCCGGAAACCGGTCAGTTGCCGACCAGTCGAAGGTTCCGCCGTCAACGATGATGCCGCCCATGGAATTACCGTGGCCACCGAGGAATTTCGTCAGCGAATGCAGTACGATGTCTGCACCGTGTTCCAGCGGTCGCAGCAGATATGGGCTTGCCATCGTGTTGTCGACGATCAGCGGCAGGCCGTGCCTATGGGCAACTTCGGCTATTGCGGCGATATCCACAAAGGTGCCGCCTGGATTTGCAAGGCTTTCTATGAAGACGGCGCGTGTGCGCTCATCGATCTGCTGTTCGAAACTGGCGGGATCGGTGGCGTCGGCCCAGCGAACCTGCCAGTCGAAACCTTTGAAGGCGTGGCCGAACTGGTTGATCGATCCGCCGTAAAGCTGACGGGCGGCGATGAAATTGTCGCCGGACTGCAGCAGCGTATGAAAAACCAGCAATTGCGCGGCGTGGCCGGAGGCGACGGCAAGCGCTGCGGTACCACCCTCAAGCGCGGCCACACGCTCTTCCAGAACCGCCTGAGTGGGGTTCATGATGCGGGTGTAGATATTGCCGAACTCTTTCAGCCCAAACAGGGCGGCGGCATGATCCGCATCACGGAAAGCGTAGGCCGTCGTCTGATAGATGGGTGTCGCCCGTGCGCCGGTCGTAGGATCAGGCTGTGCGCCCGCATGGATGGCCAGCGTTGAAAAACCGGGATTGCTGCTCGGCATGGTGTTTCCTCCAATGGAATTCTGGAGGGATCATAATGCCTTGGCGCCAAATGATAAGCCCAATCCGTACCAACTATCGTGCGATATTGAGACGCGGATACTCAATTGCCGGGCAACGGTTCATCACCACGTCAATGCCATAAGCCTCGGCCTTGGCGGCGGCATTATCGTCCCGCACGGATAGCTGACCCCAGATCACCTTTGGGCGTTGCGGCAGCAAGATCGCCTCGTCGACAATCGCGGAAAGATATTCCGGCGCACGAAACACATCGATCATATCAACAGCCTCGGGAATATCGGCCAGCCGGGCATAGACCGCCTGTCCCAGTATCTCCTTGCCCGCCTGACCCGGATTGACCGGAAACACGCGATAGCCCTTGGACAGCAGGAAGCGCATGACGCCATGGCTCGGCCGATCCGGATTGGGCGAAGCTCCCAGCAGGGCGATGGTTTTGACATTCGTCAGGATTTTCCTGAGGTAATCCGCTTCGTAAGTATCATGCTGCATGTCAACTTATTCCTTTGGCATACCACCTGATCCAGAGAGGCGCAGGCGTCTGGAGCGTTGCTTTAATGCCCACCAGCCTCTCCTCTCCCGCATGGTTCCAGCGCCGGCAACCTTCACGCCGTTTCATGCGATGCCATTCTCATCTAGGACGCTCCGGTCGTCTCCGGAACCCCGAAAGCGCAAAAATTAATATCTCCGCCGGATCGGCACTCTGCAACCCCGTTTTCATCGACGCAAAATGATTTCACAAAATCGCGCACACACCGGATGTATTGAGTATTTTCATCCACTTTTCAAAAATTGCGCCGAACGGCCATCGAAACAGGCGGAAACAACATTAGCGTGCATTCCATGCGCTCTTCGTCTCCTGTTTGTTTTCATTCCGTTCACCGGTTATTTAGCCGCGACTAATTTTCAAAAAGTTATTTCGTAAACCAACCATTCTATAAGTCTGCAACGTTATAGTGGAGTTTCGATGGGAATTCTGAAATTTATTTTCATTGGTCATCATACGATTTTAGTCGCCCGCACGCTCATTTGAAACGCCAGGCGCAATACCAACAACTGGAATAAATGATGTGCTCGGTCATTTTTCAAGGAACTCCGCAGCGCGAGGCTGATCCGCACGCCGTGCGTCAGGCATTATTTTCCGGATTAAATCAGAAGCAGGAAAGCGTGTCTCATGCGCGATATTGGATCTCGTTTTTTCATGACGCATAGAAATCAAAAATTTGACGCGTGTCATAATCCATAAAAACAAAGCCGGTAGGCACCGGATTGGGGACGGCCTCGGCGAGGCAATTGAAAGCGTACACCTACCCGTCCGGAAAATGACTTCCAGTTTCTGAGGCCAATGCTGTAGATTGCCCGAAAAGCCCGCGAGCGAGTCTCTGACTGTGACATTCGACATTCTTATTCTGGTGCTTCTGGGCGCTATGCTGCATGCCGGATGGAATGCGCTGGTCAAATCCGGTTCCGATAAATCGCTGGACGCCTCGTTGATTGCGGCGGGGGCTGCAGCCTGTTCGCTGCCGTTTCTGCCTTTCCTGCCGTTTCCCTCGCCAGTCGCCATTCCCTTCCTGATCGCCTCAGCCGTCCTGCAATTCGCTTATTTCCGCCTTGTCGCCGCCGCCTATACGATCGGCGACATCGGCCTTGTCTATCCCGTCATGCGCGGCGTGGCACCCTTGATCGTGGCGGCGACGAGCAGCCTGTTCCTGAGCGAGATTTTGAGCCCGCTGGCGATTGCGGGCATCGGCGTCATCTCCGCGGGGATCCTGACGCTTGCTTTCGAGGCAAGGCGCGGGGGCGGAAAGGCGATCATGGTCGCCCTGCTCAACGCTTTCGTGATTGCATCCTACACCTTCGTCGACGGTGTCGGCGCAAGGCTTTCCGGCAACGCCATCTCATACACGCTCTGGATGTCTCTGCTGCCACCCGTGCTGCTGTTCGGTTTCGCGTTTTACCAGCGGGGCGCCGGCCCCGTCGTCCAGCATGTCCGGCGCAACTGGTGGCGTGGCCTTATCGGTGGCGGCGGCTCCATACTCTCCTATGGGCTGGCGCTTTACGCCATGACCAAAGCGCCTGTCGCCGTCGTCGCAGCACTCCGGGAAACCTCCATTCTTTTCGCGCTGGTGATATCAGTGGTGATCCTGAAAGAACGCGCCAGCATCTGGCGCTACCTTGCCGGAGGCATCATTGCAGCGGGCGTTCTGGTGATGCGGCTGGGGTAAAACGAGGTCAGATGATGGGGTAAAATAATACCCCATCATCAACCGTTTGTTTTTACTTGATTATTTTTGCGACCTCCAAAATCGATCATATTGACGCTTTCGTTCGCGCACCGTATAAGCGCGCCAGATCGGATTCCAGCCGGAATAGGGTCATTTGCGGTAGCCCTTATCGGCAACCAAACCAAGCAACAAGAAACGCCCGTATGCTCTTCATGAAGAGGATGACGGGTCCACGTTAGAAAGTGAAATTCATGTCTACTTTCGTTCAGAAGCCCGCTGAGGTGGAGAAGAAGTGGGTCATCATCGACGCCGAAGGCCTCGTTGTTGGTCGCCTCGCCACCATCGTTGCAACCCGCCTGCGCGGCAAGCACAAGGCTACCTACACCCCCCACGTTGATGATGGCGACAACGTCATCGTTATCAATGCGGAAAAGGTTGCCCTCACCGGCAAGAAGTATTCCGACAAGAAGTACTACTGGCACACCGGTCACCCGGGTGGCATCAAGGAGCGTACGGCTCGCCAGATCATCGAAGGCCGCTTCCCGGAGCGCGTCGTTGAAAAGGCCGTCGAGCGCATGATCCCGCGCGGTCCGCTCGGCCGTCGTCAGATGAAGAACCTGCGCGTTTACGCCGGTTCCAACCACCCGCACGAAGCACAGCAGCCGGTCGTTCTCGACGTTGCCGCGCTCAACAAGAAGAACGTAAGGAGCGCCTGATAATGGCCGATCTTTCCTCTCTGAAAGACCTCGCCCCGGCTTCGGAAGCTTCGGCTCCCGTGCATGTCCGCAAGGTTGATACTCTCGGCCGCTCCTACGCGACCGGCAAGCGCAAGAACGCCGTAGCCCGCGTATGGGTCAAGGCGGGTTCTGGCAAGATCATCATCAACGGCCGCGATTTCACCACGTATTTCGCACGTCCGGTTCTGCAGATGATCCTCCAGCAGCCGATCGTTGCCGCTGCCCGCACGGGTCAGTTCGACATCATCGCCACCGTTGCCGGTGGTGGTCTGTCCGGTCAGGCCGGCGCCGTTCGTCACGGTCTGTCCAAGGCCCTCACCTACTTCGAACCGGGCCTGCGCTCCGTTCTGAAGAAGGGTGGCTTCCTGACCCGCGACAGCCGCGTTGTCGAGCGTAAGAAGTACGGTAAGGCCAAGGCCCGCCGTTCGTTCCAGTTCTCGAAGCGCTAATCGCTTCCAGGAACGGTTCGTTCAGAACTTCGAAAGGCGGGGCTTCGGCTCCGCCTTTTTTCATGGCCTCCTCCCTTGTTTTTTCATCAGGAAGACAGCAACCTCGGCGCAAATCGCAATGGGTGATCAATGCCGGCCAAAACCATCGACCATGCCTTCACCGCAATGTCCCTGACATCGGCTGCCACGGACCCGACCCATGCCGGTGTCCTCTCCTTCATGCGGCGCAAATATACCAAGAACCTCAAGGGCGTTTCGACGGCGGTCTGGGGCATTCCCTTTGACGCCGCCACCTCCAACCGGCCAGGTGCGCGCTTCGGGCCGCAGGCGATCCGCCGCGCCTCGGCGATCTTTGATAATGATCCGCAATATCCTTTCGCGCGCGATCTCTTCGTCCATATGCCGACCATTGATTATGGCGACTGCCTGCTTGACTACGGCAACCACTGGAAAACGCCTGACACGATCGAAAAGGAAGCGCGCAGGATCATCTCCAAGACGGATTACCTGCTGACGCTCGGCGGCGATCATTTCATCACCTGGCCATTGCTGAAAGCGCATGTGGCCAAGCACGGCCCACTCGCGCTGGTGCAGTTCGACGCGCATCAGGATACATGGTTCGACGATGGCAAGCGCATCGACCACGGCTCCTTCGTGGCCCGCGCCGTGCGCGACGGGCTGATCGATGCCGACCGCTCGATCCAGATCGGCATCCGCACCCACGCGCCTGACGATTTCGGCATTCGGATTCTCCACGGTTACGAGGTGGAGGACATGCGGGCCAGCGATATCGCGTCGCTGATCGTCAAGCACACGGGCGGTATGCCCACCTATCTCACCTTCGATATCGATTGCCTCGATCCCGCCTTCGCGCCGGGAACCGGCACACCCGTCGCCGGCGGGCCGACCAGCGCTAAAATTCTCTCCGTTTTGCGTGGGCTTGGCCAGCTCGATATTCGCGGCTCCGACGTCGTGGAGGTGGCACCCGCCTACGACCATGCGGATATTACCGCCATTGCCGGAGCGACCGTTGCAATGTATATGCTTGGCCTGCGTGCCGAACGGCTGGCCAAGGCTGGCTGACAAAGACGACGGCACTTGCCAAACTGATTCCGACTACCCTCGCAACCCTCTGAAAAGTCAGGACAAGGACATGACAGCGAAGATCTTCATCGATGGCGAACACGGCACCACGGGTCTGCAGATCCGCACGCGCCTTGCCGGTCGCCGCGATATCGAGTTGCTGTCCATTCCGGAAGCCGAGCGCCGCAATGCGGCGATGCGCGAGGATATGCTCAATAGCGCCGACATTTCGATCCTCTGCCTGCCGGACGACGCGTCCCGGGAAGCGGTTTCCATGGTGGCTGGCAACAATAATGTCCGCATCATAGATACCTCCACCGCTTATCGCGTTCATCAGGACTGGGCTTACGGTTTTGCCGAAATGGATAAGGACCAGGGCGAGAAGGTTCGCTCTGCCCGCCTCGTCGCCAATCCCGGCTGCTATCCGACCGGTGCGATCGCCCTTATTCGCCCGCTGCGGGCCGCTGGCCTCCTGCCGGACGGTTATCCTGTCAGCGTCAATGCGGTCTCCGGCTATACTGGCGGCGGCAAGCAGATGATTGCGCAAATGGAAGACCAGAGCCGCGACGACGCCATCAGCGCCAATAATTTCCTTTATGGCCTGACGCTCAAGCACAAGCATGTGCCTGAAATGACCATTCACGGCCAGCTTGACCGCGCGCCGCTGTTTTCGCCCTCCGTCGGTCGCTTCCCGCAGGGCATGATCGTCCAGGTGCCGCTGTTCGCCGCCGACCTTAAGGAAGGCACTGATATCGAAACGATCCATGCGGCACTCACCGCCCATTACGCTGGACAGGATATCGTCAGCGTCGTGCCTCTGGCCGAGAGCAAGGGGTTGGCGCGTATCGATGCCGAGGAATTGGCTGGCAAGGATACGATGAAGCTCTTCGTCTTCGGCACCGAGGGCGGCGAGCATATCAACCTCGTCGCGTTACTCGACAATCTCGGCAAGGGTGCCTCCGGTGCTGCCGTGCAGAACATGGAACTGATGCTTTCCGCATGAGACGTTGCTCGTGACCATGACCACGCCCTCTTTTCCGGCCTCGTGGAATATCGAGGCCGTAAAGCAGATTGCGGATACGCCTGCCGGGGTGGTCTACGAGCTTGTGCGCGATGACGGTTCCCTTGCGGTCGCCAAGGTTCTGAAGAAGAAAGTATTGACGGACAGCCTTCGCGGCGCGGATTTCATCGAATGGCGCGCCGGGATCGGCTGCGTGGAGTTGCTTGACCGCTCCGATGATATTCTTCTGATGGAACATGCTGGCACGGAGACCCTGCGCGACGTGCTGTTCCGCGACGGTGACGACGATTCCACCACGGAAATCGCAGCGGAGGTCCTGCTTCGATATCACCAGCCGTCCGAGCAGCCGCCGCCCTCAAGTCTGCTGACGCTGCCTCTCTATTTCGAAAGTCTGTTCCGCAAGGCCGAACAGGATCGTTCCGACGGCATCGACAGCGCCTATATCGAGGCCGCCACGCTTGCGCAGGAACTGATCGGCCAGCAGCGGGATATCAAGCCGCTGCATGGCGATCTGCACCATGAGAATATCATGCGCAGCGATCGCGGCTGGATCATCATCGATCCCGCTGGCCTGATCGGCGATGCGGCGCTCGATGTCGCCAACATGTTCTCCAATCCGCTCGACCGTTTTGACCTCACCCGCAGCGAAGCGCGCATCGCCTCCATGGCGGCGATTTTTGCGAAGGCTCTCCAACGGGACGAACGGCTATTGCTGCAATATGCCTTTGCCTATGGCTGCCTTTCTGCCGCGTGGCATGAAGAGGACGAAAATGCGGAAGAACGCGACAACGAACTCGCTGTCGCGGCAACCATTAAGGCCGTCCTGAAACAGTTCTGAGCGAGTTCAGTCCCTGACTTCAACCGCAACTGGCGGCGGATATTCTCCAATGAATCCGCGCCAGTGGGCAACCGCAAAACCGAGCACGACCAGCGCCATGCCCTGATGGGCGAGCGCGACATGAATATCCACATGCATGAGCAGCGTGGTTACTCCCAGCGCCGCCTGAATGCAGACGAGCACGAAGAACAGCACCGAGCGGCGGGCGTGCGGCGTACCGGGCGAGGCGCGCGCCATCGATGCCATATGCCACAGCGTGGCGGCAAACAGCGTATAGGCGCCCAGGCGGTGAATGAACTGCACCGTCTTGGGGTTTTCGAAGAGGTTGATCCACCAGGGCTGCTGCAGGAAGAGATCGCCCGGCACCAGCGAACCATCCATCAGCGGCCACGTATTATAGGACAGGCCGGCATTCAACCCCGCCACCAACGCGCCGAGATAGATCTGGAAGAGACAGAGCACCGTCAACAGCGCGGCAAAGCCCCTGCCCGTCTTTTCGTCGGTGGCCTCGGGGGAATGATGGGACAGGCCGCGCAAAATCCACATGCAGCCCGCAAAGATGAGGCAGGCGATGGTCAGATGTGTGGCAAGACGATATTGCGAGACATCCGTGCGGTTGACGAGGCCGGAAGAGACCATCCACCAGCCGATGAAGCCCTGGAAGCCGCCAAGCGCCAGTAGACCGACCAGTGGTAGCCGGAGGCGCTTTTCGACGCGGCCTGTCAGCCAGAAGAAGGCGAGCGGCAAAGCGAAGATGAGGCCGATGGCGCGGGCAAGCAGGCGATGCGCCCATTCCCACCAGAAGATCGTCTTGAACTCGTCGAGCGACATGCCCTTGTTGATTTCCTGATATTGCGGAATGCGCTTGTAGAGCTGGAACTCCTCTTCCCACTCCGCAACGGAGAGCGGCGGTATCGCGCCATGGATCGGTTTCCATTCGGTAATCGACAGGCCGGATTCGGTCAGGCGGGTTGCGCCACCAACGAGCACCAGACAGAAGAGTGTGAAAAGCACGAGGCGCAGCCAGACGCGCAGCAGGCGGCGGTCCTTTTCCTGCTTCTGCAGGGCAGCCTGCACCACCATTTCCGCGGAACCATTGGCCATCGTCATGCCGCTCGAACTCATCTTTCAGTCTCCTTCATACAGCCATGTTGATTAGCCCCAACCGGCACCACAAAACAAGGCCTCAGGGTTTGCGGCATCCGGTCGCGGCGCTATAGTCATGCACCTGTTCAATCACGGAAGATTTCATGCACCCTCGCCTCAGATCGCTTATCGGCACCATCGTCATCATCTGCCTCGTCGTCGTTTACGCCGTGGTGGCGACGGCCATTGCATCGGCGGCGCTGGCGCAATCGCCCTGGTGGGTGCATCTCGCTTATTTCGTGCTGACAGGAATTTTGTGGATTTTGCCGGCGATGCTGATCATCAAATGGATGGCCGGGCCAAAAAGACAGGGCTAATGCGGGACCACCGCGTGACACCTTAAGGTCGCAATTTTATAAACCGATTGTTTGCCGCTCAAAGATATAGTCCGACCGAAACAACCGGAGAGAGTGGATGGCGGCTGAGGGGCCGGTCTTTACCAGCGACGAGCAAGCGCCGACCGCCGTGCAAAACGAGCGGCGGGGCGCTGACCGTCTGTCGGTCGATCTCGTCGATGACGCTTCCACCATCCATGTCGATTGGAAGCGGCTGGAAAACGATCCGCTCAACTCCCTGCATCAGGGTTTTGGGTGGTGCTCCATCTGGGCACAAACGCAGGACAGCGCGCTCCTGACGCTTCGCGGCCGGCAGGGCGGCAAGACGATCTTCCTGCTTCCGCTTGAAATCGTGTTGGAGGGTGGCATTCGCAAGGCGCGTTTCCCCGGCGGCCGTTTCAACAATATCAATACCGGGCTTTTCGACCCCTCCTTTGCCGAACAGGCCGGAGAGGAAATCGCGGCGGCGATTGCCCGCGAGGCGCGGAAGCTGCTGCATGGCCGGGCCGACATTCTGGCTTTGCAGAACATACCGCTGACGTGGCGCGGCAGGACCAACCCCCTGTCGCATCTAGCTTCGGTCGAAAACCAGAATCCGGCCTTCCAGCTTCCGTTGCTCGAAAGTTTCGAGGCCACGCTCCGGCAGGTCAATGCCAAGAGACGGCGGAAGAAATTCCGGATCCAGAGCCGGAGAACCGAGGAAATGGGCGGTTACAGCCATGTGATCGCGCATTCTCCACAGGAAAGATGTGAATTATTGCAGGCCTTCTTTCGGCAGAAAGCCGCCCGTTTTGCATCGCAGGGCATTCCGGATGTCTTTCGCGACCAATCGGTAAAAGATTTCTTTTACGACCTGGCCAATTTTCCCGAGACGGGCACAGACAGTCTGCTGGAGCTGCATGCCATTCGCCTGCACGGCGAGAACGAGGGCGTCATCGCCGCAATAGCCGGTCTTTCGCGCAAGCAGGACCACATCATCTGCCAGTTCGGTTCGATCGATGAATCCGTTTCAGAACTCAGCCCCGGGGAATTGCTGTTCTGGCTGATGATTGAAAGGGCGTGCCACCAAAGGGCTGCGATCTTCGATTTCGGGGTCGGCGACCAGCTCTACAAGCGCAGCTGGTGCCCGCTTTTCACCGTTCAGCACGATATATTCCTGCCGGTAACGGTGAAAGGTCGCGTCGCCGCAGCAGCCTATGTCGCGATCGCCCGAACGAAAAGCCTGATCAAATCCAATCCGGCTCTCTATGCGCTCATTCAGCGTTTCCGCGCCGGCCGGCCGACAGCAGCTTCGACAAGGGGTCTCGACTGAACAGCCGTTCAGGCCGCGCTCAGGTGGTCCGGCTTTCGCATGCCGGTCATCGGCAGAGCCTGCTCGTAGCCATGAGCAACCAGTTCTCCGAGCGTTTTCTCCAGCATCTCCCCGTCCTTGCCTGGAACCGAGACAATGATTTCTGCCGGCAGATTGCGCAGCATTTTTTCGAGGCTCGAAATCTGCACCGCTCCACACTCCACAAGCACCGTGTCGTAAGCGTCGGAAAGCGCACCGAGGATCATCGTCAGGCGGTCCAGAGCACGCATCGCCTCGCGGGGCTGCGCATTGCCGCGTGGAACGATATGCGCATCTGACAGACGGTCGCCGTGAATGGTTTCACCGAAGGCGGCCGCTCCTGCCAGAAGGTCCATGACGCCGGGAAGTCCGGCCTCGGGCGACATCAGCCGCGTCGGGCAGGCAGATGCCGTCATGTCGACGAGAACGACCGAACGCCCCATTTCAGACAATGCGCGCGCCAGCATGACGCTCGTGGTCGAACCGCTGTCACCGGCCGGAGATACAATGGCGGCGACGGGTTTGGCGAGCCGTGTGGACAGAAAGCCCGCCACGGCGTCGATCGAAAAGTCACTGGCGGCATCGGCATCCTCATCCACCACCGCCTCTTTCGCAGCCGCGACATCTTCTGCCGCCAATGCCGGCGGCATGGCAGTGGCTGCGGGCGGGTCACGCCGTTTCTCTTCTACGGCGACGGGCTGTTGTGCCGCAACCGGCATGGCGCGGACGCCCGGCGCCACATTTTCAGCAGGTGCCGACGCCGGCTGCTCAGGCGCATCCGTCGTCTCATCCGCTTCAACCGGCCCGCGTGCAGGTGGTGGCGGATCGGAAAGCGGTGGAACCTGACTTCTTCCGACCGGTTTCAGCGCCCTACCCGTAAAGAGTTCCACCAGCATGACGACAATGCAGGACAGCAGAAATGCTGCGAGCGTGACAACGATGGTGATGGCACCGGTTTTCGGGAAATAGGGTTCGCGTGGCTCAACTGCCGTCGAAATCACACGCGCATCGGCCGGCGTGGAATCTGCAGAGCCAGCCCTCGACGTCGCCTCGCGATAGCGGGCGAGATAGGTTTCCAGAAGCTGCCTCTGCGCGGATGCTTCCCGCTCCAGGTCGTTAAGGCCCACCTGCTGCTCACCGGCACGCACGCTTTCCGATTTCAGCACGTTCAGTTGCTGCACCAGTTGCCGCTCTCGAAGGCGTGAGACATTGGCCTCGTTTTCGAGACTTGCCAGCACCTTGCGGGTTTCTTCCTGAATTTGCCTTTCGATGCCATCGAGCTGGTTGCGCAGCGCCCTTATGCGGGGGTGGCCTTCCAGCAGCGAAGACGAAAGATCGGAAATCTGGCTGCGGATGTTGGTTTCGTTTTCCTTCAGCCTCTGGATGGTGGGAGAAGCGACGACATCGGGAAAGGTATCGAGAGGACGACCGCTGGCAAGCGCGTTGCGCACGCCTTCTGCGCGCGCCTCCGCATTGGCGCGCTCGCCGCGGATACGGCCGAGTTCCGTGGAGATGTCGCTCAGCTGACGTGTGGCGAGCGTCTCGCCCTGCCCGGCCGACAAGAGATCGGAGGAGGCACGATAATCCGCGACCTTCTTGTCCGCCTCCCGCACCTTTTCCCGCAGCGTGGCTATTTCCGGCTCAAGCCAGCGCGCTGCTTCCGTGCTAGTATCGAGCTTCGCGCCGCTTTGCAGCGCGAGATAGGCCTTCATCATCTCGGTCGGGATGGCTGCAGCGAGCTTCGGGTCCTCTGAAGAAAACTCGACCGTGATGACACGAGAACTCTCGACCTGATAGACCTGCAATTTCTCGCGGAACGCCTTCAGCACCCGCTCTTCAGGCAGAACCTGAAGTGGATCCTTCTTGACGCCGACGGCAACCAGCAGGCTCGAAACCAGCGAAGGATGCGCCTCCGGATCGAATTCCTCGAGTTCATAGAGCTTCATGTCCCTGGCGACCTGCTTGATGACGTCGACGGACTGCAGGATCTGCACCTGGCTGGATACTGTCAGTTCGTCCAGCACTGGCTCGGCCGGCGCGTTGGACTGCTGGGAAGCGCCAAAGGAAGCAGCACGGGATTCAATGAGCACGCGCGCCTCGCCCTTATAGGCGGGCGACATCATGCTGGAAACGACAAAGGCGCCGCCGCCGGCCAGCAGCGTTATGGCCGCGATTCTTCCCCGACGCCGCCATATGGCCGCGACGAGTTGCGCAAGATCAATATCCACATCCCTGTCGTCAATGCGATCGCCGTTCATACGGGCTCCGTAACCGAGATAAACCTCGGGCGCTCAAATAAAGATGGTCAATTTTCGCGAAGTTTAAGTCTTGCGGGTAACACAACCGTTAATCACCGAGACTCCGACGAAATAAAGCCGATATTACCAGGCCTGACGCCGCGCGTTTACCGTGCATTAACCCTAACAGAACGATAAGAATGATCAAAGTTCGACTCGGAGCCAGATGAGATGCCGCTCGCCGGATCACGACATGTCACCGCACTGACGTTTGCCGTTCTGACGGCCCTTTCCGGCTGTTCGGCCTATCAGCCTGCGCCGCGGTCATTCAATGAGGCCGCACTGCAACCCTATCACGTCGACAGCGGCGACAGACTGCGTATCAACGTGTTCGAACAGGCCGGGCTGACAAATACCTATACGGTCGATCAGGCGGGCTATGTCGCCTTCCCTCTCGTCGGCCAGGTGCCCGCGCGGGGCAAGACGCTGCCACAGCTGGAAGCCGCGATCGCGGCCAAGCTTCGGCAGGGATATCTGCGCGATCCCGATGTCACGATCGAGATAGATCGTTATCGCCCCGTCTTCATCATGGGCGAAGTGGGCCGTCCTGGCCAATATTCCTATGTGCCGGGCATGACGGTGCAGAACGCCATCGCCATTGCCGGCGGCTTCAGCCCGCGCGCCAATCAGGCAGATGTCGACGTCACCCGCAAGATAAACGCGGAAGTGATGACGGGCCGGATCGGTATAACCGCACCCATTCTTGCGGGTGATACCGTCTATGTGCGTGAACGATTCTTCTGAAGGGGCGCGGCGAACGTGTCGGACGACGGCCCTCCCCTGCGCATCATTCACTGTTTTCGCTCGCCGGTGGGCGGCGTTTTCCGCCATGTGCGTGATCTTATCGAAGAACATGTCAGGCAGGGCCACAAGGTTGGCATCGTCTGCGACAGTTCCACCGGCGGCGCGCATGAGGAGAGGCTTTTCGCGCAGATTGCGCCGATGCTGGAGCTCGGCCTGACGCGCCTGCCCATCCGGCGCTCCATTACCCCGGGCGACCTGCTGGCGCTTTGGAAATCCTACAAACACATCAAAAGTTTGCGGCCGGACATTCTGCACGGGCACAGCGCCAAGGGTGGCGCTTTGGCCCGGCTGATCGGCTCATTGCTGCGGGCGAACAGGTATCGCGTAGCCCGCCTCTATTCACCGCACGGCGGAAGCCTGCATTATGCCCGCAACACCCTGAAAGGACAGCTCTTCCTGCGGCTGGAGCGGTTTCAGGAACGGTTCACCGATGCGCTCTGTTTCGTCTGCAAGTTCGAGCAGGCGGCCTATGAAGCCAAGGTTGGCAAACCGCGCACCCGTACCGCGATGATCTATAACGGCGTACAGGAAAACGAGTTCGAGCCCGTCCCCGCGCAAGAGGGCGCGGCGCATTTTCTCTATATCGGCATGCTCCGCGACCTTAAGGGGCCTGACCTCTTCATCAAGGCCTTCGCGGAAATGGAGCGCGGCATCGGCCGGCCGATGTCCGGTGTCATCGTCGGCGACGGGCCGGACAGGGACAAATACGCGGCGATGATCGACAAGGCCGGTCTTTCCCGGCGCATTTCCATGCATGCCGCCATGCCCGCCAGACAGGCCTTCGCCCTGGCCACGACGGTGGTAGTCCCCTCGCGCGCGGAGGCCATGCCCTATATCGTGCTGGAAGCACTTGCGGCGGGGAAAACGGTCATCGCCTCCCATGTCGGCGGGATTCCCGAAGTCTTGGGAGAAGAAAGCGACGCGCTCGTCCCGGCCGGCGACGTCGAGGCGCTGGCGAGGGCCATGGCCAGGGATGCTGAAGATGCCGGTTGGGCGAAACGGATCATGCCCCACCCCGACAGCTTCAGGGCGAAGTTTTCGACGCCGGTCATGGCGGATGACATGATGAAGCTCTATCGCGACCTGCTGTTGCTCTAAAATCATTTCAAAAACACGATTTTTGATTGTATATTCCGTCATCCTCAAGAAACCCATCATAAACGTTTCTTAGCATGTTTCGGCTAGTTTCCAGATCGTGGAGCGCCGTGCGTCCGTCCGGATGCATCAGGCCCGCTCCACCACTTTGAAGTTGCGTATCGTCCGGTCGGAAATCGATGCCGATTTTCGCGCCGATGCGCTGGAGGGTGCGGACCAAGCAATGACCAAGGCTGACAAGGATAGACTGCAATTCGATCTGGCGTCGTTGCGCAAACAGATTTCCGAGCAAGAGGCCAACGGGCCTTCGACATCGGAAGCCGTCGTTCTCAACCCTCTCGCACGGCAGATTGCCAACCAGCTTCGCGGCGGCAATCACTCCCCGAACATGGTGATAGGCCAGTTGCGGCTTCTGGAATTCACCATGCTCGTGGTGATCGCCGCCATCATCAACGGCGTCGCCGCCGATCGGGGTATTGAGACCTTCTTGGCGGTTTTTGGCGGCGGCGTACTGGGGGCCGCGCTCTGCGTCTTTCTTCTTCAGGCCGGCGACTGTTATCAGTTGCCGACGCTACGCACGCCACTGTCGATGTTCGCTCGCATTCAGGGCGCGGTCTGCCTGTCCTTCGTTGGCACAGCCTGTTTCCTTCTCCTCTTTTTTCCCGATGCGCTGCATTCCTGGCAAGCCTTCGGCATCTGGTATGCAATTGCCGCGATCGCCATTTTCACCGGACGACTGATCCTTGGCTTCGCCATCCGCCACTGGGGCCGCAATGGCGTCATGGAACGCCGGGCGGTCATCGTCGGCGGTGGTGATGCTGCCAAGGATCTCATTCGCTCGCTCGAGCAGCAATCCGACAACGACATCCGCATCTGCGGCATTTTCGATGACCGGCAAAGCGCGCGCTCTCCCGACGTCGTCGCGGGTTACCCCAAGCTCGGCACTTTCGCCGAACTGGTGGAATTCGCCCGCCTGACCAAACTGGATATGCTGATCATTGCCCTGCCGTTAAGCGCCGAGGCACGCATTCTCCAGCTTTTGCGCAAGCTTTGGGTGCTCCCGGTCGATATCCGCATTGCGGCGCATGCCAACAAGCTGCGCTTTCGCCCGCGTGCCTATTCCCACGTCGGCAAGGTGCCGATGCTTGACGTTTTCGACAAACCGATCCGGGACTGGGATTCCGTCGCGAAGCGGCTGTTCGACATCACCTTCAGCCTCATCGGCATCGCCCTTCTGTGGCCGGTCATGGTGGGCGCGGCAATCGCCGTCAAAACGACGTCCAAGGGGCCTATCCTCTTCAAGCAGAAGCGCCATGGCTTCAACAATGAAACCATCAACGTCTGGAAGTTCCGGTCCATGTATACGGAACTCAGCGATCCGACCGCAAAAAAGGCCGTCACCAAGAACGATCCGCGCGTAACGCCCGTTGGCCGCTTTCTGCGCAAGTCCTCGATGGACGAGCTGCCGCAGCTTTTCAACGTTCTTCATGGCGACCTGTCGCTGGTCGGGCCCCGCCCGCACGCGGTTCATGCCCAGACCGGCGACCTGAAATATACCGAAGTGGTGGAGCATTATTTCGCAAGACACAAGGTCAAGCCCGGCGTAACCGGCTGGGCCCAGATCAATGGCTGGCGCGGAGAAATCGACCATGGCGACAAGATCAAGTTCCGCACCGAATATGATCTCTATTACATCGAGAACTGGTCGCTGTTTCTCGATCTCAAGATCCTGTTCCTGACGCCGATCCGGCTGCTCAAATCGGAAAACGCCTATTGACCCACACCGGTTACCAGCACGCCCCGGATTTCGATGCGCCTTTGGCTGCCATGCGGCTCATAGGTTCGTTCTTCATTGCCTTCGGCGTGTTTCTTTCCGGCTTCGTTATCTCCGAGCCAGCGCCCTATGAGCTGATGATGGTTGGGCAAGTGGCCCTGTGGTTTCTGCTTGGCCTGCGACTTTCACGCACCGTCGTCCTGCTGCTGTGCCTGTTGCTCGCCTTCAATATCGGCGGATATCTCTCGCTCACCACCATGGCCGACCTGGATGAGGGTCCGCTTTATCTCGCTGTTTCAACATTTCTGGCGCTGACTTCGGTGTTTTACGCGGCAATCATCGAGGACCGATACCAGCGGCTGCTTTTGATTTTCCGGGCGTGGCTGGCGGCGGCGGTGATCACCTCCCTGCTCGGCATCATCGGCTATTTTCACGCCATTCCGGGCTTCGAAGTCTTCACCCTTTACGATCGCGCCAAAGGCGCCTTTCAGGATCCGAACGTCTTCGGTCCCTTTCTGGTGACACCATCGCTTTATCTCATCTACGGCCTGCTGACCGGCAAGACGATGCACGCACCCTGGCGAATCCTCGGCCTGCTGATCCTGTCGCTTGGCGTGTTCCTGTCGTTTTCGCGTGCGGCCTGGGGGCTGTTTCTGTTTGCCACCGTACTGCTCGTCTTCGTCATGATGCTGAAGGAACGTACGGCGGCGTTTCGCCTGAAAATCCTCGTGCTGTTTCTCGTCGCCGCCGGACTGATGGTAGCGGCTGTCCTCATCGCGCTGCAGTTCAAACAGGTGGCCGATTTGTTCTCCAGCCGCGCCTCGGCCGTGCAATCTTATGATGGCGGCCATCTGGGACGGTTCGCCCGCCATTATCTCGGTTTCCTGCTGGCGATGGAACATCCGCTCGGTATCGGCCCGATGGTGTTCGACAATATCTTTCCCGCAGCCGAGCACAATATCTGGCTGAAAAGCCTGACGACACATGGCTGGTTCGGCTTCGTCATCTATCTCGTCCTGATCTGCTGGACCATCGCCGCCGGTTTCAGACATCTCTTGCGCCCGCGCCCGTGGCAGGCCTTCCTGATCATTTCGTGGGTGGCTTTTGTCGGGCATGTGATGATCGGTGCTGTCATCGATACCGACCACTGGCGACACTTCTTCCTGCTGCTCGGCATATTGTGGGGTTGCATGGCACTGGAAAAACGCGAAGGCCGGCGCCGGCGCGCGGTTGGCGCATAAACAGCTGACCTTACGGAACCTTCCACGATTTCATGCGTTTAGCCCCCGATTCTGATTGTCAAACGGGGAGACATCTTATGACGCAGACCAATAATCTCTATCTCATCATCGGCGCGCTGATTGTCGTCATCGCAGGCCTTGGCATTTACGTCTGGCATGAAGAAAGCAAGCCCAAGGGAATCGAGATGAATATCGGCCCGAATGGTGTTTCCGTTCAGGAAAACTGAGCCGCAAGCGTCGCGCAAAGTCCGACCATTAAACCGGGTGCGTTCCAGCCAAAAACGGCCGGAACGCACCCGGTCTTCTTATGAAAGAGGACAAATGGCAGGAATCGCAGATTCACGCCGCGCCGGCCCGGTACGGATGATGCGTATCTGGTCCGATCATGGACAACCCGCACAATGGTCTCCTCCATCGACCTTTCCACACGTCTCACCGCCACCAAACTGGCCCTCAAGGCCATCAGGGAACAGGAAGACAACTCCGCTGCGACTTCCACATCATCACGGACGACGCTCCTCAATTCCTATGGCATCGACACCACCACCTCCACCTCGTCCAGCAATACGCGGCTGACGCAGCTTCTGGCGCAATATGCGCAAACCTCGGGCAATGAGGCGGAGAGCGGTGATACGGACAAGACGGCCGCTTCCGGGGACATCACCCAGGCGGATTTCATGAAGGATCTGAAAGCGACGCTCGAAGAACTGTCCGGGGATCCCGCCAAGGCAGCGCAGGCCAAGGCGATGCTGGAAGCATTGGCTGCCGGCACGCTGACGGTGTCCAACCCGGCGGACGGCGTAAAGATCAAAGCGTGGGATGTGACAGACGACCCCAACACCGCCTCGAAACCCGCCACAGCGATCGCAACGGCGGGCTGGAGCGACTTCCTGAAGGATCATCTGAAACGCGATGGAGCGGCCTATGCAAAGGGCGCCAACGGGGCTTATATTGATGGTATTTCCGGCGACAACGCGTTTTTTGGCAGTGTCGGCAGCCGTTATTATTATCTCACCTGGCCGCAGGCTAAGGACGGCACACTCACCGTTTGACAGCAACGGCTGACGCAGAAGCGCTGCGACATCGATGATGCCGCAGCGTTGCTTTTATCCGTTTCAGGCAACCGGTGTAGCAGGCTGATGGCTCCCGCCCGAAAGTGCTTTCTGTAGTTCGGCTTCCTGCTCCGGCGAGAGCGATGTTTTGATAACCCTGCCGCGCAGCCCTTCCAGTTCCGCCAGAACCTTTTCCGGCTGCACCTTTCGGATCAATACGAAAAGAGCCGACGACCCGTTTGGAATGGTCTCGCCCAGGGATTTGATGAAATCGTCATCGATGCCGTAATCCGTGAGCGAGCCCGCAAGCGCGCCCGTTCCCGCGCCGATGGCACCGCCGATCGCAAATCCCGCCAGCGGGTTGAGGAACAGCAGGCCGACGAGGCCGCCCCACAGGCCACCGGACAGAAATCCGGAACTTGCACCGATCGCTGTCAGGTTGACGCTCTGCTTCATATGAACCTTGCCATTTTCATCGCGAACCACGACAACGGCATCTTCCAGATCGACCAGATACTCCTTCTTCAGGCTCGCAAGCTTCAGAAGGACCCGGTCGGCCTCTTCCGTTCCGTCAAAACCGACAACGACAAGTTCGGACATTGTTTGTCTCCCTGAGTTTCAATTCCGCTGCGAATGAACGTTAAAGATCGCGGCAGGTTCCGGCCATGATGAAAAGATGATGTGTCAGGTGTTTGACAGCCACGCAGCCGGCAAAACGCGGTGCTCCATTGATCCCATTCCCGCAGTCCACATCCTTTGTTCGTTTTTTTTAGAAAAGGCCATTTTCCGCTTGCGCCCTAACAGGCTTCTATATAAACGGCTTTCAGGTTCGGAGCGTAGCGCAGCCCGGTAGCGCACTTGACTGGGGGTCAAGGGGTCGTGGGTTCGAATCCCGCCGCTCCGACCATTAAATCAGATAGATAGCCAGTTCCCCCAGAGCTGGCTATATTTGTTTTAGCGCTCCAGTAGCGAGCGTTTTGCGCAGGTTTCAAACATCCTGTTCGGGTGTGCATTTATTCAAGCCTTGAAAACGAAGTGTGCTGAGATGGCAAAAAAAACGAAAATAGAACACTCGGAATTTTCAGGCGAGTTTGAAGACGAGGGTATCACTGTCCTTGTTGACATCTATCGGCCCGCGGGCACCCAGCAAGACTGGACCCTGGAAGTTATCAGCGAGCACGACGATGTCACCACGTGGGACGAACCTTTCGCAACCGATAAAGACGCATGGGAAGAATTCCTGGCTACCTGCGAAAAAGACGGTATTCGCAGCTTTCTGGATAGCGAGGATCCTTCGGTCCATTAACCCAACGGGCGACGCCGCGCTTGGGTTGGGTTAAAGCTCCTGTAGGACCCCAGGCCCACCGGCCCATTTTGCTTAGGTGCTCACCGGCAAATTCTACAAAAAAAGCGGGCGCGATATGCCGTCGCCCTCCGTCAAACGACGATGTGCATTGCCGTGTTGACTCTCTGCTAAAATTAGAACATTTAGTGAACAAAAGAGAGGTCACCTATACCATGTCCGACGCTAAAAAGATCACTCCCATACGGCCTGACGACATAGCGGGATACGTCATCCAGTGTCATGACGGTGATGCAAGGGCGGCCGTCGAGGCGCTACTCGGCGAAATCGAGCATTTGCAGGAGCAGCTGTCCCTTGCTGTCGCCATCATGGGAAAAGGATATACGCGCGGGTGGATGCCGGACATGGAGCGCGATTAGAAATCGCCTTATCCACAGCTGGTCTCCGATACCCATGACGCGGTCAAGTCGCACAGATTCCACGCTCCGATAAAAGCTTCCCCTGCCGACAGAGAGCCGAAGCGCGGGTGGACAATTCACAGAAGCATTACAGCCAATGGCGCTTCAGAAACGGGGCGTTATCAGTTACTTCCCGACCGGTCGAAGCCTTGCTCAATATTCATTGGAAGCGATGGCAAAGTCGTCAGTGATCGGCATATCCTCCACATTTTCCCAGGTCCGGTCCATGGCATAGGTTTGCGAGAGATAGGGAATGCCGATGTGGCCATAGCGAACCGAGAGCTGACTTTCTGCTTCCTTTTCTCCAAGACGCGCGACGCGACTGAGATAAAGCGCGGTCGCGAGGCCCGTCCTGTCCGCACCCGCCTTGCAATGAATGAGAATCGGTTTCGGCGCGTCGCGCATGATCGCGACCAGCTCGTTTACCTGGCTCATGTTGAGCTCCTGGCTCGCGGACATGCCAAAATCAATGTGATTCAATCCGAGTTTGCGCGAGGTCTCGACCTCATCCCGGTACCACGCCTGGGATTCATTTGACCCGCGCAGATTGATCACAGTCCTTATTCCGTGATCCTTGGTGTAGCGAACAAGTTGCTCGCTGCTCGGCTGGTTGGAGCGATAAAGCTGCCCGGCCATCACCTCGTGGAAGTTGCCGAGGAGTTGAAGGGCATAGAGATATCCGCCTGCCGCAAGCACGACGAGGCCCATGCCCCCAAAAGGAGCACTTCCAAAATCTTCGCATAATAAAACGGTTCCTGATTGGACAGGGGAACCGATACAGGTGGATTCTGACAGTAGGCTGAAAGTTATGCGACAGTATTATAAGAGTAGAACAATTGCTTTCGATCAACGCACGAAAACGTAAACCGCGTAGATGGCGATAAGTGCCGCCGCCGCCGCGGCCGTGATGGCGCCGAGGCGTTTTTCGATGAAATGGCGGACCGATTCACCGTATCTCTGCAGCAAACCGGCAAGGATGAAAAAGCGTGCGCCGCGCGTGACGACCGCCGACAGAATGAACAGGCCAAGGCTGATATTGGCCGCGCCCGACAGAATGGTAACCACCTTGATTGGCGGCAGGTGCGCAAGGCCAGATGTCACCAGCAGAAGAACGATGGTTTCATAATCCACCGAGTTCTTCAGATGCTCGAAGCTGTCGAGCTTGCCGTAAAATTCAAGAATGGGCCGGGCAATGCTCTCAAATGCATAATGACCGAGGAACCAGCCCGCTATGCCGCCCAGAACCGAGGCGACCGTGGCCACGAGCGCGTAAAACATCGCTTTTTTCGGCTTCGCCAATACCATGGGCAAAAAAAGCACGTCGGCGGGAACAACGAAAACGGAGCTTTCCACGAAAGCCACGATTGCCAGCCACCACACGGCGGTTTTGCGCGCGGCGAGCGCCATCGTCCAGGCATAGATGTTTTTCAGCATTTTCATGTCCCCGGGGAAGAATGGTCAGGAGGCAGACGGAGGCAAGACACAGGCGGAATTTCACCCGGTCAATCAACGGCAGGCGGCGGGTCCGGAAACCCTTCACGAAGCAGGATTAGAGACAACTCAAGAGAATGGCAAATGTTGGAAGATTTATTTTTGCATCGCGGAAAATGAAAAAGTCCCACGATTCCAATCCATACCGGAGACCGGTTGCTGCGATGCGAAATTTCATCTCTAGGTAGATGAACTCGCCTTTTTGCTGTAGAATAAGAGGTGGCGGGAAGAGGAGGAAGTTATCATGGACTATGTCAACTTCGTTACATCAATCAATCCGGTCATACTTGTCATTCTGCTGGTGGTTCTTCTTGCAGGTGCCTATAGCAACTGGGTTTCGCATTAGATCTTTCGGACGGCATGACCAAATGTGAAGAGGCCCGTTTCCATCTGTGATAGGCATCGGGCCGGAGGAATGGTATCAATCCCGGAGTTGAACAACTTCCGGGAAGCGGCATGTCGAACGAATTCGCATTCACTGATACGTCTGAAAAGCTCAGCACCACGCTTGAAAAGCTGATAGGAAAACTACAGGGCCAGACGATCACATTGCGCGAATTGATGGAAGCGATCGGTGAACAGGGCCTGCTGCTCATCTGTGCCATAGCCTCCCTGCCCTTTCTGATCCCGGTTTCCATTCCCGGAGTCAGTACCGTTTTCGGCGCCGCAATCATTCTCGTCAGTCTCGCGATCACGCTGAATCGCCTGCCATGGCTGCCGGCAAAAATTCTCGACCGGCAGATGGAAACGGCAAAGCTGGTCCCGGCGTTGCAAAAGGGTGTGGCGATCGTATCGAAGCTGGACCGCTTTATCCGTCCACGCGTTCCGGCGCTGACGACGGGCGTCATCGCCAACAGGATAAATGGCCTCGCCCTGATGACGGCGGGCGTGCTTCTGATGATGCCGCTCGGCTTCATTCCCTTTTCCAACACCCTGCCGGGCATTGCGATCCTGCTTTTCTCAGCGGGCATGATTCAGCGGGACGGCGTCACGGTGCTGGGCGGTTACCTCTTTCTGGGGCTGACGACGATTTATTTTGCTGCACTCGCCTATGCCGCCTTCTGGGCAGGCCAGGGCATCAGCAGCTCCATCGGGGCGTAGCAGGATTACTGTCGGTCCCGGTCGCGGGGCTCCCGCCGGTTCCGCCGCGATGCCCACCAGATCACCAGCCTTCGCCGCTGGCGACGAACAGCCGGCAGGTCGTGGGAAAGCACGACAAGGCCGACGGGAACCATCCAGAAACCCAGAATGGGCAAAAAGCCCAGCGTACCGCCCACGACCAGCGCCGAACCCGTTGCGATCCTGCCGACGCGCGAACGCGGCATGGCAAGGCTCCATTTTCCGAGATTGAGACGACCCGTTCTATGGTCGATTCCGAATTTCATTCCAATCCGCCCTTTAGCATCTGGCCTGTGGATAATTTTTTCAGCGTCGATAAGCCCGGAAAATCGGGACTCCGGAGGGATAAAACAAGAGGAATGCGTTTTTTTTGAAAAAAGCGCTTGGCAAATCGGAAAAGCATTTGTATTACCCCGCTCACACCGCGCCAAGCAGCGCACGTTCCCTGGTAGCTCAGCGGTAGAGCATTCGACTGTTAATCGACAGGTCGCCGGTTCGAATCCGGCCCGGGGAGCCATTTTTCTCAAAAGCGCGTCAGCCGAGCGAAGTGCAGCTGCAATTCGCCCGACGCGACCTGGAAGTTTTCGTGACTTCCTGCTGTGCGGCCGTCAGGCCATCAGCTTTTCTTGACCGCCCGTTTTGTTGCCTTCGTGGCGTTGGTCAATGCCGGTGGATCGCTGGCCGGAAAACTCTCCTCAAGGCTTTCGGTCAAATCGTCTTCCTTGTTCTTGTCCGTGGATTTCTGCTCTTTCTCCAGCGATTTTACCGCAGGAGATTTCATCTTTGTCGAATTGGCTTTTTTCGTGGGCGACTTTTTTGCAGGCCCCTTCTCCCCTGACGCGGTGGCGGAAGCGGACTTCTTCACGCCATTTCCGCTTTTGGGTTTTGCCGGTTCCGCCTCCGCGGAGATTTCCCGTTCCGCCTCGATCCAGTGTCTTTCATGATGCCCGTCGGGTCTTCCTTCCCTCTCCCATATTGCGCGCGCTTTTTCACGGATTGCGGCTTCGCGGTCGTGGCTCATAACGGACCTCCCTCTTTGCGTTGCACCAGCTTCAATTGTGCCATTGAAAAAACAAAAAAAGCCAGAGTTAGTTCCGCATCGACCTGCGACGAATGAGCATTTTGGCAAGAATGGGAACCGGCATCGGCTGCCGAGCGTTTGGCCTGCAGAAACCAGCAGGAGATCGCTTCATGAACACCCCGCAGAAGCCGAAAACCGAACCGCTTGATATTGAAGACGACGACGTTGCGCGTTTCGAGACAGACAGCGAGTTGAAAGACAAGGAAGGCGAGATTTATCCGGACGAGAGCATGAACCTGCGTGCACGCCGGCAGGCTGCAAGGCAGCACGAGGATGCTTTCATTGTCGCCACCGATCTGGAGGACGACGACCAGCGCGAGGCGGCGCCAGGCACGAGAGAACAGCCTTAAAAGGAAAAGGCGGGTCGAGGCCCGCCTTTATCAAGGGAATGCAGGGAATTTATCGCCGAACCGAAACGATGGCCTTGCGGTTGAAATTCGAGACCTGCACCCTTCCCGATTGGTTGCCGCCCAGGATTTGTGCGGTCTTGCCGCTCATGCTCTTTAGAATGCCAGCATGATATCCCCGGCCGTTGCGGATGACGACGACATCACCGGGCTTTGCCTGGCCAACCGGGACGGCATAACCGAAGGAACTCCAGGATTTCGCAAATCCGTAGGATTTGGGTGATTGCCGGCCGGCCTTGCTGGCTACGGCATGCAGGAAAAGGCCGCACCACGGCGTACTTCTCGGATTTGCCCCAAGAATGTTCTTCAGGCTCTTGTTGTTCTTGGACTCATGCAGCCCGGTGTATTTCTCAGCCTGGTTCAGCATGCCAGCTGAGGCCGGTGCCACGACTGTAAAAGACAAGGCAACGGATAGAATTAACGCGGATACTCTCAAACGTCTCGCCCTTATGTTAGCGGGCGTTCGTGTATTGTGACAATTTAGCGACAATTTGACGAGAAATTGGCAGAAATCAGACGCCTATTCATGCGGGCTGATCTGTTATTGCTTCAGAACAGGCTGCCCTGCGCATCATCCGCACGGCTACTGCCGGCATTTTCAAGGTCCAGCATCCGCAATTTGGTAGTGGTTCCGCCCGGTGCGGAGAAGCCGCCAAGCCTGCCACCTGCGGCAAGGACCCGGTGACACGGAATGATCAGCGGCACCGGATTTTTCGCCATTGCCTGGCCGACGTCACGTGCTCTCTCCATGCCAAGACCGAGTGTCTTCACGATGCCGCCATACGTCGTCGTGTTGCCCCAACCGATCTGTCGCGCACCGGCATAGACGTCGAGAAAAAATCGTTCCTGCCCGGCGAGATCAAGGTCCACGGCCTTAAAATCGATTGCCTCACCGCCGAAATAACGGGTGATCATCGCAATCACCTCACGTGTCCGCGTCTCGGGAACGGCGATGGAGGCGGACGGCAGGCGCTTCTGAAGGAGCTTTTCCGTTTCGCCGGCGTCCGCTCCCGGCAATTGCAGACGCACGATACCTCGCCCCGCCCATGCGAGGCCGCAGTGGCCAAGCGCCGTTGGAAAAACAATATAGCCGTAGTGGCTGCCCATCACCGTCACTCATTCGCCTTTTCGCCTGCACGATGCCATATCCCGCATTCGAAACAACCCGTTTCCTGCCGCACAACAAAAAAGGCCACCCGTTTTAGGCGGGTGGCCTTTCACACGTCAGTTCCAAAATCAGCTCAGGATGCGATTTTTTCCGGCTCCTCAACGAGGCAGCGCGCCTGCCGGCTGGCGGCGACGAAGGCCGTGCGGGCTATCTCTCCCGCCACGTCGCCCATGAGCGAGGCGCGGCACAGGCGAAGCGCCTGTTCGTGCGCCTTGTCTCCCCGCTCGGGCCACTCATGCTGGAGAAAATCGAAGGCTTCGTAAACGCCTGTGAAAATTCGAGGGGCACCGTTTTCAAGGGAGATGGTAACGGGCTTTTCCCACTTAACGTCATTCAGCAACATTGATTGCACTTCCATGCTCTATTAACCCGCGACAAACGCCGGCTCCTCCAGTTGGTTCCCTTCACCTGCGGTTTCAAGAGCGAAAAAATAACCCTCGAGAAACCATGTGCCCCATCTTTCCATTCTAGCCGATTTGCGGAACAAAGCGTTTCAACACTCGTTCAAACGGAAGTGAACCGGGCCCTCCCATGCAGACAAAAGCCTCTCCCGTCATCGTGTGGTTCCGCAAGGACCTGCGCCTTTCGGACAACCTCGCTTTGCTTGCGGCGGCCGACCATAAAGGTCCCGTCATCCCCGTCTATATCAGGGAAAAATGTTGCGGCGCGCTGGGGCGTGCGCAGGAATGGTGGCTTCACCACTCGCTCACTGCGCTTCATGCCGCGCTCAAGAAAACAGGCAGCCGCCTCGTGCTCGCCAGCGGCGACGCCGGGGAGGTTTTGCGCAGGCTGATCGCGGAAACCGGCGCAGACACCGTATTCTGGAACCGCCGCTATGATCCTGAAGGTATTTCGACCGACAAGACCTTAAAACGCGCGCTCCGGGATGAAGGCCTGACGGTACGGAGCTTTTCCGGACATCTGCTGCATGAGCCATCGAAGCTGCAGACCAAATCCGGTGGTCCCTACCGGGTCTATACACCGTTCTGGCGCGCCCTGGAGGGCGGCGAAGAGCCCCACGCGCCTGCGGATGCGCCAGACAGACTCAACGCGCCCAGGAACTGGCCAAGATCGGAAACGCTCGACGAATGGCAGCTGCTGCCCAAAAGGCCTGACTGGGCAAGGGAGTTTAGCGATATCTGGACGCCTGGCGAAGACGGGGCGCGAGAGAAGCTCTCCGATTTCATTGACGGCGCACTGAAAGGTTATGAAGAGGGCCGCGACCTGCCGGCGAAGGACGCGACTTCCCGGCTTTCACCGCACCTCGCATTAGGAGAAATCTCACCCGCCACCGTCTGGCATGCGACGAAGGGACTTTCCCGCCACATCGCCTCAAACGATATCAGCCGTTTTCGCAAGGAAATCGTCTGGCGGGAATTCTGCTATCACCTCCTGTTTCATTTTCCCGAGCTGGACGAAAAGAACTGGAACGACAGTTTCGACGCCTTCAGCTGGCGGGACGATGACAAGTCCTTCACGGCCTGGACGCGCGGCATGACCGGCTATCCGATCGTGGATGCCGGGATGCGGCAACTATGGCGCCACGGCACGATGCATAACCGCGTCCGCATGATCGTGGCGTCCTTCCTCATCAAGCATCTGCTGATCGATTGGCGCAAGGGTGAGAAATGGTTCCGCGATACGCTCGTGGACGCCGATCCGGCCTCCAATGCCGCCAACTGGCAGTGGGTGGCGGGTTCGGGAGCAGATGCCTCGCCATTTTTCCGCATCTTCAACCCTATCCTGCAAGGCGAAAAATTCGATGGGGACGGCGATTATGTCCGCCGTTTCGTACCGGAGCTTGCAAGGCTGGAGCGCAAATATATTCACAAACCATTCGAGGCCCCGAAAGAGGTGCTGACCAAAGCGGGCATCACGCTCGGGGAAACCTACCCGAACCCCATTGTTGACCATGGCAGGGCGCGGGAGAGAGCACTTGCTGCCTATGCCAGAGTGAAGAAGAAGACATAAAACTGGGTATCGGCAAAATTTTGCGTGGCGAAGCCGAAGCCGGGAAGATAATTTCTTGCCTTGAAGCGGTTGTAACGGGACATAACGGCACCTAATTTCCGCTCAGACAAGAAGGCTCAATCATGACCATTCACCCCTCTGCGCTCAGTGCCATCGGCAATACGCCGCTCATCCGTCTGAAAGCTGCTTCTGAAGCGACGGGGTGCGAAATCCTCGGCAAGGCGGAATTCCTTAATCCTGGCCAGTCCGTAAAGGATCGCGCCGCGCTCTACATCATCCGCGACGCCGAAAGGCGCGGACAATTGCGCCGGGGCGGCACCATCGTGGAAGGCACGGCGGGCAATACCGGCATCGGCCTTTCGCTGGTCGCCAATGCGCTCGGTTACAGGACGGTCATCGTCATTCCCGAAACGCAGAGCCAGGAAAAGAAGGACGCGCTGAAGCTTCTCGGCGCAAAGCTGGTCGAAGTCCCGGCAGCTCCCTACTCCAACCCGAACAATTACGTGAAAGTCTCCGGCCGGCTAGCGAGACAGCTTGCGGCGACGGATGAGAACGGCGCGATCTGGGCTAACCAGTTCGACAATATCGCCAACAGACAGGCTCATATCGAGACCACTGCTCCCGAAATATGGGACCAGACGGATGGCAAGGTCGACGGTTTCATCTGCGCGGTCGGCTCCGGCGGAACGCTGGCGGGTGTGGCGGACGGCCTTCGCGATTTCAATCCCGACATCAAGATCGGCCTTGCCGATCCCGAGGGAGCGGCCCTCTACGAATTCTATAAGAATGGCGTCCTGAAATCGGAAGGCACCTCCATCACGGAAGGCATCGGGCAAGGGCGCATCACCGCCAATCTCGAGGGTTTCACACCGGATTTCTCCTATCGCATTCCGGATGCGGAAGCGTTGCCCATCCTTTTCGATCTGGTAACGAAGGAAGGCCTGTGCCTCGGCGGCTCCACCGGCATCAATATCGCCGGCGCAATCCGGCTTGCCCGTGAGCTTGGTCCGGGGCATACAATCGTGACGATACTTTGCGACTACGGCAATCGTTATCAGTCGAAGCTCTTCAATCCAGAGTTCCTGCGGTCCAAGGGCCTTCCCGTTCCGCAGTGGCTGGCGACGAAAACCGATATTTCGGTTCCGTACGAAACCGTTTGAGGACATGCCGAAATGCCTGTGAATGCCCTGTTCCGTGACGATTTTTATCTTTCCACCGCAGAAGCGATCGTCACGGCGGTGCATGAGGACGGCGGCATCGAGTTCGACCAGACCTGTTTTTACGCCACCTCGGGCGGCCAGCCTGGCGATACCGGCTTTCTCGAGCGCGCTGATGGTTCGCGCATCGCGGTCGGCATTACAAAGCATGGCGCCGACAAGAGCGTCATCATCCATGTCCCGCTTGAGGATCAGCCGTCTCCTGAAGTCGGGGAAAAGCTGACGCTGCATGTGGACTGGCCGCGTCGTTACAAGTTGATGCGCATGCACACGGCCTGCCATCTGCTCTCCGTCGTCTGCCAATGGCCGATCACGGGAGCAGCCGTTGGTGAGGACGAGTCGCGTGTCGATTTCGACATGTCGGAGACCATTGACAAAGACGACGTAACCGCCAGGCTGATGGAACTGGTGAGAGCCAATCATCCCGTTTTCCTGCAATGGATCACGGACGAGGAGCTTCAGGCCAATCCCGGCATCGTCAAATCCAAGAACGTGCGCCCGCCAATGGGGCTCGGTCGGGTCAGCCTCGTCTGCATCGGCGAAAATTCCAGCATAGACAGCCAGCCCTGCGGCGGCACCCATGTATCCGAAACGCAGGAAGTAGGCGATATTCACATTGCCAAGATAGAAAAGAAGGGCAAGGAGAACAGGCGGTTCCGCATTCGTTTCGGCGCGCCTGAAGCTGTTGCCTGAGATCGGGAGAGACATCGTGAGCACGGATAAGAGCCGTTTCGTCGTTTCGGCGGACTGGGTTGAGAAACAGCTCGGCACGCCCGGGTTTCGCATCGTCGATGCCTCCTGGTATCTGCCGGCGCATAAGCGCAACGGCGCAGAAGAATATGCGGCAGGTCACCTTCCTGGCGCCGTGTTCTTCGATCAGGATAAAATCGCCGATCACACGACCGGCCTGCCGCACTCCCTGCCCTCGCCTGAATTTTTCGCGGAACAGGCCGGCGCGCTCGGCCTCAGCGAGACCGATACGATCGTGGTCTATGATGGTCCGGGCTTCTTTTCCGCACCCCGCGTCTGGTGGATGCTGCGGGTAATGGGCGTGCGCAAGGCCTATGTGCTGGATGGCGGCCTGGACGGCTGGAAGCGCGAAGGCCGGCCGCTGGAAACCGGCGCGCCGGAAATTAAGCCCACAACCTTCACACCCGATTTCAACGAAAAACGTGTGACCTCGCTTGGCACCATGCGCGGTATTGTCGACAGCGGCGAAAAGCAGATTGCAGATGCCCGCGGTGCCGGCCGCTTTACCGGCGAGGAAGCCGAGCCGCGTGCGGGCATGCGTTCGGGCCATATGCCCGGTGCACGCAGCCTGCCGGCGACAGCCTTTTCCGAAAACGGCCACTTCAAGGACCTTACGGCAATCCGCAAAATGGTGACCGATGCCGGCATCGATCTTACGAAGCCCGTCGTGACGAGCTGCGGTTCGGGTGTGACGGCGGCCGTCATTACCCTGGCGCTGGAATCGCTCGGTCATCAGGACAATTCTCTCTATGACGGCTCATGGTCGGAATGGGGCGGATTACAGGACACGCCGGTGGTTACCGGTCCGGCGGATGCGATCCCCACGCTGTCGCACGGCCCATTGAAGGCGCACGTGACGCAGCTCGAAATGACGGCACCGCCGAAGGTCAGCCTGCCGATCCCCGTCAACATCCAGACGGCGCTGATGCGGGTCAACAATATTCCCCTGCACTTTTACCGCTATCTGTACTGGCGGGTTGGAAAGCGATGGCATTGGCAAAAGCGCATGCGCATGAGCGATGCTGAACTTTCCGCCATCCTACGCGATCCGAAAAACAGCGTTACGGTTCTTTATATGAACGGTGCACCCGCCGGTTTCTTCGAGCTGAACAAGACAAGCGACGAGGTGACAGAGATTTCTTATTTCGGGCTGCTCGAAGAAGCGATCGGCGCTGGTGTCGGCAAGTGGTTCCTGTTGCAGGCGCTTTACGCCGCCTGGCAGGACAATCCGCAGCGGGTGACGGTGACGACCAACACGCTCGACCATCCGCGCGCCTTGCAGCTCTACCAGATGATGGGCTTTTCGCCCGTGGGCACCTATGAGGCCTGGGTGGAGCCGTTGGCCGATACGGAGCTCCTGGAGATATCGCTACGCAATTGAGGGGTAGCGGTTTACGCGCCTTATCATCCCGTGTCGTTCACGGGAGGGATGGTAAAAAGGGACGCGGCCCTCACGCTTTGTCGATAATTAGATGTGTCGCGCCCTCGCCCGCCACCGCTCCCGTGCAGCGGTAACCGAGGGCGGCAAATCCATGCCTTCGAATAATTGCTCGCCGCGCCCGAGAAAAACCGGCGCCAGCGCCAGATGCATCTCATCTATCAGGCGCGCCGTCACATATTGCCGGATAGTGGAAACCCCGCCGCCGATGCGGACATCCCTGCCATTTGCCGCCGCCAGCGCCATGTCGAGCGCCGCCTCGATGCCGTCGGTCACGAAATGGAAGACAGTACCGCCCTGCATCGTGAAGGACGGTCGCGCGTGATGCGTCAGGACGAAGACTGGAACATGATAAGGCGGCTCGTCGCCCCACCAACCTTTCCAGTTTTCATCCGGCCACGCGCCGCGCACCGGCCCGAACATGTTGCGGCCTAAAATCCATGCTCCGATATTTTCAAAGCTCTTTTCGGAAAAATCCTCGTCGGTGCCGGTCGAGCCGCCGTCTTTACCGAACATGCGGTGAAAGGTGCGGGTCTTGAAGGCCCATTGGTGCAACTCTTCACCCTTCACACCCAGCGGGTTCTGCAGACTTTGATCTGGTCCTGCCCCATATCCGTCAAGCGAGATGGCGAAATTGCGAACGACAACCTTCGGCACGGCACTCTCCTCCATCATGAGGAGGCCAGGCTATCCGCGACTGCAACCCTGGCCTCAGATTTCCCGTTCCAGATTAACCGCGGCAGTCGGGATCTGCCCGCCGGCTGCGCCCTTGTCTTCGGTGACCGTGTTCAATAGATGATCGGCAATGAGTTCCGCCTGGAACTTGCCGAGTTCATAACAATAGGTGATCTCGCGCTTTTCCGCCGACCAGTAGACATCCGGGCGACCGCAGGACTTGGCCGTCAGCTTCACGTCCCCTTTCAGGCCATAACCGCCAAAGCTGCGGCTGATGAGATCGAGGACCTTCGATTCCTTGATCATGATGGCATAGGGTTCAAGTTCCGGATCGCGCGACGGCACGTAGCTGACGGAGAACCTGGAAGGCGTCTGACTACGGTGGGGCGCGAGAAAATTCTCCCAGGCCGAAGCGACCGCCGGATAGGCCGCGGCGCATTTGTCAAATTCGGCATTGGGAAGCCCCATCATGGCGGCGAGATCGCCATAACCGTCCTTGTCGCGGCCCACCATCAGGCAGGCCATGTTGCGGTCGCGGCTCCTGTCGGGCACCAACGCGGAGAAGACAGGGGCTTCGTGCTCAGGAAGCGTCTCCGCCTCACGTGCGAGATACCAGCTGTCGGTGGCGTTCACGAGCGCGGTGTCAAGCCATTCTTCATTGGCCTGCAGGATCAGCGTTCCTGCCAGTTGGTCGGCCGGGGCCTGTACACTTCCCGTGTCCGCCGTGCCGAAATCCGAGATCAGCATGCGCGCGCCCTCATGGTAGAGCGAAAAAATCGCGTTGCCGATGACGAAATTGACCGCCTGCTGGAGCTGATCGTCGGACAGGCCGTCGAGACCGGAGGCGACCTGCGCCTCAGCATCAATCGGAGCCGTCAACGATACGAAAGCCAGCGGAACGGCGGCCAGAAAACGACGGAACATAAAATCAGACCTTCCGGGAACGAGGAGCGTCACTGATTCCCGAACCTAACGAGTCACGCAATGGGCTGGTTGCATCAGCTGTCAAGAATCGGGTGGATAGCAGCGCGTTTCGGGACCATAGCTGCAAAGAAGCAACGCCGATCCCAGCCAGAAGAGGCCGCCATGACCAATATCGTTTTCACCGCAATGCCGGCTAAGGACGCCGAGGATTTCCGCGCGGGCGCCGCCGATGCCTATGGCAATCGACCGGAAACAGCCGTGTCTCCCGGCGGCATGCCGTGTCGCCACTGCCTCGACCAGATCGGCGCGGGTGAAGTCATGCTCGTACTCGCCTACCGGCCGTTTCCCTCGCTGCAGCCCTACGCCGAGACGGGGCCGGTCTTCCTGCATGCCGAAGCCTGCGATCGTTATCCACTGACAGATCTCCTTCCGCCGATGCTGGACAGCCCCGACTATATCGTGCGCGGATATGGCGACGATGACCGTATTGTCTATGGCACGGGTGCGGTAACGGCCACCGGCGAGATCGTCTCGCGGGCGCGGGCACTTCTGGGGCGCGAAGACGTCGCCTATGTCCACGTCCGTTCCGCACGAAACAATTGTTACCAATGCCGTATCGCCAAAGCATAATCACAGCATTGTCTAGAATTTTAACCGAACGGCTAAACGGGTTTCAAACTTTTACAGGTTAATCTGCACCCATCGGAAACAATTGATTTGAGTAGCAAAATGACAAACAACCTCAATATGGCGACCCGGACCGCGCCTCGCAGCAAGACAAGGATCTTTGCGACTGTGCATTATTTCAGCCAGTCGACCAGAGGACGTGTCGTCGATCTGTCGGCAACCGGAATGGCGCTCGAGCTGGACGGGCCTTTCGCTGCCGCCAAGGGTAGCCGGGTCAAGGTGCAGAGTGAGGATCTGGGCTTCATCGAGGGCGTCGTGCAGTGGCAGCACATGAACCGTCTTGGCCTGCAGCTCAAGCTTTCCACCAACACGCTGGCGCAGCTCTCTTCCTACTTCCGTTTCTTCCACGAAGACGTGAAACCGACACTGGCCCGCTGATCCGGAGCATTACAATGCGCGGAACAAATGACGCGCATTTTCCAGTGCGGCGGAACCTGCGCCGCACGTTACTGACAAAAAATTTATCAAACGGTTGAAAACCGGCCCATCTGTCATGGGCCTGTCATTTTGGTGATGGACTCCTCTGCGATTGCTTCTACCCTGTCGTTTTTAAAGACAGAGCAAGCTTCATCCGAAGGAGTTCCCATGTCGTCGCTTCTCGCCCTCCACCCCATTACCCGGCGCTCGCTTCTGGGTGGCATTGCAGCCACTTCGGCGCTCGTGATGTTGCACCCTTTTGCTGCGCGTGCGGCGGCCAACCAGGCGCATCTGCGCATCATGGAAACGACCGACATCCATGTTCATGTCTTTCCCTATGATTATTACGCCGACAAGCCGAACGACACGATGGGTCTGGCGCGCACCGCCTCGATCATAGACACCATCCGCGCCGAAGCCGGGAACTCGATGCTGGTGGATAACGGCGACTTCCTGCAGGGCAACCCGCTCGGCGACTATATCGCCTATGAGCGCGGCATGAAGGCCGGCGACAAGCACCCTGTCATCAATGCCATGAACGTGTTGGGTTACGATTGCGGCACGCTCGGCAACCATGAATTCAACTATGGCCTCGACTATATGTCGAACACGCTTGCGGGCGCCGGTTTCCCCTATGTGTGCGCCAACCTCACCAAGGGGCAGCTGGCTTCCGATCCGAAGAACGACGAGCTGTTCTTCAAGCCCTATGTCATTCTGGAAAAACAGATCCGCGATGGCGGCGGCGTCACCAGCCCGGTCAAGGTCGGCATCATCGGTTTCGTGCCGCCTCAGATCATGATGTGGGACTCCAAGAATCTCGAGGGCAAGGCGCAGACGCGTGACATCGTCGAGGCGGCGAAAGCCTGGGTGCCTGTCATGAAGGAGGAAGGCGCGGATATCATCATCGCCCTTTCCCATTCCGGCATTGACGGCAAGGGCCAGACCGAGCGCATGGAAAACGCATCGCTATATCTCGCAGCCGTTGAAGGCATTGATGCGATCTTCACCGGCCACCAGCACCTCGTTTTCCCCGGTCCGAAGACTTGGGACGGCATCGAGGGTGCGGATGCGGTCAAGGGTACGCTGATGGGCAAGCCGGCGGTCATGGCCGGCTTCTGGGGCTCACATATGGGCCTTATCGACCTGCTGCTTGAAAAGGATGGCAAGAGCTGGAAGATCGTCGACTTCACCTCAGAAGCCCGCCCGATCTACCATCGCGATGAAAATCGCAAGGTCGTTGCTGACTATACCGACAAGCCGGAGGTTCTCGCCGCAGCCAAGGTGGATCATGAAGCGGCCCTTGCCTATGTGCGCCGCCCGGTCGGCAAGACATCCGCGCCGCTCTATTCCTATTTCGCGCTGGTGGCAGACGATCCGTCCGTGCAGATCGTCTCCAACGCCCAGACCTGGTACATCAAGGACATGCTGAAGGAAGGGCAGTATAAGGATCTGCCCGTGCTTTCGGCAGCAGCACCGTTCAAATCGGGCGGTCGTGGCGGCGCGGATTATTACACCGATGTCCCCGCCGGTGACATCGCCATCAAGAACGTCGCCGATCTCTATCTTTATCCCAACACGGTGCAGGCAGTGCTGATCAACGGGGCGCAGGTGAAGAACTGGCTGGAAATGTCCGCCGGCATGTTCAATACGGTTGAGGCCGGTGCCAAGGATGCGCCACTGCTCAACCCAGACTTCCCGTCCTATAATTTCGACGTGATCGATGGCGTGACTTATCAGATCGACATTTCCAAACCGGCGAAATTTGACAAGGACGGCAAGGCGGTCAACCCGGACAGCAACCGCATCGTCAATCTGCAGTTCAATGGCAAGCCGATCGATCCCGAACAGAAATTCGTGGTTGCGACCAATAATTACCGTGCAAGCGGCGGCGGCAAATTCCCCGATATCGCCGGCGACAAGGTGATCTTCGTCGCGCCCGATACAAACCGCGACGTGATCGTGCGCTATATCATCGATCAGGGCACCATCAACCCGTCCGCGGATGCCAACTGGTCCTTTGCACCGGTGGAAAACACCACCGCCGTCTTCGAGACCGGGCCCAAGGGACGCCATTACGCAGCCGACATCAAGGGCGCCAGGATCGAGGATGCCGGCGACGGCGCGGAAGGTTTCGCGAAGTTCCGCCTGATTCTTTAACGACCGTGCCCTCCCGGCGACCTGTCGCCGGGAGGTATTTTCCTAGTCGCGCCCAGCCAACGCGCGTAACAGCATCGGCAGTTCCTGCGGCGGCTTCTGTTCGATACGCCGATAGTCGCTGCCGTCACGGTTACGGCGGATGAGTCTCAGGCCAACCATGTCGCGCCTCAGCATGGCCGCATCCCCGAACAGGTGCAGGCTATCCAGAAAGCTGCTGAATTCCCGCTCGGAAAAACTCTGCCCGGCGGGAATTTTTGCCCAGAGATACCAGAGGCACAGTTCCTGATGCGACCGGCGGGCCGGCCATTGCATCAGCCGGCCGGCGGCATCAAAGACACGAACGGTCTTCAGCACCCTGCCCCCATTGACGGCTGGCAGCAGCTCAGGCTGAGCGGTTGCGCTTTCGGCGGAAGAGATGCAGTCAGCGCGCAGATGCTGGAAATTTCGAAAACCGGCGGCCCGGCTCAGAAGATTGAGCATCTCCACATGGCTCGGCTGGCGGTCCAGCCTGCCGATCTGCTCGCGCACGGATTTGGCAAATGTCGAGAGATCGGCGATATCAATGGAAAGGATCGAACGTGGCATGACTTACCCTCAAGTGCCATTCCGAAAAGGTGTCGCTGATCGCCGGCTTCCGACAAGGCACGGGATAAGTGCTGTCAAACCATAAATATGCAGGTTTAGCTTCCCATGCGGGACGGCGATGCCTCGGTGAACTGCAGACCGTGATTAGGTATAGGCAGGCGATCCGCCCACGTCAATTGGCCTCTGCGGCATAGCGCCTAGGTTGCCGCGCGTTTCCTCTCCCAGCCGGGGCGAAGAAGCAGGCCCGGCCGGTCCACATATAATTAGCCAATATCACTCAGCGGCGACAGCAATGGACCTCTGTTTGCTGGCAGCAAGCATACCATTGAAATCCTTATGATTCGGGCAGGCGGACAGGCGCTGCTGAAAAGCCTCGGCGAGCCATTGCCCCGCCGGGCCCGCAGGCGAATCCACCCGTCGCAGTGCAAACAGCGGATATTCCCCCTGCTCATAGGCCTCGAGTTCGAGCGCCTTGAGGCTGCCATTGGTAAGATCGTTGCGGACGATCGATGCGGGCAGACCGCCCCAGCCGAGACCGCCCTTGATAAGCTGGTATTTGGTGGCGATGTCGCTGACCCGCCATGTCTTGTAGGAGAGAACATTGAAATCGCGGCCCTTGGTCAGGCCGGAGGCATCGGTGACGACAAGCTGAACCTCCTCGCGCACGTCGGCGAGAACCAGCGGGCGTTCGATCTGCGCCAGCGGGTGATCCGACGCGACGACCGGCAGCATGAAGGAATGGCCCACCTTTTCGACGACGAGCTCATCATCCTGGCGCAGCATCGCCCCACCAATGCCGATGCCTGCCTTGCGGGAGAGCACCATGTCCATGACCATGCCCAGCTCGCCAACATTGAGGCTGAGGGCTACGGTTGGGAACTGCGTGCGAAAATCCCGCAGCACAGCCACCACAGCCTCCGCCGGCACCATGGTGCTGATAGCTACAGAAAGTTCCGCTTCCAGCCCCTGTTTCAGCCCCTTGGCGCGGGCACGCATTTCCTGCAGGCCAGCGACGATGCGCCTTGCATCCTCCAGCATGGCGCGCCCTTCGTCCGTCAGCTTCGGCTGGCGCACCCCGTTGCGCTCGAAAAGCGTAACCTCAAGCTGCGCTTCGAGATTGGCGATGGTGTAACTGACCACCGACTGCGCACGATTGAGCGCCCGCGATGCGGCGGAAAAACTGCCGGTCTCGGCAACCGTCAAGAATACCTGCAATTGATCGAGCGTTGGGTTCGCGTCCATGTCCCATCCATTTCATCGATAGATTGCTTCCACATTATCACAGTTTTCTTGATGGCAGTAATTTTTCATATAGAGCGCAAAGGCAGGGCATCGTGCTCTCCCGCCCTCCCAAGGCGCCCGTCAATTCATCGCATATGCAAGGAAAAGACCATGTCCAACATTCTTCTCATCACCTCCAGCCCGCGCGGCGACGAATCGGTTTCGAACAAGTTCGCCGGTGAGCTCGCCAGCAAGCTGAAGGCCAAGTCGGCTTCCAACACCCTTGTCCACCGCGATCTCGCAGCTGACCCGATCCCGCATCTCGACACCGTCAAGACAGCCGCAATCCGCAAGGCACCCGATCAGCGCACGGCTGAAGAAGCGGTTGCAGCCGATTATTCCGACAAGCTCGTTGCAGAGCTTCTGGCCGCCGACACCGTCGTCATCGGCACCGGCCTCATCAACTTCAACATCTATTCCGGCCTGAAGTCGTGGATCGACAACGTCGCCCGCGCTGGCCAGACCTTCAAATACACCGAAACCGGCCCGGTCGGTCTCGCCACTGGCAAGAAGGTGTACATCGTCCTGGCGGCTGCCGGCGTTTACTCCGAAGGCCCGGCCGTTTCGATGAACCATGCCGTTCCCTATCTGAAGACCGTTCTCGGCTTCATGGGCATGACCGATGTGGAAGTGATCTACGTCGAGGGTCTGGCTTTCGGCCCCGAAGCCGTCGAGAAGGCTGTAGCGGCTGCCGAAGCCAAGGTGGAAGAACTGGCACAGGCCGCCTGAGGCATTCATTCAAAGGCAATCCCGGCATGACTGCCGGGTATTGACCGAGCTCCGTTCCGTAACGGCCGTGGACCCTGTCCCGGCCGTTATTCTTTGCCACGTAGGCCACGCACCTGATTCAGATAACAAAGCACAGAAATACTGCCCGTCCCTGAAGGCCGTAGCGTTCAGGCACTCAATGCAGCCGTCATCATTTTCCTGGGAAGAGAGATGAGCCGTTCTGATCGATAATCAGCTTCGCCTTGCGGATGGTGAACTCCACCGCATCATCGAGGCTGGTGAAGACGTCGGCCCGCACGAATTCATGCACCAGCACCTCGTCACCGGCCTTTTTTTCAATACGGCCAGCCAGGCGGAACTGGCCACCTTCCTTTATCGGGGTCGCATAGATCAGATAGTCGCCATGCGCATGCGGTTCTGCCTGCGCCGTCTTCTGCGGGGCGTCGGAAGACGGCTGGCCGGAGCCGAAGGCCGAGAGGATTTTGGAAAAAAACGATGCCATGGCTTGCACTCCCTCAATTCGTGTCACGTTTGAAGGGCGGATGACACCCGCCCTTCCCTGCCTCTTCCGATCAGATGATCAGGTTTGACAGGATGTCATTTTCGGTGATGTCCTCATAACCGAGACCGGCCGCTTCGAAGCGCTCCAGCAGGCCGGCGAAGTTCTCCTTCGCGCTGGTTTCGATGCCGATAAGGATCGAGCCGAAGTTGCGGGCCGATTTCTTCAGATATTCGAAACGGGCGATATCATCATCCGGGCCAAGCAGGTTGAGGAAATCACGAAGCGCACCGGGACGCTGCGGCAGGCGCAGGATGAAGTATTTCTTCACGCCCGTGTAACGCATGGCGCGCTCCTTCACATCCGGCAGGCGCTCGAAATCGAAATTGCCGCCGGAAACCACGGCGACGACCGTTTTGCCTTCCAGCTTTTCGCGGCCGAGCTTTTCTAGCGCGGCGATCGAGAGCGCGCCTGCGGGCTCCAGCACCACGCCTTCGAGATTCAGCATCTCGATGATCGTCACGCAGATGGCATTTTCCGGGATGAGCTGGACCTGATCGGCCGGGAAATCCTTCAGCGCCTTGAAGTTGAGGTCGCCGATGCGGGCGACGGCGGCGCCATCGACAAAATTATCGATCTTGTTCAGCGTCACCGGTTCGCCACGTTCGAGGCTTTTCTTCAGGCTCGGTGCGCCTTCCGGCTCGCAGAACACGAAGTTTTCCTTGCGGACCGTCCCGGCCAAAAATCCGGACAGGCCAGCCGAAAGACCGCCACCGCCGACAGGCATCACGACGATGTCAGGCTTAGTGCCATCCGGGAGCTGGTCCATGATCTCGGCGGCAACCGTCGCCTGGCCCTCGATGATATCCTCATGGTCGAACGGCGGCACCATGTAGCCGTCATTGTCCTGCACGTGCTGGCGGGCAGCAGCGTAACACTGGTCGAATATATCGCCCACCAGACGGATGGAGATGAACTCGCCGCCGAAGATGCGGGTCTTTTCGATCTTCTGCTGCGGTGTGGTCACCGGCATGAAAACAACGCCATGAACGCCGAAATGGCGGCAGGCGAAAGCAAAGCCCTGGGCGTGGTTTCCAGCCGAAGCACAGACGAAAATCTTGCCCTTGCCGGCCTTGGCCACCGCCTTGCGAAGAAAATTGAATGCGCCTCTAATCTTGTAGGAACGAACCGGGGACAGATCCTCACGCTTCAGCCAAATCGACGCGCCATACCGACGGCTGAGATGTTCATTCAACTGCAGCGGCGTTTCCGGGAATATTTCCCGCACTTCCCGCCGCGCTGCTTCCACAAGCTGCTTGTCCACGATAGTCAATCCATTGAAATTCATAATGGCACCCGCTATGCCATAGGAAGGCGTCCGAGACAAAGACTCATTTCAGCGCGGCCACGAACTCCGGGTTTCATTTCTTGAACAGTAACCTTCTGCGCTCGGTCATATATGTAGCGTCCATCTTCGGGCTCTATCTCGCCACGGCCATGTTCCTGCCCGCACTGACGGATCTTTATTACGGCAATGACGACTGGATGGTGTTCGCGCTTTCCGGCTTCATGTGTGGCGGGTTCGCGCTTGCCTGCGCGCTCGCCACGCGCGGGCCGATCGCTTCGTTCAACAAGCGTTTCGGCTTTTTGCTCGTCAACCTGCTCTGGCTGGTGTTTTCCATCGTCGGTGCAGTGCCGCTTTATCTGTCCGAACTCAACCTGACGCCGGGCCAGGCGCTTTTCGAGTCCGTCTCAGCCATCACGACGACCGGATCCACCGCCATTTCGGGTCTCGACAATGCGCCGCAGGGTATTCTCCTGTGGCGGTCGCTACTGTGCTGGCTCGGCGGCATCGGTATTGTCGCACTCGGCCTCTTCATCCTGCCGCTGCTGCGCGTCGGCGGCATGACCTTCTTCCGCATGGAATCCTCCGACACCGGCAACGACCGCCCCTTCGCCCGGCTGGCAAGCTTCACCCGGGCTTTCGTGGCGATCTACATCGTCATGACGCTCGCCTGTACCATCGCTTATGATTTTGCCGGCATGTCGCATTTCGATGCGCTGAACCATGCCATGTCGACGGTTGCGACGGGCGGCTTCTCCACCCATGACGCGTCCTTCGCCTATTTCAACAATACGGCCCTGCTGTGGATCGCCACCATCTTCCTCATCTTCGGCAGCCTGCCGTTCTCGGTCATGATCCTGCTCGCCGTGCGGCGCCGGCTGGAGACGCTGCGCGACCCGCAGATCGCCGTCTTCCTCGGCTACCTCTGTGCGATCTCGGTTGCCGTTGGTGTCTACCACCATTTCAGGAACGGCGTGCCGCTGGATGATGCGCTCAGCCACTCCTTCTTCAACATGACCTCCATCCTGTCGACCGGCGGCTTTGCCAGCGATGACTACACGCTGTGGGGGCCCTTCGTCGTCGTCGTCGCCTTTTTCGCCACTTTCATGGGCGGCTGCTCGGGCTCGACGGCCGGCGGCATCAAGGCCTATCGTTTTCTGATCATCTTCAACGTGGCGCGGGCCGGGCTCAAGAAGCTGATCTATCCGAACGCCGTCTATTCCGTGCGCTACGGCCAGCAGGTGGTCGATCCGGAAACCATCCGCACCATCTTTCTCTTCATCAGCTGTTTCATCGCACTTTGGATTGCCGGCAGTCTGGCCATGAGCCTGATGGGCTATGATTTCCTCACCGCCACCTCGGCTGTGGCGACCTCGCTTGCCAATGTCGGCCCCGGCATCGGCCCGATCATCGGCCCGGCAGGCAATTTCTCCACGATAAGCGAACCGGCGCTCTATCTCCTGTCGATCCTTATGCTGCTGGGGCGTCTGGAAATCCTGACGGTTCTGGTGCTGCTGATGCCGATTTTTTGGAAGAGCTGAAATCACTGGCTTTGGGCGAATAAAGCGCTTGACCTTCCCACGTTGGAATAGTCCAGGCTCTCCCTGTTACGAATTCCCAATCACGGAGAACCGCCTATGTGCACCGCTCACCAGCATCACCCGGAAACCACTGCCGCACCTGTCAATGCCGACCTTTCTTTCCACGTTGAAGACATGACCTGCGGGCACTGCGCCGGTGTGATCAAGGGTGCGATCGAGAAGACCGTTCCCGGCGCTGCCGTACATGCCGATCCGGCAAGCCGCACAGTCGTGGTTGGCGGCATCTCCGATGCGGCACGTATCGCAGAAATCATCACCGCGGCTGGGTACACGCCGGAAGCACGCGCCTGATCAGACGAGATACGGCGGCGCTTTCATACAGCCGCCGCCGGATCGCACTGCTGCCCCGCTTCGCGCTGAATTGTGTGACGGGTTTGGACGGCATCCATCCCTCTCTCCTCCCGGACGGCAAACGCCCTCTCCCTTTCAATCAAGGGTGACGGAGGAGGTTTTCCCAGCTTAATGAAACGAATCCGCCCTCCTCCGTCGTTCCGGCACAGGGCCGCAATGACGGCGGAGAGGTTCAGGGGCCTTCTCATAAAAGAGACCCGGCTCTTGCGAACCGGGCCACACCTCGTCAGCAACGTCACATTGGCTTATTTCACCGCCAGATCCTTGGTCATGATGAAGTAGTTGATCGGATGCGGCTTGAAGTTCTCGACCTTGTCCGAATAGGCATCGAAAGCCGTCTCGTGGATGAGGTAGACGGTGACCGCTTCATCGTAAACCCTCTTCGCCGCCTCGGCATAGATGGCGTAACGCTTGGCCGGCTCGGCCACCGCATAGGCCGATTTGATCAGCTTGTCCGTCTCTTCGCTGCAATAATGCGAGATGTTGTAACCGCCTGTGCAGGTGTAGTCGGCGTTCAGGAAACCGATCGGCTCTGCAACGTCAGTGGCGTAACCGCGCGACAGAAGAACCATGTCGAAGTTGCCGGACAGGAGATCGGGCTCGATCGCTGTGTAATCGGCAACGCGAACATCGACCTTGATGCCGATTTCCTGCAACTGGGCCTGGATAACAGCGGCAACATCCTTGAGTTCGGTTCTTTCCGTGTAGGCGAGAAGCGTCAACTTCAGGCTGCCGGGAGCAACTCCGGCCTCTTTCAGCAGAGCCTTTGCCTTCTCCAGGTCATAAGCGGGTGTGACGTCTTGCGGCGCCCACGGCTCACCCGGTGCGAAGGGCATCGTTGCGGGCTTTACCACGCCTTCATAGATGCTGTCGGCAATACCGGCGGTATCGATGGCAGCCCGGATCGCCTGCCGAACCTTGATATCCTTGAAAGGCGCCTTTGAATTATTGAGCAGCATTTCGGTGATCCGCGGCACGGTGATCGGCGCAACCTTGACGCCCTTGGCCGCTTCAACGGTCTTCACCGTCCAGGGCGGGATCATGCGCGAAATCTGCACTTCACCGCTTCTTATCTGGGTGGCGCGCGTATCGGCGTCCGGGATGAAGTTCACGCGGCCGCCCGAAAGCTTCGGCATACCGGCCCAATAGTCATGGTTTGCGGTCAGCTCCATATACTGGTTGGCATCGACCTTGGTAATCTTGAAGGGTCCGGTGCAGGTTCCGATCGGATCGACCTTGCCATCCTTATAGGCTGAAGGCGCGAGGATCGACGTTGCCGGACTTCCCATTTGCGCCGGCAGCAGCACCGATGGCTCGATGGTCGTGATCTTCACGATATCGTCACCATCGGCATCAACAGCGGCGATCAGCTTGGGCGAGAAGGCGCGCGCCGGAACAGGCGCTTTCAGAAGATTGGTGAGTGCATTGACCGCGGCTGCGGCATTGAGCGGCTCACCATTCTGGAATTTCACACCCTTGCGCAGCTTGAATTCCCAGACCTTCGGCGCGGTCTGCGTCCAGGATTCGGCAAGGCCAGGCTCCAGTGTCGCGTCATAACCGACACGAACCAGACTTTCGAAACATCCCGCCCGCGAGCCGAGATAGGCATCGTCGGAAGCCATCTGCCAGCCGGTCTTGACGCCGGTATAATCGTCATAGGTGATCGTTCCGGCTGTCGCCGCATGTGCCCCGAATGAGACAACAACGGCGCACGTCGCCAAAAGTGCGTGCTTCATCATAGAAGATTCCCCTTTTATTTTTGATGACAACGCTCACATCTCTTACATTTTCTCGAAAATTCGCTTATTCCATAAAATTACAACAATAATACCCTATGGATATCTTTCGATTATCCATTCGAATATCATCTATTTTACGTTTTATACTCGGAATCTTATTCCGATATTAAGCTTCAAACACACAATTCATCTGTTTTTACAGCACCAGAGAACTGTAGCTGCGTCGTCCTTCAACCCAGTTCCTGCCAGCGGTGGCAACGCGCGAAATGCTCGCCGGAAACGCCTTCCAGAACGGGTTCTACCTCTCCGCATATTGCGGTCGCGTATTTGCAGCGCGTGTGGAATTTGCATCCGTCGGGAGGATTGAGAGGGCTCGGCAGATCACCGTCCAGGAGCATTTCCGGTGCATACAACCCCGTCTCGTCCAGCATCGACGATGCAATGAGGGCCTTGGTGTAGGGATGCTTCGGCGCCCGGAAATGCTCTTCACGGTCAGCGATTTCGACGACGCGCCCGAGATACATTACCGCGATGCGATCGCACAGATAACGCACCACACGCAGGTCATGGGAAATCATCAGAACCGTCAAACCGTGGCGACGCTTCATGTCCATCAGGAGGTTCAGTATCTGCGTGCGCATGGAGGCGTCGAGTGCCGATGTCGGCTCATCGCAAACGAGGAAACTCGGATTGAGAAGAAGTGCGCGCCCTATGACGACGCGCTGCAGTTGCCCGCCGGAACACTGGCTGGGATAACGATCGTAAAATGAGGCATCAAGACCGACCTCCTCCAGCATCCGGAAAACCCGCGTCGCGCGTTCCTCGCGAGAGCCGATGCCGTGCTGGGCAAGCGGTGCTTCCATGCTTTGCCCGATGCGCATACGGGGATCGAGTGCCGAATAGGGATCCTGAAACACCAGTTGCACGACCCGACGCATCCGCCGAAGCTCTTCGCCCTGGATTTGCAGTATATTATGATTACCGATGCTGACCTCGCCTTTCGTCGCGTTCGTCAGCCGCGTTATCAATCCGGCGACGGTGCTTTTGCCGCAGCCGGATTCGCCGACGAGGCCCAGAACCTCGCCTTCGCCGATCGTCAGCGACACGTCGTCAACGGATTTCACCACCCGGTGACCAAAGCCTGATATGGGGTAATATTTGCAAAGATTTTTGGCAATCACATAGGGTCGGCTGTCGCTGCCGGCCGATGGCGTGGCCTGTTTCATCGTTGGCGATAACATCGTCACCTCCTTCAGCACATTGCGTGGCCAGCATGATCATGGTTGACCTGCTCGTCACCGACTGCCCAGCACCGGGCCTTGCGTCCTTCCGGCAGGGCATTCAGATTCGGTTCAGCTGCCATGCAGCGGCTGCCCATGCCGGCGGATTTGGCGAGCGAGCAGCGCGGGTGAAACCGGCAGCCGCAGGACATGTCGTGGGCCTGCGAACTGGAGCCGGGGATTGTCAACAACTGCCCCTCGCCGTCAGTGGTCAGAAGCGAGCAGCTGATGAGTGCCTTGGTATAGGGATGCTGCGGCGCCTTGAGAATCGCCTGGGTGGGCCCTTCCTCCACGATGCGGCCGGCATACATGACCGCGATCCGGTCCGCGAATGCGGCAACAACCGAAAGATCATGGGTGATGAGCAGCGTGGCCAGCCGGCGCTTGCGGCGCTCGTCATCAAGCAGGCGCAATATCTGTGCCTGAACGGTGACATCGAGCGCTGTCGTCGGCTCGTCGGCGATCAGCAGTTGCGGATTGCCCGAAAGTGCCGCGGCGATCATGACACGTTGCGCCATGCCGCCGGAAAGTTCGTGCGCGAAGCATTGCGCCCGTGCAGACGGATCGGGAATACCGACATCGGACAGAAGGCCGACGACCCGATTGAGAGCGGCGTGCCGGCTCATCTTGCGATGGACCCATAGCGGTTCGGCAACCTGCGTCCTCACCCGGCTGGTGGGATCCAGCATGGCCTGTGGCTGCTGAAACAGCATACCGATATCTGCGCCGCGCAACGCGTCGAGTTCGGCGGATGACAGGGCGAGAATATCACGCCCGGCAAAGGAAATTCGGCCGGAGTTGATTTCCGCACCCTGTGGCAGGAGCCGCATCAGCGATAGCGCCGTCATGCTCTTGCCGGATCCGGACTCGCCGACGAGAGCGACAACTTCCCCGGCATTGACGGAAAGCGTCAGCCCGGAGATGACGAATTTCCGGCCATGTTGCGCCGGCACCGAAACGTGCAGGTCCTCAATTTCCAGAAGCGGTGCGCATTCGGAAGACATGGCCGTACTGGCATGCGTGTGTCCTTCGATATTCATAAGAGTTCCCCTTATTTTTATTGAATCGGAGGCATTTACGGATTTTCATGCGGCTTCAGACGATATTACTCTCCTTCATTGTTCGTGGCGTCATCTATGTTTGACGGCAGTCAAATCGACCATTGCCCCTTCGCGGGCGTCAATGACCGCTCGTTTTCTTGGTTTCAAGGTTGAGGCCATGGCCGATCCAGGTCACGCTGAGCGCCGCCAGGAAAATCGCCAGACCCGGTGCGATAACCAGAACGGGCATGCGTTCGGCGTAGGCCTGCGCATCGGACAACATCAGCGCCCAGTCGGCGGCCGGCGGTTGTACGCCGAGCCCCAGAAATGACAGTCCGCCCACCGTGATCAGCTTGTGGCCGAACCGCAGGAACGCGACAGCGGCAATGGGCCAGATCGTGTTGGGAATAATATGCCGGAAGATGATGAAGCTCCGCGTACATCCAAGCACCTCTGCCGCGCGGATATATTCACGGGAATTGATCGAAAGCGTCAGTCCCCGTGCCAGCCGTGCGAAAGGCGTCCAGCCAACGATGGTCAGCGAGGCGATCAGTGTGCCGTATCCGGGCCCGAAGATGGCGACGAGGAAAATCGCGATCACGACATCTGGTATGGCTATGAGCAGGTCCACGATGCGCATCAAAATCTGATCGACTATGCCGCGGCTGCGGCCGCTGACGATGCCGATCAAGGCTCCTATCACGACCGAGAGAATGACGGTGATCGCGGCGATGGTAACCGTGAAACGGCCGCCTATGAGCAGACGGCTGAGCACATCACGCCCCAGATGGTCCGTTCCGAGCCAATGGGCGGCGCTCGGCGCGTTCAGCCGCAGGCGAAGGTTCTGCTGCGCCGGATTATAAGGCGAAATCCACGGCGCAATGATAAGCAGCAGGATGATGGCGAGAAAGATCGCCGATCCCGCATAGAAGGTCCAGTGCCGCCGGCGAATGAAATCCATGAACCGGTTGAGTGTCGAGGGGCGTCTGGGCGCGGTCATCGTCATGGCGGCAGCCTGTGGAAAGTGACTAATGGTCATGGCGACCTCGCATTGCCGGATTGATCAGGACATAGAAGCTGTCGGCCAGGGTATTGATCAGGATGGAAAGAGCGACGATGCAGATGAAGCCGCCCTGCAGCATCGGGATGTCGCGGTTGACCACCGCATCGTAGAGAAGCCGACCCATTCCGGGGATGGCGAAGATCACCTCCACCACCACCGATCCGCCCAGCAGGCCCGCAAGCCACAGGGCAAAAAACGTGACTACCGGAAGCGAGCCGTTGCGGATGCCGTGCCGCATGACCGTGCCATGCATGCCCAGCCCGCGGCTGCGCGCCGCCGTGATATAAGGGGCGCGTAAAACTTCGGCCATCGCCGCGCGCGTCACCTGCGTGAAATAGGCGAGCGGTCGCAGGGTCAGCGTCAGCGCAGGAAGGACCAGCGAACGCCAGCTGTCCCATCCCGCGGAGGGCAGCCAGCCAAGATAGAGGGCAAAGACGAGCGCAGACATGGGCGCGAACCAGTATTCGGGCGTGGCGACGAAGGTCTGGATCATCAGCGTCGCGAAATTGTCCAGCCTTCCGCCGGGACGCATTGCGGCAAGCGTGCCGAGCGGCAGGGCAACGGCCACCGCTATTGCCAGCGCCGTCAGCGCCAGTGTCACCGACACGCCGAGGGAACGCAAAAGCTCACCGGCGACGGGTTGGCTGCTGGTGAAGGAGAAGCCAAGGTCACCGCGTAACGCGTTCGACAGCCAGGCGAAATATTGCACATAGAGCGGACGGTCGAGCCCGAGGCTGGTTCTCAGCGCTTCAACGGCGTGTGGATCAAGCGCCGTATCACGCATGCGCGAAAACAGGATGGTACGGGCCGGATCGCCACCGGCCATATAGGGCAAAAGAAACGCGATGACGGAGACGATCGCCAACATCAGGCACAGGATAAGGAAGCGCTGTAATATCTGTATCCACATGGCTGGTCTCCTTCACCGCATTGGCATTTTTACCGCAATCGACGACGTCCACGATTGGAACGGCCGCTCATTTCGCAAGGCGCTGTAGTTCCGCTACCGGGCCGGACGTGCCCTTCAACATGCCCGACCGTTTCGGCACCACCGCCGCCGGGACGAAATCGGGATCTTCCGATTGCGCCAGATCCTGAATGATCGGACACTCCGGCTCGCCATTATCGGGGCAGTAGGTCGCCAGATGGCGGAGCGTATCGGCCATGTCGCGAAGCGTTTGCATCTTGGCTTCGAGATCGACGACGTGTTCCATGACGATGCGTTTGACGTCGCAGGAGGCGCCGCCGGGATCACGCCACAAGGTCATGAGCTGCCTTATCTTTTCGATTGAAAAACCGAGGTCGCGGCCGCGCCTTATAAAGCGCAGTGTTTCCAGATCATTGGCGGTATAGACCCGGTAGCCGGAATCGGTGCGGCTCGCCGATTTGATCAGGCCGATCGTCTCGTAATGTCTGATCATCTTTGCAGAAACGCCGGATGCGGTAGCGGCTGTGCCGATGTTCATGGATCCTGCTCCTATCTTTCCGAGGTGGACAACAGATCTGCATCACTGTCGGAGAGCGCGTCAGCGCCATTCAGCCAGCCGATCACCACGTCGCTTAATGGTATGGCTCGGCATGCAAGCGTCAGGCCATCTGCTTTCTCTTCCTCAGTCAGCGAAAAAGGCGTGTGCTTGAGAAGGTCGACCTCACCGGAGACCAGCCTCGACTTGCAGGCCCCACAGCGGCCCATGCGACAGCCGTGCGGGTAAGCGATGCCTGCTGCCAGGGCGGCCTGAAGGACAGTCTCGCCCTCCGCCACCGCGATGCTGCGGTCGATCTGCGGCAAGTGGATGGTCCGGGGGAGTGCCATTGTGTCCCCTTCTATTCCGCTGCTGCGAGCTGCAAGCCCGCGGGTCTGTCCGTGAGCGGCGCACGGAAACTTTTCAGGCGCAGCGCGTTTGTCAGGACGAAGACGCTGGAAAGTGCCATTGCGCCGGCAGCAAGGACGGGTGACAGCAACACGCCGTTGACAGGATACAATATTCCGGCCGCCACGGGAACGAGCGCGGCGTTGTAAGCGAAGGCCCAGAACAGGTTCTGGCCGATATTGCGGATCGTGGCCTTGGACAGGGCGATGGCATTGGCCACACCGCGCAGATCGCCCGACATCAGCACCACATCGGCGCTCTCAATCGCGACATCCGTGCCCGTTCCGATGGCGAGGCCGACATCGGCTGCCGCAAGCGCCGGTGCATCGTTGATGCCATCGCCTACGAAGGCGACCCGGCGCCCACCGGTGGCAAGCCTTTTGACGGCTTCCACCTTGCCGTCCGGCAGCACTTCCGCCACCACCTCGTCAATGCCGAGGCGACGGGCGATGGCCTCTGCGGTGCGGCGATTGTCACCCGTGATCATCGTGACCTTGAGGCCGAGCGCATGCAGCGCCGCGATCGCCTCCGGGGTCGTCTGCTTCACCGGATCAGCCACTGCGATAATCGCGGCCAGCCTGCCGTCGACTGCAGCATAAAGCGGCGACTGCCCTTCCCTGCCCAGCCGGTCTGCTTCATGCGCAAACATCGCGGTATCGTAACCGAGCTTCGCCATGAACCGGTCCGCGCCCGCTTCAACCCTGCGCCCTTCAACCACCGCCCCCACGCCAAAACCCGGCGTTGCCTCGAAACCTTCCGCATCGGCAAGCGCCAGGCCGCCATGTTTCGCGGCTTCGACGATCGCCTCCGCAATCGGGTGTTCGGATCGGGTTTCGAGGGATGCGACAAGGCGCAGCACCTCATCGGCACCGAAGCCCTCGGTCGTTGTAAAATGCACCAGTTTCGGCCTGCCGAGCGTCAACGTGCCGGTCTTGTCGACGGCGATCACCTCGGCATCGCGGAGCGTCTGCAACGCATCGCCGCGCCGGAACAGCACGCCCATCTCGGCGGCGCGGCCAGTGCCGACCATGATCGAGGTAGGCGTGGCAAGGCCCATGGCACAGGGACAGGCGATGATGAGAACCGCAACCGCATTGACGAGCGCGAAGGTCAGAGCCGGATCCGGCCCGAAGACGAACCACACAAGGAAGGTGGCGGCTGCGGCCAGCATCACCGCCGGCACGAACCAGTTGGTGACCTTGTCGACCAGCGCCTGAATGGGCAGCTTGTCGGCCTGTGCGTCCTCGACCATGCGGATGATCTGGGCGATCAGCGTATCGGCCCCCACCTTGGTGGCGCGGAAGGTGAAAGAGCCGTTGCGGTTCACCGTACCGCCCACGACCTCGGAACCCGCCGTTTTCGTAACCGGCACGGGTTCGCCGGTTATCATCGATTCATCGACATAGGACGAGCCACTGAGGATCACGCCATCGACCGGCACTTTCTCGCCAGGACGGACAATGATCACATCACCGGCGCGCACATCCTGCAACGGCACATCCACGGTTTCACCGTCGCGCAACACCCGCGCCGACTTGGCCTGCAACCCGAGCAATCGCTTTATCGCCTCGCTGGTGCGGCCTTTGGCGCGCGCTTCAAGGAACCGGCCAAGGAGGATGAGCGTGACGATGACAGCAGCGGCCTCGTAATAGACATTCGCCGTGCCGCGCGGCAATATTTCGGGCAGGAAGGTTGCGACAACCGAAAATCCCCAGGCGGCGGCGGTGCCCAACACGACAAGCGAGTTCATATCCGGCGCGAGCCGCAGAAGTGCGGGTATGCCCTTTTTGAAGAAACGCAGACCCGGTCCAAAGAGTACCAGCGTCGTCAGAACGAATTGCAGATACCAGCTTTCCCGCATGCCGACCGTTTCCATCACGATGTCGTGGATCGCGGGGACAAGATGCGACCCCATTTCCAGAACGAAGACTGGCAGGGTCAAAGCAGCGGCCACGGCCAGGTTGATTTTCAGGCTGCGCAACTCCACGGCGCGTCGGTCCTGCTCCACTTCGCCGGCGCTGTCGGCGACGATTTCCTTCGCCGTGTAACCCGCCCGTCTGATCGCCTCCCCCAAGGTGGCGGTAGAGGCGGCATTGCCGGCGACGCGGATGGCGGCGCGCTCGGTCGCCAGGTTGACGCTCGCTTCCGAAACACCGGAAACAGCCTTCAGGGCCTTTTCAACACGGCCCACACAGGAGGCGCATGTCATACCCTCAATATCAAGCTCTATGGTTTTTTCTTCTACGCCATAGCCGGCATTCCGCACCGCCGCGATCACGGCCGGCACGTCGGGCGATCCGGAAAAAGAGATGTCAGCGCGTTCCGTCGCAAGATTGACCGAAGCCTTGAGAACCCCGGGCACCCTGGCGATCGCCTTTTCAACGCGGCCGACGCAGGAGGCGCATGTCATGCCATCGATCGCAATCTGATGGCTCGCCCGGATCTCCATTTGTGACATGCGTATGACCCCTCTTTTCTCATTTAAAAAAAAGATAGGGCTTCCCATCGTGGCAAGGTCAATAGGTTCTTTCGGGTGTTTTCAACGGAAAAATGCCGCCTGCGTGATCAAGCACACTTTTAAGGCAATCCTGCAGATCTCAGCGCCGCCCGTGCTGAAAACCTTGAAAATTCGGCATAAAATCCTTCCAGACGCCGGGAAACCGCAGGGAAGCAAAAAAGAAAATTTAATCGGTGGTATGGTGCGGACGGCGGGACTTGAACCCGCAAGACCAATGGTCGGCAGATTTTAAGTCTGCTGCGTCTACCGATTTCGCCACGTCCGCATTGCGGCGCCATGAACCGCTCGGGGTCAAGTCGCTGCAAATATGCTGTCATCGTTCAGGTGGCCGGCGCAAAGGCCGATCTTAAACGCGACTGCGCCTCATCTACACAGTCCGGGCCGTTTCGGTCAACGGGGCCTCAGCCACACCAGGACTGATTTTTTCCCGAGAGCGGATGGGCCAGACCTTCGCGCACAAGCTGATCGGCGAAGGAGACGCCTGAACGCGAAAGGCGTGTCCGTTCCGTAGCTTGCCCGCCCGCAGCACCGGTAGATGCGACATCGAAGGCGCCGGCGTTCAGCATTTCGCGAAGCCTGACTTTCGCAATGAAACCGCGCTGGCGTTCTTCCATGCAGCGCGCCCGGTCGATCTGCGGAACCTCGATGCCGGCGAGCTGCATTTTGACGCCCTTCATCCAGAAGGTGTTGCCATCGGCCACACAATTGTTGAGGCCGGAGCGGCCGCAAAAGGCAAAAGTTCCGCTTTTTTCGCCGAGCGAGACCTTTTCGACTGACGGGCGGGTTTCCGGCAGGATAGCTGCGACCTTGTTCTGAGAGGCCGTGGGTGGCATGGCGACGGGGCGTGGCGGAACCGGTGCGTTGCCGGGCAGGACGGGGGCAGCAGGGCGCATGGCCGCGACTTTCTCGGAGGTAACCGCCTCGCGCTTGGCCGCCGTCGTGACTTTAGGAGCGTTGGCTGCCGAAGACGTCGCCTTCGCAACAGCCCGCTGCGGCAAAAGACTATCGCGATGTTCGTAGGCCTGAATGCCGCCGGCAACCACACCCAGCATCAGCACCCAGGGCCAAACGCTACCGCCACTCGATTTCTTCGCCGTGCGGCGTCGCGCTGTCGATTTTCGGTTGCTCACGGTCGGACTCCTTTTTACGGAGCCGCATTATCGGCCAAAGGGGTTTCTGAAAGGTTGGCGTCCCGAAACAGCTGTGGAAAAGGTTTAGCGAACCTGATCCAGCAGGCGCTTGCATTCGAGCAGATCAAACAGGGCCTCCTGCAAAAGCGCCTGGTCATCCTTGCCAATGCCGGACTTGCCCACCGATATTTCAGCGTCGCTGCCGCCACCGCCAAAACCGAAAAACCGGCCGCTTGGCTTCGCCTTCGGACGGCCGACGACCTCATCGCCATCGGTATCGATAACCCGCGGCTCGTTGACTTCCTTTTCGCCGCTCGCCGCCATGATGGCTTCCATGGTCGCGAGATCACCGGAGGCAATGGCAGCCACGAAGCGGTTGCCATTGGCTTTCAGCAGCTTTTGCACGCCCTTGATAGTGTAGCCGTGGTCATAAAGAAGATGGCGTATGCCTTTCAGCAGGTCGATGTCATCAGGGCGGTAATAACGGCGGCCCCCGCCCCGTTTCATCGGCTTGATCTGCGGAAAGCGCGTTTCCCAGAAACGCAGCACATGCTGCGGCAGGTTCAGCTCATCCGCCACTTCACTGATCGTCCGAAACGCGTCGGGGCTTTTATCCAAATTTCCACTCCCATCCGAACCGGAGCGCCATGCATCCGGCCGGACACTGAACGAGAACGCTTTTCACCCGCCGGCCCGCATATCACGCAAGGTCAGGTCCGACCTTCGCGCCAACACCGGTTGCGGCAGGATACAAATCACTAAAATTGATTATGATGTGAGTCGACCGGATTTCAACGGCTTGCGCGTTGAAATTCAAGCATGTTCACAGGAAGAATGGGAAAAAGGGCTTACGGAGGCGCAAAACCGCGCCATGGCGCTGCTTCGCGCGCAGGCTTAGGTACCGGACTTCTGGCCCTTCTGCTTGGCTTTACGAGCGGTATGCGCTTTCAGAATGCGCTGCTTCAACACATTCGAAGCCTTGAAGGTCATGACGCGACGTGGGGAAATCGGAACTTCCTCCCCCGTCTTCGGGTTGCGGCCAATGCGCTCGTTCTTTTCCCTGATCTGAAACGTCGCGAAAGAGGAGAGCTTGACGACTTCACCGCGGGTGATCGCATTGCATATTTCGTCGATAATCGTTTCGACCAGCTCAGCGGATTCGGTGCGGGACAGCCCGACTTTACGAAACACAGATTCTGCAAGATCTGCGCGTGTCACTGTCTTCCCGGCCATTTTTCCCCACAAACCGTGTCTGAATTCTTCTCTAGGAGACGCCGAGATTATTTCCCTTGTGGCGGCCGGTCAAGGGACTGTTCCAGATTCATTTGCGGCTTTCGGCAATCGCTGCAAGGGCTTAGAGCAACTGATACGGTTTTGACACAGGCCGAGCCGTCAAGACGCGCCTTATCGGGGCGTGAGCGCGAAAATCACAGCGGATTTCGCTTCACCGCCCCGGCAAACGCTGAAATCGCGCCTTTACCAGCGCAGCAACACCGCACCCCAGGTGAAACCGCCGCCCATGGCCTCCAGCATGACAAGATCGCCCTTCTTGATGCGGCCATCGCCTGCGGCAACGGCAAGCGCCAGCGGAATGGAGGCCGCGGAGGTATTGCCATGCTGATCGACGGTAATGACGACCTTTTCCGGGTCGATGTTGAGCTTTTTCGCCGATCCGTCGATGATGCGCTTGTTGGCCTGATGCGGAACGAGCCAGTCCAGATCGTCTGCCGTGGTGCCCGTGGCTTCGAATGCCTGTTCAATCACGTCGGTGATCATGCCGACGGCGTGTTTGAACACTTCACGGCCTTCCATGCGCAGATGACCGACCGTGCCCGTTGTTGAGGGCCCGCCATCGACATAGAGCTTTTCCTTGTGCGAACCGTCGGAACGCAGCTGCGCCGTCAGGATACCGCGATCGGCAGAGGTACCCTCGCCTTCCCCAGCTTCCAGAACAAGCGCGCCGGCGCCATCGCCGAAGAGAACGCAGGTGGTGCGGTCCTTCCAGTCAAGAATGCGCGAAAAGGTCTCGGAGCCGATTACAAGAACGCGCTTGGCCATGCCGCCGCGAATATAAAGGTCGGCGGTAGAGACGGCATAGACAAAGCCGGAGCAGACAGCCTGCATGTCGAAGGCGAAGCCGTGGGTCATGCCGAGGCGGTTCTGGATGTTCACTGCCGTCGCGGGGAAAGTGTTATCCGGCGTCGAGGTGGCGAGGATGATGAGATCGATATCGTCGGGCGTCAGACCGGCATTGTCGAGAGCCGCACGCGCCGCCGCTTCGCCGAGAGACGCGGTGGTTTCACCTTCGCCGGCGATGTAGCGCTGCTTGATGCCGGTTCGCTGCACGATCCATTCGTCGGACGTCTCCACGACGCCTTCGATTTCACTGTTGGTCATCACACGCTTCGGCAGCGCTGCCCCGAAACCACGAACTATAGAGCGGATCATTCCGTTATTCCTCGTCAGCCACGAGTGCTTCGGGCGCCGGGGGCGGAAGCCGTCTTGCGTGGTAAATCTTGAGATCGTTTTCTATCTTGGCCGTCAGGCCGTTATGAACCATGTCGTAGCCGACATCGACGGCGGAAGCAAAACCGATGGCATCCGTACCGCCATGGCTCTTGATGACAATGCCGTTCAGGCCGAGAAACACGCCGCCATTGACCTTGCGCGGATCCATCTTTTCACGCAGCACGTCGAAGGCGCTCTTTGCGAGAACATAACCGATCTTGGCGAAGAAGCTGCGGGAGATCGCCTCACGCAGCAACGTGCTGATCTGGCGGGCGGTGCCTTCGGCCGCTTTCAGCGCGATATTGCCTGTGAAACCTTCGGTCACCACGACATCAACCGTGCCCTTGCCGATATCGTCACCCTCAACGAAACCGCGATAATCGATGGTGCCGAGATCTGCCTCGCGGATCAGCCGTCCGGCCTCGCGAACCTCTTCCTGACCCTTCACCTCCTCGACGCCGACATTGAGCAGGCCGACCGTCGGACGGTCGATATCGAAGAGCGCGCGCGCCATGGCGCCGCCCATCAGGGCGAAATCCAGAAGCTGCTGTGAGTCGGCGCCGATCGTCGCGCCTATGTCGAGCACGATGCTTTCGCCCTTCAGTGTCGGCCAGATACCGGCGATTGCCGGGCGCTCCACCCGCGCCATGGTGCGCAGACAGAATTTCGCCATGGCCATCAACGCACCGGTATTGCCCGCGGAAACGGCGACGTCAGCCTCGCCGAGTTTCACGGCCTCGATGGCGCGCCACATGCTGGAGACGTAGCGGCCGCGGCGCAGCGCCTGACTGGGCTTCTCGTCCATGCTGACAGAGACTTCACAATCGTGAAAGACCGACTTTTCCCGAAGTGCGGGATATTGTGCCAGAATGGGGTCGCATTTGCTCTTCTGCCCGTAGAGCAGAAAAGTTACATCGTTGTGCCGTTCGAGCGCCTTGGCGGCACCCGGGATGGCAACATCTGGGCCGAAATCGCCGCCCATGACGTCAATTGCAATTCTGATCACTCGTCCCTTATCCTTACTTGCCGCCAATCAAGCGGATTTTGCGCGAAAATACCTTTTCCGGCCTTCGTTACAATAAAATTATTTCAGCCCGGCTGGGCCATTCAGTCTTTTTTCCAATCTTTCAGCACGGCAAAGGGCGATGGCCGCTTCTCTTCTTCAGGTTCTTTTTCGGCCGTTTCGGGGAACGCCGCATCCGGTTTGCGCGGATAGGGATCGATGGCAAGGGCGGCAAATTCGGCAACGACAGCGCCGACATCGATGCTGTCGCCGGTGAACTGATCGGGAATGTCGGGACCATCGGGATCGAGCACGATTTCGCCTTCTTCGTTCGTGACCATCCGCGCCAGTTTCGAACCTTCCGGCACGAAAATCTGCTCGACAGTCTCGTCGATCTTGCTCGACACCGGCTCCAGCGTCACGACGCAGGACTGGGTCACGGCCGCATGCACCTCGCCTTTTACCTTCACGCCATCCTTCTTCCAGCGGGATACCTGCAGCTCTGCCTTCAGATATTCGACGGAAACCACGTCCCAGAATTTCGCCAGCGCCTTGAGCTCCTCGGCATCGGCTTCGAGACCAATCCTGACGGGATTGGCGGAAATATGGCCTACCTTCACGGGATAGGAGAAAGGCAGGTCGTCATTTGCGGCGTGTCGCGCGTTCATGTGAACCTCATCGTCCAGGCAAGGGCAGCGTCAGGCTTCCGGTTGCAATTGTTTCTTCGGAACAGGCGGCAAGGACGGAAGAAGCCTCCATCATCCAGCCCGCCAGCCCATCCAGCGCCGGCGCGTTCTCGTTTGCCTGCGGATATATATTGCGCCGGAGTGCCGCGGCAAGGGCCGCAAGGTCGGACGTATCCAGCGCCGCCGCGTAGGATTCGAGACGGCCATAAAACATGCCGGCGAATTTCTTCATGCGTTTTGGCACGCCCTGATCGCCAATGCCAAGCTCACGGATGGAGTGATCAAGGTCCTGAAAGAAGGCGTCGACAATCTCCTGGGCAATCTCCTGCCCGCTGACACCGGAGGATTTGGTGCGGCGGAAATAGAGAATCATCATGACTGACAGCATCTCGAAACGGCCCATTACAGTGTCCGGTACCCCGAGATCGAGATAAAATTCGGGTGTGCGGGCTGCTGCCGTCAAGGTCGCATATTGCCTGTCAACTATGGCGCGATTGTTGTTTTTCTTCTTGAACAGCCCGAATATCATCGTTTTTTTTCCGAACGGGACGGGTGAATGCGCTTACCGCCCATCGCACTTGTTGCATGATCGTCAAAGCTGGTTTACCGAAGCATCCACGAATTGCAATGCTGTCGCGGTCACGTTCGTCTTTGCGCTGAAACAGTCGAAGAGAACCGGAGGAGTTCCAAAAGGCCGGGAAAGCATTGAATTTGGGGGGTGATCGGGATTTTCCGTCCCCGGATTGACACAATCATGTGCACAGACACTGTGCACCACGCAATGCCGGAAGGTGCCATTCATGATCGCAGTCGGGGAAAAGCAGTTGAGCAAGCAGAAATCCGCAAGTCACGGCAAAATTCTGAGCAAGACCGCCATCGCAATCGTGCTCGCATCCAGCCTGCTTTCCGCCTGCACCAGCACGACAGATGTATTCCATAACGGCTATGTCATGGACGAGCAGTCGCTCCAGCTGATCCCGGAAGGCTCGAGCCGTGAGCAGGTTCTCCTGACCATGGGCACGCCCTCCACGACCGCGACCTTCGGCAATGAAGTGTTCTATTACATCTCGCAGAAGCGTGTGCGCCGTGCGGCCTTCATGAAGCCGTCGCTGGTCGAACAGAACATTCTCGCCATTTATTTCAACAAGGACGGCGTCATCGAGCGCAAGGCCAACTACACGCTGCAGGACGGCAAGGTCTTCGACACGATTTCGCGCACCACGCCGACAGGCGGCAAGGACCTCACCTTCCTGCAGCAGCTGCTTTCCGGCGGCACCTCGGGCGCCAATATCGCCAAGAGCATTCTCGGCCAGGGCGGCAATACGCCCTGACCTCAGCAGGAACGGAAAATTCAAGGGCCCGGGGATCGCTCCCCGGGCCTTTTCAATTTGTCGAAACGGTAGCCTTCAGTGGGCGAGAACCGCCAGCAGCAGCAGCGCCACGATATTGGTAATCTTGATGGCCGGGTTGACCGCCGGACCCGCGGTATCCTTATAGGGATCGCCAACGGTATCACCCGTCACCGACGCCTTGTGCGCCTCCGAACCCTTGACGTGGCGCACGCCATCCTTGTCGACGAAACCGTCTTCGAAGCTCTTCTTGGCGTTATCCCACGCACCACCACCAGACGTCATGGAAATCGCCACGAAGAGGCCGTTGATGATGACACCGAGCAGTGATGCGCCGAGTGCGGCAAAGGCCGAGGCCTTGGAACCGGAAATCAGCAGCACACCGAAATAGACCAAGAGTGGCGCCAGAACCGGCAGAAGCGACGGGATGACCATTTCCCTGATCGCCGCCCTGGTGAGCAGGTCCACGGCCTTGCCGTAGTCAGGCTTTTCCGTGCCGGCCATGATGCCGGGTTTTTCGCGGAACTGGCGACGGACTTCCTCAACGATGGCGCCTGCCGCCTTGCCCACCGCCGTCATGGCAATGCCGCCGAAGAGATAAGGAATGAGGCCGCCGAACAGCAGGCCGGCAACCACGTAAGGGTTGGCGAGGCTGAAGGAAATCTCGCCTATATCCTTGAAGTAGGGATAGGTGTCGCCGTTGGCTGCGAAATAGGAAAGGTCGTTGGCATAGGCGGCAAACAGAACCAGCGCGCCGAGACCGGCTGAGCCGATGGCATAACCCTTGGTCACGGCTTTCGTGGTATTGCCGACGGCATCCAGCGCGTCTGTCGCCTTGCGAACGTCTGGATCAAGACCAGCCATTTCAGCAATGCCGCCGGCATTGTCCGTGACCGGCCCGAAGGCATCGAGCGCGACGATCATACCGGCGAGACCAAGCATGGCGGTAACGGCAATACCGGTGCCGAACAGGCCACCGAGCTGGTAGGTGCCGATGATGCCGCCGACGATGACGATGGCCGGCAATGCGGTCGATTCGAGCGAAACGGCAAGCCCCTGGATGACGTTGGTGCCGTGGCCCGTCACCGAGGCCTGGGCGATGGAATTGACCGGGCGCTTGTTGGTGCCGGTATAATATTCGGTAATGACGACGATCAGCGCCGTCACGACGAGACCGACAAGGCCGCACAGGAAGAGATTGGTGCCGGTGATTTCCGTGCCGGCCACCGTGCCCACCGTCCCCCAGCCGATCGTCGCATAAGTGGCGACGGCAAGACCCGCGACGGAGAAGATACCGGTGGCGATCAGGCCCTTGTAGAGCGCGCCCATGATGGAATTGTTGGTGCCGAGCTTCACGAAGAAGGTGCCGGCAATCGAGGTCAGGATGCAGGCGCCGCAGATCGCCAGCGGATAGACCATTGCGCTTTCGAGTATCGGCGTTCCCGCAAAGAAGATCGCGGCGAGAACCATGGTGGCCACCACCGAAACGGCATAGGTCTCGAAAAGATCGGCCGCCATGCCGGCGCAGTCACCGACGTTGTCGCCGACATTGTCGGCGATGGTTGCGGGGTTGCGCGGGTCATCCTCAGGAATGCCCGCCTCGACCTTGCCGACGAGATCGCCGCCGACATCGGCGCCCTTTGTGAAGATGCCGCCGCCGAGACGTGCGAAGATGGAGATCAGGGAAGCGCCGAATCCGAGCGACACCAGCGCATCGATCACTTCCCGCGAGCCGGGCGCATGGCCCATCACCGAGGTGAGGATGAAATAGTAGATGGATACGCCGAGCAGCGCGAGGCCCGCCACCAGCATGCCGGTGATGGCGCCTGATTTGAACGCGATGTCGAGTCCGGCGGACAGGCTGTGCGACGCGGCCTGCGCCGTACGCAGATTGGCCCTGACGGACACATGCATGCCGACGAAACCGGCAACACCTGAAAGGACAGCGCCGATGATGAAACCGATCGCGGCCATGGATGACAGGAGATACCAGGCCAGAACGGCGACGATCAGGCCGACGATGGCGATGGTGAGATATTGGCGGGTGAGATAAGCTTGCGCACCTTCACGGATATAACCTGCTATTTCACGCATGCGCTCGTTGCCCTGATCGGCATCGAGGACGCTCTTGGTTGCCCATACCGCGTAAACCACGGACAGGACACCGCATAAAATGACTATGGGTATTACGGTCATGCGCACTTACCTCCCAAAAGGCCGGGCCTCACTCCCACCCCGGCGTGGCGAAACCATGTGCAGCGGGACGCGGACGGCCTGTCCGAAGTCCCCTATTGGGCATTTGTTCCCCTCCCAAGGAAAAATGTCCTCGACGGGAGATTGCGTTGGCGCGACGTCTCGCGTCAAGCCCACAAATTTGCCTGAAACTTGAAAGGCGTAGCGCCGACTATGCGACTGAGGCCGCTTTTCTGCGTCCCGTGAAGATGAGCGACAGCACCAGCAGGAGGCAAAGCCCTGAAACGGGCCAGATGACGAGGTTCATGACCGACCAGCCCCATGCCGTGAAGACCTTGCCGGAGGAGAAGGATGACAGGGCAACCGTGCCGAACAGCACGATATCGTGAAACCCCTGCACCTTGTCCGCTTCATGCGGGCGGTAACTTGACGTGATGATGGCGGTCGCGCCGATGAAACCGAAATTCCAGCCAAGCCCGAGCAGAATCAGCGCCGTCCAGAAATTCCACAATTCGATGCCCATGTGGGCGACGATGGCACAGGCCATCAGCACGATGAGGCCGGAAGCGACAATCTTTTCCGCGCCGAACCGGGAAATCAGCATCCCGGTGAAGAAACTCGGGCCGAACATCGCAAGGACGTGCCACTGGATGCCGAGCGTGGCGAGTTCGGTCGGGAAACCGCAGCCGACCACCATGGCAAGCGGTGCGCCGGTCATCATGAAGGTCATCAGCGCATAAGAGCCGATGCCGCAGATCATGCCGGTGACGAAACGCTGCGTGCGGACGATTTCAGAAAGCGGCCTTGCCGATTCAACATGGGTGGCGGCCTTGGGATCGGGCAACTTCAAAAACGCCAGAATGGCGATCGAAACGAGCCCCAATGGCACGAGCGCCATGAAAGCGCCGGCAAAGGTGACCGGCGCCAGCAGGTCCTTGCCGAAGATGGCGAGCTGCGGCCCGACAATGGCGGAGATGATACCGCCCGCAAGTATCCAGGAGATAGCCTTGGGTTTGTAGAAGGACGGCGATGCGTCGGCTGCGGCAAATCGGATCTTCTGCGTAAAGCCGCCGGAAATGCCGATCAGCAGCAGGCCGACGGCAAAAAGCCAGAAATCCGACCGGAAGAGCGCGACCGCAGCAACTCCGCCGCCGATCGAGCACATCAGTGCGCCGACCATGAAGCCAGCCTTGCGGCCGAGGAAACGGGATGCGGCCGCCACGCAGATCGCGCCAAGCGCCACACCGATATTAAACCCGGTAAGCGGTGCGGTCGCCAGCGACTTGTCGGCGCCAAGCAGTTGGTACCCTGCGAGCGCGCCGACGGAAAAGCTCATGGGCGCGGCCGATCCCATGATCGCCTGCGCCATGGTGAGGAGGAAGACGTTGCGCTTCGCCTCGTCCAGTTGACCTTCAAGTCCGGGGACGGAAACGGCGCTCATCTCTTCCTCATCTGCTTTTAGTTCAGCGTTTTGCCTCGCCGCGCACCTGCTTGGCAATGCGGTCAAGAACCGCATTCACCAGCTTCGGCTCGTCATGCTCGAAGAAAGCGCGGGCGATTTCAACATATTCCGTGACAATGACGGCGACCGGCACGTCCTTGCGCTCGAGAATCTCGAAAGTTCCTGCACGCAGGATAGCGCGGACAGTGGCATCGAGTCGCGACAGCGGCCAGTCTTCTAGAAGGGCGGAGCGCACCAGCGGGTCGATCTTCGTCTGGTCACGCACGACGCCCGAGACGATCGAACGGAACCACGACGGGTCGGCCTTGAGATAGGTATCGCCATCGACTTCCTGGCCGAGACGATGCGCTTCATATTCAGCGACGACTTCCATAACGCCGGTTCCGCCGACATCCATCTGATAAAGCGCCTGCACGGCCGCAAGGCGGGCTGCGCCGCGCTGATTGGCGGGCTTTACCGAAGGCTGGCGCGGTTCACCGCCATTTTCCACATTAGACATGCGTTCAGCCACCCAGTTTTTTCTTCAACTCGATCATCGTGAGCGCCGCACGGGCAGCGAAACCACCCTTGTCCTTGTCGGAGCGGCGCACGCGCGCCCAGGCCTGCTCGTCGTTCTCGACGGTGAGGATGCCGTTGCCGATCGGCAGCGATTCGCTGACGGCCAGATCCATCAGGGCGCGGGAAGATTCGTTGGCGACGATATCGAAGTGATAGGTCTCACCACGAATGACCATGCCGAGTGCGACAAAACCGTCATATTCGGTGCCGTCATTGTCGGCGCCATCAAGCGCCATGGCGATGGCGGCCGGGATTTCGAGCGCGCCGGGAACGGTGATGACGTCATAGGTGGCGCCGGCTTCATCGAGCGCGAACTTCGCGCCTTCGAGAAGAGCGTCGGCCATATCATCGTAAAAACGTGCTTCCACGATAAGAAGATGGGGTTTGGACATGTGAGGGTTCCTGGGGATTTTCCCGAAAAGCTTGACGCCGGATCACACCGGCATTTGCGGCGGTCAAACCACGGCTGGCCGTTTTTGGCAAGTAATTTCATGTGTCGGCGGCGCAATCGGCCGCGTTTGCAGGGCATTTGGCCGGGTTTTGCGCTCCCGGTGAATCAGGTTTTCTGAAAGGCAAGATGGACGCCGAGCCCCATCAGCACCGTTCCGGCAGCGCGGCGGGCAAACACCTGCACCGCGCTGGAACGCTTCAAGCGCCCGATCATCGCGCCCGTAAGAAGCACGCCGACGAGATCGGCGGAGGAGAAAATGAAATTGACGGCGATGCCAAGGATCAGGAACTGCAGCCAGACGGGAAAGGCGGCGGCCGGATCGACGAATTGCGGCAGGAAAGCCAGAAAGAACAGCGCTGTCTTCGGGTTGAGTATATCAACGATGATGCTGTCGATGAAGGCGCGGCGTGCCGATTTCGGCTCGATGGTCAGATTGACCGCCTCGCCTTCCATCTTGCTGCGCAACATCGAGAAGCCGAGCCAGACGAGATAAAGCGCGCCACAGAGCTTCACGGCGAGATAGAGCCACGGAACCGCCTGAAACAACACCGAGAGACCGGCCGCAGAGGCGAAGATGTGGACATAGCAGCCGACATGGATGCCGAGCACTGCCATCAACCCGGCAAACCGGCCGCGCGCCATGGTCTGCGCCGCCGCGTAAAGCATGGCCGGACCGGGGATATAGGCGAACAGGGCGGTGGTTATGAAAAAGGCGGTCAGCAGTTCGAAGGAAGGCATGATGTATTTCCCCTACCCCGTTTGGCTCGCGGTCGATTTCAAACGGCCAAAAAGTCCTATAGCGTTTCCAGCTTCATCGGAAGCGGGTGCTTGAGAACAACTGCTATAGGCCGCGATTTCAGGTGTTGGCCACTCCCCTTTTCGTCATTCCGGCCTTGAGCCGGAATCAGTCGACGCGCGTCTGCGCGGCGGGAAAAGTTCTTTCAGCCCAAAGACTTGAGCTGACTGGATTCCGGCTCGAGGCCCGAATGACGGAGGAGGCGTCGGTGCGTCCTCCTCTCCAAAGCATCGTCACATTACGCCGAGGGGAATTCCGCAAGCCGCGCGGCGTAACGCGCCATGGTGTCGACCTCGAAATTGACGAAATCGCCCGGCTGGCGCTCACCCCAGGTGGTGACGGAAAGCGTGTGGCGGATCAACAGCACGTCGAAATCGGTGCCATCAACGGCGTTCACGGTGAGCGATGTGCCGTCGAGCGCCACGGAGCCCTTGGGGGCAACGAATTTCGCCAGATGTTCCGGCGCGCGCAGGCGGATACGCACCGCCTCGCCTTCCGGCTCAACCGACAGGATTTCCGCCTTGCCGTCCACATGGCCGGAGACGATATGACCGCCAAGCTCATCGCCGATCTTGAGCGCCCGCTCCAGATTGACGTGCGTGCCCTTTTGCCAGCTGGCGATCGTCGTCAGGCGCAGCGCCTCTTCCCAGGCCTCGACCTCGTACCAACGCTCATTGCTGCCGTCTTCCGGCAGTCTCGTCACCGTCAGGCAGACGCCGCCATGGGAGATGGACGCGCCCATATCGATGGTCTTGGGGTCGTAATTTGTAGCCACCCGCAGACGCACGCCTTCGGCCAGAGCTTCCAGCTCGGAAACGGTTCCGACGTCGGTGACAATTCCGGTAAACATCAAATCGGCCTTTCATAATTGAAGCAGCGATCCGGCCCGTAGGCGGTTTCACTGATCAGAGCATAGTCGCCCTTGATGTCGGCACGGCTGAGCGGCGTTTCAATGCCGCCCTTGCCGATCACGACGGGGCTTTCAAACAGCATGATACGATCCACCAATCCAGCTTCAAGGAATGATTTTGCGGCAAAAGCGCCGCCTTCAACCAGAAGTTCCGACATGCCGCTTTCGGCAAGGATGTGGAGGAGGTTTTCGAGCGTAGGGGCTTCGAGGATTTCGACGCCGGCGTTGGTCAGGAGTTGGCGGCGGAGGTCGAGGTTACCCCCCTCTGCCCTGCCGGGTATCTCCCCCTCAACGGGGGAGATCGGCAAGGGGCTGTCCGCTCGGTCAAATTGCGCCCTAGACGCACCCTCTCCAGCCGTCGATGCAGGGCGAAGCAGCGCTCCATCGATCTCCCCCCTTGAGGGGGAGATGCCCGGCAGGGCAGAGGGGGGTAAAGCGGCAACCATCACCGGAACTTCCCGCGCAGTCCGCACCAGTTTCGACGCCAATGGCAATTCAAACTGCCGATCCAGCACGATCCGCACAGGCGAGCGGTTTTCCAGACCGGCAATGCGCACGGTCAGCTCAGGATCATCCGCGATAGCGGTCCTGATACCAACGAGAATGCAGTCGCAGCGCGCCCGAAGTTGGTGCACTGCATGGCGTGACTCAGGGCCGGTAATGGCAATCTGCCCCTCACCTTGCCTGCCGATCATTCCGTCAGCAGAAACCGCAAGCTTCAGAATCACATGCGGGCGTTTTTTCACCTGTCTTGTGAGGTAACCGGCGAGCGCCCGTTGGGCTTCGGCACGCAGCAGACCGGTTTCCACCACGATACCAGCATCGCGCAATATCTGATAACCACGGCCGGAGACGCGCTCGTCCGGATCGTCCACCGCGACCACGACACGGGCAACGCCATATTCCACAAGCGCGTTGGCGCAGGGCGGGGTTTTACCCCAGTGTGAACAGGGTTCGAGCGTCACGTAGGCGGTCGCGCCGCGTGCCGTCTCTCCGGCCAGTTCCAGCGCCTGGCGTTCGGCATGGGGGCGTCCGCCGATGGCGGTCACGGCTTCGGCGATGATTTGTCCGTCCTTGACGAGAACACAGCCGACCGAGGGGTTGGTCAGCGTCTGGCCCTGGTGGCGAAGCGAAACCTCGATGGCCCGCGCCATGAACCTTTCGTCATCGGCACGGCTCATCACGTCTATGCTCCAGCGTCGGTATCGCGCGCGATCTTGGCGTTGATTTCGGCAATCACGTTCTCGAAATCCTCGGCATGGCTAAAATCGCGATAGACCGAAGCATAACGAACGAAGGCGACGTCATCGAGGCTTTTCAGTGCTTCCAAAACCTGAAGGCCGATTTCTTCCGAGGGGATTTCCGTCTCGCCGGAGCTTTCGAGGCGACGGGCGATACCCGACACGGCGCGTTCGATCCGGTCACGATCGACCGGTCGCTTGCGCAGCGCGATCTCGAACGAGCGCACCAGCTTTTCGCGGTCGAAAGGAAGCTTGCGGCCGCTTTTCTTGATGACCATCAGCTCGCGCAGTTGCACGCGCTCATAGGTCGTAAAGCGGCCGCCGCAATCCGGGCAGATGCGCCGCCGGCGGATGGAGGTGTTGTCCTCCGCCGGACGCGAGTCCTTGACCTGTGTGTCTTCGGAACCGCAGAATGGGCAGCGCATCGTCTTCTTTCCTTACATGTACGGATACATCGGGAAACGGTCCGTCAGGCCGACGACCTTTTCACGCACCGCAGCCTCGACGGAGGCATTGCCTTCATCCGAATTGGCGACCTTAAGACCATCGAGAACCTCAACGATCAGCTTGCCGATTTCGCGGAATTCCGCTTCCTTGAAACCGCGCGTCGTGCCGGCCGGCGTGCCGAGACGGACACCAGAGGTAACGAAGGGCTTTTCCGGGTCGAAGGGAATGCCGTTCTTGTTGCAGGTGATGTAGGCGCGACCAAGGGCTGCCTCCGCACGCTTGCCGGTGGCGTTCTTCTTGCGAAGGTCGACCAGCATCAGGTGGTTGTCGGTGCCGCCGGAAACGACATCAAGACCGCCTTCAACCAGGGTTTCGGCCAGCGCCTTGGCGTTCTTCACGACCTGTGCGGCATAGTCCTTGAACTCGGGCTTCAGCGCTTCACCGAAGGCAACAGCCTTGGCGGCGATGACGTGCATCAGCGGGCCGCCCTGCAGGCCGGGGAAGACGGCGGAGTTGAACTTCTTCGCCAGATCCTCGTCGTTGGTGAGGATCATGCCGCCACGCGGGCCGCGCAGGGACTTGTGCGTCGTCGTGGTCGCGACGTGGCAGTGCGGGAATGGCGACGGGTGCTGGTCACCAGCCACTAGACCGGCGATGTGAGCCATGTCGACCATGAGGTAAGCGCCGACTTCGTCAGCGATTTCGCGGAAGCGCTTCCAGTCCCACACGCGCGAATAGGCGGTGCCGCCGGCGAGAATGAGCTTCGGCTTATGTTCTTTGGCCTTGCGCTCCACTTCGTCCATATCGAGCAGGTTATCGCCTTCGCGCACGCCGTAGGACACGACGTTGAACCACTTGCCGGACATGTTGACCGGGGAACCATGCGTCAGGTGACCTCCCGAATTCAGATCGAGACCCATGAAGGTGTCGCCCGGCTGCAGCAGCGCGAGGAACACGGCCTGGTTCATCTGCGAGCCGGAATTCGGCTGAACGTTGGCGAAGTTGACGCCGAACAGCTTCTTGGCGCGTTCGATGGCGAGTTCTTCAGCAATGTCGACGAACTGGCAGCCGCCGTAATAACGCTTGCCCGGATAACCTTCCGCATATTTGTTCGTCATGATCGAACCCTGTGCTTCGAGCACGGCACGGGAGACGATGTTTTCCGAGGCAATCAGTTCGATCTCGTGGCGCTGGCGGCCCAGTTCCTTCTCGATCGCGCCGAAAATTTCCGGATCGACATCGGCAAGCGGACTGGAGAAGAAAGCATCTGTGTTCGACATGGTGAAGGCTCCTGAAACAGTAATGCGATGGCGTCTTAGCGCCCTGCCCGAACAAGAGCAATACGGAGAGCGAGATTTGCCCGTCAAACTGCGACGTCGCGACGAAAAGTGGCAGTTGTTTTTATGAAAGCAGCGATGAGAGGAGAAAAAGCCGCACGCAGCGGGAGGATCAGACTTGTGAGGAAAGGCGACAAGCTTTGCTCCCGTCATGCCGGACTAGATCCGGCATCCAGCCACGGCGCGTCTGCGCCGTGAAAGGACTCTCTCGCGATCAAGGACTTGATCGCACTGGACCCCGGATCAGGTCCGGGGTGACGGCGTATGAGGCTACGCCGTACTCGGCGAAGCGCGGCCTTCATTCGTGATAAGAAACTGACAGCAATGCCCGATCAGTTGCGCGGCAGCAGATCGTCGTCCACGGCACCGGCAGGCTGTTCCATGCCCGCCGTCGTGTTCAGCGCCAGTTCGGCATTGCCGTCCTTGCCGTAGATATCGTCGCGGAACTGAACCACGCCGTCCTTCGCCGACCATGCGGTGATGTAGACGAAGTAGACGGGCACTTCCTGTGCGAGCTTGATCGGCGTGTTGACGCGCGAGGCGATGACGCGTTCCATTTCCTGGCGCGACCAGCCGGGCGTGTCGCGCAGCAGCCATGACGTCAGGTCGCGCACGTTCTGCACGCGGACGCAACCGGAGGACTCGAAGCGCATCAGCTTGTTGAACAGGCCCTGCTGCGGCGTGTCGTGCATGTATTCGTTGTTCGGATTGTGGAAGTTGATCTTCGTCGAGGACATGGCGTTGATCTTGCCGGGGTCCTGGCGAAACATCAGGTTCGGCGCTTTCGGCGCGAACCAGTCGACCGTGGTCGGCGAGACTTCCTGTCCCTTGCCGTCGATAAGGCGGATATTGTTCCGCTCCAGATAGGTCGGGTCCTTCTGCATCAGCGGCACGATGTCCTTTTCGACGATCGAGCGCGGTGCGGTCCAATAGGGGTTGAGGATGACTTCGTAAATCTTCGAATTGATAACGTGCGTCGGACGGCTGGCGCGGCCGACAACGGCAGTGTTGCGCAGCACGACGCGTTCGTTTTCAACGGCTTCAATGGCGGCGGCCGGAATGTTCACCATCAGGTGACGCTGACCGAGATCGCCGGACATGGACTGGATGCGCACGAGGTTGGTCTGCAGCTGCGCGAGACGGATCTGCGCGGACACATTGAGAGCCTTGGTGGTATATTCGCCGCTGACGCCGTCAGCCGGAAGGCCATGACGGGCCTGGAAACGCTTCAGCGCGCCATCGACATAGGAGTCGAAGGCGCTGGAAATGCCGGCTTCACGCGGCAGGTCGCCCGATACCATCAGTCGCTGGCGCAGTGCCTGAACGGAGGGATCGGAGACGCCGATCTGCAGACGCTGCTGCGACGCCGGAACTTCCGGCCAGCCGCCATTCTGCACGATCTGCTGATATTGCATGATCGCCTGCTGCATATAGACGGGGGCTTCGCGGCCGAGGACCGGATTGTTGGAAACGACGCCCACAGCCGAACGCGACGTATTGGCGTCGAACTGGTCATCCCAGTTGCCGCGGCGCGAGGAACCCATGAGATCGTTAAGCGCGTCCTGCGCCAAGGCCGGCGCAGCGAGCGCGGCGACACCAGCGGAAACGGCCGAGCGCAGAAGCGTGCGGCGCGATACGGAATTGGAAACGGATGTCTTTGTCATTCTACCTACCAGCCACTCTATTCGGCATTCTCTATAATGCCTAAATCAATATGATTAACAAACACGTACAACGTGCCTGCCGGCCTGGAATACTCGACACCCATCGCCTGGGCGCTATTGTCTGGCAGAACGGTCGGGACTTGCCGCGACAGCAGGAGAAACAGCCGGCTCCTCAAGCTTTGCGGGTCCCATATCAATATGGCCAATTCGTGTCACGGGCCATTTCTCACGAAGCTGTGTATGCCCCACAAAACAGGGTTCCTACGAGCTTTGCAGGTTGGGCTTGACATGAAGAAACGGCAGAGATGTAGCCGCCGAATCCGCAGGCCGGGAGCAAGAATGCCCCCGGCCTAAACAGTGAAACCGTCGCGGCATTACAGGCGGTAAGCGATCGAGTCGTTCCAGAAGCGATCGAGGCGCTGCAGCAGCTTGTTCATTTCGGAGAACTCACCGGTGCCGATGCCGCCGACCTTTTCGATCGAGCCGACGTGGCGTTCATAAAGGCGGGCAACCGTTTCGGCGATTTCCTGGCCCTTTTCGGTCAGGCTGATGCGAACCGAGCGGCGATCGACGCGAGAGCGCTGGTGGTTGATGAGACCAAGGTCGACCAGCTTCTTGACGTTGTAGGAAACGTTTGAGCCGAGATAATAACCACGCGAACGAAGCTCGCCGGCGGTCAGTTCAGAATTGCCGATGTTGAACAGCAGCAGGGCCTGAACGGCGTTGACGTCATCGCGACCCTGGCGGTCGAACTCATCCTTGATGACATCGAGGAGACGGCGGTGGAGACGTTCCACCAGATGCAGCGACTCCATGTAGAGCGAGCGGATGGTATCTTCATGTGCATCGGCAACAACGGCCTGGGGCTTAACTTTGCTATTGATCATGACTGCCTCACTGTTTTGTTTGGCGGTGTGTTTGTTTGTCTCCCGCCTTGAGTGAGAACCTAATCAATGCGCATAAAATTCTACTTAAAAGCTACGATTAACAAATGGTTACCTGCATTTTGCCTGGAGGCCCCAACTTGTGGCGAAGCGGGAATGCCTGACAGGCGATCGTTATAAATCAATGGGTTAGATATGAAATTCGGCCGCAAATCAGGCCGAATTGCTTTATTCTTATGGTAAATCAATTCTTGCCCGTTCTTCATTCTGCCGCTGATCCAGCCAGAAAGCGACCAGGAATAGTATATAAATGGTTGCCACGAGACCGTGCATGACGGGCACCAGCGTGTTGGCGCCGAAGATGTGGGGCCACACCTTGTACATCGCGATCTGCGTGCCCGCGCCCATCACCCACATGACAGCGCCCCAGGAGGCGCCGAGCCAAAGGCCGAGGGCGGCGACCGGGAAAATGACGGCAAGCGCGCTGCCGGCCACACGCCAGGGCAGGTTCAGCATATCGAACCTGCCGTGACCGCCCAGAGAATAGCCCGTCAGCATTGCCCAATATTGCAGCCCGAACCAGAAACACGAAACCGCGACCAGCCTCATGAAGACCAGAAACAGGATTTCAGTGAGCGGGCGCTTCGGCAGAGGTTGAGAATCAGGTTCCATGGCCGGAAGATACGGTCTCGACGAACGGGCGACCAGCCCATACTGAATTCCGCCGCCTGCCTTGTCAAAGCATCATCGTCATTGCCGGACGGCAATGAGGGAAGATTGTCGCATTCGCATGCGCCGCGCTTCATGGTATGCAGCCTTCCAAATTTGATCGAAGGACATTCTGACATGCAGGACAAAACCCACCTGGTCGACGAAATCACCGGCCATCGCCGCATGCGTCGCAATCGCAAGGCGGATTGGACGCGCCGTCTGGTACAGGAAAGCCGCCTCACTGTGGACGACCTGATCTGGCCGGTCTTCATCGTGCCGGGCAGCAATATTCTGGAGCCCATTCCGGCGATGCCTGGCGTCAACCGTATGAGCATCGACAGACTGGTCGAAGCGGCGAAGGAAGCCGCCGATCTCGGCATTCCGGCAATCGCCACCTTCCCGAATGTCGAGATGGAATTGCGGGACGAGACCGGCTCGAACGCGCTTGAGGCCAATAACCTCATCAATCAGGCGACTGCCGCCGTCAAGAAAGCCGTTCCCAATATTGGCATGATCACCGACGTGGCGCTCGACCCATTCACCAGCCACGGGCATGACGGCATTCTGCGCGGCAACGAGATCGTCAACGATGAGACCGTGGAACAGGTCGTCAAGGCGGCGATCCTGCAGGCGGAAGCCGGATCGGACATTATTTCTCCTTCTGAGATGATGGACGGCCGTATCGGCGCCATCCGCCGCGGCCTTGATGCGGCCGGGCACCAGAATGTCGGGATCATGGCCTATGCGACAAAGTTCTCATCCGGCTATTACGGCCCCTATCGCGAGGCGATTTCCACCGCCGGCCTGCTGAAGGGCGACAAGGCAAGCTACTACATCAGCCCTGCCAACGGCATGGAGGCCATCCGCGACGCGGCGCTCGATGTGGAAGAAGGCGCGGACATGCTGATGGTCAAGCCCGGCCTGCCCTATCTCGACATCTGCTGGCGGCTGAAGGAGAATTTCGGCCTGCCGACCTTTGCCTATCAGGTCTCCGGCGAATATACCCAGATCAAGGCTGCGGCGATGAACGGCTGGATCGACGGCGAGCGGGTGATGATGGAAACGCTTCTCTGTTTCAAGCGTGCAGGTTGCGACGGCATTCTGACTTATTTCGCCATCGAAGCCGCACGCAAACTCAACAGGGGCTAAGGCCAGCGCTTATTGTATTCGGTGGTTCCTTACCCATATTGTTGCTGACACGGCACTCATGCCGAGCTGTCAGTTCTTTCAGGAGAAAACGACCGATGAGCCTCGACCAGAACCCCACCTATGCCGCACCGGATGACTGGCGCGCCTATAGCGGCGTCCTGAGCCGGCGGGTCTTCGCGTTCCTGATCGATTACGCAATCGTTCTCCTCCTGTGCATCCCGGCCGCCGTGATTGTCTTCTTTCTTGGCGTGATCACGCTGGGTCTCGGCTTCTTCCTCTACCCGGCGCTGTTCGTCATTGTGGCAGTACTCTATTTTGGCATGACGCTCGGAGGCCCGTCGCAGGCGACCCCCGGTATGCGGGCGATGGGGATTGCGATGGCGCGCATGGACGGGCGGCGAATCGATTTCCTGCTGTCCACCGTTCACATCGTGCTTTTCTGGATCATCAACTCGGTTTTGACGCCGCTGATCCTGCTTGCCGGCCTGTTTACGGAGCGCTCGCGCCTCGTTCACGACTTCCTGCTCGGCACCGTCATCGTCAGAACACGCTAATATTACGGAAAGCCACGGAAACGTGGCTTTCACCCCGCCAAATACCTCATCCCGCAGTTGACGTTTTCCGTCATTTTGCCATTCTGTGACATTATGCATGTCGCTTGAAGCGCCGCCGTCAGCCCCGTGAAATCGCGGCGCGCTTTATAACAGACGCAGGAGGCGATCACGGTTCGATGAACACGCAGGCGACGCCCTCTCCACAATTCTATCTTACGGCGCCGGCCACCTGCCCCTATCTGCCGAACCAGATGGAGCGGAAGGTCTTCACCCATCTGGTTGGCCCGCGCGCCTCGGAAATGAACGACCTTCTGACCCAGGGCGGTTTCAGGCGCTCGCAGAACATCGCTTATCGTCCGGCCTGCGAAAACTGCCGCGCCTGCGTTTCCGTGCGGATCCTGACCGAGCAGTTTCAACCGACGAAATCGATGCGACGCGTTCTTGCCGCCAACAAAGATGTCGTCGCCACGGTGCATGCGGCCGAACCCTCCACCGAACAATTCGCCCTGTTTCGCCGCTACCTCGACCACCGCCACCAGTCTGGCGGCATGTCCGACATGTCGGCTCTGGATTATGCGATCATGGTGGAAGACACACATGTGAACACCCGCATCATCGAATACCGCGTCCGCGAGCCCGGCTCCGGCATCGATTCCAGCAAACGCGGCGAGCTTCTGGCCGTGGCGCTCAGCGACGTGATGAGCGACGGCCTGTCGATGGTCTATTCCTTCTTCAATCCGGAACTCGAGAAGCGCTCGCTTGGCACCTACATGATCATCGATCATATCACCCGCACCCACGCGCTCGGCCTGCCACACGTCTATCTCGGCTATTGGGTCGATGGCTCCGAAAAGATGGGCTATAAGACCCGCTACCACCCGCAGGAGCATCTGACGCCGCGCGGGTGGGAGGTTTATACGCCGGAAGATAAGTAACCCGCGTTTGGAAGTGTCATACCGAGAACCTCCGGAAATCGTACATTGTGTACGAATTTCAGCCATGTTATAACCACTGTTATAACAGGAGTTACTACCATGAACATTACGATCCGCAAAATCGGCAATTCCGAAGGCATCCTCATTCCGAAGGAAGTTCTGGATCGCATGGGTCTCAAGGCCGGCGACGCGCTGGAACTCAGAGAAACTGCCGGCAATATCGAACTCATTCCCGAGCATGCGGAAATGAGAGAACAGCTTGAAGCCGCCCGGCGTGGTATGAAAAAATACCATAAAGCTCTGAGAGAACTCGCTAAGTGAGCAATATAAAGTGGCTCTCCCGTGTCGCCATCGAAGTTATACATCAAGAGCAATTAGCCGAACATGGTGGCTTGCCGGGCCTTAAGGATGAAAACGCACTCGAGGCAGCTTTGGCGCGTCCATTGCACAAAGCTGCCTATGGAGAAGAGGAACCGCTGAAAATCGCCGCCGCTTATCTTTACGGTATAGCGCGCAACCATCCCTTTTCCGACGGTAACAAACGGACCGCTTTTCTTGCCGCCTACACCTTCCTTTTTATCAACCGACTTGAAGTCGTTGCCGAACAAGCGGAGATCGTGGCTTTTGTTCTTGATGTCGCGGCAGGTGAGATCGATGAGGACGGCGCATATCTGTTCCTCAAGGACCACGTCATCCCACTCGAATAGACAGAAACGCCGCACATCTTTCCGATGCGCGGCGCTTCATCGATAACCTGTCAATACCAGGCGGCTTTACCCACCAAATTTCCCGCTGCGCGGAAAGCCCTTCGGCACGGTGCGGCCTGCCGTTGCACGGTCGGCCAACCATTCGCGCAGTTCTTCACCCACCTTGTTGAAGAGACGCCCGGCCGTGTCGGACCAAGACAAGCCTTCGGCAAGCGCGAAACATTTCACATCCACGACGCCGCCATCCTTGTAACGCTGCAGGCGCACGCCCTTGCCGCGCGACATTTCCGGGACCTGAGCCAGCGGGAACGCCAGGAGCTTGCGGTTTTCGCCGACGACCGCGACGTGGTCGCCGGTAACGGGAACCGCCAGCTTGGCCTCATCGGGCATGGATACGTTCATGATCTGCTTGCCCTTGCGGGTATTCGCGACCATTTCGCTTTCCGCCACGACGAAGCCGTTCCCGGCCGTCGAAACGAGCAGCAGCTTGCGCGACGGATCATGCACGAAGGCGGTGAGGACATCCTGATCGTTTTCCATATCGACCATGATGCGGATCGGCTCGCCATGGCCGCGTCCGCCCGGCAGCTTGTCGGCGCCGAGCGTATAGGCCTTGCCGCCCGTCGTCAGCAGCAGGAGCTTGTCGGTCGTCTGCGCCGGGAAGGCAAGCTTTGGACCGTCGCCTTCCTTGAAGGTCAGGGTCGAGGTGTCGGACATGTGACCCTTCAGCGCCCGGATCCAGCCCTTCTGCGAGATAACGATGGTGACCGGTTCCTTCTCGATCATCGCCTGCTGAATGGCCTCGATATCGGCATCCGGAGCGTCGGCAAACTGCGTGCGACGGCGGCCGAGTTCGGTCGCCTTGGCATATTTCTTTTTGACCTCGCCGATTTCCCAGGCGATGGTCTGCCACTGTTTGTCATCAGAGGCGATCAGCGCTTCGATCTCGGCCTTCTCATTCGTCAGTTCGTCGAATTCCTTGCGGATTTCGAATTCCTCGAGCTTGCGCAGGTTGCGCAGCCGCATGTTGAGGATGGATTCGGCCTGCAGGTCCGTCAGCGACCATTTCGCCATCATCACCTGTTTCGGCTCATCCTCCTCGCGGATGATGCGGATCACCTCATCAAGATTAAGATAAGCGACGAGCAGGCCGCCCAGAATTTCCAGTCTGCGATCAATTGCCGCCAGACGATGGCGCGAGCGGCGGACCAGCACGTCCTTGCGGTGCGCCAGCCACTCCGTCAGCACCTCGTTCAGCGCCATCACCTTCGGCACCTTGCCGAGCGACAGCACGTTCATGTTGAGCGGCAGGCGGCTTTCAAGATCGGAGAGACGGAAGAGCGATTCCATCAACAGCGTCGCATCGACGGTGCGGCTCTTTGGCACCAGAACGATACGCACATCCTCGGCGGATTCGTCTCTGACATCCTCCAGAAGCGGCAGCTTGCGGGCAATCAGCAGCTCGGCGATTTTCTCGATCAGCCGCGATTTCTGCACCTGGAACGGAATTTCGGTGATGACGATCTGATAACCGCCACGGCCCAGATCTTCCGTTTCCCACTTGGCGCGCACGCGGAAACCGCCACGTCCCGTCTTGTAGGCATCGAGAATATTCTCGCGGCTTTCAACGATCACGCCGCCGGTCGGCAGGTCGGGACCGGGAATGAATTCCACCAGCTTTTCAACGGTCGCATCGGGATGCTTGATGAGGTAAAGCGCCGCGTCACACAGTTCATGCGCATTGTGCGGCGGGATCGACGTCGCCATGCCCACAGCGATGCCGGAAGCACCATTCGCCAGCAGATTGGGGAAAGCGCCGGGCAATACCACGGGCTCGGAATTGGATTCGTCATAGGTGTCGCGGAAATCGACCGCGTCTTCCCCGATACCCTCCAGCAGAAGCTCGGCCACCGCCGTCATCTTGCTTTCGGTGTAACGCATGGCGGCGGGGCTATCACCGTCAATGTTACCGAAGTTCCCCTGCCCGTCGACCAGCGGATAACGCAGCGAGAAATCCTGCGCCAGACGCGCCAGCGCATCATAGATCGCCTGGTCGCCGTGAGGGTGATAGTTACCCATCACCTCACCGACAATCTTGGCACATTTGCGGAAGGCGGAATTGGGTCTCAGGCCCATTTCGCTCATCGCATAGACAATGCGGCGATGGACCGGCTTCAGGCCGTCGCGAACATCCGGCAGCGCACGATGCATGATCGTGGACAAGGCGTAAGCGAGGTAGCGCTCTTCGAGCGCTGCCTTCAAATCGACCGGATGAATATTATCGTCTCCGCCGGACGGAGGTACAAGATTTTTTCCCATGGTGCTTGACTAGCGGAAATGGCGATTCCCGGCAAGAAACACAGGGGTCGCGGCTGTGGATGAAACCATCCCTTCCATGCGGTTTTTTGTTAACCGCGCTGCAAATGCCGCAATGCCGCCGTCATGGGAATCGATCTAAATACCCTAGACCTTTGATTATCAGCGAATATAAGTATCACCATTAGCATTAAGGCTCGGTTTGCAGCCGTACGTTGAGGGAAGAAACATCATGAGACTGAAATCCACCCGGCAGGTTCTTTTTGCGAGCGCCGCGCTTCTTGCCCTTTCCGCGCCGGCTTTCGCGCTGGATGGTGGGGATGTGCTGAAGAAGATCAATGCGGCCTATGCCGCGCAGGGCGGTCAAATTGATGCAGGCTCCGTCGCCGTCAACGGCTCGACGGTGACGCTGAACGACGTGACCCTCAGTGCCGCTGCCGACCCGGCCAAGAAAATCCCGGTTGGCAATATCACGCTTGATGGCGTCGAGGAAAACAACGGCGGCTACAAGATCAAGAACGCCCGCTTCGACAATATCGACTACAAGCAGGACAAGGTCGAGATCAAGGCCAGCGACATCTACATGTCCGGCCTCGTCATCCCCGCTGATGCCACCACCGGCACGGTCGATGCGCTGATGTTCTACGACGAAGCCCATAGCGGCCCGATTACTGTTTCCGTCGACGGCAAGCAGGCTTTCTCGCTTGAGGAAACCAGCGCGACGATGTCGGTCAGCGACGACAAGAACTCGATCGGCTTTGACCTCGACGCCTCCGGCTTCAAGGCCGACCTCAGCGACGTCACCGACCCCGCCACCAAGGATGCAATCGAAAAACTGAAGCTGCAGGCGCTTTCCGGCGACATGACCATGAGCGGCAGCTGGGAAGTGGCTTCCGGGACTGTCGATGTCGAGGAATACGCGATCGACCTCGATGATGTCGGCCGCCTGAACATGTCGTTCGGTTTTTCCGGCTATACGCTCGCCTTCATCAAGTCGATGCAGGAAACGGTGAAGGCGCAGGCTGCCAACCCGAACAAGGAACAGGCAGACCAGGCCGCGAGCCTTGCCATGCTCGGCCTGATGCAGCAACTCTCCTTCGTCAACGCCGAGATCAGCTTCGAAGACGCCAGCATCACCAAGCGCGCGATCGATTATGCAGCGAACCAGCAGGGTATGACGGGCGACCAGCTTGCACAGACCATCAAGGGCATGGCGCCGATCATGATGGCCTCGCTCAACGTTCCCGAATTGCAGAACATGGTGTCGGCGGCGATCAACACCTATATCGACGATCCGAAGAACTTCTCGATCACGGCAGCGCCGGAAAAGCCGGTCCCCTTCCCCATGATCATGGGCGCTGCCATGGGCGCGCCGAACACCCTGCCAAAAATGCTCGGCGTCACGGTGACGGCAAACGAATAAGACCACATACGCAAAACGCAGAGGCCCCGGTCATCGAACCGGGGCTTTTCTTTTGGGCAACTCTCTACGGTGGAGACGGCGTCATATCTCCTGCACGGGGAGTAGAGTTGACCGGTAAAAGCTAGAGTTTCAGCCGCTCGCGAAAGAAGACCAGCGCTACGGTGACACCGGTCGCGACACCCACGATCACGTCGATGAAGCGGACAAGGCCGGCAACCTGCGGCCCCATGAGGAGCACGAGCATGGCGGAAGCACCAGCCTGTATCGGTACGACTGGCGGCAGGCCGAACATGGAGGCGAGGATCATGGCGATGAAGGTCGCCGAGGCCAGCCTGATTTCGGCGAAATCATGCGGAACCAGGAGGGCTATTTCCCCGACGAGAATGCCGACGGTGACGCCCACCATCAAGCCGAGGCCCTGACGAACATGGCTTGGAATTCCCGGCGCCAGACAGATGAGCGCGCTGATCGCCGCGAAGACGGGTTGCGGATGGCCTAGCCAGCGATGCGCGACCCAGAACGCAAAAGCGGCCGCAAGTGCGGCCGCCAATGCACGGGTGAAGGCTGCGCGAACACGGTCGAGCAGCGTCTTCAACACGATCAGTCTTTCTTGGACGGAACGACGCGCAGCGCCAGTTCGCGAAGCTGCGTCGGCGTTGCCGGCGACGGCGCGTTCATCAGGAGGTCCTGCGCCTGCTGGTTCATCGGGAACAGCGTGATTTCGCGCAGGTTCTTCGCACCGACCAGCAGCATGACCACACGGTCGATACCGAAAGCGCAACCGCCATGCGGAGGCGCGCCATACTGGAAGGCGCGGTAGAGACCGCCGAAGCGCTCTTCAACGTCGGTCTGCGACAGGCCAACCTTTTCGAAAGCCTTGACCATCAACTCGGGCGACTGGTTACGGATCGAACCGGAGGCGATTTCGAAGCCGTTGCAGACGGCGTCATACTGGAAGGCCTTGATGGAGAGCGGGTCCTGCCCTTCCAGCGCTTCCAGACCACCCTGCGGCATGGAGAAGGGGTTGTGGGCGAAGTCGATCTTCTTTTCTTCTTCGTTGTATTCGAAGAAGGGGAAGTCGACGATCCAGCACATTTCGAAGCGGTCGCGATCGATCAGGTTCAGTTCATCGGCAGCGCGGGTGCGCGCCTCACCGGCAAACTTGTAGAACTTGGCGGGATCACCGGCGACGAAGAAGCAGGCATCACCTGCCTCGAGGCCGAGCTGCTGACGCAACGCCTCGGTGCGTTCCTCGCCAATGTTCTTGGCGAGCGGACCGGAACCGCCGACCTTGCCGTCTTCTTCCTTCCAGAAGATGTAACCGAGGCCGGGCTGACCCTGAGACTGCGCCCAGGCGTTCATGCGGTCGCAGAATGCGCGCGAACCGCCGGTCTTGGCCGGAATTGCCCAGACCTGAACCTTCGGGTTGGAGGCGATCATGTTCGCGAAGACCTTGAAACCCGAACCATCGAAATGCTCGGTCACGGCCTGCATGACGATCGGGTTGCGCAGGTCCGGCTTGTCGGAGCCGTATTTGCGGATCGCTTCATCATAGGGAATGCGCGGCCACTCTTTGGTGACAGGCTTGCCTTCGGCAAACTTTTCGAAGACGGCAGTCATCATCGGCTCCATCGTGGTCCAGACATCTTCCTGGGTCACGAAGCTCATTTCGACGTCGAGCTGGTAGAATTCGCCCGGCAGGCGGTCGGCGCGCGGGTCTTCATCGCGGAAGCACGGCGCGATCTGGAAGTAACGGTCGAAACCCGCCACCATCAGAAGCTGCTTGTACTGCTGCGGCGCCTGCGGCAGCGCGAAGAACTTGCCCTCATGAATACGCGACGGCACGAGGAAGTCGCGTGCACCTTCCGGCGAGGAGGCCGTGAGGATCGGCGTCGTATATTCGGCAAAGCCGGCATCGGCCATGCCGGTGCGCATGGCGGAGATGATCTGCGTGCGCTTGACAATGTTCTTGTGCAGCGTTTCGCGGCGCAGGTCGAGGAAGCGGTACTTCAGGCGAACGTCTTCCGGATAGTCAGGCTCACCGAAGACCGGCAGCGGCAGTTCCTTGGCGACGCCGAGAACCTCGATCTCCTGAGCGTAAAGTTCGATCTCGCCGGTCGCCATGCCCTTGTTGACGGTGTCTTCCGAACGCGCCTTGACGAGGCCGTCGATGCGGATGACCCATTCGCCGCGCACGGTTTCCGCAACCTTGAAAGCCGGGCTGTCGGGATCGGCAACCACCTGGGTGATGCCGTAATGGTCGCGAAGGTCGATGAAGAGAACGCCGCCATGATCTCGCACGCGATGAACCCAACCGGAAAGGCGAACGGTTTCGCCGACGTCGGACTTGCGGAGAGCGGCACAGGTGTGGCTGCGGTAACGATGCATTTTTTTATCCTGGAACGTGTCGTGGGCCCGTTGGAGGCCAGATGGGCGGCACTGTCGAAATTTGCCGGAAAAGCGCATGGCCAGCCTGATTTGTCAAGGCAAAGCGCAACAATGTCGCCTTCAGCCTGTCCTTTCCCCCGCCTTGGCTTTAGATAGTGCATATTCAGCCCGCCAAACCGAGTCGGCCCGCAATGAGCCAGATCAGACCCCTCATCCCGCTTCTCGTCACCGCCGGCATCCTGATCGGCGGCAACGGCCTGCAGGGAACCTATATTGCCCTGCGCGGCATCTCCGAAGGTTTTTCCGCCAGCACCATCGGCGTCATCAGCGCCGCCTACAGCATCGGATTCGCACTCGGCTGCATTTCGGTGACGCGGCTTCTGCGAAAGATCGGCCATATCAGAACATTTGCCACCATGGCAGCGGTCGCCTCGGCCGCTTCCATCGCCATGCCGCTCATCATCCACCCGCTATTCTGGATGCTGATGCGTTTCGTCATCGGCATTGCCGTCGCCTGTCTTTTTGCGGCCATCGAAAGCTGGATCAATGCCCAGGTGACGAATTCCAATCGCGCGCGCACGCTTTCCATCTATCGTTTCGTCGATCTCGGCTCCGTGACGCTGGCGCAATATGTCATTGCCGTGATGGGTGTCGAAGGCCCGGTGGTGTTTTCGCTGATCGCGATAGCGCTCGTGCTGTCTCTGGTGCCGATCTCGCTTGCCGACAAATCCAACCCTGCCCCGCCGAAGCAGATTCCCTTCGACCTTTTCGCCGTCTGGCGCATTTCCCCGCTTGCCGTCGTCGGTTGCGTGGCAGTCGGCCTCAGCATGGCGGCCTTCCGCAACATTGGCCCGATCTATGCCGAACAGATCGGCTTTTCCGTTACCGCCATCGCCACCTTCATGAGTGCGGGCATTATTGGCGGTGTGGTGCTGCAATATCCGCTTGGCGTTTATTCCGACCGTTATGAGCGGCGCATCATCATTCTCGCCACCACGGCCGCCTCTGTCATCGTCGGGCTGTTTCTCGCTTTCTTCGCCGGCACGGACGAGTGGAGCAATATCATCGGCGTCTTCATCTTCGGCGCCTTCGCCCTGCCGCTTTATTCGCTGAGTTCGGCGCATGGCAACGACCACGCCAGGGAAGGCGAACATGCGATGATGTCAGCCGGACTGCTGTTCTTCTGGTCGGTGGGCGCAACCGTGGGGCCGCTTCTCGCCTCCGTCCTGATCGATCAGTTCGGTCCGAAGGCGCTGTTCAGCTATACCGCCGCGATCCAGATCGTTTTCATCGCCTACACCATATATCGGCTGCAGGTGCGCGAGGGCGTTCCGCTTGAGGAGAGGAACTGGCGGTTCAGTTCGCTGTTGCGCACCTCGGCCTATTTCCAGAAGCTCGCCGCACCCACACCACCTAAAAAGAATGGGTCGGAGCCCAATCCGCCGGAGAAAAACGATCGTTAGGCCTTCAAAAACGGGCTTTGTATTGACATGCGCCCGGCAAAGGGAAAGTAAGACGGATAATTTTCACGAGTGGCCATTTGCAATGATTGAAACGACTGCCGCCCTCGCCGAGGCCTGCACGGAACTGGCGAAATCGGAATTCATCACCATCGACACCGAATTTTTGCGGGAAACCACCTTCTGGCCGGAACTCTGCCTCGTGCAGATGGCAAGCCCGACTCTCGAGGTGCTGGTCGATCCGCTGGCGAAGGGCCTCGATCTTACGCCGCTTTTCGAGTTGATGGCCAATCCCGACGTCGTGAAGGTTTTCCACGCGGCGCGACAGGACATCGAAATCATCTACCATCTCGGCGGGCTTATTCCGCATCCGATCTTCGACACGCAGGTCGCCGCCATGGTCTGCGGTTTCGGCGATTCGATCTCCTACGACCAGCTGGTGCAGAAGATCAAAAACGTGCAGATCGACAAATCCTCCCGTTTCACCGACTGGAGCCGCCGCCCGCTGACCGAAAAGCAGCTGGATTACGCGCTGGCCGACGTGACCCATCTGCGGGATGTCTATCTCTCGCTGAAAGCCCAGCTCGAGCGTGAAGGCCGCTCGCTGTGGCTGACCGAAGAGATGGATATTCTCGAGTCTCGCGACACGTATGACATGCATCCCGACGATGCCTGGCTGCGGCTGAAATCGCGCCTGCGCAAGCCGACCGAGCTTGCCATCCTCAAATTCATCGCCGCCTGGCGCGAGCGGGAGGCGCGCTCCCGCAACGTGCCTCGCTCGCGCGTGCTGAAAGACGATGCGATCTTCGAAATCGCCCAGCAGCAGCCAAAGGATGCCGAGGCGCTGTCGCGGCTTCGCACCATTCCCAAGGGCTGGGAACGCTCCGCGTCCGGCAACGCCATCGTCGAGACGGTGAATGCGGCGCTGGCGCTGCCGAAAGAAGAAATGCCGAAGGCACCGCGTCACAGCCACGCGCCGGAAGGTTCGGGCGCTGCCGTGGAACTGTTGAAGGTTCTGCTGAAGCTGACGGCTGATAAGCACGGCGTCGCCGCCAAGGTCATCGCCAATAGCGACGATCTGGACAAGATTGCCGCCGAGGGCGAAAAGGCAACGGTGGCGGCACTGACCGGTTGGCGGCGGGAGCTTTTCGGCAATGTGGCGCTGAAGCTCATCAATGGTGAGGTCGCCCTGCGTTTTGCCGGCAAGAAGGTCGAAGCTGTAGAGGTTGCGGCGAACGAGTCGTAACCCTCGCTCTTTCCGCGACCTTCTCATACCGCGTATCGCCTCATTCGCTAGCGCTGCATCTGAATGGCGCTGGCCGAACACCCGAATCGCCGACAGCGCGTCGGGCGACAAAATCGGTGAAGCCATCGACTATACGATATCAACTTAGGCGGGGTGCGGGCCCCGTCCGTTGCGGCAACCGGGCAACAGGCTTTCCGATCCTTTATGCAACCTTACCGATTGCTCACTTTTTCCAGCGCTTTTTCCACATTAATGTCGCATATGACCTGAACAGAAGCTTTGCCCGCAAGGAGCGACGGGCCTGCCCTTCCCGAGATCAAGAATCGACATGAGAAAATTGCTGCCCATTCTGGATTACGTGGTGCTCTTCGTTGCCGTGGCCGGCAGCGGCGTGGCCTACGCCTTCCTGGAATATGGCGGTGGCGCGCTCATCGGCGCGACCTATGCGCTGTTTGCCTGCGCGCCAATCCTCGCCTTCGAGCGCGGTTACATCATGCCCGGCCTGTCGCGGCAGGTCAGCGCCCTGCCGACACCGGTTTACATTGCCGTCGGTCTTGTCATCTATGCCGTTCTCGTCTTCTGCGGCTTCGGGCTGGGCGGCACGATCCTGTGGCTGAGCGGCATCTTTCCCGGCACCTGGAAACGCGCCGTTCATGCCGAAGTACAGACGCTGGTCTTCACGCTCATCGTCTGCGGCATCATCGTCTTCATCATGCGTGTGCGTGAACTTCTTGGCCGCGATATCTTCATCGACCTCATTCTCGGGCGCTATCGCAGACCGGTGAGCGAAGACCGCGTCTTCATCTTCATAGACCTTGTAGGCTCAACCTCCTTCGCCGAAACCCATGGCGACCTGAAGGCACAGGAATTTCTGGGCGAAATCTTCGCGAGCTATGCCGCACCGGTCAGGAAACACGGCGGCGTCATCGACGATTACATCGGCGACGCCGCGATCATCACCTGGCCATACCATAGGGCGATACGGCGCGCGGCCTGCGTGCGCTGCGTTTTCGATATTCAGGCGACCATCGAGGAAAAGCGCGACATGTGGCTTTCCCGCTTCGGTGAAGTGCCGCGCCTGCGCTTCGCCATTCATGGCGGACCCGTCATCACTGCGGAAATCGGCGTAGACCATCACAAGATCACCTATTTCGGCGATACGGTGAACACGACCTCCAGACTCGAATCGCTGAGCAAGATGCTCGGCCATCCCGTGCTGATTTCCGCCGACCTCGCCCATCAGCTGGTGCTTCCCAAGGGCGTGCGCAGCGAATATCTCGGCGAGCACGCGGTCAAGGGCCGTGGTCAGACGCTCGGTGTCTGCACGCTCAGCCAGTATCAGGCCCCCGCCGCTTAGGGCGGAGCAACGTCGCCGTCACCTTTGCCAGCGGCCGCCGTCATCAAAATTCATCAAAGCTTCAAACGGCAATCACCTCTCTGTCATGTGCTGCCCCTATCGCGTCAATCCTGTCTTCAACAGGTACTGAGAGGGGTCTCAACATGAAGCACGTTCTTTTCGCCTCTTGCGCGGTTCTCGCGCTCGCTTCCGCATCGCAGGCAGCGGAAAAGGAGTTTCCGGCAAAGCTGGTTTCACATGCCATTCTGCCGGCCAACACCATCATCGCCGCGCCTGCCGATGCGCCGGCACATCTCAAGACCTCCGCCAAATTCACCACAGCCGACCGCAAGCGCGCCGAAGGCCTCGGCACCGTGCCCGGCAAGGACGGCGTGCGGCTGACGGGCCTTTCCATGCCGTTCAACGGCCAGCCCATGCAGGGCTTTTCCGGCATCAAGGCCATGCCGGACGGCAGCTTCTGGAGCCTTTCCGACAACGGTTTCGGCTCCAAGCTCAATTCGAGCGACGCCATGCTGATGCTTCACCATCTGAAGTTCGACTGGGAAGCCGACAAGGTCAATGCGCTTGAAACCGTGTTTCTCTCCGACCCTGACATGAAATCGCCCTTCCCCATCGTTCTGGAAGGCACGGAAAAGCGCTACCTGACGGGCGCCGATTTCGATGTCGAATCCATTCAGCCTGTTGCCGACGGTTTCTGGGTGGGTGAGGAATTCGGTCCTTACATCCTGAAATTCACCCGCGACGGCAAGCTGACCGATGTGATCTCCACCAAGGCCGGCGATATCGAGGTGAAGTCTCCCGACCATCCGGCTCTCGCACTGCCTGGCAACCCGACTCAGAAAATGCCCGCTTTCAACCTGAAACGCTCCGGGGGTTATGAAGGCATGGCGCTCTCCAAGGACGGCTCAAAGCTCTACGGCCTTCTCGAAGGACCGCTTTATATGGCGGACGGGCAGGTAGAAAAGACCGAAGACGGCGCGACCGCGCTGCGCATCATCGAACGGGACACCGCCAGGAAAGAGTGGACCGGTCGCAGCTGGCTTTATCCGCTGGCGGAAGGCGGCGAGGCGATCGGTGACTTCAACATGCTGGACGAGACCACTGCCCTCGTCATCGAACGCGACAACGGCGCCGGCACGGCCGACAAGGCCTGCGCCGACCCGAAGGCTCCCACCGCGGACTGCTTCGCCCGCCCAGCCAAGGTCAAGCGCATCTACAAGATCGAATTCAACGACGCCAATGTCGGCAAGGCCGCCCGCAAGATCGGCTACATCGACCTGATGAAGATCTCCGACCCTGATAACAAGAAGCGCCAGGGCGGCGGCAATGGTTTTTACGACATGCCTTTCGTCACCATCGAGAATGTCGACCGCGTCGATGCCACGCATATCATCGTCGGCAATGACAACAACCTGCCTTTCTCTGCCGGGCGGGCGCTGGACAAGGCTGATGACAACGAATTCGTTCTGCTTGAGGTCAAGGACCTGCTCGAGGCGAAGTGAGGCCACGGCTGCCGTCATTTGCATTGACGGTCACCAATGATCCGGACGGAGCGCCGGCAGACACGAACGTCTGCGCGGCGTTCCTTTCCGATTTTCCGGCCGCGACAGAAACATGCTTGCGGAAAAGAAGACGTTTCATGCAGGACCATGCCGAAAGACTGTACTACGCCCTGAAGAGAAGCTGGTCGGGCGAGACCAGCGGCCTCTGGTCGCGCGAAAATCCAGCCAGGGGGCAAGGAAGCGTCACTGCCCTGGTGGTTCAGGACATTTTCGGCGGCGAAATTGCGAAAACCGCTGTCAGCGGCGCGCAACACTTCTACAATATCATTGATGGCGTCCGCTGGGATTTCACCTTCACCCAATTCGATCTGCCGGTGGGTTATCAGGATCATCCCGCCAATCGGACGGAAGTCATGGCGACGATAACGCCGCTGCAATATGCCTATCTCAGCGCCTGCATTCGAAAGGCACTCGGCCACGGCTGAACGGCTTGCAAAAAGGACAGCCCATTGCTGTTCGATCCGCACGGCATGGAGGTCAACCGGCGCGCTACACTTCAAGACCAAGATTTATGTTTCCCGCAAAGCGGACACAATCCACGCGATGATATTGCTTGGCGAAATGGTTGTACCCACAGGAGAGACATTTAATGAGCGAGAGTTGTCCGGTTCTGACACCGGCAGAACGGCAGGTTCAGGATATATTGGAACGCAACGAAGCGGCGATGATGGCGAGTGTTCATGCAGCGGTTGAGCGCGCCAGCAAAGAAGTCGCCGAAGCATTCGAGGCGGCCGGGTCAGACATGCAGCCACCACCCCGGGATTATTTTGCCGCGGTCGCGCATCAACAGCTCTTTTTGTTGTTATGCGGGGCCGACCCGCAGACCTTCGAGGGCGGCGACCCAGAAATCGCCGGTCATATCATTCGGAATGCTCAAAACATAACGGAGCACTACTGGAAACGATAATGCGCCCGAATGTCGCCGGCAGGTGACGCCGATCTGTAAGGAGAGAATGTCACACGAAGCAAGAGACGTGTTCTGTACTTGACAGGGTATGCCGGTCACGGATGGAATGCTCCGCCGTCTCGCGTCATAGGGCCTTCATCATGCCCGGTTAAGCAGGCGCAAAATCGGGAGACTGCAATGGATTCGACCGCACAGATCAAGCGCCCTAAGCTCGCAGAGACCGTCATTCATGCAACAGCCAGCGTAAGAGACTCGAGCATCGGCAGATGCTGCGAGATTTTGGCCGATACCTCGCTGCATAATGTTGAGCTCGGAGACTACTCTTATCTTGGTCCCCGCTGCATGGTGGGGGATGCGATCATCGGGAAGTTCTGCGCCATCGCCGCGGAGGTCAGGATAGGCGCTCCCAACCATCCGATGGACCGGCCATCCATGCACCGTTTCAGCTACTGCCCTGAATATTACTCTGCCGATGCGGTGCGCGACGATGCCTTTTTCGCGCAGCGGAAGCAGGATCGCGCCGTTATCGGTCACGATGTCTGGATCGGACACGGGGTCATCGTCCTGCCGGGCGTCAAGGTGGGAGACGGCGCGGTGCTGGCCGCCGGCGCCGTGGTGACCAGGGACGTGCCGCCCTATACCATCGTCGGCGGCGTACCTGCAAAAATCATTCGCGAGCGCTTTTCACGATCAATTGCGCAGAAGCTTACCGCTATTGCCTGGTGGGACTGGCCCTTCGAGACGATCATGGCGCGGCTTGGCGACTTTCAGTCAAACGATATCGAAGCGTTCTGCGAGCGCTGGTCCTAGCACGGGGCCAATGTCGTTTCTGTCGTGAACAGAAACTCCGCCGCTCCTTATTCGAACACGAAGGCCAGCCGCTTGCCCGTCAGCTTCGCCAGTTGCTGCAAACGTCCGTCCAGCCGCTCGCCGGCAAAATCGCAATAATCATGCGGCACCACAAATTCCAGATCGAGATCCGGATTATCTGTCTTGCGGAATTTCAGGTGATCCACGACACCCGGCATGGAGGCTGAAAAAAGATATACGACGCGCAGCAGGCCGCCCAGCAGTTTGGCGAGTTCCTGCAGACGCTCCCCCGCCATGGCGGCAAGCGGCTCGGTGGTGCCGTTGTCGTTCAGGCCTTCAAAGCGGTAATAATTGGCAAGTGCAATATAGGCGCGCCCGGGATGGGTGATCGCCACGAAGGACGAGTGGGCGATGATATTGAGCGCCTGCAGACCGCGGTAATCGGGATGCGCGCGCCAGCTGATGTCGGCCAGCAGGCAGGCGGCCTGCCGATAGCGGCTTTCCTCTTCCGTCTCGTCAATGCCGAAAACCGGGAAGGTGCGACCGCTCCAGTCCGCCAGTTCTCGCGCATGCTCCGGAGAACGGGCGCGCAGAATGGCAAGTTCGTCGGCGGCAACCAGCAGCGGATCGGATTCGCGCTCCGCCTCCGTCAGCAGCGAATAAAGGTAACCCTCGCGTACGCCCTGTGCGGAAAAAGCGATCCTGGCCGGCTTCATCATCTTCAGAACTTCGCGCATGGCGATGGCACCGAATGGCAGGAGCGAGCGGCGGTTCTTGGAGACCGCCTGCCAGGCGGGATCCTTGCTATCCCGGGAGACGATGACCTCCTCGAGGAAATTCAGCATTTCCTCCAGCGGCAATTCATAGCCCTGCATCATGTGCAGGGGATAACCGGATATCTCCATATGCAACTTGGCGATATTTCGCCAGGTGCCGCCGACGGCGTAAAAGGTGCGCCCCTCACCCGCCGCCAGAAGTTTGGCGAAGGATTTGACGTGCTTTCTGGCAATGGTCGCCGCTTTTTCCAGCGAGCCGTCCGATTGCTCCGAAAGCCGCAGACCGCCAAGCGGCAGGGTGATGCCTTCGCCGCAGCTCTTGCCCTTGATGTCGATCAGTTCCAGCGAGCCGCCACCGAGGTCGCCGGCGATGCCATCAGGATCATGGAAACCGCTGATCACGCCATAGGCCGAATAAAGCGCTTCCTTCTCACCCGACAGAACCTCGATCTCGCAGCCGAGGATGGCTTCGGCCTCACGAATGAAATCGGGACCATTTTCCGCTTCTCGGGCCGCGGCCGTGGCCAGCACATAAAGCTGCTGCGCCTGCGCCTGCTCGGAGAGGGCGTGAAAACGCCTGAGCGCCAGGAGCGCGCGGCTCACACCTTCCTCATGCATGCGCCCCGTCAGCGCCAAACCTTTGCCAAGCCCGCAAAGCACCTTTTCGTTGAACAGCACCGCAGGCGCGCGGGAAAGACCTTCATATACGACAAGACGAACGGAGTTCGAGCCAATATCTATGACGGAAACGGGGGCAAGGCCGGTCAGCCGCCCCTGTGCTTCTGATCGAGTCATTCAGCCTGTTTCTTGCGGGACGAAATCAACCCGGCAATCAATTTGGGCGCACTGGATTTCAGGGCTTCACCACGTCCGGAAAGGCTGGGATTGGTCATGAAATAGTGCTGCGCGTTGAACGGTTCTTCGCCTTTACGCACCTCGATGCGCCTCGACGTTCCGTCCGCAAGTATCTCGTAGCTCTGCTGGTTGTCAATGAGATTGCCCAGCATAATCTGTGAAAGAACCTGCTCATGCACGGTGGGATTGGTCAGCGGCACCAGCGTTTCCACGCGGCGGTCGAGATTGCGCGGCATCATGTCGGCGGAGCCGATATAGACCAGCGCCTTGTCCGACGGCAGGCCGAAACCATTGCCGAAGCAGAAGATGCGGCTGTGCTCCAGGAAGCGGCCGACGATGGATTTGACGCGGATATTGTCCGACAGGCCGGGCACCTGCGGGCGCAGGCAGCAGATGCCGCGCACGACGAGGTCCACCTCAACACCGGCGGCGCTGGCATGGTAGAGCGCATCGATGATCTCCGGATCGACAAGCGAATTCATCTTCATCCAGATTGCCGCCGGCGCGCCGCGCTTGGCGTGCTCGATTTCCTCGTGAATATGCTTGAGGATGCGCGCGCGTAGCGTATAGGGCGAGACGGCCAGCTTCATGCCCTCCTCCGGTTCGCCGTAACCCGTGATGAAGTTGAAGATATTCGCCATATCGTGGGCGATCTTCGGGTTGCAGGTGAAGAAGGACAGGTCGGTATAGATCTTCGCCGTGATCGGGTGATAGTTGCCCGTGCCAAGGTGGCAGTAGGTCCTGAGCTTGCCATCCTCGCGGCGCACCACCATCGACATCTTGGCGTGGGTCTTGAGTTCGATGAAGCCGAACACGACCTGCACGCCGGCGCGCTCCAGATCGCGCGCCCAGCGGATGTTTGCTTCCTCGTCGAAACGCGCTTTGAGCTCGACCAGCGCGGTGACGGATTTACCTGCTTCCGCGGCGTCGATCAGCGCGCGAACGATCGGGCTGTCGTTGGAGGTGCGGTAAAGCGTCTGCTTGATGGCGAGTACTTCGGGATCGCGCGCAGCCTGCAGGAGGAACTGCACCACCACGTCGAAGCTTTCATAGGGATGGTGAACCACCATGTCCTTTTCGCGGATAGCAGCGAGGCAATCGCCGGCATGTTCACGAACGCGCTCCGGGAAACGGGCATTGTAGGGCTCGAATTTCAGGTCGTCGCGCGGGGCGCGCACGATTTCCGAGATAGTGTTGAGCGCGAGAAGACCGGGCAGAACGGCAACGCGATTATCCGGCACACCGAGTTCATGCACCACGAACTGCCTGAGCGACTGCGGCATTTCGCTGTCGGTCTCGATGCGGATGACGGAACCGCGGCGGCGGCGTTTCAGCGCGCTTTCAAAGAAGCGCACCAGATCTTCGGCCTCTTCCTCCACCTCGATATCGCTATCGCGGATGATGCGGAACGTGCCGGAACCGCGAACGGTATAGCCGGGATAGAGCCGGTGAATGAACAGACCGACCACATCCTCGAGCGTGATGTAGCGGATGGCGTTCTTTTCATCCGGCAGACGCACGAAGCGGTCGAGCGCCGGCGGCAGGCGCAAAAGCGCCGTCATCGGCTCGCGGCCGTTGACGCTGTCCAACTGCAGGCCCATGGAAAAGCCGAGATTGGGAATGAAGGGGAACGGGTGCGCCGGATCGATGGAGAGCGGCGTCAGCACCGGGAACATGCGTTCCTCAAACTCGGTTTCCAGCCAGTTGCGATCCTCATCCGAAAGCGCAGCCGGGCGTACGATGTAGATTTCTTCCTTGGCAAGATATTGCTGCAGAACGGCAAGCGAGGCCTGCTGCTCCATCTGCAGGTTGTCGATTTCCTTCAGAATATCTTCGAGCTGTTCTGCCGGAGTCTTGCCGTCCGGGGTCCTGACGGTGATCTTCTGGCGCACCTGACCTTCGAGGCCGGCGACGCGAACCATGAAGAACTCATCGAGATTGGCCGCCGAGATGGACAGGAAACGCAGCCGCTCCAGCAGCGGGTGATCGGTGTTCAGCGTTTCCTCAAGGACACGGCGGTTGAACTGGAGCCAGGAGAATTCGCGGTTGATGAAACGCGCGGGGCTATCCCAGAGGTTCTCGCCCTCAGTCTGCGGCTGAACCTTGTTGAAATCTTCCTGCGCGACAGCGTCCATGCCCTGTTCCATCCCCTGACCAATTTCCAATCCGTGATCCTGCTGCATCCCGCGATCGTCCTTCTTGCCCGTATAACAGTTTGACGACGGAACTGTGACAGTCAATCGTCGTCCGGTCCGTTATGTCTCTCGGCATTGTCCATCGCGTTGAGGACTTCCGCCACCAGTGGGCGGGTGATCCTCGTTCCGCGCGAAAGCGCCAGCCTGTCGATCCGCTCTACGATCGTCTGCGCCGTATCGAGCGAACGTTCCATTCTGTTGACGATGTAGCCTATAAGTTTGTCATCCATGTAAAGCTGCCGGTCAGCGAAGAGCTTCACCAGCACCTGCGCCAGCAACGCCTCGTCCGGTTCACCCGTTTCCACTACCGTCACGGCCTTGAGGCGCGAGCGCAGATCCGGCAGCGTGACGGGCCAGGCCGACGGCCATTGCCGGCTGGTCATCAGAAGCGTCGTGCCATTCTGGCGTACGCTGTTGATGACATGGAAGAGTTCGGTATCGTCAAAACCACGCCGATCGGCGTCCTCGAACAGCACCGCCCCCCTTTCGGCCGCGCGCGCGGCATCCGCGCCCGCTTGCGGATGAATCTCGCGGGCCTCGCTGATATTTTTCCAGATATTGGCAAGGTGCGATTTTCCGGAACCGGGCGGCCCTGCCAGCACGACCACCGGCGAGGGCCAGTGCGGCCATGCGTCAACGAGGCTGACGGCGGCCTCCAGCGAAGCCGACACGAGGAGATCCTCCCGGCCGGAGGCGGACGGATGCGAAAATGCGAGCGGCAGCTGCTCGGCCTTCGACCGGGCGTTGTCGGTTTTGATTGGGTCAGTCATTGTCAGCTCTGAGAGTCAACCTTGCCGGAGGACGTTTCCCTTTCTTCCAGGGTGAGGTTGGCTTCCCAGGGAAGGTTGGCGGCGTGCCCGTGGTAAAGATCGCTTTCAAGATACCGCGACAAGGCGAAGCGGACAAGCACGCCGACCGCCGCCGCAGCCGGCACCGCGACGAGAAGCCCGACGAAGCCGAAAAGCGCGCCGAAAGCGAAGAGGGCAAACATCAGCCAGACAGGATGCAGGCCGACGCTGCTGCCGACAAGTTTCGGCTGCAGGATGTTGCCTTCGATGAACTGGCCGGAAAAGAACACGACCAGGGTCAGTACGACATAGAGATAATCCGGCCAGAACTGCACGATGGCGACGCCAACCGCCAGGATCAGGCCGACCATGGAGCCGATATAGGGAATGAAGCTGATGAGGCCCGAAAAAAGGCCGATCAAAAGGCCGAAATTCAGCCCGACCAGCGACAGGCCGACGGCGTAATAAACCCCGAGAATGAGGCAGAGCGAGCCCTGCCCACGCACGAAACCGGCAATGGTCTTGTCCATGTCGCGGGCGATCTGGCGCACCGTGTGCACGTAATCGCGCGGTATCCAGCTGTCGACCTTGTCGATCATCCGGTCCCAGTCAAGCAACAGGTAAAAGGCGACGACGGGGGTGACCACCAGGAGCGACACGACATCGACCAGCGATTTCCCGGAATTCCATATCTGCGTCAGCAATGTGCCGATGAAACCCGCACCTTCGGTGAGGAGTTTCGAGAAGTTCTCCTTTACCGCGTCGATCTGGCTGCTCACCCAATCCGGCAGGAGATTGGTATCGGCGCCGGCGATCAGCTGCTGCAGCGACGAGATATATTGCGGGATGCGCGTGATGAATTCCGAGGCCTGGGCGGCAATGAGCGGAATGATGATGATGAGCGACAGCGCGAAGACCAGCACGAAGGAGATGAGAATGACGACTGTGGCCATCAGCCGGCTGAGGCCGCGCCTCTCCAGCCAATCGGCCACCGGATCGAGAAAATAGGCTAGCGCCATGCCAGCCACGAAAGGCAGGAGAATGGAGCTGAAGACCATCAGGAAGAGGATAAAGACGGCAAGCACGCCGATCCAGAAAAACACCTGCCGGCGCAGGCTGGTACCGCTTACATGGGGTTGCATCCGTTCATCCTTCTGTCACCGCATCGTCGTCCCGCATCATGGAGATAGGATGGGCGTGGGCACATGGTCAAGACTGCGTCGGCAAAGGGATAAGGGGGGCTGAAAAAGCCGGCAACGCAGAATATCCGGTCCCACCTTCGCCGCATTGCGGCAAATGCTGCCGAGAGCGGCCATCGCGGAACGTCAAAGCCGTTAAAAACCGGAGGTTTTGCCACTCAAACCCTTGCATCAGGCCCCGTCCCGTGCGAATGGCGACGCCAAAGGAACCAGCGGAGACGAGAGCCATGAGCCAGTCGGGCAAGAACGGTCTTACCTATAGTGACGCAGGGGTGGATATCGACGCCGGCAATCTGATGGTCGAGAAGATCAAACCGGCGGTGCGTTCCACGCGACGTCCCGGCGCGGACGGCGAAATCGGCGGCTTCGGCGGCCTGTTCGATCTGAAAGCCGCTGGCTTCACCGACCCGGTTCTGGTGGCCGCCAATGACGGCGTCGGCACCAAGCTGAAGATCGCCATCGACGCAAACTATCACGACACCGTCGGTATCGATCTCGTCGCCATGTGCGTCAACGATCTCGTGGTTCAAGGTGCAGAACCGCTGTTCTTCCTCGATTATTTTGCCACCGGCAAGCTCGATCCCGACCAGGGCGCTGCGATCGTTTCCGGCATCGCCGCCGGCTGCCGCGAATCCGGTTGCGCGCTGATCGGCGGCGAAACCGCTGAAATGCCGGGAATGTACTCAGATGGTGATTACGACCTCGCGGGCTTTGCCGTGGGCGCGGCCGAACGCGGCCAGCTTCTGCCCGCCGGCGACATTTCCGAGGGCGACGTCATTCTTGGCCTGTCCTCATCCGGCGTCCACTCCAACGGCTTCTCGCTGGTGCGCAAGATCGTATCGATCTCCGGGCTCGACTGGGATGCACCCGCTCCCTTCGCCGATGACAAGAAGCTGGGCGAAGCGCTGCTGACTCCAACCCGCATCTATGTGAAGCCGCTCCTGAAGGCGATCCGCGAGACCGGTGCGCTGAAGGCACTGGCGCATATTACCGGCGGCGGTTTCCCGGAGAATATTCCGCGCGTTCTGCCCAAACATCTCGCCGCCGAGATCGATCTCGAAGCGATAGAGGTTCCCGCCGTCTTCTCCTGGCTTGCGAAAACCGGTGGTGTCGAAGCAAAGGAAATGCTGCGCACCTTCAATTGCGGCGTCGGCATGATCGTCGTGGTTTCGGCTGAAAATGCCGAAAAGGTCACCGAAGTTCTGACGGCCCAAGGCGAGACCGTCTTCCCGCTCGGCCGCATGGTCGCCCGTGAAGAAGGCGCGCATGGCACGATCTACAAGGGCGCCCTCGCCCTATGATGCCCGCCGCCCTGTCGTCCGGCCGCAAACGTGTCGTCGTTTTCATCTCCGGCAGCGGCTCCAACATGGTGTCGCTGGTAAAGGCCTGCCAGACGGCGGATTTTCCGGCGGAAATCGCCTGCGTGATCTCGGACAAGGCAACTGCCGGCGGGCTGGAAAAGGCACGGGGTTTCGGCATTCCGACCCTCGTCTTCGAACGCAGGACCTATGCGAGCAAGACGGAACATGAGGGCGCCATTCTGGCCGCTCTTGGGGAGATTGCGCCTGACATCATCTGTCTCGCCGGCTATATGCGGCTGATCTCGGGGGATTTCATTGCCCCCTATGAAGGCCGCATCATCAATATCCACCCTTCCCTGCTGCCGCTTTTCCCCGGTTTGCATACGCATCAGCGTGCCATCGACAGCGGCATGAAGATTTCCGGCTGCACGGTCCATTTCGTCACCGAAGGCATGGATGAGGGCCCGACGATTGCGCAGGGGGCTGTGCCGGTTCTTTCCGACGACACGGCAGATACCCTGGCTGCGCGGATCCTCACCGTCGAGCACCAGCTCTATCCACTGGCGCTGAAATTACTCGCCGAAGGCAAGGTACGGATGGAAGGCGGAAAAGCCGTTTTCGACAAGAGCGAAAGTAAAACCGAGTATTCCATCCTTGTCTCTGCCTCGTGATGTAGCTATTCCTAAAGTACATAGATAAATCAGAATTGGTATCTTCGGTGAAATAAACCGATCATTTACCATAATCGTCTTTAATGACCGCAACGGCCTCTACTTCAGGCCCTCCGGACGTTCAGGAGCGATTATGCGATTTTCGAGATTTCCCCTGCCGCTTTCTGCGGCTTTACTGATGGGTACCTGCCTGCCACTGGCCGCCGAACAAAACGGCATTACGGCTTCACTGGATGCCGGCGTTCTCAATCTCCGGGCGACGGAAACTGTTCATCTCGGTGGCCGCAAGGTGAGCGAACTGGAATGGGAAACGAAAAACGCCGTGGCGTTGCGCGGCTCGCTCGGCCTTGAACTAGCGCCCGGCTGGCGCGTCAAGGCGGAAGGCCGCATCGGTTTTGAAGGCGATGGCTACATGACCGACTACGACTGGGTATGGCCCTTTTCGAAAGACAGCTCCAAGGAGAATTGGAGCGATCGCTCCCAGCATGATGACACACGGCTCGACCATTATTTTTCGGGAGGCCTCGAACTCAATCGCACATTGCTGGAGGATCCGCAGCAATATCTCAGCGCGGGCGTCGGTTTTCGCTACACCGATGTGCAATGGTCGGCCTATGGCGGCAACGCCGTTTACAGTGTTTTCTCCCGCCGCGATTTCTCAGGCAAATTCAAGGATGGCCTCAAGGGAATCACCTATCGCCAACAGATACCGGTTTTCTACGGCAACCTGACGGGCGGCCAGAGATTCGGCAACTGGTCGCTCAATCTCGGTCTCGAAGGTGGCGCCATGGTCTACGCCAAGGCGACTGACGATCACTGGCTGCGCGACATGCGCTTCACTGACAAATTCGACGTTGCCGGCATGTTCGGGGTGAAGGCAGGCGTTGCCTATGACGTGACGGAAAACGCCTCGATCTACCTCGACGGCGCTTACGACTATACCAGCCTCGGGCGCGGGAACACGCATTATAGCGGCGCGGGCGCCGGAAGCCTGTCGTCGGAGAAGAACGCTGGTGGCGGCGACTTACAGTCGATTTTCGTGGGTGCCGGCGTCAGAGGGCGATTTTAGCGTCGATGGCCGTATCCGTGGGTTAGTTCACTGGATATGCTCAAGCCGCCCCGCCTTTAAAGCCGGTCGCGATTCAACATCGCCCATTGCAGCAGAATGATCGTCTTCGAATCCGTAATTTCACCCGAGGCGATCATTCCGAAGGCTTCGTCGAGACCGTAGGTCAGAACCTCGATATCTTCGCCTTCATCCTCCAGTCCGCCACCGCTGCCGGCCTGCACGTCGAGATCGATGCGGGCGACGAAGAGACTGACCTTTTCCGTCAGCGTGCCAGGGCTGGCATACATGTCGAAGAGGTATTCAACTTTTTCGACGGCGTAACCGGATTCCTCCATCGCCTCGCGGCGGATTGCATCAGCGGCATCGTCGCCATCGAGAAGCCCTGCCGGAACTTCGATAATGAAGTTCGGGTCGCCGTTGACGAAGGCGGCGGGGCGAAACTGGCGTACCATTACCACGCTGTCGCGTTTCGGGTCATAAAGGAGAATGGCGGCGGCGAGGCCGTGATCATGGACCTCCCTCACAATACGGATCGTCTTGCCGTCAGGCATGCGCTGGTCAAAAACGAGCTTCTGCAGATGCACGAAGCCCTTCCAGACGGTTTCCTTTTCCACCAGCCGGATCCGGTCAGTCCCGGCAGCGGGCGACTTTAAGAGCGACACGTTCATAGGAGTCTCCGAAAGATGATGAAATCTCAGGCGGTCAGGGAGGCGCGGTTCAACGCCGCCCATTGCAGCAGCATGATCGTCTTGCCATCGCAGATCTCGCCCGTCTCGATCATCTTCATGGCGTCGTCCAGCGGGATTTCCACGACCTCGATATCCTCGTCCTCATGGGCCGCACCGCCGCCTTCTTCGACACGATCCGAAGATTCGACAATCGCGGCGAAGAAATGAATGATCTCGGTGACAGAACCGGGCGACATGAACGATTTGAACAGGAACCGCACGTCCCTCACGACGTAGCCCGTTTCTTCCGTCACCTCGCGGCGAATGGCTTCGGCCGGGTTATCGCCGTCCAGCAGGCCGGCCGGGGCTTCGAGGAGCCAGCCGTGATGACCGTTCACATGGGCCGGCATGCGAAACTGCCGTACCAGGACAACCGTCTGGCGTCGTGGATCAAACAGCAGGATCGTCGCGCCGTTGCCACGGTCATAGGCTTCGCGCCTGATGACTTTCGTTTCGCCACGGGAATTGGTGTAATTGTAGGTTACGTTGCGGAGGTGATACCAGTTCTTTGAAAGCGTTTCGTCTTTCAGAATTTCAATTTTCACGTTGTCGAACTTCGTCATTCAAAATCTTCCGTCAGCTTTTGCGCAGCCAAACCTTGTTGTCGTGAAATGCCGCGCCGCCATAGGGAGCGACGGCGTCGGCACCGGTCAGCACGTTGATGCCCTCGCCGTCCAGATGCGCCTTGTTCGGCCATAGCCCTTCGGCAATGAGCACTCCCGGCCTAGCACCTTCCACGATTTTCGCGTGGAGCCGGACCTCGCCTCGCCCGTTGCCGATGCGGACGATATCGCCATCAGAAATGCCGTTGATGGCGGCATCCTCAGGACAGATCATCAGTTCCGGGCGCCCTTCCTTCTGCACGGAGGTTTTGGTTTCCGCGAAAGTGGAATTCAGGAAGTTGCGCGCCGGCGATGTCGCCAGTCGGAAGGGATGGTCAGCATCCGCAACCTCGATGACATCGACCTGATCCGGGAATTTCGGAAATTCCGACACCGGCCCCATCACGCCGATGTTCTTCGGCGGCTTGTTGGGAGAAGGCCCCGTTGCCCAATCGGGGCTGAAACGGAACTTCCCGTCACCGTAACCGAAGCCTTCAAGATAATGCGCGACCTCGAACGGTGGCTGCGCATCGATCCATTTCTCTTCGGCGAGCGTATCGAAGTCGCCCCAGCCACTGACTTTCAGCATATGATCGACATGATCGCGCGCTGAAAGGCCAAAGCCCGGCATGTGGTCGATCCCGAGACGCTTTGCCAGCTCCTCGATGACGAAGAGGTTGGTACGCACCGTTTCGGGCGGCTCCACCAGTTTAGGACCAAGCAAGATGTGATTCTGGCCGCCGGCGCGGTAAATGTCGTCATGTTCGAGGAACATGGTGGCGGGCAGCACGATATCGGCAAGCTCGGCCGTTTCCGTCATGAATTGCTCATGCACGGCGACGAAGAGATCATCGCGCAGGAAGCCCTGCTTCACCAGCCTCTGTTCGGGAGCGACATTGACCGGATTGGTGTTCTGGATGAGCAGCGCCGTCACCGGACCGCCATGGCGCAGCGCTTCGGCGTTCCCCGTCAGCACGCGGCCGATCTGCGACTGGTCGAGCTGGCGCACGTCGGGGTCGGCATAGGCCGTGCCCATGAGCTCCGCCTTGTTGAGCCGGAAGATGTCGCCATTATTGTGGAACGCGCCGCCGCCCTCATATTGCCAGGAACCGAGCACCGTGGCGATCGAAAGCGCTGCATGCATGGCGACCGCGCCGTTGCGCTGTCGGGCAAACCCATATCCGAGCCGGAAGAAGGTCTTTTTCGTGACGCCAACCAGCCTCGCGAAATCCTCGATCTCGTCGACCGAAAGGCCCGTGATCTCTGATGCCCACTGCGGCGTCTTCGTCTTCAAATGCGCCTCGAGCCCGGCCGGGTCGTCGGCGAAGCGCGCCATGTAACCACGGTCGGCGTAACCGTCGCGGAAGGCGATGTGCATCACGGCGCAGGCCAGCGCCGCATCCGTGCCGGGTCGGACGACGAGGCGCATATCCGCCTGTTTCATGGTCGGATTGTCATAGATGTCGACCACGACGATCTTCGCGCCGCGTTCCTTGCGGGCCTTGACCGCATGGGTCATGACATTGACCTGCGTGGCGACCGCATTGGTGCCCCAGATGACGACGACATCGGCCTTGCCGATCTCGCGCGGATCGGGGCCGCGCAAGGCGCCCGTGCCCATCACATAGCCGGTCCAGGCCATGTTGGTGCAAATCGAGCCGAAGAAGCCCGAATATTTCTTGGCGTGGCGCAGCCGCTCGATGGAGTCGCGCTGCACCTGCCCCATGGTGCCCGCATAGAAATAAGGCCAGATGGCCTCCGCGCCGTGCCGGGCTTCTGCCTTCACAAAAGCGTCGGCGACCTCGTCCAGCGCCGCTTCCCAGGAAATTTCCTGCCAGTCACCCGCCCCTTTTGCGCCCTTGCGGCGCTTCGGGGTCAGCAGACGACCGGGATGATAGATGCGCTCGGAATACCGCGCCACCTTGGCGCAGATCACGCCGGCGGTGTAGGTGTTGGCATTGGCGCCGCGCACACGACCGATGCGGCCATCGGCATTGATATCGACCTCCAGCGCGCACGCGCTCGGACAGTCATGCGGGCAGACCGTGTGTCCGATACGGACTTCGGCCTTCAGGGCGGCTTTTTCAGCGGAAATCGGGGTCGCAACGTTCATGTCTTTTGTATATTGCATCAACGATGCGGCAAAAAGGCCGAAGTGACGTCCATCAAGAATATTCATCCTGACCATTCATCCGGATAAACGGCAAGCGAGACACATCCATGAACTACCGCCACATTTATCACGCCGGCAATTTCGCGGATGTCCTCAAACATGCCGTTCTCGCCCGCCTCGTGCGTTACCTGCAGAACAAGGACAAGGCCTTTCGGGTACTGGACACCCATGCCGGCATCGGTCTTTACGACCTGACCTCTGAAGAGGCGCAGAAAACCGGCGAATGGCAGACCGGCATCGGAAAGCTGATGGAGGGTGATCTGCCCGACCCTATCGCCGAGCTGCTGGAACCCTATCTTGCCGCAGTAAAGGAACTCAATCCTGAAGGCGGTGTCAAATTCTACCCCGGCTCACCGAAACTCGCGCGTATGCTGTTTCGCCCGCAGGACCGGCTTTCGGCCATGGAACTGCACCCGGATGACAGCCGCGCGCTCGCGCGGCTATTCGAAGGTGACTATCAGGTGCGGGTGACCGAGCTCGATGGCTGGCTGTCGCTTGGCGCGCATCTGCCGCCGAAAGAAAAACGCGGCCTCATCCTCGTTGATCCGCCATTCGAGCGGGAGAATGAATATCAGCGCCTGGCCGATGGCCTGAACAAGGCCTATCGCCGCTTTTCCACCGGCACCTATTGCCTGTGGTATCCGCTCAAGAAAGGCGCGCCGATCAAGGATTTCCACGAGCGGCTGCAATCCTTCGAGATTCCGAAGATGCTATGCGCGGAACTTTCCGTCAGGAGCGACCGGCTGGATGGGCTGAGCGGCTCCGGCCTCATCATCGTCAATCCGCCCTACACGCTGAAAGAAGAGCTGCACACGTTGCTGCCTTACCTCAAGACAAGGCTGGCGCAGGACAGGTTTGCCTCGCAACGCGCCTTCTGGCTGCGCGGCGAGGAAAAGCCGGAAGACGGCTGAGTTACCTCAACCCTTCCCTTTTCTGCGCCGCGGCCAGCTGTGATCTTTCGAAGAAGAGGATCACGAACAGCGCCATGATGAAGGGGATGATGAGGTAAAACAGGCGGAAGACCAGGAGCGCCGCGATGACATCGGCCGGGTTCATGTCCGGCAGGCCTGTAACGAAGACGAGTTCCAGCACGCCCAATCCGCCCGGCGCATGCGAAATGAGCGCTGCGGAAAACGACACCAGAAATATGCCGAGAATAACCATATAGCCGGGATTGCCGGCTTCCGGCAGCGCGAAATAGATGATGCCCGCCGCGCCGATCAGCTCGATGGGGCCAATGACCAGTTGCTGCGCCACAAGCTTCGGCGCCGGGTATGGCAACACGAAGGAGCCGATCTTCAGAGGCTTCAGCCTGAGCAGGCTGCCGAGAACATAAAGGCTGACGAAAAAGAGCAGCACGACGCCTGTCGTGGTCGAGGCTTCGACCGGCAGTATGCCCGTGAACCGTTCAGTGATGTCAGGCTCGTAAAGCAGCACCAGTCCGATGAGCATGATCGTGCCGATGAGGAAGGTGAAAGAGCAGAGGCCGACGAGAACGCCCACTTCCGCCACACTTAGTCCCTTCGACGTATACGCCCGATATCGCACCACGGCGCCCGAAAACACCGACGCGCCGACATTGTGGGACAGCGCGTAGGTGGTGAAGGAGGTGAGCGTGATGAAGAGCCAGTTCACCTTGCGGCCAAGATGCTGCAACGCGATGCGGTCATAACCGGCAAGCGCCGCATAGGCCAGCAGGGTGGAGAGACCCGAACACAACCAGTCCCGCACCCGAATGGCCTTCAGGCTGTCCCAGAGATCATCAAGCGACAGGCCGCGCAATTCGTGAAAGAGCAACCAGGCGGAAAAGCCGATCGTCGCAAAGCCAACGACGGGCCAGATATATTTCTTGAATTTCATGCGGTCATGCCCGCCTATTTCCTCCAGCTTCACCCCAGCCTGTTCCGTCTTTTGCGGAGATTCGTTCGACTCTATTCGTTATGCGGCGAAGCTTTCAACCTTTTCATCAAAGATTGGCGGTTTGCCCCGTTCACAAGTTGATGTAAGACCGGATCGTCGCCTGCCGGCGATATGAGGTCGTCCATTTTCCGGGGAACGTACACGGAATGAAGCGTTATGCCGGTTTCATCGCCCTGGGCCTTCTGTCGCTCGGCGCCTTATGGTTCGCGCAGCAAAATCCGGCCCCAACCACACCGGCCGACCGGCAGACACAACCCCAATCGCAGACCGCCGGCAATTCCTGGCCGGATGCTCCAGGGCGCGTGGTTTCTCAAGCGAAGCCGGATAAGAGGCCTCCGCCGCGCGGAAGCGGCTTCGATTTTTATGTGCTCTCGCTTTCATGGTCACCGGCATTCTGCGCCAGTTCCGAAGGCTCGGGCAACCGACAGCAGTGCGGCAGCGACAGGCGTTACGGATTCGTGGTGCACGGGCTATGGCCGCAGAACGAAAACGGCTATCCCGAATTCTGCCGAAGCGACGAGCCTGAGCGCGTGCCGGACGCGATCGGCCGCACCATGTTCGACATCATGCCCTCCATGGGCCTGATCGGCCATCAGTGGCGCAAACACGGCTCCTGTTCCGGCCTGTCGCAGCGAGACTATTTCTCGGCGACGCGGGCCGCCTTCGAGGCCATCCGGCTGCCGGAAAGAATCGCTTCCGGCGCCGAAACAGCCGCGCTTTCCGCCGATGCGATAGAAACCGCCTTTACCGATGCCAATCCCGGCCTGTCGAAACGCGGCATTTCCATCAGCTGCGACGGCAAGCGCCTCGAAGAAGTGCGCATCTGCCTTAACCGGGACATGACATTCCGCGATTGCCCGGAGCTTGACCGCAAGGGCTGCCGCGCGAGTTCAACCGAAATCATCCCCATTCGCTGATCAACCCACAGGGACCCAACCATGGAACTGCTCTATTCGCCCGCCTCCCCCTACTCCGCCAAGGTGCGCATGGCGGCCCGTCATCTCGACATCGACATAACCTCCGTTCGCGTTGACACCAACGCCGAGCCGGCCACGCTGATGGACAATAATCCGCTGGGAAAGATTCCGGTGCTGCTGCTTGATGATGGCGGATCGGTCTACGACAGCGTGGCCATCATGCATTATCTCGACCGTCTTTCAGGCGGCAAACTCTACCCCAAAAAGAGCGGCAAGCGCACGGATGTGGAAATTCTGGAGGCACTGTGCGACGGCATCATGGATTGCCTGCTGGCCATCGTCTACGAGCGCCGTTTCCGACCGGAAGAGAAAATTCACCAGCCCTGGATCGACAAGCAGTGGAGCAAGGTGGTGCGCGGGCTCGACCATCTCAACGCCAACCTGCCGAAGACCGGCAAGAAGCTGCACGGCGGCCATTTCGCGCTGGCTGCGATGATCGGTTATCTAGACCTGCGTTTTGCGGGCGAGTGGACCGAAGGACGCGATGCGCTGGCGGCGTGGCCGGAAACCTTCGGCAAGCGTTTCGAGGCCTATACGGAAATGAAGGCCGCCGCCTGACGTGACCGCGCAGAACACCCGGCTTTTGGCCGGGCGTTCAACGGCAAATCACAGACACAAAAAAGCCGGGGCATGACCCCGGCTTTTCTTTGACCGATCCGGAAAGGATCAGAACTTGACGCCGATACCGGCCTTGACCGAGTGGTCGTCATAACCGCGCGAGAAGGCGTCGTTGCCGAGCGTATAGTCCTTCTTCTGGTAATCGCTGTAGCGATATTCCAGACGGGCGGTGATATTGTCGGTCACCATGGCTTCCACACCGGCACCAACCGTGTAACCGAGAGCCGTGGCGCTGTCCTTGTTGACGCCGTCACGAACCTTGTTGTCGGAGACAGCAAGACCGGCCGTACCATAGAGCAGGAACGGGTTCATGTCGTAACCAACGCGGCCACGCAGCGAGCCGTTGACGCCCTGCTTGCCTTCGACCGAGCGACCTGCAACCGTACCGGCGGAACCGCGCTCGTCACCCATGTTGACGTCAGCTTCGGCACCGTAAACGATCTGGCCATTCTGCCAGTTGTAACCGCCGTACAGACCGCCGCCGGCGCCCTTGGCGTCACGGCCGTCGTTGCTGGAGCTGAAACGGCCCCAATCGTAGTTGACGGTACCACCGAGGTAAGCGCCGGACCAGTCCTTGACCGGTGCTGGCTGGTCGTAGGAAACCGGTGCCTGCGGCACTTCGTTTACGGCGTCAGCGGCGTGAGCAGCCGAAAAGCCAGCGGCGGCCATGGTCGAAGCCATAAGAGTTGCTACGAAAATACGCATGTTATTCTCCTTTCAGGACCGCTCTGCACTCAAAACATTGTTTTCAGACGCGGCATAATTCGTCGGGTTGATCGCCCCTCTGGAAACCAAATTTGATGGGAGAATGCGGAGATCAAAGAGCCAAAATGTGAATTGTTTGGGGCAGACGCGTGACTAGAATTAGACGTTGCCTAATTGCCACAAGGGTTTTATTAACCCTAACAGAAGGCTAAACAAAAATAGATCGCCTTTAAACTTCGTTATATTAAAATTAAACCGAAATTGCATTGTGAATAAAAAATCGCCCAATTCTTTTCGGGCCGAGTGACAGCTTGCGATTTGCATTTATATCCAGCAAATAGGGCGTGTAAGAGCAAATGCAGGTCCGCTGTGAAAGAAGATATACCGAAGACAGTCTTGATTACCGGGGCCGCGCGGCGGCTTGGGCGCGCTATCGCCACCGATCTGGCCAGCCACGGCTTTGCGATCGCGGTCCATGCCAATGAATCGATCGCGCAGGCGGAGGAATTCGCTAACGAAATAAGGCAGAAAGGTGGCAGGGCTGCAGCCGTTCAGGCGGACCTGACACAATCAGCCCCGACAGCGGCGCTCATCGAAAAGGCGACTTCCGCCCTCGGCCCCATCGGCGTCGTCGTCAACAATGCGTCTGTTTTTCTCGGCGACACGGCGGAAGCGCCTGACCCTGATATCTTCGATGCGCATTTTGCCGTTCATGTGCGGGCGCCTTCCCTCATCGCCGCCGCCTTTGTCGAACAATTGCCCGCCGATAAATCCGGGCTGATCGTCAATATCATCGACCAGCGTGTGCTTGCGCTCACGCCACGCTTTTATTCCTACACCCTTTCGAAATCAGCGCTTTGGACCGCCACACGGACGATGGCGCAGAGCTTCGCGCCGCGCGTCAGGGTGAATGCCATCGGGCCTGGGCCCACCTTCAAAAGCGAAAGACAGGCGCCCGAGGACTTTCAGGCGCAGATCGACGGCCTTATATTAAAGCGTGGTCCTGCGCCGGACGAGTTCGGGCGGACGATTCGCTTTCTTTACGACACGCCGTCGGTCACCGGACAAATGATCGCGCTCGACGGCGGCCAGCACCTTGGCTGGGAAACCCCTGACGTGGCGGAGATACCTGAATGAACGGAAAGAAGCTGCCTGATGGCGGTATTCTCTTCGATGACACCGACGACGAAGATGACGATGCAAGCCTTGCCGCAACGGAAACGGCCGAGGCTCCGCGCGACGTCGCCGGCATGGACTGGAATGCGGGATGGAAGAACGAATCCGGCCTGAAGGGCATGGACCTCATTGGCGAATTCGTCAAACACCTGCCCAATGCGCCGGGTGTCTATCGCATGTTCAACGAGGCGGGCGACGTGCTTTACGTCGGCAAGGCACGCTCGTTGAAGAAGCGCGTCGGCAATTATGCGCAGGGCCGCGTGCATTCCAACCGCATCGCCCAAATGGTGCGTCACACCACGCACATGGAATTCGTCACCACCCGCACGGAGACCGAAGCGCTTCTTCTGGAAGCGAATCTAATCAAGCGCTTGCGGCCGCGATTTAACGTACTTCTGCGCGACGACAAGTCCTTCCCCTATATTCTCATCACCGCCGACAACCGTGCCCCAGCGATCTTCAAGCACCGGGGAGCAAGGGCGCGCAAGGGCGACTATTTCGGACCCTTCGCGTCCGCCGGCGCGGTTGGCCGCACGATCAATTCGCTGCAGCGCGCCTTCCTGATACGCACCTGCACAGACAGTGTGTTCGAAACCCGCACCCGTCCCTGTCTTCTGTACCAGATCAAGCGCTGTTCCGGGCCCTGTACGCATGAGATCAGCGACGAGGGCTACGCGGAGCTGGTCAAGGAAGCCAAGGATTTCCTGTCCGGCAAGAGCCAGAGCGTCAAGACCGCAATTGCGCGACAAATGAACGAGGCTTCCGAAGACCTCGATTTCGAGCGCGCCGCCATCTATCGCGACCGGCTGGCGGCACTTTCGCACGTACAGAGCCACCAGGGCATCAACCCCGCCGGCATTGAAGAGGCGGATGTCTTCGCCATCCACCACGAAGGCGGCATTTCCTGCATTCAGGTGTTCTTTTTCCGCACCGGCCAGAACTGGGGCAACCGCGCCTATTTCCCCAAGGCCGATCCGTCCCTGCCCGGCTCGGAAATTCTCAACGCGTTTCTGGCGCAGTTCTACGACGACAAGCCGGTGCCGAAACAGATCCTGCTTTCCGAAACGGTGGAGGAACAGGAACTGCTGGCGGCCGCCCTCGGGGAGAAAGCCGGGCACAAGGTCACGATCAGCGTACCGCAGCGCGGCGAAAAGAAGGACATTACCGATCACGTGCTTGCCAACGCCCGCGAGGCGCACGGCCGCAAGCTCGCGGAAACATCGTCTCAGGCGCGGCTGCTGAAGGGCTTTGCCGAGACTTTCGGCCTTGCCTACGTGCCTCGGCGGATCGAAATCTACGATAACTCGCACATCATGGGCACCAATGCGGTCGGCGGCATGGTGGTGGCGGGGCCGGAAGGTTTCGTGAAGAACCAGTATCGCAAGTTCAATATCAAATCGACCGACATCACGCCGGGCGACGATTTCGGCATGATGCGGGAGGTGATGACCCGCCGCTTCTCACGCCTGCTGAAAGAAGAAGGAAAGCCGGATCGCGAGCGCATACCGACAGCAGAAGAAGCTGCCGACATGCCCTTCCCCGCCTGGCCGGACGTGATCCTGATCGATGGTGGTCAGGGGCAGATGACGGCGGTGCGGGCCATCCTCGACGAACTCGGCATTCGCGACTGCGTGACCGCCATCGGCGTCGCCAAAGGCATGGACCGCGAGGCGGGCCGTGAACGTTTCTTCGCGGACGGGCGCAGCGATTTTTCCCTGCCGCCACGTGATCCCGTGCTCTACTTCATTCAGCGCATGCGTGACGAGGCGCACCGTTTCGCGATCGGATCGCACCGGGCCCGGCGCAAGAAGGAAATGGTGCGCAATCCGCTGGACGAAATCTCGGGAATCGGACCGGGGCGCAAACGTTCGTTGCTGCAGCATTTTGGAACCGCCAAGGCGGTTTCCCGCGCGGGCCTCAATGACCTGATGGCCGTCACCGGCATTTCCGAGACGGTGGCGCGGCAAATTTACAATCACTTCCACGAGAGCGGCAGCGATTGACGCAGAACGGCGGGGCTGACCTGCTAAAAAAACATAATCACGTGTTGACGCTATGCCCTAGCGGCGGCATCAAGGCAGCTGATCTCAGACTGACAGGTTTCCCCATGGCTTCGCGCGCATACAGCATTCCCAACCTCCTCACCTATGGCCGGATTCTCGCTGTTCCGGTCATTGTCCTTTGCTTTTACGTTGAAGGAAAACTGGAGAGTTCGGATTTTGCGCGCTGGACGGCACTGTGGCTGTTCATCATCGCCTCGCTGACCGATTTTCTTGACGGTTATCTGGCACGCATCTGGAACCAGACTTCGAATATCGGCCGCATGCTGGACCCGATCGCTGACAAGCTGCTGGTCGCATCCGTCCTGCTTCTGATGGCGGCCGACGGCACCATTGCCGGCTGGTCGCTCTGGGCGGCCATCACCATTCTCTGCCGTGAAATTCTTGTTTCCGGCCTGCGCGAATATCTGGCGGCGCTGAAGGTCAGCGTTCCCGTCACCCGCATCGCCAAATGGAAGACCACCATCCAGATGGTCGCCATCGCTTTCCTGCTCGCGGGTCCTGCTGGCGACAAGGTTCTGCCATACACGACCGAGATGGGCATCACGCTTCTCTGGCTGGCCGCAGCGCTCACCATGTATACCGGTTATGATTACTTCAAGGCTGGCCTCAAGCACATCGTGGACGAAGAATGATGACACGGATCGTTTATTTCGCCTGGGTTCGCGAGAAGATCGGCACGGATGAAGAGGAGCTGGACCTCCCTTCCTCCATCACTACGGCCGGCGAGCTGATTGCCTGGCTTGCGACACGCGGTGAAAATTACGAGGCTGCCTTCGAATTTCCCAATGTCATCCGCGTTGCGGTCAATCAGGAACACGTCGAGCATGATGAAAGCATCGTCGGCGCGCGCGAGATCGGCATATTCCCACCGATGACGGGGGGATGAGCGAATGCAGCCGACCGTCCGTGTCCAGGCAGAGGATTTCGACGCTGCGGAAGAAACCCGCCGGCTGACGGAAGGTGACAGGAGCATCGGCGCGGTTGTCGCCTTCACCGGGCTCTGCCGGGATGATGGCGGCACGCTCGCGGCGCTGGAACTGGAACATTATCCCGGCATGGCGGAAGCGGAAATGACGCGCATCGCCAAGCTCGCGATGGAACGCTTCGGCCTGCTTGGCCTCACTGCCATCCATCGCCACGGCAAGATCGCCACGGGCGAAAATATCGTCCTCGTCATCGCCGCTTCATCGCATCGACAGGCGGCCTTCGATGGCGCGAATTTCGTGATGGACTACTTGAAGACATCTGCGCCGTTCTGGAAAAAGGAACATGGCAAGGATGGAACGGCGGGCGAGTGGGTTGCGGCAAAGACAACCGACGATACGGCCAGGGAAAAGTGGCGATAATGCCTTGTTCTTCCCGCATGGTCCGGTGGAAGCGGGCACCGCTTTCGTCAATGCCCTAAGGCGCTTCAACCCTGCTGCGCATGATAACCAGCCAGCCGACCAGCATCGCGAGAACCATCGCATCCCGCCAGGCGGCCGGTCCGTAACCGACCCAGAAAGTTTCCGCAAAACCGACGGCGGCGGCCCCCAGCCCACAGATAAGCGGACTGGTATAACCGCCTGCCGCAGAAATCAGCACCACCTTCAGGCCAAAGACCAGACCGGCCCCGAAATCCATGGTGCCGTAATAAAATGTGGCCAGCACGCCCGCGATGGCGGCGACGAGACCCGCCGCGCAATAGGACATGAGAAATATCCGGCCTGCATTTACCCCGCACAAGGCTGCAGCAAAAGCATCGTCCGACACTGCCTTCCAGCGCCTGCCGAAAGCGGAGCGGCCAAGATAAAACGATCCGGCGAGAATGAGCAGGCTGAAGGCCATCGTATTCAGCATTTGCATCGGCGTCAGCGTCACGGCGAAGCCGCTATCGGCCCAGAAACGTATCGGCTCCGACAAAAGCGGCGGGAGCCATAATTGCCGTGTATCGGCGGCCAGCCTTGCACTTTCCGTCAGCGCTATCAACACCCCGATGGAAGCGACCGTCACCGCGTTGGGAGAGGCTTTCGCTAACGGCCGCATCACCACCCTGCCGATGAAACCCGCCGCCCACAGCCCGCCGAACAGGCCCGCCCCTGCCCCCAGCGCCAATGTCGCCGGCAGAACAAGCCACAGGCGGTTCCAGCCGAAATCGGCAAAAAGCAGGCAGGTCTGGCCAGCAAAGGCGAATATGGCGCCATAAGTGACATCGGCGCGTCTGGTGACTGAAAAGGCGATGGCATAACCAAAGGCCAGAACCGCATAAAGCGCGGCGACCGGCACGGCATTCAGCAATTGTTGCAGGAAATAAGCCAAGTGCGTCCTCCCGCTGTGATTATAACTATTAAAACCTGTTTTGATAGTTATAATGTGCGGCATGACCTTTCGCTGGACAGAACATCGTTTTGCGGGCGGCGCATTGGCGCTGGATGTTGCCAATAGCGTGATCCTGCGTTCAGACGCCGCTAGATCGGTAGACCGCTTCGCCGTGGCCGGGCAGATCGCCACCTTTGCCGAAGCGGCGACACGGCTTGGTGCGGAGCGAGAAAGATTTCCCGCCCTCGTCGCGCCCGACGAAGAGAGACGGCCGGTTCTTTTCGATCTGCGCGAGGCAATCGACGATTATTTTCGCTCGTCCATCGCCGATGGCGGCGAGGACGACGGGAAACTGGCGCAGTTTCTCTTCGCTTGCGGCGCCGCCCTGCGCATGTTCCCGAAGGCAGAACATCTCGCCAATGCCACCGCCCACTCCGCACTGTCGCTGCTTGCGGACGAACCACGGCAGCGGTTGAGGATCTGCGGCAATTGCGGCTGGCTGTTCATCGACCGCAGCAAGAACAGAAGCCGGATCTGGTGCGATATGGCGGTGTGCGGCAACCGGCAAAAAGCCAGCCGGCACTATCACCGCACGAAGGAGACGCGGTCATGAAAAGAACCGGCCTGCCATTGCTGGCAATGGTGGCGATACTCACCCTTTCCGGCTGTCAGCGCGAAGAACCGCGCGAGGTGGCAAAGGTTTCCGGCCGCATGTTCGTCTTCAACTATCGCGTGGCCATTGCCACCTATCTGGTGACGCTGCAGCGTATTGCCCCCATTCGCGACGGCAGCAGCGTTGAAGCAACATTCGAAAACCCTCGCGGAGGGCCCGACCTCACCACCCGCGAGAAGATTTTTCCGAAGGACGAAAAGATCACCGTTCAGAGCCCGCCGGTCGAATGTGTGAAGCAGGATCGGCCCTACAGGGTCACCGTCCGCATCAAAGGGCCGGATGGCGATATTCTGCAGACGATCGAGACCACCATCCGCTCCGATACCGACCAGTCAGCTCTCCCCGCCAAGCCGCTGGTCGTCGGCCCGCTCTATACGCCCAATCCGGAGGTGTTTAAACCTGACGGAACGATTGATATGCGGCCGGCTCAGGGGTGCCCGGTGTCGTAGGGACTGACGGAGCGAGTGCAACCTCTCCTTGTCCCTGTGCTTGTCACAGGAATGATGATGAAGGCGGGTGCGGCGTCCCCTTATCGCAACAAAAAACAAAAAAAACGGAGCCTTTCGGCTCCGCTTCTTCGAGTCTTTTCAGCGGCTTCGAGCAATCGCCTGATAGAGCGATTCAAGCCGTTGAGACTTTGAATCAGCCGACGATTTCGGTTTCGGCGAACCAGTAGGCGATTTCCTGAGCGGCGGTTTCCGGAGCGTCGGAACCGTGAACGGAGTTTTCGCCGATGGAAAGCGCGAAGGTCTTGCGGATGGTGCCTTCAGCGGCCTGGGCCGGGTTGGTGGCGCCCATGATTTCGCGGTTCTTGAGGATGGCGTTTTCGCCTTCCAGAACCTGAACGATGGTCGGGCCGGAAGTCATGCCTTCAACGAGTTCGCCGAAGAAGGGGCGCTCCTTGTGGACGGCGTAGAAGCCTTCGGCTTCGCGCTTGCTCATCCAGACGCGCTTGGAGGCGACGACGCGCAGGCCGTTGTCTTCAAATACCTTGGTGATCGCGCCCGTGAGGTTACGCTTGGTTGCGTCCGGCTTGATCATCGAAAATGTGCGTTCAATCGCCATGTGTCCGTTTCCTTTTCCTTCAGAGAAAGTGGGCGGTCTTTACCCGCCCAAAGGCCCGAAAACAAGGGGGATCAATGAGATTGCGGCACTGACGGCAGACATTTCACGCCGCTGTCACACTGCGACCCCTTGCATCGTAAAGATCGAGGCACCCTTCGAACCAGTCGCGCACAGGGTCATTATCTGAAAACAGATCAGCACCGGTGGTGATCCTCGCCCATTGCAGCGCGCCAAAAACGATGTAATCCGAAAAAAGCGGGGACGTGCCGCCGATGAAGGGCTGAAAACTCAGCATCCGGCGGATGGGAGCGAGCAAAGCAGGAAAGGCGGCGATCTCGTCTTCGCGGTTGGCGACGACATCCTCGAGCGGGCGGCCAAGCGCCCTTGTCCGGCTTTCGCGAAAATAACGACGATCCGGCTCATCCAGCATATTGTGGATATCCAGCACGGCGATACGGACGATGGCCGGATGCAGCTGGGTTTGGGACCAGCTTTCGACAAAGCGCGCCATGGCCTTGCCGCCTTCCCCATCGAACAATGACGGCCGCTCCGGGTAGGCCTCGTCCAGATAAAGGGCAATCTCGAAACTGTCGCTCACCAGCCGGTCGCCGTCCCGCAGGATCGGCACCGTCTTCGAAAAACCATCCTCCACGGTCGGGATGACGGTGAAGGGCAACGGACGCTCTTCGAAATCCAGTCCCTTATGCGCCAACGAAAACACGGTTTTCCAGCAATGGGGGGAAAATGGCCTGGAGACATCGCTTCCGCAGAGCGAATAGAGGGTTCGGGAATTCGTCATGGGCTGCACCTTCTCTGCAATAGCGACCAAGCGATATAAAATCGGCGGGAGCCGGAAATCAAATCAGCATTTGTCATGTTATCAATCAAAGGACGTTTGAAAGGTTCCGTTCGCCACGGGCCGAAATAAAACCTGGAGGTGATGAATTTCGCTCGCAGGTTTAGCCAATTTTAAGCCGTCTCGCCTATGATTTGGCCATTCCGAAAACGGTTATTTCGTTCGATTGATAAGACCATCGATACTGGAGCTGACAGCGATGACATCTGCTGGCGATAAAAAACGCGAACAGGCGAGAAGTAGTCTTGTCCTTACCAAGGTCGCGCAGTTCATCGCCAGGATGAATATTGCACCATTGCCGCGCAATTACGAATTGATCTATGAAATATTGTCGGGCCATAACCCGGCCATGGGCCGAGACATCCTGGCGCTCGGTAATGCGCCGCAACAGCACGAGATCGATCTGGTTGGCCAGAGGCACAATTTGCCCGGCTTCTCCCGCATCGAAGCGGAACAGATGGCCAGCGAGGCCTTTGAAACGCTGAAACAGATTTCCGCACGGCTGGAAGCTGGCCAGAAACGCACGGAAGCCTTCATCGGACGCCTTGGCGAAGACGAAACTGTTGGGTCCCCGGCCACCGACCGCGTCGCCCGATTGCTGGACGACATCCACGAGGAACAGACCAGCTTAAGGCATTTCATCTCCATGGGGCTGATGAAAATACATGACGTCGAAAGGCGACGCGCCGAACTGCAGGCCGGTTCCCTGCGCGACGTGCTGACGGCGCTGCCCAACCGGGCGGCTTTCCTCGAAAAACTCGGAGAGCTTTTTGCCGGAGACAGGGCCGCCTCCGCGACATCGCTGATGCTCCTCAATATCGACCATTTCCGCGAGATCAACGCCAAATACGGCCCCGCCGCCGGAGACAAAGCCCTGCGGCGGCTTGCTGGGCTCTTTCGCAAGACGATCAAGAAGGATGATTTTGTCGCCCGCATCGGCGGCAACGAATTTGCTTTCCTGTTTGCAGGCGTTGCGCAAAACACGGCTGAGGCGATCGCTGAACGTCTGCGGCAAAGCGTCGAAGCCTTGCGCTTCGTGACGAGTGAGGGCGGCGGCGAGCATCTGACGGTTTCAATCGGCGTCGCCTCAGTGGACGGCACGGCAACGCCCGCGGAATTCTTCAGCCAGGCTGAATTGGCCCTGCTTTGCGCCCGGTGCGGCACCCGCAACTGCGTCGTCGGTTATTGCAGGGACCTCGCGCAGCACAATCGCGACAGCTATCTCGCGCAGTTGGGTTGCTAGGACATTTCGGCAAGCCTTCAGGATGGGCTTATATCCGGAAAACGAGCTGCCATCCCGCGCCTTGTCCCCGTTTGCCGCCTCTTCATTTCCGACCTCATAACTGCCGCGGTGTGGCGTGCCTGCTCTTGCCTTGGTCACACAGTTCGGCCAAAACGACGCCATGATTACGATTACCGATCTTTCGGCCCGCATCGCCGGGCGTCTGCTCCTTGACCACGCCAGCGTGACGCTTCCCGCCGGTGTGAAGGCGGGCCTCGTCGGCCGCAACGGTGCCGGCAAATCCACCCTTTTCCGCATCATCACCGGCGATCTCGCGGCAGAGGGCGGTTCGGTGACCATTCCGAAACAGGCCCGCATCGGCCAGGTGGCGCAGGAAGCGCCGGGCACGGAGGAATCTCTCATCTCCATCGTGCTTTCCGCTGACAAGGAGCGCAGCGCGCTTTTGGCGGAGGCGGAGACCGCAACCGATCCGCATCGTATCGCAGAGATCCAGATGCGGCTTGTCGATATCGATGCCCATTCGGCGGAAGCGCGTGCATCGAGCATTCTTGCCGGTCTCGGTTTCGATCATGAAGCGCAGCTCCGCCCCGCCTCCTCCTTTTCAGGCGGCTGGCGCATGCGTGTGGCGCTCGCCTCGGTGCTGTTTGCCGAGCCCGATCTGCTGCTGCTCGATGAGCCGACCAACTATCTCGACCTTGAGGGCACGCTGTGGCTGGAAGAATATATCCGCCGATATCCGCACACTGTTATCATCATCAGCCATGATCGCGATCTGCTGAACAACGCCGTCAATTCCATCGTGCATCTCGACCAGAAGAAGCTGGCCTTTTATCGCGGCGGCTACGATCAGTTCGAGCGGCAGAAGGCCGAGGCCGACGAATTGCAGATGAAAGCCAAGGCGAAAAACGACGCCGCGCGCAAACACCTGCAGAGCTTCATCGACCGTTTCCGCGCCAAGGCCACCAAGGCCCGTCAGGCGCAGAGCCGCATCAAGGCCCTGGAGCGCATGGGCACCGTCGCCGCCGTGATCGAAGATCATGTGCAGCCGATCACGTTTCCTGAGCCGGAAAAACAGCCGGCCTCGCCGATCGTTGCCATCAATGGCGGCGCGGTCGGCTATGAACCGGGCAAGTCCATTCTGAAACACCTCAACCTGCGCATCGACAATGATGACCGCATTGCGCTGCTCGGCTCCAACGGCAACGGCAAATCCACTTTTGCGAAGTTCATTTCCGGCCGTCTCGCCCCGCAGGCGGGGGATCTTCGCGTCGCGCCCGGCCTCAAGATCGGCTTCTTCGCGCAGCATCAGCTCGACGATCTGGTGCCGGATGAAACTCCGGTCGAACATGTGCGCAAGCTGATGCCGCTTGCACCGGAGGCGCAGGTGCGGTCACGCGTGGCGCAGATGGGGCTTGCGACGGAAAAGATGGCGACGGCTGCCAAAGACCTTTCCGGTGGCGAAAAGGCTCGCCTGCTGATGGGCCTTGCGGCCTTCCACGCACCCAACCTCTTGATCCTCGACGAACCGACCAACCATCTCGATATCGACAGCCGCCGGGCGCTGATCGAGGCGCTGAATGATTATAATGGCGCGGTGATCCTCATTTCCCACGACCGCCATCTTATTGAGGCGACCGTTGACCGGCTGTGGTTGGTGGCCGACGGGACGGTCAAGACGTTCGAAGGCGACATGGAGGAATATCGCGATCTCGTCGTTTCCTCCGGTAAAAAGAAGGACGACAAGAGCGACGCCGTTGCCGATCAGGCTTCCAAGGCCGATCAGCGCAAGGCAAGCGCGGAAAAGCGTGCCCAACTCGCGCCGTTGAAGAAAAAGATCAACGAAATCGAATCCCTGACGGCAAAGCTTGAGGAACTGGTTCAGACGCTCGACACCGAACTGGCCGACCCGGCACTATATGAAAAAGCCCCTGCCAAAGCCGCTCAGAAAGTCAAGGAGCGTGGCGAAGCCGCTGCCAGGCTATCGGATGCGGAAGAGCAATGGCTGATGCTATCCAGTGAATACGAGGAAGCAATGGCCGGCTGATGCGCAACGGCACAGGAGCGGCGGCCTCTTGCGAAGCCGCCGTATCGCATTGACGAAACTTACTTCGCGCCGATCGTGTTCAGACCTTCACGCGCACATTCGGCATCGATTGCACCCGACGGCGCGCCTCCAACGCCAATACCGCCGACGAGCGCGTCGCCGATCTTGATCGGCAGCCCGCCTGCCTGAATGACCATGCGCTCATCCATGTTGCGGAGGCCATCATTGGCGGGCTTGGATGCGATGAATTCGGCAATCTCGCCAATATCACGGCCGAGCGATGCGGCAGCGAATGCCTTGCCGGTGGCGCTGGAGACCGTGTGCGGACCCGAACCATCTGCTTTCAGGACCGTCTTTACGGCGCCGTCGCGGGCGACGATGGCAACGGTGACAGCGTTGCCCTTGGCCGAGCAGGCCTGAAGTGCTGCACTGGCAGCCTTTTCCGCCAATTCGAGTGGCAGGTAAGGTGCAGTCGGCAGCGTCTGCGCCGGGGCGACCGAAGGAGCGAGCAGAGTGGAAACAACGAGAAGGTTGCGGATCATGAAAAGGTCCTCTTGCTTGATGAGGACTGCAGTTTAAGCGGATGGCGTTGAGCCGCGAATCCGTAAGACTTTCCGGCTGCTCGGTAGTTCTACCGATCCGCACCCGCTTCCAGCCAAAGCCTTGTCATTTCCGCCTGCGAGGTTGTGCCGAGCTTCAGGCCAATGGCGGCGCGATGGCTGTCCACCGTGCGTGGCGACAGACCAAGTCCGTCTGCAATCTGGCGCGAAGTAAAACCGAGCGCGATGCGTTCAAGTATCTCCCGCTCCCGCGCGGTCAGCAGCGACAGGAGCGCCAAATTCTCCGCCTGCAGCGCTTTTGCGTCAAGCGTGCGGGCCAATATCCGGTGCGCTTTCTGGATCGCATCGATGAGATCCTGTTCGTCGACCGGCTTGGAGAGAAAATCCACCGCCCCATTATGGAAGGCCCGGCGGCAGGCTTCGATGTTGCCGTGACCGGAAATGATGATGACCGGCCAGTCTATCCCCTCTTCCGTCAGTTTCTCCTGCAATTTCAATCCGGTTATGGCGGGCATGCGGATATCGAGGATCAGGCAGCCCGGCTCGAGGGCGGCAAGCTGGCTGAGAAACGCCACGGGATCAGCAAAGCCCTTCGCCTTCATGCCGACGGTGGAGAGAAGCAGGATGAGCGCCTTGCGCACGGCGTCATCGTCATCAACCAGATAGACGGGCAGCGTCATGGGTCCCGTGCCTCCGGTGCAAGCGGAAGGACAACCCGGAAATGGGCACCATTCTCACTCGCGACGTATCGGATTTCACCGCTGGCGCGTTCCACCAGCCTTTGGCTGAGGGCAAGCCCCAGCCCCATTCCGTTGTTTTTCGTGGTGGTGAAAGGTGTGAACAACCGGTCGCGCAGCTCGGGCGCTACGCCGGGGCCGTTATCGGCAACATCGAGAACGGCGAAATCACCGTTCCGGCTCAATCTTGCCGTGATCGCACGTCTGCCTTCAATGGCAGTGAGTGCGTCAAGCGCGTTGCGCAGTAAATTGAACATGACCTGTTCTATTTCGACGGGATCGACCCGCACCGGAAGCGGCACTTCCGGCATCGCGATATCAATGCTGGCCTCATGCCGGGCGGCTTCGCCGGCAAGCAGCGCATCGACATTGCGCAGGGCGGCGCGCAGGTCATGCGCCGCGACCGGCTGGCGGTGCGGCAGCGACCAGTTGCGGAACCGGTCGAGCATATTCGCGGCGCACCGCGCCTGATCGATCATATCCTCGAGAGCACCGGAAAGAGCCGTGACATCCTGACGGGCAAGCAGCCGCCTCCCCGCCTGCGCCTGCGCCAATATCGCCGTCAGGGGCTGGGTAAGCTCGTGGGCAAGGCCGCTTGCCATTTCTCCTAGAGCGTTAACCCGCGAGGCGTGGGTCAGTCTCGCTTCCATGCCGCTCAGTTCGGCGCGTCTTTCGGCGGCGCGCATGCGCGTCCTCTGTCTTGTCATGACAATACAGAGCAAGAAAACGACGCTTGCGCCAGCCACGCCCGCCAGCAGGGCGCGGCCGGGCAAAAGGTCCCGCCAGGTGATTGCGAGCACGACCTCCAGCGTGAGAGGCTGGCTGGCGCTGCTGAGCTGCCGGACATATTGCGGCGCTTCCGGCATCGTGGGTGGGCCGAGAAGGACTGTTCCGCCAGGCATTTTAAGACGGATCACCGCCTGTTTTTCCGACCAGAACGCAGCGTCGGACGCGAGAAGCCGCCCGGCATCGACGGCAAGCACCAGCACCTTCGAGGCCGACCCGCTATTGGGGCTGCGCTTGACGATCATGTAATGGCCGGGTCTGAGATCGCTCGCCACCAGAGCCGGCCGGCCGGTAAAGACCGATGCCGCCTCGCGGATCGTCGCTGCCAGCTCGCTCTCCAGCGGCCGTGTGCCGACAACAGGCCCCGCCTCGTTGAGGGAAACCAGCTGGACCTCGTCAATACGCGGGTAAAATTGCAGAATGGGTGCCGCGACATCGAGCAGGAGGCGATAATCCGCCCCCTGCTGCGCCTGCGCCACCGCCGAAAGCGCCGTTACATGGGCATCATGCTGATCGGCCCGGCGGGATGCCTCAGCCTGCAACGCATCGCTCTGCCGTCCCAATTCGCCGAGCAGGCTGACATATTGATAAGCCGCCAGTGCGGACACGACGGCTGCCATAAGCAGTGCCCAGACCAGAAACAACTTGAGAAACGGCCGCCCCGTCAGCGGCCACGGCCCGTCTGCCATGCGTCGGCTGCCTGAAAGGGAATGGGCGGTGGCATCAAGTGAGCGGCCGGCCGCAGCAGCGCCCCTGGCCGCTTCGTTCGGTCGGCGCTCGACCGGCGTTCCGGGCATGTCGTTCCATGCATCGTTTTTTTCAAGCATCGGCTCGCCCGCATGACCGACCGAGCGGATCATGACATTCGTTCAACAGGTGACTTTTCTCAGCACAGACAGTGAAAACATTCAATCCGGCCCCAGCCGAATTTACTGCTGATCCATCATTGGCGCGGGAAGATGTGAGCGGTGCCCTTGGCGCTAGGCACACGCCCTGCGGGACTGCAGCCGTGCGAGCGGCACGGCGGGAGAATAAAGATAACCCTGCCCGAAGCGAATGCCCATCTGCATGAGAAGCCTGCTCTGCTCCTCGGTTTCTATACCTTCCGTCACCAGCTTAGCGCCATAACGCTCCGCGCTCTCGAAGGCGAGCGCAATGGCCTCCCGGAACCGCGATTGATCCAGCCTCGACGTCATCCAGTGATCGATCTTGACCTCTTCGAACGGGAACCGCGCCAGCAAAGTGAGCGCGGCATAACCGGTCCCGAAATCATCGAGCGCCAGTCGCACGCCGGCGGCGAACAGCGCATCGAAATTCTGCTGCACGACGTCGTTGGTCGGAATCCTGCTCATCTCCGTCACTTCGATCGCCAGGCGATGCGCCGGCACCGCCATTTCCTGCAGCAGCGCCACGACCCGGTCAGCAAAGCGCACGGTTGCAAAGGACGAAGCGGAAATATTCACCGCGAGATGAAAATCCGCATCGAAATCATGCAGATCACGAAGGTCGTGCACCACGGCTTCGATCGTCGACCATTCGAATTCCGCCAGCAATCGATGACGTTCGGCGATCTCCAGCACATAATAGGGCGAAAGCGCCTGCCCCCGCGCATCGACCGCGCGCAGCAACGCCTCAGCACCGATCATGCGGCGATTGCGCATTTCGAACTTCGGCTGATAGCAAATGGGCGGCCTGCCGGATTTGATCCAGTTGACGAGCATCTGCCGCACCGTCTCGTCCCGTGTCGCCTTCTCGGCAAACGAAAAGGGGAAAATCTGCACGGGATGATCGCTTCCCTTGAGCGCCAGGCTGAGATGTCTGAAGAACGAGGCCACGTTCTGCCGGGAAAGCCTGTCCAGACTTGCAGCGCCTATTTTGAGATGCGGCACCGGCCCCGCTTCCGCCGAGCGGCAAAAGGTGCTCAACCCCTCATGCAGATGCATCATGAGTTTCGTACCTTCGGACTTCTCCAGCGAAATCTCCCGCATGACAACTGCAAGTATCGTATCACCGAACATGAAGCTGCAAGGTGCATGGGCGCTGCACAGCAGGCCGTATTCCCCATCGCAGATTTCCCGCGCCAGCCTGGGCCAGAAAATATCGCTCCAGTCCTCCCCCTCGCAGGCGGCGACATCGGCAATATTGACGATCTCGATCAGAACGAGGGCGTGCGAAACGGCCGGCTCCTGCCGCATGACCGTTTCCATATGGTCCTTGAGGGCGCGCCTGTTGGGCAGTCCGGTCAATGAATCCGTCCGCGCCGCCACCTCGCGTTTCTTTGCCTCGTCGCGCGCGCGCGCCTCGCTGCGCAGCAGGATGAACAGGCAGACGATCATCGGCAGGCCAACGGCGACAGCTCCCAGCGTTCGGCGGCCTATTGCGCTCAAGAACAGCGTCTGGTCGATCAGACCAAACACGAAGGAGATTGTGATGGCAAGCAGCGCGGCCATGAATCTGACGGCGAAGACGGTGAGAATATCCCGAGTTCCCAGATCGGCAAGGCGTCGGTCGCGCATCCAGCCATACATGATGATGCCGCAGGCCGAAATAACGACCATGTCCTGCAGAGCCGCAAAAAACAGCACGGGGCCGCCGAACACGAAACGCCCGGCTGCGACGAGGGACAGGCTGATAAGCCCGCCCTGCCATGAGCCCAGCACCCCCGCGAGAAACAGCAGATCGGAGCGGATGTAAGGCTTGGAGGGCAGCTTGATGAATTCGGAAACAAGCAGCGTCAGCAGAAAACCTGTCATTCCGAAGACGAGGCCATAGTAGATTTTATAGCGGGGATCCTCGAGGGCGATGTTCCGCCGCAGAAGGATCAGCACGGACACCATGCCAACCACCGCGGCCGCCTGAAGCAGCAGGAATGGAAGTTCGGCAGCGGACGCTGCCGCTTGTGCGGCGATCAATTCCATCATCTGCATTCCCCGATTATTATATGTTCTTGCCCCGGAATTCCGGTGGCCGGTCTTCAACAATCCCGCTTGCGCGGGGCAGAATTTATGGCGCCGCCAAGCCATCGGCCCTATCCGGACATCATGGCCTCGACCCCGTACAGCTCCGCCGGCATTCCCATATGCCCGGAGGCCAGCACCAGCCGGTCGCGGCCCTGGCGCTTTGCCTCGTAAAGCGCCATATCGGCCCGGTTCACCATCTCGTATATGATTTCCCTGCCGTCGCCGGAAACGGCAATGCCGAGGCTGACCGTGACGATTTTCTGTCTGTCTGGACGGTTGAGATGGGGGATGGCCTCGTCGATTACGGCCAGTCTCAGTCTTTCGCCAATGGCAAGCGCAGCGGAAGCGGTACAATCGGCAAGCAGAACGACAAATTCTTCCCCACCGTAACGGGCTATGAAACTTCTGTCGCCATCGTCCCTGCGCAGGGCGCCACGCAGCCTGCCGGCAATCCTGCGCAGGCAGTCATCGCCGGCGACGTGGCCTTCTGCGTCATTGTAGTTCTTGAAATAATCGACATCGAGAAGGATGAGCGCCCGCGGCCGGCCGCTACCGACCGATGCCTCGTTCGCCGCCTCGTCGAAGCTGCGGCGATTGCGAATTCCGGTGAGCTGGTCGGTATTGGAAAGCTGCTGAAGCTCGTGATTTGCACTTTGAATCCGCTGCAGCAGGGTCTTCTCACGCAGAGAGGCCAGATAGTCCTTTCTTTCCACCTGCTCGATGCGGTAGGCCGCAAACAGCGAGACGGCGCTGATGCCAGCGGAACACATGATGGCCGGTAGCTTGGCCACCTCGCTCGTGACCGTGACATATTCCATGCCGACGATGAAAACCGCCATGCAGCCAACCGTGCCCATGACCGCAAGCGGAAACGGTTTGCGATGTATCGTATTCATATAAAGGACGACGGTGACGATACCCACGTAATATTCGCTCGCCGACGAGGTTTGCGCATTGGCATAGATGAACATGATCGAGGCGACGACCAACATGCAACCCAGCCCGTGCAGGACCTCATGCGCCACGCCGTCCGGCCGCATCCTGATCGCATAATTTCGGGCGGGGAAATAAAGAAAGAGAAGCGGTGTGATGATCATCAGGCGGACTGTCAGATCCAACCAGATGATTTCCGGCACCAGACTGATGTCCACGAATACGTAGAGATTGTAGAGGATGACGCCGAAGATCAATCCGTATGTATTGAATTGCCGGCTGCTTTCGTTGACTTTCTGAACGAAGCCAGACAGACGGTCAGCCTTGAATAAAACCACCACGACCCGCTCTTTAAAATATACTCAAGTTAAAAATACATAAAACTCCAACAAAATCAGAATATACCTAAAAAATTGAATTAAGACAGCCCGGCCATCGAAAACATCACTGAAAATCACAAAGAAATATTTTCATGATCAAGCATTACACGATCGATAATGTGTATCGAAAATTTCGGTGAAGTCATCGTCTGGAAAAGACGCGTCGCGCCGAAACGATCACCTTGCTCCTGCGGGCGTTTCTGCTAAAAACCTGTAAAAATCACACTTTATCTTAGGCAGCACTCACACACGGGTTCCACTTCATGTCAGCCACCAAGCTTGCCATCGTCGGCGTCGGAAAAATCGTTCGCGACCAGCATCTTCCCGCCATTGCAGGCAATCCGGATTTTGAATTGATCTGCACCGCAAGCCGCCATGGCACGGTGGATGGCGTCGCATCCTACGGCACCATCGAGGCGATGCTCGAGGCCGTACCCGATATCAACGCCGTCTCCCTGTGCATGCCGCCGCAATATCGTTATGAGGCAGCCTATGCGGCACTGAATGCCGGCAAGCACGTCTTCCTCGAAAAGCCGCCGGGCGCGACGCTTTCGGAGGTACAGGACCTCGTCCGCCTCGCGGATTCTAAAGGCCTGTCACTGTTTGCAAGCTGGCATTCGCGTTATGCACCTGGCGTGGAGGCTGCCAAGGCGTTTCTAGCCTCCACGACGATCAACAGCGTTCATGTGATCTGGAAAGAAGATGTGCGCCACTGGCATCCGAACCAGGAATGGATCTGGCAGGCGGGTGGTCTCGGCGTGTTCGATCCCGGCATCAATGCGCTTTCCATCATCACCCATATCCTGCCGCGCGCGCTGTTCCTGACCAGGGCGACGCTTGAATTCCCGGAAAACCGCGACGCGCCGATCGCGGCCGACCTGCATTTCTCCGACGTGACGAAAATGCCCGTCCATGCCGAATTCGACTGGCGTCAGACCGGCAAGCAGAGCTGGGACATCGTGGCCGAGACCGCCGCGGGGCGGATGGTGCTTTCGGAAGGCGGGGCGAAGCTTTCGATCAATGGTGAGGAAAAACTATCCCAGCCGGAACGGGAATATCCGGCCCTTTACGAGCGCTTCGCCGAGATCATCAGGTCAGGCCGCTCGGACGTCGATCTTGCGCCGCTGACCCATGTGGCCGATGCTTTCCTGCTCGGCCGCCACAAATTCGTGGATTCTTTCTACGACTGAGCAGCGAAACGCTTCTCAAGGCAATCTTTCAGAGGGCGCGGCTGACAAACCGGTCGCGCCCCGATTTTTTGGCCTGATACAGGGCTTCATCGACGCTCCGCAGCAGCGTCGCGCGATCCGCGCCCGCCTGCGGCGCGATGGCGCCGCCGATGCTGAGGCGCGCAAGCACGCTCTCACCCTCCACATGAAACGGTTGCCGAAACGCGTGGAGCAGTTTTTCCGCAAGGCCACTGATGAGCGTGGATGAATCCGGACGCGGCACGAATATTGCGAATTCGTCGCCCCCCATGCGCACCACCACGTCATCTTCTCTTACAGCATCGCGGATTCGGGTGGATGCCTCGACCAGCACCCTGTCTCCTGCCGCATGGCCAAGCGTGTCATTGATGGTCTTGAAGCCGTCGAGATCGAGATAGAGAACACCGAAAGTGTCTTTCTCGCAAAGCGCGGCGCCAAGTTCCAGATCAACGATCGCGTCCAGAGCCTTGCGATTATAAAAGCCCGTCAGCGGATCGGTCATGGCCGCATCGCGCAGTTCCCGGGCGGCAAGGCTCATGGTGAAGTTCGCTTTCTGCAATCTCAAAAGCGCGCCCGCGAGTGTCGCAAAATACTGGAGATTATCGACCTCCGCAGCGGTGTACTCCCGAACGTGCGGGTCAAGCAGACAAAAAGTCCCGACCACCAGACCGGGTTCGAGTTCGATCGGGGCGCCCGCGTAGGACCGCAGGTCGGGCGCGCCCCTTACATAAGGCAAAGAGCCGAATTCAGGATGAGCGCTCAGATCCGTAACAGTCAGAATATTCTGCGTGACGACCACACGGTCGCAGATCGCAATGTCACGGGGGCATTCCTGGAACTGCAGCCCCGCCTGCTCGGCAATGTGGAGCCAGTCCTCATCCAGAATATGCACGGCCGCGCGTGCCACCCCGAATACGCCCTGCGCCAGTTGCGAGATCGCCTTCAATTCAGCGGTTTCCGCATTCTTGAAAGCCACAACGGACCGCACTGCTACCAGTCGTTCCAGCTCCAGATCCGGTCGTGGCATCATCTGTCCCATCGCATATCCCCTCTGTCTGCTGATAACGCGTCTGAAAGCGTACATGTTGCATGCGTTCATAAAACAACCGCCACGGGCGACACCACATGCGATTTCTTACCGGCCATTTTCCCGTTGCAAAGGTAGTCAGACGGGGGACGGGTCATGCCTTTTTCTGCCAGCGCCCTTCCGGCGATTGCTGCCAGTAGGTCAGCGAATGCCCCTCCGGTTTCAGCCTTTTCCAGTGGTTTCGCGCCATTTCGGTTTGGTAGGCATCGTATCCGTCGAACATGAAGACGATGCGTTCATAAGCCTCCACTGCCGGGGGCTCGGCGCCATCGACGAGAAAACGAACACTCGCTGCGTTGGCGTTCCCGTCCGATGCCGTCAGGAGAATCGGCTGGTTTTGCGGTACTGGCGAAGTGTCGGTGGCGTGCGGAAGGAAGCTGTCGTCGCGGAACGTCCAGAGATGCGTGTCGAGGAAGTCCCGGCGCTCCTCGCCCACTGTCTGGACCGCGACCTTCCAGCCGCGTTCCAGCGATTTCTCGAGCAAGGGCGGCAGCGCGTCCTCCAGCTTCGATTCCGTCAGGTGATAGAACAGAATTTCAGTCATGCGCTGGCGTGCCGCTCCGCTCGTCTCAATCTTCGTAATGGGCGCGAACGAGTTCGTTCAGAAGACGCACGCCGTAACCCGATCCCCAGGACTGGTTGATCTCGGTCAGCGGCGAGCCCATGGCTGTCCCGGCGATATCGAGATGCGCCCACGGTGTTTCACCCACGAAGCGCTTGAGGAACTGCGCAGCGGTGACGGAGCCCGCCAGGCGGCCCGAGCTGTTTTTCATGTCGGCAAATTTGGAATCGATGATCTTGTCGTAATCCTTGTGGAGCGGCATGCGCCACAGTTTTTCAGCCGTCACCTCGCCGGCCTGCGAAAGCCGCGTTGCCAGTTCATCGTCGTTGGAGAACAATCCGGCCTGCAGATTGCCGAGCGCCACGGTGATCGCGCCCGTCAGTGTTGCGAGATTGATCATGAATTTCGGATTGAAACGCTCCTTGGTGTACCAGAGCGCATCGGCCAGAACCAGCCGGCCTTCGGCGTCGGTATTGATGATCTCGATGGTCTGGCCGGACATGGAAGTCACGATGTCGCCGGGGCGCTGGGCGTTGCCATCAGGCATGTTCTCGACAAGGCCGATGACACCGATAACGTTTGCCTTGGCCTTGCGGGCCGCAAGCGCATGCATCAAGCCGGTTACGGCTGCAGCACCACCCATGTCACCCTTCATGTCTTCCATGTTGAGGCCGGGCTTCAGCGAAATGCCGCCGGTATCGAAAACGACCCCCTTGCCGACAAAGGCAACGGGTTCATCCTTTTTGGAGCCGCCGTTCCATTGCATGACCGCAAGCCGCGGCGGACGGGCCGAACCCTGCGCCACGCCGAGAAGGGCATTCATGCCAAGCTTCTTCAGTTCCTTTTCGCCAAGGACCTCCACCTCGACGCCGAGCTTGCGCAACTCTTCCGCCTTTTCGGCGAATTCGACCGGGCCGAGAACGTTCGGAGGGAGGTTGACGAGATCGCGCGCCAGTATAACGCCGCCCGCAACCGCCTCGGAGACGGCAAAAGCCTTTTCCGCATCCTGATGGGCGGCCGTGACGATGATGATCTCCACCTTCTTCGGCGTCTTTTCGTCCTCGGACTTTTTCTTGGTCTTGTATGCATCGAAGCTGTAGGCGCGCAGCAGAAGACCAAGCGCGAAATCCGCCGCCGCCTGAGCGCCAACCTCTACGCCCGGCGCATCGAGATAGACAACGACCTTGTCCGCCTTCTTGAAATGGGCAGCCGCCGTACCGCCGGCACGCAGCCAGTCATGGGCGACCAGCTTCGACGGCTTTCCGATTCCGATGACCAGCAGCCGGTCGGCAGCGGAACCCTGCGGCGCGATAACATCGAGCGTCGTCATGGATTTTGCGGAAAAGCCCGCGATCTTCGCCGCCCTTTCGATCACACCACCCGGATCGGCTTCGGAAGCACCGGCGACGGCCTTCGCATCACCCGAGGCCTGCAGCATCACGGTCAGGGCATTTTCCAGCGAGGCGGAATTGGCGAAAGATATATCGAATTTGGCGGACATGTTTTCCTGCTCTTCTTCTACGACTTGCACGATGCGCATGATCATGGCCTTTTCGGCCCCGGGCGCAACCCCGCATTCTTTAAAGCCCCACAGCCGTTAAAGGAAATGCATTTTTAGTGAATGCGAACTCACGTTATGAAACCGACAGCTTGTTCCACAAAAAGACACAGGCGGCGGAAAAATTGTCGCGCAAAACATATTTGTGAGCCTGCCGGAATAGCCAATTGCAAACGATGCGATTAGATAGGCGGAAACTCGGCGAGCGATCGCAGGGAAAAACAATGTCGAACAGGGCCGTATGAAGCTTCTCGAGAACTATATCCTGCGGCGGACAACGCAGATGTTTCTGGTCGCGCTGTTGCCGGTGCTGGCCATCATCTGGACCATCCAGGTTCTCCAGAGAATCAATCTCGTGACCGATACGGGCCAGTCGATGGGTTCCTTCATGGCGCTCGCGACGATGATCCTGCCGACGCTCATTCCCGTCGTGCTGCCTTTCGCGCTCGTCATCGGCATCACCCAGATTTTCACGACGATGAACAATGATTCCGAGCTCGCGATCATCGATGCGGCCGGATCTCCGCGTTCGATCATGTATCGCCCGGTTCTCATTCTGGCCGCCGTCCTGAGCGCGCTTTCCTTCACCATCACCAATTTCGTCGAGCCGCCTGCCCGCAGTTCGGCGCGACAGATGGTGGCTGCGGCCTATGCCGACCTTCTCTCCTCCGTGATCGAGGAGAAGACGTTCCGTACCATCCAGGACGGCCTTTACGTGCAGATTGCCCAACGGCAGGGCCGTATTCTCAAGGGACTGTTCGTTGCCGACCGCCGCGATCCGAATTTCGATCTCATTTATTATGCCAAGGAAGGCATGATCGACGAAAGCGGTACGTCGCTCACCATGCGCGACGGCGAGGTGCAGCAGAAGACGCCTGACGGCAAGGTCTCGATCGTCAAGTTCCTGTCCTATGCCTTCGACCTTTCGACCATGTCGGAAAAGCAGGATTCGGAGCCTTCGCTCTCTCCGGGCGACGCCAGCCTCGGTTTCCTTCTCTCGCCCGATGAAAACAATGCGAGCTACAAGCGCTCGCCGGAGACGTTCCGCAGCGAATTGCACAAGCGACTGTCGGACTGGATGTTCGCCTTTTCTTTTGCGCTGATATCGCTGGTCATCGCCGCCGACGCCCGTTCGCACCGCGAGGCGCGCATGCATCCGATGGTCGCGGCGCTGGTGACGGCTTTCGTGCTTCGCTGGCTCGGTTTTTACGTTACGAACCAGGTGAAGCAGAGCGCAGCCTTCATTCCTCTGGTCTATGCCGTTCCGGGCCTCAGCGGTGCTGCGGCCGCCTTCGTGCTGATCACCGGCCGTAAACCGAAAATGCCGAGGATGGTAACCGATGCGGCGGGCCGGTTGCGCCGTCTCTTCTCCAGCCGGCTGGCGCGCAATTCGGGGAGCGGCAACGCATGATCTTCAACACGCTCGCCCGGTACTTCCTGAAACGATATCTCATCACGGCCATCTGGTTCGTGATCGGCGTATCCTCGATCATTTACCTTGCCGACTTCAGCGAAACGGCGCGGCGCATGTCCGGCCTGCCCGGCTATTCCGTTCCGGCCGCGCTTGGCCTGACAGCGCTTCGCCTGCCGTTGATCCTGCAGCAGACCATACCATTCATTGCGCTGTTCGTCGGCATGACGACGCTGATCTCGCTCAACCGGCGCTACGAACTGGTCGTGACGCGCGCCGCCGGCATTTCCGCCTGGCAGTTCATTCTCCCCTTCGTGCTCGGCGCGGTCCTCATCGGCATCCTGTCGGTCACTGTCCTGAACCCCATCGCAGCGTGGGGCCAGAACAAGTCGCTCGCCATGGAGGCCGGTCTGCGCAACGAAGCGGGCGGCGGACGCCAGCAGCAGATCATTCCGTGGATGCGCCAGTCGAGCGGCGGCCAGGATACGATCATCGGCGCCAAGAGCTTCGAAGACAACGGAACGATGCTTCTCGACGTGGTTCTCATCGACCTCGACAAGGACGGAAACATCGTCTCACGGAAGGATGCGAAGTCGGCTAAATTGGAAGATGGTTACTGGCTTCTTAACGGCGTTTCTGAAACGCGGGCCGGACATGTGCCAGTTCGGCAAGAGAGCATGCAGATCAGTACCAATCTGAGACGGGAATTTGTCCAAGAGCGCATGACGCAGACGGAAACCGTTGCTTTCTTTGACCTTTCTCACAAGATCGAAGTTGCAAAGTCCTTTGGACTATCTTCAAAGGCGCTTGAGACGCAGTATCATTTCCTGCTATCGACGCCCCTGCTTCTGGTTGCGATGACCTTGATCGCCGCGACCGTTTCATTAAAGTTCAGCCGCTTCGCCCAGTCGCGCTCCGTGATTCTGGGTGGAATCGTTTCCGGCTTCGTGCTTTATGTAGTAACCGTGCTCGTAAGGGCATTCGGGAGTGGTGGTGTTGTCCCTCCCACCGTCGCGGTCTGGGTTCCAGTCATCGTGGCGTTGGCTTTGGGGGCAACCATTCTGCTTCATCAGGAGGACGGCTAAGTGGCGGTAATTGACCGCGGGAATATCAGGCGGCTTTGGACGGCCCTTCTGACAGGTGCCGCTGTGTGCGCGTATTTGGCATCCAGCCCGGTCGCTTTCGGCCAGGATGGTTTGCTTGCGTCGGCAAGCCAAGACGATTCGAAACTCCTGCTTACAGCAAATGAACTGACCTATAACCGCGATTCCCAGCGCGTCATCGCGAAGGGCGTGGTTCGCATGAAATATTCGGGCTACCGTATGGTGGCCCAGCAAGTGGAATATAACCAGCAGACCGGTCGCGTGGTCGCCCATGGCAACATCGAGCTGATCGAGCCGGGCGGCAACAAGATCTATGCCGACGAGATGGACGTGACCGACGACTTCGGTCAGGGCTTCGTCAACGCATTGCGCGTCGAGACCACGGACAATACCCGTATTGCCGGGGAAAGCGCCGAGCGCCTTGAAGGCGACCTGATGGTCCTCAACAACGGTGTCTACACCGCGTGTCTGCCCTGCGCCGAGCGCCCGGAAAAGGCGCCGCTGTGGCAGGTAAAGGCCGAGCGCGTCATTCAGGACGGCAAGACCCATACGGTGCGGCTGGAAAAAGCACGTCTGCAGCTTTTCGGCCATTCGATCGCCTATATCCCGTTCCTGACGGTGCCGGACAATACGGTGAAGCGGAAGTCGGGCTTCCTGTTCCCGCAGATGAGCATGACCAACAAGCTCGGCTTCGGTATCGGTGTCCCCTATTTCCAGGTTCTTTCCGATACGTCCGACCTCACGGTCACACCGACCTACTACACAAAACAGGGCCTGCTTCTTCAGGCCGAGTTGCGCCAGCGTTTCGAAACCGGCATGCACACGCTGACGATCGCCGGCATCAGCCAGCAGTCCTCGGATACGTTCATTGCCGGAACGAGTGACGCGCTGAACGATCAGCGTGGCATGGTTGCCAGCAAGGGCGATTTCAGCATCAACCCGCGCTGGGCCTTCGGCTGGGACGCCATGGTGCAGTCGGATAACAATTTTTCGCGTACCTACAGCCTGAAAGGCTACAAGAACGACGTCCAGACCAATCAGATTTATCTGACAGGCACTGGCGAACGTAACAGCTTCGACGCCCGCGGTTATTACTTCAACGTTCAGGACACGGATAATTCAGAGCTCAAGGAACGTAAGCAGGCGATCGTTCATCCGGTCGTTGACTATCGTTACTTCCTGCCGGATCCGATCTATGGCGGCGAGCTCTCGCTGACCACGAACTTCACGAGCATCAGCCGTTCGACGCAGGATTCCTACGCGATGGGCGGCTTCCCGCGCTTCAACGGTCTGGAAGGCTCTTACACGCGCTGGACCACGGAAGCGGAATGGAAGCGCACCATCACGATGGATAGCGGTCTTCAGATCACGCCTATCCTCGCGGCGCGCGGCGACGCGTTGTGGACCGACATGACTGCGGCAAGCTTCACCTCCGGCGGCACATCCTATGCCTATGAAGGCATGATCCATGACGATGCCGCCTTGCGCGGCATGGTCACCGGTGGCCTTGAGGTGCGTTATCCCTGGCTGTTCACGGCTCTCAACAGCAGCCACGTGATCGAGCCCATCGCGCAGATTTTCGTGCGGCCGAACGAGCAATATTCCGGTCGTTTCCCGAACGAGGACTCACAAGCCTTTGTGTTCGACGCCACAAACCTGTTTGAGCGCGACAAATTTTCGGGCTTCGACCGGATCGAAGGCGGCACACGAGCCAATCTCGGCTTCCGTTACAACGGTACTTTCGACAATGGTTACGGTGTTCGCGCCATTGCTGGCCAGTCCTTCCATCTCGCTGGCGATAATTCCTTCGCCTCCTATGATCTTCTGAATGTCGGCGCCGATTCCGGCCTCGAATCCGATCGTTCGGATTATGTCGCCATGGCTGCATTCGATGCACCCATCGGTCTTTCGCTGTCCTCGAGCCTGCGTCTCGACAAGGACAATTTCGAAATCAACCGGTCTGAAACGGGCATCAGCTATTCGGATCGCCGCATCAACGGCAGGCTCAGCTATACGCAGGTCAAGGCGCAGCCGAAATACGGCTATAACGAAGACCGCGATATCATCCAGGCATCCGGTTCACTGCGCATGGACGATAACTGGTCGCTGTTCGGCTCGATCAACTACGATCTGAACGGCAAGTTTGCCGCCGAACGCCGGATTGGTATCGCCTATCAGGATGAATGCACGATCTTGACGGTCAGCTATTCCGACGAAGGCAACATCAACTCCAGCCGCCAGGCCGCCAATGACTGGTCGATCAACGCCCGTCTTGCCTTCCGTACCCTTGGCGATATCAGCGTCGGCTCCGCGAACGAAGACTGGAACGACATGGATATTGGCTGGAAGCCGAACAATTACTGAGTTTAAAGGCGGGCCGCACAGCATTGTGGCCTGCCTTTTTGCTATCAGACCAGTAGTAGTCACGGTTTTGCCGCAACAACGCGCCAGTGTCGACCCGGCATGACAGTATCGGGTTTCTTTCAACAAACCGACACATTGCCGTTTTGCGGATCACGATGATATATACGTGGCAAATTCGCGGTGCGGATGCACATGTGCAGGTCTGAAAGGCGGGGGAAGGCAAAATCCCTGTTACCAGACGAACAGATTGGCGGGACAGGGCAACAGGACCCTGCCTGACGAAAGGGAGAAGGATATGATGAATTTCGGAAAGTCGGCTTTGCGTGGCGCTGCTTTTGCCTTTGCGATATTCGCCGTTCCCATGGCCATCGTGCCTTATGCCGGTCAGGCCTTTGCCGATAACACCGTGAAGATCGTCGTCAACAAGACCCCGATCACCAATGACGACATTTCCAAGCGTGTCGCCTTCCTGAAGTTGCAGCGCCAGTCCGGCAACCTCAATGAAAAGGCGCGTGAGCAGCTTGTCGATGAAGCGCTGAAGCGCGAAGAAATCGCCCGCGTCAAAATGTCGGTCAGTACGGAAGATGTCGATGCTGCCTTCGCGCGATTTGCCGGCAACAACAAGATGAAGCCGGAGCAGTTGACGAAGGTGCTGGCGCAGGCGGGTGTTGGCGCGGACCACTTCAAGGCCTTCATCGCCGTTCAGATGAGCTGGCCGCGCCTTGTGAACGCCCGTTATGGCGCGCGCGGCAAGATGTCAACGCAGGATCTGGTCACCCGCCTGAAGGAGCGAGGCGACAAACCGGTCACCACGGAATATTTCCTGCAGCAGATTATCTTCGTTATCCCGGAAGCAAAGCGCAACGCCATCACCGGCAAGCGCAAGGCTGAGGCTGAAGCCTCGCGCAAACGTTATCCCGGCTGCGACCAGGCGATGAGCTTTGCCGCGACCATGCGTGATGTGGCAATCAAGGACCTCGGCCGCATTCTGGCGCCTGAGTTGCCGGAAGACTGGAAGGCTCTGGTAGAAAAGACCAAGGAAGGCGGCACCACCGGCACACGCGTGACCGAAAAGGGCGTCGAATATCTGGCCATCTGCAAGCAGCGCCAGGTTTCCGACGACTATGCGGCGGAAATGGTGTTCAAGTCCGAAGACCTGATGAAGGCCAAGGAAGGCGAAAACCCGAACGAAAAGAAGTACATGGATGAGCTGCGCAAGAAGGCGCAGATCGTCAACACCTGATATTGATACAAGAGCCGGGTCTTTCCGTGACATATGCATCCCTGCCGCTTGCCCTGACACAGGGAGATCCAGCCGGTATCGGCCCCGATATCGCCATTACCGCCTGGGCGAAGCGCCGGGAAAACGGTGTGTCCCCCTTCATCTTCATCGGCGACCCCGATGTGGTGGCAAGCCGCGCGGCGCTGATCGGCGTGCCGCTCAATATCGAGACCTGCGATGCGGACAGTGCCGTTGGCCTTTTCGAAAACGCGTTTCCGATCTTACCTCTTCCCGTCGGCTTCGACGTGCAGGCGGGGCAACCGCATGTCGGCGCTGCCCATGCCACGATCAAGGCCATCGAAACCGCCGTTTCGCTGACGGTCGAGGGAAAGGCTGCGGCCGTTGTCACCAATCCCATCGCGAAATCGGTGCTTTACGAGGCTGGCTTCGGTTTCCCCGGTCACACGGAGTTTCTGGCTGATCTCGCCTTCCGCCAGACCGGTGAACAAGTCACGCCTGTCATGATGATCGCCGGCCCCAAGGTCCGTGTCGTGCCGGTGACGATCCATATTCCCGTGAAAGATGTGCCGGCCGCGCTGACGGAAGAATTGATCGTCACGACCTGCCGGATCATCGATGCCGATCTGCGACGGAAATTCGGCATCGAGGCTCCGCGTCTGGCGGTTGCCGGGCTGAACCCGCACGCGGGTGAAGACGGCGCACTCGGCACGGAGGATCGCGATATCGTTCACCCCGCGACCATGCGGCTGCGCAAGGATGGGATCGATGCGTTCGGTCCCCTGCCCGCCGACACCATGTTCCACGATGCCGCCCGCAAGCGTTATGACGTGGCAGTGTGCATGTATCACGATCAGGCGCTCATTCCCGCCAAGGCGCTGGGCTTCGACGATTCGGTCAACGTCACACTCGGGCTGCCCTTCATCCGCACCTCGCCAGACCATGGCACTGCCTTTGGTATTGCCGGCCAGGGCATCGCCAATGAGGCGAGCCTCGTGGCGGCACTCAAGATGGCGGCGGACATTTCCCTCCGCAGCCGGGCCGGCGCATAATGGCGGCCATCGACGGACTACCACCGCTACGGGACGTCATCCAGCGCCACGGGCTCGACGCGAAGAAATCGCTCGGACAGAACTTCCTGTTCGACCTCAACCTTACCCAGAAGATCGCCAGAACGGCGGGACCGCTCGAAGGCGTGACTGTCATTGAGGTCGGGCCCGGTCCCGGCGGCCTCACCCGCGCTATTCTTTCGCTCGGGGCGAAAAAGGTCATCGCCGTCGAACGGGACAGTCGCTGCCTGCCGGCACTGGCGGAAATCGAGGCGCATTACCCCGGACGGCTTGAGGTCATAGAGGGAGACGCCCTGCAGACCGATTTCGAGGCTCTGGTCCCCGTCGGCGAGCCGGTGCGCATCATCGCCAACCTGCCTTACAATGTCGGCACGCAATTGCTGGTCAATTGGCTTCTGCCGAAGCAATGGCCGCCCTTCTGGCTCTCCATGACGCTGATGTTCCAGAAGGAAGTCGGGCAGCGCATCGTGGCGGAAGAAGGCGACAACCATTATGGCCGCCTTGGCGTTCTCGCCGGCTGGCGTACGGTTGCCGAAATGGCCTTCGATGTCCCGCCACAGGCCTTCAGCCCGCCACCGAAGGTAACCTCCACCGTCGTGCATCTGCTGCCGAAGGACAAGCCGCTGCCCTGCGACGTCGCCAAGCTCGAAAAAGTGACCGAAGCCGCCTTCGGTCAGCGCCGCAAGATGTTGCGCCAGAGCGTGAAAAGCCTTGGCGGCGAGGCGCTGCTTGAAAAGGCTGGGATAGACCCGACGCGGCGGGCGGAGACGTTATCGGTCGAAGAGTTCGTTACGTTGGCGAACTGCCTGTAATATCTGGCAGATGTTCGCCGTTCCGAACGGAAGCAACGGTTCCTGGACACCTGCGAATGGAGGAGCAAGTGCGTGGAGAATGCCGGTTTTCACTATAAGCTTGATACTCCCGCTGAAACGCCGGATTGCGCTGTCATCTTGCTGCATGGATCGGGACGAACGGAAGACGACCTCATTTCTTTTGGCCGCGCCGTCTTTCCCAAGGGTGCGTTATATGCGCCGAGGGGCGCGGTTCCCTGGGAGAATGGTTTCGCATTTTTTCGCAGAAAACCCGACAGAGAACTCGATATCGACGATCTGAAACATCAGGCAACCAGACTGTGCGGCTTCGTTGCCTTTGTATGTCAGCAGACGGCGCAAGAACCCCTTCTCGTCGGATACTCGAACGGCGCGATCGTCGCGGCTGAAACCATGTGCCAGGCGCATCATCTGTCGAAAGGCGCCATCCTGCTTCGTCCGTTGTCTCCGAGAAAAGACCAGCCTCTTCCGAACCTCGCGGGGTACCCCGTACTTCTGCTTGCAGGCGTCAACGACGACCGGCGTCACCCCTCCGACGCTCCGCATTTGGCCGAGCAACTGGTCTCAGCCGGCGCTGATGCCGTGCTCGAAACGATCAATACAGGTCATGGCTGGGCGGAAGACGCGGCGGACGAGCGATTGTCACGGCGATGGCTGGCGCGCGGACTCATCGCATAAATCAGAGCTTCGGCTCTTCCTCCAGCAAAGCCCGCACGAAATCGAACATGCCATGGCGGCGGTCTCGGCGGACGCGTTCGGCTTTGACGATTGCTTCGACGGCCTCGAAAGCGGCCTGAAGGTCGTCATTGAGGATGACGTAGTCATAGTCGCGCCAGTGCTCGATTTCGGCGCGGGAATTGAGGAGCCGGGTCTTGATCACCTCTTCGGTGTCTTCGGCGCGGCGGTGCAGGCGCGATTGCAGTTCGGTCATGGTCGGCGGCAGGATGAAGATCGAGACCACGTCTGCCTTCATCTTGTCCTGCAACTGCTCGGCACCCTGCCAGTCGATGTCGAACAGCATGTCGCGGCCGGCGGCCATGGCATCTTCCACCGGCTCGCGCGGCGTGCCGTAGAAATTGCCGTGAACCTCGGCCCATTCCAGCAATTCCTCATTATCACGCATGCGCTCGAAATCGCGCTTGGAGATGAAGTGGTAGTGAATGCCCTCGATCTCGCTCTGCCGTCGAGCGCGTGTGGTGACGCTGACGGAAAGGCTGATATTCTTGTCTTTCTCAAGCAGGTTGCGCGCGATCGTGGATTTGCCCGCGCCGGAAGGCGAAGAAATCACCAGCATCAGCCCCCTGCGGGCGATCGTGACGGGAGAAATATTCACCGGGGCCATGCGTCTACTCCAGATTTTGGACCTGCTCGCGGAACTGGTCGATAACCACTTTCAGCTCTATACCTGCTGCGGTTACCGCACTGGCGTTCGATTTGGAACAGATTGTATTCGACTCACGGTTAAATTCCTGTGCAAGAAAATCAAGCTTGCGGCCAGCCGGACCGCCATTGGCCAAAAGCTCCCGAGAGGCCTGCACATGGGCATGCAGCCGATCGATCTCTTCGCGCAGATCCGCCTTGGTGGCGATCAGCGCCGCCTCGGCATGAAGGCGGTCACGATCAAGCCCGTGCATGCCATCGCCAATCAGCGCAATCTGCTGAGCAAGCCTCGCCGCGATCTGCTCCGGGTGACGGGAGGGATCGCTTTCAATGATGTTGACAAGCTGCTCGATCCGGTCGATATGACCGGAAAGGATGGCGAACAGAGATGCCCCTTCCCGCTCGCGCATGTCCTTCAGCTTTTCGACTGCAACAGCGAAGCCAGCCAGCACATCGCCGTTGCGCGCAGCCAGCGCCTCCGCATCGTCTTCCGCCTCGCGAAAATCGACCAGACCGCGCAACGTAAGCAGCGTATCGAAGCTCAATGGCTTGTTGTCGACGACATCGCCCAGTTCCTTCTTGAGCGCCAGAACCGCGGCGAGAGCATCGCGATTGATGACAGCCTCGAGCCGGTTCTCGGCAACTGAGAGCGCCAGTCCCGCCTGGATATTGCCGCGGGAAAGATGCGCCCCCGCGATTTCCCTCAGCCCGGTTTCCAAGGCTTCCAGACCGGCAGGCAGACGCAGGCGCAGATCCAGCCCCTTGCCGTTTACCGAGCGTAATTCCCACGCCCAGCGGTAGCGGCCGGTGGTGCCTTCGCTGCGCGCGAAGCCGGTCATCGATTGCAACGTCATATATGGAATCCCCCCGTCACGCCGCACAAAACCGGGCCTTGTGGTCACAAGGCCCGGCCGTGATTTATCAGTTAGTTATTGGCCGGTTTTTCCGCCTCTGCACCACCAGGCTGACCATCCACGACAACTTCGGGATTTGCTCCGGCAGCCGCCTTTTCGGCCTCGATTTTGCGCCACCGGCGCACATTGGCATTGTGCTCATCCAGCGTCTTTGCGAACACATGACCGCCCGTACCATCGGCCACGAAATAAAGATCATCCGTGCGCCATGGGTTGGCAACCGCCTCCAGTGCGGCCCGGCCGGGATTGGCGATGGGCGATGGCGGCAGGCCCTTGATCACGTAAGTGTTGAACGGCGTCTGTTTCTGGAGATCCGATTGATAAATCGGCCTATCCGAAGGTTTGCCGTCGCCGCCGAACAGACCATAGATGATCGTCGGGTCGGATTGCAGACGCATGCCCTTTTTCAGGCGGTTGTAGAAGACCGAGGCAACATGGGCGCGCTCGTCATCCTTGCCGGTTTCCTTTTCGACGATCGAGGCCAGCGTCACGAACTCCTCGACGGTCTTGATCGGCAGGTCGGGATCACGCCGTTCCCAGATCATGTCGATCAGCTTGTCCTGCGCCGCGCTCATCTGATTGATGATTTCTTCGCGCTTGGTGCCACGGGTGAAGCGGTAAGTATCCGGACGCAGACTACCCTCCGGTGGCAAGGTGGCGGGAAGTTCACCATCCAGAACCTCGTCGGCAGCAAGGCGGGCGAACATCTGCTTGACCGTCAACCCTTCAGGCAGCGACACGGAATAAAGGATCGACTTGCCCGATTCCAGCAGCATCAGGATGTCCTTCATCGATGCGCCGGCCTTGATCTCATATTCGCCGGTCTTCAACGTCTGGTCCTTTTGCAGATAGCTGCCGGCCATCAGACGGAAAACGCGTGCGTTGGAAATGATGTCGTTGCGCTCGAGATTATTGGCGATCTCAATGAGACCGGCACCATTACGCACGGTGAAATGTGTATTCGTTTCAAGCGGCCCTGGCTCCTGAAACGCATTGATCATGTAATAAAAGGCGGCGATCGCCAGGACGCAAACGGCAACGGCAAGCGTCATCAGGAAGTTCAGGAAGATGACAAGCTGGCCATGGGCCTTGCGGGAGCGCTTCGGCGGTGCCGGCACCTTTTCCGGCCGCAAGGCTTCCGTCGGGGATTTCGGAATGATCGGACCGCGATTGCCTTCGCCCGCGCCGTTTTGTCCGTATGGTCCCTGGCTGTTCTGGTTCGTGTCGCTCACCGTCGGTCCTTTTCAGTTCGGCGTTGTCAGCGCTTTTTGCGCAGGTAATGCGGCAAAAACAGGTTCGGAATGGCTTCCTGCACCACATAAAGACACCGTGAAGCCTTCTTGTTCTGCCTCACGAATATCACCTCGAACAAAGCCGATGGGGGAAAGATACCTGTGGTCCGAAATCGAGCAGACCGGCAAACTCTCCCAATCAATGACTACAATATCGGCGCGAAAACCGGAATGGCTTTCGCAAGCCGAACCACGTTCTTCTAAGGAAAGAACATTCTTTTAAAGCGTCCGGCAGGAGAGCGCCGCACCGCCGGGGACGGTATGCGGCGCGGACGCCATCGCGACGGCCACAGCCGCCGCGACTTACGCTTCGTAACGGCGCAGCACGAGGGAGGCGTTTGTGCCACCGAAGCCGAAGGAATTCGAAAGCGCCACATTGACCTGCCGCTTGCGCGCCTTGTGCGGCACAAGATCGATCTTGGTCTCGACATCGGGATTGTCGAGATTCAGCGTCGGCGGAACGATGTTGTCGCGGATTGCAAGCGTAGCGAAGATCGCCTCTATGGCGCCCGCCGCACCGAGCAGATGGCCGGTGGCCGACTTGGTGGAAGACATGGAAATCTTCGAGGCCGATTCGCCGACAAGACGCTCGACAGCTCCAAGCTCAATGGTATCGGCCATGGTGGATGTGCCGTGGGCATTGATATAGTCGATATCGTCAGGCGTCAGGCCCGCCCGCTTCAGCGCCATCGACATGCAGCGGTAGGCGCCTTCGCCATCTTCGGACGGTGCCGTGATGTGATAGGCATCACCAGAAAGGCCGTAACCGACCACTTCCGCATAGATCTTCGCGCCGCGCGCCTTGGCGTGCTCCAGCTCTTCCAGAACGACGATGCCAGCACCCTCACCCATGACGAAACCATCGCGGTCGCGGTCATAAGGGCGCGAGGCTTTTTCCGGGTGGTCATTGTGCTGGGTGGAAAGGGCCTTGCAGGCCGCAAAACCGGCAAGCGCGATGCGGCAGACCGGCGATTCGGCACCACCGGCGACCATGACATCGGCATCGCCGAGGGCGATCAACCGGGCGGCGTCGCCGATAGCGTGCGCGCCGGTCGAGCAGGCCGTCACCACGGCATGGTTCGGTCCGCGCAGCTTGTGGCGGATGGAAACCTGGCCGGATACGAGATTGATCAGGCGGCCGGGAATGAAAAACGGGGAAATGCGACGCGGGCCCTTGTCGCGCAGCGTATAACCGGCCTCGACGATGCCTTCCAGACCACCGATGCCGGAGCCGATCAGAACGCCGGTTGCGATCTGGTCTTCGTCGGTTTCAGGATGCCAGTCTGCATCAGCAAGCGCCATGTCGGCGGCAGCCATGCCATACAGGATGAAGGGATCGATCTTGCGCTGTTCCTTGGGTTCCATCCAGTCATCGGCATTGAAGGTGCCGTTGGAACCATCGCCCACGGGAATGCGGCAGGCGATCTTTGCAGGAAGGTCTTCGACTTCGAATTCAGTCACGAGACGGGCGCCGTTCTGGCCGGCCAACAGCCGTTCCCAGGTCACTTCCGTTCCACATCCAAGAGGAGATACCATGCCGGTACCGGTGATAACGACACGCCTCATCGCCAATGCTCCGCCCTTATCCAAATCATCGGTCTTCTGCGACATCGGGCACCACGGGGTGTTCACGCAATGGCGCAGCATTTCAAAATCACGGCATGAGAATCGCGGCTACCGTTCCGGGCCGTAACCTCATGCATCGCCGGAAACGAGCACCTGTCGGAGCACGTGCCACCGGCCGATAAAACATTGGCCCGGACAAGCCGGGCCAAGACGGGAGGATATTGCACCTCCCCATGCGGGTCGATCAGGCCTGGGCCTTCTCGATGAACTTGACAGCGTCGCCGACGGTCAGGATCGAATCCGCAGCGTCGTCGGGAATTTCAACGCCGAATTCTTCTTCGAAAGCCATGACCAGTTCAACGGTATCGAGCGAATCAGCGCCCAGATCGTCAATGAAGCTGGCGCCTTCAACAACCTTGTCGGCGTCAACGCCAAGATGATCAATTACAATTTTCTTTACGCGTTCTGCGATATCGCTCATGTCGGTTTCCTCGACCTTTATTTTGAAGGGAATGCCTCGCGGCACCCTGCCCTGTTAGAAGCCCTCATGCGCCGTTCAAATCCGGCACTGCGGGCAAACCCGTTCAACCCGGTCCAAGCTAGACATCGTCACGCAAAATCGCAACGGCTTCCTGTCTCTCCGGGACGACTGTTCACAGTCTTGGCCCGCTTAACATGGTTTCAATCGGTCGAAAAGCCTGAAAACGCGCTAAGCACAGCGTATGACAGGCAATTTCGCCGAAAACCGGTCAGCGCGGCCTTGCGGCGCCAGCTACCCAAGAAGGTGCTTAAACAGCGCCGCAATCCTTTTCATGACGGACTTGCGTGTCGTCAGATCATCGCCATGCCGCCGTTGACGTGCAGGGTCTGGCCGGTCATGTAGGCCGCCTCGTTGGAAGCGAGATAAAGCACGGCAGAGGCGACTTCGGCACCCGTGCCCATGCGCTTCATGGGAATGGCGCCCATGATGGCGTCTTTCTGCTTGTCGTTGAGCTTGCCGGTCATCGCGCTTTCGATGAAGCCCGGGGCTACGCAGTTGACGGTAACGTTGCGGGTGGCGATTTCCTGCGCCAGCGACTTGGAAAAGCCGATCATGCCGGCCTTGGAGGCGCAATAGTTCGCCTGGCCGGGATTGCCGGTAACGCCGACGATGGAGGTTATGTTGATGATGCGGCCAAAACGGCGGCGCATCATCGGATGCGTCAGCTCGCGCGTCAGGCGGAACATCGCCGTCAGGTTCACTTCGATGACGTTATCCCAATCCTCGTCGCTCATGCGAACGAACAGGCCATCCTTGGTGATGCCGGCGTTGTTGACGAGGATATCGACGCCTTCCAGCTCGGCTTCAGCCTTTTCACCGAGCGCTTTGACTTCAGCGCGGTCGGCAAGGTTGGCCGGGAAAATCTTGACGCGGTCGCCAAGTTCCGTCGCCAGCGCCTCGAGCTTTTCAACGCGGGTGCCGTGCAGGCCGACAGTTGCGCCCTGTTTGTGCAGAAGGCGGGCGATTTCTTCGCCAATGCCGCCGGTCGCGCCGGTTACGAGGGCCTTGCGGCCTGTCAGATCAAACATGTCCTATTCCTTCTTTAGAGCTTCGGACTGAAAATGTTGAGCGTTGTTGCGCCCTGAGGAATGCGGCTGCGGGAGAAATCCCGCCTCAGCCGATAAGCGTGGCGAGAAGCTGATCGATATCGGCAGCACCGTTGACGGCAACGCCATTCACCGTCTTGTCGATACGGCGGGCAAGGCCCGTCAGCACCTTGCCGGAACCGATTTCGTAAAGCTGGGTCACGTTGTTGGCGGCAAACCATTCCACCGTCTCGCGCCAGCGCACCTGGCCCGTCACCTGCTCGACCAGCAGGCCGGCGATCTCATTGGCGTCGGAAACGGGGGCGGCACGCACATTGGCGATGACAGGAACGACCGGATTGTGCTTTTCGACTTTGGCCAGCGCCTCGCGCATGGCTTCCGCCGCCGGCGCCATCAGCGCGGAGTGGAAGGGAGCGGAGACCGGCAGCATGATGGCGCGCTTGGCACCCTTTTCGGAAGCGATTGCCGCTGCCTTTTCGACAGCCGCCTTGCTGCCTGATATAACCAGCTGGCCACCGCCATTGTCGTTGGCGATCTGGCACACGCCGAGAATGCCAGCCTCGTCGCAAATGGCGGAAACGGCATCGTGCTCAAGCCCGATGATTGCGGCCATCGCGCCCTCACCCACCGGCACGGCGGCCTGCATGGCATTGCCGCGGATGCGCAGAAGACGGGCGGTATCGGCAACCGAGAAAGTACCGGCGGCACAGAGCGCCGAATATTCGCCGAGGGAGTGGCCCGCGACATAAGAAACGGTATCGGACAGTTTTAATCCGCGCGCCTCAAGAACGCGCATGACCGCAATCGAGACGGCCATGAGGGCCGGCTGGGCATTGGCCGTCAGCGTCAGCGTCTCTTCAGGGCCGTTCCACATGATGTCGGAAAGCTTCTGGTCGAGCGCTTCGTCGACTTCCTGAAACACGGCGCGTGCTTCCGGATAGGTATCCGCCAGCTCCTTGCCCATGCCAACAGCCTGGCTTCCCTGACCGGGAAATGTGAATGCAATACCCATGGGATGTCGTCCTTCTTGTCTGGCCTTGCCTTTATTCTTGTCGACTTCCATTCACATTCCCGCCAGCGAAGTCAAGGCTTGAGGCCGCCTGCCGGCCCGGTGTGAGGGGTTTTGTCGTGCTGTTTTCCCCTTTCTTTTCATCATATTTTTTCTTGCACTGCGGCAATTCCCCATTACTTTCACACCACCTTCCAAACTATCTGGCCAAGCACCGGGACATTTCCATGAAACAGAGACTATTGGGCCGCACGGATATTTCCGTGTCTGAAATCTGCCTCGGCACCATGACATGGGGCACACAGAATACCGAAGCCGAAGCGCATGCGCAGATGGATTACGCCGTCGAGAACGGCGTGAATTTCTTCGATACGGCAGAGCTTTACCCCACCACGCCCGTTTCCGCGGAGACCCAGGGCCGGACGGAAGATTATATCGGCTCGTGGTTTGAAAAGACCGGAAAGCGCGATCAGGTCGTGCTCGCGACCAAGGTTGCCGGCTCAGGACGCGATTACATTCGTGGCGGTCGCGATATCGACGCAGCCGCAATCCGTGAGGCTGTCGATACCAGCCTCCAGCGCCTCAAGACCGACTATATAGACCTCTACCAAATCCACTGGCCGAATCGCGGCACCTATCATTTCCGAGGCGCATGGAGCTTTGACGCTTCCGGTCAGGACACGGCGCGCACGCTTGCCGAAATCACCGAAAAGCTGGAAACGCTCGGCGAACTGGTAAAGGCCGGAAAAATCCGCGCCATTGGCCTTTCCAACGAAAGCGCCTGGGGCACGCAAAAATATATCGACATCGCCGAAGCCAAGGGCCTCCCGCGCGTCGCCACGATCCAGAACGAATATAACATGCTCTATCGCAGCTTCGATCTGGACATGGCGGAAGTCGCCCACCATGAAGATGTCGGCCTGCTCGCCTATTCACCGCTGGCAGCAGGGCTGCTGACCGGCAAATACCAGAACGGCGCTCGTCCCGCCGGTTCACGCGGAACCATCAACAAGGATCTCGGTGGCCGCCTGCAGCCGCTTCAGGAAGCACCGGTAAAGGCCTATCTGGAGCTTGCCGCCGCGCATGGTATCGACCCCGCAAAGCTCGCCATTGCCTTCTGCCTGACGCGCCCCTTCATGGCCTCCGTCATCATCGGCGCCACCACGATGGAGCAGCTGAAGGTTGATATTGCGGCAGCGGATGTCACTCTTTCCGAGGACGTGCTGAAGGGCATCGCAGCCATTCACCGGCAATATCCAATGCCGATCTGATGATCGAACGGCGCGCTTTTTCGCCTCTGCCCTTGCATTCCGGGCAAAAATCCGTATAAGCGCACTGTTCACAACACCCGGTCCAATTGGCTGGTGGCTGAACGGAGGGCTGGTTCCGGTGACGGAACAGCAGGAACCATAAGGTTTTTCCGGCCTCCCGTGTCTCCGCTCTCGACCGTCTCGAACAACGCTTTTCTTGCTTTAAGGCTCACGCCTTTTCAGGAGCAGTCGTTGAGGCTTAGCGCCGTTGCCGGGTGAAGGACGAAACGCAAGAAAGGCAAAGCTTAAATGGCTCTTTACGAACACATCTTCCTTGCCCGGCAGGATATTTCTGCCCAGCAGGTCGACGCACTTGTCGAGCAGTACAAGGGCGTTATCGAATCGTTCGGCGGCAAAGTCGGACGCATCGAGAACTGGGGTCTGAAGTCCCTCACCTACCGCATCAAGAAGAACCGCAAGGCTCACTACGCTCTCATGGACATCGACGCTCCGGCGGCCGCCATCCATGAAGTCGAGCGCCAGATGCGCATCAACGAAGACGTTCTTCGCTACATGACCATCGCCGTCGAAGCCCACGAAGAAGGCCCGTCCGCGATGATGCAGAAGCGCGACCGTGACGACCGTCCGCGCCGCGATGGCGACCGTCCGGACCGTGGCCCGCGTGAAGATCGTGGTCCCCGCGAAGACCGTCCGCGCCGTCCGCGCGAAGACCGTGCATAAGGAGAATTGACCAATGGCTGACGCATCCTCTTCCCAGGCACGCCGCCCGTTCCACCGCCGTCGCAAGACGTGCCCCTTCTCCGGCGCCAACGCTCCGAAGATCGACTACAAGGACGTACGTCTCCTGCAGCGCTACATTTCCGAGCGTGGCAAGATCGTTCCTTCCCGCATCACGGCCGTTTCCCAGAAGAAGCAGCGCGAACTCGCCCAGGCGATCAAGCGCGCCCGTTTCCTCGGCCTGCTGCCCTACGTTGTAGCTTAATGAATTGAAGCGAGGCTGCGTTTAGCGCGGCCTCGCTTTTCCAGATCCTTCCGCGTTGGGCGCGGATCGATACTCTAAATCCCATGTTGGGGATGAGGCTCTCACGAGCGATCCTCTAACTGCTTAGTTTCAGCAGGACAGCGAAGTGCAAAAGTTGAACCAGACAGTGCTGATCTCCGGCGTTCTCGCCGGCATATGCGCCGCGTTTTTAACGCTTGGCGCAACGGCACAGTCGTCCTTTTCCTTCCTGCTCTATGCCGGTTCCGCCATGCCGATCCTGATCGCAGGCATGGGCTGGGGTAATCGCGCCGCCATCGTCGCCATCATCACCACCGCCATCATCGGTGCGCTGGTCATGTCACCGCTGTTTGCACTGACCATCGCGATCTTCACGCTGATCCCGGCGGGCTGGCTTTCGCATCTCGCCAATCTGGCGCGCCCGGCTTCCGAAATCGGCGGCCCGGATGATCTGCTTGCCTGGTATCCGCTCTCCGGCATCGTACTGCACCTGTGCATTCTGGTTTCGGTCGCCGTCGTCATTCTTGGCTGGATGATCGGTTACGGCCCTGATCTGGTCGCGCGCATGGTCGATATCATGATGACCTCGGTGCAGAACCGCGAACCGCTGTTCGAACCCAATGCCGAAGCGCTCGCCCAGACGAAATCGCTGCTGGTGCTGATGCTTCCCATTGTTCAGGGTGGTCTCTGGGTCATCCTTCTGTTTGGGGCCTATTATTTCGCGACCCGGCTGGTCGGCTCTTTCGGCAAGGGCCTGCGCCCGCGTGAGGACATTCCCTCGGCACTGCGCATGCATCGCAACGCGATCTTCATTTTTCTGGCCGGCATTCTCGCCATGTTCCTTGGCGGCGTGGCGGCCATGATCGGCGCGGTCATCTGCGGCACCTTTGGCGCGGGCTTCCTGATGGCGGGTTATGCCTCGCTGCACAAGCGCGCCCGCGGCAAGGACTGGCGCCTGCCCGTACTCATTCTCGCATATCTCTCGGCGGTCTTTGTCTTTCCGCTGTTCATCATTCTCGTGTTCGGCCTCAGCGACGTGCGCAACACGATCTCCCTGACGCCGGCGCGGAAAACCGACACTACGAACGAAACCAAACCATAGAAAGGATCAAGAAGATGGACGTTATTCTTCTCGAACGCATCAACAAGCTCGGCCAGATGGGCGAAACCGTCAAGGTTCGCGACGGCTATGCCCGTAACTTCCTGCTGCCGCAGGGCAAAGCGCTGCGCGCCAACGCCGCCAACAAGACCCGTTTCGAAACCGAGCGCGCAACGCTCGAAGCTCGTAACCTCGAGCGCAAGTCGGAAGCCCAGAAGGTTGCCGAAGCACTCGAAGGCAAGTCCTTCATCGTTGTCCGTTCGGCTGGCGAAACCGGTCAGCTGTACGGTTCTGTTGCTGCCCGCGACGTCGTTGAAATCCTGGCTGCCGAAGGCTTCAACATCGGCCGCAACCAGGTTGAGCTGAACACGCCGATCAAGACCATCGGCCTGCACAACGTTACCCTGCACCTGCACGCCGAAGTCGAGCTGCAGGTCGAGCTGAACGTTGCCCGTTCGGCTGAAGAAGCAGAGCGTCAGGCCAAGGGCGAAAGCCTCACCTCCGCTGACGCCATCTACGGCGTTGACGAAGACGCGCTGCGTCCGGAAGACTTCTTCGATCCGGAAGCTGACCGCGACGGCGACGACGAGTAAGATCTGGCCTAACGGTCAAAGGAAAACCCCGGATGGCGACATCCGGGGTTTTTTGTTTGCGTGGTCTGAGTTTGCAGAGGGGTTATCCCTCCGCAAACTCAACGCCAGACTACCTCGCCGCCGTCTCCGCCCCATCGGGCGCCTTGCTCTTGTCCACATGCACCACCACAGACATGCCCGGCGAAAGTTCTGCCGCCAGCGGCTGATCCGCGTCGATGGTGATGCGCACACCGAGACGCTGGGCGATTTTCACGAAATTGCCGGTCGCATTGTCGGGCTTGATAACGGCGAATTCCGAACCCGTGGCGGGCGAAAAACGCTCCACATGGCCGGTCAGCTTCCGGCGATGCAGCGCATCGACGGAAATCGTCACAGGTTGGCCGACCTGCATGCCCGCAAGCTGGGTCTCCTTGAAATTGGCGATAACCCAGACATCATGCGGCACAACGGCCATCAGCTGCGTGCCGGCGGTGACATATTGGCCAGTGCGCACGCCGATTTCGCCGAGCCTGCCATCCACGGGCGCACGGATTTCGGTATTGGCGAGGTCGATCCGGGCAAGCTCGACGGCCGCTTCGGCATTTGCGACCGCAGCCTGCAGCGAACTGCGGTTAACGATGATGGTCTGCAGATCCTGCCGTGAAACCTCAAGGGCGGCTTTCGCCTGCGAGAGCGATGCCCGCGCCTTTTCCAGTGCGGCATGGGCTTCTTCCTGAAGGCTGGAAGTTCCCACGCCGCTTTTTATGAGATTATCCTGCCGGTCGGATGCCAGTTGAGCCTGTTTCAGCGAGGCTTCGGCGCTGTCGACCGCGGCCTGGCTGGAAAGAATATGGGCGTTGGCTGCATTTTCCTGCTGGCGGGAATTATCGAGAGCCGCCTTTTGCGTACCGAGCGTTGCTTCCGCCTGCGCCTGTTTCTGGCGATAGATGCGGTCATCAATCTTCGCCAGCAAAGCACCCTGCTTCACCTCCTGATAATCCTTCACCGGCACATCCACGACATATCCGCTGACCTGCGGGCTCATGGTCGTGACGTAACCGCGCACGAAGGCGTTGTCGGTCATTTCCACGGTGGAGAGAAAGGGCGGCAGCCGCCAGGCGTAAAGCACGAGCGCAACACCGGCGAAACCGCCGAGCAGCACGAGAATGGAAACGGGAGTAAAAAACTTCTTCAACATTTTGGCACTCTTGGAACGTTCAAGACTGGGGGGCCGGTGCGGCATCGATATCCTCCCGGAAAAGGAAGGGGCGGATGCGCAACCATGCGAGGTGGATCAAAAGCGCGGCCAGCGCCAACGCGGAAACGACGGAGATGAGCAGGAACGTGTCATTATAGGCAAGCACATAGGCTTCCCGGCTGACCTGCTGGCCAAGCAGCGACAACCCCTCCGCCTTCAGCAATGCCGGATCGGTGATGACATGGCTGTAAGCACCGGAAAGCTGGGAGACACGCTGGGCAACGAGAGGGTTGGTGAGCAGGATGTTCTCCACCAGCACATTGGAGTGGAATTTCTCCCGCAGCGTTACGAAACTGCCGAGCAGCCCCGTCATCAGCATGGAACCGGTGATCTGCGTAAACAGGAAGATGGTGATGAAGTTCACCAGATAAGGCGCACCCCGGGCCAGTGCTGCGCCGAAACCCTTCGCCATGACAGGCGGCAGGAACATGGCCGCACCGAAGGCGATCATCATCTGGCTGAGATACATCTGTTCGGGGCGGGTGAGGTTCGTCGACTGGCTGTCCATAAAGGAACCAGCCGCGATCAGTGTCAGCGCAATGACATGGGCGGTTTCGACATATTTCGTCAACATCAGCCATGCGCAGGCCGCCCCGCCAAGAATGGTGGCAAGCAGCACGAGGGCATAAAGCATGGTGGTCTGGTCGTTGAGCAAGCCAAGCTGCTGATAGAAGCTGACCGCGGTGGAGGATTGTTCCGACGAGACCGCCCGGTAGACAAGCAGGACGGCAATGGCGTGCAGGTTGGTTTTGGAGAAAATCCAGCGCAGGTCGAGCAACGGGTTCTTACGCGGCAATTCGATGAAAGCCATCAGTGTCAGAAGCGCGATGGATGTCGCCAGCAGCGCGCCAAGCCACCAGGTTTCGAACCACCAGTAGAACCGGCCGAGCGTCAGCATGACTGCAAGGCAACCGAGACCGCCCGCAAACAGGAGATAGCTGAGGATATCCATACGCTCGATCACCTTCGCACGCGGCGGCGGTGTGACCTTGAGGACGTAAATCATGGCGAAGGAAATCAGCGCAAAACCGACCTCCATCGAATAAAGGGCATTCCAGCCATCGATCGCCAGCAGCGAGGGTGACACCATGCGCGCAAGCGGCGCCGACAACAGCGTACCTGTCAGTGCAATGCTGAATCCCAGCGAGAATTTTCGCGCGGGCGGAAAGGCCTCAAGAATATAGAGAAAGCCGAGCGAGGAAATCGGCGCGGCGGCCATGCCGCTGACGAAGCGGATGACGATGGCCGAATGCAGGTCCGTCACGAAGAGGTTGAGGCAGGAAGCAACCACGAAGGCGATGATCGAAAGTTCGGCGAAGGGCCGCAGGCCATATTGCGCGCGCACCTTGAACAAGGCGATGGAAAAGGTGGCATAGGGCGCCATATAGGCAGCGGATAACCAGGCGACCTCGGCCACCGTCGCCGAAAACTCGCCCTGCAGCTGGTAGATATTGGCCATGACGAGGTTCATGCCGAGGCCCTGCGTAATGAAAAACGACAGGCCTGCAAAAATGAAACACAGCCGCAGCCACAATGGCCGCTCCACCGGCTGAGGTGCAGCTGCGGCAGACGGAGCCTGCGTGCCGCTGCCGGCGCCGGCGTCCGGTGATTGAGCCGGGCCCGTCGTTTCTATGGGGCCATTGGCGGGCCTGTCCTTTTCGGCGGCGTCCGACGCTGCCGTTAGCGGTAAAGAGGTGCTCACGATTGCGCCCTCCCCGCTGCAAGATTTTGCAGATTGGCCGAAAGCCGCCGCATGACATCCAGCGCCATTGCCAGCTCCTGCGAGGAGATATCGGCGGCGATTTCCGAACGCAGCGACTTTGCCATTTCCTGCACCGTCTGCGAGGTTTCTTCGCCCTCCGCCGTCATGTGAATACGTTTGGCACGCCGGTCGTTCTCATCGGATCGGCGTTCGATGAGGTTCTGCTTCTCCATGCCATCAAGCACCCGCACCAGTGTCGGTGTCTCAATTTCCATTTCCTCCGCGAGCTCCGTCTGCGTCAACGGTCCGCGCCGCGAGAGCGCGAAAAGTGCACGCGCACGCGCCAGCGTCAGCCCGCTTTCCCCTACCCGCGCATCGAAAAACGCGCGCAGTTTGCGGGTGAAAGCGGAAACTTCATCGAGAAGCTGTTCCTTGTCGGTCTCGCGGGACATGTCAGCAAGCCTTATAATTAGTACACTACTTATTTTCTGCCTATTTATTCGTAAGGCTGACGATTTTCAAGTTTCTTTCGTGCCGGGTCTGCCATGCGGTAAACTCATGGCGGCGAATCACGTTGCCGGGAAATTTCCCGCTTTGTCCCCATCCCGCCTGTGGATTGCTGGGGACAACTGAAGATGTGATCTGACTTCGCTCAGCGGACGTCGGCCTGCCATGGAGTGTTGCAACAATATCATTGACTGCAATGGCACAGAAAGCCAAACCCGAGGTGTAAGAACAGGCAAAGGGAGATCGCGCAAACCATGAACGACGCTGTGAGAAAGATCACCCCCGCGCAACCGGCGGAACCGCATTACCGCGAAGCGCCGAACAATATCGAGGCCGAACAGGCGCTGCTCGGCGCCATCCTCGTCAATAACGACGCCTATTACCGCGTATCGGACTTCTTGAAGCCCGTGCACCTCTACGAACCGCTGCACCGCAAGATTTTCGAGGTGGCAGGCGATATCATCCGCATGGGCAAGACCGCCAATCCGGTGACGATCAAGACCTTCCTGCCGGCCGACGACAAGATCGGCGACCTGACGGTGGCGCAGTATCTCGCGCGCCTGGCGGCAGAAGCCGTGTCGATCATCAACGCGGAAGATTACGGCCGGGCGATCTATGATCTGGCGCTGCGCCGCGCGCTGATCCAGATCGGCGAGGATGTCGTCAACATCGCCTATGACGCGCCCTTGGACATGCCGCCGCAGGCACAGATCGAAGACACCGAACGGCGCCTGTTCGAACTGGCGGAAACCGGCCGTTACGACGGCGGCTTCCAGTCGTTCAACGACGCGGTGGCGCTGGCGATCGACATGGCGGGCGCAGCCTTCGAGCGCGACGGTAACCTCTCCGGCATCTCAACCGGCATCCACTCGCTTGACGCCCGCATGGGTGGCTTGCAGCGTTCCGACCTTATCGTGCTTGCCGGTCGTCCGGGTATGGGCAAGACCTCGCTTGCGACCAACATCGCCTACAATATCGCCGCGTCCTATGAGCAGGAAGTGCAGCCGGACGGCTCGTTCAAGGCGAAAAATGGCGGCGTTGTCGGTTTCTACTCGCTCGAAATGTCCTCCGAACAGCTGGCAACGCGTATCATTTCAGAGCAGACCGAAGTTTCCTCGTCGAAAATCCGTCGCGGTGACATCACCGAGGCCGATTTCGAAAAACTCGTCGCCTGCTCACAGATGATGCAGAAGGTGCCGCTTTACATCGACCAGACCGGTGGTATCTCGATTGCCCAGCTTTCCGCGCGCGCCCGCCGCCTGAAGCGCCAGCGCGGCCTCGATGTTCTAGTGGTCGACTACGTTCAGCTGATGACCGGCTCCGGCAAGAGCGGCGAAAACCGCGTGCAGGAAATCACCCAGATCACCACGGGCCTGAAGGCGTTGGGCAAGGAACTCAATGTTCCGATCATCGCGCTGTCACAGCTCTCCCGTGCGGTGGAAAGCCGCGAAGACAAGCGCCCGCAGCTTTCCGACCTGCGTGAATCAGGTTCCATCGAGCAGGACGCCGACGTGGTGCTGTTCGTGTTCCGCGAGGAATATTACGTCAAGAACATGGAGCCGCGCGATCCTGCCGATCCGAAATATGCCGAGTGGGAAGCGCTGTTCGACAAGGTAAAAGGCACGGCTGACGTCATCATCGCCAAGCAGCGTCACGGACCGACCGGCACCGTGAAGCTTGCCTTCCAGTCCGAATTCACCCGCTTTACGGACTTGGCCGATCCGAGCTTCAGCCAATACGAAGAACATTGAGGCGAGGCAGCCTTCTATCAATAACGCCCCGTCCTGTTTCAGGGATGGGGCGGAGTCTTTTCAACGGCTTGGAACTGATCCCTCAGAACCCGATTCATCGATTATCCCTTTAGGCAATGTAATGACCTGATCGCCGGCGCGAATGCTGCTCTGGCGGTGGGTGATGGCAATGATGGTGATATCGCTGTCGATCCGTCTCAGCTGTTCCATGATTTCCCGCTCCGTCTCCTCGTCCAGCGCCGAGCTTGCCTCATCGAGCAGCAGAATGGCCGGTTCGCCGTAGAGCGCACGGGCAAGGGCAACCCGCTGGCGCTCGCCGCCGGAAAGCTTCAGCCCCCTTTCACCGACAATCGTATCGAAACCCTCCGGCATCGCCTCAATCCTGTCGAGGATGGCGGCCCGCTCGGCGGAGCGGCGCAGTTTTTCCTCATCCAGCGCCCGCCCGAGCACGATATTGCTGCGCAACGTATCGTTCAGCAATTGCACCTCCTGCGGAACGATACCCGCCGCGGCGAACCAGTCGTCCCGGCCGATGGCTGTGAGATCGGCGCCATCGACAGTGATGCGCCCGGATTGCGGCACCACGGTTTTCTGCAAAAGCCGGAAGAGTGTCGATTTGCCGGAGCCGGTCTCGCCGGTAATGAAGGTCAGACGTCCTGGCGTTGCGGTGAAAGAGACGCCTTCAACGCCGCGACCGTTTTCGTAGCGAAAGCCCACCTGATGAAACTCTATCACTCTGCCCGACAGCCGCAACGGGCGTGTATCCGCAGACTCCTCCTGCTCTTCTGGCTCATTCCACATGCGGGCATAGGGCGCGAATTGGGCGAAGGATCGTAGCGCCTCACTGATGGATTGCCCGATCAGTTCGAAAGGCATGTTGAGCTGAAGCAGAAGCGTGTTGAAGAGAACGATATCGCCGATCGAGAGCTCTCCGGTCTCGTAGCGCGGCAGAAGGAGATAAAAGCCTATGATCATCTGCACGGCCAGAGCGAGGGAGATGGTAAAGACAAAACCAATACGGCGCAGGGAATAAAGCCGCCAGTTCCGGTAGATCGAGCCCGCATTCTCCGCAAAGCGACGCTTCATCCACGCCGTGCTGCCCGTGTGCCGCAAGGGCTCGATCATGCTGATGGCGTTTCCAACAAAAACCGGCATTCTGCTGTCCGGCTTCGATGGCCTTTTCCAGAAATGGCGAGGTCAGCCGGTTCGAGGCAAGGGTGAGCGCGATGAAGGCCGCACCATAGAGAATGACGATGGCCACCAGATCCGCACTGAGGACCGCCCCCAGCAACAGGGTGCTGAACAGAAACGTGGCGAGGCCCGGAACGAAATAGATAAGACCGATCTGCATGATTGCAGATGCGGCCGAAGCGCCCCTTGTCTGTGCGGCCTGAATTTCCGCCGGGTTGTGATCATTGAAGAATGACGCGTTTTTATGGACAATGCGCTCGAAGAAGCGCGTCGTAGCCACATATTCCAGCCGTTCCGAATGGATGACCGACATATATTGCGTGGAGCGCTGAATGGCCGTCGCCAATGCCGTCAGGCCGGCATAAAACGAAAATCCAAGCATCCACTGCCGCGGAGCGTCCGGCAGATCGTCGATCAGGCGGGAAAACACATAAGGACCGGCGGAAGCGAGAAGAGACCCGCACAGGATCGTCAGCAGCAAAAACGTGATCGACGGCCATGAGGACTTCAGGTCTTCGGCATAAATCCTGGAAAGCGGCTCGAATGCAACTTCACGAATGCCCGTCATCTCTCTCTCCCGCCGGCCGCTGCGTGACAAATGCCACAGGCCATTGGATAGCCGCCAGATGCCACCTCCTCAACCCCGTCTCAGGGGCTGAGATCTGGATTTGATAGGATGCTGAGACGATATTCTAACGGGCCGGCGCTTCCTGCGGCCCTTTGGAGAGAGTCTTTTCAGCCGGTTGAGGGGATCGCTTCACAAACCGATTCCGCGCAGCAGCGCCACGGCCGCCACGCCGACTGTTGCCGCCGGCAGAAGGCTGAGGCGCAGCGCCGCAACCGCGGTGATTGCGCAGGCGATGGTTTCCGCCGGCCCGCTGGCGAGCGCCGTCGGCGTCACCACGGCCATCAGGACGGCGGGCGGCACTACGCCGAGGGCCTTTTTAAGGCGCGCGGTCAGGGTAAACCGACTGACAAGCAACAGGCCGCCGAGGCGTGTTGCGACGGTTGCCGCCATCATGGCGAGAATCGTCAGCAGCGTATTCGGGTCGAGCGTCATGCCGGCTGCTCCGCCTGTTTCTCGTGGCCGAAGGCCGCGACGGCGAGGCCCGCGAGCGCACCGGCGGCGATATACCAGGCTCCGGGCACCAGCGCATGGGTGAGACAGGCGGCGGAAGCGCTTGCCAGAAGCACCAAGCCGGTTTCCCGGCCCTTCCAGAACCCCATGAGCAGCACGATAAAGACGGCGGGAAAGGCGAAATCCAGCCCGATGACCGACATGTCGCCCATGACCGAACCCAGCAAAGCACCGGTGAGGGTGGCCAGGTTCCAGACGATATAGATCGACAATGCAGCGCCGGTGAAGAAACCTGCCGTTAGCCTGTTTGCAATGACACGAAACTCCGACAACGCCCAGGATTCATCCGTCAGCACCAGCATGGCCGCATATTTCCGCCAGCCCCGGAAATCGTCCAGCTTGCCGGCGATGGAAGCGCTCATCAGCACGTGGCGCAGATTGACGAGCAGCGCCGCAAAGCCGAGCGCGCTCCAGCTAGCCGGATGGGTCCATAAGTCCATCGCCACGAATTGCGAGCCGCCGGCGAAGACCAGCAGCGACATCAGCGAGGCTTCGAGCGGCGACAGGCCCTTGCCGATGGCGACCGCGCCAAACACGACGCCGATCGGCACCATGGCCACGAGCAATGGCGCGGCGGCCCGTAATCCCGCGACGAATTCCGTCCTTTTGTCCCATATTGACATCGCTTTCTCCCTTTCAGGAGAGCGATTACGCGTAAGACATCCACCGGTCTTGTACGAAAGTGACGTCACACAGGAATGCGTGTGCCGGCATCACCCCATGCGAAACTGGCCCGGGGTAATGCCGGTGCGCGCCTTGAAATGCCGGGTGAAATGCGCCTGGTCCGCAAAACCGCACATCGCCGCCACCTCGGCCGGCATCTCGCCGGCGCGCAGAAGCCGACGCGCCCTGCGGATGCGGACGTCAGTCAGATAGGCGTGCGGGGTGATGTGGAACTCTTTCCTGAAAGCACGGATAAGGTGCGCGCGGCTGAGACCGGCAATGGAAGCCAGTTCCTCAAGGCCGATATCGGTCTCGTAATTGTCGGAAAGATAGTCGCGGGCGGTGTAAACCGCCGTTTTCTCGCGCGTTTCGACCGGCAGGATAATGGCGCTGCCATGCCTGCCGAAAAGGGCGGCGAGAACCGAGAACATGCCCTCATCAGCCTCGAGGGCACCGGATTTCTCCTCCAGACGCCGGTGCGCCATCTGAAAGGCGGCCGCCATCTGCGGATCGCGCGGCAGAAACTTCGGGAATGACGGCGTACCGTGGAAGGCCCTGCCCGTCACATCCTCGATGATATCGCGCAGCAGTGCGGTGTCGGGATAGATCATCCGGTAACGGTAACCGCCGCCGCCTGGTGCACCATCGTGAATCTCGTCCGGATTGATGAGATAGAGATGCCCTGGCCCTGTCTGTTCGGTGGTGCCCTGAATGGTGGAAATCTGCGAGCCGCTTTCGATGGCGCCTATCGAAAACGTGTCATGGGCGTGGGGCGAATATTCATGGGTGAGAAACGTAGCACTCAGGCATTCCATGCCGCCAAAATGTCCGTCCCGCCAGAAACGCGTGGTTTCCGTCGTGGCGACGGGCATGAAATCGAGGGCCTGTTCCTGCGAAACATTGTGCATGAGCGAAGTTTAGAGCATTCGATCCTTACCGTCTTGAACAAAAGTGCTAGGGTCTGGCCGGTTCCAAAATCAACCGGACGCATGGCATGACAGACGACTTCGAGGATACATTCGCTGAAACCGAAACCGACGCTTTCGAACACGCGCCACTGCGGCTGACCGTCGATCTCGGTGCGCTGGCCGATAATTGGCGGGACATGAGGAGACGCTCCGGTAAGGCGCGGACAGCGGCCGTCGTGAAGGCCGATGCCTATGGCCTCGGCATCGAGGATTGCGGCGCAGCGCTCTACCATGCCGGCGCGCGCGACTTCTTCGTGGCAACGGTTGCCGAGGGTGAGACCCTGCGTTCCTATGCACCTGAAGCACGCATCTTCGTCCTGTCAGGCATCTGGCAGGGCCAGGAACGGCAGGTCTTCGACAATGATCTGGTGCCGGTTCTCGCCTCCGAGGAGCAACTTTCCTTCTGGATGGCGACGGTGGCCGAGCGTGGCGATCACCCCTGCGCACTGCATGTGGACACCGGCTTCAACCGTCTCGGACTGCCGCTCGACGATGCGCTGTTTCTGGCCGACGACGTGACCCGGCCGGCAAGTTTTGACCCGGTTCTGGTGCTGTCCCATCTCGCCTGTGCCGACACGCCCTCCTCGCCGATGAACAGGGCGCAGCTCGAATCATTCCGGACGGTTAGCACTGCTTTCGAAGGTATCGAATCAAGCCTCTCGGCTTCCGCCGGTATCTTTCTCGGCCCGGATTATCATTTCGACCTTACCCGTCCCGGCATATCGCTCTATGGCGGAGAGGCGGTCAACGACGTTGCAAATCCCATGCGGCCGGTCGCCAAAGCCGAAGCGCGCATCATCCAGATCCGCGATGCGGGCGAAGGCCAGACCGTCAGTTATGGCGGCACCTTTCTGCTGAAACGCGCAAGCCGCCTCGCCATCGCGACTGTCGGTTACGCGGACGGATACCAGCGTTCGCTGTCCGGTTCCGGCATTCCGCTGCGCGAAATGGGCCATGGCGGCGCATACGGTGTCGTCAACGGCTACAAGGTGCCGGTTGCTGGCCGCGTCACCATGGACCTCACCATCTTCGACGTGACGGATGTTCCGGCCAATGCCATTCGAACCGGAGACTATGTCGAGCTTTTCGGTCCCAATGTGCCCGTAGACGAGACTGCACGGGCGGCAGGAACGATCGGCTATGAGATGTTGACAGGACTTGGTCTGCGATATGAGCGGCAATATCTGATGGCGGATGACTGAGACGCGCCTTTAGCGCTTGGAAAGCTCACGCGACCTGTGTTAAAAGAGAACAAAAGGAGATCGAAATGCCCGAAATCCATTTGAGCGAGCAGGACGAGAAGTTCATCGAGGAGCAGGTGGCGGCTGGAGTCTATAGCGATGCGGATGCAGTGATTTCTGCTGGACTTCGTTTGCTGGGCAGCGATGAGGGAAAGAAAGCGGCACTCAAGCTGCTATTGCAGGAAGGAATTGATGATGCTGACGCCGGCCGTGTTCACAGCTATCGGTCGCGAGATGCTTTCCTGAGCGACATCAAGAACCTGTCCGCGCAACAAAAAACGGGGACCGATCATTAATATCCGGACCGTTATCCGGACCGTTATCTGGACCACGCGGGCAAGGCAGGACGTCGCTGAAGATCACGCCTATATCGCAGTGGAAAATCCGGCCGCGGCCGACCGTCTCGCGCTTGAAATTTTTGACAAGGTCGAATCGCTAGCGGCGCTCGGCCTGTCCGGCGTCTCACGAAGCAGCTATGGAACAGGGCTTCGCAGCATTGCCTATCGGGACCGCGTGATTTTCTTCCGCGTCAACGAGAATGAGCTTACGGTCCTGCGCGTCCTCCACGGCCACCAAGACATCTCCGCAGATCATTTCAAACAAGAAGAAAACTGACATAGATGGCCAAAGCCAAAACTCAATTCGTGTGCCAGAACTGCGGCACGGTTCATACCCGATGGGCGGGAAAATGCGAAGGCTGCGGCGAGTGGAATACCATCGTCGAGGAAGACCCGATGGGCGGCATCGGATCCGGCCCGGGCAAGGCTCCCAAGAAGGGCCGACCCGTGACGCTCACCTCACTATCAGGTGAAATCGAAGAAGCCCCCCGCATCCCAACCGGCATCAGCGAACTTGATCGGGCGACCGGCGGCGGTTTCGTGCGCGGTTCCGCCGTTCTGATCGGTGGGGATCCCGGTATCGGCAAATCGACGCTTCTCATGCAGGCGGCTGCCGCCCTTTCGCGGCGCCGCCATCGCATCATCTATGTCTCCGGCGAAGAGGCGGTGGCGCAGGTGCGTCTGCGTGCGCAACGTCTGGGGGCTGCGGAAACCGATGTGCTTCTGGCGGCGGAAACCAATGTCGAGGATATTCTGGCGACGATTTCCGAAGGCAAGCGGCCCGATCTCGTCATCATCGATTCCATCCAGACATTGTGGAGCGATACCGCCGATTCCGCCCCCGGCACGGTGACACAGGTGCGCACCGGCGTGCAGGCGATGATCCGTTTCGCCAAGCAGACAGGCGCGACCATGGTGCTTGTCGGCCATGTCACCAAGGAAGGCCAGATCGCTGGCCCGCGCGTGGTGGAGCACATGGTCGATGCCGTCCTTTATTTCGAAGGTGACCGCGGCCACCATTACCGCATTCTTCGAACCGTCAAGAACCGCTTCGGGCCGACCGATGAAATCGGCGTGTTCGAAATGTCGGATCGCGGCCTCAGGGAAGTGTCCAATCCATCCGAACTGTTTCTGGGAGAACGCAACGAAAAATCACCGGGCGCTGCGGTTTTTGCCGGCATCGAGGGGACACGCCCCGTGCTCGTTGAAGTGCAGGCGCTGGTCGCGCCCACCTCGCTCGGTACACCGCGCCGCGCGGTGGTCGGCTGGGATTCGTCGCGACTCGCCATGATTCTCGCGGTACTGGAGGCCCATTGCGGCGTGAAGCTCGGTCAGCACGATGTCTATCTCAACGTCGCCGGAGGCTACCGGATTTCCGAGCCGGCCGCCGATATGGCTATTGCTTCTGCGCTGGTTTCCTCGCTTGCCGGTCTTGCCCTGCCCGCCGATTGCGTCTATTTCGGCGAAATCAGCCTGTCGGGCGCGGTGCGCCCGGTCTCGCATACGGGCCAGCGATTGAAAGAAGCTGAAAAACTCGGCTTTTCCGCCGCACTTCTGCCTTCTGCTTCGGCTGAATTGCCGAAAGGCGGCAAGGGGCGCTGGACGGAAATCGAAAGCCTTCCGGACCTCGTGGCCCGCATCGCCGGCTCCGGCAACCGGTTCAAACAGGTTGAGGACGACGAATATTGATCCTTTCGCCAAAGGAAACAGTGGTGTAAGAGGATCGCAAAATTGGCAAGGCAGCGCCTGACAGGGCGTCGCACCTCCGGAGTTGGTATATGCCCATTACAATTTTCGACGGCATCGTCATCGCCGTTGTTCTTTTCTCCGCCATTCTCGCGATGGTCCGCGGTTTTTCCCGCGAAATCCTGTCGATTGCGAGCTGGGCCGGTTCGGTCGCCGCCGCCTATTATCTTTATCCGGTCCTGCTGCCCTATGCGCGCAACTATACCGATGACGACAAGATCGCCATTGCCGGTTCCGCAGGCGTCGTTTTCCTCGTCTCGCTGATCGTGATTTCCTTCATCACCTCGCGTATTGCCGATTTCATCATCGACAGCCGCATCGGCGCACTGGACCGTACGCTGGGCTTCCTGTTCGGCGCGGCGCGCGGCATTCTGCTTCTAGTGGTTGCGGTCGCCTTCTGGAACTGGCTGGTGGATGTGAAGACGCAGCCGGAATGGGTGACGCAGGCGAAGTCCAAGCCCTTCCTCGACGGGCTGGTGGGCAAGCTGGAGGCGGTTCTGCCTGACGATATCGAGCCGCAGATTCGCGCTCGCATCCTTGGAAAACCGCAGGAACAGACGACCACGCAGGCGCCTGCCGAAGATGTGCCGGCAACAAATCCGCCGGCAACGAATAATTGACACAGTGTCGCGTCTTGCAATGCATGCAAGGCGCGCTATTTGTGCTAAATATCAAGCACGACACAGACGGACCGACCGGGGGAAATACTCACCGGAATGGTCTTTCTTTTTTCTCGGTAGAGAGCAAGGGCAAGCCGGATGATTGAGCCGCTTTCGCATTCCACATTCCATGGGACCACTTTCAAGGAAGAGATCGACGGCGATACGCTGCATGAAGAATGCGGCGTTTTCGGCATTCTCGGCCATGCCGACGCCTCGGCGCTGACCGCGCTTGGCCTGCATGCGCTGCAGCATCGCGGCCAGGAAGCAGCCGGCATCGTCTCCTTCGACGGCAAGCGCTTCCATCAGGAACGCCATATGGGCCTCGTCGGCGATCATTATACCGATCCCGCAACGCTTGCCCGCCTGCCCGGCTCCATCGCCATCGGCCACACCCGTTATTCCACCACCGGCGAAGTGGCGATGCGCAACGTACAGCCGCTGTTTGCCGAACTGGAAGAAGGCGGTATTTCGATTGCCCATAACGGCAACTTCACCAACGGCCTGACGCTGCGCCGCCAGATCATTGCGACGGGCGCCATCTGTCAGTCGACCTCGGATACCGAAGTCGTGCTGCACCTCATCGCCCGCTCCCGTCATTCCTCCACCGCCGACCGTTTCATCGATGCCATCAGGCAGATGGAAGGCGGTTACTCGATGCTGGCGATGACCCGCACCAAGCTGATTGCCGCGCGTGACCCGATCGGTATCCGCCCGCTGGTCATGGGCGAGCTGGACGGCAAGCCTATCTTCTGCTCGGAGACCTGTGCTCTCGATATCATCGGCGCGAAATTCGTGCGCGACGTTGAAAACGGCGAAGTCATCATCTGCGAGATCCAGCCTGACGGTTCGATCACCATCGATGCGCGCAAGCCCTCGAAACCGCAGCCCGAGCGTCTCTGCCTGTTCGAATATGTCTATTTCGCCCGCCCCGATTCCGTCGTTGGCGGCCGCAACGTCTACACGACGCGCAAGAACATGGGCATGAACCTTGCCAAGGAAGCGCCGCTCGACGCCGACGTCGTGGTTCCGGTTCCCGATGGCGGCACGCCGGCAGCGCTCGGTTTTGCGCAGGAGAGCGGCATTCCCTTCGAATACGGTATCATCCGCAACCATTATGTCGGCCGCACCTTCATCGAGCCGACCCAGCAGATCCGCGCCTTCGGTGTCAAGCTCAAGCATTCCGCCAATCGGGCGATGATCGAAGGCAAGCGCGTGGTGCTGGTGGATGATTCCATCGTGCGCGGCACGACCTCGGTCAAGATCGTGCAGATGATCCGCGAGGCTGGCGCCAAGGAAGTGCATATCCGCGTCGCCAGCCCGATGATCTTCCATCCGGATTTCTATGGCATCGACACGCCTGATGCCGACAAGCTGCTGGCGAACCAGTATGCGGATGTCGAGGCGATGGCGAAATATATCGGCGCCGATTCGCTGGCGTTCCTGTCGATAGACGGGCTTTATCGCGCGGTGGGCGGTGAAAACCGCAATCCGGCGCGGCCGCAGTTCACCGACCACTATTTCACCGGCGATTATCCGACCCGCCTCCTCGACAAGAACGGCGAGGCGATGGGCAGCAAGATTTCCATGCTGGCCAGCAACGGCTGATAATCCCGACAAAACAAGCGGCCACCGGTCTCCGGCGGCCGCTTTTTTCTTGCCTTTTATCAGCCCGAGAGCTGCGGCAATTTAATTGCTTGCAGCAGGCGGCTGCGGCTTCGTACAAGGAAGCGCAATCATTTCGGGGGAGACCATGACTATCGATCTCAAGGGCCGCATCGCTCTCGTCACCGGCGCGTCGCGCGGCATCGGCTATTTCACCGCGCTGGAGCTGGCCAAGGCCGGCGCGCATGTCATCGCCTGCGCCCGAACGGTGGGCGGCCTTGAGGAACTGGACGACGCCATCAAGGCCGTCGGCGGCACCGCGACGCTGGTTCCCTTCGATCTCTCCGACATGAAAGCCATCGATGCGCTGGGCGCCAATATCTACGAGCGCTGGGGCAAGCTGGATATTCTGGTCGCCAATGCCGGTGTCCTCGGCGTCATCTCGCCGGTCGGCCATATCGAGGCAAAGGTTTTCGAAAGGGTCATGACCATCAACGTCACCGCCACCTGGCGGCTGATCCGCTCGGTCGAGCCGCTGCTTCTCAAATCTGACGCCGGTCGGGCATTGATCCTGTCCTCGGGTGCCGCTCATAGCTGTCGTCCCTTCTGGGGCGTCTACTCCACCTCCAAGGCAGCTGTGGAAGCACTTGCCCGCACCTGGGCGGCGGAGACGCAGAAGAGCGCGCTTCGCGTCAACAGCATCAATCCCGGCGCCACGCGCACGGCAATGCGCGCGCAGGCCATGCCCGGCGAAGATCCCGCCACCGTGCCGCATCCGTCAGAGGTGGCCGCTGCCATCCTGCCGCTTGCTTCGCCCGATCTCAAAGAGACCGGCAAGCTCTTCCTGGTCCGGGAAAACCGGTTCGTGGATTACCGTCCGCCGGAGTGATGCCGGTCGGCGGGTCAGCCAACGTCACGAGAGAAACGCTTGACCGCGCATGACCGCCGCGCCATAACGCAAGTCATGAAAACGACGATTTGCACCTGCTGCTGAAATAATTTTGCTGGTTCGCCACCGGCCGGCTCGTTTTCGTCTCCCGCAAGGTCTTACAGACAAACGGCCCGGTCAGGACAACTGACTGCCTTTAGGGAATTGCCGCATGTCCTTGCGCCTGAAACTTCACAACACGCTGACCCGCGAAAAGGCGGAATTTGCGCCCATCGATCCTGAAAACGTGCGCATGTATGTCTGCGGCCCGACGGTCTATGATTTCGCCCATATCGGCAACGCGCGACCCGTCATCGTGTTCGATGTTCTCTTCCGGCTGCTGCGCCATGTCTATGGCGAAAATCACGTCACCTATGCCCGCAACATCACTGACGTTGATGACAAGATCAATGCGCGGGCGCTGCGGGACTATCCGCATCTGCCGCTCAACGATGCCATCCACGCCGTGACGGAAAAGACGGCTGACCAGTTCCATGCGGACGTCGCGGCGCTGGGCTGCCTTCAGCCAAGTGTCGAACCGCGCGCGACCGACAATATCGCACAGATGATCGACATCATCGAGAAACTGATCGCACGCGGCCACGCCTATGTGGCCGGTGGCGAGGTCTTGTTCGACACTCGCTCCATGGCCGATTACGGGCAGCTTTCGAAGCGTCCGCTGGACGAGCAGCAGGCGGGCGCGCGCGTGGCGGTGGATGCCCACAAGAAGAACCCCGGCGATTTCGTGCTGTGGAAGCTTTCCTCCCACAACGAGCCCGGCTGGGAAAGCCCTTGGGGCCGCGGCCGTCCCGGCTGGCATATCGAATGCTCGGCTATGTCCGGCCGCTACCTCGGTGACGTTTTCGACATTCACGGCGGCGGGCTCGACCTCATCTTTCCACATCACGAGAACGAAATCGCCCAGTCCCGTTGCGCACACGGCACGCATGTCATGGCGAACGTGTGGATGCATAACGGCTTTGTGCAGGTGGAAGGCCGCAAGATGTCGAAGTCCGAGGGCAACTTCGTGACGATCTATGAATTGCTGCACACGGAGAAATTCGGCGGCCGGAAATGGCCGGGCGAGGTTCTGCGTCTTGCGATGCTGATGACGCATTATAGAGAGCCGATCGATTTTTCGGTAAAGCGTCTGGAAGAGGCCGAACGCCTGCTCGCCAAATGGCCGGCGGCGGAAGCCTCCGATGCCGCGCCGGATGAAACCGTGCTCGAGGCGCTTGCCGACGATCTCAACACCGTTGCGGCCGTGCAGGCGCTGCATGCATCGGCACACGCGGCCAATGTGAACCCATCCAAGCTGCCGGCCTTCGCGGCGAGTGCTGCCCTCTTGGGCGTGCTGCCGAAGACAACTGAAATGGACGAGGCCATCGTTTCGGCGGTCAACGCTCTGGTGGAATTGCGTCTGGAAATGCTGAAGGCGAAGAACTTTGCAGAGGCCGATCGGTTGCGCGATGAGCTTTCGGAGAAGGGCATTCAGTTGAAGGATGGCAAGGACAAGGAGACCGGGGAGCGGACGACGACCTGGGAGTTGAAGCGGTAGGGCTTGCGTCCAGCGCTTGAGGCTGCGGCTTGCGGTTTACCCCCCTCTGCCCTGCCGGGCATCTCCCCCACAGGTGGGGAGATCGACTCGTTGTTAGGCCCCGCATTTCTCTTCGGTCGAAATGGAGCGACGCAGGCGCGTCATGCCGATCTCCCTCCTTGTGGGGGAGATGCCCGGCAGGGCAGAGGGGGGTATCCTCGCCCACCACAATACGCTTGCGATTTTAAGTTCCCTCAACCAATCTAAGGCGAGGCACTAAACGGCGAGCCAGATCATGCCGCATGCAGATGTAGACCCAATGCATCGCAAATACGCGAAGCAGATGCGGAAAGTAATGACGGATGCCGAGCTGAAACTCTGGAACGCAATTCGCGCCCATCGCCTTGGAGGCTTGAGTTTCCGCAGACAAATGCCGATTGCCGGTTTTATCGTCGATTTCGCCTGTTCCGATCATCGACTTATTATCGAGATCGATGGCTCTCAACATACATCCGAGGCAGCATTACACTACGATCATGAAAGAACCGCGCGGCTTGAAAAAGACGGCTGGACCATCCTCCGCTTCTGGAACCATGACGTCCTCACAGACTTAGATAATGTCTGTCTCCACATTATCAGAACGATCCGGGAGGACCGAAGATGACCACATATACCGGCGGATGCCAATGCGGCGCGGTCCGTTTTCGCGCCACTGGCAACCTGAAAGACAGTTCCATCTGCCATTGCCGCATGTGCCAGAAGGCTTTCGGGGCTTATTACGCGCCACTGGTTTCAGTTCGCAATGTGGAGTTCACATGGACGCGCGGCGAGCCGAAACGCTTCCAGTCCTCCAGCGTCGTGAAGCGCGGCTTTTGCCCCGAATGCGGCACGCCGCTAACCTATGAGGCCCCGGATGGCATTGCGGTGGCGGCCGGCGCCTTCGACGATCCCGCCGCGCTGCCGCCAACCATCCAGTGGGGCGTGGAACGGAAGATCGGTTTTGTCGACAACCTCCACACCCTGCCCGCCGTTGCGACCGAGGACGACCTGACGCAGGTCGACTACCTTGCCAATCTCGTTTCCTATCAACACCCCGACCACGACACCGAAAACTGGCCACCGGAGAACAGACAATGAGCGAAACGGGTTTTTCCGGCGGCTGCCAGTGCGGCGCCGTGCGGTTCCATGCGGGCAAGCTCGGCAGGGCCTCCATCTGCCACTGCCGCATGTGCCAGAAACATTTCGGCAATTTCTTTGGCGCACTTGTGACTGCCGATCAGGCACATCTGACCTGGACACGCGGCCAGCCTGCCCTCTTCCGCTCGTCGCAGAAAATCCATCGCGGTTTCTGCAACAAGTGCGGCACACCGCTGACCTATCATTATCCCGGCGGCGTGGAGATCGCGATCGGCGCTTTCGACCATCCCGAGAAGATAGAGCCGCAGGTGCAGGTGAACATCCACAAGCGTATGCCGTGGATCGAGCAGCTCTTCGCCAAACCGGCAGTCGAACAGGGCGTCGATGAGGCCGAGATCACCTCCTACCAACATCCGGATCATGACACGGCCGAACGGCCGCCTGAGGAACGATAAAACATGACTGAAGAACTGCGCGGCTTTTATCCAGAGATCGAACCCTTCGAGACCGGCATGCTCGACGTGGGTGACGGCCACACGATCTATTGGGAGCGGGTGGGCACACGCGGCGCTAAGCCGGCGGTCTTCCTGCACGGGGGCCCGGGCGGCGGGGTAAATCCCACCCATCGCCGGGTATTCGATCCCGATCTTTACGATGTCATCCTGTTCGATCAGCGCGGCTGCGGTCGCTCCACGCCACACGCGGAACTCGAAGCCAACACCACATGGCATCTGGTTGCCGATATTGAACGGCTGCGTGAACTCTGCGGCTTCGAGAAATGGCTGGTGTTCGGCGGCTCCTGGGGTTCGACGCTGGCGCTCGCCTATGCCGAAACCCATCCGGACCGCGTCAGCGAACTGGTCCTGCGCGGTATCTACACCGTCACCCGGCCGGAACTCGACTGGTACTACCAGTTCGGCGTCTCTGAAATCTATCCGGATCAATGGGAAAAATTCATCGCACCCATTCCCGAATCCGAACGCGGCGAGATGATGCAGGCCTATAATCGCTATCTCACAGGCACTGACGAAACGAAGAAGCTGGAATGCGCGAAAGCATGGAGCCAATGGGAGGGCGCGACCATTGCACTCGTCACCGATCCCGACCGCGTCGAGGATTTCGGTGAAGACAAATACGCGATTGCCTTCGCCCGCATCGAAAACCACTTCTTCGTTAATGGCGGCTGGCTTGAGGAAGGACAATTGCTGCGCGATGCCGGCAAGCTCAGGAATATTCCCGGTGTCATCGTGCATGGACGTTACGATATGCCCTGCCCGCTGAAATATGCCTGGCAGCTCGCCAAGGCCTGGCCGGACGCGGATTTCCACATTATCGAGGCCGCGGGACATGCGATGAGCGAGCCCGGCATTCTCGATCAACTGATCCGCGCCAACGACCGTTTTGCCGGGAAATAGTATTTATTTCAGCACGTTGTGGCGGCAGGATAAGATGATGATTCACGCAGGGGTTTCCTGCGGGGATCATCTACCCGGCGCTGATCAGCACGTTTGAAAGGCAAAGCGCCTGTTATTCATGCAGTTTTTCTCATGAACCCTTCACGGAAATGAATTGGCCGCCATTGTGCCGATCCGTTATAAAACGCCATCCGAACAATTGGCGGTACTCCCATGGCACTCGACAAAACGCTTCCAGCCCAAGAGGGCGGCGACAGCGCGCGCGGTTTTGCTTTCGCGCTTTCCGCATATCTTTTGTGGGGTTTCCTGCCCTTCTACATGAAGGCGGTTGCACATATTTCACCGATCGAGGTCATCGTGCATCGCGTCGTCTGGTCGGTGCCGATCGCAGCGGTGGTGCTGATCGTGCTCGGGCGTACGGCTGAAATCCGTACGGCGCTGAGGAGTCCGAAGATGCTTGCGATGGCGAGTCTTACGGCTGCGCTCATCAGCATCAACTGGGGCGTCTACATCTGGTCGATCGGCGCAGGCCGCGCACTTGATGCCGCGCTCGGCTATTTCATCAATCCGCTGTTCAGCATCTTCCTCGGTGCCGTACTGCTGAAGGAAAAACTCTATCCGGCGCAGATCGCCGCCATCAGCCTCGTGGCGGTTGCGGTGGCCATCCTAACCTGGCATGCGGGCAGCCTGCCATGGGTTTCCATAGCGCTCACCGTTTCCTGGGGCTTTTACGCCTTTTTCCGCAAAACCCTGCCCATAGGCGCGACGCAGGGCTTCCTGCTGGAAGTCATGCTGCTGTCTATTCCCGCCGTGCTGGTCATGATCTGGCTTGCGTTCAGCGGACAGGCGCATTTCATGGGCGGCAATTCCGCCGATACCTGGCTTCTGGCGGCAAGCGGTCTCATCACCGCCGTTCCCCTCATTCTCTATGGCAATGGTGCGAAACTGCTGAAGCTCTCCACCATCGGCATCATGCAATATATCGCGCCGACGATGATCTTCCTGATAGCCATTTTCATCTTCAAGGAACCGTTCGACATGGTGCGTCTGGCGGCTTTCGCAATGATCTGGGTGGCGCTTGCGATCTACACCGGCTCAAGCCTGCTGCGGCTCAAGCGATGACCAAATCCTTTCTCACTCCTGCTCCCTGAACAGGAGTGAGGTAGCCAGGCGTCAGTAATCCACCAGCAATTGCGGGTTTCCCTCATAGCCGAAGCGCGGCTTGACACCGAGGAGGCCCGCCGTCTGGGCGATGATCTCGCGCGTCATGGGGGCCGCTGTCGAGGCTGCCGTGCGGCCGCCGTTCACGCCGGTCCTTGGCGCATCGATCATGGTCAGCACGACATATTTCGGCTTGTGCATGGGAAAACCGGCCACGAAGGCGTTGAAATTGATGTCCTTGGCGTAACGGCCATTGATCACCTTGTCTGCCGTCCCCGTCTTGCCGCCGACATGAAACCCCTCCACCTGTGCGCCACGGCCGGAACCCTTGATGCCGTTCCAGTTGAACAGGTAACGTATGTCGGCGCTCGTCCTGTCGTTGATGACGCTGCGCGCAAGCGATGCCGCAGTCTCTTTCGAACGCGGCAGAAAGGTCGGAGAGATCAGGCTTCCGCCATTGATAAGGGCTGCAGCGGCCACCGCCGTCTGCAACGGAGTGGTAGCAACGCCATGGCCGAAGGAGATGGTGACGGAATTGATTTTCTTCCAGTTTCTCGGCTGGGTCGGCGTGGCAACGCCGGGCATTTCCGTGTCCATTCTGGTCAGCAGACCAAGCTTCGTCAGGAATTGTTGATGGCCCTCGACACCGACCCTGTCAGCCACCGCAGCCGTGCCGATATTCGATGAAAATTGAAACACTTCCGGAATGGAGAGCGGCCGGTTTCTTCCCTTGAAATCCCTGATGGTGAAGCCGCCCATGCGGATCGGCCGCGACGCATCCACCACCGAATTGAGCGTAATCGCCCCGGCATCCAGACCCATGGCGAGCGTGAAGCTCTTGAATGTGGAGCCCATCTCGAAGGTGGCGTTGCTCATCCTGTTGAACCAGCCTTTTTCATACTCCTTGTCGACGCTGCCATCGGCGAGGGTGCGGGAAGGTTCGTTCGGATCGTAATCCGGGACGGAAGCCATGGCCAGCACTTCGCCCGTCTCCACATCGAGGATCACCGAACCGGCGGCTTCGGCCTGATAGGCACTTTTCGCCTTCACGACCACGTCGCGAACGATGTTCTGTACCCTGAGATCGATGGACAGCCGCACCGGTTCCAGTGGCGTGCCGCTGGCAAGACCCACAGCGCGCAGATCGGCCAGCCCCTGCTGGTCCAGGTAACGCTCCATGCCGGCGAGACCCTGATTGTCGACATTGACGTGGCCGATAATATGCGAAGCGGTTGGGCCGCCCGGATAAAACCGCCGTTTTTCCGGGCGGAAACCGATACCCGGTATGCCGAGATTGAGAATATCCGCCTGCTGCCGCGGTGTCAGCTGGCGTCGCAACCACTGGAAGCCTGTATCCGAACGCAATCTACGATGCGTCTCGCGCCAGTCCAGATTGGGAATGACGGTCGCGAGTTTTTCCACCACCTCGTCCGGATCGACGATCCTGCGCGGATCCGCATAAAGCGATACCATGTTGAGATCGGTCGCCAGAAGCGTGCCGTTGCGGTCGATGATGTCAGGCCGTGAGGCGATGGCGTTGACGCCGGAATTGATCCATGCGGTGGAAACGGGTTCGGCGAGCCCATATTGAACGAGGCGCGCCGCGGCAACGCCATAGATCGCAATGAAGACGGCGATGACGATCGCAAGCCGCGTCTTTGCCTCCGCCCGGCGGCGGGCGACCGAACCGAACACGACCTCCCTGCCCCGCAGCGGGTTTCTCTTGATAATGAAATGCGTCCGGCTCTTCAGCCGCATCACGAAAGCAATCATTGCCGATGACACCCACCCGAGGCGGCGGAGCAAAATTCCGCGATAACCAACGCCTGGGAAACGGTGACACAGGATCAGTCGCCGGGCCACGAAAAGGACGGGCGGAAGGATGCCGCCGTTAAATCTACATTAATATACATTTAAAATTGTAACGAGCCGCCCGAGCGGCCGTTAACAATCGCCGGGCCTACAGGCGCGAAATCACCGAAGGGTCGCCTTCAGGGTTCTGCTGGGCCAGCGCGCGGTCGATGATGGCGGGGACGATGTCCTTCACCTCGTCAATGATGAGCGGATTGAGAAGATGCGCACGGTGGATGAAGCCCTGGTCGCGCATATGTTGCACGAGTTCTAGCATCGGGTTCCAGAAACCGTTGATATTGGCAAAGACCATTGGCTTCGCGTGACGGCCGAGCTGCGCCCAGGTCATGATCTCCACGATCTCTTCCAGCGTGCCGACACCGCCCGGCAGGGTGACGAAAGCATCCGAGCGCTCGAACATCATGTGTTTGCGCTCGTGCATGTCCTTGGTGATGACAAGCTCGTTCAATTGTCCGAGAGAATGGCGTGTTGCCTCCATGTCGACCAGAAATTCCGGTATGATGCCCGTCACTTCGCCGCCATTGGAAAGAACGCCGCTGGCAACTGCGCCCATGATGCCCTTGGTGCCACCACCATAAACCAGGCGAATGCCGTTTTCGGCAATGGATTTCCCAAGCGCACGGCCTGCTTCCATGTGGGCGGGATCACGTCCGGGCTGGGAGCCGCAATAAACGCAGATGGATCGAATCGCTGTATTTTTGTCCGTCATGAAGGGAAGGAACTATGTGCAATGCGGCACGTCAAGAAAATTTGGGAAATCCCTTGCAAATATGGCCTTTTGGCCACTCACCGCTTGTCTGGCGCTAGGTAAGACGCTAGCAATCTCAACTCGTGTGAAAAGCTTGAATTATCCGGAGCACCCAGGATGAAAAACAATAAAGCCGGTTTGCTGGCGCTGATCGTGTTGGGGATTGCATCCCTGCTCATGATCTTTTTCGTCCTGCCGCGGATTTCAAACGACGGCAAGCCGATCGGCGACGCCATCAACGAGGCGGGCAACGCCGTGAAGAACAGCGTGGAAATGGGCGCCGACAAGGCGGGCGACATCCTGTCCGATGCGGCAGAAGAAACCGCCAATATCGCCGACAAGGTCGGCCGTCTGGCGGCTTCCGCCACACAGTCGATCAAGGATCTGACCACGCTTTTCGCCGACAGCAAGGTCCCCTCCGACGCCGATTTCGCAGCGGCGCGCAAGAAGGTCGAGACCTCGCTCAAGGAACTGACGAATATCGAAATTCCCGAGTCGCTGGATGAAACGACGTCGCGGCTCATCACCACGGCCCGCACCGCCGCCGAGCGCACCACGGCCTTCCTGCGCGGCCTGCCTGACAATGCGGCGGCAGCGGCGGCGCAGGTGCGTCGTCTCGCGGGCGTCTTCGCCGGCACCGACGATGGCGCGCCCGAAGCGGCGAAGCCGGCGGCGGCGCCAGCCGATGCCACGCAGACCTCTTCCGGCGCGCCGACTTTCGACGTCCTGCGCGTCGAGCCTGATGGTTCGGCGGTTGTTGCCGGCAAGGCGCAGCCGGGTGCGAAACTTGAAATCCTGAGCAACGGCAAGGTCGTCGCCCAGACAACGATCGACGGCTCCGGCGATTTCGCAGCCGTTTTCGACAATCCCCTGCCGCCCGGCGACCATGAACTGGTGCTGCGTTCGACCGATACCGCCGGCAAGGCGACGCAGTCTGAGGAAGTGGCGACGGTTTCCGTTCCGGAAGGCAAGGCCGGCGAGCTTCTGGCCATGGTTTCAAAGCCCGGCAAGGCAAGCCGGGTCCTCGCCATGCCGGAGGCGGCCCCTCCGTCGCTTCAGCCGCAAACGCCATCACAACAGCCTGCGGCAACGGCTGCGACCAACGCCAATGCGGCCTCCGTACCGCTTGCCGGCGCTGCCGCCGCTCCGTTGACGTCGAGCGTCCAGGTCACTGCCGTCGAGTTCGAGGGATCGAAGATTTTCGTCGCGGGTTCCGCGCCCGCCGGTTCGATGGTTCGCGCGCTGGTCGATGACAGGGAAATCGGCAAGGCCACGACGGAAGCCTCCGGGCATTTTGTCATCGAAGGCGACGTCGATCTCGCCGTTGGCAGCCACATCATCACCGTCGAGGAGCTGAATGCCGACGGCACCGCGAAAGTGCGCGTGCGCGTTCCGTTCGAAAGGCCGCAGACCGACCAGGCAACCGTCGCGATGCAGACGCCGTCTGCTTCTTCGTCAGCGGCAACGACTGCAGTGCCGGCCGAAAACCAGAGCACGGCAAGCGACCGCGCCGCTTTCGAAAAGCTGCGCACCGATGTCGCCAAGGCCTTCGGCATCCTCTCCAATCTCTACAGGGACCAGCCGACACCGGCACTCGATCAGGCAATAGCCGGCCGCTCTGCCGTGGTGATTGCGCTGAAATCGCTTTCGGAGTTCCGCACCGCGGCAGCCACCGAGCCGGACTTCACAGCCTTCGCCGGCGACATCGCCGCCAAGGCGCGCCAGCTGCTGACATCGGTCGAAGCCTGGCCGAATGACGTGGCGGCAATCGGCAAGGGGCTGGCTTCGCTGGCCAGCAGGCTTGCCGAACTCCACATCACCGCGCCGCCCGCTCCCACGCCACAGGCGCCAGCCGGTCCGCAGACCTTCGAGCAGGCGCCGCTGGCCGAAAGCCAGAACAGCGTCATCATCCGCCGTGGCGACACGCTGTGGCAGATTTCGCGCCGCGTCTATGGTCAGGGCGTCCGTTATACCACGATCTATCTCGCCAATGAGGACCAGATCAAAAACCCTGACCTGATCGAGCCCGGCCAGATTTTCGGCGTGCCGAAAGAGGCCCTGCCGAATGCGGAAGAACTTCACCGCAAGCGGCTGAAAGGTGGCTCTTGAGCAACTGAACCGTTGCGGTAAATCCGCAACGATCCTATCTGTGACGCGCGCGGCGGCTTGACCAAAGCCGCCGTCATGCTGTCGGCTTCCGGCAGTGACCGGAGAGTATGATGGCCACGAAGAAAAAAACCATTTCTGCGGATTCCAGCAATCCCACCCAGACGCTGATCAATCTCTGGCCCTATATGTGGCCGGAGGGGCGGTGGGATCTGAAGATGCGGGTGGTCTGGGCCACCGTATACCTTGTTGTCGCCAAGCTGGTCCTCATCTCCGTCCCCTATTTCTTCAAATGGGCGACGGACGCGCTGAATGGCAAGCTCGATATGGCGGGGCTGGTCCCGGCCTTCCTGCTGGGCGCGGTCGCCCTTGTCATCGCCTATAATCTGACGCGGCTGATACAGGTCGGGCTTAACCAGCTGCGCGATTCGCTTTTTGCCAGCGTCGGTCAGCACGCGGTCCGCCAGCTGGCCTACAGAACATTCGTACACATGCACCGGCTTTCGCTGCGCTTCCATCTGGAGCGCAAGACCGGCGGGCTCTCGCGGGTTATCGAGCGTGGCACCAAGGGCATCGAAACCATTGTCCGCTTCACCATCCTCAACACCGCACCGACCTTCATCGAATTCCTGCTGACGGCAATCATCTTCTGGGCGTCCTACGGCTTTTCCTACGTTCTCGTCACGGTCATCACCGTCTGGGCCTATATCTGGTTCACTGTCCGGGCCAGCAACTGGCGAATCTCCATCCGCCGCGCGATGAACGACAGCGACACCGATGCCAATACCAAGGCAATCGACTCGCTGCTGAATTTCGAGACCGTCAAATATTTCGGCAATGAAGAGATGGAGGCGCAGCGCTTCGATGTCGCAATGGCGCGTTACGAAAAATCGGCGATCTCGATCTGGACCTCGCTCGGCTGGCTGAACTTCGGCCAGGGTGTGATTTTCGGCCTTGGCTCCACCGTCATGATGGTGATGTCGGCGCTTGCCGTGCAGCGCGGCGAACAGACGATCGGTGATTTCGTCTTCATCAATGCACTTTTGCTGCAGCTTTCCGTGCCGCTCAATTTCATCGGTTTCGTCTATCGCGAAATCCGCCAGGGCCTCGCCGATATCGAGCAGATGTTCGAGCTTCTGGAAGTGGAAGCCGAGGTTACCGACAGGCCGGGTGCGACGCCGCTCGCCGCCGGTCCCGGCGCGATCTCGTTCCGCGACGTGCATTTTGCCTATGATGCCGAGAGACCGATCCTGAAGGGCATTTCCTTCGACGTGCCGGCGGGCAAGACAGTCGCCATTGTCGGGCCTTCGGGTGCAGGAAAATCAACGATCTCGCGGCTGCTCTACCGTTTCTACGATATCCAGGAAGGGGCGATCACGATTGACGGACAGGATGTCCGCGACGTGACGCAAAAGAGCCTCCGTTCCGTCATCGGCATGGTTCCGCAGGATACGGTGCTGTTCAACGATACACTGGCCTACAATATCCGTTACGGCCGCCCTTCGGCGAATGACGAAGACATCACGGCGGCAGCGGATGCAGCCCAGATCAGCGCCTTCATCGGAAAGCTTCCGGATGGCTACGCCACCATGGTCGGGGAGCGCGGGCTGAAGCTCTCCGGTGGCGAAAAGCAGCGTGTGGCGATTGCCCGGACGATCCTCAAGGCACCGCCGATCCTGATCCTCGACGAGGCGACCTCGGCGCTCGATACGCATACGGAGCAGGAAATCCAGAGCGCGCTTGATATCGTTTCGAAAAACCGCACCACACTGGTCATCGCCCACCGGCTCTCGACGGTGATCGGCGCAGATGAAATCATCGTGCTGAAGGAAGGGCTGATCGCGGAGCGCGGCACGCATACATCCCTGATGGCCCAGAACGGTCTTTACGCCTCGATGTGGAGCCGCCAGCGCGAAGCTATCCGGGCCGAAGAGATGCTGCGCCATGTTCGCGAAACCGACGATCTCGGTGTCGTGGACCGCGGCGAACCAGCGCATTGAGGCGCATAAACGCCTGATAACGGCCCCCGCATGGCAAGGGGACCATTGCCGGGCGGTCCGTTTGGCTGTAACCAGCTAGGCAAAATTTGTCGCACGTCCGTATGGATCATGTCGTATCACGACCACATATAGACGCGACAGACAAAACCGGAGCAAGGAACCATATGAATCTGTTCGACACCATTCGCAACACCATCGTACCGATCCACAAGGAAGGTTATGTCTTCGTAGCCGCTTTCTTCGTGGCATCGCTGGTGCTCGGCTGGATCGCCGAACCGCTGTTCTGGGTCGGCCTGGTGCTGACGGCCTGGTGCGCCTATTTCTTCCGCGATCCCGAGCGCGTGACGCCGCAGGATGACGACCTGATCATCAGCCCCGCCGATGGCAGGGTTTCCGCCGTACAGACCGTCATCCCGCCGCTGGAACTGGAGCTGGGCAAGGAGCCGATGGTGCGTATCTCGGTGTTCATGAACGTCTTCAACTGCCACGTGAACCGTTCGCCGGTCCGCGGCCGCATCGTCAATGTTGCCTACCGTCCCGGCCTGTTTCTCAATGCCGAGGTGGACAAGGCTTCCGAGGACAATGAGCGCAACGGCCTCGTCATCGAAACGTCGCATGGCAAGGTCGGCGTGGTGCAGATCGCCGGCATGGTCGCTCGGCGCATCGTCTGCTGGGTCAAGCCAAACGAGCCCGTCGATGCCGGCGAGCGTTTCGGCCTTATCCGCTTCGGCTCGCGCCTTGACATCTTCCTCCCGGAAGGCTTCCAGCCGCGTGTATCCGTGGGTCAGACGGCAATCGCCGGCGAGACCGTGCTGGCAGAGTTCGGTTCCGCCAAGGGTCCGCTCCTCAGCCGCCGCGGCTGATGACGATCAGGAAAGACATGCGCCATGGAAACGCCGATCGCCGAACCGCCGCAGAACGGAAAACATGAGGGCAGAAAGGATAGCGGCCGCGGGCCGCGCCTGAGAGAAATTCCCTTTCGCCTGCTTGTTCCCAATCTCATCACCGTTCTGGCCATCTGCGCCGGCCTCAGCGGCGTGCGGCTGGCCATCGAAGGGCGTTTCGAACTCGCCGTTGGCATGGTGCTGCTCGCGGCCTTCCTCGACGGCATAGACGGGCGCATCGCCCGCATGATGAAAGCGACGTCCAAATTCGGCGAACAGATGGATAGTCTGGCCGATATCGTCAATTTCGGTGTCGCGCCCGCGCTGGTGGTCTATGCCTATCTTCTCGATCAGGCACGGTCGATCGGTTGGATCGCCGCCCTCATCTATGTCATCGCCGCGGGTCTGCGCCTGGCGCGCTTCAACGTGATGATCGAACGGCCGGTCAAGGCGCCATGGCAGAACGAGTTTTTCGTCGGCGTCCCTGCCCCGATGGGTGCCATGCTGGTGCTGCTGCCGGTCTATCTCGGCTTCCTCGGCGTCGAGCCGGACAAGCCATTCGCTTATGTCGCTGCCGCCTATACCGTGCTGATCGGTTATCTCCTTATCAGCCGCCTCCCGGTCTGGTCGGGAAAATCAGGCACAAGCCGTATCCGCCGCGATCTCGTGCTGCCGATGATCCTCGTCGTCGTTCTCTATGTGGCCATGCTGATGAGCTTCACATGGGAGGTGCTGGTTCTCACCGTTGCCGCCTATCTCGTCTTCATTCCCATCAGCGCGCGGCTCTGGCACCGCCGATACGGTACGCTTACGATCGAAGAGGACGCGCATGACGACGGAAATGGCGGCAATGGCCTCGATCGCAGCATTTAAAACCGCAGGTATCATTTTTCTTGCTTCACCTATCTGCGCCGTGGCGCAAAATGTCGCACCCTGAACGGCCGGCTTCGCGTTTTCCGCCTCGAATCCGTCAAGATTAGCCGCGAAAGAAGGGGCTCACACGCATCGCAACGGCGTTTGGCGTGAATTGTGGAGAGAGAAAATGACGAACGAGACGAAGGCACAGCCGCAGGCAAAGCCGGACCTCAAAAGCCACTACCGCCCGCTCGGACTGAAGGCCGTCGCGGCCGCAGCGCTGATGTTGAAGCGCAAGCCCGCAGCCAAAACCGCTTGAAAATAAACGATTTTTCTTAAATCGGACAGGTCGGCGCCTGATAGGTCAGCTGACCGAAGACGGTCAATCCGGGATAACCGAGCACAACACGGCGCTATGAATGGCGCCGTTTTCTTTTGCTACCGTCATGCGCCATTCCGGCCAGGACCATGGAGCCGATCCGTTATAGTGTAACGTGACTGCAACAAAACCATGCTAAAGTATTCGACTTCCACGAGACGACTGTACGGACAGTCTCGCATCAATTACTGAGAAATTACAAATTTTCTACTTTAGAGATTCATTCCTTTGCGGTTACCAAGATTTTCAATACCGTGACGTGCGGTGGCGAAAGAATGAAGTTTCGTGGAGACATCATGAAGACGGCCATGGGGGGCTTGGGCGGCATGCAGGATAAAATCCTTCTGATTGAAGATTCCGTTGCTCTGTCCATGCTGCTGAAGACGCGCCTTTCGGAAGAGACGCAGGCCGAGGTGATCCACTGCGACAGCATGGCCGCGGCCGATACCCTGCTGCGCGCCCATGATTTCACGCTGGCGCTGACGGGTCTCAATCTTCCCGACGCTCCGAAGGGTGAAATTCTGGCGCTGCTCTCCGAACGCAAAGTGCCCGCCATCGTCTTCACCGCGACAGTGGATGAGGAGGCCCGCAAGCGTTATGCCGAGAAGAAGATCATCGACTATATCGTCAAGGACGGTCACCGCACCGTCGACGCGGTGGTCAAAACCGTCGACAGGATTCTGACCAACAGGCAGTTTTCCGTTCTGGTGGTCGATGATGCGCGGACCGCCCGCTCCGGCCTCGTGGAAATTCTGGAACGGCAGAACTTCAAGGTCAGCGAGGCGCATTCGGGCAATCGCGCGCTGGAAATCCTGGCGCAGGACCCGTCCATCCAGCTCGTCATCACCGATTATCACATGCCCGATATGGACGGCTACGAACTTACGCGCCGCATTCGCGACAGCCGCTCCTCGGAGGATCTGCGCGTGATCGGCATATCATCCTCCACGGACCGGCTGCTTTCAGCAAGCTTCCTGAAGGCGGGCGCGTCGGATTTCGTCTATCGCCCCTTCGTGCCGGAAGAGTTGCAGTGCCGTATCGACAACAACATAGAAACGCTGAAACAGCTCAAGCGCCTGCGCGAACTGGCCGAGCGCGATCATCTGACAGGCTTGCCGAACCGCCGCTCCTTCTTCGAGCGCACCCGTGCACTCATGGACGTTATCAATGACAATGACGAAAATGGCGCCGTCGCCATCCTCGACATCGATCACTTCAAGAAGATCAACGACACGCTGGGGCACGATGCGGGCGACCGGGCTCTAAAAAAGCTGGCGGAGCTTCTGCATGACAAGTGCGACGCGCACCGCCACATTCCCGCCCGTCTGGGCGGCGAGGAATTCGCGGTCTTCCTGCGCGGCCTGGATGCCCACGCCGCCTATGCATTCTGCGAAGAATTACGCGCCCATGTGGAAAAAAGCGGCCGACAATTGAGCGGCAGCAGCCTCGCACTGACGATTTCGCTCGGCGTCGTAGAGATCGAGAAGGGCGAGCCCTTCGACAACCAGTTGAATGCCGCCGATCAGCTGCTCTATCTCGCCAAGGCGAACGGCCGCAACCGCGTCTATTCCGATATCATGATCCAGGAAGGTTTGCAGAAGATCGGGCGGAACGGCTGAGTTCCTTCCGGAACTGAGGCATGGGGAGCGAGCGGATGAGGCTTGTTCTTCTCCCCGCCGGGGAGAAGCCCGCGGCAGCGGGATGAGGGGCAAGTCCACCGTATATCTCTGCCGTAGCCCCTCATCCGACCCGTCGGCCACCTTCTCCCCCTCGGGGAGAAGAATTGGCGGCAATGTCAGAGCTTAGATAACCAGCCTCACACGCTGCGCAAAGACGTCAAAACAGCGACATCTGCCCCTCGTCCTTCGCCGGTTTGATCTTTGCCAGCGGCACGCTTTCCGGCACTGGCTCGATGAGATCGGCGCCGACATTGGCGACCTTGTTGACCTTGTCCGAGACGGGAATCATCTCAAAGAAATCATCCTGAACCGGCCGCATCAGATCGGCGACCTCGCGTGGTTCCTGGGTCTTGCAGTCGAGCCAACGGCTGAAATCCTCAGGCGCGATGACAACGGGCATGCGGTCGTGAATGCGCCCGATGGCGGCATTGGCGGCCGTGGTGAGGATAACGCCGGTATCGACCTCCGAACCATCGGCCGAAGACCATGTCTCCATGAGACCGGCGAAGGCGACGATGCCGCCTTTCTTCGGGCGAATGAAATAGGGCTGGGGTTTGCCGCCCTCTTCCTTCGGCGGACGTCGCCATTCATAAAAGCCGGTCGCAGGCACGAGCACACGGCGATGGCGCATGGCGGCGCGGAAGGAGGCCTTGCCGATTGCCGTTTCCGAACGCGCGTTGATGAGCAGCGGAAAATCCTTCGGGTCCTTGACCCATCCGGGCAGGAAACCCCACCGAACCAGCACTGCCCGGCGATTGGGCAGGTTGCTGCCGCGCTCCTGCCGTTCACCCTCCATGACAATCAGTATCGGCTGCGTGGGCGCGATATTGAAGCGGGCGGGGAAATCCTCTAGCCCGATCAGGTCAAGATAATCGGCAATCTCTTCCGGCGTCGCTTTCAGGACGAAACGTCCGCACATATGTTTCTCCTCAACCCCGCGGCCCGAACAGGATGATGGTGGCCCCTGCGAGACAGACGGCGCCGCCGGCGATATCCCATTTGTCCGGCGCGTGGCCCTCGACGCCCCAGAGCCACAAAAGCGAAGCGGCAATATAGATGCCGCCATAAGCGGCATACGCCCTGCCTGCGGCCTCCGCTGGCACCAGCGTCAGGAGCCAGGCAAAGGCGGCCAGCGACAACATGCCCGGCAACAATATCCACGCCGTTCTGCCAAGTTTCAGCCAGGCCCAGAAGGAAAAACAGCCGGCAATTTCGGCAAGAGCCGCCAACGCATAGATAAGATAGATCTTCATTCCACCGTCTTCTGCCTGCACAATCGAACCGATTCTGGACTATAACATCGGCGCAGAAACCGGAATCGATTTTTCCAGACCGTCCGACCGAGACACGCGAAACCTTACATGACCGTTCGTATCAAGCCCCGCCTCGCCTCCTCCGCCATCGTCAGAAATGGCGACCGGCTTTTGCTCGTGCGCCGCATCAATCCGCCCTCGAAGGACATGTTCGCCTTTCCCGGCGGACGGGCCGAGGAAGGCGAAACGCCGGCCGAGACGGCGCTACGTGAACTGCACGAGGAAACCGGCATTGTCGCACGCCATCCGCAACTTTTCGCGACCTACGATCTTCCCTCGCACGATGCAAATGGGACCCTGACGAGCCATTTTTTGCTCTCCGTCTTCACCGTGGAAACGGATGCCGATCCGCTTGTGACCGTCGGTGATGACGCAGCGGACGCAGGCTGGTACACGCTTGCGGAAATCCGCCGGCTGCCGGCCCCAGAAAGCGTGGTGGATTGCGCCGAGCGGCTGCTAGCATGATTGCCAGCAGGGCAGAATCGCGATTATCTAGACCCGTCCGCCCGCCGGATGTTCACGAGTATGTGTGGGGCAGAATAAAATTTTGATACGACCAACCATTTTCCTGTCTCTTTTCCTGACCATGCTGCCGACCGGGCAAAACGGCGCCGTTTACGCGCAGCCTTCCAAGGCAGCATCCGAGGCACGTCCTGCGGAAACGGCACCTCCCAAACCCGCGCCCTATGACGACAAGCTGGCACGGCTGTCGGAAATATTGGGTGCGGTGCAATATCTGAGAACGCTGTGCCCTTCTTCCGGACCGGAGGACTGGCGCAAATCGATGGGCGACCTTCTGGCTGCGGACACGGCCAACGAACCCGAACGACGTCAGCGCATGACGGCTGCATTCAACCGTGGATACCGCTCCTTTGCGGCCATCCACACCAGTTGCACACGCGCCGCCATCATGGCAGAAGAGAACTACCGTAACGAAGGGGCAACACTCGCTCAGGAAATCGCGTCCAGGTTCGGAAATTAGAGGATTATTAACCTCTTTTCGCCGCAGCCCGTGCCGTTTTGATAAAAGGCTGCTAGTGTTGTTAACAGGGTGGTAAGGACTTGCCCGCCCTGTCGAGGATGAAAAATGCAGACAAGCCGTAACGAAATCGACGATATGATCGTGCATGAAAAGATGCAGGTCGCTCTGGAACACCAGAACGAGGCATGGGCTGACGGCATGGCCGACGGCATCGAGCCGGAGATCATCGCCGATGCTGCAATCGCTCTGGCCATGCGCGAAACCATCCGGATCCACGGCGAGGCTGGCGCGGAAGCAATGCTGGAATCGCTGCGTCAGCGCATGCTTCAAGGCGAATTTTCTCCGCAGCGGGTGATACAGTAAAGCCGGGGTCTATCATGTCTTGCCTGAGCAAGGGGCTTTTGCGCTCTTCCGCCCTGCTATCCATCGTGCTCGCTCTGACCGCCGGGTCGATTGGCCTGCCGGGCCAAGCCTTTGCGCTTTCCGAGCTGAAGCCGGCCCAGAACAACGAAGGCGAGCCACAGGCTCAGAAGGGCGAACAGCCTGAGCAGACCGCGCCCGCCGAGCCGGACGAAATCGAGGGCGATTCGGAAGGCATTCCCCTGCCCGACCCTCTGGTCGACCGATCTGCCGCCCAGACGAACCAGCAATCGTCCAAGCCGGACAATACCCCCGAAATGTCAGTGGTCATCGAACACGATATTTCCAAGGCACCGGAAGCCGTACGCAAGCTGCGCCAACAGATCATCGACGCGGCAGCGACGGGCGATATTGAAAAGTTGCGGCCATTCATCGCTGCCGGCCAGAAAGAATTCCGCATCGACGGCAATGACGGCGAAGACCCGATCGCAGCACTGAAAAGCTATTCAGGAGATACCGACGGGCTGGAAGTGCTGGCGATCATCATCGACCTCCTGTCGACCGGTTACGCCCATATTGATGCCGGCACGCCGGACGAAGCCTATGTTTTCCCCTATTTCGCCGGAAAGCCGCTCAACACGCTGACGCCGCCGGAAAAAGTGGAGCTGCTGCGCATCATCACCGCCGGCGACCTAGCGGATATGCAGGAATACGGCAATTACAGCTTCTATCGCATCGGCATCTCGCCTGATGGCAAGTGGAAGTTCTTCACCGCCGGCGATTGATCCTATCCCGGCGCTTGCCGTTCTTTTGCAAAAATCCTAACTGTGCGGAATGAGCGTCCGGCACCGGTACATGTGCTGTTGCCCAGACGCATAGTCTCTACGAACCGAACGGTGACGCCATGCCTTCCGCTTTTCTTGCCGACCGCCGCCTGATCCGGGTTTCCGGCACCGGCGCCGAGGAGTTTCTGAACAATCTCATTACCACCGATGTGGAGCATCTGCCTGTAGGGGAAGCCCGCGCCAGCGCCCTTCTGACCCCTCAGGGCAAGATTCTGTTCGATTTCCTCATCGCGCGCGACGGAACGGACTATCTCATCGAGATCACCGCTTCCGAACAGGAAGCGCTGTTGCGCCGCCTGACGATGTACAAGCTGCGCGCTCCCGTCGATCTGAAAGCGGAAGCCGCCGAAGGTGTGAGCGTTTTCTGGGGAGAACAGGCACCTCAGCCGGCGTTAAGGGACGGCCGTTTCGCCAAGGCGGGTCTCGATCTATTCCGCATTCCGGGCGCAACTGCCGCTGGCGACGCAGCCGTCTATGATGTGCTGCGTGTCGAATACGGCATTGCCGAAGCTGGCCGCGACTATGCGCTGCAGGATGCTTTTCCGCATGACGTGCTGATGGATGTGAACGACGGGGTGTCATTCAAGAAGGGCTGCTTTGTCGGCCAGGAAGTTGTATCGCGCATGAAACATCGCGGCACGGCAAGGCGGCGCGTTGTCCTTGTTTCAGCGCAGGACGCCCTCCCCGGCAGCGGCGTGGACATTACCGCACAGGGCAAATCCGTCGGCACGCTCGGCACCGTGTGCGGCAACAAGGCACTCGCCATCGCGCGCATCGACCGCATTGCCGCGGCGCTCGCGTCCGGCACGCCGCTTCTCGCGGAAACTGTTCCCGTCGCCGTTGCCCTGCCCGCCTGGAGCGGTCTTTCCTTCCCGGCGGCCGATCCGGCGGCACAGGCGGAGGAATAGAGGTGGCCTCCGTCAAAGGCCCGCGCGCCTGGCAGCGCATGCTGTCCGGACGGCGGCTCGATCTGCTCGACCCTTCGCCGCTCGACGTGGAAATCGCCGATATTGCCCATGGGCTTGCCCGCGTTGCCCGCTGGAACGGCCAGACGCGTGGCGACCACGCCTTTTCAGTCGCTCAGCACTGCCTCATCGTCGAGACGATCTTCTGCCGCATGTGCACGGCCGCGACCCCCGATGAAATGCAGATGGCGCTTCTGCACGATGCGCCGGAATATGTGATCGGCGACATGATCTCTCCGTTCAAATCCGTGGTCGGCGGCGGTTACAAGACGGTAGAAAAGCGGCTTGAGGCCGCCGTGCATCTGCGCTTCGGCCTGCCGCCGCATGCATCGCGCGAGTTGAAGGACCGCATCAAGAAGGCCGACACGGTCGCCGCCTTTTTCGAGGCGACGGAGCTTGCCGGTTTTTCCACGGCCGAGGCGCAAAAATTTTTCGGCCTGCCACGCGGTATTACCCGCGACATGTTCGACATCACGCCGCTTCCCTCCACGGAAGCGCAAAAGCTGTTCATCCAGCGTTTTGAGGCCATCGAGGCCATGCGCGGGACGAACCCCGGGGGTGCCAAATGACGGCCATCGTGGTTTCACCGCTCGGACGGATCGCGGAAATGGCCGTGAAGCACAAGGCCCGGGAAATGGTGACATTGATCGCCAGGGAGCAGACATTTCACCGCCCCGCGGTCATTGCCGCCGAACGGCATCTGACGCTTGCGATGAACGACATCTCCTTCAAGGGCACCGGCAATCTTATAGCCCCTGACGATGCGCATGTGCTGAAGCTCATCGAGTTCGCGCATGAATGGGATCAGACGGCTCCGTTGCTTATCCATTGCTGGATGGGCGTTTCGCGCTCGCCTGCGGCTGCCGTCATCGCCGCGCTCAGTCTTTACCCTGATCAGGATGAGACTGAACTTGCGCTGCGTCTGCGCGCCGCCTCGCCCTATGCCACTCCGAATGCCCGCATCATCGCCATCGGCGACCGGCTGCTCGGCCGGAAGGGTCGTCTGGAGGCGGCTATCAAGGCGATAGGAAGGGGCGCGGACACCGACGGCAATGTGCCTTTCGTGCTGCCACTTCGCAGTTGACAACCGGTTTTGGCGGAACCCCTTCGGAACGCAGTCGTTACCAACCCTGAACGCAAATAAAATCACGGGACGATTCATGGAACAACAGGCAACGGATATCATTGTCGCATCGCAAGCGGCCGTAAGACAGGCGAGCGCACTGGCGGTGCAATATTCCTTTTCGGTGATCGGTGCACTTCTGCTGTTAATCGTCGGCTGGCTGGCCGCTGCCTTTCTTCAACGCTGGGCCTTTCAGGGCCTGTCGCGCATTCGCGGCTTCGATGCGACGCTCGCCGGATTCTTCGCGGGCGCCATTCGTTATGTCGTCCTCATTCTCGTCATCGTGATGGTGCTGGGCCAATTCGGGGTGCAGACGGCCTCCATTCTGGCGGCCCTCGGCGCCGCCGGTCTTGCCATTGGCCTCGCGCTGCAGGGAACGCTGCAGAACATTGCCGCCGGCATCATGCTGCTGGTGCTGCGTCCCTTCCGGGTCGGGGAATATATCGAAACCAGCAGCGTCAGCGGGACGATCATCGAGATCGGGCTGTTTGCGACCGAGCTGAAGACCAGCGACGGCCTTTACCGTCTGGCGCCCAACTCGACGCTCTGGAACGTGCCGATCACCAATTTCAGCCGCTTTCCTTCTCGCCGACACGAATTGAGCCTGACGGTGAAAAACGATGAGAATCTCGCCGCTGCGCAGGACATGCTGATGAATGTCGTACGCTCGGAAAGCCGGGTGCTGCTTGACCCAGCCCCTGTCACCTTTGTCGATTCTGTGAGCGCCGACAGCGCCACCGTCAAGTTGCGTTACTGGGTGCGTAGCGACAGCTATTTCGCGACGACCCGCGATGTGACGAAAGCGATGAAACTCGCGTTCGACGAGCGTAAGGCGGAAGTGAGCGCACAGCCGGCCTGAGACGTCACCCCCATTTTGCTGCAAGCGCGATGGCTGCAAGAGCCGTCGCGCTTTTTCGTTGCCTCGCCCTGTAGCGCACTTGCATCCGGCTGATGCGATCTCTATAGCTTCATACGTAATGTTATTACGTAACTTGTCTTAGGAGAGAGCCGAAACAATGCAGAAGACAATCACCCGCCTCACCGGCGCTGTCGCACTTGGTTCCATGCTGTTGGCGGCGACCACGGCAATGGCTGCCGGTGGCGACAAATCCGCAGCCCACAGCCATGAGCACGGGCACGATCACGGCCATCAGATGACCGAAGCTGAAAAGCAGATCTACAAGGGTTATTTCGAGGATGCCCAGGTGAAACCACGCACACTTTCCGATTGGGAAGGCGACTGGCAATCCGTTTATCCCTACCTGCTGAACGGCTCGCTCGATCCCGTCATGGCGGAAAAGGCGGCTCATGGCGACAAGACGGCCGCCGAATACCGCGCCTACTACGAGGTCGGCTACAAGACTGACGTGAACCGTATCGTCATCAAGAGCGACAGCGTGGCGTTTTATAAAGATGGCAAACCCGCTGAAGGCACCTATGTCAGCGACGGCCACGAAATCCTGACCTACAAGAAGGGCAATCGTGGGGTCCGCTACATCTTCAAGAAAACCGGCGGCGATGAGGCCGCACCGCAATTCATTCAGTTCAGCGATCACTCCATCGCCCCGGTCAAGGCCGGCCATTACCATCTCTATTGGGGCAACGACCGCAAGGCATTACTGGACGAAGTGACCAATTGGCCAACGTATTATCCGTTCCTGATGGACGGCGCCGATATCGTAAAGGAAATGGCGGCGCATTGAACTATAGCAGGCTCGCGGCTTTCCGGAGCGTGAGGAATGCCGAGCAAACACGTCTTTCGCCTTCTCCCCGCCGGGGAGAAGGTCGCGGCAGCGGGTTGAGGAGGCAAGCTCTCCGCATATCTCTGCCGTCGCCCCCTGATCTGGCCCTTCGGGCCACCGTTTCCCTGGGGGAAGAAGAAAGATTCACTGCCCCATGGTGGAGCGATGCGCCCAGCCCGTCATGCGCTTTTCGAGCCAGGCCATGATGGCATACATGACGATGCCTTCCACCGCGAGCATCAGCAGGCCGGCAAAGACCAGCGGCACATTGAACTGGCTCTGCGCCGAACTCATCATGTTGCCGAGGCCATAATTGGAGGCGACGGTTTCCGAGACGACCGAGCCGACGAAGGCGAGCGTGATGGCGATTTTGAGCGAGCCGAAGAAATAGGGCATGGACCGCGGAATTCCGACCTTCAACATGATGTCCATCTTCTTGGCACCGAGTGCCCGCAGCACGTCTTCGGTTTCCGGCTCGATGGTGGCAAGCCCGGTCGCCACATTAACGACGATCGGGAAGAAGGAGATCAAAAAGGCGGTCAGAACGGCGGGAACCGTGCCGATGCCGAACCAGATGACGAGGATGGGCACCAGCGCCACCTTGGGGATGGCGTTGAAACCGATCATCAGCGGATAAAGCCCGGCATAGATGGTTTTCGACCAGCCAATGAACAGGCCAATAGCAAGACCGGCGACCACGGCAAGGGCAAAGCCCAGCGTCGTCGTATAAAGTGTCTGCAGCGAGTTTTTCCAGATCGGCGACCAATATTGCATGATGGCCTGGCCCACCCTTACCGGGGATGGCAGGATCGTGGGCGGCATTTTCAGCGCATGGACGAGCAGTTCCCACACCACGAAGAGCGCCAGCGTATAAAGCCAGGGAGCGGCTTTCACCCAGTTGACGCGGGCAATCAGCGGCTTCGGCGGTTCGGCCGCCACGGTGCTTTCCACGATCGCGCTCATGCCGCCACCCTCGCCTGCGCGATTTCGCCATGCAGTTCCTGCACCATGTCGTTAAAACCCTTGTCATACATGATGTCGAGCTGGCGCGGGCGTGCAAATGGCACGCGGTGTTCGGCGAGCACCCGGCCCGGCCTCGCACTCATCACGAAAATCTTGTCGGCCAGAAATGTCGCCTCGCGCAGATCGTGGGTCACCAGGATGATAGTGACGCGCTGCGCGGCGTGCAGGTCGCGTATGACGCACCACAATTCCTCGCGGGTGAAGGCATCGAGCGCACCGAAAGGTTCGTCCAGCATCAGCAGTTCCGGTTCGTGAATCAGCGCACGGCAAAGATTGGCGCGCTGCTGCATGCCGCCGGAAAGCTGCCACGGATACTTCGAGCCAAAACCTTTCAGGCCGACGATTTCCAGAAGGCGCTCGGCTTTCGCGACATATTCCGCCTTGTGGGCGCGCAGACGACGGCGATGTTTTTCGACGATCTCCAGTGGCAGCAGGATATTTTCGAGCGTCGTGCGCCAGGGCAGCATCGTCGGGTTCTGAAACGCCATGCCGACAATGGAAACCGGCTCCGTGACCTGCCGTCCGGCGACGATGACATTGCCCTTCTGCGGAATATGCAGCCCCGTCACCAGTTTCATCAGGGTCGACTTACCGCAGCCAGACGGGCCGACCACGGCCGCGAATTCACCCTTGTCGACCGTCAGGTTCAAGCCGGAGACGGCCAGCGTGCCGGCCGACCCGCCGTAGCGCATGTCGACATTATCTATTTCCACGAGATGTGACATCGCGATCCCCATTTTCAGGCTGGAACGGGCGCTTATGGCCTTCGTTACTCCCGCCGCAATTCCTTAGGCTGCCGGCCATACCCGGCGTTGCCGCTTGTTTCTTCTCCCCGAGGGGGGGAAGGTGGCCCGAAGGGGCGGATGAGGGGGAAACGTCAGCGGTAGACCGAGAGCTTGCCTCCTCATCCCGCTACCGCGGACTTCTCCCCGGCGGGGAGAAGAAACCTGCGGCACCCACTCATTTTACCCATCAGGGAAGCATGCGTTCTGCCTTGGCCGGCAGGTAGGTCGCGTCGAAGACCTGCTCCGCCTTGACGTTGCCCTTCAGGCCCATGGACACCTTGAGCGTCTCCAGCGAGGCGGCAAGCCGGCTTGGCTCGACGCCGCCCATGCCGTTTTCCACCACATAGGGCGTCTTGATGTTCATGCTGTTGGCCATGTTCAGGCGTTCAAGCTCAATGGCGCTGTCGAGTGTCTCGTTGCGCTTGAGAACAGCAGCCACGCCCTCTTCGGGGTTCTTGACGGAATCAGCAAAGCCCTTGGCCAGCGCTTTCAGGAAACCTTTCACCGCTTCAGGGTTTTTCTCAGCGAAATCAGTGTTTACCAGCACTGCATTGCCATAGAGATGCAAGCCGTGCTCGGCCATCAGAATGGTCGAGATATCATCGTCACCGATGCCCTGCTTCTTGAGATTGAGGATCACCGAAAAGGCAAAACCGAAAACGGCATCGACATCACCCTTGGCGAGCATCGGCTCACGCACCGGGAAACCGATCGATTCGATCTTGATCTTGCTGTCATCGAGACCGGCGACCTGCTTGAAAGCCGGCCATTGCGCAAAAGCGCCATCCGGCGGCGGGGCGCCGAGCTTCTTGCCTTCCAGCGATTCGGGATCGCCGGTGACGCCAAGCGACTTGCGGCCAACAACGGCAAAAGTGGGCCGCTCATAAACCATATAGACGGCCTTGACCTTCTGGCTCGGATCCTCATCGAGGAACTTCATCACCGAGTTGATGTCGCCGAAACCCATCTGGTAAGCGCCGGTCGCGACACGCGGAATGGCTTCGACCGAGCCGTTGCCGCTGTCGATGGTGACGTCGAGGCCCTCGGCCTTGAAGTACCCCTTGTCGAGTGCCAGCAGGAAACCGGCGGCCGGACCTTCGAACTTCCAGTCGAGCGTGAATTTCACCGGCGTTTCTGCCCGCGCCTCCCCCGCTGGCAGCGAAAAGCCGGCGGATACACCGATGGCGCTAATGGCCAGAGCTCTGGTCAACAACCTGCGCGTTAAAATCATCTGTTCCCCCTGATGGTTTTGTTGGATTGGTTGCATAAGACCCAATTCCGACCTCCAAGGCAAGACAAAATTGCATACAAAATAGCCGTTATTTTGTATGCTTATTTTATATGCACAATTACTCGCGAGCCAGGCAAAAAGCCGGCATTCTGCACATCGCGCATGCAACGAAGCGAGAGCAGCATCGTTCACGCAGAGAACACAGCGTTCTCATTTGCCGGGGTTGCGGATCAGGGGCAGCGTGAGACAAATAGGCCACGAACAGCAGGCGGCTACAGCGGGGGCAAGATGAATTCTGCACTGGGCATACACCACATCACGATGATCACCCGAAAGGTGCAGGCGAATGTGGATTTTTACGCCGGCTTTCTGGGCATGCGGCTGGCCAAACGCACGGCGGGCTTCGAAGACGCCATGCAGCTTCATCTGCTCTACGGCGATGATATCGCCTCGCCCGGTTCCCTGCTGACTTTTCTGGTGTGGGAGGATGGTGGCCAAGGCCGTGTGGGTTATGGCCAGACACTGGAAATTTCCGTGGCGATCGATCCTGCCGCGATCGGCTTCTGGCTGACGCGGGCGCTGAAATTCGGCATCCGGGCGGAAGGTCCCTCCGACGAATTCGGCGAGCCCGTCATTCGGCTGAAAGACCCTGACGGCCTGATCGTCAAGCTGGTCGGCACTCAGGCGTTTGACGACGCCACGCCGCACGTGACGAAAGACATTACCGAAGATGACGCCATTCGCCGCATCTACGGTGCAACCGTGCTGAGCGAAGTGCCGGAAGAAACCGTGGCTTTTCTCGAAAAACACTTCGGATATAGGCAGGTAAGCCAGACGGGCGCAATTCGCCGGCTCGTTTCCGGTAGCGGCGACATTATCGATGTGCGCGACGCCACGGGCTTCTGGTCCAGCGCGCCGGGCACCGGCACGGTTGATCACATAGCCTTCCGCGCAAAAGACATGGATGAGTTGAACTCGGTTCTAACCGGGCTGAAATCACTGAACTCCAGCACCACCAACGCCCATGACCGTAAATATTTCCATTCGCTCTACGTCCGCGAACCGGGCGGGGTATTGATCGAAATGGCAACCGACGGGCCGGGTATGACGGTGGACGAACCGCTGGAATCGCTCGGCGAAAAACTGTTCATCCCGCCGCTCTTCATGAAGGATGAGGCGGACGTGCGTGTCGCCCTGCCGCAATTTGCGATGCCTGGCGAAGAGCGCATCGTCTATCGCGACCTGCCCTTCGTACACCGTTTCTACACGCCCGAAGAGCCTGATGGCAGCACCATGATTCTGCTGCACGGTTCCGGCGGAAGTGAAACAAGCCTGATGCCGCTGGCGCACCGGGCAGCACCGGGCGCAACGCTTCTCGGCGTCCGCGGCCGCAGTACGGAAGAAGGGATTGCCCGGTGGTTCCGGCGTTATCCCGATTTCAGCTTCGACCAGAAGGATATCGTCTCGGAAGCGGAAGCCTTCGCCGCATTCGTGGAAGGGGCAATCCGCTCCTATGGGCTCGATCGTTCGAAACTGCGGTTTATCGGCCATTCCAATGGGGCGAACTTCTATGCGGCCTTTGCCGCGCTTTATCCGGAGCTTGCCGGGGACGCCCTGCTGTACCGCCCGATGCCTGTTCTCGAAACATGGCCGGAGAGTGATCTTTCCGGCCGCAGCTTCCTGCTTGTTGCGGGAGAACGCGACAAATACCGCGACGGGGCGAGCGTGCTGCATGACAGGCTTGCGGCAAACGGCGCAAGGGTTGAGGTGGAAACGCTGGAGGACGGGCACGAACTCGGACTCACGGATATCGAAGTGGCGCGGCGCTGGCTGGCGTATGTTCCCTGATTTTCGGGGGATGCGCATGAGGCGAGCGGATGCCGCCCATTTCTTCTCGCCCAGGGGAGAAAGTGGTCTGAAGGGTCGGTTGAGGGGGCAAGCTCTCGGTTTATTTCTACCCTCGCCCCCTCATCCCACTGCCGCAGACTTCTCCCCTCGGGACCCGTTGCAAAATTCCGCGGTTGTGATTCACTCGGTCGAGGATGGCGGGCGAGGTTACGATGTCGGTGCGAGACAACAGGCAGTTCAGTTTTGTCGAGGCTTTGATGCCGCAGGCGAAGGGTTCCGGTCGGCTGGAGCGCTTGTCGGGCGTTGTGAAGTGGTATCGGTTCGAAAAGCTTCTGTCGCGTCTTCGTGATGAGAAGAGCGCCGGTCGCCCGGCCTATGAACCGCTGGTGATGTTCAAGGCCCTGCTGTTGCAGTCACTCTATGGGCTTTCCGACATGGAGCTCGAGGAGGCGCTTGGCGACCGGCTGTCGTTCAAGCGTTTCGTCGGCCTTACGCTTGAGGAGGCCGTTCCGGATCATTCCACGCTTTGCCGTTTCCGTAACCTTTTGATTGGCGAAGGTCTGCTGGAGAGGTTGTTTGGAGAACTCGACCGGCAGCTCGATGCCGCGGGCCTGATCCTGCGGCGCGGCACGATGCTGGATGCGACGATCATCGAAACGACGGCGTCGCGGCCACCCAGGGGCGCAATGGTGACTTCGACGCGGCCGCTGGATTTGCAGATGGGCGCAAACCGGAAGAGCCGGATCATTATGGTGCTGCCGGGAGCGATGAGCGGACAATCGATCCGGATGCCCGCTTTGTCCGGCATAAGGGCAAGCACGGCTCGGCCTATGGCTACAAGGCGCATGTCGGTGTCGATGAAGGGTCTGGCCTGATCCGCAGGATTATCACCACGCCTGCCAATGTGAACGATACGGTCGTCGCCGATCGGCTGATCGTCGGCGACGAGGCCTGCGTTCTGGCAGATGGGGCGTATCATACCCATGCGCGGGAGAAAGCCTTGAAGGCGAAAGGCATCAAGCCGCGGCTGATGCGCCGTCCGAACCGGCATCACCGCGTTCTGTCGCCCCGGCTTGCCCGGCTTAACCTGTTGATATCGAAACGGCGGGCGGCCGTCGAAACGACGTTTGCCACACTCAAGAACCGCATGGGGCTTGACGTGATCCGCTACCGTGGGCTGATCAAGGCCAGGGCGCAGGTGCTACTGGCAGCCATGGCCTTCAACATGCGCCGCTGGGTGACTTTGACAACACCTGCAAGGCTCCACTGCGCCTGAAAACCACCGAAAACATCCCCAACCCACCCAAAACCCGCCAAAGACAGAGGCGGGACGGGAAATCACGGCTGAAAATCTCCCGAAAGGGTCCCGTGATGAATTTTGCAACGGGTCCCCTCGGGGAGAAGACGCGGATGCGAGCGCTCGCTCCCCCGTTACCCACAACCTCATCAACCGGGCCTTGCATAAATTCACCAAAAGGGCTTTAAAAACAGCTTCATAATTGGAGAGTCCGTTTGGAAATCCCGCTGTTTATCCTCGCCCTTGTCGCGGCCTTCATCTACACGCTCGTCGCAAGCATCCGCAATTCAAGCCGCATCAAGTCGCTCGAACGGGAGGTTCACAGCCTCAAGCGGCTGATGGCGGCGGGCGTGGTCGCTCCTGCTGCGGCACTGGCAGAAAACGCGGAAACCGCCGAAAAGACTGATTTCGCAGCAGAGACGGAAGGCCAAACGGCGCTGGAACCAGCGGGCATCCGGGATGAAGACGCCTTCGAGCGTTCAGAAGCCAGCACCGCTGCGGCGGATCAAGACGTGGCGCGCGAAGACGCCCCCGCTGCGCCACTCGCCGATGCCGTATCCGTGGCGGCTTCTGATACCGCGCCTGCCCCGGCAGCGAAAGAAAGCTTCGAAAGCCTGCTCGGCGCGCGCTGGGCGGTTTGGGCGGGCGGGCTGGCGCTGGCGCTCGGCGGCATTTTCCTCGTCAAATATTCAATCGAATCAGGCCTGCTCAGCCCGGCGGTCAGGCTGTCGCTCGCCGCCATTTTCGGCCTCTTTCTCGGGCTTGCCGGTGAAGCGATACGCCGCAAGGCGGTGCCAGGCATCGCCACCACCTACTCCAACGCCATGATACCGGGTGTGCTCACTGCGGCCGGCGCATTGACGCTGTTCGGTGTGGTTTATGCGGCTTATGGCATCTACGACTATATCGGCCCCGGCACCGCCTTTATCCTGCTCGGCCTCGTCGCCTTCGCCACTATCGGCCTGTCGTTGTTGCACGGACAGGCGCTCGCCGGTCTCGGACTTCTCGGTTCGATGCTGACGCCGGCGCTGATTTCCACCGAGACGCCGAATATCTGGGCGCTCTTCGTCTTCCTCACCGTCTCTTGGCTCGCAACCGCGGCAGCGGCGCGCCGGCAGGGCTGGACGGTGGTCCCGTCGCTTGCCAATGCCGGACTCGGCCTCTGGGCTCTCGGATATATCGGCTTTTCGGATGCAATCAGTGCCGAACCGCCGACTCTTGCCCTGCTCATTATGCTCGCTGGCACGATCTTCCTTTGGCCCGGAAAACAGTACGACACCACGCCTCCGGACGCTGCCGAAACGGCAGCTCCCGAGCGGCGCGCGATTCGCATCATGCGGCTTTTGCTGCGCCCGTCGCTCGCCCTCAACCTCACCGTATCGATGGCGGTGATCCTGCCGGCCATCGGCTTCCTCTTTGCCGAAGGCAGCGTCGATACTCACCCGGCGCTCATCGTTTCAGCGCTTATTGCAGCTCTTGCAGCACTCGGCGCTGCCCGTCACTATGCCGTCTGGCCGGCGATCATCGCCGCGCTCGGCGCGCAGTCTGCGGTGTCGCTCATGTCGCGGCGTGGCATCGATTTTATTGGTCTCGTGAATGATACCGGCGTGACGCTTCCGCCCGTGGGCACAGGCTACGCTGCGGAAATTGCCATGGCGCTCGGCCTTGGGGCTATCTTCGTGCTGTGCGCCTTTTCCTTCCTGAAACGCAAGGGCGCAGAAGATGCGGATTTCGCCCAGCTCTGGGCTGGCATTGCCGCCCTGTTTCCTGTCTGGCTCGCGACGGCGAGCTTCGTCGAATATGGCAATCTCGGCCGCGACTGGCTGCACGCGGCCTATGGTCTCGGCCTTGGCTTCGTGCTGCTTGCCGGTGCTGAATGGCTGCACCGGCGCAACAGTGAGGCCTATCGCAAGCCGCTGAACATTTTTGTGCTCGGCTCCTTCGCCGCCTTCGCGCTCTGCCTGCACACGCTGACAGAAGGGCTCGCGACGACAGTGCTGCTGTCCGTCATCGGCTTCCTTTACGTGCTGGCGAGCCGCTACCGCAACTGGGATATACTGCCCTGGGTCATGGCTGTCGCAAGTGTTGCCGTTCTTGGCCGGATCGCCTGGGAGCCGACAATCGTCGGGCCGCAAAATCTCGGCACGACGCCGGTCTTCAACGCGCTGCTGCCGGGCTATGGCATCCCTGCCTTGCTGGCCATCGTCTCCGCGTGGCTGTTGCGCGACTGGCCGGGCATGCGGATCAAGAACTTCCTGCAGGCCATCGCCAGCGTCATGGGACTTCTGGCCGTGGCCATCCTCGTTCGCCACGCAATGAATGGCGGTACGCTCGACAGCAGTGTGCCGACGCTCGGCGAGCAGTCGATCTACACGCTGCTGACCATCGGCTTCTCCGGTGTCCTGATGACGCTGGATTTGAAAAGCCCCAGCCCCGTCTTCCGTTACGGCTCGATGATCGCCGGCGTCATCGCCGTCATCAACGTGCTGACGATGCATTTCTTCACGCTCAACCCCTATTTCACCGGCGAGAATACCGGCCGCATCCCGGTCGTCAACCTGCTGCTGATCGGTTACCTTTTGCCGGCATTCGCTTATGGCGGCCTCGCCTATTACGCGCGCGGAAAACGTCCGCCGCCCTATGTCAGCATGCTGGCGGTGGCGGGAGCAGCGCTCGGTTTTGCCTGGGCCACGCTTTCGGTGCGCCGTTTCTGGCAAGGCGAGAACATTGCTGACTGGAAGGGCTTTATGCAGGGCGAGACCTACAGCTACTCGGTGGTCTGGCTGCTGATCGGCGTCCTGCTGCTCGTGCTTGGCTCGCGCTTTAATGCCCGCAGCCTGCGTCTGGCATCGGCCGCCTTCGTGCTGATCTCGGTTGCCAAAGCCTTCCTGATCGACATGAGCAACCTCGAAGGCGTGCTCCGGGCGCTGTCCTTCATCGGGCTCGGCGCGGTGCTCATCGGCATCGGCCTGTTCTACCAGAAAATCCTCACCCGGAAGCCGCAGGCATGATCGCGGCGGAGGCTTTCGCGCCCCATGCGGCGCTTGCGCAGGATTTGATCCCGCACGCCGCCGATGCGGGCGACGGCTCGCATGATCTGGCCCATATTCACCGCGTCTTCCGCAATGCCATGCGCATCCATGCGGGTGAAGGCGGCGATGGCACCGTGCTGGCGGCCAGCGTGCTGCTGCATGATTGTGTGGCCGTGGAGAAAAACTCGCCCTTGCGGGCACAGGCATCACGGCTGGCGGCAGAAAAGGCTTCAGGCATTCTGGCCGGCCTCGGCTGGAAGAAGCAGGATATCGACGCCGTCACGCATGCGATCATCACCCACAGCTTTTCCGCCAATATCGAACCGCAGACACTGGAAGCGAAAATCCTTCAGGATGCCGACAGGCTGGACGCCATCGGTATGGTGGGCGCGGCGCGCTGCTTTTATATTGCCGGACGCATGGGATCGGCACTTTACGATCCGGTCGACCCCTTGGCGAAGGAACGGTCGCTTGATGACCGCGCTTTTGCTATCGACCATTTCGAGACCAAGCTGTTCAAGCTGGCAGATGGTTTTCGCACAGAGACCGGCAGGCAGATGGCCAGAGCCCGCCATGAGCGGCTGAAACAGGTGCTGGACCTGTTTCTCGATGAAATATGAGGAAGCATGATGCGTGTGACAGAGCTTAATATCTACCCGCTGAAAAGCGCGCGCGGCATTTCCCTCCCGGACAGCGCCGTGTCGGCCGAGGGTCTGCCGGGTGACCGTCGCGCCATGCTTGTGGACCCGTCGGGCCACTTCATCACCCAGCGTGAATTGCCTGCCATTGCCACGGTTCTGGCGCGGCACGAGGACGGGGGCATGTTGCTTTCGCGCGACCAGCATGGCGAGATCGTCGCAAGGCCATCCGGCGAGCGCATGGATGTGGCGGTATGGAAATCGATCGTCAGCGCCAATATGGCCGACGCTGTGACCAATGACACGCTCTCGGCATGGCTCGGACGCGAAGTGAAGCTCGCCTTTTTCGATAACGCTTCCAAACGCATCGCGAGCCTCGAGTGGACAGGCGATGAAACGCCCGTCACCTTTGCCGACGGCTACCAGATCCTTGTCACCACCACCGCCTCGCTCGCCGCGCTGAACGACAACATGCGCGAAAATGGCGAAGACGACGTTGGCATGGAGCGGTTCCGGCCCAATATCGTGCTTGAGACGGACGAACCATGGGCGGAAGACGGGTGGGCGGCCATCGAGATCGGCGGCATTCGCTTCGATCTCGTCAAACCCTGCGCCCGCTGCATCATGACCACGCAGGATCAGACGACCGGCTCCCGCGATGTGCCCTCTCCCATGAAGGCCATGGGCCGCATCCGCATGTCCGCAGACCGGCGCGTGCCCGGCCCGCTGTTCGGCTGGAACGTGACACCGCGCGGTGAAGGCAGGCTGTCTGTCGGCGACGTCGCAAAGGTGATCGAGGAAAGGCCCGAAGGCTGGGCGATCAAGAGGCGCTAAGTCAGTCCGGTTCAAACGGAATCCTCTGGGCGTCAGGCAGCGCTTTAACGTGCCGTCAAACCCTCGCTCCCCTCATTCCTGTGCTTGTCACAGGAATCCAGCCGATACGCGTCTGCGCGGCAAAACAATCCCTCAGCCCAAAGACTTGGGCTGGCTGGATCTCTGTGACAAGCACAGAGATGAGGAGGGACGGAGCACTGTGAACAAAGCAAGCGTCGAGCCTGACGCGCCGATCTCAATCTTTGTGCACCCCGGCGATACAACGCACGGGTCATGTCACGACTTCTTCACACCGACGATCAAAAAGATCGGGCGGCGGTCTTCATGCTTCAGCTCCGGGCGCTCGGCCACCAAAGCCGGATCCGGTCGTGGTTCCGCCAGACGCGTCAGGGTGAAACCAGCGGACAGGAGGCCATTGACGATAGCTGACACGGTGCGGTGGTATTTCACCACATCGTCTGCCATCCAGTTGCAGTGGCGCACGCCCTCGTTCTGGTAGTTGTCGAGTGGCCAGTGCAGGATTTCGCCATCCTCGCCGTAAAACCAGTCCTGTTTTTCCAGCGCCGTAAAAACGGGATGCTCGATGGAAAAAATGAAATCGCCGCCCGCTTTCAGCACGGCGAAAATCCTTGCGAATGCCACGTCGAGATCGCGGACGTAATGCAGGGCAAGGGAACTCAGCACCACATCGAAACTCTGCCGCGGAAAATCGATGTCTTCGATAGCGGCGCGGCGATATTCGATGCCGGACCCACCATTGATCTCGGCGGCGCGGCGCAACATATTCTCCGAGAGATCGACGCCGACGACATGGCGTGCGCCCTGCTCCGCGGCAAAGCGGCAATGCCAGCCGAAACCGCAACCGAGGTCGAGAAAGGACTTGTCTTTCAGCGGGGGCAGCATGGCGCGCAATTCGTGCCACTCACCGGCCTGACGCAGACCTTCCACGGAACGCGGCATGGCGCTGTAGCGCTCGAAAAACCCTGGATCGTCGTAGATATTCTGTTTCATCGTCGCCTCTTAGGCCGCATTCCATCAATCGCATGAATAATGGCCGTCAAGAAAAGTCGCTAGTGGGGCCGGCTGACAAAAGATAATATTCATCCCATCATTGTGGAATCCGCAGCATGCTTAGCGCTTCTTTCAGAGGTGGGCGCTGCGAGGGGGGAATATTCATGTCGCAAGCCACTCGCCAGAGCATGCCCTGGCTGATTATCGCAGCCGGGTCGCTGATTGCAGTCATGACGTTCGGCCCCCGCTCCGCGATGGGCTTTTTCCAGTTGCCGATGCTGGCCGATACCGGCTGGGATCGTTCAACCTTCGGTCTTGCCATGGCGCTGCAGAACCTCTTCTGGGGTCTCGGCCAACCCTTCTTCGGTGCCATCGCCGATAAGTTCGGTACGGGCCGCGTGCTCGTGCTCTCGGGCTTTCTTTATGCGACGGGCCTCATCTGCATGTCCTTCGGCACATCGCCCTTCTGGCTGCATTTCGGCGGCGGCGTTCTCGTGGGGCTTGGCATTGCCGCAGGGTCCTTCAGCGTCATCCTTTCCGCCTTCGCCCGCCATGTCACGCCGCAGCAGCGTTCATTCGCCTTTGGTATCGGCACGGCGGCGGGTTCGGCAGGCATGTTCCTGTTTGCACCTATCAGCCAGGGGCTGATTTCCACCTATGGCTGGTCGGATAGTCTCGTCTGGCTCGCCGCCATGATGATGCTGGTGCCGCTGCTCGCCTTTTTCATGCGCGGAAACTCGTCCTCCGGCACCCAGTCGCAGGCGCAGTTCCAGCAGACCGCGGGCGAAGCGCTGAAGGAAGCGCTTGGCCACAAGAGCTATCTGCTGCTGACGACGGGCTTCTTCGTCTGTGGTTTCCAGGTGGCCTTCATCACCGCGCATTTCCCGGCCTATCTCGGCGATATCGGTATCGAACCACGATACGCGGTGATTGCCATGGCGCTCATCGGCTTCTTCAACATCATCGGATCGCTGGCCGCCGGCGTCATCGCACAGCGTTATTCCAAGCCCTATTTCCTGGCCTATATCTATATTGCCCGTTCCGTGGTCGTGACTGCCTTTCTGCTTTTGCCGCAATCGCCGCTTTCAGTCATTCTCTTTGCTTCCGTCATGGGCATCCTCTGGCTCTCCACCGTGCCGCCCACGAATGCGCTGGTGGCCATCATGTTCGGCACGCGCCATCTCGGCATGCTCGGCGGCGTCGTGTTCCTCACCCACCAGATCGGCTCGTTCCTCGGCGTCTGGCTGGGCGGCTTTCTTTATGACAGGTTCGGTTCTTACGACCTCGTCTGGTGGCTTGGCGTCGGCATGGGGATTTTTGCGGCCGTCGTGCACTGGCCCATTGAGGAACGCCCCGCCCCACGGCCGGCCTTCGCCCAATAGCGATGGCCCGGAACTAACCGGCCCTGTCCAGTGCGGGCGGCGATCCCCTGCGCTCCAAAGCCTTCAGCGCCGCCTGCACGAAACCGTCGCGGGCGGCGTTTTCATTGAGCCCGCGCGGATCATAGACATGGCGGTTGAGAAAATGGGCGGTCAGGCGAAAAGCTGCCGCAAGGCTCTCGGGATCAGCGGCTTTCGACTGGCCTTCGCCGAGAAAAGCCGGAAGCGACAGCATCCGGTCCGCATAGGGCGCTCCCGCCGTGCGGCAGACCGCCCTTCCCGTTTTCGGCGACACATAGATGAGATCGTTGCGCAGCCCCGTCGCCGCACATTCGGTAAGATCAAGCCCGAAACCGAGATCATTCAGCACCGCCAACTCGAAGCGCACGAAAAGTTCGCCTGCATCGGCCGGGTCGTGGAGATTATCGAGAATGATATCGAGCGCCTGATAAAGATGCGGATGCGGATCGCGCTCCGGCAAAAGCCTCAGCAGCGCGCCCATGGCCTGGACGCCGTATACGGCGGTGGCCGTTTCCATCAATTGCGCCGCGCGCAGTTGCAGGGGCTCGATGCGGTATTCTCCGAGATGATCGTCAAGGCGCGCGCGCCAGACGACGTCTACCCGGTTTCCCGCCTGCAGCACCGGCTGCATGCTGCGGGAGCGCCCGGAGCGCACCATGCCGAGATGGCGGCCGCGTGTGCGGGTCATCACCTCGGCGATGACACTCGTCTCGCCATGGCGCTTTACGCCGAGAATGATCGCCTCATCCTGCCACTGCATGAAACCTGTCCGAATTTCGATTCAAGCCCGATCATAACCGATCCGGTGGCGAAACGTTATTCTTTTACGGTAACACGCGCCGCATCGACGAGGCGGAGGACGAAATCGGTGATTTCGTTTTCTCCGAAAGGCTTGCCGAGCAAGGGCGCATGCAGGAGATCTTCGGGGAATCCGGTCGTGTCGCCGTAACCGCTGACAAAACCGAAAGGAATGGACGCAGACCGCAAGTGGCGTGCAAAATCATAGCTTTTACCGTCAGAAAGGCTGACATCGAGAAGCACGCAATCGGCGCCATCCTCTTCGAGAGCCTTCCTCGCCTGCGCAAGCGTCGTGGCGATGATAACGGTCTCCACACCCATCGACTGGAGAACCGCCTCAACATCGAGCGCCACCAGATATTCATCCTCAACGATGATAACCCGTTGTGGCACCATATTTTTCTTCCTAACAAAGAGAGCCGTCAGGCTCGAAGCCGTCGTCTTCGAAACGATTCTCCAGTGAGATATCATGGGAGCAGTCGCAAATTGCGGCTCGCCCGTCATTTAAAAAAGACATGTCGGAAGATCAGATAAACGGTCTCTGCCGCTTGCCGTCGCTTTCCCAGCCCGCAACTTGCGCCAGTCCGGCGTCATCCAGCACCAGACAGCCCTTGTCCGTCCAGCGGATAAGCCCGCGATCGACGAGCTTTCTCAGCGTCTTGTTGGTGTGGACGATGGAGAGGCCGAGCGTATCGGCCACGTGCTGCTGGGTGACAGGAATCGTCGCCTCGCCCTGCAGCAGCGCGACCGCTTTCGCCCTGCTGTAAAGGAAAGCGATAAGGTAGGCCGCGCGCTCAAGCGCCGTGCGCCGGCCGATGCTGAGCAGATGACTGTCGAGCATGCGCTCTTCGCTCGCCGCAATCCATGTCAGATCATAGGCAAGCGTCGGGTGGTCGGTAAAGAGATTGTTGAGGCGCGATCGCTCGAAGACGCACAGCGTAACCGGCGACAAGGCCTCAACCGAGTGCTGCATCTCCCCCATCACCGTGCCCTGCAGGCCGACGAGGTCGCCCGGCATCACGTAATTCAGGATCTGCCGCCGGCCGTCCTCCAAAGTCTTGTAGCGAAATGCCCAGCCCGCAAGCACCGTGTAGAGGTGAGCGCTGTGTGAGCCTTCCATCAGGATGACGGAGCCGCTCTCCACCGCCAATTCCCCCGTCTTGAAACGGGACACGAAATCCAGTTCCGAAGAAGAAAAGTCCCTGAAATGCGGTAGATCGCGCAGCGGGCATTGCTGGCAGGGGGTGGTGGAAATCCCGTTCGGTTTTTTGGGTGACATGATTATCCATCATGAAAAAAGGTTGCGCCCAATTGTTTTTGGAACAACCCGTTCCAAGGATATTCGGTTCCCTGCCGGGAACAAAGACATCGCGCTCCTCCCACCGCGTTTCTGTATCCTCACAGAGACGCGGGAATGACGCGCTTTCAGCCTCGCGGGAATTCCAGCCCCATTTCGCGGAAACGCTCCGGGTCGTCGCCCCAGTTCTCGCGCACCTTGACGAACAGGAAGAGATGCACCGGCTGTTCGAGGATTTCCGAGAGTTCCTTGCGCGAGGCGGTGGAGATCGCCTTGATGGCATCGCCGTTCTTGCCGAGCGCAATCTTTTTCTGGCTGTCGCGCTCGACATAGATCACCTGCTCGATGCGCACTGAGCCATCCTTGCGCTCTTCCCACTTTTCCGTTTCGACATGCGAGGCATAGGGCAGTTCCTGGTGCAGGCGCAGGAACAGCTTTTCGCGGGTGATTTCGGCGGCAAGCTGGCGCATGGGCAGGTCGGAGATCTGGTCTTCCGGATAATACCATGGGCCTTCCGGCAATTCGGCGGCCAGATAGTTCATCAGGTCTTCACAACCGGAGCCATTGGTCGCCGAGATCATGAAGGTGCGGTCGAAGGCGACCGTCTCATTGGCGGCGGCGGCGAGCTTCAGGAGGTCTTCGCGCTTTACCTGGTCGATCTTGTTGAGGCAGAGGATTTTCTTCTGGGGGACGTCCTTCAGGCCTTCGAGAATCGCCTCAGCGTCGCCCTTCAGGCCGCGCTCGCTGTCGATCAAAAGAAGAATGAGATCAGCGTCCTTCGCGCCGCCCCAGGCGGAGGTGACCATGGCGCGGTCCAGCCGACGGCGCGGCTTGAAGATACCGGGCGTGTCCATGAACACGATCTGCGCGTTGTCGTGAATGGCGATGCCGCGCATGACCGCACGCGTCGTCTGCACCTTGTGGCTGACGATGGAAACCTTGGCGCCCACCAGCCGGTTTACCAGCGTCGACTTACCGGCATTTGTAGGGCCAATGAGGGCAACGAAGCCGGAGCGGGTCGGAAGGGCATTGTCTTCGCCTGTCGAGGCGGGGTTTTCGTGATCGGTCATGATATCCATTCAAGGTCAGAGGTATTCAACATGCGGCCAGAGGGCTCGCCATGCGCTTGATAGTCAGCTGCCGTCGCCGGTCAGCTCAGTTTCAGGTAGAGCTTTTCTGCCAGACGCCTTCGCGTTCCAGCAATCTGGTTGCCGCCACCTGCTCGGCCGCGCGCTTGGAACGCTCGACGCCGGTTTCCGGCTTTACGCCGGGAATTTCAACAGTCACCGTAAAGCGGGGATCGTGATCCGGTCCGGAGCGATCGTCAACCCGGTAAGATGGGGTGACCGCAAACTTTGCGTGCGCCCATTCCTGCAGTTCCGTTTTCGCGTCACGCCGTCCGGCATCCACGCTCGTGGCACGGCCCTGCCAATATTTCAGAATGAATTTGCGCGACGCATCGAGGCCGCCATCCAGATAGATGGTGGCAATCAGGCTTTCGACGACATCGGCGCGCACGTTCAGCATCGCCTTGCCGGTGAGTTTCTTGACGTCGGATCCGGTGCGGATGAAATTGTGCAGGCCCATCTCGTCAGCGATCGACGCGCAGGATTCGGCGCTGACCAGTTGGTTCAAACGCACCGAAAGCTCACCTTCGGACGCATTGCGGAAGATGGAGAACAGAAGCTCTGCAACGCAGAGACCCAGAACGCGGTCGCCCAGAAACTCCAGACGTTCGTAATTGCCCGCCGCGGCGGAGCGGGCACTGGCATGGGTCAAGGCCCGGTCGAGCCGGGCCTTTTCCTTGAACTCATATCCGATCAACGCTTCCAGACGGGAAATCTCGTCCGCGGAAAGCGGCTTGGTCTTGCTCATCCCACAACCTTGAACAGGCGGTCCCAACGCATGTTGGCCGGCCATTCCCAAATGCGGCTGAACGGCGTGTCGTTGCCCAAAGAGAAGAAGATGACGCTGGCGCGGCCAATCAGGTTTTCTTCCGGCACGAAACCGACATCGAAGCGGCTATCCAGCGAATTGTCTCTGTTGTCGCCCATCATGAAATAATGGCCTTCGGGGACCACGAATTCGCGGGTGTTGTCGCCGCGCGAGTCGGGCGACTGATCGAGCGTGTCGTAGGTAACGCCATTGTCAAGCGTTTCGCGGAAAACGGGCACGTTGGCGCCTGGATCGGCCCGATAATCCGACGTGAAGGTGCCGTCGGGCTGCTTGGGCACCGGCTGGCCGTTGATGAACAGCACGCCGTTCGTGACCTGAATTCGGTCGCCCGGCAGGCCGACCAGACGCTTGATGTAATCCACTTCAGGATTGGGCGGCAGGCGGAAGACCACGACATCGCCGCGCTTCGGCTTGCTGAATTCCAGAATGCGGCCCGAAAACAGGTTCGGCGAGAAAGGCAGCGAATATTTAGAATAGCCGTAGGAGAACTTGTTGACGAAAAGATAGTCGCCGACCAGCAGCGTCGGCATCATCGAGCCCGACGGGATGGTGAAGGGCTGAAACAGCACGGTGCGGATGACCATCGCCAGCAGCAGCGCCTGAATGATGACCTTGACGTTCTCCCAAAGGGCGTTCTGCTTCTTTTCCGCTTTTTCCGACACTTAAAGACCTGCCTGATTGTTTCCCGGCTTCTTCGATCCAAGAAGCTGACGGGCCGTTGCTTATCGCGCCTGGGGCGGGTGATGCTGTTTCACGCGGCCCGCAACGCTTTCATATTTCTGCGACTTCTCTAGAACCTTTCCAGCCCGAAGGGAAGCGCTTCTGTGACAGCGGTGTAAATAGAGCGCGCCCAACGGTGCCCCCAGGCCTCAATCGATCACGGGAAGCGCCTCGATGATCACAAATGCCTGAGCGTAAGGGTGGTCATCCGTGATCGTCAGGTGAATATTGGCGCGATGGCCTGCGGGCAGCATGGCCGCCAGTCGCTCCCCTGCCCCGTTTGTCAGCACCATGGTGGGCTTGCCGCCCGGAAGGTTGACGACGCCCATGTCCTTCCAGAAAACGCCGTTCGCAAGGCCGGTGCCAAGCGCCTTGGAACAGGCCTCCTTGGCGGCGAAACGCTTGGCATAGGACGCGGCGCGGTTCTTGCGGCCATCGGATTTGGCGCGCTCGATATCGGTAAAACACCGATGAGTGAAACGCTCGCCGAAGCGCTCGATCGATTTTTCCACGCGCCGGATGTCTATCAGGTCGCTTCCCAATCCAATGATCATTTCAACATCTCCAGAGAAGCATTCTTGTTGGCGGCGCGATGCGCGAGATTTTCCATCTTGCGGCGCTGAAAGCCGTTGATGAGCCCATAAACGGCGATATAGGCGATGACCGCGCTGATGATGGCAGGCGGAACCGCACCAATGGTCATGGGTTCCAGCACCGGCGTCCATATCTGCCGGAATTCAAGATGGCTAAACAGCGCCACGAAATCCACATGCGCAGCACTTTCCGACGTCTTTCGCCCGAGAATGACATGTCCCAGCTCCCAGGTGGAGGCCCAGATGAAAGGAAATGTCAGCGGATTGGCGAAAGTCGTACCGAGTGCCGCCGCCACGAGGTTGACGCGCATGAGGAAACCGAGCGCCATGGCAATGATGATGTGAACACCGAGAAACGGCATCCACGCCACACCCACACCGATGGCGACACCGGCGGCAATGGAATGGGGAGAGGCGGAAAGCCTGAGCAGGCGCAACTTCATATAGCGCAACGAACGGGAAAAACCCGTTCGCGGCCAGAAGAGGTCGCGAATCTTCTCTGAAAAACCAAGGGGTTCACGGCGGCGAAACGGCATGGGGGCAGTCTATTTCATCACCCCGGCCGAGCCAAGAGCGTGGTAGGCAACAAAGAACTTTTGCCCGGTTATCCCACGCTGATCATTGCAGATGCAGCATACCCGATCAGTCACACTGGACAGCGGCATGGAGGAGACGCGCTGAGGCGCGTATCTCCTGGGCTTGCGGTGCACAGGAAAACACAGGCCATTACCGCCGCGCTATCCGTGTCCATACGCATGGCGATTGGCTGCCATGCGCTCAGCGCATTACCGGCGGAACAGGCCGCGGTCGATTTCGCGCTGACGGAACTCGAGGTCGACATTCGATACCGAGCCGCTGAGATATTCGAATTCGCGTTCCTGGGTGGTCTTGCCACGAACGGCGCGGGCGATCTTGCGAAGCGGAGTAAACATGATTTTCGGTCCTTTCGGTTTGGAACTGGCGTTTCTCATCGGTGTTCATCCACCGGCACGCCGCGTTTCCTTCTCTTCAATTTCTGAGAGGAAAATAGTCGCAAACCGCATTAACCACCAGAGACAGGAAAAGGCCGCTGCCATGCTCAGAACGCATAACAGCGGCCTTCCGCTATCTCAAAGGCATCAAAAATGCCTCAATCAAAGGCACGCGTGACCGTGGAGACGCAATCCAGATCCTTGAGCTGCGACAGAAGCTGGTTCAGCTGCCTGAGATCCCAGACTTCCACGTCCAGCGCCAACTCGGAGAAGTCAGTACCGATGCGGACCATGTTCAGCCCGCGAATATTGACGTCGAGCGTTGCGATCGACTGCGCCACCGAGGCAAGCGTGCCCGGCTCGTTCAACGCATTGATCATCACCCGCGCCATGAAGCGCGACTTGTTCGCTTCGTCCAGATCCCACCGCACATCGATCCAGCGTTCCGGCTCGTCGTCGAAGCGCTGAAGCGCCGGCGCCTGGATTGGATAGATGGTGATGCCCTTGCCCTTTTCCATGATGCCGACGATGCGGTCCCCCGGAACGGCGCCGGCCGGCCCGAAATGCACATCGACATTGCCGGAAAGGCCACGAATGGGCAGCGGGTCAGGCCCGTCGAGCATTTCGGCCGCACCGTCATCCTCCAGCGCCGAACGGGACTTGCCCGGTATCTTGAAGACCATGCCCGAGGCGCTGCGCATGTTGAACCAGCCGTCGTCACCGGTCATCTTCACCGTCACGCGCTCGTCCTGATAATCCGGGAATACCGCGCGCAGCACATCGAGCGAGGAAACCTCGCCACGGCCGACAGCCGCGATGGCGTCCTCGACATCCTTCTGCGCCAGCCGATGCAGGACCGGCTTCAGCGCCTCCTTGGAGAAGGCCTTGCCGGCGCGTTCGAAGGTGCGCTCGAGAATGCGATAACCAAGGCCGGAATATTGTTTGCGGATGGCCATACGGGTGGCGCGGCGAATGGCCGAGCGGGCCTTGCCCGTCACCACCACCTCTTCCCATGCGGCGGGCGGCACCTGCACGCCGGAGCGGATGATCTCCACCTCGTCGCCATTGTTCAGCCGGGTGACGAGCGGCATGATCCGGCCGTTGATCTTGGCGCCAACGGTGGTGTCGCCGATATTGGTGTGCACCGCATAGGCAAAATCGATGGGCGTCGCGCCGCGCGGCAGGGCAATCAGCTTGCCCTTGGGCGTGAAGCAGAACACCTGATCCTGAAAGAGTTCCAGCTTGGTATGCTCAAGGAATTCTTCCGGGCTGTCGCCTTCCGCCAGCGATTCGATGGTGTGGCGCAGCCAGGAATAGGCGTTGCTTTCCGGCGAAAGCAGATCGCCCTCCCCGTTTTCGCCGTCCTTGTAGAGCGCGTGGGCGGCAATGCCGAATTCGGCGATCTCATGCATGCGCTTGGTGCGGATCTGCAGCTCGATACGCTGGCGCGACGGGCCAACGATGGTGGTGTGGATGGAGCGATAGTCGTTCTGCTTCGGCGTGGAGATGTAATCCTTGAAGCGGCCCGGCACCACACGCCAGCGTGTGTGCACGATGCCGAGCGCCCGATAGCAGGAGGGAATGTCGTCGACCAGAATGCGGAAACCGTAGACGTCAGACAGCTGCTCGAAAGAGAGCGACTTCGACTGCATCTTGCGAAACACCGAATAAGGCTTTTTCTGCCGACCCTTGACGCCCGCGCCGATGAGGCCGTTCGCCACGAGCAATTCACGCAGCTCGTCCTCGATCTTCTTGATGAGGCCTTCATTGCGCGTTTCCAGTTCCTGCAAACGGTTTGTCACCGTCTCATAGGCTTCCGGATTGAGATAACGGAAGGACAGGTCCTCCAGCTCGTCGCGCATGTCCTGCATGCCCATGCGGCCGGCGAGCGGCGCATAGATTTCCATCGTCTCTTCGGAAATGCGGCTGCGCTTGTCGGCCGGCATGTATTCCATGGTACGCATGTTGTGCAGGCGGTCGGCGAGCTTCACCAGGAGAACGCGCACGTCATCGGAAATGGCGAGCAGCAGCTTGCGCAGGTTCTCCGCCTGTTTCGCCTTGCGGGTGACGAGATCAAGCTTCTTGAGTTTGGTCAGCCCTTCCACCAGCCGGCCGATGTCTTCGCCGAATAATTCGTCGATTTCAGCGCGAGTTGCGGTGGTGTCCTCGATCGTATCGTGCAGCAGCGCAACCGCGATGGTCGATTCGTCGAGATGCATTTCGGTGAGGATTGCGGCAACTTCCAGCGGATGCGAGATGTAGGGGTCGCCATTGGCCCGCTTCTGCTGGCCGTGTTTCTGCATCGCGTAAACATAGGCCTTGTTCAGCAGGGCCTCATTCGCATCCGGTTTATATTTTTGAACCCGCTCAACGAGTTCGTATTGCCGCATCATGCGATATTCCACAAAAAGAAAGCGCGCCAACCTTGGGGTCGGCGCACAATGCTGCATCAATAAGGATCAGATTATGACGGCAACTATTGACAGACGGTAACCGCCATCTGCCAAAGGCGTCATAAAACCGGATCAATAATCGTCATTTTTTTCCGGCGGCACAAGGCCTTCGATACCGGCCAGCAGTTCTTCTTCCGACATCTGGTCGAAGGTGACAGTTTCCGGCTGGTCGTCTTCTTCGCTGTCGGCAGCGGCGGCGGCAAGCGTGACCGGATCGGGCTCGGGCTCGTCCACTTCCACGTGCTTCTGCAGCGAATGGATGAGGTCTTCCTTCAGATCGTCGGGAGACAGCGTCTCGTCGGCGATTTCACGCAGCGCAACGACGGGGTTCTTGTCATTATCGCGGTCAACCGTGATGGAAGAGCCCTGAGAAATCTGGCGCGCACGGTGGCTGGCGAGAAGCACCAGCTCGAAACGGTTGTCTACTTTATCAATGCAATCTTCAACTGTGACGCGGGCCATTGCCTGTCCTTTGCGGGTCGTAATGTCGTGGATCAGAGCGCCGTGCGGTCTTCAGGATGCACAAGGGTTGCTCTAACCTATTGAATCTGCGCTTCGTGCCGTGCGGAAAACACCTGGAAATTCTCGCGACGAAGCTTTCCAGCTTCCGATACAGCCATTGGCCGCGGAATTCAAGTTTTTCCTGTCTTTGGCGTCTTTTGGCACCTTATCCTCGATGTTTGGCGCCTGATGAACAAAATGTCTAGAAGAATTGTCTTGGAATAAGGGGGAAGGTAGCTTACTTAAAACGCAACGGCGGTACGCAAAGCGCGTTGATACGACATGATATTTAGCGCTATCGACCGGATATAAAAGCCAGATAATGGCCTTTCCAAAAAAAAGGAATGGGATGGAATGTTCGATCCACGGGAGAAAATTGCGCTCTTCATAGATGGAGCCAATCTTTATGCAGCATCGAAAAGCCTGGGATTCGATATCGACTACCGCAAGCTTCTGAAGGCGTTTCAAAAGCGCGGCTATCTGCTGCGCGCCTATTATTACACGGCCCTGATCGAAGATCAGGAATATTCCTCGATCCGCCCGCTGATCGACTGGCTAGACTATAACGGTTACAAGGTCGTGACGAAGCCGGCGAAGGAATTTACCGACGCGCTCGGCCGCCGCAAGATCAAGGGTAACATGGATATCGAACTGGCGGTCGACGCCATGGAGCAATCCGAAACGGTCGATCACCTGGTGCTGTTTTCCGGCGACGGCGATTTCACCACGCTGGTGGACGCGCTGCAGCGCAAGGGCCGCAAGGTTTCCGTGGTTTCCACCATGGCCACCCAGCCAGCGATGATCGCCGACGACCTGCGCCGCCAGGCCGATCACTTCATCGACCTGATGACGCTGAAAGCCGAAATCGGACGCGACCCGAATGAGCGCCCTGCCCGGCACGCGGAAGGCCCCGAGACGGTCTGATCCCGATTTCGCAATCACCGATATTTCGAAAACGCGTCCGTCTCAAAGACTGGCGCGTTTTTGTTTACCCCCCTATCGGCAGGGAAAAAATTCCCCCTGAAATTAACAACCGTCAAATCCGGCCGGGGAAAATTATATCTTGGTTAATTTTAGACGTGTCTAAATCAAGTAACGGCACCAACGACATGATTTGGGTGCCAAAGCAGGATGACTAGACATGCATGGCCAAGAAAAAACCGACCGACAGCTCGAAGAAAGACTGAATTTTCTGGGGCTCGGCCACGAGCAGCGACAGAATCTCTCAGACATGAAGGGCGTCATCACCGGCTCTCTCGATGCGTCGCTGGACCGCTTCTATGCGAAAGTGCGCTCGGTGCCGGAGACGGCGAAGTTCTTTGCCAATGACGCACATGTGCAGCACGCCAAGGGCATGCAACTCAAACACTGGACGAGAATCGCCTCCGGTACATTCAACGCGGACTATACAGATGCCGTGACCGCGATCGGCCGCACCCATGCCAGACTGGGGCTGGAGCCGCGATGGTACATTGGCGGTTATGCGCTGATGCTTGACGGCATCGTCAAGGCCCTGATCGAGTCGGAGTTGAAGGGCCTATTCATGGAGAAGAAGGCCAGGAAGGTGAAGGATGCCTTGTCCGCCACCATCAAGGCCGCCCTTCTGGACATGGACTATTCGATTTCCGTCTATCTCGACGTGCTCGCCGCCGAGCGGCATAAGGTAGAGGCCGAACAGGCGCAGATGAAGAAGGAGCAGGACCATATTCTCACGCTCCTCAACAGTGCCCTCGACCGGCTGGCCAACGGCGACCTCAGCTCCAGCATCAACGAAAAGACCGCGCCGCAATTCGAAGGGCTGATCGCCAATTTCAACACCGCCGTCGGCAATCTCGCCGGTGCATTCGCCCAGATCGTGGAGGAAGCGAACAAGATTTCCGGCAATACGCGCGAGCTCACCTCCGCCACCGATGACATGGCCCGCCGGACGGAGCAGCAGGCGGCCGCGCTTGAGGAAACCGCCGCAGCCGTTGAGGAAATCACCACCATTTCCAGATTGTCGGCGCAACGTTCCGAGGAGGCCAAGGCCATCGTCGAAAGTTCGGCCATCGAAGCAGCACGCTCTCGCAATGTGGTGACGGATGCGGTGAAAGCGATGGGCGCCATCGAGGACTCGTCGCAGAAGATCACCCAGATTATTTCCGTCATTGATGAGATTTCGTTCCAGACCAATCTATTGGCGTTGAACGCCGGCGTGGAAGCCGCGCGCGCCGGCGAGGCTGGCAAGGGTTTCGCCGTCGTCGCGCAGGAAGTGCGTGAACTGGCGCAACGCTCCGCCACCGCCGCAAAGGAAATCAAGACACTGATCGCCAAGTCTTCCGAGGATGTGATGCAGGGCGTTTCGCTGGTGAACAAAACGGGTGAATCCCTGAATACGATCGGCAGCAAGGTCGATCACATCAAGGATCACATCACCTCGCTCACCAAGGCGGCGCAGGAACAATCCGTCGGCATTCAGGAAATCAGTGCGGCGATCAACAGCATGGACAATCTGACGCAGAAGAATGCGGCGATGGTGGAAGAGACCAATGCAGCCACGCACAATCTGAGCGATGTCAGCGCCAACCTGGCGGCGCTTGTCAGCCGGTTCAGCGTTTCGACGACGAAGGCGCATGTGGAGCGGACGTACCGGGCGGCGTGACGGGCGCAGCGGGCAGTAACACACTCCCGTCATCCCGGCCTTGAGCCGGGATCCAGCCAGCCCAAGTCCTTGGGCTGAAAGGGCACTTCTCACAGGGCAGACGCGCTGCGACTGGATGCCGGATCAAGTCCGGCATGACGGAGGAGCATGCTGCGAAAGGCGGCGAACTTAGGCCGCCCCACCCTTCAACAACCGCGACTTCTGCCGGTTCCAGTCGCGTTCCTTCTCCGTCTCGCGCTTGTCGTGCAGCTTCTTGCCCTTGGCGAGCGCCAGTTCCAGCTTCGCACGGCCCCTGTCGTTGAAGTAGATCTTGAGCGGCACCAGCGTCATGCCTTCGCGGTTGATGCCAGCGCGTAGGCGGTTGATCTCGCGCTTGCTCAGGAGCAGCTTGCGGCGGCGGCGCGGCTCATGGTTGAAACGGTTGGCTTGCAGATATTCCGGCAGGTGGGAATTAATGAGCCAGATTTCATCGCCCTCGTCCGACGCGTAGGATTCGGCAATGTTCGCCTTGCCTTCGCGCAGCGACTTGACCTCGGTGCCGGTCAGCACCAGTCCTGCCTCATAGGTGTCGACGATTTCGTAGTTGAAACGGGCCTTGCGATTTTCCGCAACGATCTTGTTCACCACGCGCTGGCTGCCTTTGGGGGCCATGATATTTCAATCCCTTGTTTTTCTTATTGCGCCTTCGGCCTGCCGCCGAGAGCGGTTTTCGAACCTCTATTTAGTATCGTCGCCACGAAAAGAAAAGGCGCGCGGGACGGCTTCTGCTGCGAAGCGGTCCATTGCGCGCCTTCTGGCTTTTCAGACCTGTCTCAGTTCATCAGGCCGGCATGCTTCAGCGCCGCATCGATGGCTGCTTCGGTTGCCCGTTCCAGCGTGCTCATCAAGGGCGAACGCACACGGCGGTTGCCGCCGCGCGTCTTCGACAGCGCATATTTTGTGCCGCAGACGCCTGGCTCCATGAAGATGGCCTTGTGCAGCGGCATCAGGCGATCCTGGTACTCCAGCGCCTTGGCATAATCGCCGGCAAGCATCGCCGCCTGGAATTCCGAACAGAGGCGCGGTGCCACGTTGGCCGTGACGGAAATGCAGCCGACACCGCCATGGGCGTTGAAGCCTAGAGCGGTACCGTCTTCACCCGAGAGCTGGACGAAATCCTTGCCGCAGGAAATGCGCTGTTCGGAAACACGGTCGATCTTGCCCGTCGCGTCCTTGACGCCAACGATGTTCTTATGGGCCTTGACCAGGGCGCCCATGGTTTCCGGCAACATATCCACCACCGAGCGCGGCGGAATATTGTAGATGACGATGGGCAGCTTCACCGCTTCCGCGACGGCGGAGAAATGGGCGAACAGGCCCTTCTGGGTCGGCTTGTTGTAATAGGGGGTAACCACCAGCAGCGCATCCGCACCCGCTTCCTGCGCATGCAGGGCCAGCTCGATCGCTTCATCGGTATTGTTGGAGCCTGCACCCGCAATGACCGGAACCCGTTTCGCCGCAACCTCGATGCACAGTTCAACGACACGTTTGTGCTCGTCGTGGGAAAGCGTCGGGGATTCCCCCGTCGTGCCCACCGGCACAAGTCCGTTACTGCCTTCGGCGATCTGCCATTCCACATGGGCGGCGAAAGCCTTTTCGTCCACGGCGCCATTGTCCGTGAACGGGGTAATGAGGGCGGGAATTGATCCCTTGAACATGCAAAGCTCCTGGCGCCGAGCCGGTTCATGCTTCGGCCGCATTCGATGGTTAAAACCGGCACACATTAGTGCCAGCCCTTGGCGCCGACAAGCGCAAAGGCAGCGTATTTTGTCCGAAATTGTCGGAAGTGTGACAGTGTTCGGGCCGTGATCTGCAAGCATTAAATGCACATAGCGAAAAGCGACATTGCTCGCGGGCCGGTGAATAAAAGTTGATTGAATTGCAGGGTCGCGCTTAACATTTCATTAAGCCTGAAATCCCAAGATTTCCAGGCGGGAGATCAGACCTTTTTTCGGCAATCCCGCTGCAATGTAGCGATATTAGAAGAAAGTCGGCAACTCCGTTACACGATGAAGAACGGCATGAAAAAAACAGTCTGGGGATTGATGGCGGCGGGCCTTGCCGCAACCGTGTGGAACGCGCTGGCCGGGCCGCTGCCCGAGGGCGCCGCGCCGCTTCCCTATGTGAAGCCGGATGCGCCCACCGTTCCCGCTTTCATGCCCGCTTCGCCAGAGGTTACCGGCGCCATTCCCCGCCTTAACCGGCCCGATGATGCGAGACAGCTGAAGGCAGGCCTCGACGCGCTTTCCGGGCGCGATGCGGCGCGGGCCATCGCGCTGCGCAACGCCATGCCGACCGGCAGTCTGGACCGTCACATCCTCACATGGGCAATCGCCGTTTCGGGCCAGAAGGATGTGCCTTCAGCCGAAATCGCCGCAGCACAGCGCGAACTCGCCGGCTGGCCGGGCGCCGCGACTTTGCGGGCCAATTCCGAAAAAGCGCTTTATCGCGAGGACCCGCCGGCACAGCAGGTGCTTGCTGCATTCGGCGGCAGCAAGCCAGAAACGGCGGAGGGCACGGTGGTTCTCGCCAAGGCGCTGGCCGCCTCCGGCAAGGTCGTGGATTCGCAGCGACTCATTCGCCAGCTGTGGGTGAGCGAAGGCATGGACAAGGATATGGAAGACCGCGTGCTGGCCGCCTTTCCTGCCTATCTGACGGCCGCGGACCACAAGGCGCGCATGGATTATCTGATGTATCGCAGCCGCATCAGCCAGGCGAAACGTTTCGGCGAACTCGGCAAGGCGCAGTCCCTTTACAATGCCTGGGCGGCTGTACTGCAGCGTTCCGCCAATGCCGGCGCCCTGCTCGGCAAGGTGGATGCCGGCTGGCGCGATGATCCCGCATTCCTTTTCGCGCGCGTGGAGAACCTGCGCAACCGGCAGAAATATCCTGAGGCGGCGGCTCTTCTGCGGCAGGCGCCGCAGGATACTGCCAAGCTGGTCAATCCCGGCGAATGGTGGAACGAGCGGCGGATCATCGCGCGCGGTCTCGCCGATCTCAGCGATTTTGCCGAAGCCTATCGTATCGTCGCCAATCACAATGCCACATCAGCGGTGGATGTCGCCGATGCCGAGTTTCATGCCGGCTGGTATGCTCTGCGGGCGATGCGCGACCCGGCCACGGCTTCGCGTCATTTCAACGCCCTGCTCCAGACATCAAACCGGCCACTTTCGGCCTCCCGCGCCTATTACTGGCTCGGAAGGGCGGCCGAAGCCGGAGGACCCGGCAATGCACGCGACTTCTTTGCAAAGGCGGCAGCCCATCCCGGTACGTTTTACGGCCAGCTTGCCGCTGCACGGATCGGCACGAAGACGCTGAACGTGACCTATCCCAGCCCGAGCAATGGCGACCGAGAACGCTTTGCCGGCCGCGAAGCCGTGCGCGCCATAGACCGCCTCGAGGCGGCAGGTTACGGCTGGCGCGCCGACAGCCTTTACAGGTCGCTGGCCGAACAGCTCGACAGTCCCGGCGAGCTTGCCATTCTGGCGGCGCGGGCTGAGGGCAACGGTAATCATCAGGTCTCGCTGCAGATCGGCAAGACGGCCTTCAGCCGCGGTATCGATGCGGCAGCCCTTGCCTACCCGCTCGGCGTCATTCCCGCCAGCGCCAATATTGCCGGCTCCGGAAAGGCGCTTGCCTATGCGATCGCCCGGCAGGAAAGCGCCTTCAACCCCGCCGCCGTCTCCGCCGCCAATGCCCGCGGCCTGCTGCAACTGCTGCCCGGAACCGCCAAGGGCGTGGCCGGCCGCCACGGCCTGCCCTACACGCAGGCGATGCTGACCAGCGATGCGGGCTATAACGCCACGCTCGGCGCCCATTATCTCGGCGAGCAGATCGATAGCTTCGGTGGCTCCTACATCCTCACCTTCATCGCCTATAATGCCGGCCCGAAACGTGTCCCCGAATGGATCGCCCGTTATGGCGACCCGCGCGGCAAGCCTATCGATGAGGTGGTTGACTGGATCGAGCGCATCCCCTTCCCCGAAACACGCAATTACGTGCAGCGGGTGATGGAGAATTATCAGGTCTACAAGACGAGGCTCGGGCAACAGGCCGATATCGTTGATGATCTGCGCCATGGGCGCTCCGGGTAAAGGCGGTTTCCCTAGCCGACGAGCGGCGCATTCAAGCACCTGCCGGCGAGCGCTTCTGACCACTGTGAAGCCTAAGGTTCCTTGCGTCATGCTCGGGCCCGTTCCGAGCATCTGCAGCGTTCAGATTTCATGCGACGTGATTGGATCACTGGGGCAAGCCCAGGGATGACACCAACGGCTTGGACAGATGAGCGACAGGTGGGCTGGTCGATGCTTCAAAGCACACGCGATGCCCGACGACTTACAGTCCCATCCGGTCTTCCAAAAGAAAAACCCCGGCATTTCTGCCGGGGTTTCCATCACTGACAATGTCAGATCAGATTAGAACGTGCGCTGGAGGCGAACGAAACCGGTAACTTCGTCGTCTGCACCGTCTTCGTCGTAGTAGTTGGCGGTGATCTTGGTAGCCAGACCTTCGGTGATCTTGTAGTCGACCGTCAGACCAGCAGTCCAAGCGTCGCGGTCACCAACGAAATCGCCATCAGCAGGATTTACGTCGAGCTTGCCAAGATACTCAAAGCCGGGAGTAAGCGTCAGACGATCAGTCGCCTTGATAGCGTACTCAACAGCGACAGCCCATTCGGATTTCGCGTAGTAAGCGTTGTCGCCCGAAGCCCATACACCTGCAAGACCAAAGGTGCCCGGACCAATGTCTGCAAAGAGCATGCCACGAACAGCAACGTTCTCTGCGTCGAAGTCGTAGCTGGCAATGAGGTTAGCCGTGACAGCGCCAAACTTGGCACCGATCATGCCGCCGATACCGACGTTGTTATCATCCTCGTACTGGTACTGACCGTACTGGCCTTCCAATTCGTCAACCGAGAGAGCGGCCTGGAATGAGCCTGCGTCGTATGTGTACTTGATCGAGTTAAACAAAGTGTTGGTCGACAGAATGTCGGTTTCGCCGTTCAGATCGTCATCCCACCAGCTGTAGAACTTACCGACCTTCAGGCCGCCGAGTTCGATGAAGGCTTGGTCAACAAAAACGCTCGAAGACGAGGACGAGCCGTTGTCAGCGTTGCCGCGGAAGCCGATGAAGCCACGCAGAGCGCCGAGCTCGGTGTCGGTGCGGGTGTCAACTTCGAACTGAGCGCGTGTGAAGGAGTCCCAGTCAGACGTGCCGGACGCGTCGCGACCGAAGTTGGTCTGGAAACGGATATAACCGCCGAACTTCAGGCAGGTTTCGGTGCCGGGGATGTAGAAAAAGCCGGTGCCGAAAGCGTCGCAAACGCGAACGTATTCCAGGGGCTCGGGCTCAGCAGCGACGATTGCGTCAGCGGCCTGTGCGCCGGATACTGCTGCGAGAGCCGCAGCGGAGCCGATCAGAAGGCTCTTGATGTTCATGGTTGACCTCCAGTCAAACGCTAATTTGCTAAGCAGCGGGTGGGAAGCGCAGATAGATGCGTGCCGCTTATGGATTTGATTAGAGCCAAAACCGTGCGGCTCGGCAATCTCAATCATGACAAAAGAGAGACAGTAAGGTGTCCTTAGTTTTTCATTGTTGCGAAATAGCTACAATTCTAATGGTCGAGCCTAATGGCCGCGTCCGTTCGTTAAAAAATCGTTAATTACTGATGCGTTTCAAAAGCTTAGCCAGACCCGTGGATGCTTGCCCAGGCTGTGGCAGTCACTTCGAAATCGTCATAAATCTGGAAAACGATATTTGGGATCGAATATCTTGCCGCTTTAACCGCCGCATTTTCACTGGATCCACTCTGTCCGTCCAGCTATCTCGCGAATCACCGCTGTACGAAAAACGGCGCCTACTCCTTTTCCTGAATCGATATTCCCGCTGGGATAACAAAAAAGCCCCGGCATTTCTGCCGAGGCCTCCATCACTGACTATGTCAGATCAGATTAGAACGAACGCTGCAGACGGATGAAGCCGTTTACGTCGTCGTCAACGTTGTCGACGTCGAGGTAGTTAACAGCGATCTTCGTGGAGAGACCCTGCGTGATCTTGTAGTCGACCGTCAGGCCAACCTGCCAAGCGTCGTCGTTGGTGAAGTCAGGACCGCCAACGTAGTAGTTGCCGAAGTACTGTGCACCGGGAGTGATGGTCAGCTTGTCGGTTGCCTTGATGGCGTATTCACCGGCAATCGCCCATTCAGATTCGGTGTAGTAAGCGTTCGGACCAGAAGCCCATACGCCTGCCAGGCCGAGGGTGCCCGGACCAACGTCAGCCGTAGCGATCAGACGAACAGCGCCTTCCTCGCGGTCGGTGTCGTAGCCGCCGATGAGCTGGAAGGAAGCTGCGCCGAGCTTTGCGCCGAGGCCGAGAGCAACGCCAACGTTGTTGTCAGGCTCGTCGTAGCCAACGCTGATGCCTTCGAGTTCATCAACCGAAACGCCAGCCCAGAACGAGCCTGCATCGTAGGTGTAACGGATCGAGTTGAACAGAGCGTTCGTGGAGAGAACGTCAGATTCGCCAGAGAGGCCATCATCCCACCAGCTGTAGAACTTACCGACCTTCAGGCCGCCGAGTTCGATGAAGGCCTGGTCAACAAAAACGCTCGAAGACGAGGACGAGCCGTTGTCAGCGTTGCCGCGGAAGCCGATGAAGCCACGCAGAGCGCCGAGCTCGGTGTCGGTGCGGGTGTCAACTTCGAACTGAGCGCGGGTGAAGGAATCCCAGTCAGACGTGCCACGGCCAGAGTTGTACTCGTCACGGCCGATGTTGGTCTGGAAACGGATGTAACCGCCGAACTTCAGGCAGGTTTCGGTGCCGGGGATGTAGAAGAAGCCGGTGCCGAAAGCGTCGCAAACGCGAACGTATTCCAGGGGCTCGGGCTCAGCAGCGACGATGGCGTCAGCGGCCTGTGCGCCGGATACTGCTGCGAGAGCCGCAGCGGAGCCGATCAGAAGGCTCTTGATGTTCATGGTTGACCTCCAGTCAAAGTTTTTAAAAGGGTCTGGGTACTTTCGCTGAAGGACAGCATTCCCTGCCCCATTCCCGTGTTCTCAGAAGCCAAACGATCCACCGCCTCGCTTCTGGTGGTGAAAATACAAAAGGTTTCGCCGCATGCAATCGCCAACATCCGATAAATAGCATTTACGTATATGCTTCATTTCGGTTTGTTGCGGAAACAACACACACCGCCCCGCGGATGGACAAAAGCTTTTACAATACGTTAAGATTTCTGTTGAGAATCCGTTAGTTAGGGCGGTTAACAAGGTATTTCCAATCCACCGGTGTTTTCCGCGATCCCTTGCTACGCAGGCCGCGCTATAGAGATTTTTTGCCTCCGCTGCATACATCGCAGGTGCGGCCGTCATGCGGGAACGAGCCGGCTTCGGAAACGAACGCGAGCGGGGAGCGATTCACTGGCAATGATTCGAAAAGCGATTCACCCGCCCTGGTCGATCGCGTGCGGCGGTGGTTGCTGTCCGACCGTGTCATTGCCGGACATGGCGTAAGCGATGACCGCGATGAGGATGGCGGCCGCAAGGATGGAGAGAACAAGGCGCATTGTCAGTTACCTTCCGCTGGAAGAGAGCCGAACAAGGTCGGAGCACGAAAGTTCGCGCATTCACGATATTTGCGGATGATTTGTAGAGTAATATCCAGATATCAGTCAGCGATGCCAGCCCGGCCAATGTCAATGAAGCCCGCTATCTCACCTTTATGAATCAGAAGATTATAAAGCGAGGAATCGCAACGGGTGGCAACCGAATCAGCTGTGAACGTGAACGATAGAGGCGCTGAATTGCCTGCCACACCTGCGCGGCGGCGCAGGCCTGTTCCGACTGGTATGGATCATTCATCAGTCTCCATACGGTCTTGACGCCTACGACAAGCCTCTCCCCCGCCTGCCGAAGGGATGAATCCGTCTTCATTGCACGGAACCGGTCCATGAACTCGATATTGTGGTTTGGGGCTTAAGAAAGGATCAGAGCTTCGACTGCCTGGTGGCGTACGGTGATCGTCATTAAATGGCGGAGAGGATGGGATTCGAACCCACGATACGCTTTTGACGTATACTCCCTTAGCAGGGGAGCGCCTTCGACCACTCGGCCACCTCTCCGGTGCGGCCTGATTATTGCGTAAGAAAAATGATTGCAAGGCTTTTTCGCCAAGAAGCCAAAAAACCTGTTGGCCAAATAAACGCGGGTCAAACTTTACGCCCGGTTGCGGAACTTCTTCAGGGCCCGCACGTTTTCGCCTCGGTAACAAAAGAGGTGTTCTAATGGCTCAGACCAAACTGAATGTTGTCGAAGACACGATCGAAAACCAGATTGCAGAACTGCGTTCGCAGATCGCGTCCCTGTCCAAATCCGTTTCCGCCCGTGCGGAAGGTGTCGGCGAGGATGCATCGGAATTTCTGGATGAGGCGCGCGGCCGCGTTCGCAAGGCGGCGCATAATGTCCGGGCGCAGGGCCAGAATGTCGTGGAAGCCGTGAAGGAAAATCCAGGCACCGCCACTTCCCTGCTGACGATCGTCGGCGCACTCGGTTTTGCGATCGGTTATGCGGTGGGCACAAGCACGCAGCAGAGTTCGTCGAACAGCAGCCTTTATCGCTGGCGCTGATGACGAACGGGCATTAAATCAAGGCAAGGCGGGTTTGCCCGCCTTGCCTTTATGCATTGGTAAAAAAAGCAGGAATGAAGGGGGCGAATATGCGGTTCAGCGACGATCTTGAAGCGGCATTGTCTGATTTTGCAAGGGATCACGGCATCGACAGGGACGAAGCAATCCAGCGCATCGTCCGCTCCGCCCTCATCAATGGCGGTTATCTCGCCTCCGGCGAGGAAGGTATTCCGCCGGAGAAGCTGAACGCCAGTAACGACGATTGATCAATATCCTGATCCGGACGGTGTCACTGCCGGCCCGCCCTTGTAGCGGGCGGAAAGCGCACGCAGCGTATTGGCGAATTCCGTGACATCGGCTCCCACGGCGACGAACGACGCGCCGAGTTCAAGATAACGGCGATTATAGGTTTCATTGAAGGTGAGGATGCCGGCGGCCTTGCCAGCAGCGACAATTTTCACGATCGCCGCTTCGATAACCGCCTGCACCGCCGCTTCGTCAATCCTTCCCAGATAACCCATGTCCGCGGCGAGATCCGCCGGGCCGATGAAGACGCCATCCACGCCGTCCACCGCAAGAATATTGTCGAGATCTTCGATTGCCGCGCGGGTTTCCGCCTGCACCAGCAGGCAGACGCTGGCCGAGGCGCTATCGGCATAATCCGTTATCGTATTAAAAGCGGAAGCACGGGCGACGGCCGCTCCCATGCCGCGAATGCCGCGCGGCGGGTAATGCATGGCGCTGACGAGAGCTTCCGCCTGTGCCGCTGAATCGACCATGGGCACAAGAAGCGTGCGGGCGCCAGCATCCAGGAGCTGCTTGATCATCCAGCTCTCGCCGACAGGCACACGCACCACCGGCTCGGCGGCAGAGGTGGCAAGCGCGCGCAGCTGGTCGATGATGCTGCGCAGGTCGTTCGGCCCGTGCTCACCGTCGATCACCAGCCAGTCGAAGCCAGCCGTTCCGGCGATTTCCGCCGTAATGGCCTCGCCCATGTCGAGCCACAGGCCAATCTGCGGCTTGCCGGCATGAATGGCGGTTTTGAAACGGTTTTCGGCAGCGGGCATGATATCCTCAGGAGAGCAGTAATTTCAGATCGGCGGACGGATCCGCCAGGATTGTGCGGTCGGGTTGGGCGGCTGTATCGAGCAGTTTCTTACCCGCAACATAGGCCTTGGCGTCATTGACGGCATCGACAGCCACGAAGCGGCCATCACGGAAATACCAGATGGACCAGCTGCCGTCCCTTGCGCCGGGCCTCAAAATCGTCTCGTCGTAACCGAGATTGAAGCCGGCGATCTGCAGCTTCACATCGTACTGATCCGACCAGAACCAGGGTTTCGCGTCGTACGGCGCTTCCGTGCCGGCGAGTACGGCGGCGGCCGCCTCAGCCTGATCGACCGCGTTCTGGACCGATTCGATCCTCACCTGCTGGCCGCGCCAGGGCAGAAGCGCGCAATCGCCCACCGCATGAATGGCGGGGTCGGATGTGCGGGTATATTCGTCAACCACGATGCCGTTACCAACATCGAGACCCGATTCGCGGGCAAGCCGGTCGTTCGGTGTCACGCCGATGCCGACGATGACGAAATCCACGTCGATCGTCGAACCATCTGAAAGTTCGGCCGCAGCAACCCGCCCGTCCATACCGACGAGGCGCACGAGGCCGGTTTTTTCGCGGATGGAAACGCCCTGGGCCTGATGAATGCCGCGCATGATATCCGCAGTTTCCTTCGCCGCCACGCGCTGGAGAATACGGTCGGCCATTTCGATCAGCGTCACCTCGAGGCCAAGCTTGCGGGCAACGGCGGCAGCTTCAAGGCCAATATAACCGCCGCCAATGACCAGCAGCCTGCGGCCCGGCTTCATCTCCTCCGTCAAGCGGTCGGCGTCGCGCCTGTCACGGACGGTAAGCACGCCGTCGAGATCGCCACCGATGCTGGCGGGCAGCAGCCGGGGCGCGGCCCCGGTCGCAAGAACCAGCCGGGCATAAGAAAGCGTACTGCCATCCTGCATGCGCACGGTCTTGCCGGCGCGGTCTATCTCCTCCACCCAGGTGGAAAGCCGGATATCGACATTGTTTTCGGCATACCATTCTTCCGGGCGGAACATCAGCCGGTCAAAACTCATCTCGCCGAGGAGGTATTTTTTGGAGAGCGGCGGCCGCTGATAGGGGTAGGCATCTTCCGAGCCTATGATGGTGATGGCACGCTCGTCCTTCAGCACACGGAGCTTCGACGCCAGCGCAAAAGCGGCCTGCCCCGCCCCGACGATTACCAGCCTTCCAGTCACTTTCCACTCCCAGGACAATCACAGCCGGCCGATGACGCCCGAGGCTGCGAAGCGATGTTGCGCGATCAGGCGTAACGCCAAGTACGGCCGGCGTCAACCGCACGAGGCTCCAGCCCTGTACAAGCATGCCCGATTATCAAAACGGGCGCCCGCCTTCTGCAACCAGTCGAGATAATGTGCGTTTTAAACAGGCGAAACACGGGTTGCGTACACAAAGCTGGCCCATGTCGATACGGACTAGAGACAATTGCGGATATTTCCTTCACGCCCTGGCAAGGAAGCCGCGTTAAAATCAGACGGAAGAGGCAATCCGGGAGGTTGTCATGGCTCTACATATGGATATCGGTCAAAACGTCCCGCAGGACGAGATGTATGAGAAATTTCAGATCGACCGGCCCGGCAAGATCACCTTCATAGGGCACCACCTGAGCGCCAAGGACACCATGCGCTGCCTGGTGCGCACCATTTCGCTCTACGGCGCTGAGCTGGATGTTAGTGCCGATCTGGAAATGCCGGTCAACTTCTATCTGGAAATTCTCGGTATCCGCGACGAAATAGGCTGCACGCTGATCCGCCGGGAAGAGGAAAAAGTGACGATCGGCTTCAACATGCTGATCGATGCCGAATTTCTGCACCATGTCCGCCGGCTGAGCTTCGAGACCAGCGTCTGAGCGGCAACCGCGCGTCAGCCCGCTGACCTTTGCGTTGTGCCGTGGCGAACCAAAAATCTGTTGCCAAACACTCATCTAACCCCCGGGCGCGGCTTGCGTCCGGTTTTTTTGTACCTAATGTGAGCCGGGTTTTCAAACACAGGTCCCGGAACTTCTGTCAATGTCCGCTTTTTCACGCCTCACGCCGCTTGCCGCTTCGCTTCCCTCCACCGTTCCCTTCGTCGGCCCGGAGGCCATAGAAAGGAACCGCGGCTTGAAGGTGGAGGCGCGAATCGGTGCAAACGAAAGCGGCTTCGGCCCCGCCCCATCAGTGCTTCTGGCGATGCGCGATGCGGCGGCTGAAACCTGGATGTATAGCGATCCGGAAAATTTCGAGCTGAAGGAAGCGCTTGCCATCCACCACGGGGTTTCGCGCGGCAACATCGCCATAGGCGGCGGAGTGGACGGATTGCTCGGTGAAATCGCCAGGCTGATCGTGGAACCAGGCACGCCTGTTGTCACCTCTTTGGGAGGCTACCCCACCTTCAATTATCACGTGAACGGTTTTGGCGGAAAACTGGTGACCACGCCCTATGTAGACGACCACGAAAACCTCGACGGGCTTCTCGACCTCGTTCACAGGGAAAACGCGCCGCTCGTCTATTTCGCCAATCCGGACAATCCCATGGGAAGCTGGTGGGATGCGAGCGAGGTGGTGGCATTTGCCCGCGCGTTGCCGGAGACCTGCCTGCTCATTCTGGACGAGGCCTATTGCGAAACCGCGCCCGCGAGCGCGGTGCCTGCTATCGACGCGCTGATCGGCCAGCCCAATATCCTGCGCATGCGCACCTTCTCCAAAGCTTACGGGCTCGCCGGCGCCCGCGTGGGTTACGCCATCGGTACGCTTGGCAATGTCGAAGCCTTCGACAAGATCCGCAACCATTTCGGCATGGCGCGTATTTCTATCGCCGGCGCTTTGGCAGCGCTCAAGGACCAGTCCTATCTGCATGAGGTGGTTGGCAAGATTTCCGAGGCACGGGATCGTATTTCCGCTGTCGCCCGCAATAACGGCCTTTCACCGCTGCCCTCCGCTACCAATTTCGTTACCATCGATTGCCACCGCGACGGCGCCTATGCGCGCGCCATCGTTGACGGGCTGATGGACCATGGGGTTTTCATCCGCATGCCGGGCGTGGCCCCGCTTAACCGTTGCATCCGCGTGAGCGTTGGGCCGGGTGACAAGCTCGATCTGTTCGAGCAGGCATTGCCGAAGGTTCTCAAGGCCATCGGGTAAGCTCCCAACCCACCCTCATTCCTGTGTTTGTCACAGGAATGAGGGTTGGAAAGTGCCGCGCGTTACACGCATCGAATCAACATCCTCCCGCAAGCCCCTGCGCGAGAATCATTTTCCGGCGAAGACACATTACCGAACATAAGAAAACCGCGCCGGCCTTGTTCCTGCCGGTCGCGGTTCGATGTGTCAGCGCAAAAGCTTCGTTTCGGAGCCCTCGCCGCGTTCCCCTTCGGGTTTTACTTTCGTTTGGGCCGGTCGTCGGGACTGGAGGGAACCGGACCGGCAATCTCACGGGTCGCGGAGATGGATCAGTGCATCGTCATCCAGTCGCGGGCGGCGCGAAGGGCTTCGGCCAGTTCCGCCTTCGTCATGTTGCGGGCGAGATCCGCACGGAGAGAAGCCGCTCTTTCCGATCCGCGGATCGCGGCGATGTTAAGCCATTTGTGGGCCGCGATCAGATCCACCTTGCAGCCCCGGCCGGTCGCATAGACCAGGCCGAGATTGCAAAGGGTGTCGGCGCGGGTTTCGCCACCGGCAGCCATTTCGATATCACTGATGTCAAAGCGTGCCATTGTTTTAATCCCTGTCGTTCTACCTGTTTTCATCGTGCGCCTTCTTGCCGAGGCGTCTTCCGGACTGCCGTCTTTTGCGGCTTTTTTGTCCTTCCGTCCGGCAGGTTTTCCCTGCGCTTTTGATGAGTTCACTATGCCACGAGGCTTTCAACGCTCGCTTAAAAGGCATGATTAATGTGCCGCAAACAAACTGCAAACGATTGGTAAAATTGGGTTTTTGTTAAATATCATTGCCTGCGGAAATTAAGGACTTTCCGGTGAATTTTACGAAAGCTTTACAATTGGATTTAAACCCTTCCTTCACCACGATAAGAACCGCGATTTTCGAAACTGCTCTCCTTCGCCCTCCCCGCACACGCCGACGCTACACTGGCACCGCAAATTTCTGTTTCCTTTTACGTGAACGTCAAATACTATCCGCCCTGCCTGTCACGAGGATGAAACGGGCATGGAATGGCGCGGTGGGAGGAGCAATCGTTGCACCGCACGGCGGCCGCCGGCCAGAGATGGTGGAGGCATGCTGAAGGGAGTTTGATCTGCGCATCGCGTCCTTGGCCACTACGGCCTGGGAAAAGCCTGCGCGAATTTCGGGAGGAATTTCATGAAGCTTATGATGACGATTGCCGCTGCCCTGTTGATGAGCGGCAATATTGCCTTTGCCGCCGAGGCGATCGAAGGCAACTGGAAGACGGCCAGCGGCGAAACCGCCGTGATCGGCCCCTGCGGCGGCGCTTTCTGCGTAACGCTGAAGACCGGCAAGCATGCCGGAAAACAGATCGGCAAGCTTTCGGGAAAGGGAAACAGCTACTCGGGTGAGATCACCGATCCCGCCAATGACAAGACCTATAGCGGCTCCGGCACCGTTTCGGGGAATTCGCTGAGCATGAAGGGTTGCGTACTGAAGGTCCTGTGCAAATCGCAGACCTGGACACGGCTGTAATACAGGGAACGGCAGGCGGGCTTTTGTCCCCCAGCCTGCCGTCTCGCGACGCAGAGCGCGGTGGCTGCCAGGAATCGCGCGCAGGCTGCGAACAGACGTCGCATGGAAACCATATATCCGTTTATTATCGCTGCATCCGATGCCAATGAGAGCAACGATATGCGCCCCACCCTTTCGACAATTCTGATCGCGGGCACCTCGCATGTCGGCAAAAGCACGCTGGCCGGCCTGCTCAGCGAAAGGCTGCGTTGCGAGGCGATATCGACCGACAGTCTCGCCCGCCATCCGGGGAGGCCATGGGCGGGTATTCCGGTGCCGGTTGAGGAATATTACGCACAGCTGTCGGCGGATACGATCCACTGGTTTCTCAAGGTCCATCACCAGAACATCTGGCCGCTGATCCGCGCGATGATTGACAGAAGATCCGGCACAGGGACTACGACGATCTTCGAGGGCGCCGCCCTGCGACCGGAGTTCATATCGCCTCTCCTCGACAGCACGGTGGCGGGCGTATTTCTTCATGCCGACAATGATTTTCTTCTCGAAAGAATGCGCTCTGAAGCACGCTACCAAGATGCAACGGCGAAGAGGCAGCGGATCATGGACGCCTTCATCGAACGCTCGCTACGTGAGAACACCGAGATGCTGGCATCCGCGCAGGAACACCGGGTGCCGATTGTCGACGTGACCCAAGGTGAAGAATTGGAGAAACTGCTAACTGATCTTGCGCCAGGCGCGGACATCCCTCTGTCCTGAAGCTGGGCATGCGCACCACTGCGGCATCAATCCGCCATGTCACCGCCCGTTAACATCCCTGAACACCATATGAACCGGGGCCTCAGGGTCCGTTCAGTCCGACTATGGCAAAACTCTGTCCATCAACTCCGATAAAGGGGAATGGACATGACAAAGCTGATCAGCCGACTGGCAATCTTCGCGTTTCTCATGGCGATCTTCGCCATGTCCTTCGCCTCGCTCGTCGTTAATCCGAACCGCAGTTTCCAGCGCGTGAATGCCGGTGCGGCAATCGCCTGCCAGCACGGCCCGGCGCCCGCCGCCAATTGCCCCGTCGTATTGTGAGGACCTGCCAATGACAACCAGTTTTTCCAACGGCCTATTCTCCGCACTGCGGCTTATGCTGATGGCCTCGATCTTTCTCGGCCCGGTGGCCGGACTTGCGGTTTACAAGGCCGATCCCCGCCCCGCCTCCAAAGGCGCCGGCTTCGTGCTGCTGATGAGCCTGCAGCGCGGCGCGCTCGGCTGAGTTCTGCCGCGCCAGCATTGTCCGGCTGCATTTTCGCGTTTCTTTTCAGTTTCTTCGTATTTCTGTCGCTTGCCTGTCGAAATTGGCCTCTTATAATGGGCCATGACAATAGCAAAACCAACGATTCCGCCCCTCACCTTCATCAGTCCAGAGCCTTTCGCGCCGCAGACATTCACGGACCCGAAAGAAGCTGTTGCGGCTTTGAGCGCGCTCTACGAACGCAACACGGCGTTCCTGATCAATTCCTTCACAGACCTTGCCAAGGGCGCGCCGATTGCCGGGCGTTACCGCGCCTGCTACCCGCAGGTCAGCCTCGAGACCGCCACTTTCGGCCATGTCGATTCCCGCCTTTCCTATGGCCACGTGACCGCGCCCGGCGTCTATACGACAACCATCACACGGCCTGAGCTTTTCCGCCACTATCTCAAGGAACAGCTGGGGCTTCTTATGAAGAACCACGGCGTTCCGGTCACGGTGTCGGAATCGGCTACGCCCATTCCGCTGCATTTCGCTTTCGGCGAAGGCGCGTATGTCGAGGCGGCGGCGGCTTCGTCGCTGTCAGACGTGCCACTGCGTGATCTCTTCGATACGCCCGATCTCAACAACACCGACGATCTCATCGCCAATGGCGAATATGATCAGGTGCCGGGCGAGCCGGCGCCGCTTGCGCCCTTTACGGCGCAGCGCATCGATTATTCGCTGGCGCGCCTCAGCCATTATACGGCGACGAGCGCCAGCCATTTCCAGAACTTCGTGCTGTTCACCAACTACCAGTTCTATATCGACGAATTCGCTGCCTGGGCGAGGCAGATGATGAAGAATGGCGGCGAGGGTTACACGGCCTTTGTGGAGCCGGGCAACATCATCACCCATGCGGGTTCCGACAAGCCCGAGACGGACGCGGTGCTGGCCCGACTGCCGCAGATGCCGGCCTATCACCTGAAGAAAAAAGGTCATGCCGGCATTACGCTCGTCAATATCGGCGTCGGCCCCTCCAACGCCAAGACGATCACCGATCACATCGCCGTGCTGCGCCCGCATGCGTGGCTGATGGTCGGCCACTGCGCCGGCCTGCGCAACAGCCAACGGCTGGGCGACTATGTTCTGGCCCACGCCTATGTGCGCGAGGACCACGTGCTTGACGACGACCTGCCGGTCTGGGTACCCATCCCGGCGCTTGCCGAAGTGCAGCTCGCGCTGGAAGGTGCAGTCGCCGAAGTCACGGGTTACGAGGGCTTCGAACTGAAGCGCATCATGCGCACCGGCACCGTCGCTACCATCGACAACCGCAACTGGGAGCTCCGTGATCAGGCCGGTCCCGTCAAGCGCCTGTCGCAGTCCCGCGCCATCGCGCTTGACATGGAATCCGCTACCATAGCGGCCAACGGCTTCCGCTTCCGCGTGCCCTACGGCACTCTGCTGTGCGTTTCCGACAAGCCACTGCATGGCGAATTGAAGCTGCCAGGCATGGCGACGGAATTTTACCGCACCCAGGTCGCCCAGCATCTGCAGATCGGCATCCGCGCCGTGCAGAAGCTTGCCGCCATGCCGACGGAAACGCTGCACTCGCGCAAGCTCAGAAGCTTCTACGAGACGGCGTTCCAGTAAAAAGAGATATCGCAGAAGCATGCCTTGGCGTATGATTTTGAAAATCGATACACCAAGGATTATCCATGCGTACGAATATTGATCTTGATGACGCCTTGATCGCCGAAGCGATGGAAATTACCGGCCTTTCGACAAAAAAGGCGACGGTGGAGAAGGCGTTGCGCGATCTTGTAGAGAATCTCGGACGACGCAAAGCGCTGGAAGAACTGAGAGGCATCGGCTGGAGTGGTAACCTGGACGATGTGCGCCGTAGCTGGAGCGTGGACGACATCGAAGCGCAAGACGCCGCGGAATGATAGTCGTCGATACTTCTGTCTGGATTGACTGGTTTCAGAATAAATCCACCCGCCAAGGTAGGATGCTAAATGATATCGGCGATCTGACCGACGTCATCATCGGCGACATTATTCTCCTCGAAATCCTGCAGGGCGAACGCAACGACGATCGGGCGGCGGCGATACATGACCGGTTAAAGCGCTTCGGTTTTGTCTCGATGCTCACGCCAGAACTTGCCGTGAAATCCGCCGCTAACTATCGGAAACTTCGAAGCGTTGGGAAAACCGTGCGTAAAACTCCCGACCTCATCATCGGCACCTACTGTATTGAGCACGGCCATAAGCTGCTGCAAAACGACCGAGACTTTCAGCCGATGGCCGATCATCTCGGTCTGCAACTGGCATGAGTCTCAAACCACCTTCACGGTCCCCTCCACCCGCACCGGAAAATTCACCGACCGCGCGATGAAGCACTTGTCGTGCGCGTCATGGTGCAGCGCATCCGCCCGGGCGGGATCACCCTTCGAGATGGTGATGACCGGTTTCAGCACCACTTCGCTGAACTGCCCGGCGCCATCCTTTTCCATGACGAGCGTGCCTTCGGCATCGTCGACATAGTCTTCGACGATGATGCCGTTGACCGAGCAGAAATGCAGGTACCAGAGCTTGTGGCAGGCCGAGAGCGAAGCGACCAGCAGGTCTTCAGGGTTCCAGCGGGCGGGATCGCCACGGAAGGCCGGATCGGACGAGCCGGCTATATCAGCCTTTCCCTCGGTGGAAATCGTGTAGTCGCGTTCGTAGTCGCGATAGCCCGACGTGCCCTTGCCACGATTACCCGTCCACGTCACCTTCACGGCGTAATGGTGTTCCTGTCCTGCCATTTCAGTCCTCCCTTGGCATCTATTTTCGCATTCTTTAACGGAAAACCGGTGTCCACTTTCCCTAGAAATGCTCGCGCGTATCACGCAGGTGGTCGAGCCCCTTGCGCAACGTCTCTATGATCTCATCCACTTCCGAACGGCTGATGGTCAGCGCCGGCGAAGCCAGCATTCGGTCGCCCGTTGCGCGCATGACGAGGCCGTTTGCAAGGCAATGATTGCGCACCGTTATACCAACATCGTCCGGCTTGCCGAAGCGTCTGCGGGTCGCCTTGTCCACCGTGATCTGCAGTCCACCCATCAAGCCGACATTGACGGCTTCGCCCACCAGTTCGTGGTCCTCAAGGCTTTTCCAGCCCTCGGAAAAATAAGGGCCGATATCGTCGCGCACCCGCTCCACCAGACCCTCCGCTTCGATGATGCGGAGATTTTCCAGCGCGGCGGCGGCGCAGACGGGATGTCCGGAATAGGTGAAGCCGTGGTTGAAATCACCGACCTCGGACAACATCACTTCTGCCACCCGATCTGACACGACCACGCCGCCAATCGGCAGATAACCCGAGGACAGGCCCTTGGCTATGGGGGCAAAGTCCGGCTCCACGCCGAAATACTGGTAGCCGAACCAGGAGCCCAGGCGACCGAAACCGCAGATCACCTCATCGGAGACGAGCAGAATATTGCGCGCTTTGCAGATACGGGCGATTTCCGGCCAGTAGGTCTCCGGCGGGACAATGACGCCACCGGCTCCCTGAATCGGTTCGGCCACGAAAGCAGCAACGTTTTCCTCGCCCAATTCGTCGATTTTCTCATTGAGTTCGCGAGCCACCTTCAGGCCGAATTCGGCCGGAGAAAGATCGCCACCCTCGGCATACCAATAGGGCTGGCCAATATGGGCGACGCCATCGATGGGCAGGCTGCCCTGCTCGTGCATCCACTTCATGCCACCCAGCGAGGCCCCGGCCACCGTCGAGCCGTGGTAGCCGTTGCGGCGGGCGATAACCTTCGTCTTCGCGGGATGGCCGAGGGCCTTCCAGTAGACCCGCGCCATGCGGAACCAGGTATCGGTGGCTTCCGAGCCGGAATTGGTGAAGAACACGTGGTTCATGCCAGGCCCGGCGTGCGAAGCGATCTTCTGCGCCAGCAGCGTCGCGGGCGGCGTGGTGGTGCCGAAAAACGCGTTGTAATAGGGGAGCTCGTTCATCTGACGCCGTACCACATCGGCGATCTCGCGGCGTCCGTAACCGATATTCACACACCAGAGGCCGGCGAAGGCGTCGAGATATTTCCTGCCGGTGCCGTCGTAGATGAACACCCCTTCCGCGCGCTCGATGATGCGGGTGCCGGCGGCGTTGAGCTTGCCCATGTCTGAAAAGGGATGGAGATGATGGGCGGCATCGATGGCAGCAAGGTTGGAGAGGGGGTTGGAGATTTCATTCATGACAGATCGCACTCCCATAGAAGCGACAGCGCGCACGCCATCGCACCCGCCGACCATGGCCGGGCGGCTTCGATTTGGCAAGACTGGAGGTTTTCAGGGGCTAGGGAGGATACGGCATCGCCGCCTGTTTTTCTCCCCGCCGGCAGAAGAACAGGCGGCGATGGCCTAATTCACAGTCGGTTTGCGCTAAGCGAAGAACGCCCGCCCCACCAGCACCTTCAACTCGCCGGCGTGCACTTCCAGTGCCACGTCGCGTTCCATCGGCAGCAGCTCGCCATCGATGACGCAGCGGACATCATGGCGTTTCTTGGGAAAATGCAGCTCCACATCCGTCACGGTCATGGCTGTCACGGCGGCATTCTGCTTGAACTTGCCGCGCAGAATATCCAGGGCGAGTCTGGCGACACCGGACGGGCGTAACGGATCGGTGAGATAAAAACCCAGATGGCCGCCGGAGACGTTATCCGCCACCAGCAGCGAATTCTGGCCGAATTCATTGTTGGAGACGGAAATGGCCGATACCTTTCGATGCTGCGTCCGGCCATCAACGGTGTATTCCACCTCGAAGACAGGCGGGTTGAGGATGACGCTGATGGCGGCGCGGATGCTCGCCTTGATCTTGCCGAGACGGGAGGCAAAGGCGAGATTGTTTCGATAGCGCACCATGCGCGAATGCAGGCCCGCGGAAAACTGGTGGACAAAGAGGCGGCCATTGGCGCTGGCGATGTCGACACTGGCAATCTCGCCATTCGCCAGCGTTTCCAGCGCCTGACGAATGTCGAGCGGCAGCTTCAGCGAGCGGGCGAAGAGGTTCATGGTGCCGGCCGGCACGATGCCGAGCGCGATGCCCTGTTTCCAGGCAATGCCGGCAGCCGCCGAAATGGTGCCATCTCCGCCGCCGGCAATGATGCCTTCAATGCCCGGCTCCTCGGCGGCGCGTTCCATTTCCTCGACGACGTCCTTTCCGGAGACGAGACGGCAATCGATCACGTGTCCGGCGCGGGTGAAGACCTCGCGGGCATGATCACAATAGGCTTCCATGTCGGTGGTGCGAAATGTGCCGCCGTCACGATTGAAAATTGCAATGAGCTTCATGTTTCCAACCCGGTCCCGTAACATTCGCAGCCGCGCGTAAATGCCTGGCCTTATATAGAGTTCCGAACACCATCGCGTGAAGATCGTCTTTTGCCGAGAATCGCTCTACCGCAACGCATCATTTCATGTTAGAGGTCACTTAAGGTCATTTTCATGACCGCGCATCTCCAGTCAGGGCAGACCGCTCCCATACGGTCTTGCCCTTTTTTCTGTGGGCCCTTCCCGCTTTCAGGTCACGATGAGCCATTCGAACATCTCCGAAGCCCGCCCTGGCGGGGAGAATGAAACCGTTTACACGGCTGCGCCTGCCGTGGTCCTCTCCCCACTTGCCATTGCGCTTATAGAGCTGGCGCTGGCTGCCGGCGGTTTTGGCATCGGTACCGGCGAATTCGCCATCATGGGCCTTTTGCCCGACGTCGCCTCGACCTATGGCGTCACGGTGCCGGAAGCGGGTTATGTCATCACCGCCTATGCGCTGGGCGTCGTCATTGGCGCGCCGATCATCGCGGTTCTCGCCGCGCGTATCACGCGCCGCACATTGCTTCTCAGTCTGATGGGACTTTTTGCGGCTGGAAACATCCTGAGCGCCGTTGCGCCGGATTTTGTGAGCTTCACCATTCTCCGCTTCATCACCGGCCTGCCACATGGGGCCTATTTTGGCGTTGCGGCGCTCGTGGCGGCCTCGATGGCGCCAATCCACAAGCGCGCCCGCGCCGTTGGCCGCGTCATGCTCGGCCTCACCATCGCCACCCTGCTCGGCACTCCGCTCGCCACCTTCTTCGGCCAGCTGCTGTCCTGGCGCGCGGCTTTCATGCTTGTCGGCGGCATCGCACTTCTGACGGTGGCCCTGCTTTGGCTGTTCCAGCCGCGTGACAGGGTGGAAGAAGGCGCCAGCGTATGGCGCGAACTCGGCGCCTTCCGCCGCGTACAGGTATGGCTGACGCTCGCCATTGCCGCCGTCGGCTTTGGAGGCATGTTCTCGGTCTTCAGCTATATCGCGAAGACCACGACTGACGTGGCGATGATGCCGGTTTCCACGGTCTCCATGGTGCTGGCGCTGTTCGGCATCGGCATGAATGTCGGTAATGTCGTCGGCTCACGGCTCGCCGATATCTCGCTCAACGGCACGATTGGCGGCATGCTGGCCTTCAATGTGCTTGTCATGGCTGTCTTCGGCATGACGGCGCAGGATCCCTTCATGCTCTGCCTTTGCGTCTTCCTGATCGGCTGCGGTTTTGCCGCCTGCCCGGCCGTACAGACGCGGCTGATGGATGTGGCGCAGGATGCGCAGACGCTGGCTGCCGCCTCGAACCATTCCGCCTTCAACATCGCCAATGCGCTTGGCGCCTGGCTCGGCGGCCTCGTCATCGCCATGGGCTTCGGTTACGCCTCGACGGGTTATGTGGGCGCCGTTCTTTCCCTTCTCGGGCTTGGCGTTTTTCTTGTTTCCGTCACCGTAGAGCGGCGTCAAAAGGCGGCTTGACCCGGCCCTTTCGAAGCTTACGGAAAATTCACAATCGGGCGCTTGACTCTTTCCGGTTTCAGGCGCAACACGGCCTTACGCGCATGCCTTGGGCACGGCGCGGATTTCAACGGAGCATCATTAGATGTCTAGCGACAGTAGCAGTCGATTGCCTTTGCCGAGACCGGCGAACGTGAACTGATCCGACCGCTGTCGGCTCACCACCGCGTTCGCCGTGATCGGCGAATCGACGGAAAGGTGAGCAATCATGAACTTCCACAACCTCTCCCAGAGGGCCAGCAAGGCCGCACGCCTTCTTCGTAGCGGAAATGCCGGCTCCACCACCATTGCCGAACGCGTCGAGCACCTCAACACGCTGGATGTCGGCGCCGCCGCAGCCGCCCTTCTCGCCATGCCGCAGGCAAAGGCCGTCGCCATTCTCGACCGGCCGGAACTGCATGGTGCCGCCGCGATCATAGCCGATATTCCGGTCGAACAGGCCGCGCGCCTCGTCAACCTGATGTCGGACGACCGCGTGGCCGACGTCATGGCGGAAATGGCCGAAGAACCGCGTGCCAAGCTGTTTGCCCGGCTGGACCGCACCACGGCGCTCTCCATCAAGCACCTGATGGGTTACCCGCCGCGCACGGCCGGCTCGATCATGACCACGGAATTCGTTAGCGTGCCGGACAACTGGACGGTGGAACAGACCCTTTCGCACATCCGCGTCGTCGAGCGGTCGCGTGAAACGGTCTATGCCATCTATGTGCTGGCCGAGGACGGGACGCTAACCACCGTCGTGACGCTGCGCCGCCTTTTGACCGGCGAAGCGGGCGCCTCCATTCTTTCGGTCGCATCCAAGGAAGGCATTGTCTGTGCGAGCCCCCTGATGTCACAGGAGGATGTCGCGCGGCTGATCCGCAAGCACGACCTTCTGGCGCTGCCCGTAGTGGATGACCGCTCGCATATTCTCGGCATCGTCACCGTTGACGACGTGATCGACACCATGATCGCCGATACCACGGAAGACGCCCACAAGTTCGGTGGTATGGAGGCGCTGGGCAAGCCCTACATGACGATCGGCTTTCCGGACATGATCCGCAAGCGCGCCGGCTGGCTCGCAGCACTGTTCCTCGGCGAAATGCTGACGGCCAGCGCCATGCAGCATTTCGAAGGCGAGCTGGAAAAGGCCGTGGTGCTGACGCTGTTCATACCGCTCATCATGTCTTCGGGCGGCAACTCCGGTTCGCAGGCCACTTCGCTCATCATCCGGGCGCTGGCGCTGGGCGAACTGAAGCTTTCCGACTGGTGGCGGGTGCTGCTTCGGGAAATCCCGACGGGCCTGACGCTCGGCTGCATTCTGGGCGCCATCGGCTTCCTGCGGCTCACGGTCTGGCAGCAGGCTGGCTTCTACGACTACGGTGAGCACTGGCTGCTCGTTGGTGCCACGGTTTTTGCGGCCCTCGTCGGTATCGTCACTTTCGGTTCGCTCGCCGGCTCCATGCTGCCCTTCGTGCTGCAACGTCTGCGGCTTGATCCCGCCAGCGCTTCGGCCCCCTTCGTCGCCACGCTGGTGGATGTCAGCGGGCTCGTCATCTATTTCTCGGTGGCGCTGGTGATCTTGAGCGGTACATTGCTCTAAACACAAAGGCCCGTTCGAAAGAGCGGGCCTTCTACATTTCGCGGCACGTCATAATCTCTCCTCCGTCATGCCGGACTTGATCCGGCATCCAGCCACGGCGCGTCTGCACCGTGAGAAGAGTCTTTTGCGATCAATGACTTGATCGCGCTGGACCCCGGATCTAGTCCGGGGTGACGGCGTGCGGATGATGCAACTCTGCCAAAAGCATGGTTCCTGGAAAGCCCCTCACCCACCCGCGTTAATCACGCCCGTTCCCAGCAGCCCCAAAAGAATGACGCCGATGACCACGCGGTACCAGACGAAGGGCATGTAGCTTTTGGTCGAAACCAGCTTAAGGAAAACGACGATAACGGCGTAACCGACGATGAAGGCGATCAGGGTCGCGAGGCCTGTCGGGCCCCAGCCCACCGGATTGTCTTCGCCGATGCTTTTGAACAGCTGGTAGAAACCGGAGCCGAAGACGGCGGGTACGGCGAGCAGGAAGGAATAACGGGCCGCCGCCTCGCGGGTATAACCCAGAAGCAGGCCGGCGCTGATGGTGCCGCCGGAACGCGAAACGCCGGGGATGAGCGCCATGGCCTGCGCGAAACCGAAGAGGATACCATCACGCCAGATCAGCTGGTTGAGCTTGTAGCGCTTTTTCCCGATCCTGTCGGCGACGCCAAGAACGATACCGAACACGATCAGCATCACGGCAGTAATGTAGAGGTTTCGGAGCGAATGCTCGATGGCGTCCTTGAAGAGAAGGCCAAGCAGCACTATGGGCACGGAGCCGACGATGATCAGCCAGCCGAGACGTGCATCGGCCTTGTCATAGGGGCCGAGACGAAGGTTTTGCCGGAGCCAGGCGGCAGCGATCCGCATGATGTCGGACCAGAAATAGACCAGCACGGCCATTTCCGTGCCGATCTGGGTAATGGCGGTGAAGGCAGCGCCGGGGTCGGCGCCGGAGGGCAGGAACTCCCCGGCGATCCTCAGATGCGCGCTCGACGAAATTGGGAGAAACTCCGTAAGTCCTTGCAAAAGACCGAGAAATCCGGCCTCCATCCAACCCATGCTCATGTGCTTTGATGTCCCTGCTGCGAATCGAGATCGCAGCATTATGCATCAATCGGGGCAAATCCGTGTTGCATCGCACCATGAAAAATGATGTCCCGGCACGCGCTCTTACCCGTGATTTCTTTCAGGCCGCCTTCTCCGCCACCTGCGGAAGCTGCGTGTATTTCGCGCCGTTTTTGCAGACGACGTGCGCATCGCCCCAGCTTTTCAGCGCCGAAATCACCGGCCGCATCGTCTCGCCAAGCGGTGTCAACGCATAATCCACGCGCGGCGGCACGACGGGGAAAACGGTCCGCGAAATCAAACCCGCCTCCTCCAGTTCCCGCAGCTGCTTGGTCAGCATGCGCTGGGTGACACTTGGAATATGGCGGCGCAGTTCGTTGAAGCGCAGGGTCCCCTCATTGATGAGGTGATAGAGGATCACGCCTTTCCATTTGCCATCGAGAAAACTCAGGGCCGATTCCACCGGGCAGCCGGGAAAGTTGCCGGTGAGCTTGGCGCGTGGTCGCGACATCACAGTATCCTTTTTGTATGTATCATCACAAAATGTGCATTCTTGCGATCGTTGTTCATATGTATCAAGTAAGAGGCACGCAAACAAGCAAAGGAGACTTTTCATGCGCGCCATCGGTTACAGGACGAGCCAGCCCATCACTGCCAAGGATGCCCTCATCGACATCGATCTGCCACAGCCGGAAGCGAAGGGACACGACATTCTGGTGGAGGTGAAAGCCGTTTCGGTAAATCCCGTCGATACCAAGGTACGTCGGAACCAGTCGCCGGAAAACGGCGAGGCCCGTGTGCTCGGCTTCGATGCAGCGGGTGTGGTGAAGGCCGTTGGCGACAAGGTTTCGCTGTTCAAACCGGGTGATGAGGTGTTTTACGCCGGCGTCATCAACCGTCCCGGCTCCAACAGCGAATTCCATCTGGTCGACGAGCGCATCGCCGGTGCCAAGCCGAAGTCCCTGAATTTCGAGGAAGCCGCCGCGCTGCCGCTGACCGCCATCACCGCGTATGAGACCCTATTCGACCGGTTGCGGGTGAATGAGCCGGTTCCGGGTGCAGCCAGCGCCGTTCTCGTCATCGGCGGCGCGGGCGGCGTCGGTTCCATCGCCGTTCAGCTTCTGCGGGCGCTGACCGACCTCACCGTGATCGCGACTGCCTCGCGGCCGGAAACGATCGAATGGGTAAAGGAACTCGGCGCGCATCACGTCGTGGATCACAGCAAGCCCATCGCGCCGCAGGTGGAGGCGCTTGGCCTCGGTGCGCCGGGCTTCGTCTTCTCCACCACCCACAGCGACATCCACGCGGCCGACAGCGTGGCGACCATCGCACCGCAGGGCCGTTTCGCCCTGATCGACGATCCGGCTGGCGGTTTCGACATCATGGCGTTCAAGCGCAAATGCATATCCATCCATTGGGAAATGATGTTCGCCCGCGCCGTTTTCCAGACGCCTGACATGATCGAGCAGCACAAGCTGCTCAACCACGTGGCCGAGCTTGTCGATGCCGGCAAGATCAAGACGACGCTGACCGAGGTTTTCGGCACCATCAATGCCGCAAATCTTATCAAGGCGCATGCACTGATCGAGAGCAACAAGGCCAAGGGCAAGATCGTGCTTTCAGGCTTCTGATCGCCGATGAAGCTTTCGCATCGCGAACGCTTCCCTTCCGCTTACGGAGAGGTTCGGGCCGCGCAAAACCGCGCGGCCTTTTATCACTCGTCGTCGGGATCTTCCGGGCACGGCCAGGAGGCGGGCGCCGTCAGGCCATTCGGCAGTTTGGTCTTGGCGTCGCCGCAGGCGATGTCGATCTGTTTCTGGTCAAGGCCGGTGGCCGTGGAAAGATCGACCCCCTCAATCCGAGTCAGCAGCAGGAAGGCGCTGGTGAAATCGACCGGGCCACCCAGCTTCGCGCCACCGAACCGGGCCCGCGACAGGTTGGTGAGCGAGAATTTCGAGCCGTTCAGCGTTGCGCCCTCGAAATCGGCGCGGCCGAGTTCAGCCTTGGTGAAATCCGTGCCGTCCAGCTTGGTGTTTTCGAATTTGGTTCGCTGCATTTCGGCATTCACGAATTTCGCGTTGGTGGCGTCGGCGGCGGAAAAATCGCTTCGATAGGCTTCCACCTTCGTCAGATTTGCGCCCTGAAGGTTCGCCTCGCCAAGGGCAGCGCGGATGAGCTTGGCCTTCTCAAGGTTAGCGCCCTTCAGCGACGAACCGCGCAGATCCGTATAAGTGAAATCCGTACCGTAGAGCATCGCCGAGTCGAGATTGCTGCCGCCCAGCATCAGGAGGCGCTTGTTGCATTCGCGCCAGTCTATGCCGGCCATGGCATCGGAACGACAGCTCGCGGCAGCCACCGGATTGCCAGTGAAAGAAAAGGCAGCCATCGCAAGCGCCGCGACGCTGCCAGCCAAGCCTGTCTTCCGCACGATATTCAGCCTTTGAAAGCCGGACATTCCTTCACTCCCTGCCGTCTGGCGACGGCACCTAGGACCATATGCACGTTCAAGGCGTTATCGCATTCACTGCCCGCGATCCACAGGCCACATGATGCTACAACGCCCCAACATCCTATATGTAAGAAATCGAAGAGCAATCCACAAATACTGACGGGAAAGAGGGCAATGGCGCTGCTCTGGTGCCGTGGCAGACACAATGAACCAGGCGGACCGACGAACTGCATGACCGCGACGAGCTTTCGCCGACGGAAACAGCGCTCCGCAGAGTATCCGTCCACCTATCGTAAAATCACCCGTTGCAGATGCTCGGGACAAGCCCGAGCATCATGAGGCAGGATCGCTTCACCGTCACATGTTGGCGTAAACCGGCCCCTCGCCGCCCTGCGGCGGCACCCAATTGATGTTCTGGTTCGGATCCTTGATGTCGCAGGTCTTGCAGTGCACGCAGTTCTGGGCGTTGATGACGTAGACTTCCTGGCCGTCCTTCTCCACCCACTCATAAACGCCGGCTGGACAATAACGCGTGGAGGGACCGGCAAAGACGTCGTGTTCGGAGCGCTTCTGCAGCTCCATGTCCTTCACCTGAAGATGGACCGGCTGGTCCTCTTCATGGTTGGTGGACGACAGGAAGACGGAGGACAGGCGGTCGAAGGTCAGAACGCCATCCGGCTTCGGATAGGCGATCGGCTTGTGTTTGGAGGCGGGCTCCAGGCTCTGCGCATCCGTCTTGCCGTGCTTCAGCGTGCCGAAGAAAGAGAAACCGAACAGCTGGTTCGTCCACATGTCGAGACCGCCGAGGCCGACGCCGATGAGCGTGCCGAACTTCGACCAGAGCGGCTTGACGTTGCGGACCCGCTTCAGGTCCTTTCCGATATCGCCTTCGCGCCATTCGGCCTCGATCTCGGTAACCTCGTCATGGGCGCGGCCGGCGGAAATCGCCGCGGCGATCTTTTCCGCCGCGAGCATGCCCGAGAGAACCGCATTATGGCTTCCCTTGATGCGTGGCACGTTGACGAAGCCGGCGGAACAGCCGATCAGCGCGCCGCCCGGGAAGGTGAGCTTCGGCACTGACTGGTAACCACCTTCCGTGATGGCGCGCGCGCCATAGGAAATGCGCTTGCCGCCCTCGAACGTATCGCGGATCGCCGGATGCGTCTTGAACCGCTGGAATTCCTCGAAGGGATAGAGATAGGGGTTCTTGTAATTGAGATGCACCACGAAACCGACGGCAACGAGGTTATCTTCCAGGTGATACAGGAAAGAGCCACCGCCGGTCTTGAAGCCGAGCGGCCAGCCGAAGGAGTGCTGCACGAGGCCCTGCTTGTGCTTCTCCGGCTTGACCTGCCAGAGCTCCTTGATGCCGATGCCGAATTTCTGCGGCTCGCGATCTTTGGACAGGTCGAATCTGGAAATCAGCTGCTTGGCGAGCGATCCGCGCACGCCCTCGCCGATCAACACGTATTTACCGTGCAGTTCCATGCCACGGGTGAAGTTCGGGCCCGGCTCGCCATTCTTCTCGATGCCCATATCGCCGGTGGCAACGCCGATGACAGCGCCTTCGTCGTTATAAAGCACTTCCGTGGCGGCAAAGCCCGGATAGATCTCGACGCCGAGCCCTTCCGCCTTTTCCGCCAGCCAGCGACAGACGAGGCCAAGCGAGACGATGTAATTGCCATGATTGTTCATCAATGGCGGCATCATGGCGTTCGGCAGGCGGATGGAGCCCGCCGGCCCCAGGAACAGGAACTGGTCGTCCTTGACCTCGGTCTTGAAGGGATGCCCCTCCTCGTCGCGCCATCCCGGCAGCAGCCTGTCGATGCCGATGGGGTCGACCACGGCGCCGGAGAGGATGTGGGCACCGACTTCCGCGCCCTTTTCCAGCACGACGACCGAGAGCTCCGGCTCCACCTGCTTCAGCCGGATTGCGGCGGCAAGACCGGCCGGACCCGCACCGACGATCACAACGTCGAATTCCATCGCTTCGCGTTCGGGCAGTTCCATCGCTTCCGTCATTTCCATCCTCTCAGATCGCCGGTCCCATCCGGCTGTTGTTATCGTCTTTTCCACACCTGCGACGCACCGCCTGCGCCGGACAAAAAGTCCATCCGCGACACCGTATCCATCAGCATCCGTCTTTGCAAAGCGGCACGCCTTTGTCGAGCTTCTATAGCGGCAAAACATGTCGCACGCCAGTCAATTGTCAGACAACCTGATGATTGTTTATTACTTTTACGTTCACGTAATAATGAGGATATGATCGACGGGGGAATGCGTCAAGGGTTGCCGGCATTGGGCAGGCATAGCCAGCCTATAATCAGGCGGCCAAAAGCGATTGATGGGCGGGCCGATCGCATGACAAGGGGAGATCGGGACCGCATCTGCGTCAATATGGCCGGTGTCGGATGCAGCGGTTTTGAGCTAATATTCCCGAGAAATATATCGTCGCGTCATAGCTGGAAATATCTGAAATGTGGGACTTCTTCCCTATCGTCTTCTTGCCGTTCAAAATTCTCGTATTGGGAACGGGCATGTTCTTCGCCATCAAATGGCATCATGATCAGGCGAAGAAGGAAAACGAAACCAAGGGACCGTAAGCGCCGCCAGTTTTAAAGGCGCGGGCCGCTTGGCCCACTCCCGGGGACGAAGCAGACCTTGCTTTCCACACTCCGCTCAAACAGCCCATTCTTCATCCGTCGTGAACACGATCGTCAGCCAACGGTCACTCCCCTCGCCGCCTATCGCTTCGCCGATCTCGTCGCGGATCGCATCCCATTCCTCAAGGCGCCGCGGCGGCCAGTTTCTGGGAACAATGAAGAAGAGTTCGATCTGGCGGCCGCGGCCAACCCGGGCCACATAGGAGTAATGCGAGGAAAAGCCGAACTTCGCCACGACCTCCCCCGCCACCCTGTCGACATGCTGTTTGAACTCCAGCGGGGTGACAAGAAGTATGTCGGCCAGCGCCTGTTTCACATTGCCGAGTGGCATGGGAATGATGACGAGGCAGACCAGCGTCAGCACGGCCGGGTCGACATAGGGCGACAGCCATGCCTGGGACGTTCCCGTCAGCCCGTAACCGATGGCGAAAGCGATGAACAGCGCCACGCTCAGCAGCGCGCTCATCAGCCAGCTTTTAGCGTCCAGCGCCACGAAGGCGGATTTCAGCCGTTGGTTCTGCCGTTTGACAAACCATGTCATGGCGAGCGAGACGGCGAAGCTGACGAAGGTGACGATGATGGCGTAATCGAACTCGATCGACCGGCCGCCGTCTATCAGGCTGTCGATGGCATTGATGAGCGCGTAAATCGCCGCCCCCATCAGAAGCGTGCCGTTGAGGCCGAGCACCATTGGCTCCAGATGCCAGAAGCCCATGGTGAAGCGCTCCACCAGCCGGCCGCCCGGCCTGGGTGCCGCGGCGGCGGCGATCAGCCGCGCCACGAGCAATGCGAGCACCGTCATGAAAGCATCCGTCAGGGCGTAGACACCGTCGAAGACGACCGCGAAGGAGCCGGAAAACAGGCCCGCCCCGATGCCGAACAATGCCAGCAGAATCGTGACGGCAATCGAGAATTTCAGCAAAGACTGTTCTGTCATGACACTTGTTCGACCTTCAAAACCGGGCCCGCCTTCACAGGGGGATTTTGCTTTTCCTCGAATCGAGAAAACGCCTAACTCTTTGTTTCGGCGCATTTCCAGACGGAAAACCGGGGTCCACTTTTCCTGGAAATGCTCTATAAACACCACATACAGCACTCACAAGACAGGACAAAACCCATGGATTTCGGCATTTCCGGCAAACGCGCCCTCGTTCTCGCCTCTTCACGCGGCCTTGGGCTTGGCATTGCGACGGCGCTGGCAAAGGAGGGTGCAAATGTCCTTCTCGTCGGCAGGAGCGGCGAAAAGCTGGAAGCGAACTGCAAGGCCATCAACGCCCTTGGCAAAGGCAAGGCCGACTGGGTTTGGGGTGATCTTGCCGACGACAATTTTGTCGAGGCCATGGTTCAGGCCGTCAGGGAAAAGCTCGGCGGCATCGACATTCTCGTCAACAATACCGGCGGCCCGACGCCGGGCCTCGCTCAGGAGATGACGGCGGAGAAGCTGGATACGTTCTTCCAGTCGATGGTGCTGCGGGTCATCACGCTGACCAATGCGCTTCTGCCCGGCATGAAGGAGCAGGGTTTCGGCCGCATCCTCACCGTCGCCTCGTCAGGCGTATTCGAACCGATTGCCAATCTTGCCCTTTCCAACACGTTGCGCGGCGCGCTTGTGGGCTGGAGCAAGACGCTGTCCTCCGAAGTGGCCGGTTTCGGCATTACCTCAAACCTGCTTCTGCCCGGCCGCATCCACACCGACCGCATCGATGAGCTCGATGGCGCCAATGCAAAGCGTCTCGGCAAGAGCATCGAGGAAATCCGCGAGGCCTCGGTCAAGAGCATTCCCGCAGGCCGCCTCGGCACGGTGGAGGAGTTCGCTGCCGCCGGCGCTTTCCTCTGCTCGGTGCCCGCAAGCTACATCACCGGCACGATGCTCAGGGTAGATGGCGGCGCGGCAAAGTCGAACTGACGACTGGGTGCTGTTACGACGCCGTTCCGTAAATCACGTAGCGGTTCCGCCCGGTATTCTTGGCTTCATAAAGCGCAGTATCGGCGTGGCGCAAAACGTCGCTTGTACTCTCGCCGGGATTGGCAAAGGCGATCCCGGCGGAGCAGCTGTAGCGAAACTCGGGCATGTCGCGCAGAGGGGCTGCATCGGCCAGTGACGACAGGAGCTGCCGCATCAGGCTTTCGGCGCCGTGCATGCGCGAGCCACTGAGCACCAGCAAAAACTCTTCCCCGCCAATCCTGCCGAGAAGGTCGTCACGCCCGGCAGCGGCGGACAGTCGTCCTGCGAAATCCTTCAGCACGAGATCGCCGTAGGCATGGCCGAAGCGATCGTTGACGCTCTTGAAGTGGTCGATATCCATGATGATGACGGCGAGCGCCTGCGCCTTGTTGGGCCCAAGCAGGTGGTTGAGCGCATCCATGGCGTAACGCCTGTTTCCGAGCCCGGTCAGCTCGTCGCTCAGGGCGGATTTCAGCGCCCTGTCCCGCTCCTGGCTCAGATCGCGCAATTCGATGCCAAGTTCGGAAACATCGGTGACGACGCATAGCATCCAGCCGCCCGGCAGCGTGGTCTCGGTCGTCAGTATCCAGCGCCCGTCATTGAGACTGGTCTCAATGGTCCGGAACGGCAGCTTGCCGCGCCTCGTCTTGGCCGAGCGCAGCCAGAGTTCGAAATCCGATGTCTCGATGGCCGTACCGGTCGCGTTGCGAAAACCACTGCGCATCAGTTCCACCCAGCTCGGGAAATCGCGCTGTCCGATACCAAGCGCAGCGCGGAAGGCACTGTTGGCGAACCGCAACTCATCGCTGCCATCAAACAAAGCGTATCCCTGCTGCGATGCTTCCAGGAGGGCCATGAGCTGCCGGAAGAAAACGCCCATATCGCCTTGAACGACACCGGCATCGTCCGGCGCTGCATCCTCCACTGCTTGCTGGCTGATTTTGTGGGGCATATAATTTCCAAAACTAAAAACGACCGAAAACCAAATACAGCATGTCCATATGGACATTCCGAAATTTAATAAATATTTACGCCCGACAGCAAAATGGATACGTCTTCGATCCGCTTACTTCGACAAAGCTGGCTTTAACAGAATTCCCTTAAAGCCGTCGCCTAGAACTACACTGTTCTTTCTTAAAGGAATTGTAATCCCGTTTACCATGCGTTGCCAGGATTGCCGCAACTTTGCGACTGGCGCGCGGGCACGGGCGTTCGACCGAAAAAAGACCCACGGCGCTTGCCATTCCGCCCGCCCTGTGCAATCAACCGCCCTCCTCTGACATCGGGGTGCCAAGAGCATCCCTTATTTTCACGCCGGGCCATCCAAGGCCGGGCGGGTTCTTCTATCGACACAAGGAATATGGCGATGACGCAAAAGCGGGCTCTCGGCCTCGATTTCGGCACGACAAATACGGTCATGGCTCTTTCCGACAATGGCGGCGCAAGCCATTCCATGCGCTTTACCAGCAGCGCCGGCACGGATGACAGCATGCGCACGGCCCTCTCCTTCATGAAGGACGCCGGCCTCGGCGCGGCCGCCCTGCATGTGGAAGCGGGCCACGCCGCTATCCGCCAGTTCATCGACAATGCCGGCGACTGCCGTTTCCTGCAATCGATCAAGACGTTTGCGGCGTCACCGCTGTTTCAGGGCACGTTGATCTTCGCCAAGCGGCAGAGCTTCGAGGATTTGATGGAAGTGTTCCTGCGCAAGCTGAAGACCTATGCCGGGACGGAATGGCCCGATGATGTATCGACTGTCATTGCCGGCCGGCCGGTGCGTTTTGCCGGCAGCAATCCGGACGAGACGCTGGCGCTTGCCCGATACAACGAGGCGCTGAGCCGGGCCGGTTTTCCCGAAATCCACTATGTCTATGAGCCGGTGGCGGCCGCGTATTATTTCGCGCAAAGCCTGAAGAAGGACGCCAATGTGCTGGTGGCGGATTTCGGCGGCGGCACCACCGACTATTCGCTCATCCGTTTCGAAACCCATGCCGGCAAGCTTTCCGCCACCCCCATCGGCCATTCCGGCGTCGGTGTTGCGGGCGATCATTTCGACTTCCGCATGATCGACAATCTGGTGTCGCCGGAGATCGGCAAGGGCAGCAAGTTCAAGAGTTTCGACAAGGTGCTGGATGTGCCCTCCGGCTATTACGTGAATTTCGGCCGCTGGAACCAGCTGTCGATCTTCAAGACCTCGAAGGAATTCACCGATCTGAAGTCGCTGGTGCGCTCGGCGCTGGAGCCGGAAAAGCTGGAAATGTTCATCGACCTCGTTGAGCATGACGAGGGCTACCCGCTCTATCAGGCTATTTCCGCCACCAAGATGGCGCTCTCCTCGGCGGAAGAAGCGGAGTTCAACTTTGCGCCGCTCGGCAAGGCCGGACGCAAGATGGTGAAGCGCAGCGATTTCAACAGCTGGATCGCCGAGGACCTTGCCAAGATAGAAGAAGCGCTCGACGAGGTTCTGGAAAAGACGCAGGTTTCGCCAGATGCGATCGACAAGGTGTTCCTGACCGGCGGAACCTCCTTCGTGCCGGCGGTGCGGGAGCTTTTCACCCGCCGTTTCGACGCCGATCGCATCGAAAGCGGCGGCGAGCTGCTTTCGATTGCCCATGGTCTGGCCATGATCGGCGAAAGCGGCGATATTCAGCGCTGGACAGTGTGATTTGCGGGTTCCCCGGGCGGGGAACATGGGGTAATTTCCGCCCATGATCGCCGCTCAAGACCTCTCCCCGGCCGAACTCGCCGCCCTCCTGCATTTCCATGCGGATGCGGGCGTCGACTGGTTGCTGGAAGAGGCGCCCGTAGACCGTTTTGCCGAATTTGCCGCCGCCCGCCCTGCCCGGTCCGCGCCTGTTGAGGCGGCGGCGACATCTGCACGGCAGACTGAAAGGCCTGCGGATCGCGGCGCCGATGTGCCGCAGCGGCAGGGAGCAACGCGCAGTGCTCCCGCGCGCGGAGCGCCGGCAAGTCCAGCCGTTCAGCAGAATGTCGCCATGCCGGATGAGCAGGCGGTGGCAGCGGCGCGTTTTGCCGCAGAAAGCGCGAGATCGCTTGCCGAACTGAAAACCGCGCTTGAGGGTTTTTCCGGGTGCAACCTCAAGAACAGCGCCCGCAATACGATCTTCACCGAAGGTGACGCTTCCTCGGGCATCATGGTCATCGGCCCCATGCCGGATGCGGATGACGATCGCGAGGGCCTGCCCTTTGCCGGCAAGACCGGCCTGCTGCTTGACCGGATGCTGGCGGCCATCGGCCTTGAGCGCAGCACCATCATGCTCGGCAATGTGGTGCCGTGGCGACCACCGGGCAACCGCCCGCCGACCCAAGCCGAAATGGATATCTGCCGCCCCTTCATCGAGCGCCAGATCGCCCTTGCGGAGCCAAAACACCTGTTGCTTCTGGGCAACTTTACCGCACGTTTCTTCTTTGGCGGCACCGGCACGATCCATACATTGCGGGGACAGTGGCGTGATGTCGCAGCCGGACACCTTGTTTTGCCGGCGCTCGCCAGCCTGCACCCCCAGGAACTATTGAACGCGCCGGCCAGTAAGTCCTTGGCATGGCAGGATTTATTGATGTTTCGGGCAAAGATCGCCGAAGGCTGATTGCCTCATTCCTGCTCAATGTAAATGAATTATGAAAATAGCCATGCGCATTACGCATAACAGCGGCGCATTTGGTCAACTTGCCGAATCCATGCTGCGCTGCGATATACGGCCATGTCTTGGGAGGAATTTCGGTTAAAGGAACCAAGGCAATGACCACTCGCTTCCGTCCGGTGCATTCCGGCTTTGAATCGCTCCGCCTGGCGGGCCTCGGCCCTCGCTCCAGTCAGGGCTACCATCGTTTCGGCGCAGCCGCTAACGAACAGTTGACCGCACGCGCTGCCATGCAGCAGGTCCGCGTGACGCGTCCCTCGGCAGTCTTCGCGGATTTCCGCGAGCGCTGAGAAGCACTCAGGCCGGCTTACACTGGCTTACAGATATGATTGCGCGCTGGCGTCTTTCCTCGGAAAGGCGCCTTTCTGCTTTTGTGGGTGTAGGATCATAAGTCTCCGTCATGCCGGACCTGATCCGGCATCCAGCCAGCCCAAGTCCTTGGGCTGAAAGAACTCCTTCGCCGCGCGGACGCGCGTCGGCTGGATCCCGGCTCAAGGCCGGGATGACGGAAGCGGTTGCCCTGAAACACCGGCAATAGCGCTCCTCACCCCTGCGGCGTCGAGGCCTTGCGCGCCGCGCGTCGCGCCAATCCCAGCTGATGTTCACGGAAAATGATGAAGATGCCGGCCAGGATCACGATCGCCGTGCCGATGAGCATCGTCAGCGTGGGTATGTCTCCGAAAAGGACGTAGGAAACCACGATACCGAAGACGATGGAACTGTATTCGAAGGGCGCGATGACCGAGACCTCGGCGTGCCGGTAACTCTCCGTCAGGAAGATTTGCGCGACGCCGCCGCAGATGCCGCTGGTTATCAGAAGCAGGGTCTGCGTCACTGTCAGCACGCTCCAGCCGAAGGGAACGCTGATGAGCGACAGCAGGGTGGCGGTGAGCGAAAAATAAAGCACGATGGTTGGCGTCTTTTCCGTTTCCACCAGTTGCCGCACCTGGATCATCGCCAGCCCGCCAAGGGCGGCACCACACAGCACGGCAATGGCGCCCAGCCCCTCACCCGCGGCAAACCCGCCTTCCCTGAGAAGCGTCATCTTCGGCCAGAGAATGACCAGCACGCCGATCATTCCCACGAAGACTGCACTCCAGCGATAAATGCGCACCTTCTCATGCAGGATAAAGGCGGCAAAAACCACGGCGAGAAGTGGCGAGGCATAACCGATGGCGATGAATTCCGGCAGCGGCAGCATGGTCAGCCCGTAAAAGCCGCAGGCCATTGAGAGGATTCCAAGAAAACCGCGCTTGAAATGGCCGAGGAGATTGTTGGTGTGCAGCGCACTTGCGAGCGCGTGAAGCCAGGCAAGATAAACGACAATCGGAATGATGGCGAAAGCCGAACGAAAGAAGGTGATCTGGCCGGCCGGCACATCCCCCGCGGCCTTTATACAGGTCTGCATGACAAGAAAAAAGCCAACCGAAATCAGCTTCATGCTGATCCCGCGGAAGGGATTCATCGGTTCGGCGTTCATTAGCAGTTACTCATATCGGCTGCGCAGACACGCCATCGGGAGGTTTCATGCGGGGGAGACGACGCGGGGAATTGGATTTGCGCAAGGCTAGAGCATTCCTCCGGCGCTTTACAACAAAAAATGTGATTTATCCCTGAATTCAGTTGATGGCGTGGAGAAATCGAAGCCTCGCAAGGCAGGCGCGAGGGCAAAAAGTGGCACGCGCTAAAATTTGAAGAAAATAAAATATAATTTCAGCAATCGTTCAACATTTGCTGCGATGGTCCGTTGGTCCGGCAGCGGGGAGGATCGTCTGCATGGCCGGCAAAGCCTTCCATGGCGGGACAGAATGTCCTCCGACGCGCACATGATCGTGACGAATATTCTACCCATTTTACATCCGGGCCTTATGACGACATGATGCCGGGAAGACCACGCAAAGTTATTCAGGGACAGTCATGCGAACAGACACGGGCCAGATCGTTCACCTGGCGGATTACCGCCCCACCGATTTCGTTCTGGAGCGGGTGGATCTCACCTTCGAACTCGACCCTAAAAATACCAAGGTCGAAGCCCGTCTGATCTTCCACCGGCGCGAAAGCGCCGACCGGCATGCACCGCTGGTTCTTGATGGCGACGAGCTGAAGCTTTCCAGCCTGCTGCTCGACCAGGTGGAGCTGCCCGCCGCTCAATATGAGGCCACACCGGACAGCCTGACCATCCGCGACCTTCCCGCTGAATCTCCCTTCGAGATTTGCGTCACCAATTACATCAACCCGCAGGTCAATACGCAGCTGATGGGGCTTTACCGCACCAACGGCGTTTATTGCACCCAATGCGAAGCGGAAGGTTTCCGCCGCATCACCTATTTCCCCGACCGTCCGGATGTTCTGGCGCCTTATACGGTGACGATCATCGCGGCAAAGGAAGGTAATCCGCTGCTGCTCTCGAACGGCAATTTCCTGGGCGGCGGCAATTACGACGAAGGCCGTCACTTCGCGGCCTGGTTCGATCCGCATCCGAAACCGAGCTACCTGTTCGCTCTCGTTGCCGGCGATCTCGGCGTGGTGGAAGATACTTTCACGACCATGTCCGGACGGGAAGTGGCGCTGAAGATTTATGTCGAGCACGGCAAGGAGCCGCGCGCTGCCTATGCCATGGATGCGCTGAAGCGTTCGATGAAATGGGACGAAGAGCGCTTCGGCCGCGAATACGACCTCGACATCTTCATGATCGTCGCCGTGTCGGATTTCAACATGGGCGCGATGGAGAACAAGGGTCTCAACGTCTTCAACGACAAATTCGTGCTGGCCGACCCGGAAACTGCCTCGGATGCGGACTATGCCAATATCGAGCGCATCATTGCGCATGAATATTTCCACAACTGGACAGGCAATCGTATCACCTGCCGTGACTGGTTCCAGCTGTGCCTGAAAGAAGGCCTGACGGTCTATCGCGATCAGGAATTTTCCTCCGACATGCGCTCGCGGCCGGTGAAGCGCATTGCCGATGTGCGCCACCTGAAGTCGGAGCAGTTCCCGGAGGATTCCGGTCCGCTGGCACATCCGCCGCGCCCGGATACCTATCGCGAAATCAACAACTTCTACACGACGACCGTGTATGAAAAGGGTGCCGAAGTCACCCGCATGATCGCCACGATCCTCGGCGCTGAAGACTTCAAAAAGGGCATGGACCTCTATTTTGAACGCCATGACGGCGAAGCGGCAACGGTTGAGGATTTTGTCAGGAGCTTTGCCAATGCCAGCGGTCGCGATCTATCGCAATTCTCGCTGTGGTACACCGAGGCCGGCACGCCGCTAGTCTCCGTTTCGTCCGCTTACGATGCCGGCAAGGCCACTTTCAGCTTGACGCTGGAACAGACGACCGCGCCGACCCCCGGCCAGCCGGTGAAGCAGCCACGCCACATTCCGCTTTCGCTGGCGCTGATCCTCGATAATGGTCAGATCGCCGAACCGCAGGCCGTCGAAGGCGGCGAGTATCGCGACGGCGTACTTCATTTGACCCAGCGCAACCAGACCTTCTCCTTCTCTGGCATTTCCTCGCGGCCGGTGCTGTCGATCAACCGCAGCTTCTCCGCGCCGATCAACCTGCATTTCGAGCAGAATGCTGCCGACCTGGTGCAGATTGCCCGGCATGAGACGGATATGTTCGCGCGTTTCCAGGCGCTGACCGATCTCGCCCTGCCCGTGCTGATCGCCGCCACCAAGGCGGTGCAGAAAGGCGAAGACGTCCGCACCGATGCCGACCTGATCGCGACGCTCATCGAAATCATCGGCGACGACGCGCTTGAACCAGCATTCCGGGCGCAGGCACTCGCCCTGCCCAGCGAGACCGATATCGCCCGCGAACTCGGCGGAAACACGGATCCCGATGCCATCCACAAGGCGCGCAACGCCACGATCATGGCGATTGCGACAGCCGGCCAGGACACACTGCGGCGGCTTGCCGACGATGCTGCCAATGGCGAGGCCTACAGCCCCGATGCCGGAAGCGCCGGGCGGCGTTCACTGCGCAACGGCGCGCTGACATTCCTCGCCTTTGCCGAGGGAACGCCGGAGCGGGCGGCGAAGGCCTATGCCGGCGCCACCAACATGACCGATCTCGCCCATGCACTCAGCGTGCTGACGCAGCGCTTCCCCGACAGCGCGGAAACGAAGGAAGCGCTTGCCGCTTTCGAAAAACGCTTCGCCGACAATGCACTGGTGCTCGACAAGTGGTTTTCGCTGCAGGCCGCCATTCCCGGCGAAGGCGCGCTTGATCGTATCAAGGCACTGATGAAATCGAAACATTTCATCGCCACCAATCCGAACCGGGTACGTTCGCTCGTCGGCACGCTCGCCTTTTCCAATCCTACCGGCTTTCACCGTGCCGATGGCGCCGCCTATCGGTTCCTCGCAGAGCAGATCATCGCCATCGACAAACGCAATCCGCAGCTTGCCGCCCGCATTCTCACGTCCATGCGCTCCTGGCGCTCACTTGAGGCAAGCCGCGCCGACCATGCGAAAGCAGCGCTTTCCACCATTGCCGAGGCGAAAGGCCTCTCGACGGATGTGAGCGATATCGTCGGGCGTATCCTGAAGGGCTGACTTTCCGCCGACGCTCCGACATTCCGACCCATTCCGCGACGCCGTCTTGATTTCCATCAAGGCGGCGTCGTGCATCATGCAGCATCTTTCGTGCGAAGGGCCGCGGTTGGCCCGGGATCAGACAGGAACCTCAGATGACGGATATGTCCAGAACAAGCGCTTCGTTTCAGCGTTTCATCAGCGATGCTCCAGACCATAAGGCGGCGTGGTTTCAGGCCGTGCAGGCTCTCGGGGCCGCGTCCACGCTCGACGTGAAGACACAGAGCCTGATCTACATCGGCATTCTTGCCGCCCTCCGCCTGGAAAGCGGCATCGGTTTTCATGTGATGGAAGCCAAGTCCCACGGTGCGAGCCGTGACGATATCATCAGCGCGGTGCTCACCGGTCTTCCTGCCGCCGGAAATGGCGTGATCAGCGCGCTTGGTCCTGCTCTCGATGCCTTCGACGGAGCCTGAAACGTTACACGCGGCATTCCCAAGCAGCCGGAATTGAAGCGCTGGCTCACTGTATTTCTTCATGAATCCCGCTTTTGCCGAAGCGGAAGCAGACTGTCCCGAAAAAATACGGAGTCGGTTCAAGGGGTTAAAATTCTTTTAACTTTTGCCTCTGGACAGGGCGAATCGCATTTGATTCATTAGAGATATTCGAGCGGCGGCGCTTCGAATCACGGGGACATCTAAAAGGCGGGACAATGACGAACGTGCGGCGGGCGACTGCGGGCGATGAGCGGCCGTATGCCAAATTTTCTGATCTGGCGGCCTGGGGCGAAAAGCTTTCCAGTGACCTGATGGGTTTGATGAGCGGCGCGGAACGGCCCATGCCGCAGGTCGAGACCCTGCTGAAGCGCCTCATTCCCATTCTCATCCTCGCATTTCTGGTGGTCGTGGCGGCCTCGCGCATGCTGGGCATCGTCGCCGAATACAGCCGCATGGAAGAAGCCGCCCGCCACTCCACGGCTTTGACGGCGCTGACCGCCAAGGCGGCCCTGCTGAACGACGGCACTGTTTTCACCTCGCAGGACCGCACCCGCGCCGAGGCAAGCCTTGTCGCCGCGTTGCCGCAGGGAAGTCTTGCCGATGGCACCATGGTGCTGCTGTCGGGCAGCAACGGTCGTATTTTTGCCGGTTCCGGCAAGGAGGCAATGCTTTACATTGGCACCTCCCTGCCTGCCCTGCTGCCGGAAATCGCCATCGTGCAGCGTTTTCCCGGCGCTCCCGGAACCATCGAGACCAATATAGACGGCCAGCAGCATTACGCGACGATGATCCCCTTCGGAAACGATGGTGCCATGGTCATCGCGGCGCGGTCGCTGCAGCCGATCCGCTCGTTCTGGCGCAGCGAAATCGCCATGAATGTCACGCTGTTCGCGGGCATTTCCTCCATCCTGCTCGTGGTGCTCTATGCCTATTACATGCAGGTGAAGCGCGCCCGCGATGCCGACGACATCTTCGCCGAATCCAACCTGCGGGTGGAGACGGCGCTCTCGCGCGGCCGTTGCGGCCTGTGGGATTTCGACCTTTCCACCCGGCGCATGTTCTGGTCCGGTTCGCTTTACGAGATTCTCGGTATGCCGCCCAGGGCGACACCGCTCTCCTTCTCCGATGCGGCGCGAATGATGCATTCCGAAGACGGCAATCTCTATGAGCTCGCCCGGGCTGTCGGCTGCGGCAACCTGCGCCAGATCGACCAGATCTTCCGCATGCGCCACACCAAGGGCCATTATGTCTGGTTGCGCGCCCGCGCCCAGGTCATCCGCACCAATAATGGGCCGCGCGTCATCGGCATTGCCATGGATGTCACCGAACAGCACCGCCTTGCGCAGCGCTATGCCGAGGCCGACCAGCGCCTCGCCGACGCCATCGAATCCACGTCCGAAGCTTTCGTGCTGTGGGACAAGAACGACCGTCTCGTCATGTGCAACACCCATTACCAGAAGGCCTATGGCCTGCCGGACAGCGTGCTGGTGGCAGGCACGGAGAAATCCACGGTTTATGCCGCAGCAGCCCGGCCGGTCGTCGAACGTCGCGTTGCCGATCCCGATCAGTCCGGCCTGTCCCGCACCACGGAGGTGCAGCTTGCCGACGATCGCTGGCTGCAGATCAACGAACGCCGCACCCGCGATGGCGGCCTCGTCTCAGTCGGCACCGACATCACGCTTCTGAAGCGCCACCAGGAACGGCTGCGCGATTCCGAGCGGCGACTGATGGCCACCATCGGCGATCTCTCCGCCTCGCAGCACAAGCTGGAGCGCCAGAAGACCGAGCTTTCTGACGCCAACGCCAACTACGTTGCCGAAAAAGAGCGCGCCCAGGCCGCCAACCGGGCGAAATCGGAATTCCTTGCCAATATGAGCCATGAGCTGCGCACGCCGCTCAACGCCATCCTCGGCTTCTCCGAAATACTGCTAAACGAGATGTTCGGCCCCGTGGGTTCTCCCAAATATTCCGAATATGCGCGCGACATCCATGACAGTGGCAAACATCTGCTCAACGTCATCAACGATATTCTCGACATGTCGAAGATTGAGGCGGGCCATATGCGCATCAACCGCGAGACCATCGATCTCGCGCCGCTGATCGAAGAAACGCTGCGTCTGACCGCCATCCAGGCCGAACAGAAGAACATCACCGTGCAGCAGAAGGTCTGCGCCGGCCTCACCATGCAGGGCGACCGCCGCGCCATGAAGCAGATCATGCTCAACCTGCTCTCCAATGCCGTGAAATTCACCGGCGACGGCGGCAGCATTGCGCTGCGCACCCATGTGCATGAGGCTGCGATGATCCTCACCATCGCCGACACCGGTATCGGCATTCCGACACAGGCGCTGGAAAAGATCGGTCAGCCCTTTGAGCAGGTGCAGAGCCAATATGCCAAGAGCCAGGGCGGCTCCGGTCTCGGGCTTGCGATTTCCCGCTCGCTGGTGAAGCTGCATGGCGGAACGATGAAAATTCGTTCCTGTGAGGGGCGTGGCACGGTGGTGACGATTATTATTCCGCATGCGGCGGGGGTTTGTGGGACGGTGCATTGAGTTGGGCGTCGGACGCGCTGAATGTGCTGCGATACGTTAAGGTCGAATGCGCGACACCCCCCTCTGTCCTGCCGGACATCTCCCCCTCAAGGGGGGAGATCGATATGAGGCCAGCTTTCGACCATCTCAACGGTCAAGGATGAAGTGGCGAGAGGGCGTCCTGCCGATCTCCCCCCTTGAGGGGGAGATGTCCGGCAGGACAGAGGGGGGTGAAGCCAGACTCACCAGCGCAAATGGCGCACGCCACACCCACCACATCACCCGTTCTTCACCACCGCCACAAACGCCTTCCGCACCGCCTTGGATAACCGCTTCACCTCTCCCTCAAGCGTGGAAATGTCAGGGCAATTACCTGCCCGGCACACAAGATCGATCAATCCCGCCGGCGCTTCCTTGGGGTTGAACGTGCCGTCGATGCACAGCCTTACGATCTGCGATATCTCGGTATAAAGCCCCATCGCCGCCATGCAGTCATCGAGGGCCTGCGGCTCCATGACCGGAGCGGCGAGCGCCTGGAGCGCTTCTGCCGTGTTGCGCCCCGGTTCGTGCGCGGCAAGCCCCTTCGCAGGCCCTACCAGCGCCAGATTTTGGGCGATGAATTCGAGGTCGATCAGGCCGCCATTGATGAGCTTGAAGTCCCAATTATTTTCCGGCGGTTTTTCCTGCTCGATGAGGCTGCGCATTTCCAGCACATCGGCCGAGACCTTGGCCACATCCCGCTTTTGCGACAGGACGGAAGCAATGATGCGGCGCGCATCTTCCATCAGCGAGGCATCGCCGCAGATCAGGCGGGCGCGCGACAGCGCCATGTGTTCCCAGGTCCAGGCCTCCTCACGCTGGTATTTTTCGAAGGCGGAAATGCGGGTCGCCACCGGCCCCTTGTTGCCGGAGGGGCGAAGCCGCATGTCGACCTCGTAAAGCACGCCTTCTGCCGTCGGGGCCGACAGGGCGGCAATCAACCGCTGGGTGACGCGGGTGAAATAACGCACCACATCGAGCGGTTTTGCGCCGGTCGATTCATGGGCGGCATCATCATAATCGTAAAGCAGGATGAGATCGACATCCGATCCGGCCGTCAGCTCGAAGGAGCCGAGCTTGCCCATTCCCATCACGGCGACACGGCCGCCGGGATAGGGCCCATGTGCCGCCTCCATCTCCGCCAGCACCGCATTCAACGCCGCCTCGATCACCAGATCGGCAAGATGGGTGAAAGCACGGGCGGCGACTTCGCCACGGATCGCGCCGGTCAGAAGCCTCACGCCGATGAGGAAGCGCTGCTCGGCGGCAAAGATACGCAGCCGGTCGAGAATATCCTCGTAATGGCGGGCATTGGAGAGGAAACTGCCCATGCGGTGAGCGAGATAATCGCGTGTCGGGATGTCGCTCATCAAAGCCGGGTCCAGCATGCCGTCAAAGACATGCGGGCGGGCGGCGATGATTTCGGCCAGACGCGGCGCGGAGGACATGATCGTTACCAGCAGGTCGAGCAGCGCCGGGTTGTTGCCGAGCAGCGAGAAAAGCTGGATGCCTGCCGGCAGGCCGGAGAGGAAATTGTCAAAGCGCAGCAGCGCCTCGTCGGCCCGCTTGCTCTCACCAAAGGCGCGCAGCAGGTCCGGCGTCAATTCCGTCAGCCGCTCGCGGGCCTCGACCGACTGCGTCGCCCGGTAACGGCCATTGTGCCAGGTGCGGATGACGCGGGAGATATCCTCCGGCCGCTCGAAACCGAGGGCGGAGAGCGTCTTTAACGTATCGGGATCGTCCTTCTGACCGGTGAACACCAGATTGCCGGCCTCGCCTGACAGTTTCACTTCCTGTTCGAACAGCGCCGAATAACGCCGCTCCACCAGCCGCAGCACCTCTTCCAGCTTTTCCGAGAAGGCCTTGGTATCCTCGAAACCCAGCATGAAGGCGATGCGCTTCAGTTCGGCTTCGGTATCGGGCAGCACATGGGTCTGCTCATCGCGCACCATCTGGATGCGATGTTCCACCTCGCGAAGGAACCAATAGGCATCCGTCAGGCTGTCACGGGTCTCGGCGTCGATCCATTTCGCCTCGGTCAGCGCCGCCAGCGCCTCCTGCGTTGCGCGCACCCGCAGCGCCGGCATTCGGCCGCCGGCGATCAGCTGCTGCGTCTGGGCGAAAAACTCGATCTCGCGGATGCCGCCGCGCCCGAGCTTGACATTGTGGCCCTTCACCGCAATCGCGCCGTGGCCCTTATGGGCGTGGATCTGCCGCTTGATGGAATGAATATCGGCAATCGCCGCATAATCGAGATATTTGCGGAAGATGAAGGGCGTGAGCTCGCGCAGGAAATTCTCACCCGCCTTGATATCACCCGCCACCGGCCGTGCCTTGATATAGGCAGCGCGCTCCCAGTTCTGGCCCCTGCCCTCGTAATAAAGCAGGGCCGCTTCCACGGGGATGGCGAGCGGTGTGGAGCCCGGGTCTGGCCGCAGCCGCAGATCGGTGCGGAAGACATAACCATCGGCCGTGCGCTCCTGCATGATGCGGACCAGACGGCGCATCATGCGTCCGAAATTCTCCGTCGCGTCATAGGGGTCGTCCATGATCCCGGCGGAGGGTTCGAAAAACACCACGGCGTCGATATCGGAGGAATAGTTGAGTTCGCGGGCACCGAGCTTACCCATGCCGAGCACGATGAGGCCCGATCCTTCGCTGGGGGCGGCAACATCCTTCAGTTTCAGCTTGCCACTCTCATGGGCCGACAGCAGAAGGTGATCGATGGCAGCGGAGAGTGCTGCATCCGCCATGTCGCTCAGCCAGCGGGTCGTGTCACGCGCAGTGAAGATACGGGCGAGATCGGCAAGTGCCGCGACGAAGGAGAGCCGCCGTTTGGCGATCCGGAGCCTCGACATTACCTCGTTTTCGCTCGGTATGCCGCCGTCCTCTCCCGGTTTCCAGCAATCGCGCGCCTGACGCACGAGATCGGCGAGCAGTGGCTCCAGAGGTTTTGAAATGGCCAGTGACAACAGCCCCTCATCGGCCGCCGCCATGTCGCGCAGGTAGGGGGAGAGCGTGAAGGCCGCGGCAACGAAGTCTTTCAGGGCGCTTTCGTCGGCAAGCAGCGCGGCCACCGCCGGCTCGATTCTGCCGATGTCTTTCAGAGTGGAGAGCACGGATTTCAGCTCGGTCTGCGTATAGGGGCGGATCACGCCCGCCAGCACGTCGTTCAGCCGCCTTTCGGCGCTTTCCGGTTTCGTCAATGCTTCTCTCCCTCTCCCGAGCCCGTTTGTCCTTCGGCCATACCGGATTTTCAGGACGGGCCGCTCTCCCCACGCTAGCCATCCTGCCGTTGCATCACCGAAGCCTGCAGGCACATATCACCTGCCTTGTAACAAATGCGGCGCGCTTTGCGATCAGGAAAACCGCTTTTGCCGAATTTTCCGAAACCCTGCTGGCGCGACCACGGTTTCGCCGGCACATCGCAATGCCGCGTAATGTCTCCGCAATTGTGCCCACGTAGCGTTCTCCTCAACGAAACCCGACTCCCCGGTTTTCAAACACGCGGTGCTGCAACGGATATGATCATGAAACAGATTTTTACAATGAAATGGCAAAAGAGCCTGTGCGCCATGGCGCTTTGCCTGACGGCGCTGCCGGTGGCACAAGCGGTCTACGCGCCGGTTTTCGCCGCCGATATGGGCAAATCGGACCGCATGGCCGATCCGCAGGCCGGTTTCGATAATTCCCGCTACAGCAGTTCCGGCGACTGGAAAATCACGCTCGGTGTCGGCGCCGCCTATGCCCCGAAATATGAGGGGTCGGACAAGCTGGAGGCCGGCGCCGTGCCGCTGGTCTCCGTCGCCTATGGGGACATGTTGAGCATTGATTTCAGCGGCGTCACCGTCAACCTGCTGAACAGCAACGGTTTCCGGCTGGGAGTGAAAGGCGGCTGGGAGCCCGGGCGCAAGGAAAAGGACGACAGGAAAAACCTGCGCGGGATGGGCGATATCAAGGCAGGCGGCGTCATTGGCGGCGTTATCGCCTATGACGCTGAACCCTTCGAAATCTACGCCAAGGTCGACAAGACCATCAATGGCAGCGAGGGCCTGACAGCCACGATCGGCGCCAGCGTTTCCCATAAGGTCGACCAGTTCATCCTCGGAGCGGACCTCTCCGCCACCTGGGCTGACGACAAGCACATGAAATCCTATTTCGGTGTGACCTCGGCGCAATCCGCCCGTTCGGGCCTGCGTCGCTTCGACGCCAAATCCGGCTTCAAGCGCGTCGACGCCAGCGCCTCCGTCACCTACCTGATGACCGAGAACTGGTCGATCACCGGCACCGGAGGCGTCGGTTTCCTGCTGGGCGATGCCAAGGACAGCCCGCTGTCCAAAAAAGATATCCAGCCGTTTGCAATGGTGGGCCTGGCCTACACGTTCTAACGCGAGGATTGTCGTCTGGCGGGGCACAACTCCCCGCCGGAATACGCTCGCCGGCTCTCTTCAGCGGCTATTGTCTGGAAAAACCATGGAGACTGTCAGCCCCGGGCAGGCGGTGTTGGAGGCGTCGGTGTCCGAAAGCTCCAGCGACCCGCCATGCAGTTCCATCACCGCCTCCACCAGCGACAGGCCAAGGCCCGTGCCGGGCTTGGAGCGGCTTTCATCCAGCCGCACGAAGCGTTTCAGCACCTCGCCGCGCTTGTCGGCAGGAATACCGGGACCATTATCGGCAACGGAAAGCAGGATTGCGCCAGGGGCCTTTGCCAGACGAACGACGAGTTTTTTGTCACCCTCGCCTTCGCAGGCATATTTCATGGCGTTGTCTATCAGGTTCGAAAGCGCCTGGCCGATCAATTCGCGGTTGCCCTTGACGATGAGGCCCTGTTCGATTTCGGTTTCCAGCGCGAGCCCCGCATCCTCGGCCACCGGCTCGTAGAGTTCGGCGCTGTCTTCGGCAATCGCCGAGACGTCCACTTCAGTCATTTCGGCGGCGATGGAACCGGCCTCGACACGGGAAATCATCAGCAGCGCATTGAAAGTGCGGATGAGCTGGTCGGACTCGGCGATAATGCCTTCAAGGGCTGCGCGGCGTTTCGTTTCATCATCATCGTCCAGTGCCGCGGCGGCCTTGTTGCGCAGGCGCGTCAGCGGCGTCTTCAGGTCATGGGCGATATTGTCGGAAACCTGCCGCAGGCCTTCATTCAGCTTCTCGATGCGGCCCAGCATGGCGTTAAGCGAGCCGGACAGCCTGTCGAACTCATCGCCGGAGCGGCCCTGCGGCAGACGCTGCGAAAGGTCGCCGGCCATGATCTTCTTGGTTGCCGCCGACATGCGGTCGATGCGTTTCAGTGCATTGCGGCCGATGCCGAACCAGATCAGCAGGGCGCCGCCGCTCATGATGGCGAGCGCCACCATCAGGGCATTACGCACCAGGGCGCGGAACTTGGTCGGCTCACCGAGGTCGCGGCCGATCAGGATGCGCAGCCCGTTGTCCAGAACGAAAACATTGGCCGTGGCAAGATGCTGCACGCTGTCGCCGCTCTCGGAATAACGCTCATAACGGAAGGGAAAGCCGGTCCAGCCTTCCTTGTCGAAAACACCGGGCTGCACGGAGGCGACGTTGCCGGCCAGAATTTCACCATTCGGCCCAGCGATGATGTAAAGGCTCGCTCCCGGCTGGCGGGCACGGCGCTCCATCATCCTCAGCAGCGGATTGATACCGCCGCGATTATAGATGCGCTGCACATCCGAGACTTCCTGCAGCACAGCGTCACGCGTCTGCTGGTTCAGCAGCCTTTCGGAAAGCGCAGTGACATAAAAAACAAGGAACGCCGCGCAGAGCGCAAACAGCAGGATATAGAGCGCCGAAAGGCGCACCGCTGTCGACCTGAACAATATTCTGAGGCGGGCCATTTTCGGCAATCAGCCCTCGTCCTTCATCATGTAGCCCGCACCGCGAATGGTCTTCAGCAGCGGCTTCTCGAAGTCCTTCTCGATCTTCGAGCGCAGGCGGGAAACATGCACGTCGATGACATTGGTCTGCGGATCGAAATGGTAATCCCAGACATTTTCGAGAAGCATCGTGCGGGTCACCACCTGACCGGCATTCTTCATCAGATACTCCAGCAGGCGAAATTCGCGCGGCTGAAGGAGGATTTCCTTGCCACCCCGGCGCACATCGTGGGACAGGCGGTCCAACTCGAGATCGCCGACGCGATAGATCATGTCCTGCTCGGGCTTGCCCTTGCGGCGGCCAAGCACTTCGATACGGGCGAGCAGTTCGGAGAAGGCATAGGGTTTCGGCAGATAATCGTCACCGCCGGCACGCAGGCCGGTCACGCGGTCATCCACCTGCCCCAGCGCCGAAAGGATAAGAACCGGCGTCTCGATGCCGCGGCGGCGCAGTTCGCTGATGACGGAAAGCCCGTCGCGGCGCGGCAACATCCGGTCGATCACCATGACGTCGTAGACATTCTCGCAGCCCATGAACAGGCCGCTTTCACCATCGCTGGCGTGGTCGGCGACGATCCCGGCTTCGCGGAACGCCTTGGTCATATAGGCCGCAGCCTCGAGGTCGTCTTCAATGACAAGAATCTTCATGTGCGGGACAATAGCGCCCTCGCCCTTTTCCGCACAACCGGAAACAGATGCGACAGACATTTCCTGAACCTTGTTTTCCATGAGGTTTCCTCCGCGATACTGCCCGGACCGGCGTTGCGGGTCCTTTCTTCTCCCCGCCGCGGAGAAGGTGGCCCGAAGGGTCGGATGAGGAGGCAAGCGCGCAGTCTATCGCTACCCTTGCCCCCTCATCCCGCCGCCGCGACCTTCTCCCCCTCGGGGAGAAGAAACAAGTGGCACGCGCTCACTCCATATGTTCTGCCTCGTCCTATAGGCGAGACACATTCCTTAGCGACGCCGGCTCCCGAAAGAACCGGCATCGCCTTTCAGCCTATCAACCCTGGTCGATATCCAGGGCGATGAAGCGGCTGCCGTCATCCGTCTGGATCTGGAACAGCGCCTTGGAGCGTCCGTCCTTTTTCGCCTGCTCGAGGATCTTCTCGATATCGGCGGCGGATGCGACCTGCTGGTTGTTGACCGAGGTGATCTTCTCACCCGTCTTCAGGCCACGGGCAGCGGCATCGCTGTCAGGGTCGACATCGGTGATGGCAAGCCCGTTGCCGTCATCGGCGGGGGCCACCGTCAGGCCGAGGCTGGACAGCACCTTCTCGCTGGAAGACTGACCGCCCTTGTCGTCGTTCTGGCTCGGGGTCGCCTTGGAGGCATCGTCGCTGGCGAGATCACCGAGCGTCACCGTGACCGACTGAGACTTGCCACCGCGCCACAGCGAGATTTCCACCTTGCTGTTCGGCGCCATGCCGCCGATGCGGCGTGACAGGTCGCGGGCATCCTTGACGGGTTCGCCGTTGACGGCGGTGATGATGTCACCCTGCTTGATGCCTGCCTTGTCGCCCGGCGAGCCGGACTGCGGCGAAACGACCAGAGCGCCCTTGGCTTCGGAAAGGCCGAGCGATTCGGCGATGTCCTTGCTGACGGGCTGGATCTGCACGCCGAGCCAGCCGCGCTCTACCTTGCCGTCCTTCTGCAGGTCGGCGATCACGTCCTTGGCGACCGATGCCGGAATGGCGAAGGCGATGCCGACATTGCCGCCCGAGGGCGAGAAGATGGCGGTGTTGATGCCAACCACTTCACCGTTGAGGTTGAAGGCGGGACCGCCCGAGTTGCCGCGGTTCACGGCGGCGTCGATCTGCAGGTAGTCGTCATAGGGGCCGGAGCCGATATCACGGCCACGGGCCGAGATAATGCCGGAAGTCACCGTGCCGCCAAGGCCGAAGGGGTTGCCAACGGCGACGACCCAGTCACCGACGCGGATCTTGCTGTCATCGGCAAACTGAACGTAGGTGAACTTGCGGTTCACATCGACCTTGAGGAGCGCCAGATCGGTGCGCGGATCGCGGCCGACGAGCTTGGCGTCGAGTTCGGTGCCGTCATTCATCACGATCGTATAGGCGGAGCCGTCATCGACGACGTGGTTGTTGGTGACGATGTAACCATCTTCGGAAATGAAGAAGCCGGAGCCCTGAGCGACGGGGCGCAGCGGACCCTTGCCGTCACGGTGGCGATTGGGGCCGCGGTCGGAGCGATCCTGGTTCGGGCCGCCGAATTCCTTGAAGAAGCGCTTGAGCGGATGGTCATCCGGAAGCTGGTCAAGGCCACGGCCACCGAAATTAAAGGAGAAATTGCTGGAATCATCGGAAGCGGGCTGCACGTTCGACTGAACGCGAACGGAGACGACGGCGGGCGACACCGCATCGACCACATTGGCGAAGCTCGGAACCTGCGGCGCAGTCACCTCGACGGGGGCGGCAAAAGAGTGGAGGATAGGTGCGGCAATGCCGGTGGAAAGCATCAGCGCCGCAAGGCCGCCAACCGTCGTGGCCTTCAGGGCTGTCTTCAGCGAGGAATGGCCGTTTTGCGAATGAGACATGGTGTACCTTCTTTCTTCATTCAGACTGGAACCCGTGTGACCGGGGAAGCGGTGGATGATGAAGATATAGGAGGCGACACCTTACGGCGAAGTGTCTGAGGAATGAAAAATCCGTAATGTTGAAAAAGAACCGTGGGAAAAAATGAAAAACAATTATTTTTCAATGAGGTTGCGAATTCTTTCTTCTTCATCCGCGCTCAGTTTTTGTGGCTGTTCAAGGGTGGCGCGGCGACGCGAAAAGACGAAGACGGCGAAAATTCCCACAAGCGTGAGGCCGATGGGTGCGCCCCACAAAAGCACGGTGCGCAGGCTGAGGCGCGGTTTGAGAAGCACGAATTCGCCATAGCGCGACACGACATAATCGATGACCGCCTTATCGCTGTCACCCTCGACCAGCCGTTCGCGCACCAGAACGCGCAGGTCACGCGCCAGTTCGGCGTTGCTGTCATCGATCGACTGGTTCTGGCATACCATGCAGCGAAGCTGAGACGTGAGGTTGCGAGCGCGCTGCTCCAGCGCGGGGTCCTTCAGCACCTCGTCCGGATTGAAGGCGGAAGCGGGAAATGCTGAGACAAGCACAGCGAAGAGAAGCAGAAAACCCGCCAGCATCCGAGGCAATCCCGAAAGAGTGCGGCGCATTTCTTCTCCCCGCCGGGGAGAAGGTGGCCCGAAGGGTCGGATGAGGGGGCCCACGCCAGCCATAACTCTCAGTGTATGCGGCTTCCCCCTCATCGCCTCGCTTTGCTCGGCACTTCTTCCCGTGGGGGAGAAGAAACCTGCCGCACGCTCCACACTCATTCCGCCGCCTCCGGCATTGCAGCCTGCGCCGGCTTCGCCTTGCGATTCGGCGCCCCCACTCTCAATCGCCTGTCCGAGAGAGAAATGAACCCGCCCGCCATCATGAACAGCGTGCCGCCCCAGATGCACAGGATGAAGGGTTTCCACCAGATGCGCACCACCATGCCGCCATCGGCCATGGGGTCACCAAGCGAGACATAGAGCTGGCTGAGACCGAAGGTCAGGATGCCGGCTTCCGTCGTCGGCATGCGCCGGGCCGTGTAAAGCCGCTTGGACGACCAGACATCCGCAACTTCCACGCCTGCCTTGCGCACGGTGAAATGGCCGCGATCCTCGGTGAAGTTCGGTCCGACGGCGTGGCGGATGCCGTCGAAGGTCAGGCTGTAGCCGCCCGCTTCCGCCGCCATGCCCTCTTTCATTTCCAGCACGGTCTCGGTCTCATAGGTGGTGACGATGACGATGCCGAGAACGGTGATTCCAAGACCCATATGCGCCAGCGCCGTGCCGAAGGCCGAGCGCGGCAGGCCTTTGAGGCGGCGAAACGCAATACCGAAAGCGAGCTTGCCGAAATTGGCGCGATACCAGAGATCGGCAAATGCGCCGAGGATCAGCCAGAAACCGGCAGCGATGCCGAGTGCGGCCAGTACCGGGCCGCCATTTTCAATGTACCAGAGCGTCAGTCCCGCCAGAGCGGCGAGCGCCGCCGCCACATAGAGCCGCTGGAATGCGCCCAGGAGATCGCCGCGTTTCCAGGCGAGCATCGGCCCAAACGGGGTGACGATCAGGATCGGGATCATCAGGAGGCCGAAGGTGAGATTGAAGAAAGGCGCGCCGACCGAGATTTTTTCGCCTGTCAGCGTTTCCAGAATGAGCGGATAGAGCGTGCCGATCAGCACGGTCGCGGTGGAGACCGTCAGGATCAGGTTGTTGAGAACCAGCGATCCCTCACGCGAAATCGGCGCAAATAGCCCGCCGGCTTTGAGCGACGGCGCACGCCATGCAAAGAGCGCGAAGGCGCCGCCGATGAAGACGGTCAGAATGCCGAGAATGAAGATGCCGCGGCTCGGATCGGTGGCGAAGGCATGCACGGAGGTGAGAACACCGGAGCGAACGAGGAAGGTGCCGAGCAGCGAGAGCGAAAAGGTCATGATCGCCAGAAGCACGGTCCAGATTTTCAGCGCCTCGCGCTTTTCCATGACCAGCGCCGAATGCAGCAGCGCGGTGCCGGCAAGCCACGGCATGAAGGAGGCGTTTTCCACCGGGTCCCAGAACCACCAGCCGCCCCAGCCGAGTTCGTAATAGGCCCAGTAGGAACCCATGGAGATGCCGGCGGTCAGGAAGGTCCAGGCGGCGAGCGTCCATGGCCGCACCCACCGCGCCCAGGCGGCATCGATACGGCCTTCCAGCAATGCGGCAACGGCGAAGGAGAAGCAGACGGAAAAGCCGACATAACCGAGGTAAAGCAGCGGCGGATGAATGGCGAGGCCGAAATCCTGAAGGATGGGGTTCAGATCCTGCCCTTCGGCCGGCACCGGCTCCAGCCGCAGAAACGGATTGGAGGTGAGCAGGATGAACAGCAGGAAGGCGACGGAAATCCATGCCTGCACGGCAAGAACATTGGCTTTGAGCGTTTCCGGCAGGTTGCGGCCGAAGGTGGCGACGAGCGCGCTGAAAAACACGAGGATGAGCAGCCAAAGCAGCATGGAGCCTTCGTGATTGCCCCATACACCGGTCAGCTTGTAGATCATCGGCATCAGCGAATGGGAGTTTTCCCAGACGTTGCGCACGGAAAAATCCGAGACGGCATAGGCCCGCGTCAGCGCCGCAAAGGACAAACCAACGAGCAGGAACATCAGCACCGAGCCGAGCGAAGCGATGTCCATTAGCGCCCGGTCGTTGCGGCGCGCGCCGATGACTGGCAGCGTGGACACGATCAGCCCCACGCCAAGCGCCAGGACCAGAACGTAATGGCCGATCTCGTTGATCATTTGGTTGCTCCGGTCTTGTCAGTCGAAGCCGTGCCGGCGGCCGGCGTTGCGGCCGCGGGTTTCTCTCCCTCTGCGCCTTGCTGCCACAGACCCTTGTCCTTCAGCCGGTCGGCAACTTCCTTCGGCATGTAGTTCTCGTCGTGTTTGGCAAGCACGCTGTCGGCCACGAAACCGTGGGTCGCGGCATCGAACATGCCTTCGGTCACCACGCCCTGCCCTTCGCGGAAGAGATCGGGCAGGATGCCGGTATAGCTGACCGGCACAGTCGCTTCGCCGTCCGTCACCGTGAAGCTCACCGTGCGGCCCTCGCCGCGCTTGATCGACCCTTCCGCCACCAGCCCGCCAAGGCGGATACGCGTGCCGGGGTTGACGGGCGTTTTTTCCAGATCGGCCGGCATGTAGAAATAGGCGATGGACTGGCCGAAGGCGAACATGACCAGCAGCACGGCCGCCACGATGAAGCTCATGCCGCCGCCGATGATCGCGAGTCGTTTCTGTTTGCGGGTCATTGTGTCACTCCCTGCGGCGCGGCATCCTGTTTCCCGTTCACACGGATCGGTCCGGCGGAAACGCCGAGTTCCTTCGCCAGCGCCAGAAGCTGCCTGCCCTGCTCACCCTCCGGCGGAAAAGCTTTCAGCCCCGCCCGCAGCGCCTCTCCGGCCTTGGCTTCGTTCTTCAGCACGGAATAGGCACGCACGAGCCGCATCCACCCTTCGAAATCGGCCGGGTTATCCTTCAGCTTGGCGTCGAGGCTCGCCACCATACCTTCAATCATCGCCTGCCGGTCGGTCGCCGTCATGTCTTTTGCCGCCGCCATGTCCTCGGTCGTCGGGCCGGGTGCGGCAGGTTTCGTTTCGCCGCCAGTCCGGGCAATATGCTCGCGCACCAGGGGCAGCCATGGCGCGCCAGCCGGGGCGTCTGCCGCCAGCTGAGTGAAGGCCGCGCGTGCTTCCTCCGCCTCGCCGGCCTGTTCCAGCGACAGCGCGAGATAGAAACGGGCACGCGGGTTGCCGGGTTTAAGCTTTTCCGCCTCGGCAAATGCATCCCGCGCCGCCTCGATGACGATACCGTCATTGCCGGCCACGAGCGTTTCGCCAAGGCCCGTCAATCGTTCGGCGCTCGGGCCCAGAATGCGAAGCGCATTGCGATAGGCGAGCTCGGCGTCGCCAAGCCGCTGCATCTTGAAATAGATCGGCGCCAGAATGTCCCAGCCCGCGCCATCATCCGGGTTCTGCGCCAGATGCCTTTCGGCCCTTGCGACCAGCAGATTCATGTCGTTGCCGGGCTTTTCAAGGCGTGCCTCGAGCGGCATGTCCGGCACCTCCGGACTGCCGTTCCAGATGTAAAGACAGAGACCCAGCGCCGGCAACAGAATGGTGATCAGGCTGGCGGCGAGATTGTGCCGGCGCGGCCGGGTTTCCTTGCCGGGTTGCTCTTCCGCTTCGGCGGCGGCAAGCAGACGGCGGCCGATTTCGGCGCGGGCATAATCCGCCTCGGTCTGCCCGATCAGGCCGGCGGCGCGCTCGCGGTCCAGTTCGGCCAGCTGGTCACGATAAACGGCAACCTCACCGTCACGGCGCGTCTGCGGCGCCTCGGTCTTCCGCATCAGCGGGTACATCAGGACGATGGCAACAGCCGCCGTCAATATCGCAACGACAATCCAGAACATAAGGCTCAATTACTCGAATGCGCGGCACATGGAAACATGAAGCGCAGGGATGACGCGAATTTGAGACATCACGCCGCACCGCAGGCCGTTCCCCCGGCTGCACCGCCATGCCTCTCTTGTCATCGCAAAGGGCCCGTGACCTTGATTTGCGTCAAACCGGTTATGTCAGCGGCGACCAGCTTCCATCGGCATTGCGGCAGGCTGCGCCACGCGCCCGGGTTTCGCGTCCGTCTACCGTCAGGGTGTGCGAATATTGCCGGCAGTTCTGGTTGCCAACCTGATAGGGCGCATTGGCGACCACCTGGCCCCTGGCGTCATCGCCCGTCCAGGTGACAGGCGTGCCGACCGGGGCCGTTTCCAGCGCCTTATATTCGGCCTCCAGCGCCTTTGTCTGGTCACCCCTGTCAAGCTGCACGCCGCTTCGCCCGACAATGCCGCCTTCCAGATTGGCAAGGAAGGGCGTGGAGGGCTGTGACGAACGGCCGAAAAGACCGCCGCCTGCCGGGCGGGTGCCGGTGGTGGTGCAGGCGCTCAGCATGGAAACGCACAGGATCGAGAGAAGTGCCGGGCGTGACACCAGCGAACGCATCGTCACGGAGCGGCAGCCATCATACACGTCAACCAAACCCTGTCCTCTTTCCTACCGCATTGCATCAATATACCAGCGTTGAATTTCTTGCCTTTTTTCTCGGCTCACGCAAGCTCTTTCGAAAGGCCGGGCAAAATCAGATCTGCCTTCAACCCGCCGATGGCGCTGCGCGACAGCGAAAAGCGGCCATGGTACTCTGACACCACCTCTGAAACGATCGACAATCCGAGGCCCGTGCCGGGGCGGCTCTCATCCAATCGCCGCCCACGCTTCATCGCTTCGCTGATCTGTTCCGGCTCAAGTCCCGGCCCATCATCCTCCACCGTCAGCTCCACCCAGGCGCGACGGGCGATTTCGGCGTCGGAGGATGGGTGCGTACCGGTCGCCAGCGTAATGACCACACGCGTCTGTGCAAAACGCGCGGCATTTTCGAGAAGATTGCCGACGACCTCTTCCAGATCCTGCTGCTCCATGCCGAGTACCGCGCCCGGTTGCTCGAAATTCAGCACGAACTGCTTGTCGGGGTTCAGGCGGCGCATGACGCGCACCAGCCGTTCCAGCGCCGGTTCGGCCTCCACGCGGGCAAGGATGGAGCCGCGCTGGGCGGCGATGCGGGCGCGGGAGAGATAGGATTGCACCTGCGCCTGCATGGCGTCCGCCTGCGCCCGCACCAGATCGCCGTGCTGCGGATCGAGCGTGCGGGCTTCGTTCAGGAGAACGGCAATCGGCGTCTTCAGTGAATGGGCGAGATTGCCGACCTGCATGCGCGCGCGCTCCACAAGCCTTCGGTTGCTATCGATCAGTGCGTTGACCTCGTTGGCGAGCGGCTGAATTTCGCGCGGGAATTCGCCTTCGAGGCTTACCGCCTCTCCGCCCCTGATCTTGCCAAGTGCGACGCGAGCCTGATCGAGCGGCCGCAGACTGTAGAGAATGGCAAGACCATTGACGACAAGACTTCCGACACCAAAAACGGCAAGCGCCAGATAGAGGCTGTTGGAGAAGTCCCGCACATCGTCTTCCACGACGTTCAGATTGCCGGAGACACGGAAACGCGCTGCACGCCCCTCGCCATCCAGCACGACTTCGGTTTCCGCCACCCGCACCTGATTGCCGGCCTCGTCGGTGACGGCATAAAAGCGCTCGTAGCGGTTGTCGAAGGGGGCGTCGAGAATGCTCGGCACCGGAAGGGTGGAAACGCCGAGCGAGGAAGAGACCAGCGGCGCGGTCTGGAAATTTCCGAGCGGCTCGACAACCCAGTACCAGCCGGTATCGGGCTGCGAAAAGCGCAGATCGCCAAGCTGCGGGCTGCCGGCCAACGTATTTTCGTTGGAAATCGTCACGGAATTGATGACGTTATAGAGCTGTGCCCTGAGAAGATCGGTGAAGCTGCGCTCCACGCCCTGGCGGTAAAGCGTCGAGATCACGACGGCGATCACCACCAGCGCCAGCACCGACCAGAGCGAGGCGAGCAGCAGGACGCGGGCGGTGAGAGAATTACTTCGCATCTGCCGGCGCTTGCATCCGGTAACCGAGACCACGGATCGTCTCGATCAGATCAACCCCGAGCTTCTTGCGAAGACGTCCGACAAATACCTCGATCGTGTTGGAATCGCGGTCGAAATCCTGATCGTACATATGCTCGACCAGCTCCGTGCGCGATACGACCTCACCCATGTGATGCATGAGATAGGACAGGAGCCGGAACTCGTGCGAGGTGAGTTTCAGCGTCGTGCCGTTGACGGTCGCCTTGGAGGACTTTGTGTCGAGCCGGACCGGGCCGCAGACGAGTTCGGAAGAAGCGTGGCCGGCCGCGCGGCGGATGAGCGCGCGCACGCGGGCAAGAACTTCCTCGACATGGAAAGGCTTCGTCACATAGTCATCGGCGCCGGCGTCGATGCCCGCCACCTTGTCGCTCCAGCGGTCGCGGGCGGTCAGGATGAGAACAGGCATGGCCTTTCCGGCCGCGCGCCATTTTTCGACGACGGTGATGCCATCGAGTTGCGGCAGGCCGATATCAAGAACGATGGCGTCATAGGGCTCGGTGTCACCGAGATAATGGCCTTCCTCGCCGTCGAATGCCTGATCGACGACATAACCGGCCTCCTTGAGAGCATCGGTCAGCTGACGATTGAGATTGGCATCGTCCTCAACAACGAGAATACGCATTGTCCGCCCTTTCCTGTTCCCGGCCCGCGTGCGTGGCCGGTCATGCTAGATGTCTCGGATCGTTTTCCGATATTTCGGCGATGCGGGCAAGCTACATCGGCACGCGCATCGTCACCTTGCGCGGGCGCTCGCCATTTCCCTGGACGAGAACGGTGACGACACAGGACTGACCGTCGCCGGAAGGATAGACAGAAAGAAGCTGGCCGCCGGTTTCGCGTACAACGCGGGCCACGGCCGCGCCGCAGTCGCTGGCAGCGAGAATGTAGTGGCCCTGCAAATCAGCCTCGGGCGCCGTGAAACCGGAAAGCCCGGCTGCAAGCGTCGCGATGATGAGAGGTGATGCCATTCTACAAACTTCCACAAAAAAAACGGGTGCGTCTTGAACCGTATTGTGACCGAATATGTAGCGCAAAGCGTCTGAATGGCAAATGAATGCCGCCCCCGCAGCGGGAAGACGGAACGGGAGCGGCGCTTGCGCGGGCTGCGTCAGCGGATCGCACGGGTCGCCGAAAGGCGGCCGTAAAGCGCGATGAGACCGCCAATTCCGCCGGCCACGGTCATCAGGCCGTCGGCCAGCTCACCGTGAAGTCCGGCGGGCAGATCAAAGCCGGCAATGGTGAAAAGCGGGGCGAAGACCGCAATCAGCGCGCCCCATATCGTGCGGGATTGATACCACGGTTTGGTACTGTCCATCTTGTCGTCCTTTGCTTTGTTTTCAGGCATTTATGAAAGCGGGAGAACGGCCTGTGCCGCCACTCCCAGGGGCACCGCGCGGCCGAGCTGGCGGACTCGCACGGAAATGTGATCCCGCAGCGCCGGAAAATCTGTGAGTTCGGCTGTTGCTGGATAAAACCAGAGGGGTTCCGAGACGTCGGCGGTACGCCGCACCTCGTCGCCGTCCAGCACCTCCACCCGATAACGTTCGAAAGCTTCATCCAGCGGAATCTCGCTTGCGTCCCAGCCATCGGCGTCCATCCGCCCCCGGCGTTTCCAGCTGATGAGAACGCCATCCGTTTTTCGCAGGCCGGCAAGATGCACCGGCGCAAGCGGCGTCAGCGCCCGAAATCCGATCTCGACGGAGAAAGGCCCGACCGGCGCACCGGCCTGTTCCGCTGCCTCGACAATCCAGTTCATTCGCCGGCCACGCTCTCCGGCGAGCAGACCGAGCGGCTGTACCGCGGTATCCAGAACAACCACGGGCGCCCCTGCCGGCGCACCGGTGGCCAACGCGTCTTCCGTGCCGGCAAGGCCGCGCAGGAGAACAGAAAGCCGCCAGCGCGACCGCGCGGTTTCCTCTGCCTTCGCGAAAGCGACGATTTCCCAGACACCATTCGCCGCCCTCACGGCGATGCGGTTCTCGCCGTTCAGCACCGAAAGCGGTTCGGCCGATGCAACTTCGCCGAAAGGCAGATCGAGCACGATGGTATTTGCACGGTCGAAGCGACCGGAGGGTCCAGGCTTCAGCGGCATTGCCAGCGTTGCGATCCTGGCCGGACGGTCGAGCACGACGCGCTGGCCGTATCCTTCCGTGCCTGATGAGGCCGAGACGACGATGTGCCGCCAGGGTTTCGCAAAGGCGGCAACTCGCGCCGACTGCTCGGCCGCCGCACCGTCCTGATACGGCAGATCGAGAAACAGCACTTCCGGCGCGAAACCCTCGCTGCCGCTTGCGCCATGGGCACGTCGCTCATCCGCCACACCGGCAAAAGTTGACAAGGCCGGAAAAAAGGCCCGCGCCTCCACCTGCCGCACTGCGCCATCCTCGATACGGCTGACCATGAACCGACCTGCGGGCGCCTGCGGAAAGGCGTTCGTGGAGAGACGGATGCAGTCGCCCGGTTCCAGCGCAATCTGCCCCGGCGGCAGGGCAAAACGCAGGCTGCGCCGTGCCTGGCGGCTGTCGCGCAAGGCCGCCTCGATCGCCGCTTGCGCCGTTTCCGAAGATAGAGCGGCGTTGAGATCGAGGCGCATGACACGGCTGCCGGCATTCTCCACGCGCCGCGAACGCACGCTCGCCTGCTCGTAGTCCAGAGCCGGGTTGAACGAGGTCAGAACGGCTTCCGCGGGGAAATCGCTGTCGTGGCCGCGATTTTCCGACCACAGCGGTTCACCCTCCAGATCGGCGAGAATGGAAATATCCCGAACGGGCGTGACAGCTCCGTTGCGGGAGCGGAAACGCAGGGTGCCGGCATCCTCCACCACATCCAGCTGAAATGCCGCGATCAGCGGCTCCAGCAGGCTGCGGGCCGAAGTTACCTCGCCTTGCACATAACCGATCAGATCGCCGCTGATGGCGGAGACGTCGAAAGCGGAAAAGCCGTGATCCGTCAAAATGGCGGCGACGGTGTCGGCAAGCGTCGCCGTTCCCAGCCGGCCGTTAAGCCAGTGGCCCGTGCGCCAGTAGTTTTCACTTATTGATCTAATAGGTGTGATGTGGTTCAAAGTGTAGAAGAGCTGGTAGGCATGGCTTTTTAAGCCATACGAGGTCGAAGTATGCGCACTCCTATAAGAGCGGCACCTAATCGCATACCGAGTTGGTCAAATCTCGAAAAACTTTACGGCGTAACATTTTGCGCTGATGCTCGGACTGTTGCATCCGACGTGGCAGATTCCCGTTTCAGGAGATTCCTGACTTGGGCGGGGACAGCGCCCGCTGAACTGCGGGATCCGTTCATCTCCCTAATTCGCTATGGTCGATATCCGGAAAACTCACCTGACGCAGCGACATCTCAGCTTTCTATGACTATCTCGCGGTACTTAGAATCGAACGCTGCTTACTTCGGAAAAGACTGGCCGAGGCGAACTCAGGTTCACATTAGCGAGGTTTTTACAGCCCTCGGAAATTTGCCGGACCGGCCCTATCCTCAGTTTCACAGAAAGATAATGCCAACACCTAACGCACCCCCACAGGTCGGGATATCGTTGGGAGATTTGGACCTTCAAAAACTTCGAGGGGTACCAGCGGCCAAGCGAGATGAGGCCGCTTTACAGTTGCTCCGTGACGACGCGCTCTTGGTTTTCCAGAAATGGGAGTCGGTGTTTAAAATCGGGCAGACCATTCTTCGAGACGAGCAAACGCCTAGAGCGATAGGCAAATCGTGGAGCCTTGTTCGAAACCTGCTTTTTTCACTGAAACGAGAGATTGATTGCGGTGCAGCACCAACTCACCGACATCCTCACCACGGCTTGCACTTTCCCGCTGTCTGGCGGGAAGCTGGATTCCCGGTTGTGACAAACGATAGAGCCTTTACCACCAAAGAGCTTTATCAACACGCATATGGTTGCCTCGGCGCGAGCGTACCGTGCACAATCGCGGTCAAGATACTTTTCTGCATAGCAACCGGCTGGAACAAGGAGCAAATCGATCTGCTTCCTGCGGAGCCATACGCGTTTAGAACTGGCAGCAAAAGCGCAATGGGTGACCAAGCATTTCTTGCAGCGTTCAAAAATCGCGCGGACCATTACGTGGCCGCCCATTTGGAACGAGGCTTCAGGCGTTTTGACCTTGACCAAGACAAATTGGATTTCTTGTGGGAAGCGCAAATATCAGATGAGCAAACTTCTGAAAGCGCAAATTCCTGTGTGATCGAAGATAATACGACTCTTGCCATTTTCGACCGATATCAAGAATTAGTAGCTCCTTTGCGCAGATTTGACTTGGGGCGTATCCAGGACCGTTTCTTTTTAGCGATTTCGCAGAGTGGGATAACTTCAGCGGAGGGAGATATTGCTGGCTATAAGCTAGGCGAAAGCTTGAGCACCAAAGGCATAGGCTATCAGACCATCAGACAGTCATATATCAACTCCAAGAGGCGGAGCCTCCGGTCCGTCAGTCTAGCCAGCTACGCCTCAAACCACTCTTCGTCGCGTACAATCTTAACTCACTACGACGACAAGGTGCAGCAACAAGAGCTAAACGAGGCACAAGCATTCTGGCAAAACTGCATCCAAGCTGAGTTGGTCGCAAAATCACCTGAACTCGCAGTTAAATTTCGTGTACCGGCTGGTGACCTAGAATGGTTTTCATACATGTCAGTCGTGTCTGGGATCTCAGCTTCGCTAACCATCGCCCGCAAATCTCAGACGGTTACCGACACAGAATACCTTACCTTTGAGCCTTCTTTAGAACGGCTGATAGAAATATATTGTATAAAACTCTCTTTGATAAAATCGAGGAAATTTATCGGCCCGCAGCGCTGGCAAGTCCAGGGCGTTCCTCTACTGGCATCCATAAAAGCGATCAGGAAGCACGCGTTCGACAGCGGATTTGGTGACGTTTATCGAGAAGGGGTAAGGCAAACGCGCTGCAAACTCAAAAGCGGCGCGATTTTGCTTCCTCGAATCTTGGATATATTCCGATGAGCGCCTTTGATTTGAATTTTTTTATCCGCGTCTATGAGGATGCGCTGTCCCGGACATTGATTCCAAGCTGCATTGTCGGGACGTCGTCGGAGACAATGTACTTTGAAGGTAATGCTGCGGCTGGCAGAAGGGACCTGTTGCAGGTGAATTGGCTGGTACGGGATGCCGACCCACTTTTAGTTCGTGGAGCCGAAATTCCAGTCAGCTTTTCGGACTCCCTCGCCTTCATCCTAGACCGCACTTATGAGTCGGAGTATCTCACAGCGCTCAGGCGCCGGTTTTTTTGTTTAGAGGTACTTTCCGGGACAGGAATGATGAGGAAGGCGTCTCCGAAGAGCGCTCTTCGAAGAATGGATCGCGTCGATGACCTCCTACGGTGGTGCAACGCCAACGCTGTGCAAAGTTTCGCAGCCTTAACGACAAATCACTTCGATCAGTTCGCACACGACGTCAGGTCTGGCGACATTGTCGACTTTCTCCCGGTAATATCGTGGCTTGATGAACTTCTTGAACTTCCGGGTTTTGAGCTACCGAAACTCACACACGGGCGTAAATTTCGCCTTCAATGGGCAAAAATCGCGTCAATCCTAGGTGTCACAGCGAAATCACTCGCTCATTCCTCGCGCTTTGAAAATGCATTCAAAAAGCGTTTCCCGTTGTTCATGGAAAAAGAGGGTATCGATCCGGAGATTGTCGCGATACGGGTTAACGACCTTCGCCATACTAACGGGCCGGCAAATTCTGGTGACAGGTTTCGGGGATGGGAGACACTAGACAGGCTTACTGTTAAGAATATTCTTCTCGAACCGGGACTGAATTTCCACCCGGAATTCCCGGTGTTCAAATTTAGCAGCAAGGGAAAACGAACGTCCGCGTTATACCCGCACGACATGATGCGTCTACTTTCCGCTGCCGCCCAGTGGGTGATTACTTTCAGCCCGTATATCTTGAGAGCGCTCGAGCTTCGGTCAAAGTCGGTAAGTAACGCTAAGGACTACGCGTCCCGCATCGCTTCGTTACATCGACAGCTAGACATCGACTGGCCGGAAGAGTTGCCAAAACTCAGCCTAGTACTCAGTTCTAAGATTGACGTTGGTGAACGCTTGCCTCTTAGCACTGCAGTGTCCATGCTGTACGTCGCTTGTGCAATGGTCATCGGTATCTTTACGGCCAGGCGCCGTGGTGAAGTAGAATCGCTGACCGCTAATTGTCTTTCGACCGGTCCGACTGGGCTTATGTTCTCTATCTATATCGAGAAAACTATCCGCGCGGTCGACGCGATCCCCGTCCCTGATGCTGTACGATGCGCGATCGAACTACTTGAGAAGCTATCTGAACCTGTCCGAATGGCGTCTAACAGCCCCTTCCTTTTCAGATTTAAGAGCGACATGGGCGACGGCAAGACCATGCTCGTGGATACTAGATTTGCCAACCGTCTCGTTGAATTCACGACCATTGCGGGCGTCCCTCCTCCTGCTGACAGCCATGTGTGGCAGTTGAATTTCCATATGTACCGAAAAGGCTTTGTCATAAGTTTCTATCACGGCAATCTCTGGCGGTCGTTCGATGCAACAAGCTGGATGCTTAGGCATAGCTCGGCCGATATGACCGGCATCTACATGGATGACGATGAAAACGGTGCCGTTCTTTGGCTCAGGACTGAAGTGCAGCGGCGCACGGCCAAGACAATTGCCGAAATGTCCGAACAGGAACGAAAATATTTGGAAGACGCGCAAACGGCGCTCAAAGACCGAGACGAACTCTCAAATCTCTGGAACGAAGTCAGGCAAGAGTTTTTCGTCAAAACGATGATGGACATTTACGACGGCTTCGAAAAACCCATCGGTAGAGGCGCAGCTCGCTTGCTCGACGCCCTCTCTGACATGGAAAGTACCGCATATGCACGAATCCGGATGTCGGCCATTCCTACTAATGGCGAAGAAGGGGCGCGCGCCGACGTCATCGCTCAAGTCACCAAGTTCGTCGCATCCAATTTCTTAGAGCCGGTACCGGGCGTACCCGTGTATTGCAACTTCAAGCGCGGCTCCGCCGTAGACGCGGCGGCAGCGAACTGTCTTGCTGCATCTTCCCTACACCCCCAGAACAAGGGGCACGAGAGCACGCATCAGGAAAAAAAGCCGAACTACGCCTTTAGTGGAGCCCATCCATGCATTGGCTGTCCCCTCGCGATTCTTTTGAGCGCAAACCAGGCTGAAGTAAAAATCAAGATCGAGGAGATGCAAAGCGAGGTCAAATTTGCTGCGACACCTGGTCTCGCAGCAGGGGCAAGCAAGATCGTTGACGATATTCTTACGTCCTTGAAGCAAGCGGAGGCAGCCGTCGATGGCAAGCAGCGTTATAATTAAAAGGTACGAATTCATACCATATCCGACCGGTGAGCGCTGGGATCGCGATATGACGGAGGATGAGTTCGACACCCTAAGCGGCCCTGAGAAAAAGCAACGGTGCTTAGTATCGCTGACCCGCAAAGTTGCGCTGGCTCAATCTGCGGCCGAGAACCCTGGCAAACTTCCGAATAACCTGTCCATACCACCTGACCGCAAGCGACTTCGGGAGTGGTACGCCCCCTCGCTTGGACTATGGACATGGTCATACGTAAAACTAGACTACGAACACGGTGTCAACAAAGACCTTATTACAGCTTTCTACCAAGCATTGTCAGACATCAATGATCTTACATCGACTAATAACTCACAACTCAAGCGCCAGATAAAGGAGCAGAGCCTTATCATCGAGCGGCTCGAATTACGAACCGTACACTTGCTTCAGCGGATCAGCCGGATCCATGTCGCGTTGAAAGAAGCTGGCTTCCGTGATGAAGACATACGTAACCTCTGACTTCAAGCTCACGTTTGCTGATGAGAATCTCAATTGGGCATCCGCTCCGCGACCTGGTCTTCCCATACTAAGGTGGCCTGACCGAACGATATGCGAGCCAGCCATGTACTATTTTGGCTACTCTGCCGAAAACAAGCGGGTCAAGATAAGCTCTATGAAGCCAGAGGCCTATGCTCTCCGGGAGTGGCTTACCTTCCTCGCAAATAACGGACTTTGTCTCTTCGACGTAAGCGACGATATACTAGAAAGATGGCGGACCAGCCAAGGGTGGGTTGTAATAGAGAAGAACGGACGGCGAAAAATCCATCCGGCTCAACGGGCGACTAATCATCGAATATCGAAAAAAATTCATTGCGTTTTCGAGTTTTACCGGGTCATTCACAGGGCAATGCCTTTCGGAGCAGACGGCGATAAGACACCAAATTTTGTGAGCCCTTCAGGTAATACCCCTTTATCCAGTAAAACCGCGTGGAATGGCCGGCTGAAGAGAGAATACCCTGTTTGGAGTAGAGCCGAAGGTTTCAAGCCATCTCCCAAGGCGCCTCGCTCTCCACAGGAAAGCGAAGTTTTGAGACTGTATTCTTTTCTCCGCGGTAAGGCCTTCAGAACGCAACAGAAGCTCAAACTTTCCTCCCCACCAGAACACGAAAAGCAGGTCGCTGATCGCAACTGGCTGATCGCTCGCACAATGGCTTTAGGAGGTCTGCGATGCGACGAAGTAGGAAATGTCAACGTTGACCAAATTGCTCATGCTCTTCTTGAAAACGGCATCACCAGAGAGTTGATCGACCTTGATAGCATCGCTGATGTCAGGCCACTTCAACAGTCGATAGTTGGCAAAGTCCTTTCTTTAAAGAAAGGTACAGAATATGCATTCATGCGCGTGCTCGTAAAGGGCAAGGGTGACAAGGAAAGGTGGGCGCCTTTTGATCCGCAACTGGTGTGCGATATCTTAGAGAACGGTATTTGGGGTATTCGCGCGAGCTATCTAAAACAACATGAGGCTTCCCGCGCGGGTCTCGAACCAAGCCGGCATCTCTTTCTGTCCGAGAAAAAATCAGGTGAACGCTTAACGGCCAAAGCAATCGGCGACATTATTGGCGCTGGATTTAGATGCCTCGGGATCAAAAGCAGCGCACACAAGCTCAGGGCTTACTACGCCACGAATACTGCTGCGTCATTGTGGCGCGAGTACTTTTCAAATAACCGATATAATTTCGACGCCTCTCTAGTAAACAATGTCCTTCAAAATTTGGCTAGCGCCCTTGGGCACAACAATGTGACTACTTCGATTAAATACTACGTAAACGCGCCTCTATTTAAGCACTTGACGAAAGTTGGCACTCCAGAAGCGGAATTATTCCGAAAGCTCTACGACATTCTAATTCTTAAAACGAACAGTCTTAGTGTAATGCGACAGGGGCTTCTCCTTGAAACTGCAGAACTCCTTGTCAAGCATCAGGATAACTCGATGGTTGTCAAAGCACTCCAATTGCTTCTCAACCATCCGGATATCAGTCCAAAACAAAAATCATCAGGCCCAACCCTCGTAGCTGACAGCACAGACTGAGCCATCGGAGTTACCCAAGGCGTGCTGTGACAGAGATGCGAAAAACTCAGCGGTATTTTCTGCAATTATTCATGATATCAGACATTTAATCTGGCTGCGGTTCGGACGCAATTGATAAGAACGTTAGCCGCCATCGATCAAGCGTGGCATCCTCGCCACTGCGGCGTCCGCGCCTTTCAATAATGTCTTCGACATAATCGGGTATATGTTCTGACACCAGCGGCACGTGGTCGAGTGAGACGAATTCGTCCTCTTCTTGACGAGATTTCGTTTCAGATACAACACCTCGAGCAGCCATGTCGGATATCAACAAAACGCGCCTTCGGACAGTATGCGGATCAGGCGGCATTGGAACGCCCACACTCGGGCGACCGCCGATTTGTTGTACCAAGAACACCGTTGGTGATGTTCCGAGATATGCCGCAGGTGAAAGCGGTAGTGTGACAGGCGGGCAAAACAACAGCGAAAGCGGATTTAGGACCGGCGCGATCGCCTTTAGGCTTCTGTTGCGAGTACGGAGCCGCTGCCCGTTTGCAGTCCTAACCAAGTGCTCTATGAAGAAGCCGTCTGCTATGTTGACACCTTGGATATTCATAACGCCGGCTTTCTGCGCCAGCGATATTGTCGAACTCGGATGATAAAAGAGGTACAGAGGGTAGCTGGACGTTCCTGACGTCCGAGCAGCGTTGCACAGGGTGTGTGCTTGCGGCTTCGATCCGGACACGTGATACAATTCGCGGTAGTTGTGGCGCGACCAGACTGTGCCCGTACCATAGGCCTGTTTCGCCTGAACGAGAATCTGGAAGAACGTTCGCGACCGGCGGTCGACAAAGTTCCATTCCATGTCGGCGCCTGTCGCTGGCTCGTCCGGAAATTCCACGATGAGCTTGCCTCCCGAAGCGGCCATAAGGTTGCCCATCATGAGATCGGTGATTGTCTCTTCACGAAAGCGGCGCCGGAGGCTGCGTCCCTGATCAAGGAATGCCGCCACGAATTCTGGAAACGTTGTCGAAAAATTGCAGAGCATTCAACTACACGAGGCTTTCTATAGGGATTGGATTTGCAATCAGGTCATCGAGAAGAAAGCGCACTTGGCTCTCTAAATCCTCTAGGTCTTAGGAGCGGAATTGCCGAATTGGCCATCGCAGGCGCGCTGCTCGGAAAACCTTGTGCTTGCTACCAAAGATTCCGACATCATAGGGCGTCTTCGCCGATGATGTTCTCCATGGCAAAAAAGCCTTTAGCAGCGACCGCATCGCGTGCAGCCGAGACATCCGGAACGAACAGAACGACCGCCAGGTCCTGAACCGCGCGGGAGCAGCAGACATAGAACAGGCGCCGTGTTCGACTGACGACCGAGTCCTTCCCATCGGCGATGTTCGCCTTGTCCGTTGGCGATAGCTCCGTGATACCAAAGTACTTGCCATAGGAAAACAAGGTCTGGCCTCTGCCTTCTTCGTCATCCAACAGCACCATGACCCTATCGAACTCTGCTCCTTTGACGCCCTGCTGCGTCGCAAACGGTGACAAGTCCTCGATATATTTCTTGTATTCCCAAAGCTGTATCGCAGGACTTTCAAGGAATGCAGCAAGTGCCGGCCGCTCCGGGTCCATCTCATCCTGCGGTGCTGCGGGAACGGCGAGATGCCGTGACAGTCTTTCATCTGCGACCATCAATGTGGCCGCGATCGCGAACGTGATCACCTGCCTCACAGTGGTCGCAGGATTTGAAAGAAGCCTGTTGAGTTCGATCGTCGCCGCCTGAAGCCCCACCAAAATATTTGCGACGTCCTGAAGGCCGGCCGGATTGGAAAGCGGACCTCGATCGCGAAGAACCGCCACCACTTCGAAATCGTCTTCAGCCCGAACGGCAGCCGCCAGCGGAAGAAGGTACGTCATGAACGGTCGAAGGGGCCAGGCGGTGCCATCGACGACGCCGTCTTTAAGGCTCTCGGGGGCGTCGTCGTTGAGAGCTGCGTATAGATCTGGGAATCCAAGCCGCGAGGCAGCCATCCGATGAACGACGACGAGCATTCGGACGTCTGCAGCCTCGGCATCACTCTCCCAGAGCGGGTCGTCATTGTTCCGGCTTAAATATCGTCGCACTTGGCCCACACGTTCCGTCCGCTTCCCGTCAGCCGGCAGTAGGAATAATCTAGCAGTTCCCTCGACGGGTACATCTCGTCCATCCTGACGTATTGTGCGGCCCCGTATCTGTTCCAATCGATCGTCTTCGGCTCGGATGTTATTGATAACCCTCAGAACACTCTGCGGGCACCGGAAATTCTCAGGCTTCTTCAACTCACGCCAGCCTTCCTCAAGGGCGATAGCTCCCGCGCCGGCGGTGTAGATCTTCTGCATGGGGTCCCCGAAGAAGCCCAGGCAGAAGTCATGACCTACAGTCCTAGCCACCATGCGAAGCGCTTCGATGAAAGCCGGGGTGGTATCCTGGCTTTCGTCCACGAACAGGACCGGATACCGGGCTGCAAGGAGATCCCGCAGAAGCTGCTTCTCCTGAAGCAGCGCTGGCACCAGCTTCAGAATATCGGAATGCCCCAGAATCCCGTGCGAGTAGTCACTGCCGGTTCCATAGGTGAACCTTTCGAGCCCGGCCACGATTTCCTTTTGGTGGTTGTACCTGACCAGCGATGCTTCGATCTTGGGCCGTGACGCCGCTCTTGTCCTGGGATTGTCGAGCCGCGCAGATTCCTCCAGAATTTTCTCGCCAATGCGGGTGATCACCCAATCCCGGATGTCTGTCTGGAAAGGTTGGATCAAGGACCAGAGGAAGCTATGGATGGTGGAGACATGGCACAGGGCGTCATCGCCTACATCGCCCCGTATCTCGGTCACGGCTACGTCCGTATACGTGATGCACGCGACCTGCTGCCCTCGCATCAGCAGCTCCCGCCCTCGTGTCCGCGTGAGGTGGGAAAGCGCCTTGATCAAGGACGTTGTTTTGCCAGAACCTGCTCCAGCCACGACGACAAAGTTTTCCGGCGGACGCTGGTCAAGCAGCTCTTTCAGATCGACATCGGCTTGTGTATCGGGCTTACCTAACCGGCTGGTCATCCAAATAAGCCCTCGAGTGCAGCGTGCCTCCCTGCGACGTCGTCCGCCATCACAACTTCGTCCGGGGGTGTCACCTCAGCCTCGAGCCAGCGCAAGCCGTCCGCGATATAGCGAGGCACGACCCAGGCTGCCGGCTCCTGTTCGAGCAGCGCAAGAGCGAAGTCTGTCTTGTGGAAGTTCGCGCCGGCCACCTTCCGGTGAACCCTCGCAGCGACTTCCGCCAGACCAAGCTTCGTGGCGCCGCGTACGCGAAGTTTGAGGCTCTTTCGCCTGATATCTTGGCACCAAATTAGGTTCTCAAGTGCGAATGCCTCCTCCAGCGTCCGGCCGGCGAGCACTGCGTTTTCAGTCTTCCAGACAACGTCCACCGCCGTCTGATAGGACACGCGAACAAGCGCGCCGCGAGCATGCACTCGCTGTTGGATGCGGTCAGCCTCCTCGCAAGCCAGGAGATCGGAAATCGCTCGTCGACGAGGCAGCCAACGGACAAGCGTCTGGTTCGAGGTCACGGCGCCGTCGATAGACACCATGCATGCCGTGCCTGGCTTGGGCTCGTCGTCCCCGTCGTCCGGGTCTTCGTCATGATCCTCGTTGTCGGCAGGCGCCTCGTCGGCTACGAGTCCTTCCTCATCGTTGCCAACCAGGTCCTCGTCGACGTCGGCCGCCACATCGCCGGCGCTCGGCAGGACGCTGTCGATGTCAGTAATGATGAGCGTCGTAATCCCAAGAAATTCGATCAGCGTCTTGAAACGATGCCCGAATGCACCGCCGATTTCGAGCACGCTGAGATAGGCCGAGCGAAGCCTCGGCGCTGCAGACGCAATCATCTGCGGCAATAGAAGGCGCTCGACGTTGCCTTCGACCAATACCGCGGCGTCGGCGAAGAACAGGTCGCAATGGGTCAGCTTGAGGTATCGCTCTAGGAAATTCCGTGTCGGTGCAGAAGTAGTATGATAGAAAGAAGACAGGTTTAGAACATCGGACGATTGCGACGCGGCACCGGCAACTCTCCGGAAATAGCGGATCGGTCTGAACCCCCGTTCGTAGAGAATGTGCGACGAATGCGTCGAGATCACGAGCTGGCTCGTGTAGTGCTGCGCGTCGGCACCTTCAATCCGGAGAATGTCCAGCACCTTGCGGACGAAAACCTGCTGAAGCTGGACGTGCAGGTGGGCTTCAGGTTCCTCGATGAAGACCAGGTGCAGAGGCGGCCGGCTCTCCTCGACCTCCAGCCACCTTGCATGAAGGTCCAGCAGTTCCACTACCATGTAGATCAGGTTCTTGAAGCCGAGACCGTTGTATCGGTCCGGCAGCGTCGGCAGGACGCCGTTCTGGTCGACGTCACCTAGCGCGTAGTGGACCCTCGTACCATCCTGTGAGCTCAAGATCGTCGCAGGATTTAACGCGGTCTTGATAAGCAGGCGCGGGTTGCCAAGCCCTGGATATCCGAGCTCCGACAGCCGGTCGAGTGTCGGGCCGAAGACCCGGCTGAGGTGGTCGTTCAGCATCGCTTCGGAATCTGCCAGGGCCTGCTGGGCGCCGAAGTCGGCAGATCGCTGTTCAAGATTGCGCTGATAGAACCGCCCGAGCACACGAGAAAGCTCCTCGGCGCGGGTGCCTCCGGATGAGTCGGACAGGTGACGTTGGGCGTGGAGGAAATCGACCTTAACAAGGCTGGCCAGAATATCCTTCCCACCGCGGCCCTTGTCTGGCGAGATCAGCCGAGGGACATATCCGCCCAGCTCGCGCAGCTCAGCGTCGAAACGAGAGCGATCGAGCACGTAGTACCGAAGCTCGAATCCTTGTCGAAGTCGAATCCCGCTCTCGTCACGAAGGTAGTCGCAGAGGGTTCTAGGTGACGGATGGTAGTCGGGTGCTCCATCGACACCAGCCCGCACGTTCGCCCGCGCGATGGCATTCGCAGCCCGGAAGGATTCGAGAAGCACGGAAGGGTCAGAGGCGCCGTACTCTACTCGGATCCCTACGGTACTTCCCGTGAAAGCCAGGCTCGGAAGCAGGTCCACGATACGATGCAGGTTCGCTGGCTCGACGTTGAACCAGATGTCCATGGAGATCACCGGCAGGGTCGCACCATCTATTCCAGCTCCGAAGCTGTCGATTGCCTCCCAGCAATCGGAGCTGAAGTCATGGATCGAAAAGCGATCTCTCGAGGCCGAAGTGAAAAGCTGCAGCGCATGCGTTGCTGACGTCTTGCCGCTGTTGTTGGCGCCCACGAAGATCGAGATATCAGATGCCAAGTCGATGAGGACATCCTTGAGACGACGGAAATTGCGGATTCGAATGGATTCGATATGCATTATGCTATCCGGACTAAGTGCTCTCAAAGATTGCATCTAAACACCGCAGCAGCGATTCGTCATTCTATTCCGTCGCTTTCGAGCGGACGTCTGGCACTACAGACAGCCGTTGTGCGCCGGCATGCCGTTGCAAGTCTATGAGGACGGCGACGAAAAGCGCGAGATCACGCCGAGCGATTCAGCGGGACGTCACCCGGTGCGAGACAGGACGCCGGTCATCGGCGAAAGCCTCCCTCTCCGATATTGCCCTGAGCGACCTGACCGGCCATGCGAAATCCGGAGTGCTCGGCCTCCACGTCGCTGGTTTCGAAGACTCAAAATTGTCTGCTAGATACTGTCTTCGCGATGAGAGGCGTGTAAAAACGCCAAGTATGGGTTGAAGCGCCGTGTCTGTGACGAGAAACAATCACTATGTGCCCCAATGGCATCAGACACGTTTTCTCCAGGGTGGGAGCAATACGCTCTCATATCTCGATTTGAAGCCGACTATGCACACCCGAGGCGACGGTACTCTGGTTCCTGGAAAATCGCTGTTTCAGACGCCTCCAGTGAGGGCATTTTGTACGCGAGATCTATACTCGACGTTCTTTGGAACCGACGTCAACGATGAGATAGAGCGGCGACTGTTCGGGGATATCGATGCTCGCGGTGCCGAGGCTATCCGGGCGTTTTCCGGCACGGATCAGACGGCCTGGCACGACAATTTCGAAAGCCTATTCCAGTATCTCGATATTCAGAAACTACGCACGCCCAAAGGATTGGCGTGGCTGCAAACACAGTATCCCGAACTGTCGCAGAATGAGTTGATGCTGGAGATGCAAAGTATCCGAATGCTTAACGTCGCCACTTGGACTACCGGCGTCCGCGAGATTGTTTCGGCGGAGAACTCACCGACAAAATTCATACTTACGGACCATCCCGTCACAGTCTACAACCACGCGGCGCCCCTCAGAGATCGTCGCAATGATTTCCCTGCCGACCCCTCTATCGCGCTAAAGGCGTCTCAGACGATTTATCCGATGGGACCGGATCACTGCTTGATCCTGACGAATCTTGAGTATGCGAAGGATCCTACCACCAATCCTTTGGAAAAGAGGACGTTCGCCAGGAGTTTCCAGCGCGCTCTGGTAAACACCATCAACTTCATCCGGACACGCCAGCTAACCGAGACGCAGGTGATCGAGATCAATTTCATCGCCAAGTCGCGGGCCAACCGATACATCGCCGCCGGTCAGAAGGAATGGCTCTATCCAGAAGCGTCGGTTACAAAATCTTGGCAGGATCTCCGCACTACTTTGCTGCCTCCTGAAGACGAACTTTTCCATTTTGGCGGGGAAATGTTCGTCGGTTACGAAGGCGGTCGGGTGCACTATCAAGATGAATTCGGCCGAGAAGAGGAGCCGCGCCCCTGGTTGACCAAGACCTTGCCGGAGGCGTCTCCGAAAAACAGGGACATCTGCCCTTGCGGTAGTGGTCTTAAGTTCTTGCAATGCTGCAAATTCAAACCAGCCCATCTCAGAACAAGCTGGAGCGAAAAGAGCATCCGAGAGCGGAACCTGATGCTCATGAGGGGCATCGAGAACCTGCTGGAGCTGGACGGCAAGGATTGGGATGATGTCCGATCCGAGATGACCGACGAGAAGATTTCAACGCTTTATAAGATCTATGCATCTCTCTGGCCTCGCGAAACCGATCTTCTATCGCTACTGCCCAAACCCGATGGCACGTTCAGATCGGTCTACACGGGCTCGCTGCACCCCAAGCTTATCGGCGAATTTGCCCTCGGATCGGCACTGTATTTTGGCGAGATCATCATCCAGCACCCGTTTACCAATCCCATGTCGCTCCGCGAGGAAAGACGACCCACCAACGATCCGAGCGCATACCGTGGTGAAGTCTTGAAGTCGCTTTTGACCTTCATCAGTATCTTCCCATTGGTGGAGCGCGGTTTGGTGCACCTCGTCCCCGATCCATGGGATTTCGACCTTCACCTTCGCGACCAGACGATGAATATGGCTGAGAGGCGCCGCGGAGATATCCGGTTCGACCGCGGCCTCGACCCGCGCATGGATGCGGTCTTCAAGGAAGATGCGCAGCGCATGATCATGGGGTTGCCGGACGAAGCTCTTTTGTCGCAATTCGCGAAAGTGCCAAGTTTGGATTCGTCGATCAATCCCGAAGATCTCATTATGCACGTGAGAGAGATGCGCAGGCGGGATCCACTAGGGGTACTCCAAGAGAATACCGTCGGCGACGGCGGTCAGCTCAACATGTTAAAGATGGCGCCGAACTTTGAAATGGCGATGTATCTTGCCCAGGCTACGGGCGCACAAATTCTCACCGACAGCGCCTTCAGATGGCTGGAGCTGCAAGGCGCATTGAACCGCCGCCATCTCGGCATCGCCCCGGCATTAGAGGAACTGCGAACCATGATACGCTCCAGTGCGATCCGGTTTCCGGTCGGCTTTTCTCCGATCGTTGAACTCCAGAGCGGAGGAGCATTTAACGGAGTCTCCTCGGCTCTCAGCAGTGCTTATCGATATCTCTTTAAAATTATGCCCGGTGCCTCTAAGCCCAATTTCGAATCTCAGCTCGCGGCTCGGTTTGAACGCGGCAGACGTCAGGCTGATGCCGCGATCGATAGCGCTAAAGTTCCGTATGCACTTGGGCGGGTGAGCAGCATCTTCCGGCTTGGCGGCCTTCAGGACAACACCATCAATCGCCTGCTTCTCATGTCGAGCTCGGAGCATCATCTTCAGTCTGTACCTATGGCCACCTACATCAGCCGTTGGCCGCAGGGAGATCAGAGATGACGTCAGGTGTTTCACAATCAAGCCACCGATTGCAGGAAGGGTCGTCTCGGATTCCAAATAACGGCTTCACGAATCCTAGTGAAATTCTGCTTTCTCGTAGCAGCTAGCTCCGATCAACTGCCAGATCTGGCGACGAAACGCTTAAGTTCCACCCTGTCCTCCGCGAGTGCGTGAAACCACCGGCTTGGATATTCTGTGCCGTATTCGTCGCCCACGCGCCCACTATCGATCAGCGGTATAATCTGCGCTATGGCCGGGTTGAAGCGTCTGAGAGGCCAGCCAGTTTCCGCATGAAGGGCGCCGACGTCGACAGCATCCGGACCAGCAAGGATACTCTCGGCCAATTTTGCAGCGTCCGCCACGGGGTCGTGCTGCTGTGTATGTGGGTCGAATGTTGCGAACAGGTCGGCAGTCGTCCGGACGCGTGGAACGTTGCTGCTGTAGTGTGTCGACGTAACGTACCCGTCTGCCGCAAGTTCTGCGATAGCCAGTTCCAGGTCGGCGACGGACTGGTCCTGAAACGCCTCACGGATGTCATCTCCTTCGATGATCGTGTCGTATCCGGTTTCGGACTGGCTTGATATCCATAGGCCAACATCGACTGCAAGTGGGCCGAGACCGGCTACCTGCAACGCTGGAGGATGAGATACCTCTGGCAAGGCGTCAATGATTGGTAGGCTCCCCGCTGGTCGGGGCGCATGGCCGTTGGCAAGCCAGCCGTCGGTACTGTCCACGACCATTTGGCAGACGGCACCGAACTGGAGGATATCCCGAGCAACCAGAGTTATGGTCTCGCCCAGCTTCGCATCGGCAGCGTGCTGAGCGAAGCTGGCGTCGGCGACACCGAGATTGTGTCCGATCACGTGACGCTTTTGGATGTTGAGCGTGAGAACTGCCAAGGTTGCCGTGTCCAGCGCGGAGAATGGATCAAAGCCGAATTCAGCAAACCGTTTCTGCGCCTTCTCAATATTTTGGAATGCATTGCCAACCGACTTCATAGGAGGCGAGCCGGCCGGACGACCAGATACCTCGTGGAGATAGGCCGTCTTGAGGCTCGCCTCGAATGCGGTCAGGACATCCTCATGGGCATTGCCTAGCAATCGATAGGCAAGCTCACCTTGCTCCGGCTCGAGGCGCTCTGCCAGTTCGACTTGTTGCCTCACGAGGTCAATTTCACGTGCGAAATGCAGGTGCAGGTTGGGCGCGCCGCAGTCAGGACAAAACAGCGAGATTGCGAAGACGCCGTAATCACGGCCGCACTCGTCGCAGACTATTTCACGCAGAAGATCCTTTCGTGCAAAGCGGGGCTTGGGACGGGGAGATTTCCGTGGACCAGCCTTTATCCCTACATGCTTACTGTTGGCGAATTTGCGCCCGAGGTTCGAGAACATGTCGTGGAAGGCCGCAGTGACGTCTTCCATTGCCGCATGGCGGACGGTGTCGATCGCCGCAGCCTTGTCGTCAGGGTGTGTGAATGCGTCGTCGTCCTCAATCACGCCGCTGTAGGGGCAGACCGTTCCGGGCTGGCCCGGCATATGCGTCATGCGAGCGGACATGGTCTCAGGAACCGGGAAGCCCGGCAGCCTGTTGCCCAAAACGAAGTGTCGTGGGAAAGCCCGCTCGTTTGGCGAGTATCGGTAGGCGCGGCCATCAGGCGTCAGCGGAACTGGGATGCCGAGCTGCATTTTCGCCGACGTGCCCCCGGTTCGGTAAATCTCAAGGTTCTTCATTCGCATCGATTTGCTCTGTCCCTCTACGGCAGCCGCTTGAAACGGCGTGAAAGTATCCGTGAATTTTTTAGGCAAATAGACTGTGACCCATAAGGTGCCCCCGGCTCCCGCGTCGAGAGCATCATAGCCCGGAGCACCACGAAGGAGCACTCGTTTGGTAAGGATTGTTGTGGATATTTGATGCCAGCAGCGGCGCCGGCTCCGTCATGTCGGTGGATGCGTAGGCCTTCTCGTCAATTACCCCCCTTCGGCGCCGAGAATTTGGAAATCCTCCAGCGTTACGCCGTAGACCTGTCTGAAGCTATCGTTACCCCATTTGTTCGCGCGGTCCTGATCGTAGCGCTCCGCGAGCCATCTGAAATCGCAAACGAATGGTCCGTCCTCGAGAATCCACTGGCGCGTCAGGTCGTACAGCGCCATGGATCCGTAGAACCTGTTGAAGGTCTCCATGACCGCTTTCTCGCTGCGGTCAGGCCATTTTCTAGGATAGACCCCGTTCCGATCGCCACGATCGCTGAATAGCGAGAGGTGCCTGAGCCACAAGGTTCGTGCTTCTGGCTTGTGCCGTTGTCCGGACATGTAGATGCCAGGCCAACAGAAGAACTCCGGATGGGCGAACTTGTCCTGACAAAATGCCACAAAATGCGACAGGAATACCCGGATAGGCACATTCACGGGAGAATATTCAAAGGTGCGGTATTCCTCCATCAGCGCAGCTAGGTCGGGCAGCTTTCCTGACCAGCCGCGAATGGCGTCCAAGGCTGACATCGGATGGTCGTAGCCGGTCAATTCCGTCAGCTCGTCTGCGACTGATAGATATTGTTCTCTGGAGAATTCGGTGATCGCCGTCTGTAGGTGCGGAAGTTCCCTCACTGCCTGGCAGATGCGGGTAAACCTGAGGCCTACATCCACGTCTGTGATGAATTCCTCGAAGTTTTCGATCTCTATCGGCATCCCGCGTGTCGGGTTTATGGCTAGATCGCAGACTAACAGAAACAGAGCGACCAAGGGATCATCGAGTCTTTCCGGCCACTCGGCGCCCGAAAGTTTCAGAAATGCGTCGAACGCCTCCACGTAGACGCCCGACAGGTAGCCTCGTTCCCGCCAGTCGCTCATGGTGAGCCGTTCTGATGAGCTAGCGCCGTCCAGAAATTGAAGCTGAACAAATCGAGCCTGGCCCTCATATACCGCCCGCATCCCCACGGCAGGGAGCTTCACCCGTGAGCGCCAATAGTATCCCTCGACCTTTTCTTCGCTAAGACGCGCGATCTCAGCATCCCAGCTATCGATGTCGGGCAGGACGCTGAATTCCTGATCGATCGTGCTGGCCAGAAGACCGACAAGCTGGCCGTAAACGATGAAGTAGCCATGACCTACGCACTGGAAATGCTTCTCCTCGATCATCCATCTGATGTTTTCGCGCGGGGACAAAGCATAGTGCTTGTAATATTCCACATCCAGGGCGTTGTTCACGGCAGTGTTTGCGGAGGCGAGCTTGGCCTGCGCGGCGTCGCCTTCCTGCATCAGCACTCGATCCGTGTAGGCCTTCAAAGGCTTGATCGGTCCGTTGGTCGCCAAGACCTTGCGCAAGTCTTCGATGCTGGAATGCGACTGGGCTAGATAGCTCAGGCTCAGAAGAAGCCCGGACGTCGATCCGACGTGCTGCCACCAGTGGATCGTCTCATGGATGTAGGTGGAGTAAGCCTGGATCGCTTCGGACGAGACGGGCACGGATATCGACTGATCCGTTTCGAACTGTTCAATCAGCGAATGGTTGAGCGGGCTTAGTCGCAGCACAAACCTCATGGTTTCGTACATGCCGTGGGCGTTCAGGCATGCAGCGAAGGCCGGCGTCAGTTCCCGCTTATCCGCGTTGGAATCCAGAAGCTCATGACGTAAAGCCATCGTATCGAGCAAAATCTTGTCCTCCGGCGGTCAGTGGTCACACCCTGGCGCCATCATGTAACATCTGCAACCGAAAATGGAGGCTAATCTCCATCAGGGAACAGGTGCCTTGAATTACCGGCCACTGAAACGGTTATCAGCAAAGTCGTAAGCAATCCAAACCGGCGGGCCGCGAGCGCCCTTAGCCTTGATCGCCCGCTCTGCAGAGTTTTCGCGCTTCTGCTGCACATAATCCGCATAGGTTCAGAGGCAGTTGACTTCAACCATATATCCATTATTCTGGATATATGGAAAGTAACACTGCGATAGCGGCCCTTGCGGCCTTGGCACAAAACACTCGCCTCGAGACGTTTCGGTTGCTCGTACGGCATGAACCGGATGGCATTCCGGCTGGCGAGCTCGCTCGGCTCCTCGATGTCCCGCAGAACACGATGTCGGCGCATCTTGCGACGCTGTCCCGTGCGGGGTTGGTTAAGAGCGAGCGCCAAAGCCGATCAATCATCTACCGGGCCGACCTGGACGGCCTGCGCGACCTGACACTATTCCTGCTGAAGGACTGCTGCGGCGGATCGACGGAGCTTTGCGCTCCCCTGATCGCAGAACTGACGCCATGCTGCGCGCCGGGGGCGAGCCCATGTTGAGCGCGATCGCATTGCACGAAGTGGGCGGGAGCGACGCTCGTCTCCGCGAAGCGCTCCGTGCAGCGGATCTCCCGACCGATGACATTGAAGACGATGGCCGCACTTTCTTTGAAGCAGTCGCAGGCGACGGCCAAACGATCGGATATGCCGGCCTCGAACGCTGCGCCGGCGATTATCTGCTGCGGTCTGTTGTCGTTCTGCCGGCACATCGGAGTCATGGGGTCGGACGAGCCATCGTCGAGGCAACCCTGCGTGACGTCGATGGCAATGTCTTCCTCGCGACCACAAGCGCCGCCCCGTTCTTCTCGGCCATCGGGTTTTCCGAGGTTCCGCGGGCCGAAGTGCCGGCTGCGGTGCTCGCGACCCGTCAACTATCATCCATTTGCCCATCGTCGGCGACCATCATGAAGCTCAACAGGCCTCCGACTTAACCACGGACCACGACCATGACTGACAAGACCTATAACGTGCTGTTCCTCTGCACGGGCAATTCCGCTCGCTCTATTCTCGCCGAGTCCATCCTCAACAAAGAGGGCAGCGGCCGGTTCAAAGCCTATTCCGCCGGCAGCCAGCCGAAGGGCGAAGTCAATCCGCACGCGCTGAAGGAACTGGAAACGCTCGGCTATCCATCGACGGGTTTCTCGTCGAAGAGTTGGGACGTGTTCGCCGAGGCAGGTAGCCCGGAGATGGATTTCATCTTTACCGTCTGCGACAGCGCAGCCGGCGAAGCGTGCCCGATATGGATCGGCCATCCGATGACCGCACATTGGGGCGTCGAGGATCCCGCGGCCGTCGTCGGATCTGAAGTTGAGATCCAGCGTGCTTTCGCCCAAGCCGCACGGTTTCTGAAGAATCGGATCACCGCCTTCATCAACCTGCCCATAGCTTCGATCGACCGCCTGGCCCTCGAACAGCACGTTCGCCAGATCGGTTCATTGGAAGGCGCATCGGTCAAATCCCCGAGGGCCGAGTAAGATGTCAACATTTGAACGATACCTGACCGTCTGGGTTTTCCTTTGCATCGCCGTCGGCGTCGCCCTCGGTCACGTGATGCCCGGCGTCTTCCAGATCATCGGGGGCGCCGAGATCGCCAAGGTCAACATCCCCGTCGCGATCCTTATTTGGCTAATGATCATCCCGATGCTGCTGAAGATCGATTTCCGGTCGTTGGCGCAGGTCGGCTCCTATTGGCGCGGGATCGGCGTCACGCTGATCATCAACTGGGCGATCAAACCGTTCTCCATGGCTTTGCTGGGATGGCTGTTCGTCGGCTGGCTCTTCCGGCCATATCTGCCCTCGGATCAGATCGACTCTTATATCGCAGGGCTGATCATCCTTGCCGCAGCACCCTGCACGGCCATGGTCTTTGTATGGTCGAACCTGACGCGAGGCGAGCCGCTGTTCACTCTGTCGCAGGTCGCCTTGAACGACGCCATCATGGTCGTCGCCTTCGCACCGATCGTCGGCCTGCTGCTCGGTCTCTCAGCCATCACCGTTCCCTGGGCAACGCTTGCCCTGTCGGTCGCGCTCTACATCGTGGTTCCGGTCATCATCGCCCAGGTGCTGCGGAGCTACTTGACGGCCGACGGCACAACAGGCGCGCTTGATCGCTTGCTTGCGAAGCTGCAGCCGGTATCGCTTGTCGCGCTGCTCGCCACGCTCGTGCTTCTCTTCGCCTTCCAGGGCGAGCAGATCATCGCCCAGCCGGCCATCATAGCGTTGTTGGCTGTGCCGATCCTGATCCAGGTCTACCTAAACTCTGGACTGGCCTACCTCTTGAATCGCATGGCAGGCGAGCGCCACTGCGTCGCCGGGCCGTCAGCGCTCATCGGCGCCAGCAACTTCTTCGAACTTGCAGTTGCCGCCGCCATCAGCCTGTTCGGGTTTCAGTCGGGCGCGGCACTCGCCACCGTCGTCGGTGTCCTGATCGAGGTGCCCGTAATGCTGTCGGTCGTCTGGATCGTGAACCGCTCGAAGCATTGGTACGAGACATCCCCGGCCGTTTCCCGCAATACCATCATCGAAAGGCCCTGACCATGGACGCCACCATCTATCACAATCCCGCCTGCGGCACGTCTCGCAATACGCTGGCGCTGATCCGCGCCGCCGGGATCGAACCCACCGTCATCGAGTATCTGCAGGACCCGCCTTCGCGCGAGCAGCTCTCGAAGATGATCGCAGATGCCGGCCTGACGGTCCGCGAAGCGATCCGTGAGAAGGGCACGCCCTATGCAGAACTCGGCCTCGACAATCCGGGCCTGATGGAAGAGCAATTGCTGGACGCGATGATCGCCATCCCGATCCTGATCAACCGACCACTCGTCGTCACGCCGCTCGGCACCAGACTTGCCCGCCCCTCGGAGGTCGTCCTCGACATTCTGCCGGCAGACGCCTTCAAAGGACCGTTCACCAAGGAAGACGGCGAACAGGTCCTCGACCAGTATAGCGCGGCGATTAGGATGAGACGCGGGCGACAATCTGGATGAGATTCTTAGGTCGCGGTCGGGGTCAGATTATCATGCTGATTGTCGCTGACAAGTTCTTCGTCATTTTCTGATTGCCGCTCCGCGACAGACAGCGTTGAGGTCCTGATTGTCGCAAACGAAGCGGGTCGGCCTCGCTGGCGCTTTTCCTCAAGTGCTGCTCTGCGGCGATAGCTTTCGACATTCATCTCGAAGATCGTGGCATGGTGCACGAGCCGGTCGACTGCGGCGAGTGTCATGGCAGGATCGGGAAAGACCCTGTTCCACTCTCCGAACGGCTGATTGGCGGTGATCAGGATCGACCTGTGCTCGTATCGGGCCGAGATCAGTTCGAAGAGCACACTTGTTTCCGCCTGGTCCTTGGTGACGTAGGCGAGGTCATCGAGGATGAGCAGGTCGTATTTGTTGAGTTTGTCGATGGCTGATTCAAGCTGGAGTTCTCGACGGGCAACCTGAAGCTTCTGCACAAGATCGGTGGTTCGGGTGAACAGGACCCGCCATCCGTTCTCAATCAGCGCGAGACCGATGGCAGCAGCAAGATGGCTCTTTCCTCCGCCGGGCGGACCGAACATGAGGATGTTCGCTCCCTTGGCGAGCCAACTGTCGCCGGCGGTAATTGCCATGACCTGGGCCTTCGAGATCATAGGTACAGCGTCAAAGGCGAAGCTGTCCAAGGTCTTTCCAGGCGGCAGGTGCGCTTCGGCGAGATGCCGTTCAATCCTGCGATTTGCATGTCAATCGGCGTCGTAACGGGACCCCTTATCGGCTCCCAAAAGGGACCCCTGCCTCTAGTTGCATCGGGTCAGCGCGCGTAGGCCCGGGGCTCTCCATTTAGCGCAAGGGCCTGCGGGCGCGGGTTGTTTGTCTTTTCGGCTTTAGCTTTGAGAGCGGTTTTTAAAGCGCCAGGATTCGTTCCCGGTTTCCACGATCTCGCAATGGTGGGTGAGCCTGTCGAGCAGAGCGGCGGTCATCTTGGCGTCGCCGAATACGGCCGGCCACTCGCCGAAGGCCAGGTTCGTCGTGACGATGATGGACGTCCGCTCGTAGAGCCTGCTGATGAGGTGGAAGAGGAGCTGGCCGCCCGCCTGGGCAAATGGGAGATAGCCCAGTTCGTCCATGATGACGAAGTCGAGCCTGGTGATGAAGTCGGCCAGCCGTCCCTGTTTGCCGCTACGTGCCTCCGTCTCGAGCCGATTGACGAGGTCGACGACGTTGAAGAAGCGGCCGCGTGCGCCATTGCGGATCAGAGCACGAGCAAGGGCGATGGACAGGTGAGACTTTCCCGTGCCGGTTCCGCCGACCAGAACGATATTGTGCTGCTCGGCGAGGAAGGCCCCGGTTGCGAGTTGGCGCACCAGGCCTTCGTTGACCGGCGTGTCGGTGAAGTCGAAGTCGTCGATGTCCTTGGCCAGCGGCAGCTTGGCGACGGTGATCTGGTATTTGATGGAGCGCGCTTGCTTCTCGGCGATCTCCGACTGAAGCAGGTCACCGACGATGCGCGGCGGTTCGTGCTGTCGCTTGATGCCGGAGGCCATGATCTCGTCATAGGCGCTACGCATGCCGAACAGCTTCAGCGTGCCCATCATGTCGAGGATTTGGGATCGTTCCATATCAGCTTGCCCTCCTCAGGCTGTCGTAACGGGCGCAGTCGGCCAGAGGCTCATGGGTCAGGCGAAGCGCATCGGGGATGGAAAGGATGGCGGCCGGCTGCGGATCACGCTTGCGGGCCAGAATGTTGATGATGACGGCGGCCGAGAACACGCCCTGATCGATCGCCTCCTGGCAGGCCGCTTCGACGGCGGGGAGCCCGTCCAGGCCCACGCATTCGAGGATCGACACCATCTGCCGGTCGCCGTCATGCATTGCCTTCAGCCGGCGGCGCACCTTCTCCATGGCGGCGGGCAAAACCCAGTCGTGGAACGGCGCACCGTTGCGCAGTGCTCCCGGTTTGCGGGTCAGGACCGGCACGTAATGCCAGGGATTATAGATCGTCTCGCCACGGCCGAAGCAGCGATCGTGTTGGCCGATTTCCACGCCATCCTGCCGGATGACGATGCGATCTGCATAGGCATGTATCTCGGCAGGGCGGCCGACTGCCGTAGACAGTACCGAGTATTTGTTGTTGTCGAAACGCACGAGGCAGGTCTTGCCGATCGAGGCCTGCACAGCGTGGAAGCCGTCGAATTTGCCGGGATAGCCGACCAGGTGCGGCCGCTCCGCATCGAACACCTCCCAGATCGTGCGCTCCGTCTGATCGACGTGCTTATGAGCGCGGGCGTAACTGATGCACTTGTCCAGCAACCAGCCATTCAGTTCATCGTAGGATTTGAAGCGCAGTCGCGGCGTGAAGAAGCGTTCGCGCACCAGATTGACCTGGTTCTCGACCTGGCCTTTCTCCCACCCCGACGCCGGCGTGCAGGCCACCGGTTCGATCAGGTAATGGCTGCACATCTGTAGGAAGCGGCGATTGTATTGCCGTTCCTTGCCGACGAAGACCGTCTCCACCGCGGTCTTCATATTATCATAGATGCCGCGCGTGCAGGCCCCGCCGAAGAAAGCGAACGCCCTGTCATGGGCGTCGAAGACCATCTCTTGCGTCTCGCGCGGATAGGCTCTCACATACATCATCCGGCTGTGGCAGAGCCGGATATGCGCAACCTTCACCGTCGTCGTCACGCCGTTCAGCACGACAATCTCGTGGCTCCAGTCGAACTGGTAGGCCTCGCCCGGCGCGTAATAGAGCGGCACATAGGCTTGCGCCGTCACGGACCCGCGCTCCTTCGCCCATGTTCGGGCGTAACGCCGGACTGTGTCGTAACCGCCCTCGTAGCCGAGGTCGCGCAAGTCCTCGAATATCCGGATCAGTGTCAGCCGTTCGCGAGAAGATTTGGCCTCATTGGCGAGGAGCATTCCATCGAGCTGACCGCGCCAGGGGCCGAGCTTCGGCTGAGGTTGACGGGTCCGTTCGTATTTGAACTCCGTCTCATCGGTGCGCAAAACCTTCCGCACCACTTTCCGCGATATGCCCAACTCCCGGCAGATCGCCTTGATCGACTTGCCCTGAACATGGGCTAGCCGCCGTATCTTCAGAATTGTTTCCACAATAAGCATCCGAACAAAAAGCCTCCGATGAAACCGGAGGCTGTTGTAACCCCATTGCAAATGGGGGTCCCGTTTGGACGCCGATCACCCCATGTGCGGGGTCCTTATTCCATGCCTAATCACACTTCGAATCCTTCGTAGCGCCTGTCGTTCTGGCAGCGATCTTGGCGACGTCGTCCTCGCCAAGCTGTTCCTTTTCCAGCAGTTCGTCAGCGAGTTCGTCAAGGAATGCTGAGTGTTCGACGAGGATAGCGTAGGCGCGCGCATACTGCTCCTGCAGGATTTCGTTGATCTCTTCCATGAACTCCACGGGCAGTCGAGACAACCGCTTCGCGTCTACATGCCGGGATTCCATCAAGAACTGAAGCCGCTTCCCCATTCCATACGATGCGACCATTCGGGACGCGACGACGGTTGCGAACTCCAAGTCGCTTCCCACGGACACGGCGAAGCCGTTGGATCGAGACCCAAGCCTAAATTCTTCCGCCGCTCCGCCGGCCAGCGCGCGGCATATTAAATCCCTGAAATCGGCGGGCGTCGATGGCGGATCTTCGTCCCCTGGGTAATCGTACTCCGCCAAGCCGGGCGGCATATCTCGCCTACTGATATCGCGAACCCTCCGCCGTATGCGGACTTTAACTCTGCACGTTGGATTGAGAGCGGTGGCGACAACGGCATGACCAGCTTCGTGGAAGGCGACACGACGGGCATAGGCTGATGACATCTCTCGTACAGGCGGAAGAGAGTCGATCAGATCGGCAATCGCCAACGCTTGGCCTCGTGCTCTGCTTCGTGCCTTCGCTTCTCTCGAAAGCATTTCCAGGTCCGCACCTGTCCAACCGCCGAGGTCAGCAGCAATGTCGCTGAGTTCAGCCTCGGCGTCCGCTAGTCCCAAATGGAACTGGAGGATATCGGCTCGTTCTCTGCTATCTGGGAGGTCGATCTTGATGTGGCGTTCTATGCGACCGCTGCGTAGAAGGGCAGGATCGATTGCCTCCCGGAAATTGGTTGCTCCGATCACGAAAATCCTGTCTCGCCCTTCTGCTCCATCGATCAACTCCAACAGGAAATTTACGACCTGTCGGCTGTATCCGACATGCTCTCCCGTAAACTTCTCCCGATCACCGATCGAATCGAGCTCGTCGAGAAAGATGATCGACGGCTGCTGCGCTCGTGCTCTCTCGAAAGTTTCGCGCATTGCTTTCAGCAGATCGCCGAGATGACCGGCCGACTGCCAGCGCGAGACCGACGCCGAGATCAGTGGCAGGGATGCGGACCGGGCGAAAGCCTGGGCAAAAAGCGTCTTGCCGGTGCCGGGCGGGCCATAGAGAAGGACACCACGCGGGATAGTCGACCAGTCAATCCCGCCCGTCTGAAAATGGCGAATGTCGGAGATGAACCTTTGGGCCCAGATCTTAGCTGACGTGTAGCCTGGCAGTTCCTCCAGCCGGGGCCCGGCGCCCACCGATCCCTGGGCTGAGGCTGACAGCAAGTTCCGGACGTCAATTTCGGAAATGCTATGTTTGCACGCGACCGGCACGAGCAGTTGGAAGTCCAAATTGATGATCGCCCGCGCCGTGTTTTCGCTGACTGGAACGCGCCGGAGCATCCGCCTCACTGCGTGAACGTGTTCAACGGTGGGGGGCGCAAGGTCGACGGTCGCATCAGCGACCAGCGCCAAGTCGGAGGTTATCTCGGACCGGCTGCGAGCCAGGATGACGATGACATCGCGCTTGCCGAATTCTTCCATCAACGAGTTGTCGTCTTTGGACTTCTTCTTGTCGGTAGTGTCCAAGATATGAACAAGTGCCTTTCGTTCAAATCGGCGAAGCCTTGATCTGACATCCAGCGTCCCGGCAGCAAGCATTTCCGCTGCCTTGCGATGACTATCAGTCGCGGCGCTGCCACCCATGACTACGATGATGGTTGCAGGAGCGCCTTGCATGAAGCCATGCTGCGACCGCAACGATCGACGAAGGGCCGCATACGCCAGGACGAGCGCAGGCGATTTGCGTATGATCTCGAGTGCACTCTCTTTCCTCAGTCCGACCAGGGTGCGAAGCGCCGCGGCCCTACCTGTCATCTGGATGGCTCCAGGCCTTCAAGGTGTCTGCAGCCCATTCGCTCGGATTTCCGAGCCGATACCAACGAAGCATGGAACGAGCGACATTTTCCTCGACGGACAGGAGCTCCAGCGGCGCGGTGAAGCTGAGCCATTCCGAGGATCTCGGGTCAGGGTTCTTTGGATCGTGTATGTAGCCCGTCAGCATGGGTGCCGGGTAATTCTCGATCGCCCACTCTTCGATGATCGGCGTCTCGAACGGGTCAAGCACCGGCATGCAACGCTCTTTCAGTATCCGGCGCAAGTCGGATGAAAGCAGATTCGCGGCGTCCGCGCGGCGCCTTATCGACCGCAAGGTGGAGTTCGCGTCTTTCTCCCCAAAACGAAGTATTCGCATCCCGCTATCCTTCAAAACCGGAGCCAGTGGGCTCCTTGCGCTGTTTAGTGATCTGGTTCGGAGAGCCAAGTCGATACCAGCGGCTACGGGTCCGCACGAAATGCTCGTCCTCGGAATGAAAGTGAGCGAAGAGTTCGCTGGTCATAATCCTATCGCCATTTGGAAGGGATGGATGCCCTTCGACATTGCCATCGAGGCTCGGGACCTTTCTGAAGCTGTAAGCCCAGAGGTCAAGAATGGGGACAGCCATAATGGACGGCGCCGACATTGAGCCACTCTGCAGGCGTCCGAGATCGGCCACCAGCCGTATCAGTTGGGAAATATGTTCTTTCATTTTTGAATGCATGATTCGCTCTGCTCCCGACCGTGGCGCGAAACCGCAAGGATTCGCGACTCATTTGGCGACATTTTGACGCCAATAGCGCCATGTAGAGCGGAATATCTGTTGGGCGTCAACATTTGTTGACAACAGCTTTTGCCTAAGCTGCGGAAGCGTGCTTATGAATCCTTATGCCGCAAGTCCCCGCGATTATGATGAAAGCAGCCAGGGAGTTTCTCGGCCTCAGTCAGGACGACGTCGAGGCAGTTTTTGGCATGTCCCGAAAGACGATCCAGCGAATGGAGAAGCGCATGGAGGTAAGCGAACAATACGTCGCCGCTCTTCAGCGTTTCTATGAGGAGCAGGGCATAACTTTCGTTCCACCCACTGATGAAAGAGGGTGGGGAATGTACAATGCGAACTTGAACGGCGTAGAGCAATCGTTGAACAAGCTCGAAAGCGTCCCGATGCCGAAGCGCAAAAAGGCGCACGTATCGTCGGCCACAACACACGCCCAGTCAGCTACAGATAATGAAGCGGGCGGGACGCCTGAAGACCCCCCTTACGTCAAATCTTAGTGCAGAGTGTCAAAGCCTACCTCCGCTGCGCGTCGGCAGGTACATGAAGCGGACGGGCTTCGCCCGACATTTGTTTTGTATCCAAGCCCGTCCGGCTCTTAGCGATTGATGGCTGAGCCTGGGCTTGGATACGAACAAGGACATAAGGAATCTGCCTGCGGCAGATACTTCTTTTTTTGGTGCGCATATGCATGCGCCAGCGCATTGCAACGGGAATGCCTGCTAAAAAGACAATGGATTCTCCTGCTCCTAATTTGCCCGAATTTCGAAAATAAGTGAAAACAGTTAGCGCCATCGCTCCACGTCGCACCGTGTTGCGGAAAAGCCGGGAAAGGTCGCGCATCCCAGGTCCACAGATAGATCCGGCTCGTATCCACCATCGCGGTATCGCCATTTTCCCAGTGCCCCAGATGCGCCTCCAGAAAACGCCGCTGCTGGCTGTCCGCCCTGCCTTTGCGGGAAAAATGGGGAAAGGCGTTTTCCGTCGATTTCGGATCGGGAAAGACATTGGGGCGTGTCGCGCTCTTGTCCACCGCCGGGCAGCCGAGTTCCGTAAACCAGATGGGCTTCGAGCCCGGCCTCCATGCGGTCGGCGTGGTGCTCTCCTTCCCGCCGGGCCGATCGTAATGGAGATTTTCCCACCAGTTTCGAAGGTCCTTGTAGCGGAATACCCCTGGCTTTGCCGTTGTGCCATCGGCAATGGGGGTTCGCCGCCGGGCCGTGCGGTCGGCTTCGCTTGCATAAAACCAGTCGAAACCCTCGCCAGCCGTAACGGCGCGGCGGAAGGCCACAGCGTCATCCGGGCCGGTCATGCCATCAGGATTGCCGTTTGCGGCATCTTCGTCGCGCCAGTCGGAGAGCGGCATGTAGTTGTCGATGCCAATGGCGTCGATGTCGGGGCTCGCCCAGAGCGGATCGAGATGGAAGAACACGTCCCCAGAGCCGTCGGCCGGCTGGTAACCGAAATATTCGCTCCAGTCCGCAGCATAGGTGAGCTTCGTCGCCCTTCCGACGACAGCCCGTACATCGCGCGCGAGCCGCACCAGCGCCTCCACGAAGGGAAAGGCGCCGTTGTCGTCGCGCAACCCCGTCAGCCCCCGCAGTTCGGAACCGATCAGGAAGGCGTCGACGCCTCCCGCTTTTACCGAGAGGTCGGCGTAATGCAGCACCATGCGTCGATAGCCCTCGGCGCGGGAACAGAAACGATCGATCTCCAGCCGCGCACCCGCGGTACGATCGGCCGATCCGGGCCTCCCGGGTGCGGGAAAGCAGGTGATGCGCCCCCGCCAGGCATAGGCGTCCTGTTCGGCCTTGCCATAGGGATCCGGCAGCCCGTTGCCCGCCGGCACGTCCATCATCACAAAGGGATAAAGGCAGACCTTCAGGCCCCGCGCCTTAAGGTCGGCTATCGCCTGCAGCACGCCTTCATCATTCGGCGTGCCGCCATAGGCGGGACCGCCATGATGATGGCTGACCGGATGCGCCCCGGCGCGTGTGAGGCCGGCAACGGACCACGGCGCCGTCTCCCCCTCCCGGTCCCCCACTTCAACACCCGGCAGGATGCGGCATTCGCCCGCCCGCATATCCGTGCCGAACCAGCTCACCACCAGCGCCACGCTTTGAAGAGCGGGGCAAAGCGCCTGCAATTCATCGATGGCAGCGCGCCAGTCCGTCTCGGCCGTCAGGCCGTTACGGTTCATCACGCGGCTTTCACCCATGCCCGTATGCTCGGAAACCGGCACGGTTGCGTAACCATGTTCGGTTGCGCCCGGAATGACGGTCACGGCGCGGATCGATTTCTCCAGCCCGCCGACCGGCCGCACCACCTCGAACTGCATGAGCGGAATGCGGTTGCCATAGGCTTCAAGCGGCAGGCGCTCGATGACGACATAAGCGAGGCCGCGAAAGGCGGGAGCATTGCCGCTCCCCTGTTTCGCCTCGATCAGCGGATCGGGCAATTGCGTTGCGCTGCCGGGATAAAAGCGCATCTCGATGCCGGTCAGGTCAATTTCGCGCCCATCGGCCCAGACGCGCCGCACGAGGGCCGCCTCCCCCTCGCAGAGACCGATGGCGAGATTGGCGAAATATCGATAGGTCTCCGTCCTTGGGCCGCGGTTGCCTTTGCCACCACGTCTCTGCACGACACGGCTTTCTTCGAAACGTGTCGCCCAGATCAGGGTGCCGCCGATCCTCGCCGTACCGTAAAGCCGGTTTATCGCGGCGCCTTCATCCGCACCGGGAATACGCGCGGCCGAGAGCCGTGCCCCGGACACGGTGCGACCGTCTGAAAGCAAGGCGCGATCCACGGCGTTGCCAGCCAGCGCGCCGGCCGCACGCCCGATGATCGCTCCCACGGGCCCGAAAATACCGCCGAGCGCCGCACCTGCTGCCTGAAATAGTATGGTTGCCATGCCTGCCTCAAAAAATCTCAGGGATCGGGAAAGCGGAAAATGCCGGCGATGCGCCGTTTCCAGCATGGCACCAAGGCGGAACGCACCACCGCCGCCTGCTCATAAGCGTGGATGAAATGCCGGGATTCCGCGAGGATGCCGAGATGTTTGGCCGCCGCATCGGCCCGCCAGCGGAACAGCAGCAGGTCTCCAGGCTTTGCCTCGTCCAGGCCCGAAACGCCGGGAAAATGCCGTTGCACGGCCGCCATCAGCCGGTCCTCACCACAGCGCTCGGCCCAGTCAGGCGCATAGGGCGGCGGAAGTTCCGGTTCGCTGCCGTAGAGTTCGCGCCAGACGCCTCGGATCAGGCCGAGACAATCGCAGCCAACGCCCTTTAGCGACGCCTGATGCCGATAGGGTGTGCCGATCCACGGCTCGGCCAGCGCCAGCACCTTGTCTCCCGTCTCGCTCATGGGAACAAGGCCCCGCCGTCGTGGGTGTGACCGCCGCTGGCATAAGAATAGGCGAAATCCGCCCCTGGAAGATGGGGAAAGCCCCTGAAATTCAGCTGATTGGCGAATGTATGCCTGCATGTGGCGAAGCTCTTGTCGCAACCGGCCGTGACGGAAAAGCTGTCTCCCGGCAACGGCGCCTCATCCGGTGGAAGCTAGAAAGAAAGAAGCACGCCGCCATTGCGCTGCTCATGGCCATCGAGATCGAACCCGCGCCCTGCAAGCGGACCGGTGAGAAAACGCACCTTTCCCCCGTTGAAAAAACCATCCGGGAAAGCATCGAGCCCGGTTGCGACGAGATTGCCGGCCGCGTCCACCGCCACCACCCGGCCATTGCCGGTGAACCGCGCCAGAGCAACGCCGCAGCGTGCGTCTCCCAGCGCGGCATCGCAGCGCCGTCCATAAACCCGCCCCTGCGGCTGGTTGAGGCGATGGGCGAAACTGCGCAGCTCGGCGCGAAAGGACCCGCCCGCCCGGGCTACGTCGCCGATCTCGCGCAGGGAGAGAAGCACATGCTCTTCCGGAGCCTGCCAGTTGACGAGGTAAAGCTCCACTCTCGCTCCGTCGAAACGGCCGGCGGCAAGATCCTCTTCCGAAATCGCCTCGCTGGAAAAACCGCCTGCCACTTCACCTGCGCCGGCGCCGAGCCCGGTTTCGCTGTCATTATCGCTGGCCGAAAAACCGCTGGCGGCCAGAAAGGCCGTGCCGGCGAAGAAAAGCGCCTCGTCATGATCGGTGAAGCCGATTTCGGCGCCATCCTTCAACGTCACTTTCCAGCAATGGCAAGTGGTCGTGGCATCGCTTTCAAGATGCCCGGCAAGGGCGGGAGCGATCGTTTTCATGGCAGGATTTCCATCAGCGGAATGGCGGGAATTCGCCCGGCTTCGAAGGCGGTGAGGTTGATGTCGATGCGGTCGGTCGCGAACCGTACCGGTACATCGAATTCATATCCGGCACGGACCACCGCACCGGCGGGCGGAACCTTTCCGGAACCGAATGTCACCATACCGGTCGCGTAATCGCAGGACACATCCGAAGCGGATACGGGCACACCCTCGACCGATACGAGGACGGAGCCCTCGGCAGGCTTTTCCACCCGGCGGGTGAAGAAGCCACCCGCATCGGCATAGGTCTTGACCAGTTGAAACCGCACCGTGACGCCATCACCCACGCCGATCCTCTGATCGGTCGATGCCGGCGTGTCTCCCGGCGGGCAGGATTTGAAGTCCACGGGATCGCGAAAACGAAAGCCGTAAAGCTCGCCGCGCCGCGCTTCGAAAAAGGCCAGCACCTCATAGAGATCGGTGAGCGAGCGGATGCCCGAGCCGGCGTCATAGGCACGCCTGGCATTTCGCCAGCGCTGATTGCGGCTTTCCCGCCCATTGGAAAGATTGACGATGTCGGTCCGTCTCACCGGGCCGCCGCTCACACCGAGCGCCAGCCGCAGCGGAAACCGCACTTCATGAAATGCCACCATGTCGTTGTTCCTGGATTCATTTCGCTGTTCGGGGTGTGCCGGCCGCAGGCCCTCATCCTTCGCGGTTTGTCCACGCTCGGCAGGCTGGTCGGGACAGGGACAAGGTCTGCATATTACAGTCCACGCTGGCCGCGCCCGACGCTGCGCGCCAGCATTGCGGCAATCTGGCCTTCGCTTTTGCGGAAGCTTGCCGCATCCGTCGCCGTGACGTTGAAAATGATCTGGGACCCGCCGCCGGCGGAAGGCGCCGCGACACCGAGTGCACCATCCGGGCCGCGCTTCAGAGGCAATATGGCTTCCGCCCCTGCTTCTCCCATCAGGCCAAGCCCGCCGCCCATGGGAAAAAACGCCGGGCTGGAGACGACACCACCCTCGGCGAAAGGCGTGACGCTGCGCCCCGGCATCCCGCCGTCGGCGAAGGCGAAGAGCGAGCCGCCGCCGTTCAACAACCCGCCGACGGCATTGTCAATCATGGCCTCAAAGGGTTTGAGCCCGGCGGAGAGCGCGATGCCCGACAGCCGCTGCCCAAGGCCGCGCAGCACATCGTCCAGCCCTTTGCCGCCTGTCGTTGCCGCCTGCAGTGCAGACGTCAGCGCCGCTCCGAACCGTTCGGAGCGGCGTTCGAGATCGCCCATCACTTCGGACAGGGCTTCCGCCTCCTCCCGATTTTCCGCGATCGATCCTTCACCCGCCATCGTACCTGCCTTTCCGATTCAAACTGGAGCTTCAAGTATCTGAACTAAAAGATCTTCGCGAAACGATGATCGGATGCGTCCCTGTCGGGAAAACGCCGCATCATCGCTTCCATCTCCTGTCGATCCGGGCCGTGTGAACCGGAGCGCACGCCGCCCGTCATGGCGAAAAACTCTCTGGGCGTCAGCCGCCAGAAGACTTCGGAAGAAAGCCGCAGCAGGCAGAAACCCGCATGGAGAACCGCATCCCAGGGAAAGGGGCGCGGCGTCGCATCGCCTGCTGCGGCATTCAGGGGTCCCGCGGCGTCTCCCCTTTCAAACCGCCAAAGGTGGCGGTCAGAAGTTCGGCGACGATGGCGGCATGGCCGGCAATGCCGCCCTCCACCGTGGCGCTGGCAACATCCTCATCCGAAAAAACATTGCCGGCGCCCCGCAACCCCGCGCCGATCACCCGGATCATGTCGGTGGCCTTCATGCGTCCGCTCGCAAAACGTTCGGCGAGCGCTGTCAGGTCATCGACTTCGAAGGCGGTTTCGAGCTCGGCAAGCGCGCCGAGCGTCAGGCACAATATGCGCCTTTCGCCGTCGAACAGCGCTTCGATCTCGCCGCGATGGCGGTTCGCCCGCCCGTAACGCAACCCTTGCGGCATCACAGCGCTCCAAAGGTCAAAAGACCGGCCGATTCCAGCGCGATCTCAAATTGCACTTCGCCATCGTGACGGCCGGAATACTCCAGCGCCACGATCTGGAACGGCCCGATAATCGTGCCGAAATCGGGTATGACGATCTGCCAGCCGGGAATGGTGCCCGCGAAAAACGCGCCGCGCACGAGCGCATCGCTCGCCGCATCCTTGAATATGCCTGACGCCGTCAGCGCGGCCCTTTGCACGCCGGCACCCGCCAGCAACTCGCGCCAGCGCCCGACGCTTTCCCCATCGGTAACGTCCACCGCCTGGGCGTTAAAGGCCAGCCGCCGCGTTCTGAGCCCGGCAACAGTGACATATGTTCCGGCATTGTTGAATTTCAGCAGAAAATCCTTGCCCTTCTGCGCCACCATCCTGTTTCCTTCCGTTTCGATTGCGGTTGCAGGGTGTTGCGGGCCTGCGACCAAAAATGTTCCTTGCCCTCGCATTGTGCGATCTTGCCATGTCCGATGCTGCTTCCCCGACGTTCCGTACACGCCTTATCGGCGTGCTGGCGCTTGGGCAGGTCGTCAGCTGGGGTTCCGGTTTCGACATGCTGGCCATTCTCGGTCCACGAATGGGCAGCGAACTCGCCATCGCCAACGAAGTCGTTTTTGCGGGCCTGACCGTGATGATGACCATCAGTGCGCTTTGCGGGCCGCTGCTCGGGCGGATGCTTGTGCGCCACGGCGCAGCGCCGGTGCTGGTCAGCGGCACCCTGCTTTTTGCCTGCGGCTTTGCGCTGCTTGCTTTTGCAGGCGGCGTGACAAGCTATCTGCTGGGCTGGGCGGTGATGGGCTTTGCCGGCGCGTGCGGGCTGACAACGGCGGCACACACCGCCGTGGTGGAGCGCGTCGGGGCGGAAAGCGGTCGATCCCTGACGCTGCTGATGGTCTTTACCGGCCTTTCGGCGGCCGTGTTCCTGCCCGTTACAGCCTTTGCGGAGCAGCATCTCGGCTGGCGCGGCACCCTCATCCTCTACGGCTGTCTGCAGCTGTTCCTGCTTCTGCCGCTTTACCTCTTCGTTCTTCCGAAGAGAAAGGGCGGCAATCCAGGCCAGCGCCCGCATCCTGGTGAAATCCCGGCCTCGCCGTTGGATACGCGGCGCGCCTTCCTGCTTCTGGCGGCAATGACCACGCTCAGTGCCTTCACCGCCTTTGGCTTCTCGCCGCTTCTGCCTTTGCTTCTCGTGCATTCAGGCGCATCGCAAGCGCTCGCAATCCAGCTGGCATCGGTGCGCAGCGTGCTGGCGATTACCGCGCGCGGGCTAGATTTCCTGCTGGGAAAACGCGGCAATCCCTTCATCACCTGCCTGATCGGCCTCTGTCTTCTGCTGACATCCTTTCTGGTCTTGCTCGTCTTTTCTCCGGCCATACCAGCCTTTGCCGGCTTCATCGCCCTGTTCGGGTTTGGCGCGGGTGTGCTGACGGTCAGCCGCGCCGTTCTGCCGCTTGCAGTGTTTTCTCCGCAGCAATACGGCCTTCAGGCCGCACGGATTTCGCTTCCGCAAAATCTCGCCATCGCCTTTGCACCTGTCATTTTCAGCATGGCGCTCGATCGCGGCGGTGTGGCGGCGATGCTTGGCATCGCTTCCATCCTGATCACCCTTTCGCTGCTGCTGCTGATCCTGCTGTGGAAAACCGTGGCCGGCCAGAAAGCGTAAGGCCCTTCATTCCGTTACCGCCCTGAACCGCATTTCAAGGACGAAGTTCCGTGACTTCGCCTCACGGCGGGAGCGGCTGGACAGCATGTGCATGTTGACGAGCGAAAAGCCGACGAGCGGCAGTGCGGCGTCATCAAGCAGCGCTTTTACCCTTGCGGCGATCTCACCCGTGGATCTGCGACGATTGGCATCACCCCAGATTTGCAGCGTCAGAAAATGCTCCTCCGCGCTTTCCGTCGCCGTCGAATAATCGCGGGTCTCGACCTCGTCGAAGACAATACATGGCAAAAGGCCACGCGTCAGAAGCCGGTCGACGATGCCGCCGGGGTTGAGGTCTGCCAATTCGGCATCGCCAGCGAGCTTTGCGACGATCGCCTGAAGAAGCGGGTTCGCGGCGCTCATCGGTCTTCCTCTTCGCAACGGCAGACGATGAAGCGGCGGGTTTCGTCGGGATCCATCGCCGTTCGGATGTTGAGGATGCGCGACCCCTTGCGAAAGCGCATCCCGGTGCCGATGTCGATGTCGTTGCGCCAGGCGAGCCAGACACGATGGGTAATCGTCGCCCCCTCGGCCGAAGCCCGCTCGTGCGAGGCTTCGGAAACCGGTTCGATGGCGCCCCACAACGCGCGCACGGCCTTCCAGCTTTCGGCGGCGCCGCCCTGTCCATCGGGCGTTTCCGACCGCACTTCCAGTTCCAGTCGCGCCGTCAGCCTGCCGGGATCAAGAAAGACGAGGTTCATGGCCTAAAGCCCCAGACGGCAGAAAGGAGACACCAGCCGCTCGTAACCAGCCGGAACGGCGGCCGGCTGGTTTTCCGGCGCGACGGCGCCGCGAAAGGCGAACATCTGCGCCACATGCATCAGCATGGCGCGTTTCAGCGTATCGGGCACATCCGTCGCGGCCTCGCCATGACCGGCGGTGAAATCGATCTCGATGCCATTCAGCTCCCGTTCCGGGGCCGGCGGTTCGCGCAGCCAGAGCCGTGCCGGCCGCGCCGCGCCGTCGAGCAGCTTTTCGGTGGCGGTGATGTCTGCCGCGTGCCCCTGCCCGTCGAAAACCAGAATCGTTTCGATGGCTTGCACCGGCGTCTTGCCAATCAGAATCACGCCCGTTTCGGGCCACCGATCAAGATAAAGCCGCCAGGTCTGGCGCAGGAGGCACAGCCCGGTGGTGCGTTCCAGATGCTCGCGGGCCGCGCGTATCAACGCGGCAAGCAAGGTGTCCTCGTCACCGCTGTCGAGACGCAGATGCGCCTTGACGTCGGCAAGGGTCAACGGCTCCGCCTGCGGCGGATGGATGAGGGCATAGGTCATGGGGTCTCCGGAGATTAGGGCGAGCGGCTGCGTCTTTCGCCTTCTTCCCGCCGGGAGAAGGTCGCGGCAGCGGGTTGAGGGGGCATGGGTGGGGGTAAACCGTGAGCTTGCCCCCTCATCTGCCCTGTCGGGCATTGGCGGGAAGAAGAAACGCGCGGCACCGTCAAGGTTCAATTCACCCCGAACTTCACCAGCTTGATCGCCTCGAAATTCTGCACGCCGCCGCCCACGCGTTTGGTGGTGTAGAAAAGCACATAGGGTTTGGCCGAATAGGGATCGCGCAGGATGCGGACACCGGTTCGGTCAACAACGAGGTAACCGGCGCGGAAATCCCCGAAGGCGATGGCGAAGCTGTTGGCCGCCACATTGGGCATGTCCTCGGCTTCCGTCACCGGAAAGCCCATCAGCGAGGCGGGCTGACCGACGGCAGCCGGCGGATGCCAAAGATAGGCGCCGGTCGTGTCCTTGAAGCGTCGAAGCGCGCCCTGCGTCTTGCGGTTCATCAGGAAGGTGCCGTTCTGGCGATGGCCGGCTTTCAACGCATAGATGGCGTCGAGCAGCACGTCCATGGGACCGGCGGAGGAAAAGCCCGCCGATACGCCGGTCGCGACATAACCGATATTGCCCCAGCTCCAGTCGTTATTGGCAACGGTCGTATAGGCGAGGAACCCCCTGGGCTTGTTGATGCCGTCGCCGCCAACGAAAGCCGCCGCCTCCTGTTCGGCGAATGCGATGTCCACCTCGGATGCGATCCACGCCTCGATATCGACCGCCGCGTCGTCCAGCAGGCCCTGGGTGGCGGCAGGCATGGCATAAAGCTCCATGGTCGGGAAAGAAAGCTCCGACAGTTTCGGCGTCGCCGTTTCCGGCCGCGCCGCCGTTTCCGAAACCCAGCCGGTGGCGAGCCCGCCGGCGGCGAAGGGTTTTTTCAGCACGGCAGCGGACACCTGTCGCACCGTGGCGAGCGCCCGGACAGGCGAAATCGCCGTCATGCGCCGGCCGATCTCGCCATCCGTCTCGGTCGGAAGAAGAAAGCCGCCGTCCGCCCCGGCCGAGCCGGCAAAGGCCTTTGCCTCGAGATCGCGCAGCGCGGCTTCCTCGCCCCGGCGGATATAGGCCTCGAAAGCGGTCTTGTGCTCTTCGGCATCCTGCGACAGCGTGTCCTTCCGGCCGAGCGCGGGCCGCGCCTTCTTCAAAGCCAGATCGTCCATGAGCCTGCGGTTGTCGTCGAGCGCCCTGTCGATGCGGTCGAGCTTGTCGCGGGTCACGACATCAGCCCCCATCTTGCGCTCGATATCGGCAAGCCGCTGATCGTTGGTCTCACGGAAGGCTTCGAAGGCCTCCATGAACTCGTCGAAGGCGGCCGTCATCGTATCAGGGACGGCCTTCAGCTGCGGCGCAACCGTCATCGGGGCCGGTGTCGTTGTCTGCTCTGTCATGTGGTTTTCCTTGTTGCGGTTTGTCCGGAAATCAGCGTTTGAAGGCGGTATCGAAAAGCGAACGGGCGGCGCGGCGCATGCTGCGCACCAGTTCGGTGTCGCGGTCGCGGAAGAAGCGGGCATGCTTGACATCGGAGACGCGAGCCGAGGGAAGCATCGGAAAAGTCACGACGGAGATCTCCCAGAGATCGGCCTCCAGAATGCGCCGGACGCCGGCGCGGGCCGCCTTGCCGGAACGCCCTTCCCTACTCGAACGAACCGTGCGGAAACCGATGGACAGCCCGTCCAGAGCGCCGGCCTTCATCAGCGAATGGACCTCCCTCGACCGGGCGACGCCGGGCGAGAGGATACCCTCGACATAAAGGCCACGCTCATCCTCGCGGATGGTGCGCCAGGCGCCGATAGGCTGGGCCGGATCGTGCTGGTAGAGCATGCGGATACCGGACGCACCGCGCTCCTCGATGGAGCGGCGGAAGGCGCCGCGCTCGATCACATCGCGGCCGAGATCGATCTCGCCAAAAACGCTGGCGTAACCGGAAAAAGTGCCGTCGCCGGCAATGCCGCGCAGTTCCAGATTGGCGAATTTACGCGTGGCGGGACGCGGCCCGCGATAGGCGTGCATGGGTAACTCCTGCAATGTGAGGGGAATATCAGGCGCGCGGGCGGGCGCTGTAACGGTCGGCGATGCGCACCAGCACGCCCAACCCCCACCAGGCCCCCATGCTGGCGGCGGCGGAACCCGCCACCATGATTTCGCGACCGGAGAGCGCACCGGCAATATCAAGCTGCTGCACGATCCACAGGCCGATAGGCCCGCCGAAGATCATGCCGCAGGAGACGCCGGTGATAAAACGGCTCGCGGCCTCGCGTTTGCTTTTCGGCAGGAGATAAACGAGCGATACACCCGCGCCCGCCACGGCGCCGGTGATGCGGGCGGCCCAGATGCCAGCCTCATTGGCGAATTCAGACATGGGTAATCACTCCGTTCTAGGATGTTGTCATCGGGCGGACGCGCCGCGTCGCACGCAGCCGCTTCCTGCGCGCCTGCACCGGGTGATTTTACGAATCTTCGGAATCGCTTGGACGGATGAGCTCACAAAGAGAATCCGCTTCTTCAGACAATGCTTGAACCGTCAAAGCGAAAGAAACGCCGTCCCTTCAATAACCGACGGCCTCGCGTTTTTCCTCGTCGCTCAGGAACGAGGCTGCGCCGATGCGTGTCCAGAGCGCGTCCCGCTCGCCGGCGAGCCCGGCAATCCGATCGAGATCGGCTTCCAGTCGCAGGCCCACGCCGAAGATCGGCGCAAGCCAGCCGCAAAGCCTCGCCGCCGTGCGGTTGACGAGCGGCAGCACGGTGAGGCGATAGAAGGCGCGGTTTGCTTCCTGGTAATTCGCATAGGTATTGTCGCCGGGAATGCCGATCAGCATTGGCGGTACTCCGAGTGAGAGCGCGATATCGCGGGCCGCGCCGTTGCGGGCTTCCAGAAAGTCCATGTCGCGCGGCGATAGTCCCATCGCCTTCCAGTCCAGCCCGCCCTCCAGAAGCAGCGGCCGGCCGGCATTCATGGCGCCCTGATAGCCCTCCTCCAGCTCGCGCTTCAGCCGTTCATATTGTTCGGCGGAAAGATTGCCGCCTTCCCGCGGCTGATAGACCAGCGCGCCGGAAGGCCGGGCGGAATTATCGAGCAGGCGCTTGTTCCACTGGCTGGCCGCGTTGTGGAGATCAAGCGCCGCGCCGGCGGAGGCGAGCGGCGCGAACCCCACCCGGTCATCCAGCGGATGGAACAGTTTGAGATGCAGCAGCCCCAGCCCGTCCCGCTCGGCGGCGATGCGCCGCGCGGCCCGGCCTTCGGCGCGGTAATCATAAGCCGCCGGCCAGCCATCCGGCCCTTCGACAATGCTGAGCCGGTCAGGCCGGAGAAGATGCAGTTCACGCAGCCGCCCGCCGATCACAAGCGGCTCGACATAGGCATTTCCGGCCAGCATGAGGTGGCCATAAAGCGCCTCGAAGAAATCCGGTCCGCCCATATGGGCGCCCGGCCTCGCCAGAAGCGCCAGCAGCGGATGATCGCCTATCTCGTCATCGCCGTCGTAAAGCAGCCAGTTCACCGACGCGGCCGCTTCCGCCACCATGCGGGCAGCCCGGTGGGCTACGGGATTCTTCATGAAACCCTCACGGGCAAGCGCGGCATAGGACCGGCCGGACCAGAAGGCCTGCCCGCCCTGCATGGCCACGGCCATGAAGCCGCCAGCCATTTTCCGGTTTTCGGGCATGGCGTTGCCATCCGCCGGGCGCTTGCGCGGCAGGGAAAAGGGAAATCGCATGACGGTGTCCTTGTTTGTGATGTTCCTCATCCCTGGCTTGTCACAGGGAACCAGCCAGCCCAGCTCTTTGGGCCGAAGAGAGTCTTGTCGTCGCGCAGACACGCGTCGGCTGGTTTCCTGCGACAGGCACAGAAATAAGGGATACCGGGACTCAAAGCCCAAACGGAAAAAGATTTTTTTCGCCGGCTCTCGGCAGACGACGGGCAGATGCCCGTCACTTGCGCAGCTGAACCGAACCGTTACCGGATCGGTGCTTTTACTGCCGTATCGCTGTCGAAATCGGCGGCGACGCGGGTTTCCCGCAGCGGCTTCACCGTGCGGGTGGAAAGATCATAGGCGGGATCGGCCTTGTAGGCCGCCAGCGCCGCCTCGTTTTCGAACTCGCCATAAACGATGAAATCGACGGAATTGCCCCATTGGTCCTTCTTCACATTCTCGCCGATTTCCAGCTTCAGCGCATGCGGAATCGCGGTAAGGCCGGAAAGGCCCTTGCGGACGGCGTCGCGGTTTTCCTCGGGAACGGTGAAAAAGACGATATGGCGGATCACGGTGTCACCTGTCATGCGAAATTCGAAGGCGGCCTTCTCGGCGCTGCGTAACGGGTTATCACCTGGGCCGCGCCGGTTCAATCCGCGCCGCAAGAAGCGCCCGATGAAATGCGCGCCCATAATTGCCCACCAGGCTGGCCCGGTCGCTGCCATTGATGATGGCGCGCGCCGCATCCCAGTCTTCGCGCTCTGCACCGAAGAAATCCGCAAGACGTCTGCCGGTGAAGCTGCCGGCCACCATCCCCTGGATCAGGATAGCCGTCGCCACGTCCGCTTCCATGGCGCGCTCGGGGCGGCCGGTTAGATCCACCCCGGTCAGCACCGACATGGTCTCATAATTGCGGCGATGGGTCAGCTGAACGAAGCCACGTCCCAGCCAGCTTTTCCCTTCCGCATCACGCCGCCAGTAGGGTCTGCGGACCATCGGCAGACCGCCGGCGGCAAAGGCGCGGTCGAGCCGTGCGATCGCTTCGGCATCGGTTGTCGCCAAAGTCTCGCGCACCGGCTGCATGGTTGCCGCGGTCTCGTGGAAAGCAGTCGCCAGCATATAAGCCAGCCACCGGGGATCGCCGCCGGGCAGCGCCGTCGCAAAGCCCGACAGGATCGTCTTCATCCCTGCAAGCTGCGCCGTGCGCAGCCGCCCGCCGAACAGGGATTTCCGCACCGACGCGACGAATCGCGCCTCGTCAAAGACCATGGCCTGCTCCTGATATGACACTTGATATGACTTGGGGTTCATGACCCCTGACGTCCGTCAGGACTAAATCGATTTGAAAAAACCTTAATCGATTTTAATCCTCGGACCGGGGTTTTGGAGTAAAAAATTCCTTGAATTCCGGAACCTTAGCGCGCTAATTCCATTTACCGCGCAATCCTGCAGCGTTAACCATTCAAGGAGGAATGCCACCATGACAGCGACAATCCCCCAGACCGTTTATGACCGTCTCGAAAACGAGTGGCGCCAGATGCGTGAAACCGGCTCCCAGCCGAAGCCGGCGCAATCTCCGAAGAAATAATATTTGCCCGACGCCCGAAATCGGGCGGGTCCTCCACTTTTTCTTCTCCCCGCCGGGGAGAAGATGGCCCCAAGGGTCAGATGACGGGGCAAGGTCCTGACATCCATGCTCTCGCGGCACATCTTGACCGTTGCCTCTTCATCCCGCGCTGCGGTCCTTCTGCCCAACGGGAGAAGAAACAGGCGGCACGCTTGAGGCGTTATTGGCTCTAGGTCCCTGGAGCCACTAAATCACCGTCTCACATCCCCCGCACCTTCGGTTCGCTGGTCACCATCGTCGTCAGCGCAGTGATCGCCCAGACGAGTGCGTCCAGCCTGTCCGGCGAGCGCCCGGTCGACAGGCCTTCCGGTCCGAAATCCGTCATCTGGTCCTCCAGCTTTTCAAATCGCGCAGCGTGGCTCACCCTTCCCTGCTCATAGAGCGCGGCGACCGGTTCGGCGCGGGCGAACTTTCCGCGGCTTGCCCGCACCAGCGTCAGCGGCAGGTTGGCGTCTACGCTCTGCAGCATGGCGCGCACCATCTCGCCGCCCTGATTGACCTCTGCCACGACGCGGTCAGCCTCGTGGCGGCGGAAGGCGGCGACGACGGCGCGAGCCCAGCCGGCCGGCGTCTCGCCTTCCACCGAACAATCCGCAAGCACCGTGAGACGCCCGGCCATGCCCAGTCCCGCCACGACGATGCCGCAGCAGGAATTTTCACCACTGCCGGCCGGCGGATCGACCGACACCACGATCCGCGAAAGCGGCGCAGCCGCAACCTCAACGATCGCTTCCAGATCGGCGCGTTTCCATAACGCGCCCTCGCGCTCATCGATCAGCTCGCCGCCAATTTCCTGACGGCCGAGCCGCGTGCCGCCGTAGCGGTCCTGCATGGCTTTCAGAAAACCGGGCGAAAGGTTCCGCGCGTTCATGGCCGTCGGCATCCGGGCCACCCGGCTCGAAGGATCGGCCAGAAGCGCCTTCAGCAATGGAATGGGCCGTGGCGTGGTCGTCACCAGCTGTCGTGGCAATTCACCCAGACGCAGGCCGAACTGCAGCATGTCCCAGGTTTCCTGTGGATATTTCCATTTGCCCAGCTCATCCGCCCAGGCCATGTGGAACTGCGGCCCGCGCAGGCTTTCCGGGTCTTCCGATGAGAACACCTGCGCCATCGCCCCGTTGGGCCAAAGCAGCCGCCGACGCGACACCTCGAAGGCGGGACGATGGCGGCGGGCAATACGGCAAATCCCGGAAATGCCGTCGATCATAACCTCCCGGGCGTCACCCAGCGTTTCGGCAACCAGCGCGATGCGCAAATCCGATTGCCTGCCGGCGGAAGCGACGGCGTGAACCCACTCCGACCCGGCGCGGGTCTTGCCGGATCCGCGTCCGCCGATCAGAAGCCATGTCCGCCAGTCGCCCTCCGGCGGCTGCTGCGGCAGGTTGCCAATGAAACGCCAGTCGCGCAGAAGATTGAAAACCTGCGCCGGCAGATGGGGTCCGGTCGACATATCCGTCATGTGTCGGTTTCTGCGAAGGGGCTGCAAGCGGGATCGGTTGCCATCTTTGCGCGGCATTTCTGTTCAGCCAGTTCATCGATGCGATTGAGGAAATGCGCCACCGCCGCTTCGTAATCCGCGACCTCTGTTTCGTCTTCGCTGAAAAGAGCTTCCCTTTCTTCCGCCAGCACCCGTTGCAAAGCGTCGATCCGCTCCAGCGTGCGAACGATCAGCGACAGCTGGTCCGTCGCAGCCTTCACATCGGCGCGCGCGAGCTTGCCCGAAGCATCCTCCGCTGTCGCCAGAAATGCCGCTTCGCTCACTTGGCGGAGATTGCGGTACAGGCAGAACTGCTCGCGCATCTCCTCCGTAAGCTCATTCAGCAATTGCCGCAGGCTGCCGTTGCGCGCCGCATCTTCGGCGGCCAGCCTGTCGGCCCGCGACTTCGTCTCGGGCGCGGCTTCCGGCATGTCGTCAGCCGCATAGGCGGGCGTTTCCGGCCAGACGCTGTAGAGCGCCGGATCGCAATTGCTGGACGTTGTCATGGGATTGGCCTGCGAGAGAAAGAACAAATAAAGAGGGGCCGCGAACAAGGCAAGTTTGCTTGCACCTCACTCACCCTCATTCCTGTGACAAGCACAGGAACACGGTGGTGAGGAAAGCGCTACGGGCGGTCCCAAGGACAACCATTGCCGTTCAGCCGCAAATCTCCGACTATAGCCAAACACTATCAAACCACCGTCACGGTGTAAAGGATTATTTTCCTATTTCTGTGATTTTTATCCTGATCACGGGATTTGCACCCTCGTCCGTCACATATTACACTTAGCACCAGGCGGTGAGCAGAAGGGACAAGTCAAGTTGGTAAAACAATGGGTTGAGCGGTTGTTTGCGGGTCTTTCGGCAACCGGCATCGTCTTTGGCACGGTTCTCTTCTGCGCTTCTCTCACACCATCGCTCCTGCCGCGAACATGGCTGATGCAAGGTGTGCTGTGCGGGTTTTCTTTCGCGATCGGTTACATGATCGGCGTCGCCCTTCATGCGATCTGGGCTTATCTGGAGCTGCCTGAACCCTCGCGTCATAACGTCCGCGGCGTTCGGTTTCTCATTGCGCTTGCCGCCGCGATTACGGCGATTGCGTTTCTGTGGCAGGCGAAAGACTGGCAGAACTCCATTCGCGTGCTGATGGAGCTCGATCCGCTCCCCAGCGCGCACCCCACCAAGACAGGCGCCATCGCCATACTGGTGGCTGCCATTCTCATCGGCGCCGGCCGGCTGTTCCAGCTGATCCGCCGTTTCTTTGCGACGCGCAGCCGGCATTTCCTGCCGCGCCGGCTGGCCAATGTGCTCGGCATCGCCGCGGCCATCATTCTGTCCTGGATGCTGCTCAACGGGCTGATCTTCGACATCGGCCTCAGATTTGCCGATTCCTCGCTGAAACAGGTGGATGCGCTGATCGAACCCGATGTGCCGCGCCCGTCCGATCCGCTCAAGACCGGCAGCAGCGCCTCGCTGATGACATGGGAATCGCTCGGCCGTCGCGGCCGCGAATTTGTCGCTGAAAGCCCTCGTGGCGCAGACATCTCCGCCTTCACCCACCGCCCGGCCAAGGAGCCGCTCCGGGTCTATGCAGGCCTGAACTCCGCCTCGACCCCGGATGAAAGGGCATCTCTGGCGCTTGAGGAACTGAAACGTGTCGGCGGCTTCGAACGCAAGGTGCTCCTGGTGGTCATCCCCACCGGCACCGGCTGGATCGATCCGGAAGCGCTCGATACCGTCGAGTATCTGCATGACGGCGATATCGCCAGCGTTGCCGTGCAATATTCCTATCTCTCAAGCTGGATAGCCTTGCTGACGGAGCCGGATTACGGCGTCGAGACGGCGCGCGCTCTGTTTGAAGCCGTTTATGGCTACTGGACCACCTTGCCGAAGGAAAAGCGGCCGAGGCTTTATCTGCACGGCTTGAGCCTCGGTTCGCTCAACTCGCAGAAGTCCTCCGATCTTTACGATGTGCTCTCCGATCCCTTCCAGGGCGCGCTGTGGAGCGGCCCTCCCTTCTCCAGCCCGACATGGCGCATGGCCACCAATGGCCGGGTGAAAGGCACGCCGGAATGGCTGCCGCGTTTCCGCGATTCCTCCGTCATCCGCTTCGCCAACCAATATACCACCGCGCATATGCCTGATGCGACCTGGGGGCCGATGCGGATCGTTTATCTGCAATATGCCAGCGACCCCATCACCTTCTTCGAGGCCGCCTCGCTTTACCGGCGGCCGCAATGGATGGTGCATCACGGGCCAGACGTTTCCACATCCTTCCGCTGGTTCCCGGTCGTCACCCTGCTGCAGCTCGGCCTTGATGTTGCTGCCGCCACCACGGCGCCCATCGGTTATGGCCACGTCTATGCGCCGGAACATTATATCGATGCATGGACGGAAGTAACTGCACCAAGCGGCTGGAACGCGGAGGATATCCAGCGGCTGAAGATGTTCTTCAAGGCCCGCCGCGGCTCCACCGATCCGGCGTGAGCGCGGCGGACTTACTTTGACCCTCAGCCCTTCAGCCGTTCCAGATTGTCGGCGATATAGGTCTCCAGTGAACGCGGTGCATGGCCGGTCAGCGTCTCGACATCGCCGGTCACCACCGCTGTCCAGCCTTCGCGCACGGGATAAAAGATCGAGGCGAGGAACGAGGCATAGTCCTGCGGCACGCCCGCACCGGTGAGGATGCCGATGAAGACCTCGTCCGAAACGGCAGCGTAGGACACTGGCTTGCCGATCGCCTGCGATATCAGCGCGGCCGCTTCGCCGTAACCGAAGGCCTTCGGACCCGTCAGGTTGAAAGCCTTGCCGTTAAAGGCGTCAGAAGTCAGGGCTGCGGCGGCGCTGTCGGCGATATCGCGCACATCGATGAAGCTCGACTTGCCCTCGCCGGCCGGCACGGCGATCTGGCCGTGGTCGATGCCGGCCTTCCAGTAGCTGTGGAAATTATCGGCGAACCAGTTGGGGCGCAGGATGACGTAAGGCGTGCCCGAAGCGATGATCTTCAACTCGATCTGGCGATAGGGAATGGAATCGTCGGCATCGACGCCGAGGACGCTGAGGAACACGATCTTCACCTTCCGGCGTGCGGCCTCCTCGACTACGGGCGTCAGCGCGTCGATGGCATCCAGACGTCCGCCGGAAAGAAGCAGGAACAGGCGGTCAACACCGTCGAAGGCATCCGCATAAGTCGATGCGTCGGTATAATCAAAACGCACCCCTTCCGCGCCGTCCGACGCCCTGCCGCTGCGCGACGCCGCCTTCACGCTTTCGCCCTTGGCCACCAGTGCCCTGACCAGCGGCGTGCCGATGGTGCCGGTTGAACCGATTACGAGTATCTTGCCTGCCATCTCAAATCTCCTTAGTATCTAATGGAAACCATGTTTCGAAAACACAGATACTGCGTTAGAGAAATCATGAAAAGAGAGCACTTTTCGGTTAGCTGGTTTCCTCGCGGAAACCGGTATGGCCTTGAAACAACAGGGTGAAATCGATGGCAAATATCTATGACGTTTATGAGGACCGCTGCCCCACCCGCATGGTGCTGGACAGGATCGCCGACAAATGGGCGCTGCTGATCCTCGACAAGCTGCGGCGTGATGCCGCTCGCTTCAACCTGTTACGGCGCGAGATCAAGGGCATATCGCAGAAGGTGCTGTCGCAGACGCTGAAGAAGCTGGAGCGTGACGGGCTGATTTCGCGGCAGGCCTTTCCAACGGTTCCTGTCACAGTCGAATATTCACTGACGCCGCTGGGGCGCACGCTGACGGACACCGTGGCGGCGCTTGCCCATTGGGCGGAGGGCAATATGGACGCGGTTATGGCGGCACAGAGGGCTTATGATGAGCGGACGGTGGTTTAGACGGCTTCGCTTTCGCGTAGCGAGAGAAACATAGGAGTGGCAAGCTCCTTTGTTGTTTCGTTTTGCAGACCATCGTTTCCGTCATACCGGACTTGATCCGGTATCCAGCCAGCCCAAGTCCATGGGCCGAAAAGACTCTGTTCGCCGCGCAGACGCGCATCGACTGGATGCCGGATCAAGTCCGGCATGACGGAAGTGGGTTTCGCTTATCTTCCACTCTTTCAAACGCTTCTTACCGCGAGATCCGCGTCGACAGAATGATCGATGACAGCGTGCGCTCTACTCCGTCGAGCGCGCCGATACGGTCGATCAGCCGGTCGAGATCGAGAATCGAAGGGGCGGCCAGAATGGCGATGAGGTCAAATGTGCCGCTCACCGAATGCAGCGTCGTCACTTCCTTGATGGCGGCAAGCGCCGCAGTCACCGCTGGCAGAGCCTTCGGCCCGATGGTGATGAGCACATGCGCGCGCACCAACCCGGAAAGATAACTTTCCGAAAGCCTGAGGCCATAACCCGCGATCACGCCGTCTGCCTCCAGGCGCTCGATGCGGGCCTGCACCGTGGTGCGCGAAAGGCCGAGCCTGCGCGCCAGTTCCGCCACCGGCATGCGGGCATTCTCGGAAAGCAGCGCCAGCAGCGCCCGGTCCTTGTCAGTGATCGTCATAGTGATCAATCCTGTCGTCTTATCGTTCAATAATAACGAGCGATCTGCACATAGTGAAGCTCCGAATCGCAGTGAAACCGCAATATGATTGTGCCCTAAGAATTTTTCTGCGGGGAACAAAACATGAAAAACATCGTCGTCATAGGTGCGGGCAACATCGGCTCGGCCATCGCCTGGATGCTGGCCGCCACAGGCGATTATCGCATCACGGTTGCCGATCGCTCGGCCGACCAGCTGGCCAATGTGCCTGCTCACGAACGCGTCGACACCGAGATCGTCGACATCACCGATCGTCCGGCGCTGGAAGCACTGCTAAAAGGCAAATTCGCCGTGCTGTCCGCCGCCCCCTTCCACCTGACGGCGGGCATTGCCGAAGCGGCCGTTGCCGTCGGCACGCATTATCTCGATCTGACCGAGGACGTGGAATCCACCCGCAAGGTCAAGGCATTGGCGCAAACGGCGGAGACGGCGCTCATCCCGCAATGCGGCCTCGCGCCCGGCTTCATTTCCATCGTCGCCGCCGATCTTGCCGGCAAGTTCGACAAGCTGGACAGCGTGCGTATGCGCGTCGGCGCTCTGCCGCAATATCCGTCCAATGCGCTCAACTACAACCTCACCTGGAGCACGGACGGGCTGATCAACGAATATATCGAGCCCTGCGAAGCGATCGTCGAAGGCCGCCTCACCGCCGTTCCGGCGCTTGAGGAGCGTGAAGAATTCTCGCTCGATGGCGTCACCTATGAGGCTTTCAACACGTCAGGCGGTCTCGGCACGCTTTGCGCCACGCTGGAAGGCAAGGTGCGGACGATGAATTACCGCACCATCCGTTATCCCGGCCATGTCGCGATCATGAAGGCGCTGCTGAACGATCTCAACCTGCGCAATCGCCGCGATGTGCTGAAGGACCTGTTCGAGAACGCCCTTCCCGGCACCATGCAGGATGTGGTCATCGTCTTCGTCACCGTCTGCGGCACCCGTAACGGCCGCTTCCTGCAGGAAACCTACGCCAACAAGGTCTATGCCGGTCCCGTTTCCGGCCGGATGATGAGCGCCATCCAGATCACAACCGCCTCAGGCATCTGCACGGTTCTCGATCTGCTTGCCGAAGGCACGCTGCCGCAGAAGGGCTTCGTGCGCCAGGAGGAAGTGGACCTGCCCAAGTTCCTCAATAACCGGTTCGGCCGGTATTATGGTGCACATGAGCCGCTGGCTCGGGTGGGGTGAGTTACCGGCCTCAGTTTATTCCGTCATCCCGGCCTTGAGCCGGTATCCAGCCAGCCCAAGTCCTTGGGCTGGAAATACTCTATTCGCCGCGCAGACGCGCGTCGGCTGGATGCCGGATCAAGTCCGGCATGACGGTGAGGTCGTCACGTCCCGCAAAACGTCCTGAACACCCGCTCATGGCTCATCGGCGGCTGCATATAGACGAAATTGTCCGGCCGCTCCTCGAAGGGCGTCGCAATCGCCTTCAGCATGGCGTGAAAGGGCTCGAAATCATCCTCCTCCACTGCCGCCTCGATCAGTTCCTCGATGCGGTGGTTGCGTGGGATGATGGCGGGATTAACTGACAGCATCGCCGCCGATCTTTCGGAATCGGAAATCCCCTCCCGACCGGCTCTTTCCCGCCAACGGGCGAGAAATTCGTCCGCGCCCGCAATATCGATGAACATGCCGCGGAATGGCTCGGCGTCGCCATTGACGGCATGCGAAAGACGACGGAAGGTCAGCGTATAGTCCGCCTCCGATGCCTGCATCAGCGCCAGCAGCCCCTGCACCAGATCCATATCGCCCTCTTCCTCCGCCGTCAGGCCAAGTTTTGCGCGCATGCCGGTAAGCCAGCGTTTGGGAAAGGCGGCAGCGAAATCGGCGAGAACCCCATTGGCGAGTTCAGCGGCCTTTTCCACCTGCGGATCGAGCAGCGGCAGCAGGCATTCCGCCAGCCTTGCGATGTTCCACTGGGCGATGCCGGGCTGGTTGTTATAGGCGTAACGGCCCTGCGCATCGATGGAGGAAAAAACCTTGTTGGGGTGATATTCATCAAGGAAGGCGCAGGGGCCGAAATCGATGGTCTCCCCGGAGACCGCCATATTGTCGGTATTCATCACGCCATGGATGAAGCCCACCATCATCCAGCGGGCGATGAGGTCGCATTGCCGTTGCGCAATGCCCTGCAGCAGGGCGAGATAAGGATTGCCTGCCTCTTTCGCCTCGGGATAATGCCGATCAATGATGTAATCCGCGAGGTTTCTGATCGCCTCATTGTCTTCCCGCGCGGCGAAAAACTGGAACGTGCCGACACGGATGTGGCTTGCCGCGACACGGGTGAAGACGCCGCCCGGCAGGCCGACTTCACGCTGCACCCTTTCGCCGGAGAGAACAGCCGCCAGGGCCCGGGTGGCGGGAATGCCCAGGGCAAACATCGCTTCCGAAACGATATATTCGCGCAGCACAGGGCCAAGCGCGGCGCGCCCGTCACCCCTGCGCGAGAACGGCGTCGGGCCGGAGCCTTTCAGCTGGATATCACGCCGTTTGCCGTTCCTGTCGATCACCTCGCCCAGAAGAATCGCGCGGCCATCGCCCAGCTGCGGCACGAAACCGCCGAACTGGTGGCCGGCATAGGCCATGGCCAGCGGTTCGGCTCCCTGAGGCACGACATTGCCCGAAAAGATCGCCGCCAGCCTTTCATCGTCAAGGCCGGTGACGTCGAGACGAAGCTCGTCGGCAAGCCCACGGTTGAAGGCGATGAGGCGCGGTGCCTTTACCGGCGTCGGCAGCACCGCGGCGCTGAAACGCTCCGGCAGGCGGGCATAGGAATTGTCAAATTTCATCACGGATAAACTCCCTGCTTTGCCTCTATATGGGGCCGGAGGGCGGCGGATGCGAGCGATAAATGCCGAAGCTCCGCTCCTTCGCCTCATTCAATTTTGCGCAATGAACTTTCCATCGCCATCATCGTTCCTATGCTTGACCCGCAGAATGCCGAAAGGAAAGGAAAAGCAATGACCGTCGTTGAAGCCGTAACCGCCGAACCGGAAAGCGCCATCCGTACCATTCACACCGATCTGCCCGTCAACGCCACCTTTCATGTCTGGCTGAAGGCAAAAAAAGCCGGCGAGCCGGGTGCGGTTTCCTTCTCCAATCAAAACGGAAAATTCGCCGAAGTTTCAAGCGTCAACACCGAAGAGTACGGGTTTCGGATCTATCAGGTTTTTGGCGGCGGCCATGTGGAGCTGAGTTACGACACGGTCACCACCGCCGTTTCGGTGATTTATTGGTTCACGGCATCGGATGTACTCGAAACCGGCATCACGGTTGTCCATACCAAGCCTGACAATGCCGCGCCGGAACTTCCCGGCAGCTACCACTTCCGCCCGCCCTTCGGCTGGATGAATGATCCGAACGGCTTTGGCCGCTTCGAGGGCCGTCCGCATCTGTTTTATCAGCATTATTCGCACGGGCTGCGGTGGAACACCATGCATTGGGGACATGCTGTCTCCTCAGATTATCTTCGCTGGCGGCATCTGCCGATCTTCCTTTTTCCGTCAGAAGACCTGACCACCCGGCCGGACAAGCGCGGCGGCGCCTATTCCGGCTCCACCATTCCGCTGGTGGAAGGCACCGGCATCCGCGTGTTCTTCACCGAGCAGGTGCAGGACCGCATTCCCGAACAGCAGATACAGCTCACCGCCACCTCTTCCGATCTCATCATGGCAGGGCAGGCAGACGTCATTCTGGGCCATCGTCCGGACGGACAGGGGCTGACGCCGGATTTCCGCGATCCCTACGTCTTTCGCGGTCCCGATGGCTTATGGAAAATGGTGCTCGGCAGCCAGAGCGAGGGCGGCGGTGTTATCCTGCTTTACGAAACGCTCGACCCCACGGCTGCTTCCGGCTGGACCTATGTGGGCAAGCTGTGGGTGGAAACGCGTTATAAAACCACAGCCATCGAATGCCCCTGCCTGCTGCCGCTCGATGGCCCCGCCAATGCCCGTTCCACGCGCTGGGTGCTGATCTACGGACTGATGCACTCGGAAGACCCCCAGACAGGCCGCAAGAACCTGACAATGGCCGATGTGGGCTGGTTCGACGGCAAGGTCTTCACCAAGGAATCCGGTCAGGAGCTCGATTTCGGCACCGATAATTATGCGTTTCAGGCCTTTCTGGACGGGGATAGCATCATCGGCATCGGCTGGCTGGCCAATTGGGCCGACGCCAATCCCGAGATCGATTTCCCCACCTCCATGACGTTACCGCGCCGGATCACTTATGTGAATGGCGAGCTTCTGACCCCACCCATCGGCGCGGCCGAAAGCCTGCGCAGCCACATTCTCGACCGCACCCGGCTTGCGGCCGGCGAGCGCGTCACCTTCATCAACGGCGCAGTGGAGATATTGCTCGAGCTTGCGTCGCCGGGGGTGCCCTTCGAACTCGCGCTTGATCACCCGACGGTGACGCTCGGTCTCGTCAGCGACGAAACGGGCCTCTGGATCCGCCACGAGGATGGGCGGGAGGGCCCCTCCCCACATTACATTGCCAAAGGTGCAAGGGCCTCGCGCGTCCGTATCTTTCTGGATTACGGCTCCATGGAGGTTTTTGCCAATCGCGGACGGTATGTCGGCACGAAACGCATCGAGGGCTTCGAGCCCGTGCGCGCCGCTCTTTTGAAGGCCGAGGCCGGGGCGGTGGTCCACGCCACGACCTGGGCGCTGCGTCCCTAAGGAACCTTTTGGCGGATTGGGTGGTTGATAGACCAGAAACGCCCGAAAAATTCCGCCGAAAGGAGAAACGGCATGACCAAAATCCGCGACACCAGCGATCCCATCCTGTTTCCGACGGAAGCCAACGAGAACAAGACCGAGAAGAAGCGCGCCGGAAAGGGTATCGTCATCGTCATCGGCGCGATCGCCGTCATGGCCTTTGTGGTCTATCTGACGGCGATCACCATCGCCACTACCCAGTCCTGACCAGGCCGCGGCGCGGGCGCTAGCGCTCGCCGCGCAGCCCCCTTGCCGTGAAGATCGCCAGCAGCGACACCACGACACCAAGCCCGTAAAGATACATCATCGGCATCGTCACGTCTGCCCGATCGATTTGCGTCACGAGATCGGTTGCAGCGGCCACGGTTCCGCTTGCACCCGCACCGGCGGCGGCTCCCAGTGTCGCGACCGTGGGGAGCAGAGCGCCCGTCATCTTGCGTTCCTCCTCCGGTGCGGCTTCCATGGCCGCCTGGCTGATACCGGCCCATGACATGCCGAAAGCCGATCCTATCAGGATTTGCCCAAGCAGCATTTCGACCGAACTGCCGGTCGAAAGCCCGAGCCCGAGCAAAATGCAGCCCGGCACCATCTGATAAGGGCCGTAATGCAGGCAAACCTCGCGCAGGCGATCGGAGCGCAGGCTACCAATCAGCATTGCCACCAGGCTCCAGGCGAGCGGCATGGTCACCACGATAAAACCGGCGAAGGTGGGTTCATGGCGCCAGAGATTGATGGCGACATAGGCCAGATAGACACTGCCGAGAGCGTGGGCGTAGGACATCAGGAACAGCACCCAGAAGCCGCTGCCGAGCACCGTCTTCAACCGAAACGAATCCTTCGGAAACAATCCAACGGAAGGCCGTGTACCGGCGCGGAGCGAGGCCCACAGGAGTGCTGCACCCGCCAGCAGGGACAGGGCGCGCAGGCTCGCATCCTCGAAGGCAGAGGGAGCGGAAAACGCCAATGCGCCGACCAGGCATAGCGCCAGCGGCACCAGCGGCCTGCGCGTCGTCACCACCGGTCGCTCGGCGGAGACGGCAATGGCGGTATAGGCCACGAGCAACAGAATCAGGGGTGCCGACAACAGGAAGGTGGCGCGCCAAGAGATATGTTCGGTTGCGAAACCGCCTGTGAGCGGGCCGATGAACGAGGCGACCGCCCAGATCGCCGCCTCGATGGCGAAGACCTTCGGCAACAGGCCGGAGCGGAAACCGGCGGGAATGAGGCTGTAGCACACGGCAACGATCAACCCGTCCGCCAGACCCTGCAAGGCGCGACCGACGACGACCCACAAGAAGTCGTCGGCGATTGCCGAAAGGAGGGAACCCATAGAAAAGATCAGGCAGCACAGCAGCAGGACCGTGCGCGCGCCGAAACGTTCGCGAAACAGCACGGCGGTGACGCCGCCAGCGACGGAACCCACGAAATAGAGACTGTAGGCCCAGCTATAAAAGGCCGCTCCGCCGATTTCATTCACGGCCACCGGCAAGGCCGTGACGACCGCGAACTGGTTGAAAGCGTGCAGGCCGATACCGGAGGAGATGACGGTTAAAAGCGAGAGATTGGTCCCGCTCAACAATTCACCCCAGCCGTTTTTCTCCGTCATTTCCATACTCGTCAAAGCCGCATCCTTTCGATTTTCGCGATACGGCGGGCAAACTAGAACCTCAAGCGCCATTGAGGTCAAGACAGCTTTTTCGCGCCATTCAATCCGAGGGAATTCGCAGGCGACAGGAACCCTGCGCGTTTCCGCTCGTTTGCCGAATAACCGATAGAAAGGATACCGTCATGGACCGCAAAAAAATCCTGCCCTCGAACGAAGACGCCATGGATGAAGACCTGCTCGACCTCGACATCGACGCCCTCCCCGCCAAGGGAGAAATTCCTCAATTCATCGAGCAGGAAATCGAGGAAGAAGAGGCCGAGAGCGAGGACGACGCCTATCAGGAAAGCGACGAGGCCCTGCCCGACGATGCGGAGGAACGGGTGATCAACCGCAATCCCTCGCGCGAGGGCGGGGCGTTCGACGAGGTTTAACCGCTTGTCAGGCCGGATACGAGGCGTTTCAACATGTGGCGCTGATGATCCTGCCCACCGAAGAAGATGGCGAGAACACGCAATGTCTTCTCGCCGTCATCAACATCGAAATGAAAGATCGCCTGATTTTTTGCGACCCGACGAAGGCCGGGCAAAAGTTCAGGCATCAATGTCCCGCGAAACGGTGCCTTGCCGAGGGTTTGCATATCCGCCTCAATAGCGCCGATGCGCAGGACCGCCCGCTCGAATGCCTCCGGCAGCGTGTCGCCAAGGCCGCGATAGGATTGAATGAGATGGTCGAGACGGACATTGGAGTTCTGCCTTCAAAGGAAAAATGATGCTACTCAGTAGCATATCTTTCCTTTTCATTCCAGGAACGACGTGCGTCAGCCCGCCCGTTCAGGCGAGTAACCGGCCTCGCGGATTGCTTCCTCCGCGGTTGCGGCGTCACCCGTTACCGTGAGCCTATGCGTGGAAAGATCGATATTGACGGCGGCGTCGGGAAGGACGTCCGAAAGTGCGCCGCGCAGGGTCTTTTCGCAATGGCCGCAGGTCATGTCCGGGATGAGGAAGGTGGTTGGGGTCATAATTTCTCCTATTGGTCGGCGCCGATATTTTCGCACCGGCTTTCTTTCAGTGGGTTCTGGCGGGCTTGCTGTCTGTCTTGTCGGCACCCGCGAGATCGTCGAGGATGGGGCAATCGGGCCGGTGGTCGCCGCCGCAGCAATGGGCGAGATGGGAGAGGGTTTTCACCATGCTCTTCATTTCGGCGATCTTCTGTTCGAGATCGGCGATGTGGACAAGCGCGATTTCCTTTACCGCCGAACTCTCACGGCTCTTGTCCTGCCAGAGTTTCAGCAGCGTCTCGGTTTCTTCCAATGAAAAACCGAGCGTTCTCGCACGTTTGATGAAGCGCAGGTTATGGACATCCTGCTCTCCATAGACGCGGTAATTATTACCGGTGCGCGCGGCGGGGGTGATGAGGCCGATCTGCTCATAATAACGGATCATCTTGGCGGAAACGCCCGATGCCTCCGATGCCTGGCCGATATTCACGATTTCACCTCCCGATGAGCGACCTTCGCCCGTTTCAACCGCAGCGCATTGGCGAGAACAAAGACGCTGGACAGCGCCATCGCCCCCGCACCGATCATCGGCGACAGCGTGATGCCGAAAGACGGGTAAAGCACGCCCGCCGCAACCGGTATCAGCGCCACGTTGTAACCAAAGGCCCAGAACAGGTTTTCCTTGATGTTGCGCATGGTCGCGCGGCTCATCTCGATGGCGTTGACCGCGCCAAGAAGATCGCCGCCAACCAGCACCACATCGGCGCTTTCGATGGCGACATCCGTGCCGGTGCCGACGGCAATGCCGATATCGGCCTCTGCCAGTGCCGGCGCATCATTGATGCCATCGCCGACGAAAGCCAGCACCTTGCCGCCTGCCCGCATCTCATGGATTGCCTTCACCTTGCCATCAGGCAGCACTTCCGCAACCACACGGGAAATGCCGACCTGCCGGGCTATGGCGTTTGCCGTACGCTCATTGTCGCCCGTCACCATCGCCACTTCGATGCCCATCGCCTGCAACGCCTTGATGGCGGTGACACTTGACGGTTTCAGCGGATCGGCGACGGCGATTGCAGCCGCCAGCCTGCCGTCGATCGCGGCATAAAGCGGCGTCTTGCCTTCATCGCCCAGCCTTGCGGCGGTTTCGGCGAAGACATCAACCGAATGACCCAGTTTGGCCATGTAACGATCCGCACCGACCTCGACCTTGCGGCCATTGACGGTGGCGGCGATACCGTAACCCGTCACGCTTTCGAAGTTCGCGATAGTTGCAGCTTCGAGTCCTGCATGGGTCGCCACCTTCTTTTCCTCCGCAGCCCGGACGATGGCTTCGGCGATCGGATGTTCCGAGCGACCCTCGACGGCGGCGACCAGCGCCAGCACGTCGTTATCGACAAATCCTTCCGCAACCACGAGATCGGTCAGTTCCGGGCGGCCCTTGGTGACGGTGCCGGTCTTGTCGACCACGACGATCTCAGCCGAGCGCAGTTCCTGCAGGGCCTGTCCCTTGCGGAACAGTACGCCCAGCTCCGCTGCCCGACCGGTGCCGACCATGATGGAAGTCGGCGTGGCAAGACCCATGGCACATGGGCAGGCGATGATGAGCACCGCCACCGCATTGACCAGCGCGAATGTATAGGCAGGTTCGGGACCGAAAATCGCCCAGACGATAAAGGTCAGCACCGCAATCGCAATGACGACGGGCACGAACAGCGCGGTAACCCGGTCGACCAGCAGCTGGATCGGCAGCTTGGAGCCCTGCGCCTCCTCTACCATGCGGATGATCTGCGACAGCATGGTATCGGCGCCCACCTTGGTCGCCTTGAACTTGAAGGCCCCGGTCTTGTTGATGGTGCCGCCAACGACCGCAGCGCCGACCGTCTTTTCAACCGGCACCGGTTCGCCTGAAATCATGGATTCATCGACATAGGACGAGCCTTCAACAACTTCGCCATCCACCGCCAGCCTCTCGCCGGGACGGATGACGACGATATCGCCCATCACCAGATCGTCAGGAGAAATATCGATGGTGGCACCATCGCGCTCTACGCGGGCGGTCTTCGCCTGCAGGCTCATCAGCTTACGGATGGCGTCTCCGGTGCGGCCGCTGGCGCGGGCTTCGAGAAGCCGTCCGGTCAGGATCAGCGTCACGATGACCGTTGCCGCTTCATAATAGACGAATTGCGCCTCTGCCGGCAGCAGGTCGGGCGCGAAGGTCGCCACGACGGAATAGAGATAGGCGGCAGTAACGCCCAACGCCACCAGCGAGTTCATTTCCGGCGCGCCGCGCAGCAGGGCCGGAAAACCGGTCTTGAGGAAGCGCAGACCCGGTCCGAAAATCACCAAAGTCGCCAGCACGAAATAGATATAATAGAGGTTCTGCGTGTCGATGATGCCCATCAGCCAGTGGTGCATCGGCTCATAGAGATGGCCGCCCATTTCCAGCACGAAAAGCGGTGCCGTCAGGATGGCGGCGATCGTCAGGTCGCGTTTCAGCGCGCCCTCTTCGCCCGCATGGTGCATATGGTCATGGCCGCCACTTTCACCGGCCGTCGCCATCTGGCTGTGGCCGTGGTGATGCCCCTCGTGCCTGTTGTGGGATTGATGGGAGGAATGGTCGTGCGGCTTTGGCGTCGCCAATGCAAAGCCGGCAAGTTTTGCCGTTTCCACCAGCGCGTCCCGTTCACGCCGGCCGCCGATCGTCTCCACGGCGGCCTTGCCGGCTGCGGTATCGACAGTGGCGTTAATGGTGGTTGCGACGGCTTCCAGAACAGCCTTCAATCGCGCCGCATCCGCGTCGCTGTGCAGACCTTCGACGGTAAATTCATGCCGATCCGGTGCAATATCGTAACCCACCTTCTTGATGGCAGCGCCAAGCGTTTTGGCTGAGAAACCTTCAGCCGGCTCGACCGTAAGCTTCTTCGTGGCGAAGTTCACGGAACTCGACATGACGCCGGGCACCTTGGCCGCGGCCGTTTCCACCCGCCGCACGCAGGAAGCGCAGGTCATGCCTTCCACGGGAATGGAAACCGGTTGATTTGGATGGGCGTGTCTGACTGTCTCGTTCATGGGAAATCCCCTTTCGAGACCCTATGTAGGGCTTCCCATGATGGGAAGGTCAAGGGAAGAAGAAATTTTTTGCCGCGAACAAAATCGTGAACGACGCCGCCAGCCACAGGGCGATGAATATGGCAGCAGCCACGCGGCTGACGGGACGGGATTGCGCGGCCGCGGCCGTCAATCGATGTTCCGCCAGCAGTGGCGGCGGCACAAGACGCACCGCAAGGAGGATGCCGAGCGGGACGATGACCAGATCGTCGAGATAACCGATGACGGGAATGAAATCCGGGATGAGATCGATCGGTGAAAGCGCATAGGCGGCGACCAGCATCGCCACCACTTTGGCCAGAAGCGGCGTGCGGGGATCGCGTGCGGCAAGATAAAGGGCGTGAACGTCACGCTTGATGGATTTCGCCCATCGCTTGAGCTTTTCGAGCATGGGAAAGTCCCTGAAACATCCGGCCTGTCGATCCTATGCGTGATCCCCGGGGACTATGCAATGGTCTCTATGATACGATCCGCCTGGCGAGATAAATCGTTGCCCCGCCGCATTGCGGATCGTTGACGACCTGATCCAGAAGCCGGAATCCATGCGTGGCCAAAAGGCCTTCGTAATCTTCACGCGCGAGGCTGGCGTGATAAAGTGGCTTGCCCTGAAGGGTACCGATTGCTTCGCCTTGCACTGGCCCGGCAGTGAACATCAGGGCCGCACCTTCATTGGCATGCTGGCGGAAGATACCGAACATCCGGCGCTGATCCTCGGGACACAGGTGAAAAAAGCTGTGCCAGGCAATCAGCCCATCGAAACGGCGGCCGAGGGCCAGTTCGCGCATATCGGCAACCACCCAGAGCTTTTCCGGAAAGCGGCTGCGGCAAAGTTCGATCAGCGGCAGCGACGCATCGATGCCCGTGAGATCATAACCGTTGGAGATGAAATAGCCAGCGATCGGCTCACCCGAACCGCAGCCGATATCGAGAATGGAGCCGCCATCGGGCAATAGCGAGGTGAACCTGTCCAGCCAGGGTTTTTCAACAAGGGAACGACCGCGCTGATTGTCAAAATCAGCACCGTGCTTGGTATAGAGCTTGATGACATCGCGAGAGGCATCCGACATATGCTGATGTCCTTTCCCGTGTGAGGGCCGTCGCCTACCTGTGCACGGCGAGCCGCGGGATATCGCGCAGGAAGGCATCGCGCACGGCGGGGCCGAGCGGCTCGTTTGACGGCTTGTCGGAAACACGCAGCCTTGCGAAGACGATGTGCTGGCCTTCACGCTCCGCCCAGCCGACGAACCAGCCGAAGGGGCGGTTGCGGTCGGGATTGCCCTTTTCGTCACGCATGTAGCCGGTTCCGGTCTTGCCGTGCACGGCCCAGCTTTCCGGCGCATCGAAGACCGGTACGATGGCGCGCGTCTTGGCCTGCGCATCGCGGGAGAAAGGAAGATTGCCGGCAAGCAACCGGCGAAGGAAACCGACCTGCTCTACCGGCGAGATGGTGAGCGACGCCCCCAGCCAGGAATGGGTGAGTCCATTGTTCTTGCCAGGCTCGCCCGACACGTCGGCATTACCGTAACCGAGACGCTTCACATAGGCGGCGAATTTTTCCGGGCCGAGGCGGCGGGTGATTTCGCGCGAATACCACAGCACCGAATCCTGCTCCCAGATGGTCGGGTCGACCGTCTTGCGGTCGGCGGCGCGCGCCTCCGTGCCAGGTTTCCAGTCCCAGGCGGGCGATTTTTCATCCTGGAGAATACCGGCATCGTAACCGATCAGCGCCAGCGGCACCTTGAAGGTGGAGGCTGGCGCCACCCGCTGGTCGCAGGCGCCCTGCTGGTTGATGATGGCGCCGGTCTCGATTGATGTAACCAGCGTGCATTCGAAGGCCTGGGGCTGTTGCTGGGCGTCAGCGGAAAACGGCAGGAGCCCCGGAAGGGCAAGGCATGAAAGAAAGATGGCGGGCAGCCGGTAGCGCATGCGTTTTGATGTCCCTCGTCCGCTTTTGCGGATCAATTGCCGGAATGGCCGGAAGCTGTCTTTGATTTCAGACAAGTCATAGCCCGAAACCGTGACACGTTTTCGGATGACATGCCTTTAGGAGGCTGATGGGGCAGGAATAGGACCAAACCGAAAATTGCCGTTTTTCATCACGTCCGCTCCTTTTCTTCCGCCCTTTCGCCGACCGTCAGCGGCCAGTCGACCACATAATCCTCGAAGTCGTCAACATCCACATCGGCCTCGCTGACGGTGCGGCCGCGCGCGGAAATGCCGGCCTGATGCACTGTTTCGGTATCGCCGGAGACGAGATAATGCCACCAGTAGAGATCCTTGCCATCGCGCACCAGCGCATAGGCGCAGGTGGGCGGCAGCCAGCCGATCTCGTGAACCTTCTTCAGGTCAAGCTGGATACAATCAGGCACGGTGGCACGGCGGTTCTCGTAATCCGAGCATCGACAGCTCTCGCCGTCGAGCAGCACGCAGCGGACGGAGGTGAACACCACTTCGCCGGTGTCCCAGTCCTCCAGCTTGTTGAGACAGCACAATCCGCAGCCGTCGCACAGGCTTTCCCATTCCTCGCCGGTCATCTCGGTCAGCGATTTGGTTTTCCAGAACGGCGCGTCATTCATCGTTAACATTTCCGTTTCATTTTGATCTCTTGGACGGGAGTGTTTAACCGGTCCCTAATCCTTTATATCGTATCGCCAAGGGCTGGTTTGTACGATATTTTAGCATATTGGCAGGCGGCGAAGGGGTCATTGGCCCGCGAAAGGCCGCCACGTCAAGCACTTCCGACATAACCATGCCACGGTTTTGCGTCGGGAATGGGTTGAAGCGCAGAATATCGACGGTCGCATTGCCTTAAACAGGAAATATCGCCAGGTGCAGGAAGAAAAAGACGATAAAAAAGGCCGCAAAAAACGGCATATCCTGCTCCGGATCGATAGCTTCATCGACTCCGGCCTGTGGACGGCTGCGGCAAGGCTGGTGGATTTCTGGGAAGATGTCACCATCGCCTCGCGCAAGCTGCATGTCCGCGGCTGGAAGAAGCTCCTCGTCAATCTCACCTGCGACGCGCTGACCTTTGGAACGGCGGGATCGGTCGTGCTTCTGGCGCTTGCCATGCCCGCTTTCGAGGAAACCAAGAAGGACTGGCGTTATCGCGGTGACTTCGCAGTCACCTTCCTCGACCGATACGGCAACACCATCGGTCATCGCGGCATCATCCATGAAGACAGCGTGCCGATCGACCAGATGCCTGATCATTTCATCAAGGCGGTGCTGGCGACCGAGGACCGGCGCTTTTTCGACCATTTCGGTATCGATTTCATCGGCCTTGCCCGCGCCATGAGCGAAAACGCCCGCGCCGGCGGCGTGGTGCAGGGCGGCTCGACGCTGACGCAGCAGCTCGCCAAGAACCTCTTCCTCACCAATGAACGCTCGCTGGAGCGCAAGATCAAGGAAGCCTTCCTCGCGCTGTGGCTCGAGACCAACATGTCGAAGAAGGAAATTTTGAGCCTTTATCTCGACCGCGCCTATATGGGCGGCGGCACCTTTGGTGCTGCTGCGGCCGCGCAGTTTTATTTCGGCAAGAACCTCACCGACGTGACGCTTTCGGAATCCGCCATTCTGGCCGGGCTTTTCAAGGCGCCAGCGAAATATGCACCGCATGTCAACCTTCCGGCGGCGCGTGCCCGCGCGAACACCGTGCTTTCCAACCTCGTGCAGAGCGGGCTGATGACGGAGGGGCAGGTGGTCGGCGCGCGCCGCAACCCCGCCACCGTCATCGACCGCGAAGACGTGAAGGCGCCGGATTATTTCCTCGACTGGGCTTTTGACGAAGTGCAGCGGCTGGCCGCCGCGGGCAAGTTCAAGGATCACACCGTCGTCGTCCGCACCACCATCGACACCGGCCTGCAACAGGCGGCCGAACAGGCGATGGAAATGGGCCTACGCGAACTGGGCGAAGGGTATCGCGTCAAGCAGGGCGCGATGGTGATGATCGAAAATGGCGGTGGCGTGCGCGCCATGGTGGGCGGCCGCGACTATGGCGAAAGCCAGTTCAACCGCGCCACGGCGGCGCTGCGCCAGCCGGGTTCCTCCTTCAAGGTCTATACCTATTCGGCCGCCATGGAAAAAGGCATGAAGCCGGAAACGCTGATTTCCGACGCGCCGGTAACCTGGCGCGGCTGGTCGCCGCAGAATTACGGCCGCTCCTATGCGGGTAAGGTGACGCTGCAGATGGCGCTCGCCAAGTCCTACAATACCGTGCCGGTCCGCCTCGCCAAGGACGTGCTCGGCACGCAGGTCATCGTCGATACCGCCAAGGCGATGGGTGTCGCCACGCCGCTGCGCAGCGACAAGACCATCCCGCTCGGCACATCGGAAGTGACGGTACTGGATCAGGCCACCGCCTATGCCGTTTTCCCGGCTGACGGCATGCAGTCGCGCCGCCACGGCATCGAGCAGGTGCTGGATTACGAGGGCAATGTTCTCTACGATTTCAGCCATGACGAGCCGCCCGCCAAACGCGTGCTGTCCGTAGACGCCAATTCGAAGATGAACCAGATGCTGGTGACCATTCCCGTGATGGGTACGGCGCGGCGCGGTGCGCTTGACAATGGCATCGTCTCCGGCGGCAAGACCGGCACTTCACAGGCCTATCGCGATGCCTGGTATGTGGGCTTTACCGGCAATTACACCACCGCCGTCTGGTTCGGTAACGACGATTTCACGCCGATGAACAACATGACCGGCGGTGCGCTGCCCGCCATGACCTTCAAGCGGCTGATGGATTATGCCCATCAGGGCATGGAGCTGCGCCCCATCCCCGGCATCCAGAACCCGCTGCCGACCGGCGCCCGACCGCAGCCTTCTGCGGAAGTGGCAGCCGCAGCCAGCAGCACACCCGCCCTGCCGGCCCTCACCCGTCCCCGCTCGCTCTCGGCCGAGGCGACCCGTGTAATCCGCTCCATCGGGCGGAAGATGAAGGAAGCCACGGCGCTGAATGTGACGACGCAGAAGGTGGCGGATGCCGCCATCCGCGATAGCAAAGACGAAGCCGCGCGGCGTTAGGGTGTTTCAGTATCCCTATAAGGTATCATGAGACTTTAGAAGGAATAACAGGCGGAATCCTGCACGTTTAAACAATCCCTGATTGCCTCCATGACCGGGATGGTCGATCTGCCATCGACGAAAATGAGGTGCGAAACCAATCCAGGCTTCTCCTGCCTGCGAATAATATAATAGTATTTTACGGAAACTCTACGCAAACTGCCTTTATCCGAGCCTTTCAAGACGTAATATTCCGCAATATTGTTTTTACACTTCAAGATTGAATGGACCTAGCCAGTCAATTCATGTCTAAGTGGATGCGGTTATCTCTTGTGCGATAACAGCGCGCCCCGGAGGACGGCATGAATGATGCGGCGGAAACGCGCGCGGCGGCGGTTGCTCTCCTCGCCGGACTGTGGCTTGCAGCGGATGCGGCACATGCGCAGGACCCCATGCTGCTGATCGACGAGCCGGGTTTTGAATTGCGCCTGTATTTTCAAGCCGGCATCAATGCCGTTGCCGAACAGAACCTGTTCTGGAACTTTTCCGATCGATTTGCGCCGGACGCCGGCTTCGACAGCGACACGCGCTGGCTTGAGGGCTATTTGATGCCCGGCATCGGTTTTACCGCCGACGCCGGCGACCGGCTTCAGGTCTATGGAAAAATCTCGGCCGTTGCCTCCGGCACGCTCGGCACCGACGCCTTCGATGCCGGTGGCACGGGCGCCGTGACACTCGAAGACGGCTATCTCGGCCTGCGCTCGAAGGCGGAGAGCGGCCCGTTCTTCGATATTTCCCTGGGGCCGCGTCCGTTCAAGACGGGAACGGGCATGCTGATTGCCAATGGCGGATCAAGCGGTTTTGAGCGTGGCGCGTTGAAACTAGGGCCGAGAAAGGCTTGGGAGCAGGCGGCGATCCTCCGGCTCGGCAAGGATGACCTGACGGCCACGGCCTTTTTCATCGACGCGAATGAATTATCCGACAAGGACAGCGGAACGAAGATCGTGGGAGCGGATCTGCGTTATGAACCGCAAGAGGGTCGATATGTCGGCGTTACCTTCGGCCATGTGCCGGAATCCGGCTCGCCTTACCCTCGGGCCGCGGCTGGCGGCATCGGCGCGCCGGTCATCATGCCGGCTGCGCGCGAGGGCTTGAGCTTCATCAACGCCTATACCCGTACCAATCCGTTCGACGCGCCATTGCCGGGATTTTTCATCGGCGGCGATATCGCCTATCAATGGAATCCCGACATCGACCTTGCAGCCTGGGGCGGCCGCGCCCAGATCGGCTATGCTTTCGAAGATGTTTCATGGATGCCGACCATCGCCTACAGCTTTCAGACCTTCTCCGGCGACGATCCTTCAACCTCGCGTCTCGAACGCTTCGATCCGCTGTATTACGAGGGCAATCCGAGTGCATGGTCGACGGGCACGAAGTCCTCGATGATGTTTATCAATTCCAACGTCAATGCCCATCAGATCAGCCTGCAGGTGAAGCCAACGCAGGCCGATACATGGACGCTGCGTTACGCGCATATCCGCGCCAACGAGTTGGATAGCCCTATCCAGTTTGGACAGGGCACGCGGCTCGACGACATCGACGGCACGCCCACCCCCGTTGCGGGCGTCGGCAACCGCCATCTCGCCGATGATCTCTATCTGGAATATTCGCGCATCATCAATGCCAATACCTATCTCACCGCCGGCGTCAGCATTTCATTCCCTGGCAAGGGCATGGATTCCCTGACGGCAGAGCATTCGCCGAACTGGCTTGGAGGTTTCGTCAATGTCATCGTCAATTTCTAGAACCCTGCCCGTCCTTCTTGCAGCCATGGTGCCTGTTCTGGCTTACCCCTATGCCGCTGCCAGTCAGCAAGCCGTGCCGCTTTCAGCCGAGCAGTCGGACCCGCTGAAGCTCGGCTGGATGGAGGGCTTTCCGCCGCCGGAAGACAAGATCATCCGCTTTTCGGACAGCGACTATTTCAATTTTCCGAAATTGCGCTGGACAGTGTGCCACTTCCGCCAGCTGATGCCGACGGTCAATGTCAGCCGTGGGCTCGGCGCGCCAGCGGCCCTTGAGCGCAAGCCCGACCCCGCCATCGACGCCGTGACCTTCCGCCCGACCGGCGGTGAGCAGGACATGACCTGGCTGCAATCGCTTTCGGCCAACTATACCGATGGCATCGTCGTGCTGCACAAGGGAGTGCTTGTCTATGAGCGCTACTCCGGCTGCCTCAACGATACGGGGCAGCACGGGGCGATGTCGGTAACGAAATCGCTGACAGGGCTTCTGGGCGAGATGCTGGTTGCCGAAGGGACGCTGGACGAAAATGCCAAAGTCGCGACCGTCGTTCCCGAACTTGAAAAATGCGCGTTCGGCGATGCGACGATCCGGCAGGTGCTGGATATGACGACCGGCCTGCGTTACAGCGAGGACTACGCCGATCCCAATGCCGACGTATGGATATATTCCGCCGCCGGCAATCCGCTTCCCAAGCCCGAGGGTTACGAAGGCCCTCGCAGCTACTTCGACTATCTGAAGACGGTGGTGAAGCAGGGAGAACACGGTTCCGCCTTCGGGTACAAGACCATCAACAGCGATGCGCTTGGCTGGATCATTGCCCGCGCCTCGGGAAAATCGGTTGCAAAGCTGCTTTCCGAGCGCATCTGGAGCCGGATGGGCGCCGAACAGGACGCCTATTACACCGTCGATTCCACCGGCACGCCTTTTGCCGGCGGCGGGCTGAATGCCGGCCTGCGCGACATGGCGCGCATCGGCCAGCTGCTACTCGACGGCGGTATGATGGGCGGCGAGCGGCTCATTCCCCAAAAGGCGATCGACGCCATCCGTCAAGGCGGCGACAAGGCGGTTTTCGCAAAAGGCGGATATCCGGCGCTGCAGGGTTGGAGCTATCGCGCCATGTGGTGGATCACCCACAATGCCAACGGCGCTTTCATGGCGCGTGGGGTGCACGGCCAGGCGATCTATGTCGATCCCGCGGCCGACATGGTCATCGCACGGTTCTCGTCGCATCCTGTTGCCAGCAACGCCGCCAACGATGCGACATCCTTGCCAGCTTATGAGGCTGTGGCCCGTTATTTGATGGAACGGGCGGGGAAGCAGTGAGGGCAGAGCGGTGAAGTCGGGGCGAATCGACTGAAGTTTTCCGTCGGAGTGTGTGGCTCACCCCCCTCTGTCCTGCCGGACATCTCCCCCACAAGGAGGGAGATCGGCAAGACGCTCTACCGCCACTTCAATCTCAAACGTTGAGATGGGCGAGACCTGGCCTCGGGTCGATCTCCCTCCTTGTGGGGGAGATGTCCGGCAGGACAAAGGGGTAAGCCGCAAGCTCCACGCTCCGCGATGCCTCACACCAACAACGTCGCCCTAGCCGTCCCCACCACCATATCTGTCAACCCCGCCAGCCTTTCCGCCGCAAGCCGGTTAACCTGCCAATAGAGCGGGATATCGAGCGGCGTGCCGGGAACGACCTCCATCAGCCGCCCTGCCTGCAAATGCTCCCCCACCAATTGAACCGGATTGAGCCCCCAGCCCATGCCGGCAAGGCTCGCCTTCACAAATCCATCGGTCGAAGGCAACCAGTGCGTCGGGTAGACAATGTCTTCACCCAGCACCTCCCTTACCCAGCTCGCCTGTAGCCGGTCCTTCTGGTTGAAGGTCAAGCCCGGCGCGCAGGCGAGCGTTGCTGATGTTACCCCTTCGGCAAAATGGCGGGTCATGAAATCCGGGCTGGCGGTCGCGTGATATCTGAGTACACCGAGCGGCGTTACCCGGCACCCCTGCACCGGCTTGTCATGGGCGGTCACGGCGGCGAGCACCCTGCCCGCGCGCAGCCATTCCACCGTGTGATCCTGATCGTCGACGGCGATATTAACGAGATAATCGCTGCTACAGGTGAATTTCGACACCGCATCCAGAAACCATGTGCCCAGGCTGTCGGCATTGGTGGCGATGTTGAGCGTCACCCGCTCCTGCGCCGCTCCCGCTTCCGCCAAGGCCGGTAGCTGGCGGAACAATTCGCTTTCCAGCATGCCGACGTGATCCATGTGACGGCAGAGCCACTCACCCTTTTCCGTTGCAACGCAGGGGTTACCGCGCACGATCAACACCACGCCCAGCCGCTCCTCCAGTTGCTTGACACGCTGGGAAACGGCCGATGGCGTGACATGCAGTGCCTGCGCCGCCTTTTCAAAGCTGCCGGTCTGAACAACCAGCGCCGCAGCGCGCATTGCGGGATAGTCCAGCATTAGTAGCTCTTATTCTGACTGAGATCGTTTAATTTGATTAATCCGTCATGGAGAAATATCCAAGCCCTGCTTCATATCATTTCGACAAAAAGCGGTAGCGGGCGTGGACATCCAGATCTTCTTTACCGGCCTCACCATGGGCCTCAGTCTCATCGTCGCCATCGGCGCGCAGAATGCCTTTGTGCTGAAACAGGGGCTGGCGCGCTCGCATGTGTTTGCCGTCTGCGCCACCTGTGCGATATCGGACGCGCTGCTGATCACCGTCGGCGTGTTCGGTTTCCAGCGGATCAGCGCCATCATGCCGGCGCTTGATCCCATCATGCGTTATGCCGGCGCCGCCTTCCTCATCTGGTATGGTGCCAAAAGCCTGCACTCGGCTTTGCGTTCGTCGGAAGCGCTGTCAGTGGCCGAGCGACGGGAAGCGAGCCTGTGGCAGACGCTGGCCATCTGCCTGGCCCTCACCTTCCTCAATCCGCATGTCTATCTCGACACGGTCGTGCTGCTCGGCACGATTTCCACGCAGTTTCCCGGCTTTGAAAAGACCTTTGCCGCAGGGGCGGCCACCGGCTCGCTGCTGTTCTTCTTTTCGCTGGGCTACGGAGCGCGCTGGCTGCGACCGATCTTCGAAAAACCTTCCGCCTGGCGCATCCTCGAAGGCGTCATCGCCATCACCATGTGGGCCATCGCCTTCAAGCTCGTCATGGGCGCATAGTCCAGGAATTTCGCGCTCCAGTCACTTTCACGAGGACTAAACAAGCCGCGCCATTTTCCAAACAGGGAATCAGTGATAGTCCTCGACCTGTTCATAAACGGGAAAACAGCGTGTTCCGAGTTCCATTCCTTGTCGGCATCGCCCTTCTGATCGCCTTTGGCGGCGGTATTGCCGCAACGCTCGCGGCGCTTGAAGCGACCTCCGGTTTCGGTTCGATCCGTATCGGTTCCTGGGACGCGTTTCCGGAAGCGCAGACGATCGAGGCCGATCCTTATGCCAAGTCGCACCGCGCTGACGCCGGCAAGCTGCTTTACGGAACGGCGGAGGGGCTGGCCTTCACCGCGTCCGTCGACAGCGAGGGCCAGCGCCTGAGCGGCGAATGCCGCTACCGGCTGGCCGGGGCTGTGCCACCAGCACGTTTCTGGACGCTTTACACCGCCGATCAGCAGGGCAATGTGCTGGCTGAGGATGCCGGACGGCCATTCGCGCTCAATTCCCGCACGCTGCTGCGCAGCGCCGATGGCGGCATAGACATCACCATTGCTTCGGATGCCCAGACCTATAACTGGCTCGCGGTGCCTCAGGGACAGACCTTCAAGCTCGTCCTGACCCTGCTCGACACGCCTGTGGCCGGCAGTTCCGGCCTGATCGACATTTCCATGCCGCAGATCCGCAAGCTGGGGTGTGGCAATGCTTAGGGTCCTGCTCGCCATCGTCACCGGTCTCGTCGGCGCGGCCGTGCTGCATGTCATCATTCTCCTGGCGATACCGCACTTCAGCAATCGCGACGCCTATACGCGGGCAGTGGCGGAAGGAAAACCGCACCTGTTCCATCTGCTTGAAGAAACGACGGAAAAAAAGACGCTGGGCAGCGGCGATCCCTTCATGCGGGTGGCCGTATGCACCTTCAATATTGAGGAACAGCCGATCCGGCTGACCGCCATCGGGGCCGTGCCCTTCTGGTCCGTGGCGGTTTACGACAAGGCCTCGAACGAGGTGTTCAGCATGAATGACCGCACATCCGCCGCCGGCGTCATGGATATTCTGGTGGCAGATGCGGTGCAGATCGCCGCCATCCGCAAGGCGCAACCGCCCGCGCTTTCACAGGCAATTCTGGCGGAATCGGATCAGACGGAAGGATATGTGGTTTTGAGGACCCTCGTACCGCAGCCGAGTTTCGGCGAAGAGGCGGAACGGTTCCTGAACGAGGCAAAGTGCCAGCCGACGCCGTGGAAATAACGGCGGCTTATTTTTATTAATCAGGATTTCAAGGCGGTTTCCGGTGCGGATTTGCCCTTGCGCGCAACCTTGCCTGCCGGCTCGCTGTCGCGTTTCTCATAACGAACGCCGGTGAACAGAACCACTTTCGCGGGGCCGATCATCGTGCTGACCACGCCTGCGGGACGCAGGCTTCGTCGGGCGTCAACAAGTGGAATAATGTCTGCCATGCTCTTCTCCTCTTCGGGAGTCAATGTTGCCCATGGGAACCGCGCAAGCCTCGTCTTGCGTCGGGAATTTCATCACCATCACATTGCGCATAATCCAGCCCACAGGCTGGTTTTCGCATATCCCTGAAAACCATCGCGGGTTTTAACGCTGGGCTATGCGGACATTCAGGCATCAGACGCCGGTTCGGCTCTTATTCCGGATTTCAGAATAACATGGAATCCTAATACTGCCCATGAAATTACAAACAGACAGAGGTTAATGATCCGTTAACCCTAATGACCGGGTGGCGTTTTCTCCTTTGCCGAGCCACACCCGTTGAAAACAAAGGCGAGGCCGCAAAGTTCCGCGGCATTTTCCCCACCACACGATTTTAAAATTTGCCTGTTGATATTGGCGGTTTCTCTCTTGGCGGCACCCATAGTTAACAGGACGTCAACGGATTTGCTCTAAATTGAACCGATATTGTGTTTGCGTTTGTTGGGTAGTGCGTTGACCGACCGGTTTCGAGAACTTGAGAGGCCAAGAGCCGTGAGGAAGAAAGATGTGGTGCTGATGGCCACCGTGACGAATTTCGAGAATGTTCCTCTTCCGTCAAAAACGGATCTCCGGCAATTCGCCGAACTTTTCATGCCGCTTTTTAATGCCTCCACCGATGAAGCTAAGCGGGAGGCAATTGCCGCCCTTTCGCAGCACCCGAACGTGCCTTCCGCGGTTGCCTTCTTCATTGCCTGCCAGCCGATTTCGCTTGCGGCTCCTTTCCTCATTGCCTCGAAGTGCCTCGACGACGACACGCTCATCACCATTGCCCGCACGCAAGGGGCCGCCCACGCACGCGCCATCGTCCGGCGGGAGGACCTCTCCCCCACCGTCATCGACGCGCTCGTGGGCCTGCGGCACATCGAAGACCTCAAGCGACCGCAAGAGGAAACCCCTGCCACTGAACCGCCGGCAGCGGTGAGCATCGAAGCGCCGAAGGCGGAAGTGAAGACGGACAACATCGCCGCGGCTTCCGCGCTCGAAGAAGAAATGCGCCAGCGGATCAAGCAGATGGCGCGCCATCTCAACCGCCCGGAAAGCGATGTCCTCGGCCTTCGCCGCCTCAGCGAGGTGCAGGACGCGCTGCTGGTACGTTTTGCCCGCGAACGCAATGCGCGGCAGTTCGCGGTGGCGCTGGCGGATTCCCTCTCCTCCAGCTACTGGCTGTCGGAGCGCATCATGCTCGATATATCGGGCGCGCAGCTTGCCACCACGCTGACCGGCCTCGGCATGGAATTTTCCGAGGCCGCCTTCGTCTTGCAGTGCTTTTATCCGCATCTTTCCGCCGCGGAAGGCGATATGAGCCGGGCGGAAGCCCTGCTTGACCGTCTCAACACCGTGGAATGCGAAGAGCGGCTGGAAAGCTGGCGGCGCGCCGACAGCTACACCCATGGCCGCGAGCGGCCGGGCCGTAGCGCACCGGCTGCGCAGAGAACCGGGACGCAGGGTTAAGCGGGCTGGCCTTGCATCTTCAGTAGTGCGAGGTCATTCGCGGATGGAGAACCGGATTCCACTTTCCCTGGTTCTAGGCTTTGGGCTGATCCACCAGCGTCAGCAACGTTCCGATGTCATCGGTTTCGATCTCCACGACCCACAGGTCGCTGTCGAACCGCCGTTCCCTTTCCAGCAGGGCAGCACTTTCCTCGCCCTCGACACCGGCCAGACGCGTTTCGAAACGGCGCTCGGCGTGGATGATGTCCTCGTCCTCAGCGAAACTTTGCGGGGCGGGTCCATAGAGGTTCTCGCGGCCGTCACGCAGCCGCTGGCGAACGAAGATAGCGCCCGCCTCCTCCGCACCCTTCTTTTCGACAGCGGCAAATCCACCGGCAGCGAAGACGCGGCGGATGAGGGCTGAGACGAACATTTCGGATTTGAGGCGCATGGGTTTGCTTTCGATTTTTGCGCTGCCTAGGTGGGTGGGGTTTCGATGTTGATTTTTAAGCTGACGAAGGTGTGCGTGGCTTTACCCCCCTCTGCCCTGCCGGGCATCTCCCCCTCAAGGGGGGAGATCGGCAAGCGGATAAGTCTCACCCATCTCAACACTTGCGAATGAAGTGGTGGTAGCGCCTCCTGCCGATCTCCCCCCTTGAGGGGGAGATGCCCGGCAGGGCAGAGGCGGGTAGAGCCACACACGCCCCACGCTGCCGTCAAAACCTAAAGCGCCCCGATCGACTTCAACTTCTTCAGCACGGCCTCACTCGGCTCGCCGGTTTCCGGCAGACGGTAGTGTTTTTCGAACGCCCTGATGGCATTGCGGGTCTGCTGGCCGGCCACGCCGTCCACCTTCACGTCGGCATAGGCGATATTGATCAGCCCCTGCTGAATCTTGGCGATGAGATCGCGGCTTGCGGGTTTCGCGGCGCTGTTGAGGGAGACCGGTTCGGCCTTGGGATGCGGCGCTTCCGCCTTGCGAATGGCGGCGGCAACGGGGTCGATTTCGACACCGCCGCTGCTATCGGCAGGCCGGTCCTTCGGGATCGCGGCAACCGTTGCGCCATCGATCCTGAGCGCCGCCAGCACCCGGCTTGTCGGCTCGCCGGTCTGTTCCATGCCGAGCGTTTCTTCAAAGAACATAATGGCGGCGGCCGTCTTCGGTCCCATGCGACCGTCCGCCTCGCCCTCATAAAGCCCGCGCTTCTTCAGTTCGCCCTGAATGTCGGCGACGATCTGCTGCGGTTTCTGGCTTTCGGCGACGGGTTGCGCCGGCGTTTCGGCCGCAGGCTGCTGTTGTGCCGTTTCCGTTTCTTCCGGGCGCTCTATGCGGAATGTGGTGACGTTGCCATGGGTGCCGAGTGGTTCGGCCGGGCGATAACCGGCAATGCCGTTCGGGTTTTCCGCATCGCGCGTGCGCAGGAAGGGCGACGGGTGCACACCAGGCTGGTACCAGAGCGCGTTGGCGGCGACAAAACCGAAGACGACCGCGAAGGCACCGCAGCCGCCCACCAGTTTCGGATGGCGCAGGATTTCGCGCCCGATGGCCGAAACCACCAAGGAAACAATCCCGGCGCCAATCTGGGCCGTTGTTTTCTTAGGCGATTTTCGCTTTCGCGGAGCCATCGTCACCGTCCTTTCTCATTTTCGCGGCCATGTCGCCAAGCTGCCGTATGCGCGGTGGGAACTCCACCATGCTTTCGGCGTCAGCGCTTTCGCCGCCACCCGCCATGCCGGAACCATCGGCAGGCAAAGTGATCGTTACGACCGTCCCCTCGCCGGGCTTGCTGGCGATGGCGAATGTGCCGCCATGCAGAGCCACGAGCCCCTTGACCAGGGACAATCCCAGACCCGTGCCTTCATAGCGACGGGTATATTCATTCTGAACCTGCATGAAGGGCTGGCCCAGCAGTTCAATCTTGTCAGACGCGATGCCGATGCCGGTGTCGCTCACCGTCAATTTCAGCATTGCGCCTTCGCGCGCAGCGTCGATCGATACCACACCACCGGCATCGGTGAATTTTATGGCATTGCCGGCGAGGTTAATGAGAACCTGACGGATGGCGCGCTGATCGGCCGAGATTTCACCGATGCCGCGCTGGATGCGGCTGGTCAGGGTCAGGCCCTTTTCTTTCGCCTGAAGGCCGAGCATCGCTTCGCACGACGAGATGGTTTCCGCAATCGGGAAGCTTTCCATCATCAGCTCGTAACGGCCGGCCTCCAGCTTGCTCATATCGAGCATTGTGTTGACGACGGACAGAAGATGGGCGCCAGACTGGCGAATGAGGCCGACATATTCCCGCTGACGGTCGTTCTCCAGCCGTCCGAAATACTCGCCGGCGAGAATATCGGAGAAACCGAGGACGGCATTGAGCGGCGTGCGCAGTTCATGGCTGACGGCAGCGAGGAAACGCGACTTGGCGTCATTGGCGGATTCCGCCTCGGCTGCCTTGCGGGCGACATCGCGGCGCAGACGCTCCATCTCGGTAATATCGGTGAGCTGGGCGACGATGCGGCGCAGGCGACCTGTCGCGCCGCGAATGGCGGTCATCTCGATACGGGCGTGCATGAATTGCGCCTGGCGCGATTTCGCACCGGTCTCGAAGCGGAGTTCGGCGGTTGCCCTGTCCTCACCCTGCCGCAGGACGTCGAAAGCCTGCATCAGTTCGATACGATCGGAGACATAGACATATTCAACGAGGATATGTCCTTTGCTGGCTTGAAGGTCGGCCGGGAATGCCGCGCAATCGCGACCGGACACGTGTTCGACGAAGCCGGTTTCACCGATCACCAGCACCAGGCCCGGCACCTGCGATGCCGCGATCAGATCGTCGTTCACCGAGGAAACCGAATGAGCGGATGCGCCGTGCGCAGAATGGGAGAAGGCGATCAGCAGGGCGGCGGCGGCCAGAAACAGCGCCAGCACCAGGGCCGCACCGATGGGCAGCGCGATGGCGGGGCTGACGACGAGGCTGAAAATGGCTGGTACAACCACAAGGCCGACGGCGCTGAAGGCAATCAGCCAGCGCAGGCGCGCAACGGTCCCGGCGCGCCTTTCGGCGTCCTCTTCCATGCGCGCAAGCCATCTGCCCGCTGCATGGTCGACCAGTGCGACCGCTTTTTCTCTCATATTGCGCAATACCAAACCCGAATCCTGAAGGCGGTTCCAACGGCTCCGACAATAGAAGGCGGCGGCTTAAGGAATGGATAAAAAGAATGGGCTGAAAAGCCCGTCAAATGCGTGACAGTCCCATTACGGGGCATTTCCAGGAAGCTTTGCCAATCATGGTTAATGACGGGTAAGCGACGGATTTCGCTTCATTTTTGCCATCGCGTTAACTTTTGCGGCAGAGCTTTTCGCCGCTTTCGCCCGGAACGCGCGGCCTCTGTCGCAATTATGCTTAACATGGACCGTTAAAATGCGAGTGAATTGATGGCCGCCGTCCCGATCCGAGGAGAATAGATACAATTTGAATTAAATTGCGCCGCTTTTTGCAATCGGCTGTTCGCCGGTCGTCTGTAGGTTGTTCACAAGCCCGAAAAACGGGACAAAGGCCGATGACCCGAAACCGGGCGGGGCTTTCGAAAACAAAGATCATCTGGCAGGGTGTCTGACAATGTGGTTTCTGATCAAAGGAACATTCTGGTTTTCGCTGGTACTGGTGGCGCTGTCCTATTTCGGCAGCAGCAACGATCCGGCCAAGGAACCTTCGGCCTTCGATATTCCCAGCGCCGTTTCGGCTGCCGGCGAGGCCTATCGTTATGTCAGCGCCATCTGCATCGAAAAGCCCGATGTCTGCATCAAGGGCGCCGAAACCTTCCATGCGCTGGGCGAAAGGGCAAAGGAAGGCGCAAAGGTTGCCTATGAACTGCTGGACAAGCAGCTTGCCTCCGGGGACAAGCCCGCCGATGTTGCCGACGTTGCGGCAGAAGCCGAAAAGCTTGCAGCGGCACCCGTTGTCAGCGTCGAGTTTCCCGCAGATGCCGACATGCTGAAGACCGGCACCGTCATTCCCCTGCCGCAGAAGCGCCCTGCTCCCTGATCCTGCCGGCCACCGCGCCCGCCTTTATTGCGGATGGAGATTTCCTTCCGCCACTGCCTGCCAAACTTGCCCACGGAACCTGTTTTCCGTGGGCTTTTTCGTGGGCTATGGTTCAAAACCGACCGCACTTCACCTATATCGTGACGCAGACCTGCAATAACGGATGATACGGCGCACAAATGGCCTCTCTCGAAACGATCCTTGACGACTTCGCTTTCCTCGATGACTGGGAGGATCGCTATCGTTATGTCATCGAACTCGGCAAGGCGCTGCCCGATCTGCCGGAAGACAAGCGCACGGCTGAAAACAAGGTTCAGGGGTGCGCCAGCCAGGTTTGGCTCGTCAGCCATAGCGACGGCGCCGAAGACCCTCTCCTGACCTTCGAGGGCGATTCGGATGCGCATATCGTGCGCGGCCTCGTCGCCATCGTGCTTGCGGTCTATTCCGGCAAAAGGGCCTCTGAAATCGCCGGTCTCGACGCGATCGAGGTATTCGACAAAATAGGGCTCGTGGAACATCTGTCGTCGCAGCGCGCCAACGGCCTGCGCTCGATGATCAAGCGTATCCGCGAGGAAGCCCGGCTGCTTGCCGCCTGAGATTTATCGCGTCATCGATGGGCGATAATTAGCATCGCCCCAATGGTGTTCTTTCCTGCCTGCACGGGTTGCAGGCGGCGCGTAGTGGCGCGCCAGCGCCAGCAATGCGGCACGCAGCAGCAATTTTGCCGAACGCGCCGGCCATTGCCTCTCGCGTTCCACCGTCTCCAATCCCTTTTCGAAACAGCAGATATCGATAGCGACGCCAGATAATTCAGGCCCCATCGCCTCGGCTGCGCGGGAAAACCGTGTTCTTGCGGCCATTGCTGCCTCGGTGAGTTCGAGCGCGCCTCCCGCCTCACCCTTTGTGCGGCTCGCCGTTCTGGGTTCCCATGTCGCCGTCACCCTGGGATTGAGGTGGCCGCGATGAAAATCGGCGGCCAGTCGCTCCCCCGCCTCCAGCGCATCCGGTGGAAAGAATGCCGCGCCGTCGCGCTCCTTCAGCCTTGAAAGGCTGATCAGCTGCGAGGTGTTGAGGTTACGCCTGGCCGACTGCTTCGCATCGCCGATATCCACGACAACCGTCTGCATATCGCGATGCTGCTCCTGAAAAATCTCGTCGCGGTCTTTTGCCATTGCGCGTTTCAGGTAGGAGGCGAGCGGCGGCGCCGCATGAAGGGTGTTTTCCCGCTGCTCGACCAGCCCGGACGAAACGGCAAGCCGCACCGCCGCGGCCGAAAGCCGTAGCGCGGGATGCCCTGCCCGCCTCCGGCGCAGCACAATGTCGCCCCCCTCCGGGGACATCTCGGCTGCGCCGGCGGCGATGCACCGCAGCAGCCGCAATAGATGAGGATCGGAGAAGGCAGCCGGCATAGGTTTCGTCTCAGTCATCCCGGCCCCCTGTCATCACGTTGACGATACTGCCGGTAAGCCGCTCGAGCGTGGCGACAAACTCGTCAAATGCCGGTTCGTCCCGTCGGTCCTCGACCACCTGGCAGGCATGGCCGACCGTCGTCCTGTCCCGGCCGAAGCAGGGTCCAATATCCGACATGGGAATGCCAAGCTGCACATGGCACACATACATCGCGATCTGGCGGACGTGGCACTCCATGCGCCTGATATCGCGGCGCACCGGCGTTCGCTCACCCGTCAATCGCACCATCTCCCCGGTGAGTTGCCGCACCAGACGGCAAAGACGGGAAATGTCATCCCGCCCGCCCGCAGACGGCCACGAACGAATGGGACGATCACGCACCCGCAGGCAAGGCCGCGCGGCAGCAGACAGAAACATGGTATCCGACGGCATATGCAACTCCTCTACGAATAGGAATTAATTCATACACCTGAGGAAAGGCTTGGGGAAGCGCAAATTTTGCGATGGAGTTCAGGCCATTGACATAGCTTGATTTTCTCGAAAGTGATGGACGTAATTGAGGATTTTTTTCCTCATCCGATATTGCGCGAGACGATAAAAAGCCGATCTCCACGCTGGCTGAGGGGTGATGATTTTCCGTGGAGAGTGGATGATGGCAAGCAGCGGCGCCCGCAGGCTTTCGCCGCGTAGCATCCGGCGTGCAGCGCAATAAGGTTCCCTATCGCGAAAGGGTTGTTTCTCACGGCGCGGATACGACGTTGATGGCGGCCTTATGATGCTCGGCTTCGTTCCGGAACCGCACGCCAAGGCATGGTCTTCAATCCCGAAAACAAAATCGGCCGGTCTAAGGACCGGCCGTATTAACTTGCGACTTCCGGCTTTCACTGCAAGCCGGATTGTCTTCGAAAATCAGCGGTTGGCCTTGCGGCGCTGACCGAGACCCATTTCCTTGGCGAGCCGCGAGCGGGCTTCGGCATAGGCGGGCGCAACCATCGGATAATCGACCTGCAGGTCCCATTTCTCGCGGTATTCTTCCGGCGTCATGCTGTGATGCGTCGTGAGATGGCGCTTGAGCGACTTGAAGGAGCCGCCGCATTCCAAACAGACGATATGATCGTCCTGAACCGACTTGCGGACAGAGACGGCCGGCTTCTGCTTTTCAACATTGACCGCTACCGATGCCGGCGCGGACGTTCCGCTGAGCGCCGTGTGAACATCCGAAATAAGGCCGGGAAGCTCCGTTACCGGGACGACGTGGTTGCTAACATAGGCAGCCACAATATCCGCCGTCAGTTCGACCAGCAGATCCTGGGCGTTACCGTATGCAGTTTCCGTCATTTAAGTATCTCCTGTTAGTGATCCCCTGACGCGGGCGAACGCCGCATCGAGCGATGTGAAGTTACCGGTGCCCCCACCTTCGCCCTGTTGAAACCAACGTGAAATCTACCCCTAGATTTCAAGCGAAAACCGGAAACGTATTGGTCCGAGATTCAACTTATGACCCGCGACATGGGCAGCAATGGTCCTGAGACCCGTAGATTAGACATTAATAAAATGCCTATGCCGACTATGAAGAGGCTAGATGCAAATCGCGATTAGCAACTTTACACTTAATTTGGATAACAGCAAAACAGCAAAAGTCAAATTCCTGCTGTGAATTTTTTAGTTCAAAACAGTCTAATCGGAATACAAAAAATTACGGGTAATAAAATACTATGCCTAGTAGTAATTGAAAACGCGCACCCCCTATTATTAGGGGGTAATTCAACTTCAAATTTTCTTGAGGTCATCAACTACCGATTTAACGGAAAGCGGATAACCTGCCTTGTGCGCAGCCATTGCAAGAAGATGCGCGGAAACCGGCGCCGTCAGAACGAAAAAGAAGAAACCGGCGAGCGCCCGAGCCAGCGTCGATATATCCATAGAGTGGATGCCCACCGCCAGAAGCAGCAGGCCGGAGCCGACCGTCCCCGCCTTGGATGCGGCATGCATGCGGGTGTAAACATCAGGCAGGCGATTGAGCCCGATTGCGGCGATCAGTGAAAAGGCGGCACCCGAGATCATCAGCGCCGCAACCAGGATAGCAACGATCCAACCCATTACCGCCTTCCCTTTTCTTTTCCGCTATTCACCTGAATTTTCGAGGGGTTCTCAGCGAATTCAGACCGGCGTGCGCCATCCAGAACCCCTTTCGGGCCGCGCCCGCCATCCGGTCCGCGCGACAGCACGAAGCGCGCGAACGCCACCGTGGCCAGAAAACCGACGAGCCCGAGGGCAATGGCAATGTCGACATAGAGATTGAAGCCGGTGCGGATGGCAATGACCGCAATGAAGCCGATGGCGATGCCGACCAGCATGTCCAGCGCGACGATACGGTCCGGCAAGGTGGGACCAACGACAACGCGGTAGACTGTCAGCAAAAAGGCCACCGAGAGAACAACCAGCGCAAGTATATTTGCAGATGAGACTATCTGTTCCGGCGTCATTGCTGAAACGCCTCCATGATCTTCTTTTCGAAGCCGTTCTTAATGTCGTTTTTTGCGGTTTCGATATCGCTGCAATCGATTGCGTGCACGTAGAGCACCTTTCTGTCAGGGGAAACATCGACGGAAAGCGTGCCGGGCGTGAGCGTGATGAGATTGGCGAGCAGCGTGATTTCGAAATCCGTGGTTACGGTCAGCGGATAGGCAAAAATGCCGGGTTGAACGTCCAGTTTCGGGCGTGTCACCATCACGGCAACCTTCCAGGCGGAAAGCGCAAGCTCCTTGAAGAACAACAGCACCAGCGACAACACGCGGCCAAGACGCAGCCAGTGGTTGCGCCCGCCGGGAAGCTGGTGGCGGATAAGCCAGAGCGCCAGCGTGGAGACGATGAGGGCGAAGATGATGTTTGCCAGCGTCAGGCTGCCCGTTACCGCAAGCCATACCGCCACGAACAGCAATTGTACGACATAGAGGCTCATGGCTTGCCTCCTTCTGGAAAGACCGAATGAATATAGGCTTGCGGGTTCCCGAGCCCGGCTGCGGCATCCTGGCTGAGATCAAGCAGGCTTTCGGGAAACAGGCCGAAGAACACGACCAGCAGCGTCAGCGCGACCAGCGGAGCGACGGAGGGCGCCGCGGCGGGCAAGGCGGGTTGCGGCAATGGCTTTGCCGCCGGACGCCAGAAACACAAAAGGAAGACGCGTCCGAAGGCGATGGTGGCGATGAAACCGGAGAGGAGAATGGCGGCGGCCAGCCACCATGCGCCGATATCGATCGCCGATTTGACCAGGACCGCCTTCGGCCAGAAGCCGGAAAAGGGCGGCAGGCCGGAACCGGCGAAAAACAGCGCGAGCGCAAGCGCCGAAAACCACGGAGCCTGCCGGTAAAGGCCGCCAAGCACGGTGAGGCTGAAACCGCCGCCGAGACGGGCGGCGTGGCCTGCGGCAAGGTAGAGCGCCGTCATCAGCACCATGGAATGCAGCGCGTAGAAGATCGCGCCTGAGACGCCTGACGGCGTGCCGATGGCGATGCCCGCCATCATGTAGCCGATGCCGGATATGACGATATAACCGAGCATCCGGCGAATATCGTTCTGGGCGAGCGCACCCATGGCGCCGAGCACCATTGTCAGCGCGGCGGAAGCGGCGATGACGATGCTGAGTTCCTCCCGCTCGACCGGGAACAGCATGACCATGACGCGCAGCAGCGAATAGATGCCGACCTTGGTTAGCAGTCCACCGAACAGGGCGGAGACGACGATGCGCGGCGTGTGATAGGAAGCGGGAAGCCAGAAATTCACCGGAAAAGCCGCCGCCTTCATGGCGAAGGCAAGCGTGAAGAGGCTGGCAAGCGTCATCAGCGGCGCGGTTTCGCGCAGTCCGTTTGCCTTCAACGCGATATCGGCCATGTTGAGCGTGCCGAAGATGGCGTAGAGATAACCCACCGTGATCAGGAAAAGCGTCGTGCCGATGAGGTTCAGGACGGCATATTTCAACGCGCCGTCGATCTGCTCCCGCGTCGAGCCGAGCACGATGAGGCCGAAGGACGAGATCAGCAGCACTTCGAACCAGACATAGAGGTTGAAGATGTCTCCGGTCAGGAACGCGCCGGTAACGCCGGCCATCAGCAGCATCAGGAAGGGATAGAAGCCGTAACGTCTGCCGCTGGCGTCAATATCGCTGCCAGCGTGAATGGCGCCGGCCAGCGCGACGATGGCGGCCGCGAGTGACAGCAACCCGCCGGTGAGATCGGCCGTGAAGGCGATGCCGAAGGGCGGCAGCCAGCGGCCCATGACCATGGTGAACGGCCCTTGCGTGGCAACCTTCCATAAGAAGGCGGCATCGAGAACCACGAGGAGGGCCAGTGCGGCGATGGCGACCGGCGCATGGTAGCGAATGGCGTGGCGCATCATCATCAGCACCGCGCCCGCGCCGATGCACAGCGCGATCGGAAGAATGATCAGCCAGTCCGGCAGCGGCACGGGCGCCATGACGAGCGCGGCGGAAAGATCGGTAACAGCGGAGGTGGGGGATGAAGCCATGTCGTTTCAGCCTCGCCGCTCAATAACCGAGCGGCGGCAGGGGCTCGCCTGCCGGTTCTGCGGTGCGCATTTCATCGGTATCGTCGGTCTGCAACTCCTGAAACGCGCGCCATGTCAGGACCAGCAGGAAACAAAAGAATGAAAAGGAAATCACGATCGCCGTCAGGATGAGCGCCTGCGGCAGCGGATTGGCAGCCCCTGCGGGCAGCGTGTCCATGCCCGCCGGAATGATCGGCGGCACCTCCCGGGTGAGCCGCCCCGCCGTGAAGAGCAGCAGGTTGACCGCATTGCCGAGAATGGCGATGCCCAGCAGCACGCGGATGCTGTGACGTGACAGCATGAGGTAGATCGCGACCGAGAAGAAGATGCCGACGAGAATGGAGAAGATCGCTTCCATCAGTCGCTTTCCCTTTCTTCCAGCGCCAGCGCAATGGATGTGATGGCACCGACCACGACCAGATAGACACCGATATCGAAGGACATGACGGTGGAGAGCGCCAGTTCGACGCCGAAGAGGTTCGGATAGACCCAAAGCCCGGTCATGAAGGGCACGCCGGCGACAATGGAAACGAGGCCGGAGAGCATCGAAAGCAGGAGCCCTGCCCCGGCAATCGCCAGCGGGTGAAAGAAGATTGCGCGCCGCACCGCCGCCACGCCATAGGCGATGCCGTAGATCGCCAGCGCCGAGACCGCGATCAGGCCGCCGATGAAGCCGCCGCCCGGCTCGTTATGGCCGCGCAGCAGGACGAAGATGGAAAACAGCACCATCAGGCTGGTGACGACGGGCGCCACGGTGCGCAGAATGAGCGTGTTCATGCCCGCGCTCCCTTCTTTTTGAACCTTTTCGCCGGCTCCTTGACCGCGGCAGGGCGGATACGGATCAGCGCCAGGATGGCAAGGCCCGTTATCATCACGACAGCGATTTCTCCCAGCGTATCCGTGCCGCGGAAATCGACGATGATGACGTTGACGACGTTCGCTCCATGGGCGATGACCTTGGAATAGCTGTTGTAGAAATCGGTCAGGCGATTGTCGAAGCTCACCTGCGTCGCGCGCATCAGGTAAAGCGCAAAGCCAGTCCCGCAGGCAATTGCAATGCTGCTGTCCAAGAGCTTCTGGCCAAGGCCGCGATGGTCGGATGGCGACAGGCGCAACCGCGTCATCACCAGCGTCAATATGACGACGGACAGCGTTTCCACCATGAACTGCGTGAAGGACAGGTCCGGGGCGCCGAACAGCAGGAAGATGACTGCCACCGCGAAGCCCTGGATGCCGAGCGCGATGATCGCCGTCAGGCGGCTCGACGCCGTCAGCACAGCGATGAGCCCCGCCACGGCAATGGCGATGAAGGTCAGTTCATGGATCGGCGCATCCCGCGGCCATGACGGCATGGACGGCAATTCGCCATAGAGGAACAGCGGCACGAGCAGCACGGCGGCGATGACAGCGAAAGTGGCGGTAACGTAAAATTCGAGACGGCCCGGCTGGATCAGCCGGGTGATGTGGAACGACATTTTCACCAGCATTTCGATGAAGACGTCAAAGCCTCGGTCCGGCCCTGCCCCCAGCGCCCTGAAGGTGCGGTCGATCAGGCCACGGACAGCGGAAAGCTGCGTATAAAGGACGATGCCGAGTGCGATGGTGAGCAGCGACAGGCCGAGCGGCACGCCGATATGCGGAATGAGCGAGATTTCCACCGGTCGCGCCTCACCGGCAATGGCGCTTGCCATGGGTGTCGAGATGTAGAAATGCGCGATGCCGGAGAACAGAGCGATGGTGAGCCCCTTCAGCGCCAGAAGCGCCGGGCCGAGCCAGAGCAGCAGCGGGCCTTCATGTGCCTGTTTCGGGGTCTTTACCGGCTTGCCGAGAAAGGGTTTCAGCGCCACTGCAAAGGCGACGGCAAACATCAGCCCGTTGCCGAGAATGGCAATGCCGGTGAACAGCACGGCACGCGGATTGCCATGCGCGAGCGCATAATAAATCTCTTCCTTGGCAAGAAAACCAAAGAAGGGCGGCAGGCCGGCCATGGAAATCGCGGCCGCCAGCGCCGCCGCAAAGGTGACGGGCATGGCTCTTCGCAGGCCGCCAAGCTTCGTGACGTCGCGTGTGCCGGTCTCATGGTCGATGATACCGGCGACCATGAACAGTGCGCCCTTGAACAGGGAATGCGCCACCAGATAGAGCACCGCCGCCTCGATGGCATGGTCGGAGCCGAAACCCGTCAGCATGACCAGCAGGCCGAGCGACGACACCGTGGTATAGGCGAGCATCAGCTTGAGATCGGTCTGGCGTATGGCAAGCAGCGCGCCGGTGAGCATGGTCAGCCCGCCGAAGAAGGGCAGCAGTATCTGCCAGGCGGCGGTATCGCCCAGAACCGGATTGAGCCGCATCAGCAGATAGACGCCGGCCTTCACCATGGTCGCGGAGTGCAGATAGGCCGAAACGGGGGTAGGCGCCTCCATGGCGTTGGGCAGCCAGAAATGAAAGGGAAACTGCGCCGATTTGGTGAAGGCACCGCCGAGCACCAGCAGCAGCGCGGCCAGATAAAAAGGGCTGTCACGCAGGATGTCGCCGCTGCGCACCAGCATCGACAGCTGCGTCATCCCGCTCATGTCCCAGATGAAGATCAGCCCGGCAAGCAGCAGCAGTCCGCCGCCGCCGGTCACCACCAGTGCCTGCAATGCGGCGCGGCGCGAGGCGGCACGTTCATGGTCGAAACCGATCAGCAGGAAGGAGGTGATGGAGGTCAGCTCCCAGTAGACGAACAGCATCAGCAGACTGTCCGAGACGACGACGCCCAGCATCGCGCCCATGAACAGCAGCAGGAAAGACAGGAATCGGCCCTGCTGCGGATGCCCCTTCATGTAGCCGCCGGCATAAAGCACGATCAGCAGGCCGATGCCGGTGATCAGCAGCGCAAAGGTGAGCGACAGGCCGTCGATGAACCAGGAAAAGCTGAGATTGAAACTTGGGACCCAGGCATAACCGCCCGTCACCACGCCGCCAGCCGCCACCTGCGGCAACATCAGTGCGAAATGGACAAAGGAAAGCGCCGGCGCAATCGCCAGTATCCAGGCGGCATTGTGCCCGAATCTCTTCACCAGCGCCGGTGCGGCGAGCGCCGCGAGAAACGGCAGAAATAGCGACAGAAATGTCATCGGCGTGACATCGGACGTCATTCATATCTCCCGGGGTGTCCCCCACCCCTGCGCGCCATGGCTGGCGTTCTTGTTTCAAATCGGATTTTTCAGTTAAGGCATAGGCAATGCCTTCTCAACCCAAATCGACACCCGGTCCCGTTTCATAACGGAGTCGTTATGGGATATGTCCTCTTTCAATCCGCCATGGCGATGATTATCTGAGGCATGAACAGAAAGGATCATTCCATGAGCGATCTGACATCCCCAAAAGTGAAGAAGACCGACGCCGAATGGCGTGAGCAGCTGACGCCGGAGCAATATCGCATCCTGCGCGAGCACGGCACCGAGCGCGCCTTTACCGGGCCCTATTGGGACACATTCCAAAAAGGCCTCTACCGCTGTGCGGCGTGCGACGAGCCGCTGTTCCTCTCCGACACGAAATTCGACGCCGGCTGCGGCTGGCCAAGCTATTTCGAACCGGTGAAGCCCGGCGCAGTGACGGAACATCGCGACGCCAGCCATGGCATGGTGCGCACTGAAATCCGCTGCGCCAATTGCGGCGGTCATCTCGGCCACGTCTTCCCCGATGGCCCGCCGCCCACCGGTCTGCGTTATTGCATCAACGGCCATTCGATGGTGTTCGAGCCGGTCTGAGCCATTCCGCGTATTTCTTCTCCCCGGGGGGGGGGAGAAGGTGGCCCGAAGGGTCGGATGAGGGGCTACGTTAGCAATATTCGGAGAGCTTGCCCCTCATCCCGCTGCCGCGGACTTCTCCCCCTCGGGGAGAAGAGACTCGTGACACTCGACCGATCAAAAGATGGCTTAAGCTTCTTGGCTTAACCTAATTTCAGTTCCATACACGTCAGATCCAGCCAGCGCCCGAACTTGGTGCCGACTTCCGAGAACCGGCCCGCGACCGTGAAACCAAGGCTTTCATGCAGGCGGATGGAAGCGGTGTTTTCCGACTCGATGGCGGCGATCAGTACGTGCACGTCGTTGCCGGCGGCATGATCGATGAGCGCCTGCATCAGTTTTTTGCCGATGCCGTGGCCGCGGGCGTCCTTATGCACATAGACGGAATGTTCGCGGGTGTGGCGATAACCGTCAAAAGCGCGCCAGTCACCATAGGAAGCGTAGCCCGCGACCTTGCCGTCCAGAACCGCGACGATGACGGGAAAGCCGCGCGACTTGCGGGCGACGAACCAGTCCTTGCGATTGTCGAGATCGACCACCACCTCGTTCCAGATCGCCGTCGTGTTCACGACAGCGTCATTGTATATCTCCATGATGCCGGAGAGGTCATCAACGGTCGCGTCGCGAAGTTCCACGGTCATTTTCTTAGCTCCGCCTGGTTTGCGAATACGCGGCTTTGCCGCGCCTGCGCCGAGCCTTAAGCGATGAGACGGAGGCATGTCCAGCGCCGCGCTCTCACGATCTTTACGAAGCCAGGGGAACGAGGCTGAAGGCGGTGACCACGGCAAAATAGTGAACCGCAGCGGCTGCGACCACAAAACCGTGCCAGATCGCATTCTGGAAGCGCAGCTTTTCCCAGACATGGAAAATGACGCCGAGCGAATATATGACGCCGCCGGCGACGATCAGCCAGAGCGTGACCGGCGCGAGATGCGACGACAGCGGCTCGACCACCATGACGCCGCTCCAGCCCATGGCGAGATAAAGGCCGATGGCGACCCGGTCATAACGGCCAGGGAACAGGCATTTCAGAAGGATGCCGCAGATCGCAGCGAGCCAGATCAGCCCCAGCATGACCGCGATCATGGGATCGTGGATACCGCGCATCAGAAACGGCGTATAGGTGGCTGCGATGAGAATGAAGATCGCCGAGTGATCCAGCCGACGCAGGAACCATTTCACGTTCGAGTGCGGCCAGATATTATAGGTGAAGGAGACGGATAGGCAGACGACGAGACCGAGGCCGTAAATCCACGCCGCTGCAATGGCGCTGAGCGTACCCCATACCATCGCGTAGAAAATCAGCGCCGTGGCACCGATAAGCGCCAGCACGATGCCGACCCCGTGGACGATGCCATCGGCGACAATCTCGTGAAAATCATACTGGCGTCCGAACCGCCACAAATCGCTCATAGTCCAATCCTGTCTGCGTGCTTTCACCAAAGCATGAAGACAATATTAGACAGGAACAAGACAGCAGCCGGTTAATGGCGATCAAATTGCGTTCGGTGCTGTTGCGAAAGGAGAGGTCCTGGGTTGCCCTGCGGCCAGACCAATTGCCTGTGAAGCGAGCGGTATACACTTGTTTCTTCTCCCCGCCGGGGAGAAGTCCGCGGCAGCGGGATGAGGCGGCAGGGTAGATGTGTTCGGAGAGCTTGCCCCCTCATCCGGCCCTTCGGGCCACCTTCTTCCCAGCGGGGGGAAGAAACCCAGCCACGCTTTCCCTGCCCTCACAACGCCGCAGCACATTCCTGACAGAACGGCGTATAGGGAACAGCCTTCAACCGATCCTCCGAAATCTCGCTTCCGCATTTGACGCAGGTGCCGAAAGTGCCCTTGGCGATACGCTCGAGGGCGGCGTCGATAGCGCGCAACTCATCCTGCCCCAGCTCGTCCAGCACCTCGTCATTGCTGCGTTCGGCGGCCCTGTCATCGTCATCAGGATTGCGCGGCTCTTCGAAGTCGGCCTCGATCTTATGCAGGCGACGATAAAGCTCGCGCTGCCGGTCACGCAGGATTTTCTCGTAACTTTCTGTATTCATGGACTTTTCCTCCAGCCGATCGTCTTGTTTTGTCGCATTTCCGGATGGAAAACCGGATTCCACTTTTCCTGGAAATGCTTGGAGGGGCGGGAAACCCGCCCGCAACCCTAAAACGTCAAACCTTAGCGATCCACCAGCACCGAGCATTTGGCGTGGCGCACCACGCGGTCGGCGGTGGCGCCGATGAAATAGTTGCTGAAGTCAGGCGTGTGCGACGCGATGATGATGAGATCAGCCTTGTGTTCCTCTGCCGCAGCGATGATTTCCCGCGCCGGCGCGCCGCTTCTGATTTCATGGCTGCCGTTGAAACCGACCCTGGCCTTGAGGTCCGAGAGTTTTGCCTTGGCGTCCTTGATGGCGTTTTCGATGAGGTCGACAGGAAGGTCGATCGCCATATAGCCCGGCAGTTCCTCGACAACGTTGATGAGAACGATCTCGCCGTCGGGGTCCAGCAGTGCCTTGGCCTTTTCGAGAATCTTTTCTCCCTTGTCAGTGGCGCTGAGGTCTACCGGTACGATGATCTTCTTGTACATGGCTGTCTCCTTTGACGTGATCCGCCGTTGTGTCGGGCTCAAGCTCATATTTGCCGGCCGGCGCAGCCTTCACCTTGATCGAAGTCAAAGCCGAAGCCATGCCGGAACAGGGCATTGTCAACGAACAGTGGACAGTCAATCGCCAGCTGGTGATCTTTGCTGAACGACGAAACCAGCCCATATTCGTCTTCGACAAACGCCGCAAAGCGGCGAAGCCGACCTCGTCGGCAACCGGCCCACCCCTTGGCGCGTCGGAATCAATATGGAGATGATGATGAGTGAAATCAAACAATTCGCCCTGACGCGGCCGGCCTATGTCGGCCAGGCCCATCTCGTCGTTCACGATCTGCCGCGCGTTTCGGATTTCTATCAAAAGATCATCGGTCTTTCCGTTCTTGAAAAGAACCCGAGCGGTGAGGTGCTTGGCGTCGGAGTCCAGCCGCTGCTCACACTTTCCACCTCCAGCACGGCGGAACGCGCGCCGCGCAATGCCGCAGGCCTGTTCCACACCGCATTCCTGATGCCGAGCCGCGATGACCTCGCGCACTGGCTGGCACATGCCGCTCAGAACAATGTTCAGCTTCAGGGTGCGTCTGACCATCTGGTCAGCGAGGCCATCTATCTCGCAGATCCGGAAGGCAACGGCATAGAGGTCTATCGCGACCGGTTGCCGGAAGAATGGACCTACCAGCCGGATGGCACGGTGGAGATGGCGACAATCGGCCTCAATCTTCAGGCGCTTTACGACAGCGCCCCGAAGGCGGCCTTCACCGGTGCAGCGGAGGGAACCGCCATTGGCCACATTCACCTGCAGGTCGGCAGTATTCCGCAGGCCGATGAGTTTTATCAGGATGTGCTGGGGCTTAAGATCATGGCGCGATATCCCGGAGCAAGCTTCTTCGGATCGGGCGCGTATCACCACCACGTGGCCGCCAATATCTGGAACAGCCGTGGCGCCGTGGCCCGCAGGGAGAACATGACGGGGCTTTCCGGTTACTCGCTGAAATTCAACGAGCCGGCCGCGCTTGAGACGGCTCTTGCCGCACTCGACCGGCTGGAAATCTCCACCGAAAGGCAAAGTGACGGCATCTTTTTGAAGGATCCGTGGGGCATAGGGCTAAAGCTTTCCGCATAAACGCTGAACGGGGCGGCAGAAATTTCAGCCGCCCCGGAACCGCCGGATTTGTCGGACGTTAACCTCGTTATTGGGGGATAGTCCGATGAATGAGAATGCCAAGCCGGATCTTTCCGGCACCGCGGCCTTGCCAGTAGACAAGGCCGATCCGCTTGCGACACCCGCCTCTGTTTCACAGCGGGATGACGCGCGCAGTCAGCAACCGCTGGGGCGGGAGGCGCTTGACGTTTTCGTTGCCTGGTCGGTCATCGGCATTTTCCTGATCATGTCCATGGCGGTGATTCACGAATTATCGATGATTCTGATGCCCGTCGTCATGGCTGTCGTCGTTGGCATGATCCTGGGCATCTCCGCCGAAAAACTGGCCTCCTACGGCATTCCGGGTGCCGGTGTCGCCATCATCCTGTCCACACTCGTCGCGGCGGTCATTTTTTTCGTGGTCAATTCCCTGATCGACCCGGTCTCACAGCTGGCATCGGAAGGCCCCGCCCTGATCGAGCGCAGCATCGACCGCTTCCTTCCTTACCTCGAAAATCTGCGGTGGCTGAATATTTCCGCGGCCACGTTCAGCATGGGCTCCATGTCGATGGAATCGCTGCTGTCGCGTAGCGGCGAAATCATTTCCCTGCTTGGCGCGAATGTGACGCCGGCCATCGTTCAGGGACTGATCTTCCTGGCGGCTCTTCTAATGTTTCTCTACAGCCGGCTGCGACTGCGCAAGGCTCTCATCATGGCCTTTCCGGCGCGCCATCAGAGGCTCAGAACCATTCGCATCATAGGCTCGGTGGAGAAGGTGCTGGGCACCTATTTTGCCACGGCAAGCCTCATCTACGCCGCGCTGGGTGTGACGATGATCGTGATCGCCTATCTCGGTGGCCTTGCCATGCCGCTTCTTTGGGGGCTGTTTGCCTTTCTTTCGAGCTTCATTCCGTTTCTCGGCATCACGTTGATGACAATATCGCTGACCGTCGCCGGTATCATCACGCATGACAACATGATCCTCGCGCTGCTGCCGGCGGGAGTGTTCTTCACCATCCACCTCTTGATGGAAAACCTCGCCTTTCCGGCGGTGGTGGGCCGCAACATGGAGATCAACCCCTTCCTCGTCTTTGTGATGATCATCTTCTGGACGTGGATGTGGGGCGCGGCCGGCGCCATGCTGGCCCTGCCGTTGTCGCTGATCGTCATGACGGTGACGCGCGAACTCTTCCCCTCCCGCCGGGTGGTGCCGAACCTGCCGGATTGAACGGCGGATACAGAGGCGGAGGGCGCGACGCGCCTCCGCCAACGGAAAATCTCCTGAAACCCTACAACCGCTCAGGAAGCGAGCGGCATCTCGCGCACCTGCCCTTGCGCCATGCGACGCTCATGCTCGATCAGCCATTTCTTGCGCCACAGGCCGCCGCCATAACCGGTCAGACTGCCATCCGCACCGAGCACCCGGTGGCACGGCACGACGATGGCGATCTGGTTGGCACCGTTGGCGCGTGCCACCGCGCGCACGGCGGATGGCCTTTCCATGGCGGTTGCGAGTGCCGAATAGCTGACGATTTCACCCACCGGGATCTGCCGCAGGCTGCGCCAGACATCGCGCTCGAAGGGCGTGCCCTGGCCGGCAAGGCGGGTTTCGAAGGAGGCTGACTGCCCGGCGAAATAGGCCTTGAGCTCGGCTTCGATCTGACCTGTTACCGCCGTTCGGCCGAGCACCATGTCCGCGCCGGTGCGGCTCTTCAGCCGCTTCAGTTCGGCCGGAAGCGCCGGCCGGTCCGCGAATTCTAGCAGATGCAGGGCATGATCGTCGGCAACGGCGAGCATCGGACCAATCGGCGTATCGATCCAGTCACCCTTCAGGAACCCCCTGCCCTTCATGGCGGCGGGAGAGGAGCCGAAGAACTGGTTGATCGCGGCGCGGAAGCCGCTGCCGGAGTCGTAACCGGCGTCGATCTGCGCGCCGATCACCGCTTCGCCGGAAGCGATGCTTTCCACCGCATCGCCCAAGCGGCGCAATCTGGCGATTTCCAGAAAGCTCATGCCGAAACGGCGCTTGAAGGTGCGGCGCACGGTGGAGGGATCATGGCCAAGCGCCACCACATCCTCCTCACGCCAGCGCCGCGCCGGTTCGTTTTCCAGCACCGTCAGCAGTTGCGTTACCGTTTCATCGGCCGTGCCATAGGAGAGCATCGGTTTGCAGCGCTTGCAGGGGCGGAACCCCGCCTCCAGGCATTCGGCGATGGTCTCGCGGAACCGGCAGTTTTCGATCTTCGGTTTGCGCGCCGTGCAGGTGAAGCGGCAGAAGATTTTGGTCGAGGTCACGCACACATAGGCCACGCCTTCATAGGCGCGGTCCTTGTTCACAAGGGCGGAATACAGGGTTTCGGTGTCGGGGCGTTTGAACAGTATCATGACGAAGATGCTAGCGCAATTTCGAACGGCACGCCGCCGAAAAACGGGCGTGGATGTGGGGGATTTGTCAGCTCGTTTCGTCCGCGCCGTTTGAAGGCCAAGCCTGCGGCATATTTCTTCTCCCCGGCGGGGAGAAGGTGGCGCGCAGCGCCGGATGAGGGGGCAAGGGCAGAGATATGCGGAAAGCTTGCCCCCTCTTCGGGCATCTTCTCCCCGCCGGGGAGAAGAAACGGGCGGCAACCTTGGAGATCAATTCCCCGGCGGCGCGAATGACGGGTCGTCCAGCCGCGTGAAAATCACGCCGCGTGCCTTGAGCGCCAACAGGCCCTTCACCACGCCCTCGCCCGCCTCGTGGGTGGGCTGGTTGATGTGGGAGATGATGACATCGCCATTCTTCGCCGCAGCGATATGTTTGGCCGTCGCGGCAGCGCCCAGCAGCGAGCCGCCATCGCCATTGACGGAGTAACCCGCCACGCGCATGCCGAGCCGGTTGATGGTGGCCATGGACGAGCTTGTATATTTGGCCGTCGCACCCCGAAACCATTGCGGCTGGATGCCTGTGGCAGCGACGATGGCCTGACGACCGCCTTCCACTTCCTGCACGACCGCAGCTTCCGATCCCGCAGCAGCGATGCCGTAAATCGAAACGGGCTTGTCCACCGCCGGGACATGGTTTTCGCCGTGATTTTCGATCTCGAACAGGTCGGGATTTGCCATCAGCACCGCGAGTGCCTCGCTGTTATGCTTCAGCCAGCGGGCGGTCACGAAGATTGTTGCGGGAATACGTTCGCGAACGAGCGTATCGAGAATGCGGTGGTCGGTCTTGCCCATGCAGGCGTCGAGCGTCATCGCCACGCGCACCTTGCCATCATGCTGCGGCGACATTTTCAAGGACGGCTCGACAAGGCCGTTCGCCGCAAAGGCGGTCGCGGCGGCAGAGGCAAACAGGGCAGCGAGGAGGAGACGACGTATCATTTCTGGTTCCGCAATTTCATGCAGTCATGGTGTGTGGCAATCCGCCCGCAAAGCGCCCGAATTATGGCGCGGTTTCCAGCGCGGAGAGCGCCTCCAGCGCCTCTTCCACCCGCTGGCGTTCCGCACTCGTAAGCGGCAGGATCGGTCGGGGCGGTTCGCTGACCGTCAGCGACAGGATATTGGCGGCGGCATACACAACCCGGATGCTGCCGAATTCCCTGAACAGCGCCCAGAGCGGCTGGAAGACCGCATCGAGCCTTTTTGCCTCCTCCGCATTGCCGGTCTGTGCCGCCCGCATCAATTGCAGCGCCGGAACCGGCAGCAGGCCGGCGATGACGCTGTACCATGTATCGCCGCCGGCGAGCGTGGCCTCGGCGCAGCCCCAGTCACCGCTATAGCCGATGGCGAAATCCTCCGACAGTTTGGGCCTGAGCCGCGCAAGCTCGCCCGCATAATCGGAATCAGCGGGCAGCGGCATCTTGATGGCGCGGATATTGGGAATATAGGCGAGCCGCACCAGAAGTTCGTCGCTGAAGGTGAAGCGGGTGGTCGTCGGGTTGTTATAGATGGCGAGCGGCAGGCCCGTCGCACCCGCCACGGCGGCGAAATGGTGATAGGCCTCTTCCTGCGTCAGCGGCGTGTAGGAGACCGGCGCGAGCAGCAGCGCATCGGCACCGGCCGCTTCCGCATCCCTTGCCAGCGCCACGGCTTCATCGGTGCGCAAGGCGCCGACGCCGGCCATCAGTGTGCGCCTGCCCTTGAGGACGGCGGCCGCCGCTTCGATGGCGCGGCGTCTCTCCTCGCGGGTGAGATACATATAGATGCCGGTGCTGCCGAGAATGCCGACCGAATCAACTGCCGCGACATCCAGCCGCTCGATCAGGGCGGAGAAGGCTTCAACATCGACCCGCCCTGCCTCATCTGCCGGCGTTATCGGAAAAGCAGAAAGTCCCTTGAATCGTCTCGCCATGTCTGTGCCCCTCACTTCGATCAGATGTCAGGGTTACAGAGCCGGTTGCGACGGGGCAACAAAGCGGCGGCTAAACGCCGGTTCGAAACCGAAAAATTCCGTGATCAGTCATAAAGATACAACTTCTTCCACTGCTCCTCGGGAATTTTGTCGCCCACACGGTAGTCAAAGGACTGGATGCTGAGACTATCGCTCTTCAGCTGACACTTGTATCTGAGCTTGTACCATTCGCCCGAACTTCTGAAGACCGCGCCCGGCGCCTTGATGGAGTTTTTTCCCACTTCCGGATCACCGAACGTATAGGCGATCACCTTGTCCGGCTTCATGCCCTTCTGCTCGGTTGCTATCCGCTCCATCGCCTCAATGTCGCAACGCTGCTCCAGACGCTCCTCGGGAGCAAGCGCGTTCAACTGCCGCATGACGCTGGCATCAATCGCAAAAGCGGGGGTAAGGGTCTGCAAGCCAAGGAAAAAGGCAGAAAGGGCAGCGGGAAGAAGCTTTCGCATGGGGTCCTGTCAGTTTTTTCGTTTGTTCTTGACGATGGATGGCGTGCCAGCGGGTGGCACGCATCATCGCTGATTTGCCGGATATTGCCAAAATGTGATCGAAAGCTGACGAAATTGTGCCCGAACGCCATTCCGCCTGTGGAGATTTGAAACTTGATCGGCCGCAAGCCCCGCTCTACATCTTGGTGCCGCTCAAGAATTTTTACAGGAAAGCGAGTTTCCATTGCCGATTTTCAAGAACCTGCCCGCCGCCCCGACCGCCGAAAAACGGCCCGTTCAGGATACGCATCACGGCATTACCCGCACCGACGATTACGCATGGTTCCGGGCCGATAACTGGCAGGCCATGTTCAAGGACACCTCCATTCTCGACCCGGCGATCCGCGCCCATCTGGAGGCGGAAAACGCCTATATGGAAGCGGCGATGGGCGACACCAAGGCGCTTCAGGAGAAGCTTTTCGAGGAGATGAAGGGCCGCATCAAGCAGGACGATTCCTCCGTGCCGGTCAATGACGGGCCTTATGCCTATGGCACGCTTTTCGTGACCGGCGGCGAGCAGCCGCATTATTTCCGCACCCCGCGCGGCGGCGGTGAGAAACAGGTGCTTTTGAACGGCGATAAAGAGGCCGAGGGCAAGGATTATTTCCGCCTGTCCGGTCTCGACCAGTCTTCCGATCACACACACGGCATCTGGGGTTATGACGACAAGGGCTCGGAATATTTCACCCTGCGCATCCGTAACCTCGAAACCGGCGAGGACCTTGCCGATATCGTCGAAAACACCGGTGGCGGCGGCGCATGGGCGCCCGATGGCAAGAGCTTCTTCTATACGCTGCAGGATGAAAACCACCGCCCTTCCAAGGTCTTCCACCATATTATCGGTGAGCCGCAATCGGCCGACCGGCTGGTCTATGAGGAGAAGGATCCCGGCTTCTTCATGGGCGTTGGTGCGTCCGTTCTCGATGATTTCATCTTCATCGACATTCACGATCATGAGACCAGCGAATATCGCATTCTCTCCACGAAAGACCTGACCGCCGAACCGGCTATCGTGGCGGAACGCGAAGAGGGCATCGAATATTCGATGTGCGAAGGCGGCGATGTCTTCTTCATCCTCACCAATGACGGCGATGCCAAGGATTTCCGCATTGTGGAAGCCCCGGTCACGGCGCCCGGCAAGGAAAACTGGAAAGAGGTGGTGCCGCATGAGCCGGGCCGGCTGATCCTCTCCGTCGATGCCTATGCCCGCCATCTGATATGGCTGGAACGCCGTGACGGCCTGCCGCGCATCGTCATCCGCGACCGCCGCACCGGCGAGGAACATTCCATCGCTTTTGCCGAAGAGGCCTATTCGCTCGGCCTGCATGGCGCGGTGGAATATGACACCGACGTCATCCGGTTCTCCTATTCCTCGATGACGACGCCGAGCCAACTGTTCGATTACGACATGGTGACGCGCGAACGCACGCTTCTGAAGACGCAGGAAGTGCCATCGGGCCACAACCCTGATGATTACATCACCCGCCGCATCATGGCCCCTGCGCATGATGGCGAGCTGGTGCCGGTCTCGCTGCTTTACCGCAAGGACGTGCCGCTCGACGGCTCCGCCCCCTGCCTGCTCTATGGCTACGGCGCTTACGGCATCACCATTCCCGCTTCCTTCTCCACCACGACGCTGTCTCTGGCGGACCGTGGTTTCATCTATGCCATCGCCCATATTCGCGGCGGCAAGGACAAGGGTTTCGAGTGGTACGAAACCGGCAAGATGGAGCACAAGCAGAACACGTTCAAAGACTTCATTGCCGCTGCCGATCATCTCGTTCAGGAAGGCTTCACGTCTTACGAGCGCATCATCGCCGAAGGTGGTTCTGCCGGCGGCATGTTGATGGGCGCCGTCGCCAACATGGCGCCGGAGAAGTTTGCCGGCATCATCGCCGCCGTTCCCTTCGTGGACGTGCTGACAACGATGCTGGACGACACGCTGCCGCTGACGCCGCCGGAATGGCCGGAATGGGGCAATCCGCTGGAATCGGCAGAGGAATATGGCTGGATCGCCGCCTACAGCCCCTATGACAATGTCGGTGCGAAGCCTTACCCGCCGATTCTGGCGCTTTCCGGCCTCACCGATCCGCGTGTGACCTATTGGGAGCCGACCAAATGGGTGGCGAAGCTGCGCGAAAAGACCACGGGTGAAGCGCCGATCCTGCTCAAGACCAACATGGCGGCCGGCCATGGTGGCAAGTCGGGCCGCTTCCAGCGGCTGGAGGAAATAGCCTTCGAATACGCCTTCGCGCTGAAGGTAGCCGGCAAGGACGCCGTCTGATGCCCGATGCGGGCGGCGTAGGCTGCCGCCCGCATCGTTTCGCACAAAAATACCTCGCGAAAAAAGATTTCAGATTATTTTTTCCACAAATTGCGGCAAAAATTTCTTATTTAAACAAAACTTGAAATTATTGGGAATTTTTATTTCGATCTACTGTATAGTCTATATTTTCTACTGAATAATAAAATACACGCCATGTATTACCCGGACAGGAAAATCGCTCCATAGATCACCTGCATGGCTGCCCTGCGCATTGCCGCGTTGCAATATCACTTTTTGGCCGTATTATGCACGGCGTTGACATATTCATGCGCCTTTTCGCCGCAGTTTCCGCGGCAATCTCGCGGCTTGTTCTGCGGATATTCTCTCGCCGGGTTTTCGGCATCTCCACGCGCCATGTCAGTTCGCCCTTGGCAATCCGGGCTTTGCAGTGCTCCCGCTTTGCCAAATGAAAACACTGCATCAGACTTGGAGGTCTCCTCATGAAGAAACTCCTGGCCTCGACCATTCTCGTAACGGGCTTTACCATCGCTGCCGGTGCAGCATCTTCCGCCAATGCCGCAGACAGCTGCGGCAGCATCACCATCGCCGAAATGAACTGGGCATCCGCCGGTGTCGCGGCCTACGTCGACAAGTTCATCATGGAAAACGGCTATGACTGCACGGTCAATGTCGTCAGCGGCGACACCACCCCCACTTTCACCTCCATGAATGAAAAGGGCCAGCCCGACATGGCGCCCGAAATGTGGGTGAACACACTTGGCACCCCCTACGAGGAAGCCGTCAAGAGCGGCAATCTCATTCAGGAAGTCAAAATCCTGAGCGAAGGCGGCGTTGAAGGCTGGTGGATTCCGAAATATCTCGCCGACGAACATCCAGACATCAAGACCGTCGAGGATGCGCTGAAGCATCCCGAACTGTTTCCCGCGCCTGAAGACGCCAGCAAGGGCGCCGTCTTCGGCTGCCCGCCGGGCTGGGGCTGCCAGCCAACCACCGCCAACCTGTTCAAGGCCCGCAAGGCTGATGAAAAGGGCTTTGCGTTGATCGATACCGGCTCCGCGGCCGGTCTGGATGGCTCTATTTCCAATGCCTACGAAAAGAAGCAGGGCTGGCTCGGCTATTATTGGGCTCCGACGGCCATTCTCGGCAAATACGATATGGTGAAGCTGGACGATGGCGTTCCGCTTGACCGGGCGGCTTACGACAATTGCATCGCCAAGGCGGACTGCGCCGATCCCAAGCCGAATGCCTATCCGGTGGCGGAGGTCTTCACCGTCGTGACCAAGGATTTCGCCGAAAAGGCGGGCCCTTCCATCGACTACATCCGCAAGCGGCAGTGGGACAACGACACCGTCGCCAAGGTTCTGGCGTGGATGGATGAAAATCAGGGCACCAATGAAGATGGGGCCGAGTATTTCCTCGAGAACCATGAGGAACTCTGGACGAAGTGGGTTTCGCCCGAGGTGGCTGAGAAGATCAAGGCTTCGATGTGACGGGATAATGGAGCGGGAAAGTTTCGGTTCTCAACCTTGGCTTACCCCCCTCTGCCCTGCCGGGCATCTCCCCCACAAGGAGGGAGATCGGCTGGGCGCGCTATCACCGCTTCATCCTCAACCATCGAGATGGGCAAGGCCGTGCCGCAGGTCGATCTCCCCCCTTGTGGGGGAGATGTCCGGCAGGACAGAGGGGGGTGATCCGCCCACTCCAACCTCGCCCGACCCCCAACAACCCAAAGGGAAAACAACAATAATGGCCCTCTGCACCTACCTGCCGGACCTGCTCTGCAAGTTCCCGGCAATCGACAACTCCACCATGCGCGTGGCTCGCAAAACCATCGATGACGGGTTTCGCGATATCGTGCGCAATTACGGCGATGCGATCGACGTCGTCGTTCACCCGCTGCAGCTTTTCCTCAATTCCTCGGAGCGTCTGTTCATCCAGACACCGTGGATCATTACCATGCTGGTCATTCTCGCCATCGTGCATCTGGCCGGACGCAGCTTCAAGATAACAGGCGGCACCGCCATTTCCCTGCTGATGATAGGCGCGGTCGGCCTCTGGCGCGATGCCATGACGACGCTCTCCATCGTCGCCATCGCTACCCTGATCGCCATCGTCATCGGCCTGCCGCTCGGCATTCTGATGGGTCGTTCCGAACGCCTGCAACGTCTCATCAATCCCGTGCTCGACGTGATGCAGACCCTGCCAAGTTTCGTTTATCTCATCCCCGTGGTGGTGATTTTCGGCATCGGCAAGGTTCCGGGCCTGATCGCAGTGGTGATCTATGCCATTCCACCCGTCATTCGCCTGACCAGCCTCGGCATCCGCCTCGTTGACCGCGAAGTGCTTGAGGCGGCAGACGCCTTCGGTTCCTCCAACGGTCAGAAGCTGTTCAACGTGCAGCTGCCGCTGGCGCTGCCCACCATCATGACCGGCATCAACCAGACCATCATGATGGCGCTCGCCATGGTCGTCGTCGCCTCCATGGTCGGTGTCGGCGGGCTTGGCAAGAATGTGCTGCAGGCCATCAACAACCAGTTCTTCACGGTGGGCTTCCTGAACGGTTTCGCTCTGGTCGCCATCGCCATCATGTTCGACCGGGCGAGCCAGGCTTTCGGCAAGCGCCTGCAGAAATACCGCGAGGTCTCCCATGGCTAAAAGCATCGAAATCAGGAATCTTTACAAGATCTTCGGCAAGCATCCCGAGAAGTACCTCGAAGCGGTGCGTAAAGGCATGGACAAGGTCGAGCTGAACGACCGGCACAACCACGTTCTCGGCCTCAACAACATCAACATCACCATGCCGGGCGGCAAGATCACCGTCGTCATGGGGCTGTCAGGCTCCGGCAAATCGACACTGATCCGCCACATCAACCGGCTGATCGACCCGACCGCCGGCGAAGTTCTTTATGACGGCGAGGATATCTGCGGCATGAGCGCCTCGGCGCTCAGGCAATTCCGCCGCCACAAGACGGCGATGGTGTTCCAGAAATTCGGCCTTCTGCCGCATCGCACGGTACTCGAAAACAGCGTCTACGGCCTCGATATCCAAGGCGTACCGCGCAGGCAAAGCGAGGAAAAGGGCCGTTACTGGCTGGAGCGTGTCGGCCTTGCCGGTTACGAGGATTATTATCCGAACCAGCTTTCCGGCGGCATGCAGCAGCGTGTGGGCCTTGCCCGGGCGCTTGCCAATGACGCCGATATTCTCCTGATGGACGAGGCCTATTCGGCGCTCGATCCACTGATCCGCGTGGATATGCAGACGATGCTGCTCGATCTGCAACAGGAACTGAAGAAGACCGTTGTATTCATCACCCATGATCTCGACGAGGCTTTGCGGCTGGGCGACCATATAGCCATCCTGAAAGACGGCGAAGTGGTGCAACAGGGCGACGGCCAGAGCATCATCCTCTCGCCGGCCGATGGTTACGTCACCGACTTCGTGCGCGACGTCAATCGTGGCCGCGTGCTGCAGGCAAACACTGTCATGGAGCCGCTGGAGAGCAAGCCCGAGGGCATGCCGGTCCCCGAGACCGCAACGCTCGAAACCATTGCCCGCGACATGTCGGAAGCCAACGAGACGCAGGCCCATGTGGTGGACGAGGACGGCAAGCCGGTCGGCAGCATCGGGCTCGACACACTGGTGGCTGCGATGGTGACGCCCGCACCGCAGGAGGTTGAGGCGGAGGTGAAGGCGGAGGAGCCGGAAAAGCTCCAGGAAACGGTTATGTCGGTGGAGAAGGAAACGGCGTAATCCGGCACCGGACGGATTGGCCGCGTCCGCGAGATTTCCTCTTTCCGTCATACCGGCCTTGAGCCGGTATCCAGCCAGCCCAAGTCCTTGGGCTGAAAGGACTCTCTCGCCGCGCAGACGCGCGTCGGCTGGATTCCGGCTCAAGGCCGGAATGACGGGAGTGAGGTATTCACGGCGCCAGAAATTTAAACTGGACTGCAATGCCGCGAGGGGACAAAGCTGGCAATTGCCTCCTGCCCCGTCTTCACTATGCCAAAACGAAGCACTACTTCGCCAGCTGTCAACCCTCGACAGTCGCTGCAGCGCAGCAAGCGCAAGTTTCGGACAAGTCGCCGCCGTTAACCATTCGTTAACTTTTGAACGCGGAATCACCGACATGCAGATCGAAAGCAATATTGGCGGATATAACTATCAGGGTCGCATCCGTGACATCGAAAAAGCTGGCAGCGCCCAAAGCGCGCCGGAGGAGCAGGCGGTAAAACGCGGCCCCGGCAACCCCACCGTTTCCAGCACCATTCTTTCCCAGTCGCTGGCCAATGTTCTATGGGCCGTAGGCAACGGCAGCGCGCCGGCCTATCAGGATGCGGCCACCGCCTCCCCCGAGGACAAGGCGGAAGCGCAGGCTGAATGGGTACGCAGCGCCTATTCGGAATATACCGAATAGGCGATTCCAATCAGCCTCTTGCCGGGCTGACTTCCACCGTCACATGCGAGAGTTCATGTATGGCGGCAAGTTTCTGCTTATAAAATGCCGGTGCTTTGGGCGCCTGCGAAACTATCGCCACGATGGCGGCGTGATGCCCCGGCCCCACCTGCCAGACATGCAGGTCGGTAATGCGATCCTCTTCCGTCTCCACGCTTTCACGGATTTCCTGCGGCAGATCCTCAGCCGGCGGCAGCGCGTCAAGCAGGGTTGTCGCCGTGGAGCGGATCAGGCCCCATGACCAGCGGGCAATCACCAGACCGCCAACGATACCCATCAACGGATCAAGGAACGACCAGCCGTTCCACTTGCCGAGCAGCAGCGCGACGATTGCCAGAACCGAGGTCAGCGCATCCGCCAGCACATGCAGATAGGCAGCGCGCAGATTATTGTCCCGGCCGCCCTTTGCCCCGTGCCCGGCATGGTGCCCGGCATGGGACCCGTGATCATGGTGGGCGTGGCTGCCGTGCCCATGGTGGGCATGTGAGCCGTGGGCATGACCGTGGCCGTGGCCATGATCGTGGTGATGGTCGTCCTTCAAAAGCACGGCGCTGAGAAGATTGACGGCAAGGCCGATGATGGCGACGAGGATGGCCTGGTTGAAATCGATCTCGACGGGACTGACGAGGCGCATCCCGCTTTCCACGGCAATCAGCAACGCCACCACCGCCAGCACGATGGCGCTGGCAAAACCCGCGAGATCGCCGAACTTGCCGGTGCCGAAGGTGAAGCGTGGGTTGCGGGCCTCGCGGCGGGCATAGAGATAAGCGAGTGCCGAAATCAGCATCGCGCCCGCATGGGTGGACATGTGCCAGCCATCCGCCGTTAGCGCCATGGAGCCGTACCAGTGACCGGCGACGATTTCCGCCACCATCATCGCCGCGGTCAGTGCGATGACCATCCAGACGCGCCTTTCATTACGCTCGTGGTTCTGACCAAGGAAAACATGGTCGTGACCGGCTGCTGCGCGGTATTCGGATGTCGTCGTCATGTCGCTTAATCCTGTCGGTTTTACCGGATGTAGGTCTTCAGCACCTGGGCCAGCTCTTCCGCCGCCCGCGCCCGTTCGTCTTCATTTTCGGCATGCACCACGTGCTCGTGCAGATGCTCCTGTATTACCTCCCCCGTCAGGCCCGAAAGCGCGCCGCGTACCGAAGCGAGCAGCTGCAGCACCTCGCCGCAGGGCTTGGCATCATCGAGCGCACGTTCGACCGCTTCCATCTGCCCTTTCAGGCGGCGGATGCGGGCGAGAAGCTTTTCCTTGTTGCGGATGGTATGGGACATGGTCGACCTCATATACTATAGGGGGGTATAGTATATTGCGGTTATTTTTTGCACAAGACGTGCATGACGCAATCTTCGGGAATGTTTCGGACCTTAAAAATACCCCATCAAAACTAGGGGACTCACAGTCATGACGACTATCGCAGCAACCAGCAGCATCAATTTCGCCTCTCCGGTCCGCGGCATCGCGCCTGCGCATAACCGGGAGAGCCAGTCCACCACCGAGGCGTTGCAGGAGCTCACGCGGGCGGCCCATCGCGCCATTTCGGTGGCGGGCAATGTCGCCACCACCGTCGCCCCGCTGGCCGGTGCCTCCGCGAGCCTGGCTGCGGCTCTCTGGAACATGGACAGCAGCGCTTCGGCCTCCACTGGCGCCAATGCTGAGGTGGCCGCTTCCGCCCAGCCGGATATGGCAAGCCTCGAATCGCAGATTCTGAAGGCACTGGCCCAGGCGCTTGGCGTCAACGAGGCCGCTTGAGGCCATTGAACCGGGGACGGAAAAGCCATATCTCTAGAGACTGGAGATATGGAGAAAGCCATGCTGTCCATCGGTGAACTGTCCAAACGCACCGGCGTCAAGGTGCCCACGATCCGCTATTACGAGCAGATGGGCCTCATCCGCGAGGCGGATCGTTCGGAGGGCAACCAGCGCCGCTACGAAAAATCCGATCTCGAACGGCTGGCCTTCATCCGCCACGCGCGCGATCTCGGCCTGAACATAGACGCCATTCGCGAGTTGATCGCGCTCAGCCAGCACCGGGAAATGCCGTGCGAGGGTGCAGACCGCATCGCCGCCGAACATCTTGCCGATGTGCGGGAAAAAATCGCCAGCCTGAAGAAGCTGGAACACGAACTGGAGCGGATCGTCTCCCATTGCCACGGCCATTCCATCGAGGATTGTTATGTCATCCGCGCGCTTTCCGATCACGGCATGTGCGAGGGTGAGCATTGAGCCGAGAAGAGGCTGACATTCGAATGTCACGTGCACCCGGTAATCGCCTCTTGCCCGCCTGAAAAAAGGACGTCAGATGGCCGAGCTCTTCCCTGAAATCACGCCATCAGACATGATTTTCCTTGATGTTTCCGAGGGCCATCGGCTGCACGTGACGATTGCCGGCAATCCGGCGGGGCGACCTGCGATCCTGCTGCATGGAGGGCCTGGTTCAGGATTGTCATCGACAGCGCGACGCTATTTCGATCCTGCCATTTTCCGCATCGTCCAGTTCGACCAGCGCGGCTGCGGTCAAAGCACGCCAAACGCCGCTGATAGCCTTGAGAATAACACCATCTGATCGATGACATTGAGGCCATTCGCTGTGCCCTCGCGGTGGAAGACTGGCTGATCTACGCCAGTTCATGGGGTTCCACGCTGGCCCTCACTTACGCACAGCGCCACACAGGACATGTTCGCGGCATGGTTCTGGCCGGCGTCACCACCACCCGGCATAGGGAAATCGACTGGCTGTACAAGGGGCTGGCAATGTTTCTGCCGCAGCAGTGGCAGCGTTTCATCGCCGCGATCCCCGATGACATGTCCAGGCAAGATCCGGTCGGCGCCTATCGCCGGCTTCTGAATGATCCCGATCCCGCCGTGCGCGCAAAGGCCGCCTTAGAGTGGCACCTGTGGGAGGCGGGCTCGATCAGCGCGGAGGGCATTTCGGCCTTTCCGGAGAAATGGCGCGACAGCGCGTATATTCTCGCCCGCGCCCGCCTCTGCGCCCATTATTTCCACCATGCGGCCTGGCTGGATGATGGCGCGCTTCTGCGCAATGCCGGAGACCTCGCCGGTATTCCCGGGATACTCATTCAGGGCATGCGCGACTTGCAGGGGCCGCCCGTCACCGCTTTCGAACTTGCCGAGGCGTGGCCGGGAAGCGAGCTTGTTACCATCGATGGCGCTGGCCATTCGACGGGCGATGCGGGCATGGAAGACGCAATCCTGTCGGCAATTGCGCGATTTGCGAATTGACCCGCTTGACAGATGGCGGATTCGGGCGCATTTCATTTTCCATGATCAACGAACGCGCACCCATCTCCTGCTCGTATTTTTGGGCCTTCCTCTAAGGGCGGCTCGACAGATCATATTGTCAACAAGCCGCCGTCAGGCGGCTTTGTTGTTTTCAAACGTCCTGACGGCACCGATAAGACCAAAGGACCGAAAAATGACCGAAGATAGCTCCCTGACACTGGAAAGACCGCCCGTCGTCATCATCCGTGGCGCGCGCAAGACGGATCTGCCCGAACTCAACGAGATGATCACGCTGCTGGCCTCCTACCACGGCGATGCGGCGGCGATCACGCCGGCGAAACTGGAGCGCGACCTGTTCGGCCCGCTGCCCTGGGTGCATGGTCTCGTGGCCGAGGCCGATGGCGCGTTGATCGGTTACGCCCTGCTTCTGCCGCTCTACAGGGCGCAGGAGGGCCGCCGCGGGCTCGAACTGCATCATCTCTTCGTGCGTGACGGCCATCGTGGCCATGGCACCGGCCAGCATCTGGTTTCCCGGGCCCGCGATATCGCCAAGCGTCTCGGCTGCGACTATCTTTCCGTCAGTGCCACGACCGGCAATGTGGCGGCGCATCGTTTCTACGAAAACATGGATTTCGCGCCTCGCCCGGTGACCGGCATGCGCTATATGCAGTCCATCGCCTGATTAAAAAACACGGAGACGACCATGACACGGATCGCCATTGCGCTCGCCCAGGATTTTGCTGACTGGGAGCCGGCGCTGCTTGCCGCCGCGGCGCGCAGCTATCTCGGTGTCGAAATCGTCTATGCCACGCCGGACGGACGGCCGGTAACCTCGATGGGCGGGCTGAAGGTGACGCCGGATACATCCTGTGACGCGCTCGATGCCGTTGACATCGATGCGCTCGTCATTCCCGGAGGTCTGAGCTGGGAAAAGGGAACAGCTGCCGATCTCGGCGAACTGGTGCGCCGGTTTCGCGAGAAGAACCGACTGGTGGCCGGCATCTGCGCGGCGGCAAGTGCGCTGGCAGGCACGGGCGTTCTGAACGCCGTTGCCCATACCGGCAATTCGCTGGCTTCGCACAGGGCCTATTTGGCCTATGGCGGCGAGACGCTTTACCGCGACCAGCCGAAAGCGGTCAACGATGGCGGCATCATTACCGCGGCCGGCAGCGCGCCGGTCAGTTTCGCGGTGGAAATTCTGAAAAGCCTCGGCCTCTTTGGTCCGGAAGCCGAGGCCGAACTTCAGGTTTTTGCGGCGGAGCATCGCTGAGGCATAGCCGCCTCGGTTGTTTGCACTCCCCTACTCCCCGTCATTCCGGCCTTGAGCCGGAATCCAGCCGACGCGCATCTGCGCGGCGAGATGACTTCTTTCAGCCCAAGGACTTGGGCTGGATGGATTTCGGCTCAGGGCCGGGATGACGGAGGTGAGAACAGCGATGATTATCGCTGATCCAGCACCCGGCACACACGTGCTGTGTGATCGCCGCCCTCCCCGGCAATCGCCCGGCGAATATCGCGGCTGTTCAGATGCAGGCTGCGGCCGGCGGGTAAATTTGCACGTTTGATCTTGGCGAGTGCCGCCGCCACAAAGGCGGCCTGATGGTGTTGGAAAAAGGCAAGAGCCGCCTCATCCGCCGGGCTCGGGCCCAGTACCGCCTTGAAGGCGAGACGATGCACGGCGCAGTAAGCGCCGTGACCGGGAACTGCAAAACGCAGCGCATCGAGTTCCTCACTCCAATCCGCTGCGTCCTCCATGATTCAGGCCGACTGGAAGCGGTTGAGGAAAAACGTGCTCAATGTTCCGAGCAAAGCCCAGAAGACGAAGCTCGTAACCGTAGCGGCGACGATGAACTGACGCTCCAGCGGCAGCGGTGCCAGTGCATGTTCGCCTTCCGGCGGCAGGGGCGCACCCACCACATGCGGCGCGACGATCAGCACCAGCGCCAGGACGATGGCCCAGGGTTCGCGACGGAAGGCGATCAGCGCGATGCCGCCGGCTGTTGCGGCAACGGTTGCGAGCCACCAGATCTGCCGTGCCTCAAGTGCTGCGGCGGGGCTGCCCGGCAGTTCCGGCGGCAGACCGATCATCGGGGCGAGCATGACGGCGGCAAATCCGGCAACGCCCCACAAAAGCCCCTCACGCCAGCCGCCATTGGTGCCGCGCAGCGAAATCAGTCCGGTCAGCACCAGCGCATAACCGATCGCGGTCAGGACATTGGCGGCAACCGTATAGGCAGTGCGTTCGAAACCATCGGCCGGAGCCCAGGCCTCTTCATTGTGCTCGTGGGCGGGAGCCACAGCACCGGGTGCCGTGGCCTCGTGGCTGTGGGCAGCTTCACCGCCCGCGCCCTCATAGGTCTCTGCCTGAAGGATGAGCGGCGTGGTGCCGAAGGCCTGCATGGCTGAAACGGCTAAGCCGCCGAGGATGCCGACGAGAACGGCGGTAAAGACGATATTGCGAAAAGACGACATGACATTCCCCTCAATGGCAGGGGAAGGCATTGGCATGACGCGTGTCATGGGCGGCATTGTGAACGGCTTCCACATGCGAGAAACCGACAAAACCGACAACGAACAGGCCAAGCACGATCGCCGTCAGCGATTGCGCGAAGCTGCCCGTTTTTGCTGAAACGGCTGAATTGGCCGTATTCTGGTGGATGGACATGGTGACCCCTCTCCGGCGCGACCCCGCGCCTCTGGATGCGGTCGAACGGCAAAGCCATGCGACCGCCTGCGATACACTTCACCACGGGGATACGAGACTGAGACAGGGGGCATCGATCTTGCCACCCTGACATTCCGCTCTTCCGGACACCCCGCCGGCATGGACATTTCCGTGATGGCAGGTCTCCTGGCTTACGGGTCAAAACCTGAAACACCTTCCCGGCATCACCTCGCCTCAACCGGAAACGCCGGTTCGGTCGAAGGGTCTGCCAGTGGCATTTCGTTTCAGGCTCTCCGCTCACAGTTGCGGGGGCAGCCACGAATGAGGATTTCTCCCTATCGTGTTCCCTTTTCACCTTCCTCAACGCCCGGAAGGAACCATCACAGGGTTGTTATCCGCCGCGTGGGGACGGGAGTCAATGGGCACGCATGCCAACGGAACCCTCAGCGCGCCGGGATCGCCTTCAGATAGGCGGCGATCGCGTCGCGGTCCTCGGCTGTCAGATGCGCCATGTTCTGCTGCACCTTCACCATGGAACCGCCGACACTGTCGAATTCCGGGGTGAAGCCGGTTTCGAGATAGCTCGAAATATCGGCCTCGGCCCAGCTTCCGATGCTTTGCGAGCCGGGGGTAATGTCCGGAATGCGGCCTTCGCCTTCCGGATTGGGGCCGCCGGCCAGCCACTTGCCCTTTAGGAAGCCACCGAGCGCATTGCGCGGCGTGTGGCATTCGCCGCAATGGCCCGGACCTTCCACCAGATATTGGCCACGCAGAAGTTCGGCATTGGCATTGGCCAGCTCGACGCGCGGCGGTGCCGAAGGGTCGAAATACAGGAACTTCCAGCCGCCGAGCGCCATGCGCATGTTGAAGGGGAACGGCAGATCGTGGTCGGGCGCATCGTTCTGGCTCGCCGGCAGGGCCTTCAGATAACCGAAGAGGTCATTGATGTCCTTCTGCGTCATCCGGGCATAAGAGGCATAGGGGAAGGAGGGATAGAGATGTTCGCCGTTCTTTCCCACACCACGCGTCATGGCATCGCCAAATTCCGCCAGCGTCCAGCCGCCGATGCCGTGCTGCGGATCAGACGAAATATTTGGAACATGAAAGGTGCCGAAGGGGCTTTTCAGTGCCTGCCCGCCTGAAAGCGTCAACAGCGCTTCACCATTAGCATCCGGCGCGGCATGACAGCTTGCGCAGCCGCCCGCCCAGAACAGCGTCTCGCCATTGGCGAGATCCGGCTCACCGAGGCTCACCCAATGGCTGGGCGCCTGACGCTGCGGCGCGGTCACCCAGGCGAAAATCCCGTAGCCCGCAACGGCCGCGACCACGATCCCGCCCACAAGCTTCGTCCAAATGGAAGACATGCCCCTCTCCCCATTCTCCCCTGACAAGGTCAGGTGTCTTTCGTGACGGAAAAACGCCGCCCGGGAGCGGCGTTTCAAACTCGTTCGATTATTTCTTCAGGCGATAGGTCTGGTGGCAGGTGCCGCAATCGGCGCCCAACGTCTGCATGGCGGTGGTTACACCCGCCTGATCGGTGGGGAGATTGGCGAGAATCTTATCCGCATCTGCGCCGAGCTTGGCGGACTTGGCCTTGAAGTCATCGAAGTTTTCCCAGATCGCGGGCGCTGCCGCGCTGCCGGTCTCGGTGCCGGCGGGGAACTGGTCGGGGAAAGCCTTGGCATTGGTGCTGATGGTCGTCACGGCGGCCTTGACGGCTTCGGCGTCGAAAGGCTTCTGGCCCTTGGAGATGGCGGCGAGCGCTCCCATGGAGCCACCGATCTGCTTCATCATGCCTTCACGTTTTTCGACTTCGCCGGCAGCATAGACCGCTCCGGCGCAAAGACAGCCGAACAGCGTGGCCGCTGCGATTGTTTTCAGTTTCATACACTCTCTCCTTGATTCCGGCGGGCGCCGGACGCTTGATGGAACGGCGCGAGGATGCCCTTTCCACATGGCGAAAAGAAGTCACATTGCGGTGAATTCCATCGTGAAAACAGAAGCCTAAGACAAGGCTTCCCACAATGTGAGAAGTGCTGCGGCAATCAGCATGAAACCGGCGATGCGGCCGATGAAGATCGTGGCGGCGGGAGAGGAAACGAGCCATGCCCGGCTTCTATCCGCCGTCAGCGCCAGCGCGCCATAAACGGTGAACTGCGTTACCGCCACCATCGCACCCATCACCAGCCCCTGCATCCAGATCGGTCCATAGGCGGGTTTGAGAAACTGTGGGTAGACGGCCATCATGAACAGGTAGGCCTTCGGGTTTGACAGGCAGGTCAACACCGCCCGCCAGAATGCCTTTTTAACCGAAGCGCTTGCCTCAGCCTCATCGCCGTTCACGACAATCGCACTGCGCACCAGGCCGATACCGATCCAAACCATGTAAGCCGCGCCGACGACAAGCAGCGGCAGGAACAGCGACGGCATCCATGCGGCAAGCATGCCGACACCCAGCGCGCCATACAGCGAATGCACGATGCCGCCGGCGCTCATGCCGACGGCGGCGGAAAGGCCGGTTCTCCTGCCACCTGTCAGCGCGCTTGCCAGCACGAAGAGCATGTCCATGCCCGGCAGGATGATGATGCCGAAGAGGACAACAAAGAAAAGCCAGAGATTTTCGGCATAAGTCATGTCAGTATCTTTCATACCGGATAGAGGTGCATTCGAGAAACCCCATGTTTCTCAATGTATTTTTCCATTTATAGGGAACGCCAACTGACAGCGTTGTGTCAGTTGCGTGGGAAAATCCATCGGGAAGACGGCAATGCGCAAGACCTCAAGACTGTTCGAGATCATCCAGATTTTGCGGCTGGCGCGCCGCCCGGTGACCGCGCAGACGATTGCCGACATGCTGGAGATAACAGTGCGCTCGGTCTATCGCGATATGGCAGCGCTTCAGACCATGCGTGTGCCCATCGCAGGGGAACGCGGCGTGGGGTATATTCTCCGGCCCGGTTTCAACCTGCCGCCACTGATGTTTTCCATCGAGGAAACCGAGGCAATCGTGCTGGCGCTCGCCATGGTCGACCGCACCGGCGATATGGAATTGCGCCGGGCCGCGAAGAAGGCGAGCGACAAGATTGCCGCGTCTCTGCCCGAACCGCTGTCAAAGACCCTTTCCGCCAATGCCCTCCACGCCTGGGGCAGCATCGCGCCGGCACCGGCAGGACTTGATCTCTCGACGGTCAGGCGTGCGGTGCGCGACGAGGAGACGCTGGAAATCATCTATCGCGATGAAGCCGGCGCGGAAACGCGGCGGCGGGTTCGGCCAATCGCGGTGATCTACTATTCCGAAACAGTGAATATTGTCGCCTGGTGCGAGCTGCGGCAGGCGATCCGTAATTTCCGCTCGGACCGGGTGCAGAGCTGCCAGGCGACCGGCAGCTTCTTTAAGCTCGAAGGCGAGAAGCTGCGGCAATTGTGGATGGCCGGCTGGCAGAGCAACCAGCCGGCCATCCCTTACTCACAGCCGTAAGAGGCGATCCTCCTCCCGCCCGAAACCGCGAATGGCGATTCGGTCGGCAAAGACATCGGCGATAGCGAAGGTGTTCTGGTCTGGCGTGTCGACCATGCCCTTGAAATTCACGAAATGTGTATTGCCCGATACGCCGTAATTGCCCTCATGGTTATGGCCGTTGAACCATGCGATGGCGCAAGGATGGGCGTTGAGAAGATCAAGGATGCGCGGTGCGTCCCACATGTTATGGGCGTTTTCCGGATAGACAGGGTAGTGGCACAGCACGATGACTCTTTCGCCCGCCGCATCCGCCTTTTGCAGAACCGCCCGCAGCCAGTCGAGCTGCTTGTCGCCAAGCGAGGCGTTCCAGTCCTGCGCGTTGATTGCGCCTACTTCCGAGAGGCGCTTCAGCCGCTCGGCAGCAAGGGTGCGACGCGGATCCCCAACCGGTGGGGCGAAAAGGCTGACGTCGTTGCCATCAAGCACGGCGAAGCGAATGCCGCCGACGGTAAAATCACGCCAGGCGGCGGCCATGCCGAGGCGGGCGTGGACGCCAGGCAAATGCTCGGCGGCGACGGCGAAATCGTGATTGCCCGGCAGCAGGAGCGAGCGGTGGCGAAGCCGGTCGTAAACGGCAAGAATCGCATCGAAATTTTCAAAACCGCGATCGATGATGTCGCCCAGCGTCACGACGAAGGCCAGATCTTCGCGATTGAAGGCATCCACCGCCTCCGCGAGCTTTTTGGGACTTTCGCGATAATGACGGCCCATCTCGGGACGCGGATCGATATCGGCATATTGGGGATCGGCGACTATGCCGAAGGAGAAGAGAGGAGTTGTTTTTTCAGTCATGATGCGCCGCGATAAACCCGGCGGATGACAGGCTTGTGACAGGAGCAGAATATGCTCCAAAGCAAAACACCCGGCCTGAGAGCCGGGTGTTCAATAGGTGGTTCCGCAAGCTTTCCGTCGCCATGCTCGGGCCTGTCCCGGCGCATCTGCTGACATCCCGTTTCAGGGAACATCCGCGGATCCTCGGCACAAGGCCGAGGATGACGTCGCGCAAGAGGTGGCTGCCTCGATCAGCAACCACGCTTGTCGCAAGCCTTACTTGGCAGCAGCTTCGTAACGCTCCAGGACGTAGTCCCAGTTGATGAGGTTATCGACGAAGGCTTCGAGGTACTTCGGACGCAGGTTGCGGTAGTCGATGTAGTAGGAGTGTTCCCATACGTCGACGCCGAGGATCGGTTCTGCACCGTGAACCAGCGGGTTTTCGCCGTTCGGGGTCTTGGAGATTTCGAGCTTGCCGTTCTTGACGGACAGCCACGCCCAGCCGGAGCCGAACTGCGTGGTGCCGGCTGCGATGAAATCGGCCTTGAACTTGTCGTAACCGCCGAGATCGGAGGCAATTGCTTGCTCGAGCTTGCCCGGCAGCTTGTTGCCGCCGCCGCCCTTCTTCATCCACTTCCAGAAATGAACGTGGTTGTAGTGCTGGGCCGCATTGTTGAAGAGACCGGCATTGGTGCCAAAGGACTTCTTCACGACTTCTTCGAGCGACAGGTCGGAAAGACCGGCTTCAGCTGCAAGCTTGTTGCCGTTGTCGACATACGCCTTGTGGTGCTTGTCGTGATGGAACTCGAGCGTCTCGCGCGACATGTAAGGTGCAAGCGCGTCGTAGTCGTAGGGGAGTTCGGGAAGTTCGAAGGCCATGGTTTTTACTCCTTTTTGCAGCGCGTTACCGCTCCTAGAAACCGTGTGAGCGGACCATAGGAGCGAAGCTCTGTTTGGGCAACCTGTGAATTATCAAAATGTTCCGCCAAAAGAGAAAATTCCTCTCGCGCCGGCCGCCACCATATTTGTTTCACATCGCTGGCGTACCGTTTTCCACCCTATCGGTTCGCTTTTGATCGAGATTGCAGGAAGGAAATTCCATGATACGCCCGATGATCCACACAGCCGCCCTTCTTGTTGCCGTCTCGTCGGCTGTCCTGCCTGTGTCCGCATCTTCGGACGATGCGTGGAAGGAATTCGTGGCTGATGTGCAGACTGCCTGTCTTGCCGCAGCCGGAGACATGATCGACGACTCCAAGGCGGTCGTCGATCCCGTTGGCAGCGAGAATTACGGTCTTGCCATCCTGACCGGCAGGGCAAAGGGCGCGGATGTGACGGTCAGCCATATCTGCGTCTATGACAAGAAGACAAAGGCCGTGGAACTCGGCAGCGAACTTGCCGGCGATACGCTGAAGGTGGAAATTCCCGGCTCCACCAAGCCCTGACGCGGGTCAGAAACGCGGCGTGGTATCGCCTTCGCCCAGTGCGCGCTGCATCAGCACCGTGTCCAGCCATTGACCGTGTTTCCAGCCGATGGATTTGAAGGTTCCGACGTGCTCGAAACCGGCGGCGCGATGTACGCCGACCGAAGCCGCATTTGCGCTGTCGCCGATGACGGCGATCATCTGCCGGAAGCCGCGCACGGTCGCCTCCTTGATGAGCGCGTCGAGCAGCTTGCGGCCAATACCCATGCCTTTCATCGAAGGGTCGATGTAAACGGAATCCTCAACCGTCGCGCCATAGGCCGGGCGGGCGCGATAAGCCCCGGCATAGGCATATCCCGCCACCTTGCCGTCACGCTCAGCGACGAGATAGGGGAAATTGCCCTCCACCAGAAGGCGGCGGCGCTCAGCCATCGTTTCCGCCGTTGGCGGATCGATCTCGAAGCTGGCGCGGCCATGCAAAACGGCGTCCCGGTAAATTTCGGTAATGGCTGGGATATCCGCCTCTTCACAGGGGCGGATCAGAAGGCTGGAAACGGTGGAAAGGGTCATTCTCTTGTCCTGCGGATCATTCACGCCGTCATTGTGCATTGCGGCGCAGCCAAAATAAAGATTATCTGACTTATACAAACGATAAGGTTTTCTTTGATGATGGATCTCGACCTTCGGCAAGTGCGAAGTTTCATGGATGTGGCCGATCTCGGCAGCTTTTCCGCCGCCGCCGACAAGGCCGGAGTGACGCAGCCGGCCATCAGCCTGCACATAAGGCTGCTTGAAAAACAGCTGGGCGTGCGGCTGATCGAGAGGGTGGGCAGGCGCGCCCAGCCGACGGCGGCGGGCCGCGACTTCCTCATTCATGCAAGGCGGATTGCAGAAGAGGTGGCGCACGCCATCGATACGGTCGCGCCGCATCGCAGCGGGGTGACGGGACGCCTGCGCATCGGCACAGGCGCCACCGCCTGCATCTATCTCCTGCCGCCGGTTCTGGGGCGTATTCGCGCAGCCATGCCCGGCATCGAGATCGTGGTGCAGACGGGCAATACCCACGATATCCTGCGGCTTCTGGAGGCCAACACGATCGACGCCGCCGTGGTGGCCCTGCCCGCCAGCGGCCGCAGCCTCGATATCAGCGATATCCATTTCGATGAGCTGGTCGCCGTCTTCCCGAAAGATATGATCGCGGACACAGGGCCGCTCACCGCAGATGTGCTCTCGACCAAGCCGCTGTTGCTCTACGAGGGCGGCAATACGCGCAGGCTGGTGGATCAATGGTTCGCTGCAAGCGGTCGTGCCGTGCAGCCGACGATGGAACTCGGCAGCGTGGAAGCCATCAAGAAACTTGCAGGCGCCGGGCTTGGCCTTGCCATCGTTCCACGCATGGCAGTGGAACAGGACGCCACTCCATCGGGGCTGCAATGGCGCTCACTCAATCCGCCGCTCGAACGCCGGATCGCTCTCGCGATGCGGCGCGACAAACACATGACTGCGCCGCTGCGGGCGCTTGCCGCAGCACTGCCGGACGTGCGGAAAAGGTGAAGTCCGCGCCGGTTGCGAGGGCCGGCTTCGACCTGTTGACGACATGGAACCGTACTCTCTCATCCGTCATGCCGGACTGGATCCGGCATCCAGCCACGGCGCGTCTGCGCCGTGAAGAGAGTTTTTCGCGATCAAGGACTTGATCGCGCTGGACCCCGGATCCAGTCCGGGGTGACGGAGCCCATAACCAAGCCTCCACCCACACATTCAGTCCACGAGTTTCGTTCTCAGAACTCCGTCCAGTCGTCACCCTTCACGGCCAGTGCCGCATTGCCGCGTGCAGCGATCGGGCGGGCTTTCGGGGCGGAGGTGACCGGCGCAGGGGCCGGGCTTGCAGCGCGCTGCATCTGCCGCGCCGTCTCCCGCAGGGCCGAGGTCTGGTGGCCGAGCTGGAACTGCGCCAGCAGCGCCTGGAGGTTGGCGCATTCCTGTGCGAGCCCCGCACCGGCCGCATTCATTTCCTCGACCATGGCGGCATTCTGCTGCGTGGCCTGATCCATGTGGTTGACGGCGGTGTTGACCTCGGAAAGGCCGGCAGACTGTTCCTGTGCTGCGGTCGCGATGGCGTCCATGTGGCTGTTGACGGAGAGCACCAGCTGCTCGATCTCGGAAAGCCCGACGCCGGTATCGGCCACCAGCTTCACGCCTTCGCCCACCGCAACGGCTGACGTATTGATGAGCTGCTTGATTTCCTTGGCCGCATTGGCGGAGCGCTGCGCCAGTTCGCGCACCTCCTGTGCAACGACGGCAAAGCCCTTGCCGGCATCGCCCGCCCTCGCCGCTTCAACGCCGGCATTCAGCGCCAGAAGGTTGGTCTGGAAGGCGATCTCATCGATCACGCCGATGATCTGACCGATCTGACGCGAGGAATGTTCGATGCGTTCCATGGCGGCAACGGCATCGCGCACCACCTTGCCGGAAAGATCGGCCTTCGTCCGCGCTTCCCGTACCGTGTCGCGCGCTTCGCCGGCGCGTTTGGACGTGGCGGACACGTTGGCGGTGATCTCTTCCAGCGCGGCGGCTGTCTCTTCCAGGGAGGCGGCCTGCTGTTCGGTGCGGCGGGAAAGATCGTCGGATGCCGACGACACCTCGTGTGCGCCGCCATTCACCGTCTGCACGGACTGGCCGACGCTGGTCAGCGCTTCGCGAAGCTGGTGCACGGAGCTGTTGAAATCGTGCCGTAGCGCCTCGAATTGCGGCGCGAATGGCGTGGCGATCTCGCAGAGCATATCGCCCGAGGCGAGGCGGCGCAGGCCGCCTGCCAGCGAACCCGTCGCCTGGTTGAGCCGTGCTTCGGCTTCGGCCTCGGCACGCTGCTGCAGCTCGATGCGGTCGCGTTCGGCCTGTTCCCGGTTTGCGACGGCATCCGCCTCCAGCTGCCGATTGCGGATGGCGGCCTCACGGAAAACTTCCACGGCCCGGGCCATCTCGCCGATCTCGTCACCGCGTTTTGCGCCAGCGATATCGATTGCGAGATTGCCACCCGACAGTGCCATCATGGCATTGGTCAGCCGGCTGATCGGCCGGGTGACGCGGCCGACGATGACGGCAAGCGAGACAATGCAGAGGGCGAGCGTGACCACGAAGACCGCGAGAAAGATCACCGCATCGGTGAAGGCTTCCTGTTTCGCCTTCTCGGCGTTGGCATCCAGCACGTCCATGGCGGCAGAAGCGATCTTGGCAATCGTGCCGAGATTTTCCGTGACGGTAGTGCGCCAGCTATCCATGGTAAAGGACGGCGTGCGGCCATTGTTCAGGTCTTCGATGAGCTTGGTTCGCTGGGCGTTGAAATCGCCCTTGAAATAGGTCTTGTCCGCAGTGGCGTAGATGTCCTTGAGCGATTGCGGCGCCGATTCATGCGCCACGAGATCGCCCGTTGCTTTCCACGCGAAAGCCGCGCCGGCATCGAAGGCGCCGAGCTGCTGCATTTCCTGGGCGGTAAGAGGACGGTTCTGCGCCACAGCAGCGTTGAGGACAACGGTGGCGCTGCCACCAAGCGCGCGGGCGGACCAGCCGTAGGATCGCAGCTGAATGAGGCCTGTCTGGCCCTGATCCAGCGAACGGACGGCGCCTTCCAACGCAGTCGAGCCGGCTTCGAGAGACGCAAGGAAATCGGCGCCCAGCGTCATCACGGTCTTGTCGAGGCCGTTTTCGCGCCGATCAAGCGGCTGGGAAATATTGGCGTCCACCTTCTTTCGCAGGTCGACGAACTGTGCGTAGACATCGCTCACGCGCTTGAGCGGCCCCTGGAGCTTCGCATCTGCAATCGACGGAGACTGCGCGATAAAGGCCGTCATGGCGGCATCCACCTTCTGACGCGCCGCCTGCACGCTGGCGACGCTGCCCGCCGATTTCGAAGGATCGACAGTGAGCGCGGTGGCGCTGTCGCCGCGCTCACTGCGGAAATTCAGAAGCGCGTTGAAGAGAAGCTTGTCGAGCGCGACAAGCTGCGCAACCTCAGAAAAGGCGCTGGCACGATTGACCGAGCGCCAGGCTTCGTTGCCGACCAAACCGGCAAGTGCAAGGCTGATAGTGAGAAAAAAACCAACAAGTACATTTCGAATGCTGAAAGACATCTGGCGGCCCCCGCTGCCCGGAAGTGAAGATGTCGCAAGCTACAATTCTGTTTTCTAAAATTGGATTAAATTACCCCCTGTTTTCAGGGTTTTTTTTGCATCGCAAAAAAATGGCCATGACCGACCGAATGTCTGTCATGGCCGTTTCACGCGAATAGATGCAGAATTCAGACGTCTGCGCCGAGACGTGCCCATTCCATGTAAAGATCAAGCGCCTTGCGGGCGACCGGGCCGGCCTGCAGCTCGCGGTCGTCGAGCTTCACGACAGGCGAAACCTTGGAATAGTTGCCGGAGCAGAAGATTTCGTCGGCCTCACGGAAATCCTCAACCGAAAGCGTCGCTTCCCGCACGTCAAAACCGGCCTGGCGCAGAAGACCGATCACGCGTGAACGGGTGATGCCGGCAAGGAAGGTACGGTTCGGGACCGGCGTGAGAACGACGCCGTCCTTGACCATGAAGATGTTGGCGGAGGCTGACTCCGCGACATTTCCGTTCATGTCCCGCATCAGGGCGTTGTCGAAACCGCGTGAGCGCGCTTCCAGAATCGCGCGGCCGCTATTCGGATAAAGGCTGCCTGCCTTCGCGTCCGTCATTGCCGTTTCCGGCGAAGGGCGGCGCAGCGGCGAGACGGTGAGCGTCAGCGGCTTGCCGGCGTCCATCGGCGCTTCGAAAAGGCAGAGCGCAAACCGGGTGGAACTGGCATCCGGTGCAACGACGCTGCCGGGCATGCCGTGTTCGGCCCAGTACATCGGCTTGATGTAGATCGCCATCTTGCCGTCGAATTTCTTCACGCCTTCGAGCGCCAGGGCCTCGATTTCCTCGGCGGTCATGGTCGGCTTCATGCCCATGTTGACGGCAGAGCGATTGACGCGCTGGCAGTGCAGATCAAGATCAGGCGCGACGCCATCGAACCAGCGTGCACCATCGAATACCGTAGAGGCCAGCCACATGGCATGCGAGGTTGGCCCGATGAGCGGCGGATTGCCAGGCAGCCATTGACCGTCAACATAGGTCCAGGTGGTTGATCGGGGTGCGGTATCGACGCTCATGATGGTCTCCTGTCTCGAGCGTTTCCGTTCGGTAAAAAACGCTCCGTCTTTTTGTTCTGATGCATTGCCGGATGAGGAACGCTGTGCGCGCGCAACCGGGCATGTGCGGGAAATCGGCCGGAGTGAATGCCTCTCCCTCAATGAGGTCAAGTTTTAATTGCCGCGATTTCTGATTTTGATGGAAAATAACAAAGCAGCGGCCCCGCCGGGATGTTTTATGAGGCGAAACAAAAGGTTGGTGAATAGATTCATCACAATAATTCATCGATTGAATGATGGCGGGGCGATTTCGCCCATGCGATGCTGACGATCTGACGGCAGTCCGCAGGAGAAAAATCATGGCATGGTCCGCACAGCAATATCTGAAATTCGAAGACGAGCGGACGCGCCCGGCGCGGGATCTCCTGGCCCAGGTGCCGCTGGAGCGGGTGCTGAACGGCTATGACCTCGGTTGCGGTCCCGGCAATTCCACCGAGCTTCTGACCGACCGTTACGGCGTCAATGTCATCACCGGTATTGATAGCGATGATGATATGCTGGCGAAGGCAGCAGACCGGCTGCCGACCACCCGATTCGGCAAGGCCGACCTCGCGCATTGGAAACCGGCGCAGAAGGCGGACCTGCTTTACGCCAATGCCGTTTTCCAGTGGGTGCCGGATCATCTCGCCATTCTTTCGCAACTGATGGACCAGCTGGAAAGCGGCGGCGTTCTGGCCGTGCAGATGCCTGACAATCTGCAGGAGCCGACGCATATCGCGATGCATGAGACAGGTGACGAAGGCCCATGGAAGCAGACTTTCTCCGATGGCCGGTTGCGGCGCAAACCCCTGCCCGCACCTTCGGATTATTTCAACGCGCTTTCACCGAAATCCGTGCGGGTGGATGTGTGGCACACGATCTATAATCACCCGATGAAAGATGCGGACAGCATTGTCGAATGGGTGAAAGGCACGGGGCTGCGCCCCTATCTCGCCGCCGCCGGCGAGGAGAACCGCGAAGCCTTTCTCGCCGACTATACGCGGCGTATCAGGGAGGCCTATCCGCCGATGGCGGATGGTCGGTTGCTTCTGCGGTTTCCCCGCCTTTTTGTCGTGGCGGTCAAGACGTAGGGCATCAGATGCGACGTGCGATTGTCACACGCGGACGCCTCCCCATCGCCCTCATTCCTGTGCCTGTCCCAGGAATCCAGCCAGCCCAAGTCCTTGGGCTGACAGGGCTCTCCCCGCCGCGCAGACGCGCGTCGACTGGATTCCTGTGACAAGCACAGGGATGAGGAGAGTGCGGAGCAGGAGCGTGCGGAATACCGCGTTCATGGACGAGGATGGCTTTATTTGACCAACCCGGCCAAGCCGCTTGTCATCAGCTCGCGAAGGCATAGACCCGGAGGCGATGGCTGTCCGGGTCGGCGGCCGTGAAGGTATAACCGAACTCCATTTTCGCTGGCTGCTGCAGCATGGCGACGCCTCTTGCCTTCCAGCTCGCGAAAGTCTCTTCCACCTGAAGGTCGTTTTCGACGCGGAAGGCGAGTTCGACGCCGCCGCCCGTAACGGATGCCTTCGGTTCCACCGTGTGCCGCGACCAGAGGCCGAGCTTCATGCCGTTGGCAAGGACGAAGAGGGAAAATGTCGGGGAGGCTTCGACGGGATCGACGCCCAGCAGGGCCTTGTAGAACTCGGTGCTGGCCGGCGGATTATCGACGTAAAGAATGGTGAAATCGGGGTGGGTCATGGTTGTTCTCCTGTGTTGCGGATGAACGGTTTCTAGACCCCGATGCTGTCAGTTTTTGTCAGCATGTTGCCGCCGCCGCTGTTTTTCCCGTTCGCGCCATTCTTTCAGCAGCACCTGGCGGCGGCGCGAATAACGGCCGTCGAGGGGACGAAAGCTTTCGATGCGGTCAGCCCGGAAACTGCGGTAGTCCTGCCGTGTCTCGCACCAGCCCAGCACCACCCGCACCAGATCGAAAAAAGCGAGTGCGAAAGGCCAGATGACCCGCTCCGTCACGTCCCCCTTTTCGTCGCGATAGGTGATGACGACCCTGCTTTCCCTGCGAATCGTATCGCGAATGGCCGCCAGATCGACATGGATGGCCGCAAGCCCCTGCCCCGGACCGACAAGCAGGGTGGAGTGATCGAGTTCCTCCCGCAGGGCTTTGGGCAGAACGGCGGCGATCTTGACGAGTGCGGCGCGCGCAGCCTCCGCCAGTCCGGCATCGGCGCGGCCCGCCACCCAGCGCGAGCCGAGCACCAGCGCCTCGATTTCGTGCTGGGAAAACATCAACGGCGGCAGCAGGAAACCGGGACGCAGCACATAACCCACGCCCGCTTCGCCCTCGATATCGGCGCCCTGCGCCTGAAGCGTTGCTATATCACGGTAAAGCGTGCGCAGGCTGACGCCGGTCTTCGCGGCAAGGGCTGCACCACTCACCGGCATGCGGTGGGAACGAAGAATCTGCAACAGATCAAGAAGCCGTTGTGAACGTGACACGCGACATTTCCTTCCACCCCGCACGGTCGGATCATCTATTGACGATGCCCGCGATAGACGCGTAGCGCTGCCAGCGGCCGTGCGCAACCACGCAAAAAAGGGTGGACAAGGCCGCGTAGCCAGCATGTAGATAGGGTCGGGCATTTTCACGCGCCCCCACCCGCCACAGGCATTTCGAGTTTCCACCATGATCGTTCGTCCAAAACCGAACCTGCTGCAGCTGTTCCTCATCGTGCGCGGCTCCATCATCGTCCGCATCTTTCCGCAGGTGCTTGCGGTTTTCCTGCTGTCGACGCTGGTGGTCTGGGCGCACAAGGATCGCCCGGATCTGGTGCAGGCGCTAAATGGAGCGCCGTTCTCGCTGCTCGGCATCGCGCTTTCGGTGTTTCTCGGTTTTCGCGCCAATGCCTGTTACGATCGCTGGTGGGAAGCCCGCAAGCAGTGGGGCGCGCTGATTACCGTGGCCCGCACGCTCTCGCGCCAGACCTTGATGCTGGAAGGCCGGCAGGATGTGGCCGATCCCGTCACCCGCAAACGGATCACCGATCTTGTCATCGCCTTCTGTCACGCGCTGGTCTCACATCTGCGTCCGGCGAATGCGACGGTCACCACCGACCTCATTCCGGAGGACCTTTCGCAGACCTATGCCCGCAGCCGCAACAGGCCGGACATGCTGCTGCGCGAAATCTCCGGCGCCATCGTCTCCGCTCATGGCAAAGGCCAGATCAGCGATATACAGTTGCAGATGCTGGATGCGACCGTGCATCAGATGGGCGCCGCACAGGCTTCGTGCGAGCGCATTCGCCACACGCCGGTTCCTTTCGGTTATTCGCTGCTGCTGCACCGGACCGCGCATCTTTTCTGCCTTCTCCTGCCGTTCGGTTTCACCGATCTGCTCGGCTGGGCGACGCCTTTCACGAGTACGTTGATCGCCTATACGTTTTTCGGCCTCGATGCGCTGTCCGACGAGCTGGAGGACCCCTTCGGCACCGGCCTCAACGCGCTGCCGATCAATGCCCTTGCCACCACAATCGAGATCAATCTGCGCGAGGCGATCGGCGATACCGACCTGCCGGCCGATCCGCGTCCGGTGGATTACGTGCTGATGTGACTGGCGTCGCCGGGTTGAAACCGATCGTGCGGATACCAGTTAATGAAAGACGGCTTCCCTGCCCCCCGGCGTCCGCGCCGGCCATGTTTCAGCAAACAGGAGAGACATTCCATGTATGACGTCAGCGCAAATGGCGCGAACATTCCCGCCCTCGGTTTCGGCACCTTCCGCATTCCGGAAGACGATGTCAGGCGCATTCTGCCGGAGGCGCTGAAGCTCGGTTTCCGCCATGTCGATACCGCGCAGATCTACAAAAACGAAGGGGCCGTGGGCGAAGTCATCGCCAAGTCGGGCATTTCCCGGCACGATATATTCCTGACCACAAAGGTCTGGGTGGACCGCTATCGCCACGACGATTTTCTCGCTTCCGTCGATGAGAGTCTTGCAAAGCTGAAGACCGACTATGTCGACCTTTTGCTGCTGCACTGGCCAAAGAGCGATGTGCCGCTTGCCGAGCGCATGGGCGCGCTGAACGCGGTGCGCAAGGCCGGAAAGGCGCGCAATATCGGCATTTCCAACTTTAACGTGGCGCTGACCGACGAGGCGGTGAAACTGTCCGACACGCCGCTTGCCACCAACCAGATCGAATATCACCCCTATCTCGACCAGACGAAGGTGATTGCGGCTGCGCGCAAGCACGGCATGTCGGTGACAGCCTATTACCTGATGGCCGACGGCAAGGTGCCGAACGACCCTGTTCTGAAGGATATCGGCGCGAGGCATGGCAAAACCGCCGCGCAGGTAACCCTTCGCTGGGCGGTGCAACAGCCGGATATCGTGGCGCTTTCCAAGACGGCGACGGAAAGCCGCCTCAAGGAGAATTTCGATATTTTCGATTTTGCGCTCTCGGAAGAAGAAATGCGGGCAATCCATGCACTGGCAAAGCCGAATGGCCGCATTGTCAGCCCCGGCCACCTCGCGCCCGACTGGGACAACTGAGACGACGGGGCCGTTTGGTCCCCCCTTATCGCTCGGTCAAGGCCAGCTTCGCCCCCAGCGCCACGAATGCGGCGGCGAAGCTGCGTCTCAGCCAGGCGAGGACCGCTGGGCGTGATATCACCTGACGCCTTACGGAGGCGGCAAAGCAGCCATAAAGCGCAAAGACCAGAAACGTCATGGCCATGAAGATCAGCCCGAGATCGACCATGCGCCATGTCGGCAAAGCTTCATCCGGCGCGATGAACTGCGGCAGGAAGGCAAAAAAGAAGATCGACAGTTTCGGGTTCAGCAGATTGATGAGGATCGCCTCACCGATGACGCGGGCGGCTTTTTGCGGCTGCCTCGTCTCATCGATCTTCAGCGCGCCATTCTCCTGCAGCGTGTTCCACGCCATGTAGAGCAGATAGGCGACCCCCAGATATTTGACCACGCTAAAGGCCAGCGCACTGGTGTGCAGGATCGCGGCAAGACCGGTGATGGCGGCGAGCAGATGCGGCACGATACCGAGCGTGCAGCCGAAGGCCGCAATGACGCTCGCCCGCGCCCCCTGCGAAAGGCCGGCAGCCAGCGTGTAAACCACGCCGGTGCCCGGAGAGGCAGCGACGATGAAGGATGTGATGAGGAATTCGGGTGTCATGATGCGGTGTCCTGTGGGTGAAGGACGAGAGCATGGTGATGACTGGGGCGGGTGTCTTGGATGAAATTGCAGGGCCAAATCCGCACACCGTCACCCCGGCCCCCGAGCCGGGGTCCAGCGTGGTCAAGTCCTTGACCACGAAAGACTTCTTTCACGGCGCAGACGCGCCATGGCTGGATGCCGGATCTAGTCCGGCATGACGGAAGAGAGCGACGATCCGCCGCCCGTCGCCGCCCGGTAAACCGCCGGCGTCACCCCGAACTGGCGCACGAAAACCCGGTTCAGATGGCTCTGGTCGGCAAAACCGGCAAGGAAGGCAACCTCGGCCGGCGGCTTACCTCCGGCCAGCGCGTGCCGGGCCAGATGGACGCGCCGCTGGAGAAGATAGCTGTGCGGCGTCAGGCCGGTTGCTTTTGCGAAGGCGCGCAGGAAACGGAATTGGCTGATGCCGGCTTCCGCGGCCAGATCGGCAAGGCGGAACGGGTGGGCAGGGTCGTCATCGATGCTGCTTTTCGCGCGCCTGATGGTGTCGGGCGAGGTCACCACGGGCGGTTTAGCCGCCGTCTCCATCGCAGCCGCCAGAAGCATCAGCAAGGTCTCGTCGCTGTGCAGGGTTTCGCCCGGTCGTTCCTTCGCAGTGACGGCGGAAAAGACAGCGTTGAACCGCTCCGCCAAAGGCCTTGCATCAACAGGATAGGCGAATTCGAAAAAGCCGCGATCCTTCTCACAGACATCGGCAATGACATCGCGCACGATATCGATGTCGAGATAGAGCATCCGCCAGGCGCGGCCGCCCTCCCCGAGCGGGATACCGTCATGTATCTCGCCGGGATTGACGGTGATGACCTGACCGGCGGCCGCTTCCACCATGCCACGGCCGGAAAGCGATTTCTGCGCGCCGCGTTCGATGACGCCGATACCGAATTGATCATGCATATGGCGTGGGAAAGAACGATCGCTATCCGCCACTACGGCGACGACACCGGGCATGCTGGTTTTCGGCATCAGGAACCGGCCTTGGGCCATGAAAGCGCGCACTCCTCAGATAGGAGCGCGACGCTATCACAGGATGTCCCCATGCGACAGACGCTGCCGCTCAAGGATGCATATGGTTGATCATGGCGAAGACCTGATCGAAATTACCGTTCTGCGCGGCAAACCGCAGCGGCTTGCAGCGTTCCACCACCACTTCCTTCTCGTCCGGACGATTTTCGAGGATATCCATGACCTCGGCAATGAAGGCATCAAGCGGCATGGCTCTTTCATCCTTCGCCTGCCCCTCACCCATCAGCGTCGTCTGCACGTAAGGCGGCACGATTTCGATGACTTCCACCGGCGTCTCTTCAAGCTGCTCGCGCAGAGCGACCGAATAGGCATGAATGGCGGATTTGGTGGCGCTGTAGGTGGGGGTCAGCACCATCGGCACGAAGGCGAGGCCGGAGGAGACCGTCAGCACCGTCGCAGCGGGTTGCTTGAGGAAATGCGGCAAAAGCGCCGCCGTCAGGCGGATGGGTGCAAGAAGATTGGTGGCGATGGTTTCTTCGGCCGTGTCCAGATAATCCGGGGCTGCGGCGATGTCTTCCGGCCGCATGATGCCGGCATTGTTGATGACGGCGTTGAGAGTGGGATGGGCCTTTACCAGAGCCTCTGCGAAAGCGCGGATGCCTGCCGCGTCCGTCGCATCCATCACCATCGAGGCCATGCCGGGATTGGCGGCCGTCACCTCGTCGAGTACGGCCTGGCGCCGGCCGGAAATGATGACCCTGTTGCCGGCCTTGTGAAAGGCCTCCGCCAGAGCACGACCGATGCCGGAACCGCCGCCGGTGATGAGAATGGTATTGCCAGAGATTTTCATGGGAACATCCTTTGCTTGTTGGCTGAAAGGAAGTTAGCTATGATACTCTCCAATCGAAAGTAGGCACCCAAAAGATTTATACTTACCAAATGGAGAGTGTAAGATGAAGCGGCATGCAGCCGACCCGGCCATCGAGAACCGGCGCAAGGTTCCGCCACCCACGGATACAGATCCGGCAATAGAGGCGCTGGTTCAGGACATCATTGCCAAGGTGGCCGACAAATGGACGATGCTCATTCTCGAAGTGCTGGAAGAGCACGGCACGCTGCGCTTTACGCAGATTGGCAAACATGTGGGCAATATCAGCCAGAAGATGCTGACGAAGACGCTGCGGCAGATGGAAAGCGACGGGCTGGTGCGCCGCACGGTGCATCCCGTCATTCCCCCACATGTGGATTATGGCCTGACGAACCTTGGCCGCACGCTGGGCAGCGCTTTTTGCGGGGTGTGGATATGGGCGGAAACGCACCATGCCGAAATAGAAGAGGCGCGGCGCCTGTTCAACGAACAGCCGCCACGCCCCGCGATAGAATAGTCCGGCTCAGGCGAACTGGCTGAGGCCCGGGACCGAGGCGATCACCTGATCGACGGTTTCATCGCCGGCATGCTGACGGGCAGCGGCGATGGTTTCCTTGGCGAGGGTGGAAATCTCGCTCATGCCAAGGCCCTGGCTCATCAGCTGCTGGCCAAGCCCCATGATGCCGCCGCCGCCGATGGCGCTCATCAGGCCACCAAGCAGACCGCCGCCGCCGGCACCTTCGCCATTATACTGCGCCACCAGATCGCTCGCGCCGGGAATGGCTTCGATCATCCGCGCGATCGGGCCGTCTGCAGCCTCGCGCTGGAGAAAACCGAGAATCATGCCAATGGCCTTTTCAGCCAGTTCAGGGTCGATCCCCGCCTTTGCGGCGATCTGATCCACGACTTCGTTCATTCTTGCCTCCTGTTGAAAAACGACGTCAACTTCTACGAACTGACGTTAACGTCAACGTAAAACAATCTCATGTGGCATTCAAGCGGCCATGAGCGGTGCGGCAACTTTCATCAAGCGCTTTTTCTTCATCGCCATCAAGCAGTTGTTGCGCCTTGAAACTGTCCTTATAAGATCATCGCAACCAAACTATGAAAGGGCTGCTCCCCGCCGGAGTCTCCCTATCATGCCGGAACACTTTTAATTCGGACATGACTTTTGCAAAATCCGCCGCGATTTTAGGGGTCGTGTTTCAGCCGCAGGAGAAATTGGTCGATGTTGCAGGACGGACAGCTCTATATCGGCACCAGCCGCAATCCGGATGACAGCCTGAACAAGGGCGAATATCTGGAACTGAAATTCGGCAACCGGCACGGCCTCATCACCGGCGCGACAGGCACGGGCAAGACCGTGACGTTGCAGGTTCTGGCAGAAGGTTTTTCGAAGGCCGGCGTTCCGGTCTTCTGCGCCGATATCAAGGGTGACCTTTCCGGAATCGCAGCCGAAGGCGAAGCGAAGGACTGGGTGCAGAAGCGCGCCGAACAGATCGGCTTTACCGATTTTTCCTACGGCAAATCGCCTGTCATCTTCTGGGATCTCTATGGCGAAAAAGGCCATCGCGTGCGTGCCACCATCGCCGAAATGGGGCCGCTGCTGCTCGCCCGGCTGATGGATGCTTCCGAGGCGCAGGAAGGCGTTCTCAACATCGCCTTCAAGATCGCCGATCAGGGCGGGCTGCCGCTGCTCGATCTGAAAGACCTGCAATCGCTCCTCAACTATATGGGCGAAAACGCAACGGAACTCTCCAACCAGTTCGGCCTGATTTCCAAGGCTTCGGTCGGTTCGCTGCAGCGCGGGCTGCTGGTTCTCGAACAGCAGGGCGCTGCCAATTTCTTCGGCGAGCCGGCGTTGAAGATCGCCGACATCATGCGTGTGGGCACCGATGGGCGCGGCACGGTTTCGGTTCTCGCCGCCGACAAGCTGATGATGAACCCGCGCCTTTACGCCACCTTCCTGCTCTGGATGCTCTCCGAACTCTTCGAAGAGCTTCCCGAGGTCGGCGATCCGGAAACGCCGCGTCTGGTGTTCTTCTTCGATGAAGCGCATCTGCTGTTCAACGATGCGCCGCGCGTGTTGGTGGAGCGTGTGGAGCAGGTCGTGCGCCTCATCCGCTCCAAGGGCGTTGGCGTTTATTTCGTGACGCAGAACCCGCTCGACGTGCCGGAGACCGTGCTTGCCCAGCTCGGCAACCGCGTGCAGCATGCGCTGCGCGCCTATACGCCGCGCGAACAGAAAGCCGTGCGCACGGCAGCCGATACGTTTCGACAGAACCCGGCCTTCAACACGGCAGATACCATCACCACGCTCGGCACGGGTGAAGCGCTGATTTCCACCCTGCACGACAAGGGTGCGCCCTCCATCGTCGAGCGCACGCTCGTCAGGCCACCATCCGGCCGCGTCGGACCGCTGACGGATGCGGAACGCAAATCGCTGATCGATCTCAGCCCCGTCTCCGGCCAATACGACAAGGATATAGACCGGGAATCGGCTTTCGAGATTCTTGCCGCCCGTGCCCAGAAGGCGGCGGAGGCCGAGGCTGCGAAGCGTGCTGAAGAAGAAAATGCCCAAAACCAGTCCGACAACGCCTCCGGCCGCTGGCGCCTGCCCGGTTTCGGTGATGACGAACCTGCGCAAAATTCCAGCGGCTCACGCAACGGCGGCACGCGCCGTTCCGGCTACCAGCGCGAAACGGTGATCGAGGCCGCGATGAAAAGTGCTGCCCGTTCGGTCGCGACTTCGGTAGGCCGCGCCATCGTGCGCGGGATTTTGGGTAGTTTGAAGCGATAGCAACAAGCGCGCCGCCCGCTCGCGATGGAGCGGGCGGCGCTTGATTGGCGTGGTTATCACTTCTCGCGGTAGAAGATCATGCCGCCGTGGTAGAGAATGTCGTCGACGAACTCGCCATCGGCCGTAAAGCCGGTGTCGTCCCAATAGTCGATGTGGTTGCCCTTCACCTCATACCGTCCCTGATAGGCGCTCTTGCGGTTACCCCGCGCCTCGTCATAGCGGCCATTGGGCAGAAGTTCCTGACGAACGTGGCCATCGCCGGTGACCCACATGCCGACATACGGATGGTTCTGGATCTCCGCGTTTTCGGTCATGTTCACTTCCGTGGCGTTGCTAGATTTGCGGTTCTCCCCTTCGGCCGAAGCCGCCGCAAGCAGAAGCGCAACCGATGTCGATACGATGTTCATTGTCTCTCCACTCCCGTTGCGGCATTGGCGCGGCGTTCCTCGAACAGTTCCGCAAGCGTGCGTGACGCTGCGATGGCTTTTGGGAAACCGGCCGGGACGGTGATCAGATAGATCATCTCCTTCAGTTCCTCGTCGGTTGCGCCCACATTCAGCGCATAACCGGCATGGACTTTCATCAGATCGCGCTCGCCAAGGGCCGCCATGACAGCGACGGCGGCCAGCTGGCGGGTGCGGTTGTCCAGACCCGGCCGCGACCAGACCTCACCCAGGGCATATCCCTCCGTTGCCTGCGCCAGGAACGGAAACTCCTGCCGCATGCGCTCCAGATTGGCTTGCGGCTGGCCATTATTGAGACTGCGGACGACATCATCGCCACGTTTCAACCGGTCATCCGGATGCTGCGTATTTGCGAGCGCGACGGCATTTCCCGCGAGCATTGCAATCGCAAGTGCACTTGAAAAAATGGCTTTCATCTCAATCTCCTCAGGCAGCGGTTGGGCGGACGACGATTTCGTTGACGTCCACATCGTCAGGCTGTTCGATGGCGTAGCGCACCGCGCGGCCGATCGCGTCCGGCTTCAGGGCTATGGCCCTGTAGCTCTGCATCAGTTCGGCGGCGGCCGGGTCGGTGATGGTATGGGCGAGTTCGCTTTCCACCACGCCGGGGTGAATGCAGGTGACACGCAGGTCGCGGTTTTCCTGCCGCAGCCCGTCCGAAATCGCCCGCACGGCAAATTTCGTGGCGCAATAAACGGCCGCCGTTGGCGAGACCGCGAGCGCGCCAATGGAAGCGATGTTGATGATATGGCCCGAGGCGCGCGCGGTCATCTCGGGCAGAACGGCCGCGACGCCATAAAGCACGCCCTTGATGTTGACGTCGATCATGCGGTCCCATTCATCGACCTTGAGCGACGACATCAGCGACAGCGGCATGATGCCGGCATTGTTGACGATGACGTCGATCTCACCGAAAGCCTTGCGGCCTGCCTCTGCGAAGGCTTCGACGCTGTGCCTGTCGATGACGTCAAGCGGATGGACGACGACCTCAGCCCCTGTCTCGCGCAGTTCTTCGGCCAGCGCCTCAAGGCGATCCAGCCGGCGCGCGCCGAGCACCAGTTTTGCGCCGGCGGCGGCCAGCTCTCGCGCAATGCCTTCACCGATCCCGCTCGATGCACCCGTGATGAGAACAACTTTGTTCAATGTCATGGCTATCTCCTTGCTGTTACGGTCGGCTTTTTCGAAATCGACCGTTGCAGGGAAGATAGCGCTCAGGCATTGTCGCGATAACCGTCTTAATATTTACCTCAATGGATAGAATTTCTAACCAATGAACATTGATCTCAATGCTGTTTCGACGTTCTGCCTTGTTGCCGAGGAACGGAATTTTCGCGCCGTCGCGGACAGGCTGGGCGTCACCCGCTCCGCCGTCAGCCAGACCATCCGCAAGCTTGAGGAGACAATGGGAGTTGCGCTGGTCCAACGAACCACCCGCAGCGTGAGCCTGACGGAAGCGGGGCAGCAGCTTTACGCTGATGTCTCCTCTTCCATAGGCGCGATCTCGCAGGCGGCGCAGGCAGCCTCATCGCTTGGCGGCACGGTGCGCGGTCAGCTTCGGCTGGCGGTGTCGTCCATTGCAGAACGTTTCTTGTCGGGACCTCTGCTCGCAAGCTTTGCCGAGGCACATCCCGAAGTGCAGCTCGACATCGTCGTGACGGATGAAGAATTCGATATTGTCGCCGAGCATTACGATGCCGGCGTGCGTCTGGGAGAGCTTATCGAACAGGATATGATTGCCGTTCCGGTATCAGTTCCCCAGCGGCAGCTTGCCGTCTGTTCTCCTTCCTACCGGGACCGATTCGGCCTGCCCGGCCAGCCACGCGAGTTGATCGAGCACAGGTGTATCGGCTGGCGGCCTCGTCCGGGTATTGCGCCATATAGATGGGAATTTGCCGAAAGCGGCCGGGAGTTTGCGGTGGCGGTGGAGCCTGCTTTCACCACCAACGACATGCAGCTGATGATCAAGCTCGCCTGTGCCGGTGCAGGCATTACCTTTGGCATGGAAGAGACATTCCGGCCCTATCTGGAGCGCGGAGAGCTTGTTTCCATGTTGGAAGACTATTCGCCCAGCTTCGCAGGGTTTTATCTTTATTATCCCAGCCGTCGCAACCTTGCGCCGAAGCTGCGGGCCTTTATCGATCACGTTCGCCTGTCGAGAGAGCGATGATCTGCCGGACGTTGCCCCGGCAGATCATCAGCAACAGACTTATTTCTTCTGCGAGACCAGCGAGAAATAGGCACCCTGCGGATCGACGCAGTTAACGATCCAGCTGTCGCCGGGCACTTCCATCGGGCCGTTGACGACCTGTCCGCCGCCGGTACTGACGCGAGTGATGGCGTCATCGATGCCATCCACATTGAAGTAATAACCCCAATGGCAGACGGGAACCTGCGGCATGCGTTTCATGATGCCGCCAACGGCTTTGCCGTTATGGGCGAAGATGCGGTACGGGCCCATTTCGCCCATGTCGAAATCATGGTCCTTGGTCCAGCCGAAGACATCGCCGTAGAAGGCCATCGCTTCATCGACATTGTCGGTGAAGAGTTCGTACCAGCCGACATGGCCCTGTTTCGCCTGCGTATCCTCAGGGAAACCGCCGGTTTCCATTGGCTGCGGCGTCATGATGCAGAGCACGGCGCCATAGGGATCGGCCACCACGGCAAAGCGGCCGATTTCCGGGATATCCTGCGGCGGACGTCGGATCGCGCCACCTTTTTCGGCAAAACGTTTTGCCGTCGCGTCCACATCGTCGACATCGACATAGGCCGTCCAGTTCGGAGGAATGCCCTGGCCCTTGTGCTCGTCGGTCAGTTCCATGACGCCGCCCATGCCCTTGCCGTCGGCTTCCAGCACGAGATAGGGCATTTCCGGCGAGCCGAAATCCTTGGTCTGCCAGCCAACGACATGACCATAAAAGCGGGCGGCCGCTTCCATGTCGGGTGTCATCAGCTCGACCCAGATGAATTTTCCATGCGTATCGGACATTGTCGTCTCCTATGGAGGGTTTGGCGGGTGTTTCGGCAAGCGCCCGCCGCAGGGCGCGGCGGCACGTTCGTTCAGATCAAGTCCGGGCGAGCTTTACGACTTGCGCCGGAACTCCGATGTCATGAAGGTCTTGAATGTGCCGTCCGGCTGCCTGACGCTGCCGGAGAAACTGCGGTGATTGTCATCATGCAGCACCAGCACGTCGTGATAGGTCGCGGTGCCGCCAGAACCGTCGAAAGCGGGGCCTTCCGCTTCCAGCGTCAGGGTCTTCCCGTCCTCTTCCAGCCAGCCCTTGTAGACCCAGAGATGCGTCATCATCGACCCTACCCAGGTGCCGACAAAATTGCCCTTGGCCGGATCGAAGCCGACCGTTATGACGGCCGTCATCCGGTCGCCGTCAGGCATCCTGCCGGAGCTTTCGCCGATGATCCATAACCCGCCGATGGAACGGACGGTCTCCGTAAAACGCTGGTCCGGATCATCAGGATCGTATCCTTCATGGCCGGCAACCATTACCCAGTCGCCGACGAGCCTAGACAGGAATTCGTGTTCCTTCTGCGGCTTGACGCTTTCCATTTCCATTGTCGTCTCCTCCTCTCGTCTTGCCGTTTTCAGTGGCAGCAGGATGCGGCTTTCGGCGCGTCCTCATATTGGTCGTGGCGGCGCACCCAATCCATTACACCCTCTTCATTACGGCCTTTTGGCACCAGATCGAGCAGCATCAATGTGCCGAGCGTCTGCTCCGCGCCGCGGGCATAAGTGGAATAGGTGTGATAGATCTTGCCGTCCTCGCCCCTGGCGAAAACGCTGATGCCGTGCAGGTCCTTCAGGTCGCCATAGGGCGCCATGTCACGGTAATTGTAGGTGATTTCGCCGCTTGCCATATCCTCGTCGCGAAACGAGGCCTGATAATCGTAATTGAAATCCGTGCCTGCGGCTGAAACCCAGGGGAATTTCCATCCCATGCGGTTTTTGTAGCTTTCGATCTTTTCAAGCGGTGCCCGCGACACCGCGACGAAGCCAGCATCGCCATGCTTGAGATGGATCAGCGCGCCATCGACGTGGTCGGCGAAGAAGGAGCAGCCAACGCAGCCCTCCTCCCAGTCCGGCGCCAGCATGAAGTGGTAGACGATCAGCTGACTGCAATCACCGAACAGCTCCTGCAGCGATTTGGGGCCGGAGGGCGCGTCGAAGATATAATCCTTCGTCACCTCCTCCCACGGCAATGCGCGACGGGCTTCGTTCAGCCTGTCACGGGCACGGGTCAATTCCTTTTCCTTCACCAGCAGATCGCGGCGGGCCGCAAGCCACTCCTCTTTTGAAACGACGGGATGAGACATGATCTTTCCTCCTTGGATCCGTCCTTCACCTCGGCGCCGCTCCGTCCCAACGGCCGGCACCGCCTATTTCTGTGCTGAAAGGCAACAAACAGTCTGCAGAGCACCAAGTTCCGCTTGACTAATTAGGTTGATATCAACATATTTAGCGCATGTCAAACGTCAGCGTGATTCCTTTTGCGACAACCATTCTCGTGCGTGATTCCTGCCTGTGCCTGCATGCACAGCGTGCGGCACGGGCGCTGGCACGGCTGTTCGACAATGCGTTGAAGCCGGTGGGCATCAACAATGGTCAATTTTCGCTGCTGATGTCGCTGAACCGCCCGGAGCCACCGCCGATGGGGCCGGTCGCCAATCTTCTGGCGATGGACCGCACGACGTTGACGGCGGCGCTGAAGCCGCTGGAGCGGCGCGGGCTGGTCAGCATCGAACAGGACCCGAAGGACAAGCGCGGCAAACGGCTGCGGCTGACGGCTGAGGGGATGGCCGTACTCGCCGCCGCGTTCCCGATATGGGAGCAGACCCATGCGGAAATCGAAGCAAAGATTGGAAGCGGTGACCCTGAAAGACTGCGCCGCGACCTCATCGATCTTGGCTGACAGGGGCGGAGCGCCCCGGCAAGACTGTCATCCGGTTGTCGCGCCGGAGAGCGAAACTGAACGAAACCCAATTCAGGAGGAATGATCATGCGTGCAATCGTTTTTGTAAAAGCCACAAAAAGCAGCGAAGACGGCGTGATGCCGACGACGGAACTGATGGAGGCAATGGGGAAATTCAACGAAGAACTGGTCAATGCCGGCATCATGCAGTCCGGCGACGGCCTGCACCCCTCCTCCAAGGGTAAGCGCGTGATCTTCGACGGCGACAGCCGCACCGTGATCGACGGTCCCTTCCCGCACACCAACGAGTTGGTCGCCGGTTTCTGGATCTGGAACGTGAAGGACATGGACGAGGCGGTAGAATGGGTAAAACGCTGCCCGAACCCGATGTTGGAGCGCAGCGAAATCGAAATCCGCCCCATGTTTGAAATGGAAGACTTCGGCGACGCGGTGACACCTGAAATCGCCGCTCATGTCGAAGAACTGCGGGCGCGTGTCGGCAACCAATGACGCCAGCGGGCCGAACGAGCCCGGCTGAAAGGATCAGGTGCGGCATCGACTACCTCTCCCACCGGGTAGGCCTTGCCGCATCGCCCCTTCCCACCCTTCTCAAAGTGGGTTGCAACGGATCGCCGCCGCTGTTAATGGTCGGGCGGTTCAACCCGTTTCAAGAAAGGAGGCTTCGCATGGATATTTCCTGCTTCTGGCGCAATCGTCAGCTCTGCCACCTTTTTGCCCTGCGGACACGTTTGCAGGGCTGACCGGAACACCACCCTCTGGTTTGCCTAAAAGGCCGCGCAGGACGCAGTTCGTCTGCCATTGCGCATAGTTTCACGACGGATCACCGATAACCGAACCCACGTCCTGCACGCGCAGGCAACGGTGCGGGTCCGTCTTCGCCAGAGACGACATCATGACCATCATTACGCTGCGCAACCTCGGTATCATCCTTGGCAAACCGCTTTTTTCCAATCTCAGCCTCACCGTGAATGCGGGCGACCGCATCGGCATCGTCGCCGCCAATGGTTGCGGCAAGTCCACCCTGCTCAATTGCCTGGTGGGCGACATGGAGCCCAGTAGCGGCGACATCACCCGGCTGCGCGGGCTCACCCAGTCCATCGTGCGCCAAAATCCGCCTGCCGCCCTGATGGAGCTGACCATGCGGGATGCCGTGCTTTCCGCCCTGCCGGCGGATACGATCGATAGCGAAAGCTGGCGCGCAGACATCATCTTCGATGACATGCTGGTGCCGGAGCCGTTCCGCGAGCGTCGCCTGAAAGAACTGAGCGGCGGCTGGCAGAGGCTTGCCATGCTGGCCAAGGCCTGGATCACAGAGCCTGACGTGCTGCTGCTCGACGAGCCGACCAACCATCTCGACCTTGAAAAGATCAACGTGCTGGAAAGCTGGCTGGGCGCCCTGCCGCGCGACACGGCCGTCATCATCGTCAGCCACGACCGCGCCTTTCTCGACAATGTCACGCGGACGACGCTTTTCCTGCGGCCTGAGAACTCGGCGCTGTTTCGCCTGCCCTATGGCCGTGCGCGCGCGGCGCTGGAGGAGGAGGACGCCGCCGATGAGCGGCGTTTCCAGCGCGACATGAAAACCGCACAGCAGTTGCGCCGGCAGGCGGCCAAGCTCAATAATATCGGCATCAATTCCGGCAGCGATCTCCTGACCGTTAAAACCAAGCAATTGCGCGAGCGTGCGGAAAGGATCGAGGAGAAAGCGCGCCCTGCCCATATCGAACGATCCGCCGGCAAAATCCAGCTCGCCAATCGCGGCACCCATGCCAAGGTTCTGGTCACTCTGGAGGATGTTCCCGTCTCGACGCCGGATGGAACAGTGCTGTTCCGCACCGGCCGGCAATTCATCCGCCAGGGCGACCGCATCGTCATTCTCGGTCGCAACGGTGTCGGCAAGACACGGCTGATGTCACTGCTGCAGGCGGCGGTGACGGGTGATGGCCATATTCAGGAGGGCATCAAGGCCACGCCCTCGCTAGTAGCCGGATATGTCGACCAGTCGCTTGCCGACATCGATGACGACAGCACGCCGGCGACGCTTCTCTCGCATCGCTTCGACATTGGCGACCAGCGCATCCACGGACTGCTCGCCGGCGCCGGCATCGACATGGAAATGCAGAAACGCCGGATCGCCACGCTTTCAGGCGGGCAGAAGGCGCGACTTGCCATGCTGGCGCTCAGGCTGGCGGAGCCGAATTTCTACCTGCTGGACGAGCCGACGAACCATCTGGATATCGAGGGACAGGAAGCGCTGGAGGCGGAAATCATCAGCCGTGAAGCCAGCTGCGTCTTCGTTTCGCATGACAGGAGTTTTGTGCGAACGGTAGGAAACCGCTTCTGGCTGATCGACAAGCGCAGGCTGTTGGAAGTTGACGATCCGGAAGCGTTTTTCGCTTCCGCCTGACATTGTCGGCCCGCCAAGAGGATGAAACAGAGAACGCCCGTCAGCCTAGCAGGCTGGCGAGGCGTGGATCACCGGCAAAATCCGCGGCCGAAAAACCGGTCCGCCGCATCGGGAATTCGCACAGCGCCTGCACCCCGGTTTTCGAAAGATGGATGCGCCAGCTCATCCGCTCCACCGGCGATTTTTCGGCGAAGGCCTTCGGCGACAGGATGGCAATGTTGAGGCCGCCTGCCGGATCGCGCACCGAGCGGTAGAGGATGGCCTCGATCCGGGCGAGACGCGCCTGATCCGCCAGTGTCTGACAAGCTTCGTAATTCGTGGGATCAGTCCACAGGGCCTCGTCGCGGTTGAGTGCCGGTTCGGTCAGATCCAGCGCGGCATCGGTGGCGACGCGGGCGGCAAAGGCGGAATAATCGGCTGGATTGGCAGGCAGCGGCGTACCGGGCGATTCGGCGTAAAACAGCAGCCGGTAAAAGGCCATTTCAGCAAGCGCCGTTTCCACCTTCGCGGCGGCGTAATAAACGCCTTCGGTATAACCCGCGCGGCGGAACCGCGAGCCATGCGGATAGGCTGCGCCATAACGGAAGGGCGTCGCGAGAAGATAATCAAAACCGGCGCATTCGGGTGGAAACGGCCGCTTGCTCGCCTCCAGAATATCTTCCAGCAGCGATTGCTCTTCCACCGTATCCACCAGCTTCATGGTGGAAACCTGGTGCTGCGCCTCCACCAACCGCCAGTATTTTCCCGCCGCAGCGCGTTTTTCAGACAGGAGCGCGTCGGGCGTCCAGATAGGAGAGGACATCGATCAATCCGGTAATGGTAGTCAGCTTGTCGGCAGGTACGGCGCCGAGCGCCGTGTTATGATTGCGCAGCCAGCTTTTCGCCACGGCCTCGTCGCCGCCGGCAATCGCATCCAGCGAACGGAAAACCCGGATCAGCAACACAGCCAGTTCAAAGGATTTGGCACCCGGCTCCAGCAGGAAATCAAGCCGCTTCATACGCGACACCGTGGGCGCGGAAACGCCAAGAATATCCGCCGTGCGGGCGGCATTCAGGCCGAGCCGCTCCGCGGCGGCGATGACAGCCTTGGTGACGACCCTGCCTTGCGATGCGGGGTCCGCGGTGGCCTTGGTGTGAATATTCATGGGTCTACCCTTTCCTTGGAAAGAATATAGCACATTTCTTTCTGCAAACAAGAAGGCCGGGATGAACCCAGGAATGACGATCCGTGCGTAAGCCTGATATGTATCGTGTGCAGGGAGCCCCGCCCCGTCACCCCGGACTAGATCCGGGGTCCAGCGCGATCAAGTCCTTGATCGCGATAGACTCCTTTCAAGGCGCAGACGCGCCGGGGCTGGATGCCGGATCTAGTCCGGCATGCGGAGGAGACGTCGCGGTCCACTTCAGGCCGGGATGAACCCGCCACACATTTCAGACCTGAAAAATCAGGCTACCGAGACCGGCACTTCCGTGGAGGTGCGCATGGCGTGGCTGTAGGGGCAGACGATGTGCGCAGCAGCAACCAGTTTTTCAGCAACTTCGCGCTCGACACCAGGAATATTGGCCTTCAGCGAGACTTCGATGCCGAAGCCGCCGCCATCCTCACGCGGGCCGATACCGACGGTTGCCGTCACAGTGGTGTCTTCAGGAATCTTTACCTTTTCCTTGCCGGCGACGAATTTCAGCGCGCCGAGGAAGCAGGCGGAATAACCGGCTGCAAAAAGCTGTTCCGGATTGGTGCCGCGGGCGCCATCACCGCCCAGTTCCTTGGGAACAGTGAGTGTGACGTCGAGAACGCCGTCTTCCGACTTGGCGTTACCGGCGCGGCCACCGGTGGCAGATGCTTTGGTCGTGTAGAGAATTGGCATGACATTTACTCCTTCGGGTTGGCGTTGAGGCTCTTATAGCGAACAATTGAATTGTGCGCAATATAATTTTGCACATTGAATGCGAATTCGTTTTTTGCGATAATTTTCACGAAATTTCGCCGCGCATCCATGCGGCAGGAACCGAAAGCGGGGGCCGATTGTTCCCTCCCCGGTTGATTTTGGAGCAGGAAAATGGGTGCAGAGGGCGACGACAAGAAGATGGAAAGCCTGCTGAGGCTGGACCAGCAGATATGTTTTGCGCTTTACGGCGCGGCGCATGCCTTCACAAGGGCCTACAAACCGCTGCTCGACCCAATCGGGCTGACTTATCCGCAATATCTGGTCATGATGGCGCTATGGGAGAAAGAGACCTCCACCGTCAAGGCGCTCGGCGAAATGCTGGGGCTCGATTCCGGCACCCTTTCCCCGCTGCTGAAAAGGCTGGAGCATGCGGGGTTGATCACCCGCAAGCGCGGGACGGTGGACGAACGACAGGTGCTGGTGGCCCTGACGCCAAAGGGTGCGAACCTTAAAAAAGAGGGCGTGAAGATCATGGCGGCAATCGGCAATGCCACTGGTTGCGGGCTGGAAGAGCTGGTGCAGATCCGCGACCGTGTTAATGCGCTGAAGGACACCCTCACCCGACCCTGACGTAACAAAAAAGGCGGCACGGAGCCGCCTTTTTTCATATGAAGAAGTCGCGGCTCACTGCCAGACCACGACACGCGCCTTCTGCGGCACGCGGTCGTAGAGATCGATGACGTCCTGGTTCATCAGGCGCACGCAGCCGGAGGAGACCGCCTTGCCGATGGAGTTCCATTCCGGCGAACCGTGCAGGCGGTAAAGTGTGTCCTTGCCATTCTGGAAGATATAGAGCGCGCGGGCGCCGAGCGGGTTCTTCAGGCCCGGCGGCATGCCGCCGTTCTTGGAGGAATATTTGGTGAGTTCCGGCTGGCGGGCGACCATTTCGTCCGGCGGTGTCCACTTCGGCCATTTCTGACGCCACTGGATGACGCCCTCGCCCGACCAGGCGAAACCTTCGCGGCCAATGCCGACGCCATAACGCATGGCGCTGCCGCCCGGCTCCACCACGTAAAGGAAGCGCGAACGCGTATCGACAACCACGGTGCCTGGACGTTCGCCCGTCGGATCAACGACCCGCTGGCGGTAATAACGCCGGTCGATTTTCTGATACGGCACAGCAGGAATGACGTAACCGCCATCCTCGACCGAGCCGTACATGACGGCCAGTTCCGCGTCGCTGACGCCGGACGAGAACATCTGGCGGAAATCGCTGCCAATGGCACTTGCCTGCTGGCGGATGGCGTCTCCCGTGCCCGATGAGGCGCAGCCTGCGAGAAGCGAAGCGGAAGAAAGGCCAAGAAGGGAAAGAAAGGTGCGTCTGGAAAGATCTGTGTCGGTGCTTGTCATAAGGCCGGTTTGTCCCACATTTCGAACGGCTAGATCGCCGTTGTACGTCATTTGTTCCGTATCATGCGTATTGCGAAAATAGTTAACCGACCGCTAAAAGCCAGTCACAAGCTGCTGGCGGAATGGGTCCCCTATCTCTTTCTTTTAGAACGTGTTCAGATAACCACAATCTTCGCACCCTGCGGCACGCGCTCATAGAGATCGATCACATCCTGATTGAGCATGCGCACGCAGCCGGAGGACGTCGCTTTACCGACAGACTGCCAGTCCGGCGTGCCATGCACGCGGTACAGCGTGTCCTTGCCATCCTTGAAGATATAAAGCGCGCGTGCGCCGAGCGGATTGTTCAGACCCGGTGTCATGCCGCCATTGGCGGCGGAGATGGAGGCGAGTTCCGGCTGGCGCTTGACCATTTCATCGGGCGGCGTCCAGCGCGGCCACTTGGCCTTCCACTGGATCTTGCCACGGCCCGACCAGGCGTAACCGTCACGTCCCAGCCCGACGCCATAGCGGATGGCCTTGCCGCCGGATTGCACGAGATAAAGGAAATGCTGCTTCGTATCGACCACGATGGTGCCGGGCGCTTCCGCCGTCTGGTAGCTGACTTCCTGCCGGAGATAACGCGGATCGATGCGGCCATAGGGAATGGCCGGCAAGGAGCGATCCTCATCGCGGATCGGGCCATACATGACACGGTGCAGCGGATTGGAGACCGGCAGGCCATAGGCCACCGCCTGGCCTTGGCTCTGACCCTGGGGCACATTATAGCCCTGCACCTGCGGGGCCTGCAGCCCCTGGCCGCGCACCGGCGGGCCATATTCCTGATGGAAGCGGGTTCGGAACAGATCCGGCGGGCGCGTCGAAAGCTGGCCCGGCTGCGGCGGCAGTTCCGGCTGGCGATTGGAGCTGACGGAATTGAAATTGAACACCGGCGCCGTTTCCCTGACGAAGACGTCCGGGTCCATCCGGGTCGTATCCGTCACGAAAAGGCAGCCGCTCATCAGGGGCAGCAGGGCAAGCCCGACCAGAGAGGCCGCCCGGCGACCGTTTTTCGATAAAAGGAGTGCTATCATCTGAACCGCTTCATGGAATCCAATCTGAGGCCATGATGGACCGCGCGGCTGGCGCGAAGCTGGCGTCGGTTTTTCAAAAAAAATCGAAGAATCGCATTTTTCCTCTTGAAGCTCTAGTTGCTAGAGGTGCCAGATTGGCTGTCGAGTGGAATTCAGGAGCGAAACCATGAATATTTCGACACGCGGCAGTTTGAACGGGGAACCGGAGGCCCTGACCTTTTCGGTTGGTGGCATGGATTGCGGCAGCTGCGCGGCCAAGATCGAAACCGCGCTGTCGCGCCTGCCGGGCGTTGCCGACGTCAAGGTGTCGGTGGCCCGCGAGCGGCTGAACCTTTCGCTTGCCGAAAACAAAACCCCGGTGGAAAAAATCGAGGATACGTTGCGCAAGCTCGGCTTCAAACCCGCTCTGCTGCCGCGCGAAAAAGCGCCCGCAGCAAAGGTGGAGGCCGATCAGCACGACCATTCCTCCTGCGGCGGTCACCATCATGACACGCCCCAAACGGCTATTGAAAACAACAATGCGCTGACCTTTTCGGTCGGCGGCATGGATTGCGGCAGCTGCGCGGCCAAGATCGAAACCGCACTGTCCCGCCTGCCCGGCGTTGCTGACGTCAAGGTGTCGGTGGCCCGCGAGCGGCTGAACCTTTCGCTTGCCGAAAACAAAACCCCGGTGGAAAAGATCGAGGATACGTTGCGCAAGCTCGGCTTCAAGCCGGCCCTGCTGCCGCAGGAGAAGGCCGCGCGCGAAAAAACGCCGGATCAAAAGCACGAACACGATCATGATCACGCGACATGCGGTGGCCATCACGATCATGATCATTCCGGTCATGATCACTCCGGGCATGATCATTCCGGCCACGACCACGCGGCGCATGACCATTCGGGAGACGAGCAGCATTCCTGCAACGGGCATGACCACGATCACTCCGGCCATGATCATTCAGGTCACGATCACGGACACGACCATGCGGGCCATTCCCACGCTGCCGCACCTGCCGCCGCAAACCAGAGCGCCGAGATAGGGCACGCCCATGGCGCGGACGAAAAAGGTGCATGGTGGCGCACCGCCAAGGCGCGCAACACCTTCACCGGCACCATTCTGGTCGCGATTGCCTATGCGGCGGAACTGACCTTCCCGGCCTGGGGTAGTTACGCCTTCATCGTCGCCACGCTGGTCACGCTCTTCCCGATCGCACGCAATGCCTTTAATGCTGCCCGTTTCGGCGCTGTCTTCACCATCGAGATGCTGATGACCATTGCCGCCATCGGCGCGATCATCATCGGCGAGGCGGAAGAGGCGGCTATCGTCGTGCTGCTGTTCTCCGTCGGCGAATTGCTGGAAGGCTTTGCCGCCGCCCGCGCCCGCTCCGGCATCAAGGCGCTCGGTTCACTGCTACCGAAAACGGCGATGGTGGAGGAAAACGGCGCGCTTCGGCAGGTCTCCGCCGATCAGGTTCGCATCGGCCAGGTGGTCGTGGCGCGCCCCGGCGACCGTATCGCCGCCGATGGTGTTGTCATCGACGGCCAGTCCAGCGTCGACGAATCGCCGATGACGGGTGAGAGCATTCCCGTCGCCAAGGACAAGGGCGACCGCGTCTTTGCCGGCTCGATCAACCATGACGGTTCGCTGCGCATCCGCGTCGACCGTGCGCCGGAAGACAACACCATTGCCCGCATCATTACGCTGGTCGAAGAAGCACAGGATTCCCGCGCCCCGACCGAACGTTTCATCCAGAGCTTCTCACGATATTACATGCCGCTCATCGTCGCGATCTCGGTGCTGACCATCATCGTACCGCCCCTCGCCGGCCTTGGCGACTGGGATACCTGGATTTACCGTGGTCTCGCGCTGCTCCTGATCGGTTGCCCCTGCGCGCTGGTCATCTCGGTTCCCGCCGCCATCGCCTCCAGCCTTTCGGCTGCGGCACGCCACGGCATGCTCGTAAAGGGCGGCGCGGTCATCGAAATGCTGGCGCGCACCGAAACCGTCGCCTTCGACAAGACCGGCACGCTGACGCTTGGTGAGCCTGTCGTGACGGATGTGATCGCTCTCGACGGCAACGAGGCCGAGCTGATTGCGCAGGCCGCGACCATCGAAAACGAGTCGAGCCACCCGCTCGCCCGCGCCATCGTCAATCATGCCGAAAAGGCTGGCGTGAAGCCCCTGCCCGGCTCCAACATCAAGGCGATTTCCGGTCGCGGCATGCAGGGCAATGTCGGCGGCAAGGACCTGTTTATCGGCGCACCGCGCTTTGCGACTGAGGTCGGCACGCTCTCGAAGGATCTTGCCGACCGTATTTCCGCGCTGGAAAGCGAAGGCAAGACGGTGGCCGTGGTCATGGCCGGCGGCGCGGCAAGCGGCCTCTTCGCCATGCGCGACGAGCCGCGCAAGGACGCGGCCGAAGGCGTCAAGGCGCTCAAGGACATGGGCATTTCCTCGCTGATGCTGTCGGGTGACAATGCCCGCACCGCGCGTGCCATCGGTAACAAGCTTGGACTTAAGGCGCGCGGTGAACTCCTGCCGCAGAACAAGGTTGAGGAAATCCGCAAGCTTGCCGAAAAGAAGACCGTTGTCATGGTGGGTGACGGCATTAACGATGCGCCGGCCCTTGCGGCGGCCAGCGTCGGTGTTGCCATCGGCTCGGGCACGGACGTGGCGATGGAAGCGGCGGATGCGACGCTGATGCGCAACAATGTCGGCGACGCCGCCCGCCTCATCGGCCTTTCGCGCGCCACCATGAACAATATCCGACAGAACGTGACGATTGCGCTCGGCCTGAAGGCGGTGTTCCTGGTCACAACAGTTACCGGCCTTTCCGGCCTGTGGCTTGCCGTCTTCGCCGATACGGGCGCCACGGTTCTGGTGACCGCCAATGCCATGCGGCTGCTTGGATATTTCAACCGTAACAAAGCCTGATCGCAGCCCCTCCCCAACCGGCCGGGCCCCGTTAATCCGGGCTCGGCCGGTCTCATTTTCAGCGTATTGACAAACTAATTGCGTCCAATAAATACCGCGTACCGCCGTTTCCACGTGCGTGACAATCGATTCCACGCGCAGGAGCGCTGAACTTGGCAAAGCATGGCTATAACCGCATCGCGTACCGCGCGATCAAGATCGGTGGAAACATCGCCAAGGTCATTTTTTCCATCGATTTGTTCATCCGGCCCGGCAGAAGAAAAACGCTTCCGCAGCATCAGCCTGCCAGACGCAGCCCGAAATCGGAAAAGGCCATTCCCCGCATCATCTGGCAGACGAATTACTCCAATCGGGTCACGACGCCAATCTATGCGAATTTCCTGTTCAACCGTTGGCTGACGCCGGAATTCGAATATCGCTACCATGATGACGAGGCGTGCCAGGCCTATATCGACCGGCATTTTCCCGGACGTTACGCCGACGCCTTCCGTCGCCTGCAGGTGGGCGCCGCCAAAGCGGATTTCTGGCGCATTCTCGTTCTTCTGCAGGAAGGCGGCATCTATCTGGATATTGATTCCAATTTTGCGGCCCGGCCCGAAGATGTGATCGATACGGATGAAGAAGCCGTTTTCATTGCCATGAAGGACGGCGAAATCACCAACTATTTCATGGCGTCGAAACCCGGCCACCCGGCGCTCAGGCTGATAGCTGATCGTATTGCCCGCAATATCGAAGAAGGCACGCTCGTCAGCGTCTATGACATGACGGGCCCAACCGTGGTGCATGCCGTCGTCAAGGAACTCGGGCTGCCGGTCCGCAACTACCGGGAAATTTGCACCCAGGGCCAATTCACCAACAAGCGCGCCCAATATGCCGACAAGAAAGACGGCGCATGGTGGGCAGAGCAGGCCAAGACGTCCATCATCAAGACCTGAGACACCACACGCCTACGGACGGTGCAACATCGCGTTTACGCAAAGCCGTTGAAAAAACGGATGCTTTCCGCCACTGCGCCGGGGACGACACCATTATGGGTTCCCGCCAGCAGTTTTTTGTCGACCCTGAAACCCGAGGTCAGGGCGCGGTCCACAAAAAGCTGGTGATCGGCGTCGAAGGGCCGCTCCTCCGTACCGCGCAACAGCAGTGCCGGACATTTGAGGCTGGGGCCGAAACAGACGGAGGAGCGCATGATGAATTCGCGTTCGTCGGTTTCGTCGAAACAGATCTCCTCGCTATAGCGGTTGAAATAGCGCCATGAATTGACGCCAGCGGATATGGGGGCCGCAGCACGGAATTTACGGCTCATGGCTGCCAGAAGCGTGAGCGTGCCGCCATTGGAATGGCCGGCGATGAAGAAGCGAGCTCTGTCAATGCCGGGAAGATTTTCAAGATAGGTGGCCGCCGCCAGCGCATCCGAGGTTTCGTCGTAGAAGCCTGAATAATTGCCGTTCTGGCCGTTTTCGCCACGAAAGGACGGTAGCAGCACAACGAAGCCCGCTTCCCAATATGGCTTCATCAGCGCCCAATGGCCATCCCCGGTGGCGTTGCCGCCATGCAGGAAGAGGACGGCCGGTTTCAGTGTTTTTGACGGCTGGTAGTGGGAGAGCCAGGCGACAAGTTCGATCGAGCCATCCGGCCCGCCACGATAGGTGACACGCTCCGCCCCGGGCGGTGTGCCAAGCGCCGAGGACTTCTCCGGCGCCGCCATCTCGCGCAGCAGGTGGGTGTGGAAACGTCGGCGAGCCTCCGCATAATCCTGCCGTTCGAGCGGCAAGACTTCAGGTGTCGGAATGCCCGCTTTCACGGCGGGCGGCAGGACAAGCGCTGCTGACAGCCCCATTGCGCCAGCGAGCAATCCACGCCGCGTCATGCCCGGCGAGATCGTGCCGCTCTCTTCCTGTCCGAAGGGTGAGGAAAGAAAGCGTTTGTCTGCCATATGGTCACCTGACGAGGATGGTTGCATTAGCAGTTCAGCACTGCGGCGGGAGGCTGTCCAATCACGGATTCGCGAATGACAACAATGTATTCGCAGCCATCATGGCAATTTCTGGACGTCGCCTCGCCCCGACTGTGACGCCCAGGGAAATAAACAGGCGATCGTGCCACCCTAGCCTTCCACACCGTCGATCATCGCCACCAGTGTTGAAAGCCTGTCGGCTTCGGCCGGCAACTTGTCGGCGCGCAGCCGGGCAATGCGGGGGAACCGCATGGCGACGCCGGATTTGTGGCGGGTAGAGCGGTTGATGCCTTCGAAGGCAACTTCAAGCACGAAACCGAAATCCGGCGTGGCGCGCACCGCCCGCACCGGGCCGAAACGCTCGACGGTATTGTCGCGCACGAACTTGTCCAGCACCTCCAGCTCCGCATCGGTGAAACCGAAATAAGCCTTTCCGACAGGCACGAGCTGTTCGCCGTCCTCCCCCTCCGCCCAGACACCGAAGGTGAAATCGGAGTAATAGCTCGATCTTTTGCCGTGGCCACGCTGGGCATACATCATGACGGCGTCGATATTGTAAGGATCGCGTTTCCACTTGAACCAGGGGCCTTTGGCGCGCCCGGCCTGATAGGTGCTGTCGCGGCGCTTGATCATGACGCCCTCGATGACCGGATCGGGCGGTGCGGCGCGTAGCGTATCGAGCTCCTGCCAGCTGGAAAAGCCGATCAGTGGCGATAGGTCGAAGCGGTCATGCGGTGCATGTTCGATAATGTCAGACAGCCGGCCGCGACGCTGCAGATAGGTCTGCGCGCGGATATCGCTCTCGCCGTCGAACAGCAGGTCATAGGCGCGGATGAAGGCGGGATAGTCGTCCAGCATCTTCGCCGTCACCGTCTTGCGGTTCAGTCGCTGCTGCAGGTCGGAAAAGGTTCGGGTGAGATTGTTGGACCGTGCCGTGCCGCCAATCAGCAGCTCACCATCCATCACACCTTCGAAATCGATCGCGTCAAGAACGTCAGGGAAGGCGCCTGAAATATCGTCGCCTGAACGGGAATAGAGTTTCCGTGTCCCACCGGCGCGGGACAATTGCACACGAATACCGTCCCATTTCCATTCGGCGGCGTAGTCGGCGGGGTCCAGCCCATCGAGGTCGCCATCCGCCACCGGCGTCGCCAGCATCACCGAATGGAAGATGGCGGGCGTTGCCAGCACCGGGCGGTCCGCCTTGCCCTCGAGCCATGCGAAAAGCGGCGTATAGGGCGGCGCCAGCCCGTGCCAGAGGGTTTCGATCTCGATGATGTCTTTCCCCGCAAAATCCGCCAGCGCCTGACGCGCCAGCCGGGCCGAAACACCGATGCGCAGGCTGCCGGTGGCAAGTTTGAGGAAAGCGAAACGAGAGGACGTATCGAGCCGATCCAGGAGATCACGCACCGCACCGCGCACCTCCGTACGGCCGAGCGAATTCATCAGTGTCACCACTTCACCAAGACGCGGATCCTGTGCCTCTGAATCGTCAGCACCACCGATATTGCCCCAGACCAGCGAAATGGTTTCGGCGAGATCGCCCACATAATCATAGGAATAGCGGAACAGAACCTCATCCATCCGCTCCAAGACCAGTTCGCGCAGCAGGGCCGGCTTGACGCTTTTGAGGTCCAGCGTGCCGGCAATGGCCGCCAGCCCGTAACCCCGGTCGGGATCGGGCGTATCGCGGAAATAATCGGTCAGCAGCTTCAGCTTGCCATTGCGCGACGGGGTGAGAACCAGGCGGTCAAGAAGAGTGGCGAAGGCTTTCATCTCAATCCCCCTCGTCCTCGTAACCAACGAGATGCAGTGGCTTGGCGGCGATGCCCTGCAATTCGCACCAGCGCACCAGCGCCTCCTCCCGGCCATGCGTGACCCAGACGGCCTGCGGGGAAATTTCCTTGATCGTCTCCAGCAGTTCCGGCCAGTCGCAATGGTCCGAGATCACCAGCGGCAATTCCACACCGCCCTGCTTTGCCCTCTGCCGCACCATCATCCAGCCGGACGCGAAGGCAATCAGTGGTTCGTTGAAGCGGCGCGCCCAGCGCTCCTGAAACGCCGAGGGCGGTCCGACGACAATCGCGCCCTTGAAGGCGGAAGGATCGCTTTTTTCCAGTGTTGCGGGCCTGAGATCACCGAGATCGATACCCTGCGAGACGTAATAATCGCAGAGCCGCGCCAGCGCACCGTGGATATAGATCGGCTCGGCATAACCATTATCGCGCAGGAGCCTGATGACGCGCTGCGCCTTGCCCAGCGAATAGGCGCCGACAAGGTGCGTCCGCTCGGGAAACTGTTTGATGGAGGTGAGCAGTTTGGCCGTTTCCACACGCGGCAGCGGATGATGAAACACCGGGAGGCCGAAGGTGGCTTCGGTGATGAAGACATCGCAGGGCACCGACTCGAAGGGGGCGCAGGTGGGGTCGATGCCGCGCTTGTAATCGCCGGACGCCACGATGCGCAGACCGTTCATTTCTACGGAAATCTGCGCCGAACCCAGAACATGGCCTGCCGGATGGAAACCGACGGTGACGCCGTTTACCTCCACCCTCTCGCCGAATGCGACCGCCTGCTCGCTGCCACAGAAATCCTCGCCATAACGGATGCGCATGATATCCAGCGTCTGGCGCGTGGCCAGCACCGCGCCATGGCCAGCGCGGGCGTGATCGGAATGACCATGGGTGATGAGCGCCCGCGCCACGGGCCGCACGGGATCGATATAAAAATCACCCACCGGGCAATAAAGGCCATTGGGCGTGGAATTCAGGAGCTGTTCCGGCTTCATGTTCATTGAGATAGGGCCGCCCGCGCGAATCTAGAGTGCTGCGAGCATAACGCGGAACGCGCGTTAAATTTCCAATGGGCGCGTTTTTGTTTTGCGGAGACATCCCGTCATTCCGGCCTTGAGCCGGAATCCAGGAGCCGCGCGTCCGCGCGGCGAAAGAGTTATTTCAGCCCAAGGACTTGGGCTGGCTGGATACCGGCTCAAGGCCGGTATGACGGATGAGAGGTTTCAGCGAGAACCAAAGGTGACAACTGTCGGCCGCCCCTACTCCCCCGCCACTTCCGCGGGCTTCGCCTCAACCGCCGCCGGTAGCCGCACCGGTTTCAGCATCAGCGCCGCGGCAAGGCCGATGGCAGCGGTTGCGGCGGCCGCGAAGAACAGCGGCGTAAACGCATCCGAGTAGAGCGAGGCGACGGCGGCCTGGGAGGCTGCGGGCAGTTCCGAGAGGATTTTTGGCGTCAATTCCTCGATTTTGCCGACGCCGGGAATATCCACCGCCACACCCTTGAGGCTTGTGGATACGATGGCGCCATAGACCGAGATGGCGATGGCAGCACCACCCATGCGGGTCAGCGTTACCGCTCCGCTTGCCGCACCGATGTCAGCCTTGGGGGCCGAGTTCTGCACGCCGATGATCGGAGCCTGTTGGCCGAGGCCGACTGCGAAACCCTGCGCCAGCATCAGCACAGCGATCAGCCAAAGCGGCGTTCCCGCATGCATCTGCGTGAAGAGCAGCATGGCGATGACGTTGATTGTCAGGCCCGCAACCGAGAAGGGCTTGTAGACGCCGGTAATCGAAATCAGCCGTCCGGCCGAAAGCGAACCCATGACGATGCCGCCGGTGACCGCGATGAAGAACAGGCCGGCATGGGAGGGGGAAAGGCCGGTGGTCGTCTGCAGGAACAGGGCATAATAATTGACCATGCCGATGCCGATGCCGCCGCTGGTGAGCGAAACGATCATCAACAGCGGAAAGGTGCTGTCCTTGAAGAGACGCAGCGGCACTACCGGTTCCGGCGCGCGGCGCTCCACCTGCACCCAGAGGAAAGCGGCGATGACGGCGAAGGCGATGATGCCGAGGCTGGGGGCCGCGATGAGCGAGCCGAACAATTCGCTGCTGTCCGCCCAGAAGACCACGCTGGCAATGGTGGCCGCCAAGAGGACCGCACCGAGATAATCGATCTTCGGCTGGCGCGCCGGGCGGCGGTAAGGCAGCATCAGCGCCAGACCGGCAATAACGATGATGCCGAGCGGCAGATTGATCAGGAAGATCGACCGCCAGCCAAAGAGATCACTCATCGTGCCGCCGAGGATCGGGCCGACACTGCCCGACGCCATGATGGTGAGGCTGGAATAGCTCTGGTAACGGGCGCGTTCACGCGGTTCGAACAGATCCGCATTGACGGAAAAGATCGAGACCATGATGCCGCCGCCGCCGAGCCCCTGCAAGACACGGGCGGCAATCAGACTGTCCATCGACCATGCCAGCCCGCAGGCGAGCGAGCCGAGCGTAAAGATGACGACCGCAGCGATCATCACGTATTTCCGGCCGAACAGATCGCCGAGCTTGCCATAGACGGGCATGACCGCGCTGGTCGCCAGCAGATAGGCAGAGCCGATCCAGCCGAAACGCTCCAGCGCGCCGAATTCACCGACGATGGTGGGCAGTGCCGTCGATACGATCTGGTTATCGAGGGTCGCCATGAACATGGCCAGCATCAGAAACAGAAAGACGATGAGCCTGCGGCGATGATCCGACACAAGCGGCGCCACGGGGGCGGTGGACATATCCATGAAAAATCTCGTTGGCTTCAGGCAGATTTGCTGTGACAATTTGTGTGCTATCAGCATATATATGTCAATGGCAAGTTTTTGACATCTGTGCTATTGCCGCTAAACGTGATCGGAAAACAGCATCGAAAGGGACGATGAAGCGTGGCGACTGAGGAAAACTGGAACGAGGATCTGCCCGAGGACATCAAGCGGATCGGCAATACGATGACGCGCATGCGCATCATGATCGGCCGCCGCATCATCGGCCGCATGGCGCTTGCCAGGCTCGCTCCAGGTCTCGAACTTTCCCATATCGACGTGCTCGACATTCTACGCCGGGCGGAGGGCGATGTGACCGTGGGCGCGATTGCCGAGGGCATGCGCATCGATCCCTCACGCGGCAGCCGGGTTGTGGCCGATATGGTCGGGAGAGGGCTGCTGAAACGCGGCGTTTCCCAGCAAGACGCCCGCCGCAGCATCGTAGAGATCACCCCGCTCGGCACCAGTCTCTTGCAGGAAATGCGTCGGACGAAGATGAGCGTCATCGAGGACGTGATGGATGGCTGGCCGGCGGAGGATGTGGAGACATTCGCCCGGCTGTTCGAACGCTTCATCGACCGTTTCGAATGCCGGCTCTCGCCCGATACAGACCTCCTGCCGGATCAGAAAAAATCATAGTTGGCGCTGCGATCCACAGCTTCACTTTAGGAGGGCTAGACCGTAACTTGCCGCCATCTGACAGGTTGAAGGGGTAATTTCAATGTTGACGATTTACGGTGTCTACCGTTCCCGCGCCACACGCACATTATGGCTGGCGGGCGAACTCGGCATAGAATTCAAGCACGTGCCTGTGATACAGGCCCGCCGTCTTGCCGATCCGCTGGCTGCGGATGCGCCGCTCAACACGCTGTCTCCGGACTTCCTGGCCGTCAACCCGATGGGCACCATTCCCTGCATCGAGGATGACGGCATGGTGCTTTACGAATCCATGGCCATCAATCTCTACCTCGCCCGCAAATATGGCGGACCGCTTGCGCCGATCGATCTGAAGGAAGATGCGGCGATGCTGCAATGGTCCTTCTTTGCCGCGACCGAAGTGGAGACGAATTCGCTGAAGATTTCCTCCGCCATCGCCGAAGGCCTGTCGGAAAGTGATAGCGGCAAGGCCGTGATCGATGTTGCCAGCCGCCTGCTGAAGCGCCCCTTCCGGGTGCTGGAGCAGCATCTGTCCAGTCATGATTATCTGGTGGGCGATCGCTTTACCGTCGCCGATCTCAACGCGGCGGAAATCGTTCGTTACGCACAGGGCCACAAGCCGCTGTTCGACGCCCATCCGGCTCTGAAGGCCTGGCTGGATCGTTGCCAGGCCCGCACGGCGTTCAAGACGATGTGGGATACGCGCGCGGCCGAGGCGGCTTGAGCGGTTAAGCCCCTTACCCCTCCGTCATGCCGGACCTGATCCGGCATCCAGCCAGCCCAAGTCCTTGGGCTTAAAGGACCCTTCTCGCCGCGCAGACGCGTGTTGGCTGGATTCCGGCTCAGGGCCGGAATGACGGAAATACTGAGCCTTTCAGCCCCTCTCCCCCGCGAGCGCCCGCTGCACCGCCGGCCGGTCGTTCATGCGGCGGAAGTGGTCGTGCACCTTGGGGAAACGGGCAATATCTACGCCGTCGCTTTCCAGCCATCCGGACATGACGAAAAGATAGGGATCGGCCACGGAATAAGCAGTGCCCAGAACCCATGGGCCATGCAGCATGCCGTGCTCGATCAGTTCGAAGCATTCACCCATGGTCTGCGGCACCTTGGCCTTCATATCCTCAAGCGAGCTATCCTTGCTCGCCCAGCGACTGCCGCGCCGGCCGTGGGCATGGGCGACATGCACCGTCGAAGAAATGAAGGCGTTGAAGGACTGCATCAACGCGAATTCGAAGGGATCGTCGAGCGGCGCGAGTTTCTTCTCGGGCGCCATCTGGGCGATGAAGGCGAGGATGGCCGGCGTCTCCGTCAGCACGCCGCTTTCCGTCGCCAGTGCCGGCACGCGGCCCTTGGGATTGATCTTTAAAAATGCCTCGGAGCGTTGCTCGCCTTCCGCAAAATTGACGCGGTGGGCCTTGTAAGGCAGGCCCGATTCCTCCAGCACAATATGGCTGGCGCGGGAGCAGGAACCGGGGGAGAAAAACAATGTGAACATGGATATGAGACCTCCAAAGCAATGAAGCGCCCGCTTCTTCCTCATGCGGACACCGCCCCGCGAGGGCCATGGGGTGGCCGTCACGTGCGGGGCGTGTCATCATCATGCCGGCAAACGGCCGCGTCAAAGGTTATTTAGAGACCGACGACCCTGATATCGCCGACATGGATGCCGTTCCAATTGCGCATCTGCCGGTTCGCCATGCCGCTCAGCGCCTGTTGTTCGGCGCTGCCTTCATCGAAATAGCGGGCGAGCAATGCCGAAACCATGGCTTCCGCCGCACGCGTCGTGCCGTCTTCGCATTTCACCGCCATGGCGATGCCCTTTTCCGGCATGGCGGCGACGAAGACGCCCTCCGCGCCGGTCTTGGCGAAAATCTTGCCCGGCGCGATCTGCATCAGCTTCGTGCAGGCGCGGCCGGTGCCTGCCACATAAAAGGGTTCTGCCATGCAGGCCTCCATGAGCCGGCGCGAGGCGCTCGCCCGGCCGGCTTCCAGCCCCCTGCCCGTCGCCATCTTTGCGAAACCATGTGCCAGCCCTTTGAGCGGCACCGCATAGGTCGGGATGGAGCAGCCGTCCACGCCGCAATTGTCGTGACCCAGCGCAGCACCCGTCAGGCTCTCCATCGCCGCGCGGATTTCCTGCTGCAGCGGGTGGTCATAACCGACATAGCCCTTGGGGTCGGTGCCGGTATGGCAGCAGGCGCAGATGAAGCCTGAATGTTTGCCAGAGCAATTATTGTGAAGCGCCGTCGGCTTTTCCAGCGTGCGGGCCTGATGGATGATGGTTTTCTGGTCGGAGGACCAGTGCGCGCCGCATTCCAGCGTATCCACATCCCTGCCCGCCTTGGCGAGCATCGAAGCGGCAAGTTCCGCATGTGCGTCCTCGCCGGAATGGGACGAACAGGCAAGCGCCAGCTCGCGGCTGCCGAAACCATAGGCGTCCGCGGCACCGCTTTCCACCAGCGGCAGGGCCTGCATGGCCTTGCAGGCCGAACGCGGGAAGATGCCACGTTCCAGATCTCCCGTGGAATACAGCACGCCGCCATCGCCATCCACCACTACCGCAAGGCCCCTGTGGCGGCTTTCCACGAGATTGCCCCTGACGACTTCGACGGTAACGGAATTGTTCATTCTCTCAGCCTCAAAAAATTCTGATTTTATGTTGTTGATACCGCAATTGATTTTTCGATGCACGGGGCCATCAGTGAAATTTGCAAAACGTCTGTTACTGGCGATTGCCATTATCTACCTGCTGCCGGCACTGGCATCGGCCGGACTGTGGGCCATGAAGGACCATCCACGCGGCTGGAATGCCGCCAGATGGTCATCGTCAGGCATGCTGCCGGCGGCTTCGAGCGACGGGCAAGCCGCCGTCTACGTCTTTTCCGCCATGACCGGCGGCTTCAAGGGCTCGGTCGCCAGCCATGCCTGGGTCGTGTTGAAAAAGCCGGGCGCTACGAGCTATGACCGTTATGACAAGGTGGGCTGGGGCACGCCGATCCGCCATAATGGATATGCGGCGGACGCCTATTGGTATTCCAACATGCCGCGCCAGGTGGTGGCCATTCACGGCGTAGAGGCGGAAAAGCTGATCCCCAAGATCGAAAAGGCGATTGCCGACTATCCCTATGGCAAGCCGGGCGGCTATCGCATCTATCCCGGGCCGAACTCGAACACCTTCGTCGCCCATGTGCTGCGCAGCGTGCCCGAACTCGGCGTCGTTTTGCCGCCGGATGCGGTCGGCCGCGACTATCTGCCGGACGGTGCATTTTACCACGTCGCCGACGACTGGAAGGATGCGAGCGTTTCGCTCGGTGGCCTGTTCGGCATTTCGGCGGGTGCGCGCAGCGGCTTCGAGATCAACTTCCTCGGTCTCGTGGCCGGCATCGATTTCGCCCGGCCGGGCGTGAAGATACCCGGGCTTGGTTATTTCGGCGTGGCGGGCATACGCGCTTAAGCCGTCACGTTTCGTTAGCCTGAGCGGCGCGTCTGGCGCGGATGCTCTGGGCGATGAAGACCCGTGACAGGCCGTGATAAAGCGGTTCGCGAGAGAAAAGCCGAGACGTCAGATATCCCAGCATCGATGCGGCCATGATGGGTATGACGCCTTCATGATTACCGGTCATTTCGAGGATGATGACGAAGGCTGTCATCGGCGCCTGCACAACGCCGGCAAAATAACCCGCCATGCCGACGATGGCGCCAAGGCCGATGCTGGTGCCGAGCAAGCTCGCCATGGTGCTGCCGAAACCCGCACCGACCGACAGAGACGGCGCGAAAATGCCGCCGGGGATGCCCGACATCATGGCAAGGAAAGTCGCCGCCAGTTTTTCGATGAAGAAGAACGACGGTGCGGCTTGCCCCTCTATCGCCGCACGGGCCTGCTCGTAACCGGTTCCGAATGTCGCGCCGCCTGTTGCGATGCCGAGGACGGCGGAAGCAAGGCCGCAGGCGGCGGCAACCGCCAGCATTCGCTTCAGGGGCATGGTCTGGGCGAAACGGCGGATACGTGCAGAGAGGCGCAACGCACCAGCGCTGAAAAGAGCGCCAAATGCACCACCGCCGACACCGCAGACAAGCACCAGCAGCCAGTCCATCGGCGTTTTCGCCATGACCGAGCTGGTGCCGAAATAGGTATAGCTGCCGACCAGAGCCAGCGATGCAAGGCCCGACAGGATGACGGCCGTCAGCACAAGGCCGTTGGCGCGGGATTCATAAGTCTTACTCATCTCCTCGATGGCAAAGACAATGCCTGCGAGCGGCGTGTTGAAGGCCGCCGCAATGCCCGCCGCCGAACCGGCTAGGATGAGGCCCTTGGCCTGCGCCATGCCGCCCCAGCGAGCGGCCTGCAGCATGATCGAGGCCCCCACCTGAACCGTCGGCCCCTCACGGCCAATCGACGCGCCGGAGAGCAGACCGGCGACGGTGAGCACCACCTTGCCGAAAGCAAGCTTCAGCGACAGAAGCCGCGAACGATCCGCATCGTCCCGCAGGTGCCGGGCGGCGATGGCCTGCGGAATGCCGCTGCCGCCGGCGTTGGGGAAAACCGTGATCGCGAGCCAGGCGCACAGGGTGAAACCGAGCGGCGTGATGATGAGCGGCAGCAGAAACGCCCATTCGCCTGAGGACGTGGCCGCGAAGAAGAGGTGCTGGGCGCGATCCGCTGCCCAAGCGAAACCGACGCTGATAAGGCCGACGGCAATCGCACCAATCCAGAAAACCGCCCTTGGCTTCCAAATCCGCCATGAACCCCAGACAACACGGGAACGGCGGAGCATTTTCAGCTTCTTGTAATCGACGGGCATGGCGATCCAGATCGGTGATTTCAGTCATTGTCGGGCGGGAGGCCCTTTTATCGGCCTGCCAGCCGGCGATTGCAAGTTTTGCATTTGACTCGTTGCGACAGATGGCAGATGCTGCGCATCGCAAATGCAACGAATGGAGAGACAAGATGAAAACCGCAACTTTGCCTTCGCTGCGTGTAACGGCGGATTTCCGCGAAGCGGCAGAAAGCGTTCTGAAGGACGGCGAGACGCTATCGTCATTTGTCGAGGATTCGGTCCGCAGGGAAGTTGAAATCCGCAAGTCACAGGCAGATTTTATTGCCCGCGGGCTGGCGGCACGTGAAGAAGCCAAAAAAACGGGTGTTTATCACAGGGCGGAAGACGTTCTTGCTGAACTAAAAACTATGCTTGACGCGAAGCTCGCTGAAGACGACGACAAGTGACGTATCAGGTTTTTCTCGCCGACAGAGCGCGCGACAACATAACGCGCCTATATTCTCATCTCCTTCGCCGTGACAAACATGCGGCTAAGCAAGCCTATAGGGCAATCGAAAAAGGAATAGCCGCACTGGCGGATTTTCCAATGAGTTGCAGGAAAATTGATGCGGACAACCCGTTTCTGCGTGAGTTTCTTATTCCGTTCGGTTCATCAGGCTACGTCATTCTCTTTGAAATAGAGAATGCTGAAAAGGTAACAATCCTCGCGATCCGCCACCAGCGCGAGGACGATTACTATTGACCTTCACCGGTCGCTGACTGCCGCTCGCGGGTTTACCCACGGCTCCTGATTGGAGCGCGGCAGCGGGGTCTTGCCGAGAATGTGGTCCGCGGCCTTTTCGCCCGTCATGATGGAGGGGCCGTTCAGGTTACCATAGGTCACGTGCGGGAAGATCGAGCTGTCTGCAACGCGCAGGCCCTCGACACCGATCACGCGGCATTCGGGATCGACAACCGCCATCGGGTCGTTTCTGTCGCCCATGCGGCAGGTGCCGCAGGGGTGGTAAGCGCTTTCCAGATGGTCGCGCAGGAAGGCGTCGATCTGCTCATCGGTCTCGATATTTTCACCGGGCTGGATTTCCGGGCCACGGAATTCGTCGAATGCTTTCTGGCCAAAAATTTCGCGCGTGAGGCGCACGCAATGGCGGAATTTCTCCCAATCCTCTGGGTGGCTCATATAGTTGAAACGAATGACCGGCTCATCTGAGGGATCCGCGGAGCGCAAGGTGACGTTGCCGCGCGATTTCGACAGGTTGTAGCCGACATGCGCCTGGAAACCATGGCTTTTCGCCGCCGCCTTGCCGTCATAGGAGATGGCAACGGGCAGGAAATGATACTGAATGTCAGGTTGCTTGAGCCCGGGGGCGGAGCGCAGGAAGGCGCAGGCCTCGAACTGGTTGGAAGCACCGAGGCCGCCTTTCGACAGCAGCCATTGCGCACCGGCCACACCCTGCCAGAACCACGGAAGCCACGAATAAAGCGAGACCGGCTTGGTGGAGACCTGCTGGAAATAAAACTCCATATGGTCCTGGAGATTGGCGCCGACGCCGGGGCGATCCGCCTTCACCTCGATGCCCATGTCTTTCAGATGGGCGGCGGGGCCGATGCCCGAGAGCATCAGCAGCTTCGGCGAATTGAAGGAGGAGGCCGAAACGATGACCTCGCGACCGGCCTTGATGGTCTCCACCACACCCTTGCGCTCGATCTCGACTCCCACGGCGCGGCCGTTCTCAATGACCACCTTGCGGGCAAAACCGTTGACCAGCGTGACATTGCCTCGCTTCAGCGCCGGTTTGAGATAGGCATTGGCGGCGGACCAGCGACGGCCATTGTGAATGGTCTGCTCCATCAGGCCGAAACCTTCCTGTTTGGAGCCGTTATAGTCATCCGTCAGTTCAAACCCCGCTTGGGCGCCGGCCTGAATGAAGGCGTGAAACAGGGGGTTATTGACCGGCCCGCGCTGTACATGCAGCGGCCCATCCGTGCCACGCCAGCCTTCCTCGCCGCCATGGCTGTGTTCCATGCGCTTGAAATAGGGCAGCACATCCGCATAGGCCCAGCCCTGCGCGCCGAGCTCTTCCCAGCGATTGAAATCCTCGGCATGGCCGCGCACGTAAACGAGGCCGTTAATGGAGGAGGAGCCGCCGATGACCTTGCCACGCGGGGCGGTGATGCGGCGATTATTGAGGTTCGGTTCTGGCTCGGACAGGTAACCCCAATTGTAGCGCTTCATGCTCATCGGCCAGGCCAATGCGGCAGGCATCTGGATGAACGGGCCGAAATCGGAACCGCCGGCCTCAATGACGATGACGGAATAGCGACCATCTTCCGACAGGCGGTAGGCGATGGCGGACCCTGCGGAGCCGGAGCCGACGATGACGTAATCTGCTTGCATTGTTGCTCTCTCCGATGAGCGGTTGTTCCGATCAATTGACTGTCAGGGGGTGGGTTACCCCCCTCTGCCCTGCCGGGCATCTCCCCCTCAAGGGGGGAGATCGGCAAGCGGCGCTACCACCGCTCCATTCGCAAACTTTGAGATGGGCGAGACCTCGCCTCAGGTCGATCTCCCCCCCTTGAGGGGGAGATGTCCGGCAGGACAGAGGGGGGTGAACCCAACCATTGAACCTCAATAAGGCGCTTCCACCTTCCCCGTGCTCACATAAACCGTCTTCAACTCACTATAATGCTCCAGCGCCGACGCCGAATTCTCGCGGCCGAAGCCGGATTGCTTGGAGCCACCGAAGGGGATTTCCACCGGGCAGAGATTGTACGTATTGATCCACAGCGTGCCCGCCTCCAGCTGATCCACCACGCGGTGGGCGCGGGCGAGATCGGCGGTAAAGACGCCGCCGGCCAGCCCGAATTCGGTGGCGTTGGCGCGGGCAAGAACCTCGTCTTCATCCTCGAAATCCAGCACGCACATGACGGGCCCGAAGATTTCCTCGCGGGCGATCGTCATGTCGTCGGTCACGTCAGCGAACACGGTGGGCTGAACGTAGGCGCCCTCACCCGCGACATTGTTGGGGATGCCGCCGCCGGTGATGAGCGTCGCACCTTCCGCCTTGCCCTTTTCGATATAACCGAGAACCTTCTCCTGCTGGGCCTTGGAGACCAGCGGGCCGAGATGGGTGGCGTAATCGAGGGGATCGCCGAGGATCATCGCTTCCGTGCGGCTTTTCAGGTTTTCAAGGAAGCGGGCCTTCGCCTTTTTCTGCACGAAGACACGCGTTCCGTTGGAGCACACCTGCCCGGAGGAGTAGAAATTGCCGAGCATCGCACCGCCGACGGCGCTTTCGATATCGGCATCATCGAAGACGATCAGCGGCGACTTGCCGCCCAGTTCCATCGTGACATGCTTCAGATGCCCGGCGGCAGCGGCGGCCACCTTGCGGCCGGTCGGCACCGAGCCGGTAAGCGAGACTTTCGCCACATCCGGGTGATTGACGAGCAGCGGCCCCGTATCACGATCCCCCTGAATGACATTGAACAGGCCCTTGGGAAGACCCGCTTCGATAAGGATTTCAGCAATCTTCAGCGCGCCGAGCGGGGTGTTTTCCGAAGGCTTGAAGACCATGGCATTGCCGGCGACGAGCGCAGGCGCGGCCTTCCAGCAGGCGATCTGCTGCGGATAGTTCCACGCGCCGATACCGACGCAGACGCCGAGCGGCACACGTTTCGTATAGGCGAAATCGCCGCCGAGCGGGATGTAATCGCCATTCAATGCGGAAGGGGCGATACCGCCGAAAAATTCGAAGGCATCCGCACCCGAGGTCGGATCGGCGACGATGGTTTCCTGAATGGGCTTGCCGGTATCCAGCGTTTCCAGCGTCGAAAGCGCCTCATTGCGTTCGCGCATGATATCGGCGGCGCGTTTGAGGATGCGGCCACGCGCCATGGTGCTCATTGCCGCCCATTCCTTCTGGGCGCGCTTGGCCGAGGCGATGGCACGCTCGACAATCGCCGGCGTTGCGGCGTGAAGCCGGGCGATGATCTCGCCGGTTGCGGGGTAGATGCTCTCGAATGGCGTGCCGGCATTGTCCTCGACATAATCGCCGTCGATGAAATGCGAGGCTTTCGGCTGCGCCCTGAGTGGCGTGGCGATGGTCATGTCGAAGTCTCCTAGAGAGTGCGGATGGACGGCTTGGCGCGCTGTCCATCGGGAAAAGATCTGAGCTGCATGTCGAAATAATCCTCGACCAGCGCCGGTGCAGAGGCGAGGCCGAGCGGGGCGGAACGCAGGCTGTGCCTGATATAAAGCCCGTCGATGAGGGCTGCGGCCCCTTCTGCAATGCGTGCGGCATCATCGGGCGGGCAGAGCCGGTTGAGGCTTGCCATGAGGTTGGAGCGCAGGCGGCGGGAATAAATCACCAGCAGCCGGCGGGTTTCTTCCGAGCGCTGCGCCTCAACGTAAAAGGCAAGCCATGCCGCCACCGTTTCGGGCGTGAACTGGTCGCTCTGGAAGGAGACATGGACGATGGCGCTCAGCCTTTCGCGCGGGCCGGAAGCACGGGTCAGCGCCGCCACCGCATCACGCCTGAGATCACGCAGCAGGCTGCGAATGGTCTCCAGCAGGAGCTGCTGCTTGCTGCCGAAATAATGATGCGCAAGCGCCGCCGACACCCCCGCTTCCCGGGCGATGTCAGACATTGTCACATTCAACGAGCCATGGTGGCCTATGGTGCGCAGCGCCGCATCCACGAGCGCTTTTCGGCGCAGAGGCTCCATTCCGACCTTGGGCATGACGATCTCCTTGAGGGCGGCAAAATATTATTGATTGACTGATCAATCAATAAAAAATGCGCCATTCCGTGTCGCTATTTTGCTGTAAATCAATTCTTTCTCATCGGACGGACCCTGGTGTCGGCAATGGCCGGCGCGTGAGGATCATCTTCATGCTCCCGGCGCGGTCACGGGGGAAAAACTAAACCGTGATATACTGCGAATTGGGAATGGAACACGTTCCGTGCTAATATCCCAGCTGATACAAATTTCGCTGGAAGCGGCGCCAGACGAAAGACAATAAAAACGCCCGCCCTAGACCACGACGGCAGCCGATACCCATCCGGAGATCGAATGACCGTTCGCAGTGTTTAAAGAAGGGAGTGATATCATGCCAATGGTGACAGTATCGATTTCCCCGGAACAGGCAGCAAGAATGCGCGAAGCCGTCAATTGCGGGGCTTATGCATCCGGTAGCGAGGTCGTCAGGGAAGCGCTGCGATTATGGGCGGCGTCTGGCGCACACGGTATGGGCGCGAAGTCCAGGGAACCCGTGGAAGCCGACCGGGAGCGGGTGAACGTGGCCGATCTCTACGCCGCGCACTCAGGACATGTCCGCCGGGCGTGAGGCCCGGCTACTACCCCACATATCAAGGGGGTTGCAACAAAACGTTCATCAAAGCTTCACAGAGGTGAAAGCTTTTGTTGACCTGTAATCTGCGATTGTTCGCCGCAAAAGAGAAAGGCTCTCCTTACCTCAGCCACGGAAGGAAGGCCGTAATAGCGGAGAACAGAAATGCAGGCCGTTACGCTGGAAAACGATGCCGTAAGGCGATTTGCCTCCGGGCACATGTTTCCCATGGCGAAGCTCGTGCTGGAAACCGCGTTTCAGCCGATCGTCGAGGCGACGACGGGCACTATTTTCGGCTATGAATCACTGATGCGCGGCCACGACCGGCTCGGTTTTTCCGATCCGCTGGCGCTTCTCGACCAGGCGGCGCAGGGCGGCGAACTCAAGGCTTTCGAGCAGATGCTGGCGAGCCGCGCGCTGGCGAAATTCTCCACCCTGCCTGACTTCTCCTCCGCCACCCTGTTTCTCAACCTCGATGTGAGGCTGATCGCGCAGGGCGACGCCATTCTCGACAAGCTTGTGGGCCATCTGGCGCGCGCGGGTATTCCCCCCTCCTCCATCTGCTTCGAGCTTTCCGAACGCTTCGACAATACAAGCGTCCCCGAATTCACGACGCTGATTGCCCGCATGCGGAAAGAGGGCTTCAAGCTGGCGATCGACGATTTTGGCGCGGGACACGGCGAGATGAAGCTTCTGTGCGATTTTCCGCTGGACTATCTGAAGATCGATCGTCACTTCATCACCGGCGTCGATCATCTGCCGCGCAAGCAGCATCTTGTCCGCAGCATCGTCAATATTGCCCATGTTCTGGGGGTGCGGGTCATTGCCGAGGGCATTGAAACGGAAGCGGAGTTCCTGACGTGTCGCGAATTCGGCGTCGACCTGGTGCAGGGCTGGCTGATCGCCAGGCCAACGGTCTTCACCAGCGAGTTGCCGGAGAGCTTTCCCCACATCAACCGCATCGGCGTGGCGCGGCGAAACAGCCAGACTCTGGATGAGATCCTGATCCGCCGTGAAATCGAACGACTTCCCACCGTCTTCGAACATGACAGCGTCGACAGCGTCTTCGAGCTCTTCCGGAGAAACCCGCAGCAGGCGTTTTTTCCGGTTCTCAATGCCAACGGCGAACCGCGCGGCGTCATCAACGAATATCATCTCAAGGAATATATCTACCGACCCTTTGGCCGTGACCTGCTCAAGAACAAGATCTATGAGCGCACCATCTCCCATTTCGTCGACGCCGCGCCGATCGTCGGTCTCGATGCCGATGCCGACCAGTTGATGAACATGTTTGCCAGCATGGGCGGCAGCGCCTGCATTATCCTCACCGAAAACATGCGTTACGCCGGCATCGTTTCCGCCGCTTCGCTTATCAAGGTCATCAATGAAAAACAGCTGAAGATGGCGCAGGACCAGAACCCGCTGACGGCATTGCCGGGCAACCGCGCGATTGGCGGCTTCATCGCCGACCGCTGCAGCGATGGCGACGAGACACGTTTCTTCTGCTATTGCGACTTCGACAATTTCAAACCCTTCAACGACAAATACGGCTTCAACGCCGGCGACCACGCCATCACCCTGTTTTCAGCACTGATGCGCCGTTACTTTTTTGCCGGCGACTGCTTCCTCGGACATATTGGCGGTGATGACTTCTTCATCGGCGTGCGCGACTGGGCGGTGGAAGACCTGACGGAAATACTCGAGCGGCTGCTCAGCGATTTCCACGACGATGTCGCGGAACTGTATTCGGCCGAGGATCGCGAGGCGGGCTGCATGAAGGGCCAGGACCGGCACGGCAATGAGCGGGACTTCGCGCTTCTGCGCTGTTCCATTGGCGTTCTGAGCTTGCCCAAAGGATTGATCATCGCAAATCCCGAGCGCATCGGCAGCGAGATCGCGGGCGTTAAAGCGGCTGCGAAGGAAAATGACAGCGGCCTCGTCATCCGGGTCTTCGGCGAGACAATTGACACCAGTGACAAACGGCCTTCTTCCCTAAGCGGCGCATCTGACCTACATCTTCAGGCGACGCCGATAGTGAGGAGTTGCCCCTGACCATGCCCGACCCCAAGACCCTGCCCGAAAAAATGCGTTTCATCGACCTTCCCTCCCATGGCGGTCCGGAAGTGATGCGTCTTTCACAAGCGCCTTTGCCGAAGCCCGCGAAAGGCGAGGTTTTGGTGAAGGTCGAGGCAGCAGGCGTCAACCGGCCGGATGTCGCACAGCGCCAGGGAACCTATCCGCCACCCAAGGATGCAAGTCCGATCCTCGGCCTTGAGATCGCCGGCGAGGTTGTTGGGCTTGGCGAAGGCGTCGATGAATTCAATCTTGGCGACAGGGTCTGCGCGCTCGCCAATGGCGGCGGTTATGCGCAATATTGCGCCGTTCCCGCTGGGCAGGCCCTGCCCTTCCCCAAAGGTTACGACGCCGTCAAAGCCGCAGCCTTGCCGGAAACCTTCTTCACCGTCTGGGCGAATCTCTTCCAGATGGCGGGCCTGACCGAAGGTGAAACCGTGCTCATCCACGGCGGCACCAGCGGCATCGGCACGACGGCGATCCAGCTTGCCAAAGCATTCGGCGCGGAAGTTTATGCCACGGCGGGCTCTGCAGAAAAATGCGAGGCCTGTGTGAAGCTCGGCGCCAAACGCGCGATCAATTACCGCGACGAGGATTTCGCCGAAGTCGTGAAATCCGAAACCGGCGGCAAGGGCGTCGATGTCGTTCTCGACATGATTGGTGCTGCCTATTTCGAAAAGAACCTTGCGGCGCTGGCAAAGGACGGCTGCCTGTCCATCATCGCCTTTCTGGGGGGCGCAGTGGCCGACAAGGTCAACCTCACGCCGATCATGGTCAAGCGCCTGACCGTCACCGGCTCCACCATGCGCCCGCGCACGGCGGACGAGAAACGCGCCATCCGTGACGATCTCGTGGATCAGGTCTGGCCGCTGATCGAAAGCGGCCAGGTCGCACCGGTCATCAACCGCGTCTTCACACTGGATGAGGTTGCGGAAGCGCACCGGCTGATGGAAAGCAGCAGCCATATCGGCAAGATCGTGATGCGAGTCGACTAGGTGCTGCAGAGTAAGTTCTCAGTTAGCCCTCTTGCATTACTCACGAATCGTACTACCTTCTAGTTATGTTCAACGTATCGGAAGGAGGTGATCCAATGTCTAGTGAGATTTCGGTCTCTGGTGCAGGCAATGGAAAGGGTGTGTTTTCGACGGGGCAGCCCTCGTTGTAAACCTCTTCTGCCTTCGGAACGTTGAGAAACAGTCCCGGGTCTGTAAACAGGACCAAACTCATGGAAGGGTCGCTCAGGCGGCCCTTTTCCGTTTTTGCTTATTGCTTCGGCTATTGAGAAATCTGCGCTTCGAGTGCAGGTGCGGTTCTCTCGCGACGAGAAAATCTCCTTAATCAGATTGCAGTTCACCGCCGTTGAAACCATCGACCCTAAACGGCGGTCACCTCTTCCTTATTTCTTCCCGAACACCTTCCACCGCGTCGGGCGGAACCGCAGTTCGGCACCCACCGCCACGGCGGCGTTGAGCGGCACTTCGATTTCGAGGTGGTAGGGTTCATGGCCGTTATTGGCGATGTCGATTTCGGCGATGCGGGTGCCGGCCAGGCGGCGACAGGTGGTGACCTTGCCGTAAAGCGCGTCCTTTTCGTCCGTCAGCACCACGTCTTCCGGCCGGAAGAACAATTCGCCCTCGCCTGCGCCGCTTTCGTTGACGCCGATGCTTTCGCCCTGGAACAGCACATGGCCATCACGGATGGTGACCGGCAGGCTGGAGGATTCGCCGATGAAGGAGAAGACGAAGGGCGAGTTCGGCGTGTCGTAGACGTCATCGGCGGTGCCGACCTGCTCGATCTTGCCCTGGCTCATGACGACGACGCGGTCCGCCAGTTCCAGCGCCTCTTCCTGATCGTGGGTGACGAAGACGGTGGTGTGGCCGGTGCGGTCGTGGAATTCACGCAGCCAGCGGCGCAACTCCTTGCGCACCTTGGCGTCCAGCGCACCGAAGGGTTCATCGAGAAGCAGCACCTTCGGTTCGATGGCGACGGCGCGGGCGAGCGCCACCCGCTGGCGCTGGCCACCCGAGAGCTGCGAGGGGTAGCGTTTTTCAAGCCCGGAAAGGTGCACCATGTCGAGAAGCTCGGACACGCGCTTGCGGATTTCCGCTTTTGGCGGACGCTTGGCGGAGGGTCGCACCTTCAAGCCGAAAGCAATGTTGTCTGCCACCGTCATGTGGCGAAACAGCGCGTAATGCTGGAAAACGAAACCGACATTGCGCTCCTGCACGGTGCGATGCGAGGCGTCTTCGTCGCCGAAGAAAATCTGGCCCGTCGTCGGCTGCTCAAGACCGGCAATCAGACGCAGCAGCGTCGTCTTGCCGGAACCGGAAGGACCAAGCAGCGCGATCAGCTCGCCCGAGCGAATGTTGAGCGACACATCGTTCAGCGCCGGAAAGCGATCAAACTGCTTGGTGATGCCGGAAACTTTCACTTCCATGAAGATGCCTTTCAATGCTTGCCGGCTGCGTTGCCCGCGCCAAAGCGTATTTCGAGAATGGTTTTAAGAACGAGGGTCACCAGAGCCAGACCGGCAAGCAGCGTCGCAACGGCGAAGGATGCGCCTATATTGTACTCATTATAGAGTATCTCGACATGCAGCGGCATGGTGTTGGTCTCGCCGCGAATATGGCCTGAAACCACCGAGACAGCGCCGAACTCGCCCATGGCACGGGCGTTGCAGAGCAGCACGCCATAAAGCAGGCCCCATTTGATGTTCGGCAGCGTGACGTACCAGAAGGTCTGCCAGCCGGATGCGCCAAGCGAAATCGCCGCCTCCTCGTCACCATTGCCCTGATCCTGCATCAGCGGGATCAACTCGCGCGCGACAAAGGGAAAGGTGACGAAGATGGTGGCGAGCACGATGCCCGGCACCGCAAAGAGGATCTCGATGCCGTAACTCTTCAGCCATGGGCCTAGCACGCTGTGCGAGGAAAACAGGATGACGTAGACCAGACCTGATATGACCGGAGAGATCGAGAATGGCAGGTCGATCAGCGTGATCAGGAATGCCTTGCCCTTGAACTCGAATTTCGCGATGGCCCAGGCGGCCGCTACTCCAAAAATGAGGTTGAGCGGCACCGAAATAGCGGCGACGAGCAGCGTCAGCCGAATGGCGGAAAGCGCATCCGGCTCGAAAATCGCCTCCCAGAAGCTTTCCGTGCCCTTGCGGAATGCTTCGAAGAAGACCGAAACCAGGGGCAGGACGAGAAATGCGGCGAGGAAGACGAAGGCGATGGCGATCAGGGCCAGCCGCGCTGGCAGGCTTTCGCTGGCGGGATCGCGGAACGGACGCGGCGTGGTGCGGGAAACAGTCTCAGACATAACCGTACCTCTTGCGGCTCCAGGCCTGAATGAGATTGATGAGGAACAGCATGGCAAAGGAGATGATCAGCATGATGGTGGCGATGCCGGTGGCGGCCGCATAATTGAACTCCTCCAGCCGGATGACGATGAGGAGCGGCGCGATTTCCGAGACGTAGGGAATATTGCCGGCAATGAAAATGACCGAACCGTATTCTCCGACACCACGCGCAAAAGCGAGCGCAAACCCCGTTAGGATGGCGGGTGTGAGGCTCGGCAACAGAATGCGGGTTATGGTCTGGAAACGATTGGCACCGAGCGTTGCTGCCACCTCCTCCACCTGCCGGTCGATCTCCTCCATCACCGGCTGCACGGTGCGCACCACGAAGGGCAGGCCGATAAAGATCAACGCGATGACGATGCCGGTCGGCGTGAACGCAATCTTGATGCCATAGGGCTCAAACAGCGAACCGACCCAGCCGCGATTGGCGTAAAGCGCCGTCAACGCAATGCCCGCGACCGCGGTTGGAAGCGCAAAGGGAAGGTCCACGATGGCATCCACGAAACGACGGCCGGGAAAGCGGTAACGTGTGAGAACCCAGGCGACGATGACGCCGAAGACCACATTGACCAGCGCGGCGAGGAATGCCGTGCCAAAACTGACGCGCAACGCATTCAGCGTACGGCTATCCGTGGCAATCGCAATGAAATCTGCAAAACCGAGTTTCGCCGTGGACCAGACAAGGCCGCCAAGCGGAATAAGAATGATGAGAAACAGATAGGTGACGGTGTAACCAAACGTCAGGCCGAAGCCCGGTATGACGCTCGACTGCCGCCACTTCCACCTGCTTCCGGAAATATTATTGCTCATCAAGGCTCCGGATAATCTTAGTTTTTGAACATTTCCGGGACAGTCAACCGAGGTCTGCCCGTCCTGGAGGTGCTCTCTGGGAGCCGGTATTCCCCCGGCGCTTATTATAAAGTATCGACCGGCACGGCGTCCGGTCGATCAGGTTCTGATTTGTCTTGTCCCGTGGGACGGGGTGACTACGTTCACCCCATCATCCGCTTACTTCGCGGGCTTGTAAATCTGGTCGAAGATGCCGCCGTCACCAAAATGTTCCGGCTGCGCCTTTGCCCAACCGCCGAAGATCGGGTCGTCAATGGTGACGAGCTTGATGTCAGGCAGCTGCTTCAGCAGGTCCTTGGAGACAACGGCCGGGTTGGAGGGACGGTAGAAGTGCTTGGCCGCAATATTCTGGCCCTCGTCGGAATAGAGATATTGCAGATAGGCTTCGGCCGCCTTGCGGGTGCCCTTGGCGTCGACATTGGCGTCAACCACGGCAACCGGCGGCTCGGCAAGGATCGAGATCGGCGGCACGACGATATCGAAAGCGTCAGCGCCGAATTCCTGGCCGGCCAGATAGGCTTCGTTTTCCCAGGCGAGCAGCACGTCGCCGATCTGGCGCTGTGCGAAGGTTACCGTGGAACCACGGGCGCCGGTGTCGAGAACCGGAGCGCGCTTGTAGAGCTCGCCGACATAGGCCTTGATCTTGTCCTTGTCGCCCTTGAATTCTTCATTCGCCCAGGCCCAGGCCGCGAGATAGTTCCAGCGCGCACCGCCCGAGGTCTTCGGGTTCGGGGTCACGATCTGTACGTCGCCCTTCACCAGATCGCCCCAGTTATGGATGCCCTTCGGGTTACCCTTGCGAACGAGGAAAACGATGGTGGAGGTGTAAGGGGAGGAATTATGCGGCAGGCGGCCGCGCCAGTCCTTGTTGATCTTGCCGGAATTCTGCACGATGGCGTCGATGTCGCTCTGCAGCGCCAACGTCACGACGTCGGCTTCCAGACCGTCGATGACCGAACGGGCCTGCTTGCCGGAGCCGCCATGCGACTGCTGGATGGTGACGTCCTCGCCGGTGTCGGCCTTCCACTTCTTGGCGAAGGCTTCGTTGAAATCCTTGTAGAGTTCACGGGTCGGATCATAGGACACGTTCAGCAGCTTGGTCTGCGCCGCGGCCGAGCCAGCTGCGCCAAGTGCCAGTGAGAGGCTGAGCGCGACAACGCTCAAACCGGACAGAAGCTTGGACATCGGTATTCCCTCCTGATTGCGATGGCTTAACTCTACCGGTTGAGTAGAGTTGGTCAATGAGGCCGAATACGATCGAAAAAGTGTTTCCCTTGAGCGTTTCTCCGGGCAACAAATACAGCGCAGCATAAGCGAAAGGCGCAACAAGCGTCGTGTAAAACTTTGCTGAATGCAAAAGCGTTTCACATTTTTGCCGGTTTTTTGCCGCGATGGCGAAAAATATTGAGGTGTTTTAGACGAATTTTTCGTCAGGCCGTCAAAAGCTCGGGCACTTCGACACCGGCCACCGCATCCGCAACGGTGGTGTTGAACAGGATGTTGCGCGTCGCATCGGCCACACGGGCGAAGACGTGGCGGATCTCGCACTGCTTCTCGCCGTCGCAATCCTCGCAGCGGCGATAGGCGGTCTGGGAGAGGCAAGGCAGAGGAGCAAGGGGGCCATCAATGAGCCGCAGCACCTCGCCGAAAGTAATATCATCCGCCGGACGAGCCAGAAGATAACCACCCTGCTTGCCACGCCGGCTTTCGACAAGGCGTTCCTTCTTCATTTCGAGAAGGATCTGCTCCAGAAACTTTTTCGGAATGGCCTGTTCGCGGGCAATGTCGGAAATCTGCACAGGACAGCCGCCGTCGGCCTTGGCCAGCGAAAGAAGCGCCCTCAGCGCATATTTTGCCTTCTGCGAAATCATCGTAAAACCAGTAGATCACAAGCCCGGATACCCGGCAATCACGGCTTAGCGCAGAAGTTGTCACAATTCAAATCCAGGCCGCGAACAAGGTGAACGGGCATCTTTTGCTCGTAGCACGCGCGCGAGAGGCATTTTTGCTCTGAAGTGCAGCGCACAAAGACTGTCATTTCTCGTCCAAAGCGCCGATTTCAACAATAATCGGCCATGGAAATCCCGGACGTGACAATGACCATCAATTCAGCAAATGCCTCTGCCGATGCCGCTTCCCTTGATGCCACGCTTGCCGGGCTCGATCTGGCGGGTCGGCTTTCATTTATCGCCGGCCTCGGCGGGCGCGCGGTCTTCACCACCAGCCTCGGCATCGAGGATCAGGTCATCACCGCCGCCATCGGCACCCATCGCCTGCCGATTGACGTTGTCACGCTGGAAACTGGCCGTCTTTTCAAGGAAACCGTCGATCTCATCGATGAAACCGAGGAGCGTTTCGGCATCGAAATCCGTCGTTTCCGTCCCGAACAGGACGATATAGACGCCTACGCCGCAAAATACGGTCTCAACGGCTTTTACGAAAGCGTTGAGGCGCGTCATGCCTGCTGTCATGTCAGAAAGCTGATCCCGCTCGGCAAGGCGCTTGATGGTGCCGCCTTCTGGATCACCGGCCTCCGTCGCGGCCAGTCGGGCAATCGCGCCACGACGCCGTTTGCCGAATTCGATGCGGATCGCAATCTCATCAAGATCAACCCTTTGGCTGACTGGGATATCGATCTCATCAAGGCGCATGTCGCCCAGGAGAACATCCCCATCAATCCGTTGCATCAGCGCGGTTACCCGTCCATCGGCTGCGAGCCGTGTACGCGCGCCATCAAGCCCGGTGAGCCTGAGCGCGCCGGACGATGGTGGTGGGAAAACGACGAGAAGCGCGAATGCGGTCTTCACGTCGCCGGTGCGGAGCAGACCTCCGCCGTTTCCGCCATCCCGCAACGATAATCATTCAGTACATTCCCGGAGTTCACAATGTCCAACGCAGTCCACGAGACGGACAGCAAGAATACTGTCGCATCCAAGCCGCCGCTCGATCCCCATCTGAAGGCGCTTGAAAACGAAGCTATTCATATCTTTCGCGAAGTCGCAGCCGAATTCGACAAGCCCGTGATGCTCTATTCCATCGGCAAGGACTCGTCCGTGCTGCTGCATCTCGCGCGCAAGGCCTTCTTCCCCGGCCGCATTCCCTTCCCGCTGCTGCACGTCAATACCGGCTGGAAGTTCAAGGAGATGATCGAATTCCGCGACAATATCGTCAAGGAATACGATCTGGAGCTGATCTCCCATACCAATCCGCGCGGCGCGGCGGAAAACATCACGCCCTTCACCCACGGATCGGCGCTTTACACCGACATCATGAAGACGGAAGCCCTGCGTCAGGCACTGGATGCCGGCCAGTTCGACGCAGCCTTTGGTGGTGCACGCCGCGACGAAGAGGCGAGCCGCGCCAAGGAACGCATCTACTCTTTCCGTACGCCCGACCATAAGTGGGACCCGCGTAACCAGCGCCCTGAGCTATGGAACATCTATAACGGCATGGTGCGCAAGGGTGAGAGCGTTCGCGCTTTCCCGCTCTCCAACTGGACCGAAGTCGACATCTGGCGTTATATCGAGGCGGAAAACATCCCGCTGGTGCCGCTCTATTATGCCGCCGAGCGCCCCTATATCGAGCGTGACGGCATGATGATCCTTGCCGAAGACGAGCGTCTGGAGCTTTTGCCCGGCGAAGAGGTCAAGCGTGGCTCGATCCGCTTCCGCACGCTCGGCTGCTTCCCGCTCACCGGTGCGATCCGTTCCGAGGCGGCGACGCTTCAGGATGTGATTGCCGAGCTCGAAATCGCCACCGTTTCCGAACGTCAGGGCCGCGCGATCGATCGCGACCAGTCCGGCTCGATGGAGAAAAAGAAGCGCGAGGGGTATTTCTGATGACCGCCTCTGCCACCACCAACATTTCCACGGCCACCATTTTGCCCTTTGCTGAACATTCGAAAGCAGCGCGCGACACCCGCCCGCTTCGTCTCATCACATGCGGCAGCGTGGATGACGGCAAGTCGACCCTGATCGGCCGTCTCCTCTGGGACACCAAGGCCGTCAAGGAAGACCAGGCCGCGACACTGCACCGCGACAGCGGCAAGCAGAACGATCTCGGTCTGCCCGATTTCGCGTTGCTGCTGGATGGTCTGCAGGCAGAGCGCGAACAGGGCATCACCATCGATGTCGCCTATCGTTACTTCGCCACCGACCGACGCGCCTTCATCGTGGCCGACACGCCCGGCCATGAGCAATATACCCGCAACATGGCGACCGGCGCTTCCACGGCCGATCTCGCCGTGCTGCTCGTCGATGCGCGCACCGGCATTCTGGAACAGACCCGCCGCCACGCCACCATCGCGGCGCTGATGGGCATCCGGCAATTCGTGCTGGCCGTCAACAAGATCGACCTGACGCATTACGACAAGGCCGGTTTCGAACTGATCGCCCACGAGTTCCGCGATTTCGCATCCGATCTCGGCATCAAGCAGATAACCGCCATTCCGATGTCGGCGCTGAAAGGTGAAAACGTCGTTCTGTCAGGCAAGGCTTCCATGCCCTGGTATGAAGGCCCGACGCTGGTGGAAACGCTGGAACTGGCGACCGTTCGCTCCGCGCAATCGGGCGGCTTCCGCTTTCCCGTACAACGCGTCTCGCGTCCCGGCGAAAGCTTCCGCGGTTATCAGGGCACGGTTGCCGGCGGTTCGGTGAAGCCGGGCGACAGCGTCGTTATCCTGCCTTCCGGCATGGTCGCTAACGTCAAGCAGATCTTCACTTTCGACCTGGTGCGCAATGCCGCCGTGGCGGGTGATGCCGTCACGCTGGTGCTCGATCGTCAGGTGGACGTCTCGCGCGGCGACATGATTGTCTCCATCGAGGCGCAGCCTCAGACGGGCCTTGCCTTCGACGCGCAGATCGTGGCTTTGCAGCCCGGAGGCATCGAGGCCGGCAAACGCTACTGGCTGAAAAGCGGCAGCCGCCGACAGCGTGTCAGTGTGCAGCCTGTCAGCCAGCTGAACCTCAAGGAAGGCGAATGGCAGGCGCATGAAACGTCGCTTCCGATGAACGCCATCGGCAAGGTCAGGCTTTCCTTCGATGAGACGGCGATCTTCGATCCCTATGAGCAGAACCGCTCGACGGGTTCCTTCATCCTGATCGACCCCGACACCAACAATACGGTGGCGGGCGGCATGATTTCAGGAAAGCGCAATACTGGCGCGACGGAAGAAAAAGGCGACCGGGTCATTCTCTCGCTGCCTGCCGATCTCGCGGAAAAGCTGCTGGCGAGCGAGCTTCTTGCCAAGCACCGCGACGAGATCGACATCCGGCGCACGGATGCGGCAACAGCCTCACGGCTCATCAGCGATCTCGACTGAGAATGCCGGCATGAACGACAAAAGGCGACCACGGTGTGGTCGCCTTTTTGTTTGGGTCCAGTCGTCAGATGCGACTTAAAACACGAACATATAAAGCAGAATGATCACGAAGATCGGAACGCCCATAGCCCACAGTGCAATACCCTTCAGCATGTTATCCTCCATTGTTGTATGTTTGGATAACGGCTGAGGAAGCTTTCCGATCCATCTGCTTTGCGGATTTTTACGGGTTGTTTCTCGGCGGCGCAGAAGGGCGCTCGTTCATTCGGCGTTCATGGGCAAAAGGCGAATTTGCCCTCGGTCGCTCCGCCAAGCGGCCGAACAGAGGCTCGTTGCTTGAAAATGCAGCGGGCCTCTTTTTTGATCGCGATAAGTTGATCACGGCGATGGCCCTGAAACTCGGGGCTCGCGACTGTCACGGGTAACTTCTTGGATTGTGGACCTGAATTGACACTTCTAAGACGGTCCGTGTCGCGCGTCCCCTGAAACAGGCCGCGACATTGGGGCCTGGCGCTTGGCGGAGCGACGGGCCTCTTTTATTCGCGCATACGGAAAACTGGAAGCGCAGGAAGTTGCGACAGCCTACCCAACTGGGCTCCGAGGCATGGGCGACGAATGCATTCAAACCGGCTCTGATGCGACCGGCCCGGTTGATGTATGACGATTTGATATGGAGGTTTTCAGCAAGTATCGGGATTTTTTGCAAGCCGCTGATTTATCGGGCTTCTAGCTGGTCGGAGTGAGAGGATTCGAACCTCCGACCCCCACGTCCCGAACGTGGTGCGCTACCAGACTGCGCTACACTCCGTGACCAGCGGCGCTTCTATAGACCAGCCTCCGGCATTCGACAAGCGGCTTATTGCATTTTTTATGACAAGTTTTCCCCACCTGCTGGAACAGCCCCGGCAGGCACCGGCGGCACCGGGCGGAAGGCTTCAAAACGTTACAAAAAAGCAATTGTGGCAGGAAATTTTCATCGGGCCGCACAGCTCCCCTGCCCGCCGCCGCCAAATCTGCTAGGGGAACGGAATGACCGGCGGGATGCCGGACACGGCACAAAGGACATTTCACCATGCTATTTCGCAGCGTAACGCTTGCAGCGTTTGCCATTACGCTCTCGGCCTGCACCACTGCCACCGATGGCTCCACGCCCTCCTTCACCCAGAAGAGCCCGGTTGAGACCCGTTGGGTCGGCCAGTCCGCAGGTATTTTCTTCGCCAAATTCGGCCCGCCGCTGAGCGACACCGAAAGCGGCAGCTCCACCGTCTACAACTGGCGCGGCGGCTACAAGAAGGCGACGATTCCGGCGAAGTTCGAAGAAGGCAAGGATGGCAAAAAAGGCCGGCAGATTTCGCCCGCCCGCACCGCCTCCCTTTCCTGCACGGTGCAGCTGGTCGTCTCCAGCGATTACAAGATCACCGCCGTCCGCACGATCTCCGATCGCCCGGGCGTCAACGGTCCGAGCTACTGCGCGGAATTCCTCGCCGCCAACTGATCGTCAGCCACAAGCCAAAATGCGCGAAGGCCTGCCCGAACCGGTGGGCCTTTTCACTTTTTCGGGATTTCCGTCATTATTCTGAAAAAAATTGTGCCTGAAGCGGCACCTTGCGGATCGTAACTCAGTGGAAAGGGTGCTGGCGCTGCGTTTTTGGCAAAATCCCGTCAGGGAACGCTTTCAACCGTTTGAAAGCCGCGACTTATCTTAACAATCATCAAAACGATAATCGGCAAAACCGTGAAATCGGCCGTCCGCCACGGCAAAATCCGCACAAAACCGCTTGAACTGGAGTGGATGAGTCCGGGTTGTGCCGGTTTGCGCTTTGCTATAACGGGGCGATCGGGAGGAGTGTTTTTAACACAAAACAAGAATCAGGTATGGCCGTGACTCCCATCGATCAAGACAAATCCCAGCTCACTGATCTCTCCGAGGAAACTTCCCTCTCCCACGCATTGCCGATGAACCGCAGACAGGTTCTTGGTGGTGCTCTCGCCGGACTTGCCGCAGCAGCGCTGCCCTCTTCCGCGCTTCTCGCCAATACGACTGCCAAGAAGGTCGACGTGCTTCTCATCGGTGGCGGCATCATGAGCGCGACGCTCGGTGTGTGGCTGCGCGAGCTGGAGCCCACCTGGTCGATGCAGATGCTGGAGCGGCTGGATGGCGTGGCGCTTGAAAGCTCCAACGGCTGGAACAATGCCGGCACCGGCCATTCCGCGCTTGCCGAGCTGAACTACACGCCCGAAGACGACAAGGGCAACATCAAGATCAGCCAGGCGATCAACATCAACGAATCCTTCCAGATTTCCCGGCAGTTCTGGGCATGGCAGGTGCGCAACGGCGTTTTGAAGAACCCGCGCTCCTTCATCAACCACACGCCGCATATGAGCTTCGTCTGGGGTGACGAGAACGTCGCCTATCTGGAAAAGCGCTATCAGGCGCTGAAGGCGAGCCCGCTTTTCGCGGGCATGGAGTTCTCCACCGATCCCGAGCAGATCAAGAAGTGGGTGCCGCTGATGATGGAAGGCCGCGATCCTTCCCAGAAGATCGGCGCAACCTGGTCGCCGCTCGGCACCGACATGGAATTTGGCGAAATCACCCGCCAATTCGTCTCGCATCTGCAGAGCGACCAGAATTTCGACCTGCAGGTCAATAGCGAGGTTTCCGACATCCAGCGCAATGCCGATGGCAGCTGGCGCGTGACCTATACCAACACCAAGACCGATGCCGAACAGGTGGTGGATGCGAAATTCGTGTTCATCGGCGCCGGCGGCGGCGCGCTGCATCTGCTGCAGATGTCTGGCATTCCGGAAGCGGATGATTATGCCGGTTTCCCTGTCGGCGGCTCGTTCCTCATCAACGAGAACCCCGATGTGACGATGCAGCATCTGGCCAAGGCCTATGGCAAGGCCTCGGTGGGCTCGCCGCCCATGTCGGTGCCGCACCTCGATACCCGCGTGCTGGGCGGCAAACGCGTCATCCTGTTCGGACCTTTCGCCACCTTCTCGACCAAGTTCCTGAAGGAAGGCTCCTATTTCGATCTCGTCTCCTCCGTAACAACCAGCAATGCCTGGCCGATGGTGCGCGTCGGCATCGATGAATATCCGCTGGTCGAATATCTCGCCGGCCAGCTGATGATGTCGGATGACGACCGTTTTGCTGCGCTGAAGGAATATTTCCCGAATGCCAAGCAGGGGGAATGGCGCCTGTGGCAGGCAGGCCAGCGCGTGCAGATCATCAAGCGCGACGAAGAAAAGGGCGGCGTGCTGCGGCTCGGCACCGAAGTCGTCTCCGCTGGGGACGGCAGCATCGCCGGCCTGCTCGGCGCTTCGCCGGGCGCTTCCACCGCAGCGCCGATCATGCTCAGCGTTCTGGAAAAAGTCTTCAAGGACAAGGTGGCAACGCCGGAATGGCAGACGAAGCTGCGCCAGATCGTGCCGAGCTACGGCACCAAGCTCAATGACGACCCGGAAAAGGTACAGCAGGAATGGGCCTACACCGCCGAACACCTGCAGCTGCCGACCCCGCCGCAGATCGATCTTGAAGCGCTGAAGGCAGCTGGCTCGGCGCCTGCGGGTGCGCCGGTGAAGAAGGTGCCGGATATCGCGCTTTAAGGTTTAGGTGCGATTTAGGATTGGACGCCGCGTGTCTCTGGATGCGCGGCGTTTTTTGTCGATCCAATTCTGCATACTGAAATATCTGGTCGGCCAATCTCTTTGGTGGTAATAATTGCTACCAAATCGATGGAGATCTTAGATGGCCAATGTGGAAAAAATCAGCGTCTCGATGACACCCCAGCACGCCGAAATCTTGCGTGATGCCGTGGAAAGCGGGGCTTATGCCAGCAGCAGCGAAGTCATCCGTGAAGCGATGCGTGACTGGTCTGCAAAATGGGTTCAGCGACGCGACGACATTGCCAAGCTGCGCACATTATGGACCGAAGGCAAAGCCAGTGGCAATTCAACCGAAGTGGATTTTGACGAGGCGCTCAATGAAGCGCGTGCAGAACTGGCTTCGTTGAAAAATCGTGACCATTAAACTTGTCTGGTCGCCCCGCGCGCGCAGCGATGTGAAGAAAATCTACATCGACATTGGTAAATTGCATACCCTTGCGGCGGAGCGGTATTTCGCGCGGTTTCGCGCCAAAGCGGAGCGCTTGATCGAGCATCCCCACCTCGGCGAGCGCCACCCGGAAATTTTTCCATCCGCCCGCATGCTGGTTGAAGCGCCCTACATCATTCTCTACGAAACCGTGCCGGATACCAATGGTGAGAACATACGCTCCGTGGAAATAGTTCGCATTATTGACGGTCGCCGGGACCTGCGAACACTGTTTTGACTTGGGGATAGGTGGCTGGGGCGCCAGGAGCCCCACTTACTCCCAAGTAAGCCCCAAGAAATCATTGCGCTTATTGACTTATCCCTTCGCCATGAGCTACCAACGTGTACCACCAGCGTGTACTACCGAGGAGCAAATGGCTGACACTCGATACCTCAAGCAGCGGCGGCAAGGCTGGTACTTCGCAATGAAGGTACCTGCCGATTTGATCGATAAGATGGGTAAGTCCAACATTGTGAAATCGCTACATACCCGTGATTTGTCACAGGCGCAGAAAGACCGCTGGCCGCTGGTTGCGCACTGGAGCGCCCAATTTGATGTGCTCCGTGGCAAGCGTACGTGGACGCCTGCCGAGATTGAGGAAAAGGCGCAGGCAGAGTACCAAGATACACTGAAAGTCCTGGCCGAATACAACGAGGGCGAGGAGAACCTTGACATCTTCGCCGAGCTTGAAGCTGAGAAACTGGAGGACCCAAAGCTTAGCGATCTGGATTATGCGCTCGCTTCGGCACGCATCGCGGCAGCATTCGGGCGCAGGGCCGCGCTCGGCGGAAGAACCATCAGGCCGCCTCTCGTGTTCGGACGCAATGGTATCGACATGGAGACCCTTGAGCCAGTCAGCTTGAAGAAGCGACAGGGGGCTGGGGAGGCGTTCGCCGAGGCCGCGCGCCGATACATCGAGGAAGTTCAACGCGACCCGTCCGCCAAGCTCACGGAGCAAACGCGTGGTCAGTACGAAGCGGTTTATCGCCTGTTCGACCAATGGGCGGGGAAGCCGTTCCTACATGAGGTTAATCGGAAACAGGCGGCCGACTTTCTCGATAAGATTGCCACGCTTGATCCCCATTGGGGCCGGAGCCCGCAAACGAAGCAGCGGACGTTCGACGACATCTTCAAAGAGTTCGGCAACCATGAGACTGGTCTGCGCAACAGGACGGTCAACCGGTATGCCACCGCCCTCTCGATGGTTTGGCAGTGGGCTAAGCAGCGTGGCCGGCTGTCGGGCGAGAACCCGTGGGAAGAGCAATACCGTAAGACCGGTGAGAAGCGGAAAACTCAGAAGCTGCCGTTCGCTATCGAGGAAATGAAAAAGCTCCTCGCCACCCAGCCGGAGGTTCGCCCCAAACAACAGAGCCACCCTAACACCCTTGCTTGGCTCTGCCTCATCTCCGCGTACAGCGGCATGCGGTTGAACGAGATGTGCGACCGGAAGGTCGCCGACATCAAGCAGGAGGACGACGTCTGGTATTTCGACATCACGAACGCCAAGTCCGAGGCGGGTGATCGGAAGGTGCCCATCCATTCCCGCCTCATCGCCGCTGGCTTGCTCGAGTTCATGCGGCATCACAAGAGCGAGTGGCTATTTCCCGCGCTGAAGCCGGGAGGCCCCGATGGCAAGCGGTCGTGGTACATATCAAAACGCTTTACCGAGTACCGGAGGAAGTTGAAGATCGTGCGTCCTGACGAACGAACTGGGAAAGATCGGGTGGACTTTCATTCTTTTCGGCGCAGCGCAATCAAGGTACTTGAGCGTGCAAGACTTCCTCAAACAGAGGTGGCGCAGGTCGTCGGCCATGATCGGGAGGGCATCACGTTCGGCACCTACAATCCCGACGGCTTGGACATTCGCGCGCTGCAGCAGGTAGTCGAGGCTATAAGGTACCCGGAAATCGAGCGGGAAATTGCCGTTGCCGCCTGAAACAATGGTTCAATCTTCCGATTGTTCTGCCATACTCCGTACGCAAAGAAGCGGCTCATCAGGCGACGGCGAGCGTCTCCAAGCACCGAACGTGGCCTAACCCGTTCCGCCTCAGACGACCTTCACCGCCCCGTTGAGCGATCTTCGGCGGCTTTGTTTTCAGATCGGTGTTTTTCTTACTGGCTATCGACCGTGGAGCCGCGTTCGAGGTGTGGTTGGTATCATCACGTATTTCGATAGTTGATGCGCGTCTCCATGCGGTTTGTCGAGATCAAGGGAACATTACACGGCTTTGCTGGGGACATCTGCCCGCAACTCGGCCTGAAGCCTGGCAAAATGGGAGACTTCCGCGAATTTCTTTGCAAGCTGAAAACTCCATGGACAATATCAATGGTTGCCATGGGCACAGAAGTCCAAGGGCCATTCGCATTGCTCTCATAGGAAGCCGTTGACGATCTCTCCGGTTACGCACGAGACTACACCGGCGTCTTCGAATTTCTCGATATCGTCGACATCTTCCTTGAAGCCGATATCGTGCTTCATGGCTGGATGCCTTCGCGCATTGTTCCAGCAATTCGAGCAGGCGACTATATCAGACGCTGACTTCCGCTGGTCTACGCTCCGGATCGCCTGTGATTAGGCATGGAATAAGGACCCCGCACATGGGGTGATCGGCGTCCAAACGGGACCCCCATTTGCAATGGGGTTACAACAGCCTCCGGTTTCATCGGAGGCTTTTTGTTCGGATGCTTATTGTGGAAACAATTCTGAAGATACGGCGGCTAGCCCATGTTCAGGGCAAGTCGATCAAGGCGATCTGCCGGGAGTTGGGCATATCGCGGAAAGTGGTGCGGAAGGTTTTGCGCACCGATGAGACGGAGTTCAAATACGAACGGACCCGTCAACCTCAGCCGAAGCTCGGCCCCTGGCGCGGTCAGCTCGATGGAATGCTCCTCGCCAATGAGGCCAAATCTTCTCGCGAACGGCTGACACTGATCCGGATATTCGAGGACTTGCGCGACCTCGGCTACGAGGGCGGTTACGACACAGTCCGGCGTTACGCCCGAACATGGGCGAAGGAGCGCGGGTCCGTGACGGCGCAAGCCTATGTGCCGCTCTATTACGCGCCGGGCGAGGCCTACCAGTTCGACTGGAGCCACGAGATTGTCGTGCTGAACGGCGTGACGACGACGGTGAAGGTTGCGCATATCCGGCTCTGCCACAGCCGGATGATGTATGTGAGAGCCTATCCGCGCGAGACGCAAGAGATGGTCTTCGACGCCCATGACAGGGCGTTCGCTTTCTTCGGCGGGGCCTGCACGCGCGGCATCTATGATAATATGAAGACCGCGGTGGAGACGGTCTTCGTCGGCAAGGAACGGCAATACAATCGCCGCTTCCTACAGATGTGCAGCCATTACCTGATCGAACCGGTGGCCTGCACGCCGGCGTCGGGGTGGGAGAAAGGCCAGGTCGAGAACCAGGTCAATCTGGTGCGCGAACGCTTCTTCACGCCGCGACTGCGCTTCAAATCCTACGATGAACTGAATGGCTGGTTGCTGGACAAGTGCATCAGTTACGCCCGCGCTCATAAGCACGTCGATCAGACGGAGCGCACGATCTGGGAGGTGTTCGATGCGGAGCGGCCGCACCTGGTCGGCTATCCCGGCAAATTCGACGGCTTCCACGCTGTGCAGGCCTCGATCGGCAAGACCTGCCTCGTGCGTTTCGACAACAACAAATACTCGGTACTGTCTACGGCAGTCGGCCGCCCTGCCGAGATACATGCCTATGCAGATCGCATCGTCATCCGGCAGGATGGCGTGGAAATCGGCCAACACGATCGCTGCTTCGGCCGTGGCGAGACGATCTATAATCCCTGGCATTACGTGCCGGTCCTGACCCGCAAACCGGGAGCACTGCGCAACGGTGCGCCGTTCCACGACTGGGTTTTGCCCGCCGCCATGGAGAAGGTGCGCCGCCGGCTGAAGGCAATGCATGACGGCGACCGGCAGATGGTGTCGATCCTCGAATGCGTGGGCCTGGACGGGCTCCCCGCCGTCGAAGCGGCCTGCCAGGAGGCGATCGATCAGGGCGTGTTCTCGGCCGCCGTCATCATCAACATTCTGGCCCGCAAGCGTGATCCGCAGCCGGCCGCCATCCTTTCCATCCCCGATGCGCTTCGCCTGACCCATGAGCCTCTGGCCGACTGCGCCCGTTACGACAGCCTGAGGAGGGCAAGCTGATATGGAACGATCCCAAATCCTCGACATGATGGGCACGCTGAAGCTGTTCGGCATGCGTAGCGCCTATGACGAGATCATGGCCTCCGGCATCAAGCGACAGCACGAACCGCCGCGCATCGTCGGTGACCTGCTTCAGTCGGAGATCGCCGAGAAGCAAGCGCGCTCCATCAAATACCAGATCACCGTCGCCAAGCTGCCGCTGGCCAAGGACATCGACGACTTCGACTTCACCGACACGCCGGTCAACGAAGGCCTGGTGCGCCAACTCGCAACCGGGGCCTTCCTCGCCGAGCAGCACAATATCGTTCTGGTCGGCGGAACCGGCACGGGAAAGTCTCACCTGTCCATCGCCCTTGCTCGTGCTCTGATCCGCAATGGCGCACGCGGCCGCTTCTTCAACGTCGTCGACCTCGTCAATCGGCTCGAGACGGAGGCACGTAGCGGCAAACAGGGACGGCTGGCCGACTTCATCACCAGGCTCGACTTCGTCATCATGGACGAACTGGGCTATCTCCCATTTGCCCAGGCGGGCGGCCAGCTCCTCTTCCACCTCATCAGCAGGCTCTACGAGCGGACGTCCATCATCGTCACGACGAACCTGGCCTTCGGCGAGTGGCCGGCCGTATTCGGCGACGCCAAGATGACCGCCGCTCTGCTCGACAGGCTCACCCACCATTGCGAGATCGTGGAAACCGGGAACGAATCCTGGCGCTTTAAAAACCGCTCTCAAAGCTAAAGCCGAAAAGACAAACAACCCGCGCCCGCAGGCCCTTGCGCTAAATGGAGAGCCCCGGGCCTACGCGCGCTGACCCGATGCAACTAGAGGCAGGGGTCCCTTTTGGGAGCCGATAAGGGGTCCCGTTACGACGCCGATTGACAACCATCGAAGTCGGAGAAGAGCACGAGGTCCGGCAGGCTCATTTACCGTAACCCTTGGGCGACCATGCGAGAAGATTGAATTTCTGCGACCCAAAGGTAGAAGTGGTCGAAAGGGCTCGGGAGCCCAAGACCGCCTTCAGTTGCTCGACAAGCGCACTCTTTCCTGCACTGCTAGAGAGGCCCCTATTTGCGTAGCCAATGGCTCCGATAATAAGGTCCGCCACCTGCATTAACTCGCTTTCATGGGAGCGAATTTGCTCCACCCGTTCGATGCAAGAACGGTCGAAATCATGCAGGCTGTTGGCAAGTACTTCATGAAGTTGCCGGGTCTTCGCTCCACCTTGGGTATCCTTGATATCCAGATAGACCCTGTATTTATGCCCTGGCGTGAATATGTACTTTAACATCGTAAAATACATCTTGTAATACCACTCGTCATGTGTTTGGGTAAAACTGCCATGATCGAGAATTGACTTATCAGCGACAAGTAATCCACGGAAATTAATGGATTTTTCTTCAAGAGCGTATTGCAAAACCTCCTGATAGAATGCAATCCGCGCGGGAGATACCTTCGTCCACTTGATCTCAAAATTCCGCTTCAGGCCGTGCGTTTCTTTCAGTGCTCGGATATGTTCTGAAATACGCCGGGTCTCCTTCAAGTCACAATAGACCGCGCCCCAAACCATGACCTGAATATGGTCGTTCTCAAGGTGGCAGCTCTCGTCACAATAAAGGTTGAAGGTTGTCATTGCGCGGCCTCCAATTGTTCTTCGACATCGCGAAGGCGGATTTCGCCGGACATCAGCTTGGGGAGGAGGAGATCGCGGGTGGCGGCGAGCGTGCGGCTTTCTATCTCGTTTGAAGTAATCCTCTGCCGCAGAAGCCCGGCCATATGCCCGAACTCCCGAACAATCGCTGCACTCGCCATCGCCACATCAAGTCGATATGCGTTGCTGCGGTTTAGGCCCGGCACAGCGGCATCCGTATTCATGCCATCAAGGCCCAGTGTCTGCAGGAGGTAGTAGCAGTAGGTCATCGGTTTTTCCGACTTCACATAAAAGACGGTGTCGATGGGATAGAAGTCACGATCCTCCCAGTACAGGCTGCCTACCGTGCCTTTCCTGCCAACGACTACAGACGGCCCCTTAACTAGTGCGGCATCATGGAACCCACCAATGCCGCCCGAACCATACACAGGATATGGGCCATCCCGACGATCACCCTTTGGTAGGGACTTGCCGTAAGCAAGCTCCAGCACATCCTCTAGCCTTCCTGCGCCCCACCCCTCCGGCAGCCCATTGTCCCCGAACCTTGCCGGGAAGAGATCGGCGAGTTTCTGCGCGCACTCGGCATCGGTGACGAGGCCGCCCATGATCTCGACGGGATCGGATGCGCCCTCGACCTTTCGGCGGGTCGGGCCAAAGTCGACGAACCAGTCGCGGAAGATCGCCTGCGCCATTGCCTCCAGCGTCTCGTTCATCCGCCGGTTCAGTTCGATCTTGTCGTCGAGGCAACCGAGCAATTCACCTATCTTGTTGGCAATCGCGGCCGGGATATCCGGTATGGGGAGGCTCTCAATTAGCGCTCCGCTTATGTTGGGCTGAGCCGAGCCGTAAGCGGCGTTGGCAAAATAAAGATACGCCTCTGGGCGGCTGACCAGATAGTGGATGTAGTCCTTGGAAAAATGCAGTTCCGTAATGGGGACAAAGCGCCCCACTCGCTGGTTGATCCTAGCTTCTGGGTCACCATAACCAGTTCGCGCGGTCTTTCCTACATTGGCTCCGGTCATTGAGATAAGCGTATCTCTCGGAGCAGGCGAGAATTTTTTGGTCTGATGGGCGACCAATTGAGGGACACGTTGCAGTCCATCGTAGTTGACCGTACCGCCCCCGGTAACGTCGGAAATTTTGATAACAGGAACGCCTTCTGTCCCGAAGTCTCCACTCTTGAACGCGAACCCGCCCACAAGACGGCAAATCTCACCCAGCTTAGTTGGCATCTACCTGAACCGATCCGAGAGCTGTATCTATTTGCTCCTCCAACGCTCGCCCCTCGGCAAATTGCGCTAGTAGCGTCTCCCTCAATCCATCGAACTTTTCCGCAAACGAGATGCCATCATCCTCGGCATCCGCTGCACCGACGTAGCGCCCCGGCGTCAGGACATGACCGTGCGAGCGCACCTCCTCCAAGGTCGCCGACTTGCAGAAGCCGGGTTCGTTCTGATAGTCCGCCCAGCCGTTCTTCTCCCGCGTTTCCGGCTTGGCACGCCAGCGATGATAGGCGCCGGCGATCTTCTCTATGTCCTCGTCGGTGAATTCGCGACGCACGCGATCCACCATGAAGCCGAGCTTGCGGGCATCGATGAACAGGATTTCTCCGCGCCGGTCGCGGTGGCCATTCGCGCTCTTGTCGCGGGCCAGTATCCAGAGACAGGCGGGTATCTGCGTCGAGAAGAACAGCTGCCCCGGCAGAGCCACCATGCAATCCACCTGATCGGCGTTGATCATTGCCTTGCGGATATCGCCTTCACCAGACTGCTGCGAGGACATCGAGCCGTTGGCGAGTACCACACCTGCCGTGCCGCGAGGGGCCAAGTGGTGGATGATGTGCTGCAGCCAGCCAAAGTTGGCGTTGCCCTTGGGCGGCAAGCCGAACTTCCAGCGTGCATCCTCCGCCAATCGCTCACCACCCCAGTCGGAGATGTTGAAGGGCGGGTTGGCGAGAATGAAGTCGGCCTTCAGGTCCGGTAGTTCGTCACGATGAAAGCTGCCCTCGTTGTTCCAGCGGATATCGGCATCGATGCCCTGCACGGCGAGGTTCATCTTGGCGAGGCGCCACGTAGTGTGGTTGATCTCCTGCCCGTAGATGGCGATGTCGTCCCGCCGTCCGCCATGCTCCTCGATAAACTTCTCCGACTGCACGAACATGCCGCCCGAGCCGCAACAGGGGTCGTAGACGCGGCCCTTGTAGGGCTCCAGCAGTTCGACCAACGTGCGCACCACCGAGCGGGGCGTGAAGAACTCGCCACCGCGCTTGCCTTCGGAACCGGCGAAGCCCGAGAGGAAATACTCGTAGACGCGGCCCAGCAGGTCCTTGGCCTTGTCGGAGCTGTCATGCATGCCGATGTTGGAGAACAGGTCGATCAGCTCGCCGAGCATGGTCTTGTTCAGCGTCGGGCGAGCGTAGTTCTTCGGCAGCACGCCCTTCAGCCCCTCGTTCGAGGGCGCCTTCTCGATCGCCTCCATCGCCTCGTCGATCAGCTTGCCTATCTCCGGGCGCTTGGCGTTGGCCTGGAGATAGGTCCAGCGGGCCTCCCTCGGCACCCAGAAGACGTTCTCGGCGAGATACTCCTCCGGGTCTTCCGCATCGGCATACTCGTCCGCTTCGAGCTTCGCATGAAGCCCCTCGAAGGCATCGGAGATGTATTTCAGGAAGATCAGGCCAAGCGCGACGTGCTTGTATTCCGAGGGCTCAAGATTGCCTCGAAGTTTGTCAGCCGCCTTGAAAAGCTCGGCCGTGAAGCCGAGGTCACCATTATTTTCTCTTGCCACCAGTATGTCCCCAAATCAATGCGGCGACGATAGCAGCCAGACATGAGGTGTAAAGGACAAAACGCCAGCCTTAGTTGTCCATCCAATGTGTACTACCGGCGTGTACTACCGGCGACGCCATCTCTGCACTAAGTTATTGATTTTTATGGCGTTTTATGAGGTGGCTGGGGCGCCAGGATTCGAACCTGGGAATGCCGGTACCAAAAACCGGTGCCTTACCGCTTGGCGACGCCCCAACAGGGCAGCGAAAGCGAAACGCCGCTGCCTGAACCGCGCCTGATTAGCAAAGCCTGCCCGGCGCGGCAATGACCCGGCGACCAATTTTTTCACAAAATTCAAGCTTTTTGGATGTCGCGCCGCAGACGGCATGATAGGGCTTGGCGATTGTGCGGCGGGTGCCGTCGGCACTGGCGGCATGGCATTCATTCAGGAGGTCTTGATGGCGGACCCGGCATTCGATCTCGATTTCAAGCCGGCCTATGGCGAGGCGGTTCCCGTCGCCCCGCTCATCCAGCGCATCACCGTCAACAATCCTTCCGCCTTCACCTTCCATGGCACCAATTCCTATATCGTCGGTGACCGTTCCGTCGCCGTCATCGATCCCGGCCCGGAGGATGAGGCGCACTTTCGGGCGCTGATGGCCGCGCTCGAAGGGCGCGAAGTCACGCACATCTTCGTCAGCCACACCCATCGCGATCATTCGCCGCTTGCCCGCAGGCTGGCGCAGGCGACCGGGGCGCTGACGGTGGCTGAAGGCCCGCACCGCGCCGCCCGGCCACTGCATGTGGGCGAGACCAATCCCTTTGCCGAAAGTTCCGATACGGCTTTCGCGCCCGACATTGCGCTGGGCGACGGGCAGAGCCTTTCCGGCGACGGCTGGACATTGACGGCGCTGCATACGCCGGGCCACACCGCCAACCACGCCGCCTTTGCGCTTGAGGGCAGCGGCATTGTCTTTTCGGCCGATCACGTCATGGCCTGGGCTACCACCATCGTCGCGCCGCCTGATGGGGCGATGAGCGACTATATGGCTTCACTGGAGCGGTTGCTGACCCGCGACGACCGGTTGTTCCTGCCAGGCCATGGCGGCCCGGTCACCGATCCTGCCGCCTTCATGCGGGGCTTGCGCGCCCACCGCCGCATGCGGGAAAAGGCGGTGTTGAAGCGGATCAGGGACGGCGACAGGCTGATCGCCGACATGGTGAAGGTGATCTATGCCAGCACCGACAAGCGTCTGCATGGGGCGGCGGCACTTTCCGTGCTGGCGCATATCGAGGATCTGATCGAGAAGGGCGAGGTTCGGACGGATGGCGTGCCTTCGCTCACTGGTGAGTATTTTCCGGGGTGACGGCGTTTTAATCTGCGAATTCTCAAGATGCTTTCATGCTCGCCGCCCGTTCGATGGCGAACGAGCGGGCGCCACCTGTTTCTTCTCCCCGCCGGGGAGAAGTCCGCGGCAGCGGGATGAGGGGGCAAGCTCTCCGAAAATCTCCGCCGTTACCCCATCATCCGGCCCTTCGGGCCACCTCCTCCTCGGCGGGGAGAAGAAACGAGCGGCGACGTCGCGATCCATTCGGCCGACGTGTAGCTTTGCCTTCCGGCCTCAATTATCGTTCAGACCCTGCATCTCCGCATCCAGAGCATCGAGATAGGCCTCGGCAATCGCCGCACCCATGCCAAGATCGTGCGGGCCGTAGCGGGAGGCGACGCGGACATCGACGATGGTAGTTTCCGCCTCTTCCTTCAGGCGAATGAGGATATCGAAGCGCAGGCCCCAGATGCGGGTGCGGGTTTCACCCTGCATCAGCACCACGCCGCTGCCGTTGAAGAAGGTGGGCAAAGGCGCGTCGGTCGGGCGGGCCATGGGCACGGGCACGATGGAGGGCAGGTCTTCCACCGGCGCATCGTCGGCGGGCTGCTGCCTGTCCTGTGCTGGCACCCCGACGGCAGGGGCATCCTCCGCCCCGATCACACCCTTCGTATGGGTAATGCGGATGTTCTGGGAGGCGGCCATTTTTTTGGCGGCGGCGTAGATGCGGTCTATCGCGCCTTCATAACGGCGCCCGGCAAGGCTGGCATAGGCCTCCATCTGCGCATCGCGATCAGCCTTGGTAATGGTCGCGGGCCGCACCAGCCATTGCTGGTTGGCGGCCGGTGTCGCCAGCCACTCCGGCACATCGCTCAGGTCAGTGGAGATGTCGTAAATCTTCGGCTGCTGCCAATAAAGAAAGGCGCCGTAGCCGACAACGCCGAGTGGCAAGGCCGAGAGAAGCAGCGCCGCCAGCGCCGAAAGGCCGCCGCGTGCGCCTCTGGTCCACAGCCGCTCAAGGCCGATCAGCGCCAGAAGCACGGCAAGAAAAGCGATGCCTGCGGCAATGAGGAGCAGCCCGACAAGATCAGGCGTCGTCAGCGGCCCGAAACGGTGGATGCCGGCGGCGATGAGAAAAAGCGCCAGTGCCGCCAGGCCCAGATAGCGGGAAAGATAGGCTGCAACCGAAAAAGGCCGGACGAAACGCACAGTCATGGAAGCGGATATCCGTTAGATCGCATTGGCTAAGAGGCGTTGCACCCGGGTTCTGGCAGGGAATCACCTGCATATGATGTCATAGACCGGAATTGCGGCGAGGAAAACAAAGGAGGGGGCGATCTGCGGGTAAAGCGTGCCCCCCGAAGACCTCTCTTCCGCCATTCCGGGTATGATCCACTTCTGTCCGGGTTAAATTTCCGGACAGGTCGCAGTTTCCTTGAGGTCGGTGATTAAGGGTGAAGACTCGCTCAACGTCATGCTCGGCTCTGTGCAGAGGATCTAACTACCTCCAATAAAAATCAATATATCGGCAGACCTCGGGACAGGCCCGAGGATGACGTCGGCGCAATTGGCATGACTTTCCCTGCGCGACGGACTGAGAGGCCAAGCCAACAAGAAGCAGGAATATTTTTCCGCATTGCCGTAGCGTCAGAGAATAATTCCCCGACAATGCAACAAATACGCACGTTCATCCCTTAATTGCTGAGGAAATCGGCGTATTCTCGGCGACCTCCCTCGAGAATGCTTGTAAAAAATGCAACATTCTCGCTTTCTTGCACAATAAAGAGACATGTCATGTCACAGGCAACGACCTCTGCCCGCCCCTCGGGGCATAAACCCTTTTATCGCAATTTTGGCTTTCAGGTTCTGATAGCCATGGTCATCGGCCTGCTGCTTGGCCTTGTTGCCCGCAATATCGGCCCCGACGCCGCCGGTAGCCCCAACTGGCTCTCGGTGACGCTGCAGACCATCGGCAGCATATTCGTCCAGCTGCTGCGCGCACTCGTGCCGCCGCTGATCTTTACCGCCATCGTCGCCTCCATCGCCAATCTCAAGAACCTCTCTAATGCGGCGAAGCTCGTCTGGCAGACGCTGCTCTGGTTCGCCATCACCGCTTTGATCGCGGTCGTCATCGGCATCGTGCTCGGTCTTGTCATCCAGCCGGGCGTCAACACGGCGATCGCCAATACGGCAGCCGCAGCACCGTCCTCCACCGGTTCTTGGCTGGACTTCCTCAAGGGTCTCGTCCCGGCCAACGTCTTCGGCCTCGAAGCATCTACCAAAATCAGCAATGGCGCGGCCAGCACCTCGCTGAATTTCAACGTCCTGCAGTTGCTGGTGGTGTCGATTGCCTTCGGTGTCGCGGCGCTGAAAGCCGGCAAGGCGGCGGAGCCGTTCCTCGCCTTCAACCAGTCGCTGCTCGCCATCGTGCGTAAAATCCTGTGGTGGGTCATCCGCCTTACCCCCATCGGCACCATCGGCCTGCTTGGCCGCGCAGTTGACCAATATGGCTGGACCACGCTGTCGCAGCTCGGCTGGTATGCAGCGGCCGTCTATATCGGTCTCGCACTGGTGCTTTTCGTCGTTTACCCGGCGCTGCTTCTCGCGCATGGCCTGAAGCCCTCGCGCTTCTTTGCGGGCGCATGGCCGGCCATCCAGCTCGCCTTTGTCTCGCGTTCCTCCATCGGCACACTGCCCGTCACCGAAACCGTGACGGAAAAGAGCCTCGGCGTGCCGCGCGAATATGCCGCCTTCTCCGTGCCGCTCGGCGCCACGACCAAGATGGACGGCTGCGCCGCAATCTATCCGGCAATCTCGGCGATCTTCATCGCGCAGTTCTTCCAGGTGCCCCTCGGCATTCAGGAATATGTGCTGATCGTCTTCGTTTCGGTGCTCGGTTCCGCCGCAACGGCCGGACTGACCGGCGCGGTGGTTATGCTCACGCTGACGCTCTCCACACTCGGACTGCCGCTCGAAGGTGTGGGCCTGCTGCTCGCAATCGACCCGATCCTGGACATGGGCCGCACCGCGGTCAACGTCGCCGGACAGGCGCTGGTGCCCACCATTGTCGCCAAGCGTGAGGGCATTCTCAACGAGGCCGTTTATAACAACGCCAAGGACATCGACGCACTCGATGACCGTGAAGTGGCGACGGCCTGAGCAAAGCAATGAACGTGATTGCTCCCTGCGCATCACGTCCCTGCCTCGATGACGAACGCTACCGATGAAGTCATCATCTTGGCGAAACCGTCGTCATTGCAGCCGCCAGCAAAGCTTGCGCGGCTGCAATGAACGCCTAGCCTTGGTCGTCATCACCGATCGTGTAATTTATTTGTTGTTGTGTGAGACTATGGAACTGGACTAAAGGGGCGGCTAGCCCCTACCAAAAAAGCAGAAGCGATTTGTGCCGTGTTCGTGTGAACGGGAGTAGGCTGAGGTAGCATTTCACATGTCCGACAGTCTAGGTAAACACGACCCGGCTCTTACCGTTCGGCGTATTCTCAAGGTCAATCACGCCGGAGAGTTTGGCGCTATTCGCATCTACGGCGCGCAGATATGGATGGCTCGCCGGCTGTTTCCGGACATTGTACCCCCTCTGCAGGAGATGCGGGAAGACGAGATCGATCATTGCCGCCTGTTCAGAGAAGCCATGCCATCCAGAGACGCAAGGCCTTGTCGCGTCATGGCATTTTGGAGCCTCGGAGGTTTCCTGCTCGGTTTTCTGACCGCGCTGGGTGGACGCAACATGATCTGGATTTGCACCGAAGCCGTTGAAAGCACCGTTCACCGCCATCTGGACGATCAATTGGCCTTCTTGCAAACGGGAGATCGCGAGCTTTACAGGCTCATCGCTTCTATCCAGGAACAGGAATTGGCGCATTTACGGGAAGCCGAAAAAAACCAGGCGACACGCGGTCTGGCTCACAAGCTTCTTCTTCCGATTATCGGCTTTCTAACCGACCTGATGATCTGGCTCTCGACATGGGGGGATTCAAGCTGGATGCGCGCTGAAATGGCGCGTTCCAAGCAGACTTGACGACTGGTATGTTCTCGAACCGAACGCAACTTTCCACCCTGCCGCGGCTTTTCCCCGTCCTAAAACAGGCGTATCAATCTCGGCAATAAGTGCCGTACGGCTGTCATATCAGGGAGAAACAAAATGCGCTTTTCCATCGTCTTCGGTGCGCTTGCCGCCATGCTGGCGCTCACGGCATGCCAGACGCTGACACCGGAAGAGCGCCGGGCTCGGGATGAGGCGACATGCCGGGGTTACGGTTTCCGTCCCGGCACTGACCCGATGGCCGGTTGCCTTCTCGATCTGGAAATGGACCGTCGTGCCGACAACCGTGCCTGGCAGGCGCAGATGAACCGCGACATGTTCTACCGTCCCGTGGTGGTGGAGCGGCGCATCATCGTCCAACAGAACCCCTGACGGGGATAAAGGCGACATTGCTTGCCACCTGCCCTTCTTCCGCCCGCGCGGCAAGCGTCGCCTGCGCGGCGGCTAGGCGGGCGATGGGCACGCGAAAAGGCGAGCACGAGACGTAATCAAGATCGGCATTTTCGCAGAAATGGATCGAGGCCGGGTCTCCGCCATGTTCGCCGCAGATACCGAGCTTCAGTTCTGGCCGCGTCTGGCGGCCGCGTTCGGCGGCGATGCGGATCAATTCACCCACGCCATCGAAATCGAGCGAAATGAACGGGTCGCGTTCGATGATGCCCTTACGTTGATAGGTATTGATGAAACGCGCCGCATCGTCGCGGGAAATGCCGAAGGTCGTCTGCGTCAAATCATTGGTGCCGAAGGAGAAGAACTCGGCCGCTTCGGCAATGACATGTGCGCGCAGAGCCGCACGCGGCAGCTCGATCATGGTTCCCGTGAGATATTCGATCTCCATGCCGGTTTCTTTCGCCACCGCCGCGGCGACGCCGTCGATGACCGCAGTCACATAATCCAGTTCCGAACGCAGGCCAACCAGCGGCACCATGATCTCAGGCACGACGGGCGCGCCGGTAATGCGCGCCGCCGCAACGGCCGCTTCGAAAATGGCGCGGGCCTGCATTTCGGCGATTTCCGGGTAGGAGATGGCGAGACGGCAGCCGCGATGGCCGAGCATGGGGTTGAATTCGTGCAGCGCATCCAGCCGCTGGCGGAACACCGTCTGCGGCATGCCCATGGCGGCGGCAACCTCGACGATTTCACCATCCGTCTTCGGCAGGAATTCGTGCAGTGGCGGGTCGAGCAGGCGGATCGTCACCGGCAGGCCGTGCATGATCTGGAAAAGTTCGGTGAAATCCGAGCGCTGCATCGGCAGAAGCTCATCGAGCGCCGCCCGCCTGCCCTTTTCGCTTTCGGCCAGGATCATCTCGCGCATGACATGGATGCGATCGCCCTCGAAGAACATGTGTTCGGTACGGCAGAGGCCAATGCCCTCAGCGCCAAAGGCGCGCGCGGCGCGGGCGTCGGCGGGCGTGTCCGCATTGGTGCGCACGGTCATCCGGCGCAGCTTGTCCGCCCACTCCATCAGCTTGCCGAAATCACCCGAGAGTTCCGGCTGCGTCATCGGCACCTCGCCTTTCAGCACCCGGCCGGAGGAACCGTCGATGGTGATGACATCCCCCCGCTTCAGCATGCAGCCGACGCCGATCAGCACCCTGTTGCGCATATCGACCCGCATGGAGCCGGCGCCGGTGACACAGGGAATGCCCATGCCGCGCGCCACCACGGCGGCGTGGCTGGTCATGCCGCCGCGCGTCGTCAGAATGCCTTCGGCGGCATGCATGCCGTGAATATCTTCCGGGCTGGTTTCGATGCGTACCAGAATGACGCGACGCCCCTCGGCTTCGGCGGCGACCGCCTCTTCCGCGGTAAAGACGATCTCACCCGTTGCCGCCCCCGGAGAGGCGGGCAGGCCGGAGCCGATGATGGGACGGGATGTGCCGGGATCGATGGTGGGATGCAGCAGCTGGTCGAGCGACGACGGCTCGATGCGGCAGACGGCTTCGTCCTGCGAAATCAGCCCTTCCTCCACCATATCGACCGCGATTTTCATGGCGGCGCGAGTGGTGCGCTTGCCGGAGCGGGTCTGCAGCATCCAGAGCTTGCCGCGCTCGATGGTGAATTCAAGATCCTGCATGTCGCGGTAGTGGGTTTCCAGCCGCTTGCAGATCGCCAGGAATTCGGAAAAGGCTTCCGGCATCAGCTTTTCCATGGATGGCTTGTCGGAGCCGGAGGCCAAGCGTGCGGCCTCGGTGATGGATTGCGGCGTGCGGATGCCCGCCACCACGTCTTCGCCTTGCGCATTGACGAGGAATTCGCCGTAAAGCTCCGCCTCGCCTGTCGAGGGGTTGCGGGTAAAGGCGACGCCGGTTGCCGAGGACGAGCCGAGATTGCCGAAGACCATGGCCTGAACGTTAACGGCCGTGCCCCAGTCGCCGGGAATATTGTGCAGGTGCCGATAGGTCACGGCACGGTGGTTGGTCCAGCTGGCGAACACGGCGCCAATTGCGCCCCAAAGCTGGACGTGACAATCCTGCGGGAAGGCTTCGCCGAGCTCATCTTCGATCAGCTTCTTGTAGAGCGAAACGACGTGCTGCCATTCGACCGCCGACATGTCCGTATCGTATTCATGGCCAAGCCGGCCTTTTTCATCTTCGAGGATTTCCTCGAACATTTCATGGTCGAGACCCATGACGACATCAGCATACATCTGGATGAAGCGGCGATAGCTGTCCCAGGCAAAACGCGCGTCGCCCGCATCGTGGCCCAATGCCTCGACGGTGCGGTCGTTGAGACCAAGGTTCAACACCGTGTCCATCATGCCGGGCATGGAGGCGCGCGCGCCGGAACGGACGGAGATGAGCAGTGGCGACTGGCTGCCGCCGAAGGTCTTGCCGGTCACGATTTCCATACCATGCAGGCCGGCCATGACCTGAAGCTTCAGGTCATCCGGGAGATCGCGGCCGTTCTTGTGATAAAGCGCGCAGGCGTCGGTAATGATGGTGAGGCCGGGGGGAACGGGAAGGCCGAGACTTGCCATTTCGGCAAGGTTTGCGCCCTTGCCGCCCAATATCGCAACGTCACCTGCCCGGCCTTCGGCAGCACCGTTGCCGAAGGTATAAACCCATTTTTTCATTCCACGCTCTCCACCCAGAAGCGTTGTCATTTTTCTATCATCTACAGCATTGGCGGCACGTTGGGAACGCCGCAACGCGTAGTTTACATCGCAGTGCAGCATAATTGCGGCGAATTGCGCGCCAGAATTGCCTTAAACAGGACATAACAGCAGCATTGACGCATTCGTGTAGTGCGCTGAAACGGAGTGTTACCTAAGCCATTCAAATCGCCGACAAAGAGATTATTCATGCAATTTACCCGCCGCCACACGCTCAAATTTGCCGGAATTTCCTGCGCCGCCACCGCCCTTGCCGGTGCGCTAAGAGCCGAGGGCGGAGCTTCCGCCGCCGTCGATCCCACCCTGCCCTTTGCGTTGACGACGCCGATGCATATCGGCAAGGCGGCGCTGCGCGTGCGCGAACTCGATCCGATGATCGATTATTACCGTTCGGTGCTGGGTATGAACGAAGTGGAACGCACGGCAAGGGGCGTGACGCTGGGTGTCGGGACCGTCCCGCTGCTCGATCTCGATCACAAGCCCGCAGCGGATTTCGAGAGCCCCACCTCTGCCGGCCTGTTCCACGTCGCCTATCTGATGCCCTCCCGCAAGGATCTGGCGCGCTGGCTGGTGCATGCGGCGCTGAAGCAGGTGCCTCTGACGGGCTTTGCCGATCACAATGTCAGCGAGGCGATCTATCTCAACGATCCCGAAGGTAACGGCATCGAGGTCTACAGCGATCGTCCCACGGACACATGGGTGTGGAGCGGCAACGTGGTTAAAATGGGCACCGAGCCTCTCGATGTCGATGATCTCGTAAAGCTGACCGATACCAAAAACAGTGATTATGACGTCGCCCCCGCGGGAATGCGCATTGGCCACATCCACCTGCGAGTTGGGGACATCGCCGCTGCCCGCGCCTTCTACGAAGAGGCCGTCGGCCTCAAACCGACACAGGATGCGCGTTCCGACGCGTCTTTTCTCTCTTCCGGTGGCTATCACCACCATCTGGCGGTGAATACCTGGAACAGCCGTGGCGCAAAGGAACGCAACGCCATGGAAACCGGCCTCGACTGGTTTTCAATCACCGTTCGCAACCCCACCGATCTCCAGGCGCAGAAAACACGGCTACGGGCCGCGGGTTATGTGCTGGTGGAGATGGAGAATAATGTCGTGGAAGCGATCGACCCCTGGGGCACAAGGTTGCGGCTTGTGCCAGGGTGAGTGATGGTGGCCTCCATGCATCATGGGCCGAGAAACTCGCACACTGCGCGGGCAGTTGCAGCATGCCAGTGTTTACAGTGATTGGCTGCGTCGCCTCTCTCCGTCATTCCGGCCTTGAGCCGGAATCCAGTCGACGCGGCTATCGCGCGACGGGAAGAGTCCTTTCAGCCCAAGGACTTGGGCTGGCTGGATACCGGCTCAAGGCCGGTATGACGGAAAGAGGCTTACTCCCCTGACACAATTGCCAATGCAAACCGCCGCGCAACCCTATGAACCCGGAAAAAGAAAGCCTTGCGAGGCCACGGCAGCGGCCTCGCAAGGCATTCCATCCGGTACAGGAAACCGGATGGTGGGGTCTCAGGAGAACCTTTGGCTCTTGCGAAAGACATAGCAAACTGCCGCGCAATGTCGCTCACCCGAATGGGTGATATGGCAAGATAAATTGACATTGAGCAAAACCAGAAATTGAATCCCGGAATTGTCGCCTCAGACGGCTTCGCGCAACTGTTCGGCGGTCTGCAAATCAACAGACACCAGTTGCGACACGCCCTGCTCCGCCATGGTGACGCCAAAGAGGCGGTTCATGCGCGCCATGGTGATGGGATTGTGAGTGATGATGACGAAGCGGGTTTCGGTGGAGGCCACCATTTCATCCATCAGGTTGCAGTAGCGCTCGACATTGTGGTCATCGAGCGGCGCGTCCACCTCGTCCAGCACGCAGATCGGCGCGGGATTGGTGAGGAAGACGGCGAATATCAGCGCCATGGCCGTCAGCGCCTGCTCACCGCCAGAAAGCAATGTCATGGTCTGCGGCTTCTTGCCCGGCGGGCGGGCGAGGATTTCGAGACCGGCTTCCAGCGGATCGTCGGACTCGATCAGCTGCAATTCCGCCGTGCCGCCGCCGAAGAGATGCGTGAACAGCCGCTGGAACTGCGAATTGACGACATCGAAGGCGGCAATCAGCCGCTCGCGGCCCTCGCGGTTCAGGCTCTGGATGCCGGCGCGCAGCTTGCGCACGGCATCGATGATGTCGTCGCGCTCCTTGATCAGCGCCGCGAGCTTGGCGGAAAGCTCGGCCTGCTCCTCCTCGGCGCGCAGATTGACGGCGCCAAGCCTTTCGCGCTCGATCTTCAGCCGGTCCAGATCGCGCTCGACATCACGGATATCGGGCTTTGGCTGGTCCGGGCCAAGGCCGGTCAGGCGAAACGCCATATGCGGCTCGGTATTCAGCGTCTCGCGGATGCGATGTTCCGCCTCCTGGCGCTTCTCGCGGGCGGAAACCAGGCGCTCTTCGGCGCGGCCGCGCTTTTCGCGGGCTTCGGCCAGTTCGGAAAGCGCCGTTGCCGCCAGCCGGTCGGCGGCGCGCTGCAGGTTTTCCGCCTCGGCCAGCCGGTCGGCGGCCGCGCGGCGGGCGTCTTCGGTCTTCTGCAATTCGTTGAGGAGGTTGCGGCGTTTTTCGTCGAATTCCTCGGGCGCAATGTCCAGCTCGGCGATTTCCTCGCGCGCTTCTTCCTCACGTTCGCGCAGCGTGGCGATATGATCGGCGGCACTTGCCGCCCGCGATTGCCAGGTGGAACGCTCCTGCCCGATTGCCTGAATTCTGCGCTGGCGGCTTTCCGCCTCGCGGCTCACACCTTCATGGCGGGCGCGCGCTTCCGCCAGCAGGCCGCGATCGGTCGCGACTTCCAGCTGGCTTTCACGCAGCTTGAGATCAAGCACGGAAAGATCAGGCGCATCTTCCATCTCGATACGGGCATTTTCTTCCTGAACGGCGATCTCGTCGATCTGCGCGCCGATCTGGTTCAGTGCTTCGGAGACGATATCCCGGCGGCGCAAAAGATCGCCCGAGGCGCGTTCGGCCGATGTCAGCGCCTCGCGTGCCTCGGCAAGCTGACGGGTCGCAAGCCGGCTCCGGTCGCGCACGTCCGAAAGCCGCAATTCGCTGCTTCTGATCTCCTCGGTTTTCGCGGCAAGCTGGTCTTCGGCCTCTTCCAGAATGGAGCGGGCCTCATCCAGTTCGGTTTCGATTTCGGCGAGGCGGTTCTTCTGCGACAGGCGAAGTGCCGCAGCGCCCGGCGCATCAGCGCTGGCGACATGGCCGTCCCAGCGGAACAGCGCGCCTTCACGCGTCACCAGCCGCTGGCCGGCCTTCAGCGACGGCAACAGCCGCCGGGCCTCCGTGACGTCTGCAACGACGCCGATCTGTGCAAGGGCACGCCTAAGCGCATCCGGCGCCTGAGCATAATCCAGAAGCGGTTTGGCGGTCTGCGGTAAGGCAGGATCATCAGAACCGTCGCCATTACCGGCCCAATAGGCAGGTGCTGCGGCATCAAGCGGACTTTCCAGATCGTCGCCAAGCGCCGCGCCCAGTGCCGCCTCATAACCGCGCTCAACCGTCATTTCTTCCGCCACCGGCGTGAAGCTGCCATTCGCGGCGGCGCTTGAAGCGAGGATTTTGGTGATGGTACGCGCTTCCGTGTCCAACGCGTTCAGGCGGTTTCGCGCCGTTTCCAGCGGCCCGCGCGCCATGGCTTCGGCGGAACGCGCCTCGGCAACGGCAGCGTCGGCCTCTTCCACGACGATCAGCGCATCTTCGACGGCAATCTCGGCTGCCTCAACCGCTTCGCGCCGTTCCGCGGGGTCCGGAAGGCCGGAGAGTTTTTCGTCGATGGCCTCGATCTCGGCCGTTGCTTCCTGCGATTGCCGTTCGAGCCTCAGCTTGCGGTCGGAAAGATCGCGGATCGCCCGCTCCAATTGCTGCCGGGCGGCGGCGGCTTGCGCGCGCTCGGCGGTGATGGCGGTGAAGATGGCTTCGCTTTCCGCCAGCTTGACGGACGCAGCTTCGAAGGCTTTGCGCATTTCGTCGGCATGGCGGCCGGAATCGGACAGGATTTCGAGGAGCTCGGCTTCTTCCTCATCGAGCCGCGCGAGTATCTGGGCATTGTCGGAGACCAGCCGCTCCTCGCGGATAATATCCTCGCCAAGCTGCGACAGACGGCGCGCCAGCTCGTCACGACGGCGGAGCAGGCGGTTTGCTTCGTCGTCAAGCTGGGTACGGGCGATTTGCAGGCGTTGCAGGGCAGCGGCGACTTTCGCCTCGTCCTCGCGCAGCTCCGGCAGCTTCAGGCTGGCGATGCCCTGCTGCTTTGCCGCCTCCATCTGCGCCTGCGCCTTTTCGGCGACGATATTCGTGGCCTGATTGAGCGCGCTCTCCGCCTCGCCCTCGGCTTCCTTCGCCTCTACCCAGCGGATATGCAACAGGGTCGCCTCGCGGGCGCGGATATCGGCGGACAGCATCTTGAAACGGTTGGCTTGGCGCGCCTGCCGTTTCAGGCTTTCGATCTGGCTCTCCAGCTGCGCGGTCACATCCTCGAGCCGCTCCAGATTGGTCTCGGCGGCGCGCAGGCGAAGCTCGGCCTCATGGCGGCGCGAATGCAGGCCGGAAATGCCGGCCGCCTCTTCCAGCAGCTGGCGGCGGGCCTGCGGCTTGGCGTTGATGAGTTCGCCGATGCGCCCCTGCCCCACCATGGAGGGCGAGCGTGCGCCTGTGGAGGCATCGGCGAAAAGAAGCTGTACATCCTTGGCGCGGGCTTCCTTGCCGTTGATGCGATAGACGGAGCCGTTTTCGCGCTCGATGCGGCGCGTCACCTGAATTTCATCGGCATCGTTAAAGGCGGCAGGCGCGGTGCGGTCGGAATTGTCGAGATAAAGGCCAACTTCGGCGGTGTTTCTGGCCGGGCGGTTACCGGAACCGGAGAAGATGACGTCATCCATGCCGGAGGCGCGCATGTTCTTGTAGGAGTTCTCACCCATCACCCAGCGCAGTGCTTCAACAAGGTTGGACTTGCCGCAGCCATTGGGGCCGACAACGCCGGTCAGACCGGGCTCGATGATGAATTCCGAGGGCTCGACGAAGGACTTGAAACCGACGAGGCGGAGCTTGTTAAACTTCATGCCGCCCCGCTCCGGACAGAAAAACGGCAATAAAAAACGGGCGTGCGGAAATATCCGCCGCCCGTTTTCTGAAGGCTTCGGTAATCAGAGCAGCTTGTCGATGACAGCCGACATGGTTTCAACCGACATGTCTCCTGCGTATTTCTTGCCGTTGATGATGAAAGTCGGCGTGGAGTTGACGCCGAATTCCGTCGCACCGCGTTGCATGGTTGCGTTCACATCATCCAGAAGTTTCTGGTTCGTCAAGCAGGCCTCGAAAGACTCCTGTGAGAAACCGGCCATTTTCGACATTTGCAGCAGGGCGGCGCGCGCATCCTGCGCAACGGCCCAGCTCTGCTGCTGCTTGAACAGCATGGAAACGAAGGGGAAATACTGACCTTCCGGTGCGCAGCGCGCCAGCATGAAGGCGGCAGCGGCGCGCGGATCGAACGGGAATTCGCGGAGCACGAAATAGACCTTGCCGGTATCGATATACTTCTTCTTGATTTCTTCGAAGGTCTTGTTGTGGAAGTTGGCGCAGTGCGGGCAGGTCATCGACATATATTCGACGATCTTGACGGGTGCGTTGGCATCGCCGAGCGCTGCTTCCGGCAGCGGGCCGGGCTTCATTACCGCAGCCATATCCACATCGCCGGTGGATTCAGGCAATTCCTGCGCCTCGGCGATGCCAGACGTAAAGGCAAACGGCAGGGCCGTGGCGATGGCGGCAAGAGCAACGCCGCCGAGAAGGCTGCGACGGGAAATGGTCAGTTCGGGAAAATGCATGAAAGCACCTGTTGGTAATAGACTCTATTGTCCGTTGATTCCGATATAGCGACGGCCTGTTCATCACAAGCGGGGTTCTGAACTCTTCTTGTCAAAGAATTGTGACCAGTCAAGGACGGCATCTTGCATCAAATCGTCCTGCGCCCCGGCTTCTTCTGCAACACCGCCGTACCCAGCCTCTCCACCGCCTTGCGCAGCGCCTCGCTTTCAATGCCGTCCATCATGTCATCGAGACGTTTTGCCGCATCGCCGCGCAGGGGCTGCGGTTTGCGCCGGCGGGTGATGGTTTGCGAGACGGGCTTCTGTACGATCCTGATCTGGCGCACGGCCGGAAAGCCGAAAAAGCCGTTGATGCGAGCAATGAGTTCGCCCTGCGCGTGGGTGAGAAATAGCGCGCGCGCGCCTTCGCAGGCGATCGTCAGCACGCCGGGGTGATATCCGCCACGGTCCGGGCCTTCGTCGCGGCGCGGCCAGGTGATCTTTTCGGGGCGGGTGCAATCGGCAAAATCGTCCCCGGCGATCTCGTCCCAGGAGCCGAGCAGCGCCGTGTTGATGCCGGCGCGTTTCGACAGGACCGGGTCCATGATGCCATTGGCGACTTCGGCGATCTGCACGACGCCTTTGCGGAATGAATCTGCGGGTTTCTTCATGCTCTCCTCGACAGGGGCCAAGCGGCCTCAAGCGGTCGCGCCATCGTCATCTTCTTCGCCGCGCCACAATGCGCGGAATCGTCGCCAGTCCCGGCAGGCACCCAAGCGTATCATTCCCGCCACCAAACATCCAAAGAGGAAATAGGCCACAGCCAAAAACTTCAGATGCGATATTCCCGGCTTATCCGACATAACGGCAATCACCAACATGCAGGTGAGCACGATGGAGAGGTATATCCACAGGCCATGGCAGAAAATCGCCCAGAAACCGGATTCGATAATTCGAAAGCGGCGCGAGGGCTTGCCTCTCATCTTCTCCAGTTCACGGACTTCGCCGATCAGGCAGGAAACCACAAAGGCCACGCAGTTGTGCCGCCCGAAACACAGCCGGCCAATATGGTTCAACAGGCTTCCAATCAGGCACAGGGCCAACAGAACCCCGATAACATAAAGCAGCGGTTGGGGTATATTATCCAGCAGCGCATTCAGCATGAGGCTCTTCTTCCAAAATCGGATCATGGGTTTCGATGTCGGGCATTCGTTGCCGGATGCGGTTTTCCACGTCGCCGTCGCAGGCTGCTGTTGCAGATTGCCGTGCCGTGTCTATGTTCAGCGGCGATGAACACACATACGCGGCAACACATATCACATCCGACAGCGGAACAACTTCTCGCATGGTATGACCGGCACCATCGCGAACTGCCATGGCGCACGTCTCCGGCCATGGCGGCACAGGGAAAACGCGCCGATCCCTATCACGTCTGGCTGTCGGAGGTCATGTTGCAGCAGACGACGGTGCAGGCGGTGAAACCCTATTTCCTGAAGTTTCTCGCCGCCTGGCCAAGCGTCAGCGATCTGGCCGCGGCTCCGGTCGAGGATGTCATGGCGGCCTGGGCGGGGCTCGGTTATTACGCCCGCGCCCGCAACCTTAAAAAATGCGCGGAAGCCGTGGCGCGCGACCATGGCGGGACCTTTCCGGACAGCGAAGAGGGGCTGAAGAAACTGCCCGGCATCGGCGATTATACGGCCGCGGCCGTGGCGGCCATCGCCTTTAACCAGCCGGCGGCGGTGATGGACGGCAATGTGGAGCGCGTCATCTCCCGCCTCTTCGCCATAGACGCTCCCCTGCCCGGCTCAAAGCCCGCCATGAAAGCGAAGGTGGCCGCGCTTACGCCTTCCGACCGGCCCGGCGATTTCGCCCAGGCGATGATGGACCTGGGTGCTACGATCTGTACGCCGAAACGGCCGGCATGCGCGCTCTGTCCCTTCAACGGCCACTGTCTTGCGCTTGCCCATGACGAGCCGGAGCGTTTTCCGGTCAAGGCGGCGAAGAAAGCAAAGCCGGTGCGACTAGGGGCCGCGTTCGTGGCGGTGAATGCGAGCGGCGAAATCCTGCTCCGGCGGCGCGTCGAAAGCGGGCTTCTCGGCGGCATGACTGAGGTGCCGACAACGGCATGGACCGCCCGCATGGACGGAGGCACGGAGGCGAGCCATGCGCCCTTTGCCGCCGGCTGGCAGGCGGCGGGCGTCATTACGCATGTCTTCACCCATTTCGAACTGCGGCTCACCGTCTACCGCGCGCAGGTACCGGACGGTCTTAAACCCGGTCCGGATGACGAATGGTGGGAGCCGGTTACAAATCTTGACGCGCAGGCGCTGCCAACGGTGATGAAAAAAGTCATCGCCCAAGCTATTCCATCCGCGTATCGGCCCGAAAATCGAAATTGATTTTCGACAGGCACGATGCGCAACTCAAAGATTTAGAGCGTCTTTCGGACGCTCTAACGTTCGATGAAAGCAGGAAATTTCGATGACCAAGATTGAGCATATCGTATTCGACATCGGCAAGGTGCTGATCCATTACGATCCGCATATTCCCTATAGCCGCCTCATTCCCGATGCCGATGAGCGCCAATGGTTCTTCGAGAATGTCTGCACCCATGACTGGAACCTCGAGCAGGATCGTGGCCGCCGCTGGGAGGATGCTGAAGCTTTGCTGGTGGAGAAGTTCCCGGAACGGGAAGAGCACATCCGCTCCTTCCGCAAGTTCTGGCACGAGATGGTCTCGCATTCCTATGACGACAGCGTCGCGATCATGACAGGCCTTATCGAGAGCGGCCACGACGTGACGATGCTCACCAACTTCGCCTCCGACACTTTTCGTGAGGCGCAGAAGATGTTCCCCTTCCTCACCCTGCCGCGTGGCGTCACCGTTTCCGGTGACATCAAGCTGATCAAACCGGATGTGGCGATTTATGAGCTTCATGCGCGCGATTTCGGGCTCAATCCCGCCGCAACTTTGTTCATCGATGATACGGCGATCAATGTCGAAGGCGCAAAGGCCGCCGGCTGGCAGGCGGTGCAGTTCACCGGCGCGGAGAAGCTGAAGCAGGATCTGCAGGCATTTGGGGTGGCGGTTTAGGTTCCGCCCTTAAGTCACCTCGTGGCATGGATTAAGGCTCATTGCCCCAGTCCTCGTGCCCATGGCGGACGCGGACGATGAGGACGTCGTCGTCCGCCTCAACGCGATAGACCACCAGATGTGCTCTGAACGGATGAATGCGCACCGACGGCGACAACTCGTTACGCTCGCGTGCGATCCTCGGATTCCGTGATATCAAGTCGAATATTGCGAAAAGTTCGCATGGTACTTTCGCGCTTGCTGAGGTCCAAATAGGTCGATGCCTTCTTGCGCTATGCGGATGACGTCTTCTTCCGCAGGCAGAGAAAGGCGAAATCCCATGATCAGCCAATTTTACGTTTCATGGAGCGGGCTTCGGCCTCAGCAAACAAGGCATCTTCACAACGATGACCGGAGGGAGCCTGCAATCCTTCGTCCACCAGACCCTGCATGGCAGCGATCTTTTCGCTCCGCTCCTGATCCTTTCGGATGAGATCTCGTACATAGTCGCTGGCATTGGAGTAACGGCCCGTTTTAGACTGCGCTTCGACCCATTCCTTCATCTGGCCGGGCAGCGAAATATTCATGGTTACCATCTTCATCTCCTATGAAGACAGAGTGCAGATTTTGGCAAGGTTTGTCAAAAAGATCAGGAAAAGAAATTGGCGCAGGCGGAAATGGCGGTCTCCGGCCTGCGCCAGTCCTGCCGCAAGCGGCATTGGACGCAATGTTTTTGTGAGTTGTCCAGACCGGATTTTCACAACCACTGCTTTGATTAGGACAGTAGTTGTCGTCTCTTGCGCGAAACTTGTCTATCTAAAATTTTATATTCGAAAATACCAACGCCCGACACGATGTGCCGGGCGTTGGTCGTTCTCCATCCGGGACTGAAGGTACTAAACCGGACGGAGACGTATTCTGGACAAGGGCGGGCGGTGGATCGGTGCCTTCAAGCCTTTTCGGCTTGGACTATTCGGCCTTTGCCAGTTCACTGCGGATGATGGCTCGGAGATCATCGATCGGCTTCAGGTCGTCGCCGTCTTCGAAGTGCCAGAACGTCCATCCGTTGCATGCGTCGAGACCCTGCACCTTCGCGCCGAGGCGATGGATGGAGCCGGCGGTTCCGGCGGATGCGAGCGTACCATCCGCACGAATAATGGCGCTATAACGGCGCTTTGCATCCGTCAGCACCTGGCCGGGACGGACGAGGCCGCTTTCCAGCAGGGTGTTGAAGGCGACGCGCGGCTCGGCCTTCTTGCCGGTCATGACCGTCAGTTCCGCCTTGCCGAGCGGTTCGACGGCGGCGATGCGGGCGGCGGCGGCATCGATATAATCCTGCTCGCGCTCAATGCCGACGAAGTGGCGGCCGAGGCGTTTTGCCACCGCACCCGTGGTGCCGGAGCCGAAGAACGGGTCGAGCACGACATCACCCGGTTTGGTGGAAGCCATGATGATGCGGGCAAGCAGCGCTTCCGGCTTCTGGGTGGGGTGCACCTTCTTGCCGTCCTCACCCTTCAGCCGCTCATGGCCGCTGCAGATAGGGAACAGCCAGTCGGAGCGCATCTGCACGTCGTCATTGGAGGCCTTCAACGCATCGTAGTTGAAGGTGTAGTTCTTGGCTTTCGGATCGCGGCTCGCCCAGATCATGGTTTCATGGGCGTTCTGGAACCGGCGGCCCTTGAAATTGGGCATGGGGTTGGTCTTGCGCCAGACGATATCGTTGAGGATCCAGAAATCGAGGTTCTGGAGCGTGGCGCCGACGCGGAAGATATTGTGATAGGAACCGATGACCCAGATGGTGCCGTTCGGCTTCAGCACGCGGCGGCAGGCGAGCAGCCAGGCGCGGGTGAAGGCATCATAGGCCTCGAAGGAGGCGAACTGGTCCCATTCGTCGTCGACGGCATCAACGAGCGACTGATCGGGCCGGTGCAGCGTGCCGCCAAGCTGGAGGTTATACGGCGGATCGGCGAAAATCGCGTCCACCGACTGGCTCGGGAGGGCATCCAAGGCAGCGACGCAATCACCCTTTATGATGCTGTCTTTCCAGGCGTCACTCTCACCTGCACGATCAAAACCGGCATGCCGAAAATCGGCCAGCGGAAAAACTGCTGCCATTGGTACTCGCTCCATACGCTTACTCTCTACTGAGGCTTATGGTTACCGAAGATGGTTATCAAAGCCTGAACAAGTCACGGAAAATGCGAAATAAATGGCTCTCGCGGCGCACTGGCGCAATTTGCGGAGACCGGCGGGGAACCCGAAGTCCGGCGAAAACGTTGTGCACAATGGGTTCTCCTGTGCCCGCTCATTCGCGCGGCAGGAAGAGCCATTATGGCAGAGGGGTAGTCCGCAATGGGGTCCGTGATGAAAATGGCGTCTTTTTCCATGAATGTCGTTTGGGCCGCACTTTTCGCGGTCGCGCTGGCAACGCCCTCGCAGGCTCAGCAACCGAACCCGCAATATAACGTCATCACCGATGCGGTTTTGTTTGATGGCGGCCCCTCCCTCGGCAACAGTGACAGGGTGCGCTGGGATTTCTACAAGGCCGACAGCACGGGCGGGCGCACCGACGAGAATGCCGGCGGTTCCTATGACGCCACCTTCGAGGCGAAGCTGCCAGCGGGCAGATATGTGGGCGTGGCGGCGCTGGGCAATGTGACCCGCGAAATAGCGTTCGAGGTGAAGGACGGAAGCGTTGCAAGGCCGAAGGTAAATTTCGATGCGGCCGAACTGACTGTCGTTCCAAAACGCAGCCCCGGCGGCGATGTGGAGACACAGGCGAAAACTGAAATCACCAAGGATGATTTCAAAGACAGCGTCTATGGCCAGGATACCGTCTTCGTGCCGGCGGGCGAAGTGCTTCTCACCGGCAGCGTCGGCCCGGCGCGGGCGCAGGAGAAGCTCACCATGAAGGCCGGCGACAAGATCAGCCACGAACTTGTCATTCCGAGCGGCGTGGTGATCGCCAAGGCCGTGTATGCGGAAGGCGGCAGGGCGGTGGAAACGGATGATATCCGCTTCGAAGCGATGTCAGCCAAGGAAACCCTTGACGGCACGCGGGAGACCATCAACGGCATTTACGGAACCGGCAAGATGATGGAAATGCCGGCCGGTAATTTCGTCATGCGCGCACGCCTCGGCAAGGTGACAGTGGAGCAGCCGTTCACCGTGACAGCCGGAAGACGCACGGAAATAACCATCAATCTCGATGCGGGCGTACTCGCAATTACCGCCCCCGGCGCGGAACGGATCGACATTGTCGAAACGACCAGGGACCTTCAGGGCACGCAGAAGGAGATTTCCGGCCGTTATGGCACGCAGCATCAGGAAACGCTTCATCCCGGCGATTATTCGGTGAAGGTAAGTTACGACAAGAAGTCGGGCCGCGATCCGAAGGAGATCAAGGCGACGGTCAAGGCTGCCGAGAGAACCGAGACGCGTGTGCCGGAGTAGGCCTCGGCCGCAGCCCTGCTTGAGGCTCCGGCTGTTCGCCGATTTTCACGCCAGCAAAGCCTGAAGCGACAATGCGGTCGCACAGCCTGTTCCACTGGCAGCCTCGACAGGCCTGCCTGATATCTCCCGCTGCAAATGCCAGACGCATCTTGGCAAGGAAGTCCGGCGTCGCCTGCAACCGCTGGCCGGCAGCCAGCGTCTCGCCCAAAAGCACTGACACCGAAACGCGGGCCGTCTCATCCCGCTTCACAACACCTTCGTTGAAACAGTGGGCATGGCTTTCACACAACAGGCCCTCGCAGATGTCGTCGGGGCCATCCACCAGCTCGATATCCTCTTCCCCGGCATTCAGGCGGTCGGCTACACGGTCGTAATTTTCGACGAAGCCGGATGTGTATCCCTTGCCCACATAGGTGAGCATGCAGAGAAGGTGGTGGGGCCGGAGGCGGACGGTCAAGGGCCTATCCGACAATGGCGAAGGCGTCGCGCACCGAGCCGGACGAGGTGCGGATCGCCTTGCGGCCGATCCATTGCACATGCCCGTCAAGGATGCGCACCGCCTCTTCGGCGCGGCCGCCGCGCAGCGCGTCGATGATCGCCCGGTGATCGGTATCGGTGCGGCGCTCCCAGCCGGCCCGCCAGGCGGAGAACAGGAAACGGGCGCTTGCCGCATGCAGGCCATCGATTGCTTCCATCAGGCGCGGCATGTTGCAGGGCGCGGTGATGAGGCGGTGGAAGCGGCGATTGGCCTCCTCCCAATGCTCGACATCAACGGCGCTGTCGCCTTCGAGCGTGGCTGCCTCCGCCTGATCGAGAATGGCTGACGTCATGTTGGGAATGGCGTGGCGCAAAGCCAGAACCTCAAGAGCGGCACGCATTTCCGCCACCTCGCGCACATCATCGAGACCGAAATCCGCGACCCTGACACCCCGGCGCGGAATGCTGGCGGCAAGTCCCTGCGCTTCCAGCCGGCGGAATGCCTCGCGCACCGGCACATGCGAGGCGCCGAATTCGGCGGCGATGTGATCCTGCCGCAGCCTTTCGCCCGGCGACAGCTCACCGCGAACGATGCGGTCGGCAAGCGTGCGGCTGATGCGGGCGGCAATGGTATCTTCAGGCGAATTTTTTGCTGTCTTGGGCATAACATCCCATAGCGCATATGGCGCGACCGTGTGTAGAGGTTTTTGCAGCAAGCCAGAGCAGACTGTTATGACACGCGGCACCCTTGCCCGCGGCCTTCAAGCTATGAGCCTGACGGGACTGTCCTTTGCTGGCGAGCCGGTTGAGCTTGGCGCGGACATGGTCTAAAAGCCCGGCATCATTTTCTTCCAGCCAAATCCGATACAGGGAGCGCCCATGAGCGGCTTCGACCTCATTATTTTCGACTGCGACGGCGTTCTGGTCGATTCCGAAATCATCGCGGCACAGGTGGAATCCAGCCTTCTGACCGAAGCCGGTTATCCGATCTCGGTCGAGGAAATGGGGGAGCGTTTCGCCGGCATGACCTGGAAGAACATCCTCCTGCAGGTGGAAAGCGAAGCCAGCATTCCGCTCTCAGCCTCGCTGCTCGACAAATCGGAAAAACTGCTCGACATGCGGCTGGAACGCGACGTGAAGATCATCGAGGGCGTGAAGTTCGCCCTGTCCCGCCTGACGACGCCCCGCTGCATCTGCTCGAACTCTTCGAGCCACCGCCTCGATATGATGCTCACGAAAGTAGGCCTGAAGCCGTATTTCGCGCCGCATATCTATTCCGCCAAGGATCTCGGCGCTGATCGCGTGAAGCCGAAGCCCGACATCTTCCTGCACGGCGCAGCGCAATTCGGCGTTTCCCCCGATCGCGTGGTCGTGGTCGAAGATTCCGTGCACGGCATCCATGGCGCAAGGGCCGCTGGCATGCGCGTCATCGGCTTTACCGGCGCGTCCCACACCTATCCCAGCCACGCCGACCGGCTGACAGATGCGGGCGCCGAAACGGTGATCTCCCGCATGCAGGACCTGCCGGCCGTGATTGCAGCAATGGCAGAGTGGGAAGGCGCGTTTTAAGGAGGTAGCTGTGGTGGCATCCCAGACGGAAAAGGAATTCGTACCCGGCCAAGGCTATACCGAAGCGGATTGGGATGCTGTCGACTTTCCCGAAATGACAGATGAAGAGCTGGCAAATGCGCGTCCCGCCAGGGCCGTTTTGCCGCCAGCTTTTTTTGAGGCTGTGGAGGAGTATCGAAACTCCAGTAGCCGCCCGTCAGCGGAGAAGGCGACGACTGTGGGAAAACCCTCCGGTTAAAACGCATGGAAAGTGGTAGACCTCTCCTCCGTCATGCCGGACTTGATCCGGCATCCAGTCACGGCGCGTCTGCGCCGTGAGAAGAGTCTTTTGCGATCAATGACTTGATCGCGCTGGACCCCGGATCAAGTCCGGGGTGACGGAATTCGGACCTTTGCGCGCAATCAGCACCGAAGCCTGCCGAGCATCCTCCGGCTTTTACATTTTGCCCGTCAAATCACCGGCGCTTCGTCTTAGCCTTCGCGCCCTGCTCTGCAAAGCCGATATAAACGCTGACAGACCTCGGAGCGCCGCCCGGTCCGTTGGGAATGGCGACGTGGTCGTTGTTGAAGATGAACTGCGTGCCGGCCCCGCCTGCGGGAACATCGATGGCGAAATTGGTCGTTTCACCGAAAATCTCGCCGTCGCCATCCTTCACCGTCACCCGGATCGGCACGGTGACGCGGCCGGGCTTGGCCATCGGGCCGGGAACGAGGCGGCCCTGGGCCAGCACGTTGACGGTGAGCGTCGATTCATTGGCGGTGCAGGAGCGCGTCGTATCGGACAGCGAGACCTGATAGGCGAGTTTCTGCGGATCGTCCTTGGCGCCGCCGGCATAGACGCGATGAACGGCATTGCCGTCGAGAACCGTCACGGCCGGGCAATTGGCCTGAACCACGGCAGCCGTTGGCGCGGCCTGCGCCGCCGGCGGGTTGACGGCAAGCGAGTCCGACGGGTTGGAGGAATTGCATCCTGCAACAACGACGAGAAGCGACATCGCGGCGGACAAACGCAAGAAATTCCCTGACACTCTTCTAATTCCCTCTCCATTGTCCCGGAACAGAACCGGAGACGCTGTTTATTGACCTTTCACCCAGGTTGGCGATGGTCTATAGCAGCGACGCCGGAAAAAATCGATTGGCATGTTCGGTTTTGCTTGAATTTTCAAAAAAGCGCTTCATGACCTCGCCAATCGCCTCAATTCGGTGAGACGCTGCGGAAAAGACGCCGATCACATCGGCAACGGATAAGGGACTATCTCGTGGAATATGTATCGACCAGGGGTGCGGCCCCTTCGCTTGGTTTTTGCGACGCGCTTCTGGCAGGCCTTGGCCGCGATGGCGGGCTTTACATGCCGCGCAAATGGCCGTCCATGTCGAAAAAGGAAATCCGCAACCTGCGCGGCAAGTCCTACCAGGATGTCGCCTTCGAGGTTCTCTACCGTTTCACCGGCGGCGAAATTCCGGCCGACAAGTTCAAGGCGATGATCGACGACGCCTATGCGACCTTCCGCCACCCGGCCGTCGTTCCGCTGACACAGACCGGTCCGAACACCTTCGTGCTGGAGCTTTTCCACGGCACCACGCTCGCCTTCAAGGATGTGGCGATGCAGCTACTCGCCCGTCTGATGGATTACACGCTGACGGAACGCGGCGAGCGCGCCACCATTGTCGGCGCCACATCCGGCGATACGGGCGGGGCGGCGATCGACGCCTTTGCCGGGCGCGAGCGTACTGATATCTTCATCCTTTTCCCGAACGGCAAGGTCTCTCCGGTGCAGCAGCGTCAGATGACGACCTCCACGGCTTCCAACGTGCATGCGCTCGCGATCAACGGCAATTTCGACGATTGCCAGACGCTGGTGAAGGAGATGTTCAACGACGTGAAGTTCCGCGACGGCGTGAAGCTTTCCGGCGTCAACTCCATCAACTGGGCGCGCATCATGGCGCAGGTGGTCTATTATTTCACCGCGTCTCTGTCGCTCGGCGGCCCCGACCGGAAGGTGTCCTTCACCGTTCCGACAGGCAATTTCGGCGATATTTTCGCCGGTTACGTCGCCAAGAAGATGGGCCTGCCGATCGACAAGCTGGTCATCGCGACCAATGACAACGACATTCTGGCGCGCACGCTGAAGACCGGCCGTTACGAGATGCGCGGCGTCAAGCCCACCACCTCGCCCTCGATGGACATCCAGATTTCGTCCAACTTCGAGCGACTGCTGTTCGAAGCCTACGACCGCGATTCCGCTGCCGTTAAGTCATCGATGGATGGCCTCAAGCAATCGGGCGCGTTTGAAATTCCGGAAAAGGCGCTGAAGTTCATCAAGAAGGATTTCCGCGCCGGACGCGCCACCGAAAAGCAGGTGGCGGCGACCATTCGCGACACGCTTGAAAAGACCGGCTACCTGATCGACCCGCACACGGCAACAGGTGTTTTCGTGGCGGAAAAGCACGAAAAGCCCGCAACGCCAATGGTGGTTCTGTCGACCGCCCATCCGGCAAAATTCCCGGCGGCTGTAAAATCCGCTTGCGCAATCGACCCGGCGCTTCCAGTATGGCTCGCTGACATCATGAACCGGGAGGAGCGTTTCGACATTCTGGATGCGGAGCTCAAAGCCGTGGAAAGCTTCATCGGCAAACATGCTCGCGCCGGCAAATAGAGACGCGGAAAGACGTTGAGTATGAGAGTAAATTTGACCCGGCTTTCGTCCGGGTTGACCGTTGTCACGGAAAGAATGCCACATCTCGAAAGCGTCGCTCTTGGGGTGTGGATCAAATCCGGCTCCCGCAACGAGACGACTGCCGAACATGGCATCGCCCATCTTCTCGAACATATGGCGTTCAAGGGCACGGCGCGCCGCACCGCCCGTCAGATCGCCGAAGAGATCGAAAATGTCGGCGGCGAAGTCAACGCCGCGACGTCGACGGAAACAACCTCCTACTACGCCCGCGTCCTCAAGGATCACGTTCCGCTCGCGGTCGATATCCTTGCCGACATCCTGACGGAATCGCTCTTCGATGAAGACGAGTTGGAGCGCGAAAAGAACGTCATCCTGCAGGAGATCGGCGCCGCCATCGATACGCCCGACGACGTGATCTTCGACAATTTCTCCGGTGTCGCCTATCGCGACCAGACGATCGGCCGGCCGATCCTGGGCACGCCCGACACCGTGCAATCCTTCACGACAGGCCAGATCAGGCATTATCTCGCCCGCAATTATACGACGGACCGCATTTTCGTCGTTGCGGCCGGCGCGGTCGATCACGAGAGCTTCGTCAAGCAGGTGGAAGAGCGTTTCGCCTCGCTGCCGCAGCTGCCCGTGGCGACACCTGTGCTTGAAAAGGCTGTCTATACCGGCGGAGAAATCCGCGAGACCCGCGACCTGATGGATGCGCAGGTGCTTCTCGGCTTCGAGGGCAAGGCCTATCATGCCCGCGATTTCTATTGTTCGCAGATTCTCGCCAATATTCTCGGCGGCGGCATGTCTTCCCGCCTGTTCCAGGAAGTGCGTGAATATCGCGGCCTGTGTTATTCCGTCTATGCGTTCCACTGGGGTTTTTCCGATACCGGCATCTTCGGCGTGCATGCGGCCACCGGCGGCAACGACCTGCCTGAACTGGTTCCCGTCATTCTGGAAGAGCTGCGCAAGTCCTCGCAGACCATCCACCAGGAGGAAATCGACCGGGCCCGTGCGCAGATCCGCGCGCAACTGCTGATGGGCCAGGAAAGCCCGGCTGCCCGCGCCGGCCAGATCGCCCGCCAGATGATGCTTTACGGCCGACCCATTCCGAATGAAGAGATGATGGAGCGGCTGGGCGACATCACCCGCACGCGCCTGACCGATCTTGCAGGACGGCTGTTTTTCGATACAGTTCCGACATTGTCTGCAATTGGCCCGCTCGAACATCTGCCGCCTCTTTCCGACATCACGGCCGCGCTGTCCGCGCAGCAGCCCGCAAGGATAAAGGCGAACGGATAAACCGATATGAGAGCGGGATTTGAAGGTGAAGACCGCTCATCTTTTTCGCCATCCCATTCGCGGATGGCGATATCTGCCTGACAGGGATCGTGAATGCTGCGTTTTCTTTCCCGACATAATGACACACCCGAATTGCGCAGCGCCAATCACCTTCTCAGACTGCCGCGCTACAGCGATTTCAAGCAGTGGCACGTGCTGCGATCCGAGAGCCGGCAGTTTCTACAGCCGTGGGAACCGACCTGGCGGCCGGACGAACTGACGGAGGGCGCCTTCCGCATGCGCGTGGTGCGTAACGGACAGGAATTTTCTTCCGGCACCGCCGTTTCCTTTCTTCTGTTCGAAAAAGAGACGCTTCTGGTCGGCGGCATCACCATCGGCTATATCCGCCGCGGGGCGGCGCAGAGCTGCATGATCGGATACTGGATCGGTGAACGGCATGCCGCCCAAGGCCATATGTCTGCCGCATTAAAATTGGTAATACCCTACATCTTCAACGGACTTCAGTTGCACCGTATCGAGGCAGCCTGTATTCCGGAAAACTTCAAAAGCATCCGGCTCCTCGAAAATGCCGGGTTCCAGCGGGAAGGTCTCTTGCGGGAATATCTGAAAATCAATGGCCAATGGCGGGATCATATGATGTTTTCCCTTCTTGCCGACAAGCAAAGCTCCGGCGGAACGAAGTACGATACATGACCTACAATCACACTGCGCCTTGCCTCACGAAACGTCTGGCGGCAATCGCGCTGGCTGCGCCGTTTTTTCTGCTTTTCCTGCTTTTTGCCTCCCATTCCTTCGCCTTCGAGCCGGTCAAGATCTCCCGTGACGACACGGCGCTCGATCTCACCGCCACCACGGATATCTATGCCAATCAGGGCGAAGCCTTCCAGGTTTCCACCGCGCCGGGTCCTGACGGCATCCGCCGGCGCATCGAGGTGCGTGCCAGTTCCGACGATCACCAGGGCGACTGGGCCGTGTTCGCGCTTGCCAATGTCTCCGAAGAGCAGCTGGAGCGCGTGATCGTCGCGCCGCATTTCCGTCTCGTCAATTCCAAGCTGTTCTGGCCGGATCTCGGCTCGCAACGCATCATGGCGATAACGCCCAGCGAAGGCTTTGCGCTCGACAGGCAGCCAAGCCCGGACGCCGACGTCTTCCGCATCACGCTCAATCCCGGCTCCGTCATCACCTTCGTCGCCGAGCTTTCCACGCCGCAGCTGCCGCAGCTTTATCTGTGGGAACCGGAAGCCTACAAGGATACGATCAACGCCTTCACGCTCTATCGCGGCATCGTGCTCGGCATTGCCGGCCTGCTTGCCGTGCTCCTGACCATTCTCTTCGTGGTCAAGGGAACCTCGGTCCTGCCCGCGTCTGCCGCCCTCGCCTGGGCCGTGCTTGCCTATATATGCGTTGATTTCGGCTTCCTCGAAAAGCTCATCACCGTCACCTCAAGCGATCAGCGAATATGGAGGGCGGGCGCGGAAGTGGCGCTCGCCTCCAGCTTCGTCGTCTTTCTCTTCACCTATCTCAACCTGAACCGATGGCACGCACATCTGGGTTATGCGACCTTTGCCTGGGTGGTGGGGCTGGCGCTGCTGTTTGGCGTGGCGATCTATGACCCTTCCGTCGCATCCGGTATTGCGCGTGTTTCCTTCGCGCTGACGGCGACGGCGGGCATCGCGCTCATCATCTATCTCGGTTTCAACAAATACGACCGGGCTATCCTGCTCGTCCCATCCTGGGCCTTGATCCTCGTCTGGCTGTTCGGCAGCTGGTTGACGGTGACGGGACAGCTGGACAACGACATCGTGCAGCCTGCGCTTGGCGGCGGGCTGGTACTGATCGTCCTTCTGATCGGCTTTACGGTCATCCAGCACGCCTTTGCCGGCAGCGCCTATCAGCAGGGGCTGTTCTCCGATCTGGAACGCCAGTCGCTGGCGCTCACGGGCAGCGGCGATACGGTCTGGGACTGGGACGTTACGCGTGACCGCATCGTCACCACACCAGATATTTCCAACCGCCTGGGGCTGGAGCCCGGAACCATGCATGGCGCCGCGCGCAACTGGCTGCCGCGCCTGCACCCTGATGACCGCGACCGGTTCAAGGCCACGCTCGACGTGCTGCTCGACCATCGCAAGGGCCGGCTGAACCACGAATTCCGTATTCGCGCCGAGGATGGCCATTTCCACTGGCTGCAAATCCGTGCGCGTCCCGTTCTTGGCTCCAACGGCGAAATCATCCGCTGCGTCGGCACCATCACCGATATTACAGAGCAGAGAAATTCGGTCGAGCGGCTGCTGCAGGACGCGATGAACGACAATCTGACCGGGCTTCCGAACCGGCAGGTCTTCCTCGACCGCCTGCAATCGATCCTCAACCTCTCGCCGGACAGCGAGGGCGTGCGGCCAACCGTGATGGCGATCGATATCGACCGTTACAAGCTGGTCAATGACACGCTCGGCATTGCTGCCGGCGACAATATTTTGATTGCCCTCACCCGGCGCCTGCGTCGCCTGCTCAAACCGCAGGACACGCTGGCTCGTCTCGGCGGCGACGAATTCGGCCTGATCCTGACCTCGGAGCGCGATCCGCAGCGTGTGGCGGATTTCGCCGATGCGGTGAACAAGGCGATCATGGTGCCGATCAATTTCGCCAATCGCGAAATCATTCTCACCGCTTCTATCGGCCTCGTCTCGTGGATCGACCAACAGGAAAGTGCGGCAGGTCTGCTTAGCGATGCGGAATTGGCCATGTATCGCGCCAAGCGCGCCGGCGGCAATCGTGTCGAGCCTTTCCGTCCCGCCTTCCGCACCTCGGGCACCGACCGGCTGCAGATGGAAAGTGACCTTCGCCGCGCTATCGAGCGCAAGGAACTGTCACTTGCCTATCAGCCGATCGTCAAGCTCGATGATGGGGAGCTTGCCGGTTTCGAGGCGCTGATGCGTTGGGAGCACCCGAAGCGTGGCAATATCCCGCCAAGCGAGTTCATTCCGATTGCCGAAGCCTCCGGCCTGATCGAGCCGCTCGGCATGTTCGCGCTGGAACGGGCAGCGACCGACCTGATGGACTGGCAACATGCCATCGACAAGATGCCGATCTTCATCTCCGTCAATATTTCCAGTGCCCAATTGCTGAACAACGAACTCTATAACGACGTTCGCGGCATGCTCACCCGCACGCGCTGCAACCCGCAGCAGCTGAAGCTGGAACTGACGGAATCCGTCGTCATGGAAAATCCGGAACAGGCGCGGCTTGTGCTTTCCAAGCTCAAGGAAACCGGCCTTAGCCTCGCCATGGACGATTTCGGCACGGGCTATTCATCGCTCGCCTATCTCACCCGTTTCCCCTTCGATACGATCAAGCTCGACAAGGCGCTGGTGGCCAATACCAGCGACAAGCGTAACGTGCTTCTGCGCTCCGTCATTGCCATGGCGCGGGCGCTCGACATGCAGGTGGTGGCGGAAGGCATCGAAACGCCTGAGGATGCGGCCGAACTGGCCCGCATGAACTGCCATTTCGGCCAGAGCTTCCTGTTTGGCACGCCGGTTTCCGGCGATGCGGCGCTAAAGCTTCTTCGGGAGCGGTTCCAGCCGACGAAGCGGGCTTCGTAAGCGAAGTATTGGAACGCGAGGTATCTACCCCCGTCAGCCGACGCGCGTCGGCACGGCGGGAAAAGTCCTTTCAAGCCAAGGACTTGGGCAGGCCGCATACCGGATCAAGTCCGGCACGACCGGAGGAGGAAACACCGCGTTTGCCGGCTTTTACTCCTCGCTTGTCGATATTCACTGAACCACGGCAGCCTGCACCGGTGTTGACGCATCCGCCGCCACCCTCCCATGCAGCAGGTCGTGAATGAACTCCATCTTCGCAACCACCGGCGGCGTCAGGACGAAGGGATAGAGGTCCGCTTCCCCCATGCTGCGCTGGATCGAGTTGATCGCAACGCTGAGCGGAATCCAGGCCTTGACCAGCTGTGCAGCGCTGCGGGCATTGTAAGGATCGAAAGTCACCTCCGCCGCCATTTCTTCATGCCCGTCGGGGTCGATTGCCACGCCGAAGGCGCGCGCGGTCTCAAGCGTATCGACGATATGCAGATAATGCGCGAAACATTCGGCAAAATCCTCCCAAGGGTGGACGGAGGCATACGAACTGATGAAGCTGTCCTGCCAGTCGGGACGTGGACCCTCCTCGTAATTGCGTTGCAGGGCAGCGCCATAATCTTCTCTGTCATCGCCAAAGACGGCGCGGCAGGCCTCCAGTCGGTTTGCATCGCGTACGAGCTTGTTCCAGATGAAGTGACCGACTTCGTGGCGGAAATGGCCGAGCATTGTGCGGTACGGCTCGTTCATATTGGCGCGCACCTGTTCGCGCGTAGCATCGTCGGCCTCGGCCGCACGAATGGCGATCAGCCCCTCGTCATGACCGGTCATGGCCGGAATGACGGAACCATCTGGCGCCACCTCATCCACCAGAAAGTCGAAGACAAGGCCGCCAGCGGGATCGGCATCACGGTTGGGATGCGGGAGGCCGAGCCGCAGGATAGAATAAAACAGATGACGCTGCGCCTGGCTGATACGACGCCATTGCTCAATGCCCTGTTGCGTCGCAATGTCGGGAACAAGGCGATTGTGGCTGCAGGCAGGGCAAAATGCGCTTTCGCTTCCCGCGGGCACCGACCAGTTGCAGATATCGTTCACTTCATTGGCGCAAAACCGTACCTGTTTTTGCGGTTCCGCGACGATCTGCCAGTTCGGCTCACCGGCCGGGGCCAACGCCTCCATGGACAGGCGCTCCGGCACGAAGGCAAGACGATGACCGCAGGAAACGCAAAAACGATTGTCGAAATGCACCGGCTGGCCGCAGGATGCGCAGGAAAAAAGCTTCATCGATGAAACCCTTGCGATGGATCAGTTGGTCGGAGGCAAATCTGGGACGACGACATGAACGGCGCAACAGGAAGAGCGTTCCGGCGCTCAGACGACAAGAGCGCATGTGCTCTTGAACACATGCGCTCCGCGCGCCCCATCATCAGAGAGGCGCAATCAATCCGGCGATATTACATGCGGTCGACGGCGCCCTTTACGGCATCCTTCGCCTTGCCGACGGAGGACTGTACCTTGCCCTTGGTTTCCTGGGCGGCACCCTTGGCGCGCAACTCATTATTGCCGGTCGCTTCACCCACGTTCTTCTTCACCTTACCAGCAACTTCATTAGCTTTACCGGCGACCTTGTCAGATGTGCTACCCATATTACTGCTCCCTAGTTGAACCGTACTGTCTGTGCGGCTTTCCGGGTAAGTAACGCCAAAGGGAGAAGAATGGTTCCAGCCAAAACGAGCGGGAAGATGAGGCTCAGGCATGCCCCGCATCTGTGGAGAGCATGCGTGCATCAACGCCCATCAGGGCGAGCGCTCGCTCGTATTTATTGTCCAGCCCGCGGTCGAAAATCAGCTCCTCCGCAGCCGGGCAGTTCAGCCAGCCATTATTGGCGATCTCGTTTTCCAGTTGTCCTGGCCCCCAGCCGGCATAACCGAGCATCATGGTGGCCCTTTGCGGGCCGCGGCCGTTGGAAATGGCGCGCACGATATCCAGCGTTGCGGTCAGCGAAATGTCATCGCTGACGGGAATGCTGGATTCGCTTAAATAGTCATCCGAATGCAGAACGAAACCTCGGCCGGATTCCACCGGGCCGCCGCACTGGATCGGGAACTCACGGGTGCGGTTGGGCAGCATGATGGCGTCGTTGCTGTCCACCAGTTTCAGGTGGAGCAGTATGTCCGTGAAGGTAATCTGCTGCGGCCGGTTGATGATGAAACCCATGGCCCCGGCGTCCGAGTGGGCGCAGATATAGATCACCGCACGGGCAAAATTGCCGTCGTCCAGCCCCGGCATCGCAATGAGGAACTGGCCGTCGAGAAAGCCACGTTCGCGCTTGTCCATCAGGGTTGAAAAGCTCACAGGCGCCTCCAGCAGGCCGAATTCCGTCGTTTAACGGAAAACGGCGTTCGCACTTCGACAAAGGACAGGATGCGGCATACCGCCCGATCAATCAACCGAAAATGATGAACCCCACGAATTCGTAACTGGTCCGCCGGTCGATGTTGGGTTAGACGGGAAGCATGAGCGTCAGGTTATTCTTTCGATTTTCACATCTTCACCTCGCGGCTGCTTTTGCCGCCCTCCTCGGCGGCATGCAAGCCGCCCGGGCCGACATTACCGACTGGGCCAGAAGCGAGGGCGGCCAGATGCGCGTCGCGAGCCTTGCCGTGGATGCAAACGGCGTGGTGCGCGGCGTATTGCAGATCGAGCCGAAGGACGGCTGGATAACCTATTGGCGCGAACCCGGAGAAGCAGGCATACCGCCGCAGATCACGCCTGATCCGACCAGCGGTGCGATGCTGACCGCCATGGCCTATCCGGTTCCGAAGTTGATCGAAAACGGCGATATAACCGATATCGGTTATGACCACGCCGTCAGCCTTCCCTTTCAGCTGAAGGTTACCGATCCGGCAGCTGGCGGGAAGATCGACCTCACCGCATTCATCGGCGTCTGCCAGAATATCTGCATCCCTTTCGAGGCGAAGTTCTCCATCGACCGGGGCACAGCGGGTGATGATGACAGCGAGGAGCGCCGCCTTCTCGAAGAGGCGCGCGAAACACTGCCCGAAGCGGCATCCGACGATTTCAAGGTGATCGATTTCCACATCACGCCCGACAAGACCATGCTCGGCGTGCAGCTGCAGCTTCCGGAAAACGCGCCGAAGGAGACCGAAATCTTCATCGCCGGCCCCTCGGGTTTTGCCTATTACGAGCCGCAGAACCTCGTACGCGACAAGCGCAAGCTCTCCTTCTACATGAACATCAAGGGCCTGCCGAAAACCTATCAGGTGCAGGGCAACAGCTGGCCCATTCTGGTCAAATCGGGCGACCGGGCCATGGAGACGATGCTGAATTTCCCGAAGCCCTGAACGGTGGCTCCGCGGTGGAATCCACCGTGAAAACCATGTGGCAGACTTCATTTCCGTGCTCCTGATACCGTTGGATTCGTTGCGAGCCTGCCAGTATCGGGACAGCTTGTTTTCGTTTGTCTTCCAAGGAAAACCGGGTTCCACTTTTCCCTGACAAACTCTATAGTCGCGCGAACCGAACGGCCATAGGAGCACGGACATGACTATCAAGATCGGCGATAAACTGCCTTCCGCAACGTTCAAGGAAAAGACGGCCGATGGCCCGGTGGAAACCACCACGGACGCGCTTTTCGGCGGGAAGAAGGTTGTTCTCTTTGCCGTTCCCGGCGCTTTCACCCCCACCTGCTCGCTGAACCACCTGCCGGGTTACCTGGAAAACCGCGACACTATTCTGGCCAAAGGCGTTGACGATATCGCAGTCGTTGCCGTCAACGACTGGCATGTAATGGGCGCATGGGCGCAATCTTCGGGCGGTCAGGGCAAAATCCATTTCCTCGCCGACTGGGATGCGTCCTTCACCAAGGCGCTCGGCCTTGATGCCGATCTCTCCGCCGGCGGCCTCGGCGTGCGTTCCAAGCGTTATTCGATGCTGGTGGAAGACGGCGTCGTGAAGTCACTCAACGTGGAAGAGAACCCCGGTCAGGCGACGGTCTCTGCCGCTGCGGCGATGATCGAGCAGCTTTAAGGCCAATTGTTTGGCCACAGGCCGGGCCATAAATCCTCGGGCTTGTCCCGGGGATCCAATCATTTCACCAAAAACGAAATGCTGCAGATGTTTTGGGCCGGCCCGAGCATGAGGGAAGAGAGCGGCGAGGAGCCGCCTTCTCAAACATTCATATCAAACACCAGAAGCCCGGCAAGACCGCCATCGGTGAGTGACACGAGGCGCTCCCCCACCTCCATATGCCTGGGGTGGGCAAGATATTCGTCCCGGGCTTCCGGGCTTTCAAGCGTCACGAGAAGCCATCGACAAAACCGCCATTTAGCCCTTCGGGTGAAACGTTCTGTCCGTATTTCACATCGACGATGCCGGGTATCACGTCTTTCAGGGCGGCGATCGCCTCGAAAATTGCATGTTTTTCAGAAGCGGCCGTCGCGGCCTTGAAGCGTAGAAAGACACAATGCAGGATCATCCGGATTTTTCTCCTCCGTTGGGCACCACCGGAGCACCCTTTGACGACAAGATAGGTCGGGTTTCGGTTTTCACAACCCCGGATGGGGGCGTGCCGGCTCGGATTTTGTCCGGCGCAAAATAGAGCAGTCTTGCATTACCGCCGTTTGAAAGGCTCCATGCCTTTTCGCGCCAATTCATCGGCGCGCTCGTTTTCCGGATGGCCGGCATGGCCCTTCACCCAGTGCAAGGTAACCTTGTGGCGCTCGCGCGCCACTTCCAGTGCCTGCCATAGCTCGATATTCTTGACCGGCTTGTTATCGGCTGTCTTCCAGCCCTTCTTTTTCCAGCCAAAAATCCACTTGGTGATGCCGTCCTTCACATAGGCGCTGTCGGTGAAAAGATCGACTTCGCAGGGGGCCTTGAGCGCATTGAGTGCGGAAATCGCCGCCATCAGTTCCATGCGGTTGTTGGTGGTCTCGGCCTCGCCGCCGCAGAGTTCCTTCTCCACCTCGCCGTAACGCAGCACCGCACCCCAGCCTCCCGGACCCGGATTGCCGGAGCAGGCGCCATCGGTGAAAATATCGACATGCTTCATTCGCCGGCCAGCCCGTATTCGGCGACAGTGGCGATGGAACGGTGGAACCGCAGCTTGCGCAGATATTCCAGCGGGTCTTTTTTCACCACCAGCGCGCCCTCCGGCGTTGTCAGCCAGTCGTAAAGCCGCGTCAGGAAGAAGCGCAGAGCCGAACCGCGCGCCAGAAGCGGCAGGGCTTCCAGCTCCGCTTCACTGAGCGGCCGCACGGACTGGTAACCTTCCAGCAACGCCTTGCCCTTGGTGACATTGTAAGCGCCATCCTTTTCAAAGCACCAGGCATTGAGGCAGATCGACACATCATAAGCGAGCAGGTCGTTGCAGGCGAAGTAAAAGTCGATCAGACCGGAGAGTTCGTCGCCGAGGAAGAACACATTGTCCTGAAACAGATCCGCATGGATGACACCGGCCGGCAGGTCCTTCGGCCAATGGGCCGCGAGATAATCGATCTCGGGGCGAATCTCGTCCTTCAGCCCCTTCTCCACCTCGTCCGCGCGGTCTTCGGATTTCTCCCACAGCACCTTCCAGCCCTCAACGGAGAGCGCGTTCGGCCGCTTGATCTCGAAGCCTTCGCCCGCCAGATGCATGGCGGCCAGCGCCTTGCCGACTTCGCGGCAATGTTTCGCCTCCGGCTTTCTCAGCCACATTCCCTCAAGGAAGGAGATAAGCGCGGCGGGGCGGCCCGACAGCTCTCCCAGCAACTCGCCATCCTTGCGCGGCAGCGGCAAGGGGCAGGACAGGCCTTTGGCGGCCAGATGCTGCATGAGGCCGAGGAAGAAAGGCAGATCGGATTTTTCCACACGCTTTTCATAAAGCGTCAGGATCAGCGGGTCCTTGGTGGTATGCAGCAGGAAATTGGAGTTTTCGACGCCTTCGGCAATGCCCTTGTAGGAAGTGAGGCTGCCGACGTCATACTGCGTGAGGAAATTCCTCAGATCATCTTCGGTGATATCAGTATAAACTGCCAATTTTAAATCTCTTGATGAAGGATGGAGTGGAAATCCGGCAGAGCGGCGCGGGGCGAATACCACCCTTCCCGCCAAACCATGTCAGGCGCCGGCTGCAGCCTTGGGCGACAGCGCGTTGCTGGCATTGCCGTTGACGAAAGCCATATCATCCGTCGTCAGCTCGATGCTGCGCAACTCGCGATTGACGAGGAAATGTTCCGTTTCCTCAACCGTCACGGCGAGATCGAGCGTGGTGTCGAAACGGGCCTTGAAGGCTTCGATGATTTCATCGACGATGACTTCAGGAGCGGATGCACCGGCCGAGAGACCGACGGTGCGGATATCGCCGATTTCATTCCAGTCGATTTCGGAGGCCCGCTGCACCAGGACAGAGCGCTTCGCACCCGCACGCAGGGCCACTTCCACCAGCCGCTTGGAATTGGAGGAATTGGGGGCGCCGACGACGATGAACAGGTCGCAGCCGGGCGCTGCCTGTTTCACCGCATCCTGACGGTTGGTGGTCGCGTAACAGATGCTGTCGGCGGCGGGCGCCTGAATGGCCGGGAAGCGTTCCTGCAGCCTGGCGATCACGCCTGCCGTGTCATCGACCGACAGGGTCGTCTGGGTGACAAAGCCGAGATTTTCGCGGTCCAGCGGCTCATAACGGTCGGCATCCTCCACCGTTTCGATGAGCGAGACGGTGCCTTCGGGAAGCTGGCCCATGGTGCCGATGACCTCTGGATGACCGGCATGGCCGATCAGCACCACATGGCGGCCGAGGCGCTGGTGGCGCATGGCCTGCTTGTGGACCTTGGAGACCAACGGGCAAGTGGCATCGAGATAAAACAGGTTGCGCGCCTGCGCATCCTCAGGCACGGATTTAGGAACGCCATGCGCCGAGAAAACCACCGGCTGCTCGCGATGTTCGGCCGGAATTTCATGCAGTTCCTCGACGAAGACCGCACCCTTGGCTTCCAGCCCTTCCACCACATAGCGGTTATGGACGATTTCGTGGCGAACATAAACGGGCGCGCCATAGGCCTTCAGCGCCAGCACGACGATCTGGATCGCCCGGTCCACGCCCGCGCAAAAACCACGCGGTCCGCACAGCCTTATCGTCAAAGGGGGTTTGGAAACGGCGATGTTCATTCCAGCTCCTTAGGCGTGCTCCGTGCCCTGCCGATGGCCAGCCCTGCCGGGCGGCAGGCGCACTATTCATCGCGCGCCTTGTGGTTCCGGAAATAGGCAAAACCGGCGACGATGACAAGGGCTGCAGCCAGACCATACCACGTTATCGCATATTGCAGGTGATTATTGGGCAAATCTATCAGCGTCACCCCGCCCTGCGGCCAGCCGCCGGGATTGGGGGCGGCATCGGCATCCACGAAAAGCTTGACCAGCCGGTCCGGCGGAATATCCGCACTGGAGGCCATGGCCGCCAGATCCTTCCAGTAGAATATGTTCTTGGCGATATCGTTGTCCGGCAGCAGCGAGGAAGGCTTGGCGACAAGCGGCGCACGCGCCAGCCCCGTAATCGTCACCTCGCCCGTCACCTGCCCCTCGGATCGCTTGGCCGGATCCTTCATCTCGAAGGGCACAAAACCGCGATTGACGAAGAGGACGCGGCCATCGGCAAGCGTCAGCGGCGTATAGATGTAATAGCCGGTTCTGCCCTGGTGGGTGGCGAAGAAATGCCGCTCGCGGGCGTGATCGAAGGTACCGGACAGTATGACCTTGCGATATTCGATATCGCCGCCGCTTTTGGCAATCGCCTCTATTTCGGCAACCGTGGCGGGGGCAGCGTTTCGCCGTTCTTCTATATCGGCGAGAAGCGCCTCTTTCCAGTAAAGCCGCTTTACCTGCCAGGTGCCGAGCCCGAGAAGAATGGCAAGCGCCAGCAGAACCAGCGGCGCAGCGAACCAGACCCGCCTTTCCGCCGCCTTCATGTGGGACACGTCATTCACGGTCAAGCCTGCCTTCGCTTGCATTGTTGCGGTATTGCAGCGCGATCATGATGCCCTTCAGCTTGCGCAGCAGCACGAGGGAGACAATCACCGTGAATGGCAACCACAAGATGACATGCACCCAGACGGGCGGCGCAAAATGCTGATCGAACCAGAGCGCCAGCCCGACAACCAGAAAACCGACGATCAGCATGACGAAAACCGCCGGGCCATCACCCGCATCGGCAAAACCGTAATCCAGTCCGCATGCGCTGCAGGCGGGTTTTACCGTCAGAAAACCATCGAAAAGGCGCCCGTTGCCGCAGCGAGGGCAGCAGCCCTTCAAGCCCACCTTGATCGGGTCGACCGGGGCGAACTTGCTGCCTGATGGCTCTGACATGGTGAAACCTCCCGCAAAGTCGGCCAAAGTCCGAGGGTGACGTCGATCTCTTGGAAACCTGCCTCAAAACCCGGGCACTTGTTTCTTGCTCGATCGCGTCGCGTCTTCTTCTCCCCGCCGGGGAGAAGGTGGCCCGAAGGGTCGGATGAGGGGGCTAGCTCTCCGGATATCTCTACCGGAGTCCCCTCATCCCGCTGCCGCGGACTTCTCCCCGGCGGGGAGAAGAAACGATTGCACCCGCTCGCTCCACCGGATGCCTTGCTTTGGCCCCTTGGCCCTATCAGCCGTGAATTGGCGCGCCCCAGCCACCCCAGATATAGATGGCGAAGAACAGGAACAGCCAGACGACGTCAACGAAGTGCCAGTACCAGGCAGCGGCTTCGAAACCGAAATGCTGGGTGGGCGTGAACCCGCCGGCAATGGCGCGGAACAGGCAGACCAGCAGGAACACCGTGCCCACGAAGACGTGGAAACCGTGGAAACCGGTGGCCATGAAGAAGGTCGCGCCGTAGATCGAATTCTTGAAGTCGAACGGGGCGTGCATGTATTCGTAAACCTGCACGGTGGAGAACAGCACGCCAAGCGCAACGGTGAGCACCAGACCCGATATCAGGCCCTTGCGGTCATTGTGCAGCAGAGCATGATGCGCCCAGGTGACACAGGTGCCCGACAGCAGCAGGATGACGGTGTTGTAGAGCGGCAGATGCCATGGATCGATGACTTCGATGCCCTTGGGCGGCCATTGTCCGCCGGTATATTCGAGACGCGACGCCTGAATAGCTTCATGGGGGAAGAGGCTGGCATCGAAATATGCCCAGAACCATGCGACGAAGAACATCACCTCTGAGGCGATGAACATGATCATGCCGTAACGCAGATGCAGCGAAACGACGCGGGTGTGATTGCCCTCGCGGCCTTCCTTGATCGTATCCGCCCACCACGCATACATGGTGTAGAGCACGATGACGAGACCGATATAGAACAGCCAGGGATTGGCGAGTTCCGCGCCGAACAGCTTGAAGGAGCCGCCCGACAGGTAACGCATGTAACAAACGCCACCGAAAGTCAGGATGAAAGCGCCGATCGAGGCCAGAAGCGGCCAGGGGCTTGGATCGATAATGTGGTAATCGTGGTTCTTCTGATGCGTATCTGCCATTGCGACAATCCCCTGGTGTCTCTTCCCTGATCCGGCCTCGGCAAAGGCCGGATCTCCTCTCACAATTTGCTTTCGCCAGATTCGGTTTTTACCGGCAAGGACGCAACCGGTTTTTCGGTTTTGGCCGGATAAAACGTATAGGACAGCGTTAAAGTATGAATGCTCTTGGTCTCACGCGCCGTGGCGATGTCAGGATCGACGAAGAACACCACCGGCATTTCCAGCGTTTCGCCGGGCTGCAGCGTCGTTTCGGTGAAGCAGAAGCACTCCACCTTGTTGAAATAGGCGCCGGCTTCCATGGGCGTGACGTTGAAGACCGCCGTGCCTGTGGTCGCCACCGGTGAACGGTTCGTCGCCTTGAAGGTCACCTGCACCGTTTCGCCGATCTTCGGCGTGACCTTCCTGTCGACCGGCTGGAAATCCCAGTTGAGGCCGTTCGACGTATTGGCGTCAAAGGTGACATTGATGGTCTTGTCGAGGATCACATCGGAATATTGCTCGACGCGCTGGGTCGTGCCGTTGTAACCGGTGACACGGCAGAACAGCGTATAAAGCGGCACGGCGGCGTAGGCCATGCCGATCATGGCGCAGAAAAACACCAGACAGAGCACGAGGATGGAGCGATTGCTCACCCGTTGCCGCTCGGTCCCCGTTGTCTGCGCTTCCATATTCGCCATATCCTCCTCCTTCCCCCTCGATCAGCCCGTCAGTGCGAACCGATCTTGATGATGGTGATGATATAGAATAGCACCACCAGACCGGCGAGCAGGACGCCGAGCGCAATATTGCGCCCGCGTCTCGATTTTTTCTGCGCCGCGCTCAGTTCCACCGTTTCCATCACAGGACTCCCGACATGACGGCCTTCAGGGCCGGCGCGAAATGATCGGCCAGAAGGCCGGAGAAAATCGCAAAAAGGTAAAGCACCGAATAAGCGAACATTTTCTTGGCCGGCAACATCTTTTCGTCACCCTCCGGCATGCGCCGGACATCGAGCGAACAGTATACGAAGATGGCGCTCAGCACTGCCGCGAAAATACCGTAACCGGCGCTTGCCAGACCAGTGAAATAAGGCGCGACGGCTGCGGCTGCGGTCAACACCGCATAACAGATCATCTGGTTCTTGGTGGAGCGCTCGCCAGCAACATTCGGCATCATCGGAATGCCAACGGCGCCATAATCACGCATCTTGAACAGGGCCAGCGCCCAGAAATGCGCAGGCGTCCACAGGAAGATGATGAGGAACAGGATGATGCTGTCCAGCGAAACGCCACCGGTGACGCAGGCCCAGCCAAGCATGGGCGGGAAAGCGCCTGCCGCGCCGCCGATCACTATATTCTGCGGCGTCGAGCGTTTCAGCCACATCGTATAGATGACAGCATAAAAGAAGATGGTGAAGGCCAGAAGACCGGCCGAGAACCAGTTGATCGCAAGGCCGAGAATGACTACCGAGAAGGCCGACAGCGTCAGGCCAAAGGCCAGCGCCTCGCGCGGGGTGATACGGCCGGACGGGATCGGTCGCCTGGCGGTGCGGCTCATGACGGCATCGATATCGGCATCGTACCACATGTTGAGCGCACCGGACGCGCCCGCGCCGACGGCGATGCAGAGAATAGCGATGATGCCGAGTATCGGGTTGATTTCACCCGGCGCCAGCACGAGGCCCGCAAAGGCCGTGAAGACCACGAGCGACATGACGCGCGGTTTCAGCAATTCGAAATAATCGCGCGCGCCGGCTTCCGAGAGTTCGGAGCTTTCCGCGCCCAGCATTTCGCGATTGTCGATAACGGTCATTTCCTGTCCTGCTTCCTTCGAACGCCGCCTGTCGCGACATTCCCTGCATCGGCCGGAAACACGAGTGAGAGTTCCGGAATGCGCGATGCGTCGATCCATGGGTCCCGAACGTCACGGCCTGACCGGCAGCCGGTTCAACCGATGCCATCTGCCCGGCCTTACGCCGTGTCCTGCCGCCATTCCTCTGCGCTTGCCATTCATAAAGGCCAAAACTGGCATTTATCATATCCCGGCGCATGTATCACGCTGGAAGGCAAGCATCGCTTGGACAAAATGTCACGCGGCAGTAAAGGCAGCCCGTTCGGGAAAACGGCACGGGCCTGACCGTGCCGCCCTCTTTCTCAGCGCTCGGGACCCGCGAGCCTTACCGCGCGTCCCGATCCGTGCATCAGCGAATGCGCGGAAGCTGTTCCCACTGGTGGTACGGCGGCGGGGAAGACAGCTGCCATTCGAGCGTCGTCGCGCCTTCACCCCAGGGATTGTTGCCGGCGATCCGCTTCTTGGCGAAAGCTTCCCAGACACCGAAAAGGAAGATCAGCACGCCGACGGCCGAAATATAGGACCCGTAGGACGACACCAGGTTCCAGCCGGCATAGGCATCGGGATAATCGATGTAACGGCGCGGCATGCCGGCAAGGCCGAGGAAGTGCTGCGGGAAGAAGATCAGGTTCACACCGACGAACATGACCCAGAAATGCAGTTTTCCGATGAACTCGCTGTACATGTAGCCGGAAATCTTCGGGAACCAGTAATACCAGCCGGCGAAGATCGCAAAGACGGCGCCGAGCGACAGAACGTAGTGGAAATGGGCCACCACGTAATAGGTATCGTGCAGCGAGCGGTCGAGACCGGCATTGGCGAGCTGGACGCCCGTGACGCCACCGACCGTGAACAGGAAGATGAAGCCGATTGCCCAGACCATTGGTGTCGAGAAGGTCAGCGAGCCGCCCCACATCGTCGCGATCCACGAGAAAATCTTGATGCCTGTCGGCACCGCGATGACCATGGTTGCGAAGACGAAGTAGCGTTGTGCTTCCAGCGACAGGCCAACCGTATACATGTGGTGCGCCCAGACGATGAAGCCGACCGCGCCGATCGCAACCATGGCGTAAGCCATGCCGAGATAACCGAAGACGGGCTTCTTCGAGAAGGTGGACACGATGTGGCTGATGATGCCGAAGCCGGGCAGGATCAGGATGTACACTTCCGGGTGGCCGAAGAACCAGAACAGGTGCTGATAGAGGATCGGGTCACCGCCGCCTTCCGGCGAGAAAAATGCCGTGCCGAAATTGCGGTCCGTCAGAAGCATGGTGATGCCGCCCGCCAGAACCGGCAGCGAAAGCAGCAGCAGGAACGCAGTGACGAGCACCGACCAGGCGAAGAGCGGCATCTTGTGCAGCGTCATGCCCGGGGCGCGCATGTTGAGGATGGTGGTGATGAAGTTGATCGCACCGAGGATCGACGACGCGCCCGAAACGTGCAGCGCAAAGATCGCCAGATCCACCGCCGGTCCGGGCATGCCGTTTGTCGACAGAGGCGGATACATGGTCCACCCGCCGCCGACACCATAAGCACCCGCCGGCCCTTCGACGAAGAGTGACAGAATGAGCAGGATGAAGGCCGGAACGATCAGCCAGAAGGAGATGTTGTTCAGGCGCGGGAAAGCCATGTCCGGCGCACCGATCATGATCGGGATCATCCAGTTGGCGAAACCGCCGATCAGCGCCGGCATGACCATGAAGAAGATCATGATCAGGGCGTGTGCGGTGGTGAACACGTTGAACATGTGCTTGCCGCCGTCGATGGCAGCGTCGCCCTCAAAGCCGTAAACCATGGAGGCCAGACCGTGGAAAATCTGGATGCCCGGCTCCTGCAGTTCCATGCGCATGACGACGGAAAGCCCGCCGCCGACGATACCGGCCATGATCGCAAAGATCAGGTAGAGCGTGCCGATGTCCTTATGGTTGGTGGACAGGAACCAGCGGGCGAAGAAGCCCGGCGTATGGGAATGATGTGCATCATGCGAATGGTCGTCATGCGCGTGCCCATCATGTGCGGAATGACCATGCGAGTGATGATCGTCGTGTGCGGAAGGTCCAGCCATTGTCCTCACTCCAGAATCAGTTGGTTTCGTTGGCGGCAACGTCGACGGTGCGCGGAGCGCCATCGACAGAGGCCATCAGCGCCCGGTTCGCGCCGTTCAGGTCAGAACCGGCGGCGGCGAGCCAGGTGTTGTACTGCTGTTCGGAAACCACCCGAATGGCGATGGGCATGAAGGCGTGATCCTTGCCGCAAAGCTCGGAACACTGGCCGTAATAAAGGCCTTCTTTTTCCGCCTTGAACCAGGTTTCGTTCAGGCGGCCCGGAACAGCGTCGATCTTGACGCCGAAAGCCGGCATGGCGAAGGAATGGATCACATCCGTCGGCGCGGCGGTGACGAGCAGGCGAACGGTCTTGCCGACCGGGACAACCATTTCATTGTCTACTGCGAGAAGACGCGGATAGCGGGCCTTGTCCTCCTTGCCGGCGGCGGCGCGATCCTGATCCTTCAGCATGTAGCTGTCGAAGGAGACCGGCTCGGCGCCCTCGGCAGCCGTATATTCGTAGCTCCACAGCCACTGCGTGGCGGTCGCCTTCAGCGTCACGTCGGGGTTTTCCGGCTGCGTGAGCTGCGCGTTCAAAAGATTGAACGACGGGAAAGCAAGGAACAGGAGAATGAGAACCGGCGCCAGCGTCCAGACCACTTCGATTGCCGTGTTGTGGCTGGTCTTCGAAGGCACGGGATTGGCCGAGGCGCGGAATTTCAGAACGACGACGATGAGCAGCGCAAGAACGAAAAGCGTTACCGGAACAATGAACCAGAGCGTATATTGTTCGAACCAGCGTATTTCGTGCATGATCGGCGTGGCGGCCTCCTGCATGCCCATTTGCCAATGCACCGGCTGGTCGGCGTGGGCGCCGACAGCCGTGAGCAGACAGGTCATCCCCGCCAGTGCTGCGTAAATCCTATTCCTCACGGTACCCTCTCCCTCACGCGCCTGATCCAGATCAATCACAGGCGCAGAATCCATGCTAATGGTAATAACTTCAAACCACAGTTTGCCCTCTGCCGCAATATGCGTCACGCCACGGATGCGCCCCAATTTTGCCATTGATCAATCCGCGCGCGACTTTCCTTCAGCCTGTGCGTCGGCTCGTCTGCCGAAGACGATTTCGCGACGAAAAAATGCGGCAAGCCCCGTCTTCCAGCCGGTTTGATCGCGGGATGACGACCGATGCCGCGAACAAATCCGGCTGCCATCAGGACCGACAGGTCCTATTTCCGCCCAACTCGGCTGGAATTGAAAGCCCGAGGCTTTTTTTTCCGGATTATGGCGTCAAAATAGCCGCACTGATTCGAATCCCAGAGGTATCCATGCGTCTTTCCCCGCTCGCGCGCACTTTTCTTGCCGCCGCCGGTCTTGCCATCATCGCCCCCGCCGCCGCGGCGCTGGCGCAACAGCCGCAGCCCGGAACGCCGAAGTCGACGCATGGCGCATGGTCTGTCATCTGTGACAAGCCGGCGGGCGCTTCGGAAGAACAATGCGCCCTGATGCAGAACGTGATTGCCGACGACCGCCCGGAAGTCGGTCTTTCAGTGGTGGTGCTGAAGACGGCCGACCGCAAGTCGCGCATCCTCCGCATCCTCGCACCGCTGGGCGTGCTTCTGAAGGACGGCATGGAACTCTATATCGACAATAACAATATCGGCCGCGCCTATTTCACCCGCTGCTTCTCCGAAGGCTGCTATGTGGAAGTTGATATTGACGACGAGTTGCTGAAGGTTCTGCGCGCCGGCAAGAACGCCGTTTTTGCACTGCGTGAATCCGTCGATCAGGACCGCGTCGGCATTCCGATCGAACTGACGGGGTTTGCCGAAGGTTACGACGCGCTTCCTTGAAGGCTGCCGTACCGGACAGCCTTGCGTCCGCCCGCTCCAGTGCCTAAATCGGTCATGAACGATAATGACTGGAGCCTCCTATGACCGACGATCTTGTAAAACTCTTCGATTGCGACGAAACGCAATTGCGCAAGCTCGTCGGCGAGGCGCTCGCCGGCGCTGACGATGGCGAGCTTTTCATCGAACATGCGCAGGCCGAGTCGCTGACTTTCGATAATGGCCGGCTCAAGGGCGGTTCCTTCAATACAGACCAGGGTTTCGGCCTGCGGGCGGTCGCCGGCGAGACGGTGGGTTACGCCCATGCGGGCGAGCTTTCGCAAAGCGCGCTGAAACGTGCATCGGATGCGGTCAGCGCAGTGACGAGAGGTTATTCCGGCTCCTATGCCGCCGCACCGCAGCGCACCAACAAGAAGCTCTATGGCGACGAGAATCCCATCGGCAGCCCGAGCTTCGAAGAGAAGGTGAAGCTTCTCACCGATATCGATGCCTATCTGCGTGACAAGAACACCAATGTCCGGCAGGTGACGGCGACGATTTCCGCAAGCTGGCAGGTGGTTGACATTCTGCGCGCCGATGGCCACCGCGTCAGTGACGTCAGGCCGATGACCCGCATCAACATCTCCGTCGTGGCGGGTGAAGGCGATCGGCAGGAAAGCGGCTCCTATGGCATTGGCGGCCGGGTCGGTTTCGGCGATTTCATCACAGAAGAAAACTGGCAGCGCGGCGCCGATGAGGCTTTGCGTCAGGCGCTCGTCAACCTCACCGCCATCGATGCGCCGGCCGGCACCATGGATGTGGTGCTGGGCTCCGGCTGGCCGGGTGTGATGCTGCATGAGGCCGTGGGTCACGGTCTGGAAGGCGATTTCAACCGCAAGAAGACGTCCACATTCGCCGGCCTGATGGGCGAAATGGTCGCCGCGCCCGGCGTGACCGTGGTGGACGACGGCACTATCGACAGCCGCCGCGGCTCGCTGACCGTGGACGATGAAGGCACCCCTTCCGGTTACAACGTGCTGATCGAGAACGGCAGGCTGGTGGGCTACATGCAGGACCGCCAGAACGCCCGGCTGATGGGTGCGACGCCCACCGGCAACGGTCGCCGTCAGGGTTATGCCTATGTTCCGATGCCGCGCATGACCAATACCTACATGCTGTCGGGCGACAAGACGCCGGAAGAGATCATCGCCTCCGTCAAGAAGGGCATCTATGCCGTCTCCTTCGGCGGCGGCCAGGTCGATATCACCTCGGGTAAATTCGTGTTCGGCTGCACCGAGGCCTATCTCATCGAAAACGGCAAGATCGGCGCGCCGGTGAAGGGCGCCATGCTGATCGGCAACGGGCCGGATGCGATGAAGCGCGTCTCGATGATCGGCAATGATTCGAAACTCGATACCGGCATCGGCAATTGCGGCAAGGCCGGGCAATGGGTGCCTGTTGGCGTCGGCCAGCCGCATCTGCGCATGGACCAGATCACCGTGGGCGGCACGAAGGCGTAAATCTCCCGACCCTGCCTGTAACGACTGTTAATGCGTATCTGTAGCGCGGATAAAGTGATGTAACGGTGCATCCCTGCACCCGTCATTCCGGCCTTGAGCCGGAATCCAGCCGATGCGCGTCGGCGCAGCGGGAAGACTCTTTTCAGCCCAAGGACTTGGGCTGGCTGGATTCCGGCTCAAGGCCGGAATGACGGAAGAAAGAGTTGCAGCCACACTGAGCCTGTCGGCGCCTCGTCAGCCCCTGACCACACACATGGCTGCCATGATGCGGTTTCCTCTGGCATGCCGCCGGGAAGACGTTAAGATCAGCCCCTACCCTAAGGCCACATCCCGATCCGGCCGATGCGCAAAGGAGACCATGACCATTATACGAAATGCCCTCGTTCCTGAACTTGCCGTCAGCGACTGGCAGAAAAGCCGCGCATTTTATTGCGACCTGATCGGTTTTCATGTGGTCTATGAGCGCCCCGAAGAGGGCTTTACCTATCTGGCGCTGGGGGAAGCCCAGCTGATGATCGACCAGATTGGCGCGACGCGGACATTCGTGACTGATAATGCCGTGCTCGAATTTCCGTTTGGTCGCGGCATGAACCTGCAGCTTGCCGTCCCCTCGCTGCAACCCATTCTTTCCCGGCTGGAGCGATCCTCCATCGACCTCGTCATGCCGTTGGAAGAAAAATGGTACAGGCGCGGCACGGTCGAAGTGGGCAACCGGCAGTTCATCGTCGCCGATCCCGATGGTTACCTGATCCGTCCGTTCGAGAGCCTTGGCGAACGCCCTTTCCGGTTCGGTTGAGCCATGCTCCCTTTTCTCCCACGGGCCGTGGTTTTCGACATGGACGGATTGCTGATCGAGAGCGAGCGGCTCTATCGCGATTCATTTCTGGCGGCTTCGGAAGAAGGCGGCCACGGCATGAGGGTGGAGACCTATCAGAAGGTCTGCGGCAGCCCGTGGGACGTCATCACCGGCACCATTTTTGCTGATTATGGCGCGGATTTTCCCATCGACAGTTTCCGAGACGCCTGGCTCCGGCATCTTGGCGTGATGATGGCTGATGGCGTGGCGTTGAAGCCGGGCGTCACCGAGATACTCGACCTTCTCGACAGCCTCGATATCCGCCGCGCCATCGCCACCTCGTCGCGGCACGATTCGGTGACGCGCCATCTTGGGCCCCACGATCTTCTCAGACGCTTCGACACAATTGTCGCGCGCGGCGACTATACGGAGCCGAAACCGGCGCCCATGCCCTATCTGACAGCCGCGCGACGACTGTCCCTTGATCCCGGGCGTTGTCTTGCCCTGGAGGATTCATACTCGGGTGTACGCTCGGCGACATCGGCAGGCATGATGACGATCATGGTGCCCGACGTTGCGCCGCCGACCGAGGAAATGCGGGAGAAATGCGTGGCCGTCGCCAGCGACCTGCATATGGTGGCCGACCTTCTGCAAAAAGCGCAGGCCTGAGTAGAATGAAAATCGGGCTGGGCGCGCGAGACGGCGTCATACGTGCTTCGCGATTTGACGTCATGATGAAACGCATGTCGGGCTGGGGCGCCGCTACTGGGCAAATGCCTCTGCCGGCGTATCCATAACCGGGGTAATCATGACGCCTGTCGCCGTGTCACTCATCACGCTGATACTGCTGGTTCTGTCCCTGTTCCAGATTGCGCTCGCCGCCGGCGCCCCTTTCGGCGGCCTTGTCTGGGGCGGCGTGCACACGGTATTGCCGGGACGGCAAAGGATAGCCAGCGCAGCGACACCGCTCTTTTATGCGCTTTTCGCGTCCTTCCCGCTGCAAAAGGCGGGTTGGGCCTACATCTGGCCGTCTGGCTGGGTTGATCCTGGAATCTGGATCATCGCCTGTTACATGGCGGTGAGCATCGGATTGAACGCAATGTCGAAAAGCCGCCCGGAGCAGCTGGTCATGGCACCTGTAGCTGCCGCTCTTGCGATCCTGTTCTTTGTCATCGCGTTCTCCTAGCGGATCGCGGAGGCGCGACGCAGCAGGATCGAATGGTCCTCGGCGGAGCGTCAGGCCCCCGGCTTGAAGCGCCACTTGCGTTCTATCGAATTTTCGAGATCGAGACCGTTGCGATGCGCCAGCAGCAGTACGTGGCCGAGCAGATCGGCGGTTTCGTCAGCCAGATCACGCTTCATCTCCTCTTCGCTTCTGCCCCTGCTGCGCCCCCGCCCCGTCAGCCGGTTCCAGGCCTGCGTAACCTCGCCCACCTCCTCCTGAAGCTTCAGCATGAACCAGTCGGGATCACGGGCGATCCCGTTTTCATCGGCATATTTCTGCGAGGCCGCCTCGAACTGGCGCATCATGGACAGAAGCATTTGTTCATCCTTTGTTCGTGATATCCAACTCTAATCACGATTCTCCGGCAGCGTCGATTCGAAAGCGGACGGCGGATGGAATTTGCGCGACGAGCGTCTGCCGGGCCCCCTTGGCCCGGCGCTGTTTGATTTGCTGCTTAAACAGGCAGGCGCCAATGGCGCGGCCTGACGCCCTTAGGGGTACATGCGGACCTTGGACCAGGCACCGTCTGGCGTGTCGCGGCGGAATTCGATGCGGTCATGCAGGCGGAACTTGCGGTCATGCCAGAATTCGATGCTGACGGGGCGAATGCGGAAACCGGACCAATGGGACGGGCGCGGAATATCGCCGATCGCATATTTGGCAGTGTATTCAGCCACCGCCTTTTCCAGCGCGAAACGGCCTTCCAGCGGCCGTGACTGCTTGGATGCCCAGGCGCCGATGCGGCTGCCACGCGGGCGGGAGGCGTAATAGGCATCCGCCTCCTCGTCGCTCACGATCTCCACCTCGCCGCGCAGGCGCACCTGACGTCGCAGGCTCTTCCAGTGAAAACACATGGCCGCTTTTTTCTGGCCGAGGATCTCCCGGCCCTTCTGGCTTTCGAAATTCGTGTAGAACACGAAGCCGCGGCCATCGACGCCTTTCAGCAGCACCATGCGCACATTCGGCAGGCCATTTTCGTCCACGGTGGCGAGTGCCACCGCGTTCGGATCGTTGATCTCGGAAGCCGTCGCATCCTTCAGCCATTCGGCAAAAAGCGTGAAAGGTTCATTTTCTTCCGTGAAGTCACTGGATGTTAACCCCGTTTCCGACATATTGACTAAAATGCTCCCGAGCTGATTTGGACCCCAGAGATGATCTCTGGTGAAAGATGGTGACCGTCATAGCAAAGTCGAACAGTCGAACAAAGAGCCTCCTTTCGTCGGTAGCGGAAGTTTCCGCCGTCGTGTCGATGCTTGCGGTGCTGAGCGGATGCGTCAGCCTCGATCTGTTCGGCGGCGACAAGGTTGACCGCTCGCTTTCCACCGCCTCCGTGCCGAACCAGCAGAATGGCAGCGCCCAGACCGACGATGTGACCATTCGCAATGCGGTGACATCGGCCGATCTCGCCAAACTTGCCGACCAGCCGCTGCCCTGGGCGAACGCCGCCACCGGCAGCGCCGGCGTCGTGACCGCCATTCACGAAGACAAATCAAGCGGTTTCGTCTGCCGCGATTTCAAGACGACGCGCCACTCCTTCGAAGGGGTGGCAGCTTATTCCGGACAGGCCTGCCTGTCGGAAACCGGCGAATGGTTGATGACCCGCTTCGAGCAGAAATAATCTGTTTACCCTTCCATGGGGAATAGGCGCGGCCCCGGTGCGTCGAACCTGCTCCGTAAAGGAGTGATTAGCAACTTATTGCAACAGTCGACGTTGATTAAACCGAGGGCGTGCAGGCGAATGATCGCGGGCACCCCTTTTCGGAGGGGTTAGCTTCAGGATTGCGCCATGACGGGCGGCAGGCGCCTGAGCCAACGTAACTGGTGTTTCGCATGCGCGATCCATATTCGATCCTCGGCGTAAAACGTGACGCCCGCCACGAGGAAATCAAGGCCGCCTGGCGCACGAAGGCGAAAACCGTTCATCCGGACGCCAATCGCGACGATCCCGATGCCTCGGCGCGATTCGCCGAGATCGGACAGGCCTACGACCTTCTGAAAGACCCGAAAAAGCGCGATCTCTACGATCAGGCCCGCAAGGCTGCAGAAAAAAAGCAGCGCGATCAGACCATCATGCAGCAGCGGGAGGCCGCGCGCGAGGCGGCTGAACGCGCCAGGGCGGCCGAAAAGCTGATGGAAGAACTGGCCCGGGCGGACGCCCGCAACCGGACGCAGACCGGCCAGAAAACCGACGCCAGGACGGAAAGTGCCGAAGACATCGTCGAGCGGATTTTCGGCGCGGAGGCACAGAACGATCCCAAGGTACAGCAGGCGGCGGAAGCGGCAAAGGCTGCCGCAAGCGCCGTAAGAGGCGATGCGCCTGCCGCCGGCGAGACCGCCCAGTCCGGCGCTGGCGATGACAGGGCCACGCCCGTCTCGCTTGCCGCCAATCTCTTCAGCGCTCTCGTACGCCGGTTCCGCACGCCGCAACCAGCTCCCGAAAAGGCGCCCGATATCACGGCGGAGGCCATCGTCACGGTCGCCGATCTGCTGGAGCAAAAGTGGATTACCGTATCGCTTGCCGATGAACGAGAGGTTCGCTTCCAGCTGGAAGCCGGCATGACCGACGGACATGTGGTGCGGCTGAAGGGACAGGGGCTGAAGCTTCCGAACATGGCCCGCGGCGATCTCGCCGTGACATTGCTGACCGCGCGCGAGGACGCGTTTTCCCTTCGTGGCTTCGATATCCACACAACGTTGCCGATCTCGCTCAGCGATGCGGTTCTGGGCTGCGAAGCAAAGGTCAAGACGCCGCTTGGCGAGGAAAACATCACCATTCCAGCCTGGTCAGGCTCGGACCGCGCGCTCAGGATTGCCGGCAAGGGTCTTGCCGACGGCAATGGCGGCTCCGGCGATCTCGTCATCGAATTGCGCATCGTCCTGCACGAGAAGCCCGATGAAAAGGTGACGGACCTGATGCGCCACATGCGCGAAGGCCTTTATTTGTGAAAGTTTTGCGAATAACCGGGACAACGCACCCTTTGTTACGTTCCCTAACAGTTGATGATCCTTGGCAATCTTGAACAGGATTGCAGCCTATGCCATAGGCAGGACCGATCAAAAGTACTAGGGAGCATAAAATGGCTCAGGCATCCGGCCTCATGGCTGGCAAACGCGGCCTCATCATGGGTGTCGCCAATAATCGTTCCATCGCTTGGGGCATCGCCAAGGCCTGCGCCGACGCGGGCGCGGAAGTGGCTCTCACCTGGCAGGGCGATGCGCTGAAGAAGCGTGTCGAGCCGCTGGCCCAGGAACTCGGCGCCTTCATGGCCGGTCACTGCGATGTGACCGATCTCGAGACCATCGATGCGGTTTTTGCCAGCCTGGAAAAGCATTGGGGCAAGATCGACTTCGTCGTGCACGCCATTGCCTTTTCCGACAAGGATGAGCTGACCGGCCGTTACCTCGATACCAGCCGCGACAATTTCAACCGCACCATGGACATTTCCGTCTTCTCGCTGGCCGCCGTTGCCAAGCGGGCGGAGCCCGTCATGAATGACGGTGGTTCGATCGTGACGCTCACCTATTACGGCGCCGAAAAGGTGATGCCGAACTACAACGTCATGGGCGTGGCCAAGGCCGCGCTTGAGGCAAGCGTGCGTTACCTCGCCGTCGACCTCGGCAATCGCGGCATCCGCGTCAATGCCGTTTCCGCCGGCCCTATCAAGACGCTCGCTGCTTCCGGCATCGGCGACTTCCGTTACATTCTCAAGTGGAACGAATATAATGCGCCGCTGAAGCGCACCGTTTCGATCGAGGAAGTCGGCAAGTCGGCGCTTTACCTGCTCTCCGACCTTTCGACCGGCGTGACCGGCGAAATCCACCATGTCGATTCCGGTTACCACACCATCGGCATGAAGGCGGTGGATGCGCCTGACATTTCGGTGGTTAAGGACTGACGACAACCGGGAATGCTTGAAACTGGGGTATCGCCTTGCTCGTCTATGTGATCCGGCACGGACAAACGGACTGGAATGCGATACGCCGGCTTCAGGGCCAGAAAGACATTCCGCTCAATGATTTCGGCCGCCAGCAGGCGGTCGGCAATGGTCTGCTTCTCGCCCGCCTCCTGGGGGATCAGGCCGCGGATTTCGATTATGTAGCAAGCCCGCTCGGGCGCACGCGCGAGACAATGGAACTGATGCGCGGCGCGATGGGGCTCGATGCCAAGGCCTATCGCACCGACGACCGCCTCATCGAAGTTTCCTTTGGTGACTGGGAAGGGCAGACGTTGCCCGAGCTCAAGAAGGAATTTCCGGACCGGGTGAAGGCGCGCAAGGCCAACAAGTGGGATTTCATTCCCCCCGGGCAGGACGCCGAAAGCTATGAAATCCTCTCCTGGCGCATCGGCGCATGGCTCTCCTCCGTGGAGCGGCCGACAGTCTGCGTCTGCCATGGCGGCGTCATCCGCTCGATTTTCAGACTTGTTTCAGGCATGGACAAGGATGAGGCGTCGCGGACGCAAATCCCGCAGGACCAGATTTTGAAGGTCGAGATCGACAGGAACAGCGTGGAGTGGATTTCCTAGGGGCTGGCAGCTTTCCTATGATTGGCAGGACGTCGCAGCTTGTTTCTTCTCTCCCCCGGGGAGAGGTGGCCCGAAGGGTGGGATGAGGGGGCAACGTTGCCGGATTTCGGAGAGCTTGCTCCCTTACCCGCTGTCGCGGACTTCTCCCCGTCGAGGAGAAGAAACAGGTGGCACCCGCTCGTTTCACAAAGGGGGTTTTGACTTGGTAGGCGGCTGCTTACTCCACAACCTGCAGATCGTCGACCACACGTTTCCCATCCACTTCCGTGTAGAAGACAACGACCTTCACGCCCGCTTTCAGACCTTCGAAATTGAATTCTTCCGGCACACGATAGGTCTTGCCGTCGTTCAGCGTGATACTTAGACCGTTCGCGTCGATCTTGCTGATCGTGCCTTCCACGTCGACGCTCTGGGCGAAGCCGTTGATCGGCATCAGGAGGTTGGCGGTGGCCAGAAGGGCGGCAATCATCATACGCATCGATCTAGCTTTCGTGGATTTGCGTGAAAACCTTACATGCATGAAGAATTGCCTTTCGAATGTGGCGGAAATTGCCCGCAACCATGACATTTTCGGCCCAATTGATGAACGGATTTCAAATCCTGTTCAAGCCGTTAGTGATTTTTACACCGCATTTTCCGGCAATATTTGAAAACTCGGGTTTAGGGTGGAAAACCCCGGCTCTTTTACAATTTCGTCATCTCACAAAACCCGTCGATACGGTCGAATCACTTTCCGTCGCCCATGGCGGGACTGTCGTTTTTCGTCCTTTCGCAAGTCGTGAACGGTACGTCACCTTCTTATCGCGTTTGCGATGAAAGAAAGGCTTTTGCCTTGCCCGGATTTTCCACTAAGACAAATCCGCTTGTTTTAAACGGCGCTGTCCACAGGCGCCCCGTTTTCCGGTTTGAGAATTATGTCGCATAACAGTTTCGGTCATCTTTTCCGCGTTACCACCTGGGGAGAAAGCCACGGGCCGGCGCTTGGCTGCGTGGTGGATGGTTGCCCGCCCGGCATCCGGTTTACCCTTGCGGAGGTGCAGCACTGGATGGACAAGCGCAAGCCGGGCCAGAGCCGCTTCGTCACCCAGCGGCGCGAGGACGATATCGTCAAGGTCCTTTCCGGCGTCATGCTGGATGAGGACGGCGAGACGATGACGACAACAGGCACGCCGATTTCCATGCTGATCGAAAACACCGACCAGCGCTCCAAGGATTATGGCGAGATCGCCAGGCGATTCCGCCCCGGACATGCGGATTTCACCTATGACCTGAAATATGGCATTCGCGATTATCGCGGCGGCGGTCGCTCTTCCGCGCGCGAGACGGCGGCGCGTGTCGCTGCCGGCGCAATCGCGCGAAAGGTGGTACCCAGCCTTAACGTGCGCGGCGCGCTGGTGCAGATCGGCAAACACAGGATCAACCGCGACAACTGGGATTGGGATCAGGTCGATCAGAACCCGTTCTTCTGCCCTGATGCCGCCATGGTGCCCGTCTGGGAAGAATATCTCGACGGCATCCGCAAGGCCGGTTCGTCCATTGGCGCCGTCGTCGAAGTGATCGCCGAAGGCGTTCCGGCGGGCATCGGCGCACCGATCTACGCCAAGCTTGACCAGGATATTGCCTCCAGCCTGATGTCGATCAACGCCGTCAAGGGCGTGGAAATCGGTGAGGGTTTCGCCTCCGCCGAGCTTTCCGGCGAGGAGAATGCCGATGAAATGCGCATGGGCAATGACGGCAGGCCGATCTTCCTCTCCAATCATGCCGGCGGCATTCTGGGTGGCATTGCGACCGGCGAGCCCGTCATCGCGCGCTTTGCCATCAAGCCGACCTCGTCAATCCTGACCGAGCGCCAGTCGATCGACGCCGATGGCAACAATGTCGACGTGCGCACCAAGGGACGCCACGACCCCTGCGTCGGCATTCGTGCCGTGCCGATCGGCGAAGCGATGGTGGCCTGCACCGTTGCCGACCATTATCTGAGGGATCGCGGCCAGACCGGCCGGTTGAAGTGAGGTATTCCGCCATGGCCTATGACCAGAAACGCGTTGTCGATGCCATCCGCGCTTTCGAAGCCGGTGAAATCGTTGTCGTGACCGATGATGATGACCGTGAGAACGAGGGCGATCTGATCATTTCAGCGGTCCACTGCACGGCAGAAAAGATGGCTTTCATCGTGCGCCACACGTCAGGCATCGTCTGCGCCCCCATGCCGCGCGAAGAAGCCAAGCGCCTGAACCTCAATGCCATGGTGGCCGAAAATGACAGCGCCCATACCACGGCCTTCACCGTCAGCGTCGATTTCAAGCACGGCACCACAACTGGCATTTCCGCCGATGACCGCACGCTGACGGTGCGCAATCTCGCCAATCCCAATGTCGGAGCCGCCGATTTTACCCGGCCCGGACACATTTTCCCGCTGATTGCCCGTGAGGGCGGCGTCCTGATGCGCTCGGGACATACGGAAGCCGCGGTCGACCTCTGCAAGCTGGCAGGCCTGCCGCCGATCGGTGTCATCTGCGAACTCGTCAATGATGACGGCACCGTGACGCGCGGACCGCAGGTCACCGCCTTTGCGGAAAAACATCAGCTCAAGCAGGTGTCGGTTGCCGATCTGATAGCCTATCGCCAGCGCAAGGAAACGCTGGTGGAGATGGAATCCTCCTTCACCATCGAAACGCCCTTCGGCCCGGCCAGAGCGCAGACCTACTCCCTTCCCTGGGACCGGATGCAGCACATGGCGGTGATTTTCGGCGACATCAGGGACGGTGTCGACATTCCCGTGCGCCTGCACCCGGAAAACGTCGCTGACGACGTGTTCGGCGACCGCCAGCCAGTGCGGCACTACATGCAGAAGATCGCCGAGGAAGGCCGCGGCGTCATCGTCTATCTGCGTGAAGGCTCCGTCGGCGTCGGCCAGGTTGCGGGGCGGCGCAAGGCGCGCGACCCGGACGAGGCACACGCCCAGGCCCGCTCGCGGGAAAACGAATGGCTGGAAATCGGTCTCGGCGCGCAAATCCTCAAAGACCTCGGCATCAGCTCGATCAAGCTGATGACCACGCGCGAACGCCATTATGTCGGTCTCGAAGGATTTGGCATCAAGATTTCCGCGACGGATATCGGGTGAGCCTGGGTTTTGCCTGGTCTCGCCGCGCAATTGTGAGGCGAGCGGGTTCCGCCTGCTTCTTCTCGCCGCCGGGGAGAAGTCCGTGGCAGCGGGATGAGGGGGCTAGCTCTCCGTAAATCTCTACCGTTGCCCCCTCATCCGACCCTTCGGGCCACCTTCTCCCCGGCGGGGAGAAGAAATATGCCGCAACGCCGCGCTACAATGGGGTATCACGGATCGGTAACCTTGAGTCCGAGGGCACCTCTCTCGCAATCATTCGTGCGAAAAACTCAGTTGTCCTCCCGCCAGCCCTCCAGATAGTTCACGCTCTCGACCCCTGTGAACTTCGCAAGCCGCGACAATTCCGCATCGAGCTTTTCCAGCCGCCCGGCCGAAGCGCGCACGCCGGGCTCGAGCCACAGGCGGCGTACATCCAGAGTGCTGCCTTTGCGCTCCGCCTTCATGTCGATGCGACCGATCAGACGGTCGCCTTCCAGAAGCGGAAAAACATAATAGCCATATTGCCGCTTCGGCTCCGGCACGAAGACCTCGATGCGATAATAAAAGCCGAATAGCCGCTCCGTGCGGTTTCGGTCACGCAGCAAAGGGTCGAAGGGGCTCAGCACGCGAACGCGGGAGGACGGTTCCGGTACGTCCGTCAGGTCGGCAGTGAAATCGGCAAAGGCATAGGACTGGCGGGCAGTATCGCCGTCACTTGCGAGAAGCGATACCTCGCACAATTCATCGCGATGGTTTTTGACCCAGTCTCTCGCCTCCTGCGGGGTAACGAGGTCGAAAAAAGCGGCGATTTCGCCGTGGGTGGCGAAACCCAGCCGTTTCAGCGCCTCGCGGCAGGCCCAGTCGACGAATTCGGCGTGCTCCACTTCGGTCTCGTGATGCTCACCGGGAATGACCCGTTCGGCCAGATCATAGACCTTCTGGAAGTTCACACGGCCGGCAATTGCAAGCTTGCCGGTGTGCCAGAGATATTCGAGTGCGGTCTTGGAGGGATGCCAGTTCCACCAGCCACCGGACTGGTGTCCCTCCTCTTTAAGCTCCCGCGCCAGCACCGGCCCGGTTGCGGCGATGCGCTCCAGCGTTTCGCCGAACGCGGCATCGAAACCCTCACCGTGCCATTTGCGCCAGCGTTCCTGAATGATCGGCTCGCGGCGGCGGAAGCGGTGTTTCCAATAGGGATAAAATTCCGTCGGCAGGATGGAGGCATCATGCGTCCAGTGCTCGAAAAGCGCGCGATCCTTTTCCAGCAGCGTGGTCAGATGGTTGCGCCTGTAGGTCTGGTTGCGGGAGAAAATAATCTGGTGATGGGCGCGCGCCACCGTGCCGATGCTGTCCACCTGCACGAAGCCGAGATCGGTGATGAGCTGCAGCAGCCCATCCTTGGAAAGCGCCTTGCCGGGCGGGGAGGAAAGGCCCTGCCGCGCCAGAAAAATTCGCCTTGCTGCTTCGTTCGAAACCTTGATTGTCATGGCCCAGAAGGTATGACGGCTTTTTCGCGAATGCAATGTTCTTTTTTTGTTCCTTGTTTCGCTTCTGTTGATGACGGGATATAGAACCGGAAACGAGCGCGAGGATGTAAGTTTGGAAATCCGTTTCGATGCCGCCGGTGTCGTTTTCGAGGGCCGGCAGGTCCTGCAGCCGCTGTCTTTGACGTTGACGGAACGGCGTATCGGCGTAATCGGTCTCAATGGTTCCGGTAAGACCACCTTTGCCCGGCTGATCAACGGGCTGAACAAGCCAAGCGAGGGCAAGGTTTCGGTGAACGGTCTCGACACCGTGAGCGACGCCAGGGCCATCCTGCAGATGGTCGGTTTCATCTTCCAGAATCCCCAAAACCAGATCATCCTGCCGATCGTGCGCGACGATGTCGCCTTCGGGCTGAAGCGGCTCGGCCTCGGCAAGGCCGAAACTGAAAATCGGGTGAAGGTCGTTCTGGCCGGACTCGGCATCGCGCAGCTGGAAGACCGGCGCGCGCATGAGCTTTCCGGCGGTGAGCTACAGCTTGCAGCGCTTGCCGCCCTTCTGGTGACCGAACCGCAAATCCTCATTCTCGATGAGCCAACCAACCAGCTTGATCTCAAAAACCGCGCAGTCGTGGAAATAACCATGGCGGCGCTGTCCCAGGCGCTGATTGTCATAACCCACGATCTGCCGTTGCTTCGGGGTTTCGACCGGGTGCTGGTTTTCCATGAGGGTGCGCTTATTGCAGATGCTGCACCTGAAGAGGCGGTGGCGCGCTATCTGGAGGTGGCGTCGCGATGAAATCGCTGCATGTCGAGGGCACCGGCTGGCTATACCGCGTCTCGCCGCGCCTCAAGCTTCTGACGCTCATGGGCTTCAGCATTGCATTGTTCCTCACCCGCGACTTGCTGGTTCTCGCATGCGCGATGGTTCTGGCCGCGCTAGTTCTGGGCGCGACGCGGCTGCCCCTCAAGGACATCGCCCTGCGGCTGCGGCCGGTGATGCTGACGATCTTCCTCGTCGCCGGCTTCAGCTATCTCCTGCTTCCGGCCCACGATGCCAGTGTCAATCTTATGCGGCTGACGGCACTTGCGTTGCTCGCCACCGCGGTCACCATCACCGTCAGCATTTCGCAGTTCATGGACGAAATTACACGTGCTGCCTCCCCGCTGGAAAGGCTGGGGCTGCTCAAGGCCGCCGATATCGGGCTTGCAGTCGGGCTGGTGGTGCGCTTCGTGCCTGAGATCGTCAACCGTTACCATGCGGTGCGCGATGCCCACCGGGCGCGTGGCCTGCCCGTGCGGATGGCGACCATCATCGTGCCCCTCGTCATTATGACGTTGAAGGATGCCGATGCCATTGCCGACGCCATTGACGCGCGCGGTTTCAGAGGCCAAAGCTGACGGCCAGACAACCATCCGGAGTTTCCGAGCCATGACGACCCGCGACCTTGTGCTGATTTCGCTGTTTTCCGCCATCATCATCGCGCTCGGGCTTTTGCCGCCGATCACGCTCGGTTTCATTCCGGTGCCGATTACCGCGCAGTCGCTCGGCGTCATGCTCGCCGGCGTCGTCCTCGGCGCAAAACGCGGCACGCTCGCGGTTCTGCTGACGATCCTGATTGCCGCCATCGGCCTGCCGGTGCTTTCGGGCGGACGTGGCGGTCTTTCGATCTTCACCACGCCGACAACGGGCTTCCTGATCGGCTGGATCGCAGCCGTTTTCGTCACCGGCACGCTCTCGGAAAAACTCGTCAATCGCAGCCAGTCCGCTCTGGCGCAGGGTGTTGGCTTTTTCGTCGCCAGCCTGATCGGCGGCGTGGTCGTGCTTTATGCTTTCGGCATCACCTACCTGGCGGTGGTCGTCGGTCTCGGTTTTGAAAAGGCTTTCATGGGTTCGCTCGCCTTCATCCCGGGTGATGCGCTGAAGGCCGTGCTGGCAGCCCTTGCCGGCCGCGCCGTCATGGCGGGTTATCCGCTGCTGCCGCAGCGCGCCTGAAAACACTTTCTTCGGGAGGAAAAGAATGGCGACGCGTTTATACGAACATCCGATCTTCCTCGAGCATATCACGCCTTCCGGCCATCCCGAGCGGCCGGACCGCCTGCGGTCGCTGAACATCGCGCTCGAACATCCGAATTTCGAGCGCCTTGATCGCAAAGAAGCGCCTCAGGCCAATGAGGATGCGGTGCTGCTGGCGCATCCGGAAGAGCATCTGCTTGCCGTGATGCGACAGATTCCGGAAGAGGATGGCGAGATCAACCGCATTGAGGCCGACACTTACGTTTCGCAAAAAAGCCTGCAGGCGGCGCTGACCGGCATCGGCGCCGCAATGGCGGCAGTAGACGATGTCTTTACCGGCGCTGCCGACAATGTCTTCGTTGCAGCCCGCCCGCCTGGCCACCATGCCGAGACCGCCAAGGCCATGGGCTTCTGTCTTTTCAACAATGTGGCGATCGCCGCCCGCCACGCGCAGAAGGCGCATGGTGCCGAGCGCGTCGCCATCATCGACTGGGATGTGCACCACGGCAACGGCACGCAGGACATCTTCTGGAACGACACATCCGTGCTGTTCTGTTCCACCCACCAGATGCCGCTTTATCCGTGGAGCGGCGATAAAAACGAAACCGGCGTGAAGAACAACGTCGTCAACGCACCGCTTTCTCCGAACACCGGCAGCGAACATTTCCGCGAGGCATTCAAATCACGCGTTTTGCCGGCGATTGCGGATTTTTCGCCCGATCTCATTCTCATCTCCGCCGGTTTCGACGCGCATCACCGTGATCCGCTGGCGCAGATCAATCTGGTGGGAGAGGATTTCGACTGGGCGACGGGCCGGCTCTTGGAGATGGCGGATAAATACACTTCGAACCGGGTCGTCAGCCTGCTGGAAGGCGGTTATGATCTGGAAGGGCTGGCGGAATCGGCAGCCATGCATATTTTGAGAATGATGAAGGGTTGAACATGACGGAAAATGCCAACACAGCCGATGTCAGCGGTTATTCGTTCGAAAAAGCCGTCGCCGAGCTGGAAAGCATTGTCGCACGTCTGGAACGCGGCGACGTGGCGCTGGACGAATCCATCGCCATCTATGAGCGCGGCGAAGCCCTGAAGAAGCATTGCGAAACGCTGCTGAACGCTGCCGAAAAGCGCATCGAGAAGATCCGTCTCGACCGCGCCGGCAAGCCGCAGGGTGTGGAGCCGCTTGACGGAGAGTGATTGCGTTTAGGGTGAGCGTTCGGACGGGATTCGATAAGGTAGCCACCTCCCGATTTAAACGCTAGACGTCATCCTCGGGCTTGTCCCGAGGATCTGCAATGCATTGATTTTCTTGACGTGTTTAGATCCTCGGGACAAGCCCGAGGATGACGGAGGAGAGGTTTGAGAACTTTCTCCGGCCGTAAGGTGTTCTCACAATGTCGTGTTAACAAGGATCGTTGACGCTGCGTTCGATATCGCGATGCTCCCCTCCCCCTCGGTTATGCTAAACTCCCGCCAGACGATACGAGGAGCTGACCATGTCCTTCTTTCCCGGTAACGATCCCGTCGCGGGCGATGCCTTTGCCTGCGACGCCATCGAGAACCTCATCATCCCCCGCACCAGCGATATTGGCGGCTTTGCGGTGCGGCGCGCGCTACCGACGCGGCAGCGGCGGCTTGTCGGTCCCTTCATCTTTTTCGATCGCATGGGTCCGGCGATACTGAAGGCCGGTGAGGCGCTGGATGTGAAGCCGCATCCGCATATCGGGCTTTCCACCGTCACCTATCTGTTCGACGGCGAAATCAAGCATCGAGACAGTCTCGGCACCGAGCTTGTCATCCGCCCCGGCGACATCAACCTGATGACGGCCGGGCGCGGCATCGTGCATTCGGAACGCACGCCGGAAAACCTGCGCGGCCATCCGCTTTCCATGTCGGGCCTCCAGACCTGGCTTGCCCTGCCCGACCATATGGAGGAAATCGACCCGGCCTTTGCCCACACGGCAAAGGAAGAGATGCCGCTGATCGATATCAAGGGCGCGTCGGGTCGTGTAGTGATCGGTGAATTCGAGGGCCTCACCTCCCCCGTTGCGGCCTTCACGGATACGCTTTATGTCGACCTGACGCTGGAGCCGGGGGCAAAGTTTCCCTTTTCCGCCGATCATGAGGAGCGGGCGATCTATATCCTGTCCGGCTCGCTGGATGTGGCGGGCGATATCTTCGCCGCCGACCAGCTGCTCGTCTTCCGGCCGGGTGACGACATCACGCTTCAGGCCGGCAGCAATGGCTGTCACATCATGATCTTTGGCGGGGCAGCGCTGAATGAGCGCCGATACATCTGGTGGAACTTCGTTTCGTCATCAAAAGAACGCATAGAACAGGCCAAACAGGAGTGGAGAACGGGACGCTTCGACATCGTTCCCGGCGACGAAGAAGAGTTTGTCCCTTTGCCGGAAGGTTGAAATTCTATAGAAGTATACGACATGCATGGTTCACCCGGCGGCTTTCGCGATGAAAGACGTTCTCACGCGCCGCGCGGGGACCACCAGAAAAGGCCGAACGATTGACCGGAATGCCACAGACACCATTGCTTGACCGGGTGAATTTTCCCTCCGATCTCAAGGAGATCGATGATCGCGACTTGCCGGAACTGGCAAGGGAACTGCGCGACGAGATGATTGACGCCGTGTCGAAAACCGGTGGGCATCTGGGTGCCGGCCTTGGCGTTGTGGAATTGACGATTGCCATCCACAAGGTCTTCAACACGCCCGAAGACCGGCTGATCTTCGATGTCGGCCATCAATGTTACCCGCACAAGATCCTGACCGGCCGGCGTGATCGCATCCGCACGCTGCGGCAGGAAGGTGGCCTTTCCGGTTTCACCCGCCGTGCGGAAAGCGAATATGATGATTTCGGCGCCGGCCATTCTTCTACCTCCATTTCCGCCGGTCTCGGCATGGCGGTGGCGGCGGGCTTGGATGGCAGCGACCGCAAGGTCATTGCTGTCATCGGTGACGGTTCCATGTCTGCCGGCATGGCGTTTGAGGCACTGAACAATGCCGGCGCGCTCGATGCACGACTGATCGTCATCCTCAACGACAACGACATGTCCATTGCGCCGCCGACGGGCGCGATGAGCGCCTATCTGGCGCGTCTCGCCTCCGGCCGCACCTATATGGGTTTTCGCGATTTCGGCAAGAAGCTGACGGCGTATCTCGGGAAGACGATCGACCGCGCCATTACCCGCGCCGTGACCCATGCGCGCGGTTACGTGACCGGCGGCACGCTGTTCGAGGAGCTTGGTTTCTATCACATCGGCCCGATCGACGGTCACTCCTTCGACCACCTTTTGCCGGTGCTGCGCAATGTGCGCGACAACCAGAAAGGCCCTGTCCTCATCCATGTGGTGACGCAGAAGGGCAAGGGTTATGCGCCGGCGGAAGCCGCAGCCGACAAATATCACGGCGTCAACAAGTTCGACGTCATCACCGGCGCGCAGGCAAAAGCCAAGCCGAATGCGCCGAGCTATACCAGCGTCTTTGCCGAGGCGCTGATCCAGGAAGCCACGCTCGATGAGAAAATCATCGGTGTGACGGCCGCGATGCCCAACGGTACCGGCCTCGACAAGATGGCCGAGCTGTTCCCGGCGCGCACCTTCGATGTCGGCATTGCCGAACAGCATGCCGTCACCTTTGCGGCGGGGCTTGCGGCTGACGGTTACAAGCCGTTCTGCGCGCTTTATTCCACCTTCCTGCAACGCGGTTACGACCAGCTGGTGCATGATGTGGCGATCCAGAGCCTGCCCGTGCGTTTCCCGATCGACCGCGCCGGTTTTGTCGGCGCCGACGGGCCGACCCATGCCGGCTCCTTCGACACGACTTTCCTCGCCACCCTCCCCGGCATGGTAGTTATGGCGGCCTCGGATGAGGCGGAGCTGAAACACATGGTCCGCACGGCGGCCGCCTATGACGAAGGCCCGATTTCCTTCCGTTATCCGCGCGGAGAAGGTGTCGGCGTCGAGATGCCCGCACGTGGGGAGATTCTTCAGATCGGCAAGGGTCGCATCATCAAGGAAGGCACGAAGGTTGCCTTGCTTTCCTTCGGAACCCGCCTTGCGGAATGCCTGGCGGCGGCCGAAGACCTGGACGCCGCCGGCCTTTCCACCACGGTTGCCGATGCGCGCTTCGCCAAGCCGCTCGATCTCGATCTCATCCGACAGCTTGCCGCCCATCACGAGGTTCTGGTGACGATAGAAGAAGGCTCGGTCGGCGGTTTTGGCGCACATGTGCTGCATTTCATGGCAAGCGCCGGCCTGCTCGATCACGGCCCCAAGGTGCGGACACTCACACTGCCCGACCAGTGGGTGGAACAGGCCAAGCCAGAGACCATGTATGCCAATGCCGGCCTCGACCGGGCCGGCATCATTTCCACGGTGTTCAATGCGCTCGGCCAGCGTCAGGCCGGAGTCGGTTTCGCCGGCTGACAAAATTGCCGGGACAGGAGGCGGGACTATCCCGCCTTTACCTCAGGATGCCGCGCCGTCGAGAAAACCAACGACATTTTCGATCCGGCCCTCGGCATCGTGGCTGACGACATCGGTGCCACCAGCCACATCGTCCCCGTCAGGCGAGATAAGGCGCCAGGCGAAACGGGTGAAGTTGCCGTGTCCGTCCGGGGTGCCGGCAAGAACGAAACGATATCCCGGAAATTTCTGCCGCGCCGCCTCGATCATTGCGGCAATCCCCTGCTGGCCTTCGCCCTGCATCAGCGGATCGACGTAGCGCGTATTTTCTGCCCATGCCTGACCGATGAGGTGCCTGCGGCGTTCATTGTCTTCCTCATTCCAGGCTGCGAGATAGGTTTCGGCGATTGCGAGATGCTGCGTCATGATTGCGCTCCTTGTGGTTGACGGCCCAAACATGCCGGGGGTCGGAAAGCGGAACAATTACCTCCGAGGTAATCGCATCCGCGATATCTTCTGCTAGGCTGCGGGGCATGACACATCATCGAGAACATGTCGGCCAGGTGCTGAAGGAATGGCGAGCCCGCCGCAGATTGAGCCAGCTGGATCTGGCGGTGGAGGCTGAAATATCAGCACGCCATCTGAGCTTCGTTGAAAGCGGGCGATCATCGCCCAGCCGCGACATGCTGGTGAGGCTGGCGGAGCAGCTTTCGATGCCGGCCCGTGCCGCTAACCGGCTGATGCTGGCTGCAGGTTATGCACCCGTTCATTCCGAACGATCACTGGATGCACCTGATATGGCAGCCGCCCGACAAGCCGTCGAAACGGTAGTGCATGGGCATATGCCATTCCCCGCTCTTGCCGTCGACCGGCACTGGAATGTCGTTCTCGCCAATGGGGCGATCACGTCGCTTCTGGCCGGCGTTTCAGAAGAGCTGCTTTACCCGCCGCTCAACGCCTTGAGGCTGAGCCTGCATCCGCTGGGTCTGAGTTCACGCATCGTCAATCTGGCCGAATGGCGCCATCACCTGCTGGAACGCCTGCGCCGTCAGGTCGAGGAAACCGGAGACGAAGTGCTTTCTCGGCTGCATGCGGAGCTTGCGGCCTATCCCGCGCCAAAGGTCGCCCCGCATTCCACCGGGGCCGACCCTCTGGCCATACCGCTCCAGCTTCGCGATCCATCTTCGGGCGGCATATTGAGCTTCATTTCAACCACAACGGTTTTCGGGACGGCGACGGACGTCACGCTCTCCGAACTCGTGCTGGAATGTTTTTATCCCGCCGACGCAGCAACCCGCAACGCACTGATGCAAGGCGCCAAGGAGTAAGACCCGTGCACAGCACCTATCTTATCGGCTTTCAGGTCCGTCCAGCCCAGCGCGAACGTTTTCTGGAATTGCTGAATGCGCTGCTCGACGCCATGCGGCACGAAAAGACCTTCGTGAACGCAACCCTGCACCGGGATTGCGAAAACGAGAACCGGTTCCTGCTGCATGAGACCTGGACTGACCATCAGGACGTCATCGACGTTCAGATCCACCGGCCCTATCGGCAGGCATGGCACGATGCCCTGCCCGAGCTTCTGGACGCGCCGCGCGATATTTCCGTTTGGCATCCCATGCGGGCGGATCACGCTCACGGAGCTTAGATGCATGAGTGCCCTGCATTTGCCAGCAGCTCAAACGTTTTCTCCAGATCTTTCGATTTGACCAGCAGATGATCGCCATCGAAAGTGGAAACCACGAATATCCCGATGTCGTTGGTCGATAGCGGTTCGATCACCGAAAGCACGATGCCGGTCTCATCAAAGGCGAACGGGCCCTGAAGTTTGAGACAGTTCCAGCCGGTGTCGGCCTTAACATCATGAGGGATACGCTCCTGACGGCAAACGACGGAAAGCTCATCATCAGTCCGGCTGATGCTGAGAAAACCTGTGCCATCGGCCCAGGCTGGAATGGATGCATCGGCAGAAAGCCGGGCCACTCCGTAGGTGCCCTCAAGGAGCCTTAACTTAACGCGAGGCGCCATCTGTAAACTGCCTTCCCGAAAGCCAGAGGCTTTCCTTGGGTTGAAGGGGAGGATCAAATGCCTCCCCAGAAGGCCATATTATCAGTTTCAAAGCTTGATGGCCGTTTCTTCTTTCGCCGTCTTGATGACGACCATGGTGAAAAAGCGTGCCACATTGTGCTGATCGCGGAACAAGCGGTCGCACAGGGCGTCGAATTCTTCCATATCCCGCAGGCGTAACATCAGTACGACATCGCTTGCGCCGGTGACGGCATAAGCCTGCGACACCGCCTCCTCCGCGCAGGCAATATCCAGAAAGCGGCGCATCTGCTGCTCACCGTGCAGTTTCAGCTCCACCGTCACCAGAGCCTTGAGCACGCGTCCCGCCTTTGCCGGGTTGAGGATCGCCACGATGCGGTCGATCACGCCCGACTTGCGCAGCCGCTGCAGGCGGCGCAGGCAACTGGACGGCGACAGCCCGACTTCGTCAGCCATATCCACATTGGTGCGCGAGGCATCGTTCTGCAAAAGGTTCAGAAGTTTCCGGTCGATCCTGTCCATGCGGGCAGCATATCGCCCGCCGCCATCTTTGCAATAAAATTGCATGAAACTGCAATCTCTGACCGCAAATGCGAACCGGCCGGGAGTAGTGGATGGAAACAACTTTCAGGGGAGCCTTGATATGTCAGTTCTACAGACCGTCTGGCAAAAAACGCGGGAAACGCTTGCAATTTACTGGGTGCTGGTGCGGATCACGGTCCCGATCGCCATACTGACCGAGCTGCTATCAAGGATGGGGGCGATCGACGCGGTGGCGCCTGCCTTTGCGCCGGTCATGAACCTCATCGGCCTGCCGCCTGAACTCGGCCTTGCCTGGCTGACCGCGATGCTGGTCGGCATATGGGGTGCCGTGCCGCTCATCTTCACGCTGGTTCCCGCGTCTTCACTGACCGTGGCTGATATTACCGTTTTTTCGGCGCTCATCCTGTTCGCCCATGGCCTGCCCATCGAACAGAAAATCATCGAAAAGGCGGGCCCCGGCATGATCGTCACGACGGGGCTGCGCGTCGGCGGCGGATTGCTTTATGCCTTTCTCCTGCACCAGCTTCTGGAATCGACCGGCTGGTTGTCGGGGCCGGTGAGCCCGGCCTGGATTGCGATGAGCGCCAAGCCTGAATGGTCCGCCTATTTCCTCGGTCTCGGTGAAACCATGGCCTGGATGCTCGTCATCCTCCTTGCCCTTTCCCTTTGCCTTGAAATTCTCAGGCTGACCGGCCTGCTCGCGCTGATGATGAAAGCGCTCTCGCCCCTGCTGCGTCTTGCAGGCATTCGCGGCGAGGCCGAGCATCTCACTGCCATCGGGTTGTTCCTCGGCATTTCCTATGGCGCGGGTTTCCTGATCCGCGAGGCGCAATCGGGGACGATATCACCGCGGCAGGTATTTCTGTCCTGCGTCTTCATGGGTTTTGCCCATAGCGTGATTGAAGACACGCTTGTGGTCATGTCGCTGGGTGCGGATGTCTACGGGGTTCTCGCCGGACGTCTCGTTTTCGCCATTGCCGCAACCGCCGTCATTGCCGCCGTGCTCCACCGCCTGTCGGATGAGCTTTTTTTTGCGCGGATGTTCCGGCTACAGCGCGCCTAGGCGGCCTCCCATTTGAAAATGCCGACGCAAAAAGGGGGCCTTTCGGCCCCCGATCCGTAGGTTCAATCTGAAGCCCCGCTCAGAACTCCGTCCAGTCCTGATCCTTCGCGGCCGGTGCTTCGGCAGCACCACCGAAGGCGCGGGCAAGGCTCTGGCCGAGTGCACGGGCCGGCGATGCGACAGGCCTTGCTGTTGCAGAGGCCGATTTTACCGGAGCCTTGCGGATCGGCGCGGCTGGCGCAGGCTGAAAGGCCGGCTTGGCCGAAGATGCGCGCGGAGCGGAATATCCGCCGGCGCTCGCAACGGCGGTGCGTGCGCCGCCCATCCTGAACTGGCCAAGCAGGCTGTTCAGCGCTTCCGCTTCGCGGGCCAGCGAATGGCTGGCGGCGGTCTGCTGCTCCACCATGGCGGCGTTCTGCTGCGTGCCCTGATCCATGGTGTTCACGGCCGTGTTGATTTCCTGCAGGCCGGTGGCCTGTTCGCGGGCAGCGACAACGATGGCGCTGACATGGGCGTTGATCTCTTCGACTTCCGAGACGATGAGTTCCAGCGCCTTGCCGGTTTCATCGACGAGATTGACGCCGTTTTCCACCTGCTGGCTGGAAGCGCTGATCAAGGTCTTGATTTCCTTGGCGGCATTGGCCGAACGCTGGGCAAGTTCGCGGACTTCCTGCGCGACCACCGCAAAGCCCTTGCCGGCATCACCGGCGCGGGCGGCTTCCACACCGGCATTCAGCGCCAGGAGGTTGGTCTGGAAAGCGATATCGTCGATGACGCCGATGATGTTGCCGATTTCGCCCGAGGACTTCTCGATCTCGCGCATGGCGGCAACCGCCTTGCGGACTACAACACCCGACTTTTCCGCACCGGCGCGGGCGCGCTGGACCAGATTGCCGGCATCTTCCGCACCACGGGCGCTATCACGCACGGTGGTGGTGACTTCTTCGAGCGCCGCAGCGGTCTCTTCGATGGAGGCCGCCTGCTGTTCGGTGCGGCGCGACAGGTCGTCGGCGGCGGAGAGCATTTCCGAAGCGCCGGCATTGATGGCGGCCGCGTTCTCGCCGACCGTGCGCAATGCCTGCTGGAGTTTTTCGACGGCGCTGTTGAAATTCACACGAACCGGATCAATCGCAGGCGCAAAAGGCGTTTCAATGCGATAGGAAAGATCGCCATCCGCGAGAGCCGCAAGGCCCTTGCCAAGCTCGGCGCTGGCAAAAGCGCTGGCGGCCTCGTCCCTGGCTTTTTCTTCCTCGGTGCGGCGACGTTCTGCTTCCGTCGCGGAGCGCATGCGATCGGTCTCACCGGCAAGGCGAGCTTTTTCAAGCCCGGCTTCCTTGAAGACCATTACAGCCTTTGCCATCTTGCCGACTTCGTCGCCACGATCCGTGGCCGGAACTTCCGTCGTCAGATCGCCATCGGCAAGCCGGCTCATCGCCGCTGTCATGCCGACGATGGGCGTAACGATGGAGCGCGAAAGCGCCCAGATCAGGATCACGGCGAGAAGGCCGGCGACGGCGCCACCGCCGAGAAGGGCATATTCCAGCTTGCGGGCAGCAGCCTGCTGTTCTGCAGCGTAAGCGGTGGACAGGCCATTCAGCTGTTCCTTGATCTTGGCGGCCGAGGCGCGGAAGCCGTCAAGCTGGCCCTTGGCCTGATTACGGCCGATTTCGATGATTTCGGAAATCGGCGCTTCGGTCGCTTTGCGTGCGGCGATCTGCGGTTCCGCCAGTTCCTTGAAGAACACGGTGGCGGATTTCTGCATGTCGTCGATGGATTTCAGGATGTCCGGCTGGCCGGCAGCAAGGGCGCGCGCTTCATCAAGCTTCTTCAGCATGATATCGCGCTGGGCGAACACGTCATTATAGGTGCTGTCACTGCGAAACAGCAGGAAGCCGCGCTGATTGACGGCCTGTTCCAGCATGGCTGCCGTCGCGCCATCCACGGCCTGGATGATATCCTTGGTGCGGTTGTTTTCAATCGTGACACGCTCGCTCCCCAGCGTCTGCCAGAATACGACCGCGGAAGCGAGCAGGCACACGCCCATCAAGGCACAGAAGGTGGCTATGAGCTTCAGATTAATGGGGAGATTTTTCAGCGACATCGCAAACTCTCTCGGCGACCCGATGCCTCGGAGCAAGCGTCTGCGCTGCAACGGCCGCAATTTCAGAAATGGGAGAAGATGCCATCATGGCGGGTTCCGACCGGCCGCACGGGCCTTGGCACACCCTGCAATACAAGCCTTTATATTGGATTAATCTGATATGCTGATTTGCGGCGCAAAAGCCTCATAAGTCCGTGGCTCAGGCGCTGTCGGCTCCGCATCGCGATAAATCGCTTGCATCGGCGGAGTTTGGCAGTCATTGACACGGGATCATGTCCAAAACACCTGAAAATGAACGGCTTGACCAGCTTCTCGTGTCGCTCGGCCATTTTGCCAGTCGCTCGCGTGCGCGCGACGCGATTGCGCGCGGCACCGTGAGCGTCAACGGCAAGACCGTCACCAAACCGAGCCAGACCGTCGCCGGCAATGCCGAGATCGCCATCAGCGATCCAGCGCAGGCCTATGTTTCCCGCGCAGCTCTGAAACTCGTGGCGGCACTCGATCATTTCGGGCTCAATCCTTCCGGCCATCACTGTCTTGACGTCGGCGCTTCCACAGGCGGTTTTACCGAGGTGCTGCTGGAACGGGGCGCCAGCCACGTCATCGCCATCGATGTCGGCCACGGGCAGATGCATGCAAGGATCGCAAACGATCCGCGCGTCACCAATCTGGAGGGGCTGAATGCCCGCTTCCTGACGGCGGACGATATCGATGACCAGCCCATCGGCTTCATTGTCTCCGACGTGTCCTTCATTTCGCTGAAGCTCGCGCTCGCCCCGGCGCTCGATCTTGCTGAGCCGGGTGCTCGTGCTGTCCTGTTGGTGAAACCGCAATTCGAGGCAGGGCGTGACGCCATCAGCAAGGCCGGGCTTCTGAAGGAACCCGAAACCGCGCCCGCAGTGGCGGCCGAACTGGAGCGCTGGCTGACGGAGGACATGGGCTGGAAAAGTCTCGGCCTCATTCCCTCGCCGATTTCTGGCGGTGACGGCAATGTCGAATTTCTTCTCGGAGGCGAAAAGCCATGAGCACACAAACCGTCACCATCAAGAGCCTCGGCGCCCAGGGCGATGGCATTGCGCACTGTCCCGACGGCCCGGTCTATGTGCCCTTCGCGTTGCCCGGCGAGACGGTCGCCATCGCCAAGGTGAAGGATCACGGCACCGTCATGTCGATTACGGAAGCCTCACCCGAGCGCCGTACACCCGCCTGCCGCCATTTCGGCCCGGAGGGCAAGAATGGCACCTGCGGCGGCTGTTCGCTGCAACATCTCGCCGACGAGCCTTACCACGCATACAAGCGGGAACTGGTGGTCTCGGCACTGAAATCGAAGGGCTTGACGCCCGATGTGGATAATCTCGTCATCTGTCGCCCTGGCGAGCGCCGCCGTGCGGTGTTCGCCGCCCGCAAGACGGAAAAGGGCCTGCTGCTCGGCTTCAGCCAGGCGAACAGCCACCACATCGTCGCCATTGAGGAATGTCCCGTCACCTCGCCCGGCATCGTCTCGCGACTGGATGCCATCCGCGCCATCGGACTTTCAATGGTGGCGAATGCGGAACCCTTCCGGATGACGGTGCTGGAGACCCTTTCCGGCCTCGATATTTCCGTCGACGGTATCAAGTCGGTCAGCGACAAGCAGCGCCGCACGCTCACGGAAACGGTTCTTGCCATGCGCGGCATTGCGCGTGTTTCACTGTCGGGTGAAATATTGATCGAACCCCAGAAGCCGATCATCGAGTTTGGCGGGGTGGCGGTATCGCCCCCGGCCGGCAGCTTCACGCAGGCGACGAAGCAGGCGGAGGACGCCATGGCGGAGCTGGTGCTTGCCCATGTCGGCAAGTCCAAACGCATTGCCGATCTCTTCTGCGGCTCCGGCACATTTGCGCTGCGGCTTGCGCGCGTTGGCAAGGTGCATGCGGTGGAGGCGGAAGACAAGCCGCTGAAGGCGCTGGATTTCGCCGCCCGCAACACGCAGGGCCTGAAGCCGGTCAGCGTCGAGAAGCGCGATCTCTTCCGCCGCCCCCTGATGACAAGCGAGCTAAAGAATTACGACGCCGTCGTCTTCGATCCGCCACGCGCGGGCGCGGAGTTCCAGTGCAAGGAACTGGCACGCAGCACGGTAAAGAAGATCGTGGCCGTGAGCTGCAACCCGCTGACACTGGCGCGCGATCTCGCCATCCTGACCGAGGGCGGCTATCGCATCACCCGCGTCACGCCGGTCGACCAGTTCCTGTGGTCGCCGCATGTGGAAGCCGTGGCGACGCTGGAGAAATAAGCAATCCGGGCGGAGAGCCGCTCAGCGACGCTGAGGCAACACAACGATTCATATGCCCGCAATCCCAACAGCTCTCATTCCTGTGCTTGTCGCAGGAATGAGAGTGGAGATGAAGCCTAGGAGTCTTACCAGACCGTATCGACCGTGCCGTTGCCCACCACGCCCGAGCAGCGGCAGGCACCGCCCACACGGCCGCGCTCCAGCGGGCAGATATAGGGCCGACGGCGGTTGGCGCTGTCCGGGGGGGTGATGACGCAGACGAAACGCGCGCGGCGCTGGCGGTCGCGGTTATTGCCGGAATAGAAGTTCGGACTATCGTCGTCCGTGGACTGCGCCAGAATGACATCGTTGGTGGAAGCCGCTGGAGCGCGTGTTATCGCCGCCGCTTCAGCAATCGTCGCGGCGGATAGGAAGACAGTCAGGGCGAAAAAACGAAGTGACGCATGTGGGTGGCCTTCGGACAATGACGGTGCGTTATCTAACCCAAGCCATATTGCCCGGCTGCTTAACCGCAAGGAATTCCTGCCCGCACACTTAACGACGCATGAATGCCTCGAAGGCGGCGCGCGCTTCGGCACTTTGCAGCTGCGCGATGAAATGACGACCTTCCTCTTCGATGCGGGTGAGAATATCGGCCGGGTTGCCGCGGACCAGATCGCGAGCGATCTTCAGCGCCTGCTGCGGTTTGGCGGCAAGGCGGGTGGCAAGCGCCAGCGTTTCGGCTTCGACATGTTCCGGGGCAACGACTTTCCAGATCAGCCCGGCCTGCAATGCCTGCTCGGCGGAAAAACCCTCACCCATCGCGAGCAGCGCAAAGGCGCGCTGGTGGCCGATGAGCCTTGGCACGAGCAGGCTGGAGGCCGCTTCCGGCACCAATGCGAGATCCACGAAGGGCGTCTTGAACAGGCTGCGGCTGGAAGCGACCGTCAGGTCGCAATGCAGGTTCAGCGTGGTGCCGATGCCGATGGCGAGCCCATCGACACCGGATACCAGCGGTTTTTCGAAGGTGACCAGCGCTTTCAGAAGTTCGAGGGCAGCGAGCTTGCCCTTTCCTCCGGACATGGCGAAGGCGAGAAAATCAGCCATGTCGTTGCCAGCGGAAAAGCAGCCTTCCGTGCCGAGAAAGGCAACGACGCGGATGTCCGGATCCGTATTGGCGGCGTGCAACGTCTCGGCCATGCGCAGATACATGGCATCGGTGATGGCGTTTTTCTTTTCCGGTCGGTTGAAGCGGATGGTCAGAACGTCAGGCGCATGGCCGACACGCGCGACAAGAATATGGTCGTCCGACATCTGAAGCTCCTCAAGCCAAAACAGTACGGGCGGCGGCAAGGCTTGCCGCGCCTGACACAATGCGGTCCTTCAGCGCCGCCGTTTCCGCCAGCAGGTTTTCCGCCGCGAAACGGCAAAGCGCGGCACGATGCCCGCCCCTGCTATCATCGACAGAGACCAATGCACCCTTGGCGAGATAAGCGCCCGTCAAGGCAAGACCGAAGAGACGCTGATAGGGCGTGGCGCCCGCAAGTGCCATCTCGGTTTCGCCCGCCTTGATGCGGGAGAGCAGCCAGTCGGTTGCCGTTTCCAGATCGGTGAGGCTGGCATCGAGATAACGGGCGGTCTCTCCGAGATCGTCACGGTTCGATGCGGCCGTGCGGGCGGCGATCTCACGCAGTTCGGCGATGAAACCGCGTACCTGCGCGCCCTCGGAGAGCGGCAACTTGCGCAGGACCAGATCGATGGCCTGAATGCCGTTGGTGCCCTCGTAGATCGGCGCGATGCGGGCATCACGCAGATAACGCGCCGCGCCGGTTTCCTCGATGAAGCCCATGCCGCCATGCACCTGAATGCCCATGGACGCGACATCGACACCGGCATCGGTGGAAAAGGACTTGGCGATCGGTGTCAGAAGGGCAGCGCGCTCCTGCCAGTGAGCGCGCTGCCGGGCGTCCTCAGTCGCATGCGCCATGTCGATGGCGTGCGCGCAGCTGAAGGAAATCGCCCGTGATCCTTGCGTCAGCGCCTTCATTGTCAGAAGGGTTCTCACGATATCAGGATGTTCGATGATCGGGCTCATGCCCGGACCCTGCCAGCCGGGCGCCTTGCCCTGCGTGCGTTCCCTCGCGTATTCGATCGCCTTCTGGGTCGCCGCCTCACAGATCGCCACGCCCTGCATGCCAACGGCAAGGCGGGCGTTGTTCATCATGGTGAACATGCAGGCGAGGCCTTTGTTCTCCTCGCCGACCAGCCAGCCGAGCGCACCCTTTTCGTCACCAAATTTGCCGTCACCGAAGATCATGGTGCAGGTGGGCGAACCGTGAATACCGAGCTTGTGTTCGAGAGAGTGGCAGAAAAGATCGTTGCGGTTGCCCGGCGCGCCGTTTTCATCGGGCAGGAATTTTGGCACGAGGAACAGCGAAATGCCACGCGTTCCCGCCGGCGCATCCGGAAGACGGGCGAGAACGAGGTGGATGATATTATCAGCCGCGTCGTGTTCACCCCAGGTGATGAAAATCTTCTGGCCGAAGATGCGGTAGGTGCCGTCACCATTGCGCTCCGCCCGGGTCTTCAGGACACCAAGATCGGAACCCGCATGCGGCTCGGTCAGGTTCATCGTGCCGGTCCATTCGCCGGAGACGAGTTTCGGCAAATAGCTTCGCTTGAGATCGTTGCTGCCGTGGGCGACGATGGCTTCCACCGCACCCATTGTCAGCGTCGGCGCCAGCGCGAAGGCCATGGAGCCGGAATTCCACATTTCGAGCGCTGCAACATTTAGCATATGCGGCAGGTTCTGGCCGCCGAATTCTTCCGGGGCAGTCAGGCTGTTCCAGCCCGCCGCCGCCCAGCGACGGTAAAGATCGGCCCAGCCATCGGGCGTCGTCACCCTGCCATCGGCAAGTTTTGCGCCCTGACGGTCCCCGATTTCGGCGAGTGGCGCGACCTCTCCGGTGGCGAAACGTCCGGCTTCCTCCAGAATGGCATCGACGAGATCTTCACTCAGATCTCCCAGCACACCCCTGGAAAGCGCGTCTCCGAGACCCGCTACATGTTTGAGTGTAAAGGCGATATCATCCACCGGCGCGCTATACATCCTGCCTCCTCCCGAAGCTCTTGTATCCTGCTACTGCCTTCGGGCTAAATGATTTTTACGTAAACGTCAATTTGAAAATTCCCGGTATTTCGACGGGCTTGTTATAAAACTGTCATATGAATTTGCTCAGCATGTTGACGGTGCCCTGACGCGCTCCTTTCGCCTCCCCCCGGTGCGACGGGCACCCCTCTCCTCCCATCCCGCCGGTCAGGACTGCCACGATGGACCTCATAACGCCCACCATTCCCGGCCTCGTGTGGGCCTATCAATTTCAACCCGGGAAGGCCCCATGCCGCAGGCTGGCGCCCGATGCCGGCTTTGACGAGATGGCGGGACGCGACGGGTTCTTCTGGCTGCATCTCAATCTCGCCGATCAGCGCGTGGCGGGTTTTCTGGAGACGGTTGAGGGTCTCGATCCGGCAGCACGGGCAAGCCTCACCACCCACGAAACGCATCCGTCCATTGTTGTCGACGAAAAATCGCTCTACGGCACCCTGGTCGATTTCCAACGGGAATTCGACAAGGAAACGCGCGATTTCGGCTGGCTGCATTTTGCGGTGAGCGACCGTTTCATCATCACCACCCGCCTTCAGCCGCTGCATTCGGTAGACCGGCTAAAGGCGGCGGTCGACAAGAACTCCAACCGCTATCTCACACCTTCCCACGTCTTCGAAGGCCTTGTCGCCGAATTCCAGCGTTCGCTGATCAATCTGGTCATGGAGACGACGGAAGAACTGAACGCCATCGAGGATCTGGTCTATGACAGCGAGACCCGCGACGAAAGGCGACGCCTCGCACCGCTGCGCCGCACGGTGGTGCGCCTGCACCGGCATTTACGCACCGTCCTCACCCTGATGCGGCGGGCTTCGGCAGCGGATGACGACGAGATGCCTGACGGTTTCGAGGATGTCGCCTCACGGCTGATGGGGCGCCTCGAGGCTGTCGATCATGACGTCTATGCCCTGCAGGAGCGCGCAAGGCTGCTTCACGAAGAAATCGATTCAAAACTCTCGTCTGAAACCAACCGGCATCTCTATATACTGTCGCTGATGACGGCGTTCCTGCTGCCACCGTCGCTGGTAACCGGCTTTTTTGGCATGAACACGGATGAGCTGCCGTTTACGGTCGGGACCGGTGGCACCATGGCGGCCAGCATCTTCATCGTCATCTCGGTCGTGCTCGCCTGGTTCGTGTTGAAACGCGCGCGTATCCTCTGACAGCAAAAAGCCGTCCGGTCGAAACCGGACGGCTCTGTCAATCTCGGTCTTGGCCAACCTATCAGCCGTAGGGCGAATAGCAGGTCTGACGCGGACCGTTGTACGGCTGGAACGTGTTGCTATAGGCGTCGTAGGAGCGATAGCGGCCATAGCACCAGTTCACATGCGCCTGGCTCATGCCACCACGGCGGACCGGACGATACTCACGATAGACCGGGCGCGGGCGATATTCCGGCACCGGACGGTACACTTCGCGCGGCTGCGAAAGAGCGCCGCCGATGATTGCGCCCGTTGCAAATGCTGCGAGCGGGAACCAGTAACCGTCATGGTGGCGGTAACCCGGACGATAATCGCGGTAACCGCGGTGACCGCGATACCAGCCGCGACGATCGCCCCAGCCGTCACGGTCACGCCAATATTGCACGTTCACGATATTCTTGCTGGCATCGTTGCCCGAGGTCTCAACGCTCTTCGGCGCTACAGGCAGGGGCATGGCGGCTTCGGCCGGAACAATCGCTCCTGCAACCACGATTGCAGAAAGACCGACAGCCAGGATATTCTTCACATAGCTTTTCATCTGACTTCCTCCATTCACGACGGTCGACAGGCCGTAAGACGTGAATTTCTGTTGTTCTATTCCGCCTTTGTCCGGGCGGTGTCGTGTACTTCTACAGCCTAGGGACGTGTGGCTGAACCTACGATTAACGGTCCGATCACGCTTCGTTTATCAAAACCACGGCGTTTCAGGGCCAGACAAAAGCCCGGTAAAGACCGGGCTTCTGCTTGTGCAATTAGCGGCTGTAAGGCGATACGCAAATGCGGCGCGGACCGCTGTTGGGCTGGTAGGTGTTGTCGTAGGCACGATACGAGCGCCAGCGATTCTGACACCAGGATACATGGCTGCCGCCATAGGCCGGACGGGGTTGCTGAATCGCGCCGCCGATGATGGCGCCGGTGGCGAAAGCGGCAAGCGGGAACCAGTAGCCGTTATGATAACGGTAACCCGGACGGCGGTCACGGTAACCACGGTGGCCATTATAATAGCCGTCACGCGGCGGGCGCGGGCGATACATGCGGTCGCCGTGACGGCGATCATGTCGACGGTCCCATTCGCGATATTGCACCTGCACGACATTGTCGGTGGAAACCGCCGGCTTCTGGATCGGCACAGGAACCTGGAACGCCTACGACGGCGTAAAGCTGGTCAGGAACACGACGAGGGCCGTGGCGACACTCGTTGTCCGGAAATTTATCATGATCTTCCTCCGTTTGCTTCAGCGCGTTGACCCACGCTTTTCACCCACTCACTCTTTTCGGAGATTAGGGTCAGCCCCGCTTCATGCCCGAGAAGAATTGGATGACGTGCAAACGAATTTACGGAAATTTGGTTCCAGACAATGGTAATGGAAGGAAAGCCTCAAATGCCTGCCGGCATCATGCCTCCACCTTGACATCGGTCAAAGGCCGCGAGCAGCAGGCGAGAATATAGCCCTCCTCGATTTCCTCATCGAGAATGCCACCATTGTGGTTCATCTCCACCTCGCCGGAAAGTTTCAAGACCCGGCAAGTCCCGCAGATGCCGGATTCGCAGGCTGCGCCGATCCGCACACCGGCTGCACGCGCCGTCATCAGAACGGTCTGCCCGGGCTGGCAGGGCATTTCTTTCCCGGAAAGGGTAAAACCCACCATCGACAACGCTTCGCCATCATCGGTGAGAACACTCTCGCCGACGGCGACGGGAGCAGCAGGCGAGAAGCTTTCCTGATGGTAACGGCCCATGTCGAAGCCGGAGGCTTCAAGCATGGAGCGGACAGCGGCCATGAACGGCTCCGGCCCGCAGCAGAAGACGGTACGCTCCATGAAGTCATGGGCGAGCAGCGCGATCTTGGCCTTGTCGACCATGCCCTTCAGGCCGGACCACAGATCGGTGCGTCCACATTTCTCGACAATGAAGCCGAGCGACAGGTTCGGCATGAAGCGGGCGAGATATTCCAGCTCGTGACGGAAGACAATATCGCCGGGTGTACGCGAGCAATTGATGAAGGCAATGTCGCTTTGCGGGGCGCGGTCGCTCATGTCGCGCACCATCGACATCATCGGCGTGACGCCGGAGCCCGCGGAGATGAAGAGATACTTGTCCCCGGGATGCTTGACGTAGGAAAAATCGCCGAGCGGACCAAGCGCCCGGATCTTCATGCCGGGCTTCAGATTGTCGAACATCCAGCGCGTGCCGATACTGTTGGCCTGCGCCTTGACCGTGACCGACAGCGAATAGGGCCGCGACGGGCTGGATGACAATGTGTAGGTGCGGTAAAGCGGCTCCTTGCCCACCGGCAGTTCCAGCGTGACGAACTGGCCCGGCAGATAACGGAACCAGTTCTGATCCTCGGAGCGGAACAGGAACGTCATCACATCCTGTGTTTCGGGGGTTACCGAAATACATTCCAGCAGCTGGAGCTTGTCGCTCCACGGCTTCATCTCGTCAATATGCTTATATGTCACGACCATGTTCATCTTCACGCTACAGCCGAAAGCCGGGCCTTGTCGCCGGACAGCCGGTCGATCATGAAATCGGCGTACCAGTTGACGAACTGCATCACGCCGCCCTCGTCCTCCATGGAGTAAGGGCCGGGCTCATAAGCGGGCGAGCGGATGCCGAAGGCATTTTCCTCGACGATGCGGCGGTCCTGATCGTTGGTTTCGTTCCAGACATGGGTGAGATCCTCAAGATCGTAATCCACGCCCTCCACCGCATCCTTGTGCACCAGCCATTTGGTGGTGACCATCGTCTCGTTGGCGCTGAGCGGCAGCACGCGGAAGGAGATGGTGTGGTCGCCGAGGAAGTGGTTCCAGGTCGTCGGGTAATGGAACAGGAGCAGCGCGCCGATATGGCTGATGCTGACATCGTCCGACAGCGGCCGGCGCACGGCGCGTTTTCCCGACATTGTGTAGCTTTCCGCTTCGCCGATCAACGGCATGCGCGCCACGCGGAACTGGCCCTTCGGGTCAATCTTGAAACGGCTGGGCAGGCCGGCTGCTTCGCAGCGTGCCCAGTGGCCGCCGATCTCGGGGTCGCTTGCCCCGCCATCCGTTCCCGTCACGCTCGGGTTTTCGGGATAGGTACGGCAGAGTTCCGGATGGTTGGCGGCGCAATGGTAGCACTCGCGGTTGTTTTCCCAGACGAGCTTCCAGTTACCCTTTTCGATGATGGTGCTCTCATGCGCGACCTTGGCTTCCCATATGCGGTGCGGCGCCATGTAGCTTTCCACTTCGGCGCGCATGGGCTCAAAATCCGCCGGCTGATCGGCGAGGCAGATGAAGACGTAGCCAGCGACGGTTTCGCAGGCGACAGGCTTCAGGCCGAAATCGCCCTTGTCGAACTCCTCGCCCATGTGGCGCGCAAAAAGCAGCTTGCCGTCAAGATCGTAGGTCCACTGGTGATAGGGACAGACCAGACGCGCCGACTGGCCCTTCTGCGTGGTGCAGACGCGGGAGCCGCGATGGCGGCAGGAATTGTGGAACGCGCGGATTTGCCCGTCGCGGCCACGAACGATGACGACCGAATAGGCGCCGACCTGCACGGTGAAATAGCTGCCGGACTTCTGTACCTCACAATCATGGCCGACAAACAGCCAGTCGCGATACCAGATGGTTTCCATATCCAGCTTGAAGTAATCCGGGTCCGTGTAGAAGGGCTGTTCCAGGCTAAAACCTTCGCGGCGGTTTTTCAGCTGGCGCAATACGGTATCACGCAATTCCATGGCCAAATCCTCGATCAAACCGCCCTGCCCGACACCATTTGCGGGGGCTGCGGAAGCATGTCCTCATCTAATCATCGGCGGTCATTTGCGGCAGCACAGACAGCGACATCGGCTTCCGCATTGGCGACAAATTGCGACATGTCCAAACGGCGTCTTCAGGCCATTCCACTGCAAAATCCGGCAACTATTTACCGCCTGCAACGACGTCGCAATATGACGAATGATGGCGCAGCCACTGCCCACCCATCAAAAAACAGGGGCTGCAGCGCAACGGAGTATTAACGCACCCTAAATTATCTTACCGGATCGACAGCAACGAGGGTGTTCCCGGTGGAGAAGGCGACACGCATACGCTATTTCGATGCGAGCAGGCATTCGGTCACACCGATACGCTCGAAGACCGCGCATTCCGATTTTTTGCGGACAGGGCGCATCAGCCGTTACGAAGAGGGGTGGCTGCCGAAAGAACGCGTCTACTACAGCCATGACGAAGTGGCTGCGCTGACCGGGCGAAAGCTGGAAGCTGCCGCCGATGCCACCCACAGCCGCCTGAACGGTTTTCACCAGTCCATCCGTTTTCCGAAGATGGTTTTTCACCATCTGCTGAATGACCGGCCGCATCTGGGTTATTGCCACGTCACGGCGGCGACGACCAGCTTCGATGCAGAGCGTCATGTGCTATGGTCCTTCTATTTCGCGAATTTCTTCGCGGAACTGAGCGGTGCCGAAAACTTCTTCGAAAATATCGATGCGCGTTATTCGCGGATGTATTTCGCTGTCGCCATCAACGCCCTTCCCGATCAGGAAATCGCCGTCGATACATCCGTCCATCGCGGCGGCCTGCTGTTCCAGACACACGATCCGCGCGTGGCGCTGAAAAACGTCCTCATGCTCGGCGCGCGCTCGGAGGAGATGCGCAGGATCATCAAGGCGATATAGCAGCGACAAAGCCCCCAGGGACTTCATCTTTCTTTCTTAGGCATGTCGTTGTCCCGAAACCGACGACCAGTTTCGGACAATGTGCATTAGCGCTTTCCATTCTGCCCGGAAATACGCTATTGACCGCCCTGAAAGGCAGCATCATGGCGCGTCATATCCATATTGAAAACGAGCGGGAAACCGCCCTTCAAGCAGCCGTCACGGAGCTTGCCGCCGGCCAGCCGATCGCCCTGCCGACGGAAACCGTTTACGGCCTTGCCGCCGATGCCACCAACCCTGCAGCCATTGCCCGTATCTACGAGACCAAAGGCCGGCCGCAATTCAACCCGTTGATCTGCCACATGGCAGATATCGCCATGGCGGAACGTTACGCCATTTTCGATCCCATGTCGCTTGATCTTGCACAGGCCTTCTGGCCCGGCCCGCTGACACTGGTGCTGCCGCTGAAGCCGGCAAGCGATATTCATGCGCTGGCGACGGCCGGGCTCGATACGGTCGGCATTCGCGTACCGCAAGGTTTTGCCGGCGATCTTATCCGCCGGTTCGGCAAACCGCTCGCAGCCCCCAGCGCCAATAGTTCCGGCAAGATCAGCCCGACAAGCGCCGCCCATGTGGAGGCCGATCTCGGTCAGAAAATCAACCTCATTCTCGACGGCGGGGCGGCTTCGGTCGGCGTCGAATCCACCATCGTCAAGGTGGAGGAAGATGGAAGGGTGCGTCTGCTTCGTCCTGGCGGCGTCGTCACGGCCGAAATAGAGCGTGTTGCGGGCAAGCGGCTTGAACGTTCTGAAAAAGCGTCGGCGGCCATCGAGGCGCCAGGCATGCTCGCTTCGCATTATGCCCCCGGCGCCGCCGTGCGCCTCAACGCCACATCGGTTTCGCCTGGCGAAGCGTTGATCCGGTTCGAAGGTATCCCGGTTGCGGGTGAAGAGACCGCCCGCGCCGTTTTCGATCTCAGCCCCTCCGGCGATCTTTCCGAGGCCGCCGCCAACCTGTTCGATTACCTCAAGGCCGCCGATGCGAGCGGCGCAGACAGCATCGCCATCACCAGCATTCCCACTCACGGTCTTGGAGAGGCGATCAATGACCGCCTTTCCCGCGCCGCCGCACCGCGGAGCTGAGGCCCGCCGACCATTCGCCCACCGTTTCAAATGACAGAGAGACGCCCGATGACAACCGTCCCCTCCTCCGACATCCTCGACCGATTTGCCGCCATTGTCGGAGACAGGAATGCGGTGCGCGATGCGACAGAGATGGCGCCGCGGCTGGTGGAAAATCGCGGGCTTTATCGTGGCGCTTCGCCGTTGCTCCTCAAACCCGGATCGGTCGAGGAAGTATCGGCCATCCTGCAGTTCGCCAGCGAGACGGGTACCCCAATCGTGCCGCAGACGGGCAATACGGGCCTTGTCGGCGGGCAAACGCCGCGCGCCGGGGGAACTGACATCATTCTTTCGCTGGAGCGCATGAACCGCATTCGCGACATCGATCCCGTCGCCAATGTCATCGTTGCCGATGCCGGCTGCATTCTCGATGACATCCATAAAGCCGCCGATTCGGTTGAACGCATGTTTCCGCTGTCCCTCGGCTCTCAGGGGTCCTGCCGTATCGGCGGCAATCTCGCCACCAATGCCGGCGGTACCGCAGTGCTTGCTTATGGCAATATGCGCCAGCTCTGCCTCGGGCTCGAAGTGGTGTTGCCGACAGGCGAGATCTGGAACGGGCTGCGCCGGCTGAAAAAGGACAATACCGGTTACGATCTGCGTGATCTCTTCATCGGCTCCGAAGGTACGCTCGGCATCATCACCGGCGCGGTGCTGAAGCTCTTCCCGAAGCCACTCGGCCATCAGGTGGCCTTCGCCGGGCTGACCTCAACCGAAGATGCGCTGAAGCTGTTCGAGATGGCGTCAAACCTCTGCGGCACGGCGCTGACCGGCTTCGAGCTTATGCCACGGATTGGCGTGGAGTTTACCGCCAGACATATTCCCGGCGTGCGCGATCCCCTGGAACAGCCCCATGACTGGTACGCACTCATCGACATCTCCACCTCCGATTCGGCCGAGACGGCGGATACGATGATGCAATTGCTGCTGGAGCGTGGTTTTGAGGCCGGGCTGGTCGAGGATGCCGTGATCGCCGCCTCCGAAGCCCAGCGTCAGGCACTGTGGCACATGCGTGAGAGCATGTCGGATGCGCAGAAGCCGGAGGGCGGCTCCATCAAGCACGATGTCTCCGTCCCGGTTTCCAGAATACCGGAGTTCATGGCGACGGCGGAAAAGGCGGTTCTTGCTGCTATCCCGGGCGCCCGTGTCTGCGCCTTCGGCCATCTGGGCGACGGCAACATCCATTACAATATTTCCCAGCCGGTGGGGGCGGACAAGGCGCAATTCCTCGCCCGCTGGCGGGACATGAACGAAATCGTGCACGGCATCGTGCTGTCGCTGGGCGGTTCGATTTCCGCCGAACACGGCATTGGCCAGTTAAAGCGCGACGAACTGGCCGCCATCCGGCCCGGCATCGAAATGGAGCTGATGCGGCGCATCAAGCACGCATTCGATCCCGCCGGAATCATGAACCCCGGCAAGGTGCTCGCGGAATAACCCTTCCCGCCTCAGGCCGAAGCCCGCAATGCCCAGGCGGGCACCATTTCCGCATTCAGCCGGCGCGGCTTCTGCGCGCCGACAAATTGCGTCAGGCTCATGCCCGATTTCGCAATCGACATCGCGTGCTTCTTCGGCAGGAGATAACCATGCTCCAGCGGCGGGGTGCGGCGCAGGACACGGCTGAAAACATTCCGCCGGTGATAACGTGATGGGGAAAAGCGCGCTGGCTGTTCGCAGATCGCGACATATTCCAGGATTTCATCGATCCAGCCTGCCTGCGGGCGTGCGCCCGGCTCGATCAGCAGCAACCAGCCGCCACGCGCGGACTTGACGATATCCTCCAGTTCCCATTGCCCATAAAAACGGCAGCCGGCCGCATCGGCCACACGCGACGATCCATCGCGCGAACCGTGATCCAGAATCACAACATCGCTTACAAGCCCTTCCACGGCACCGGTGACAAGCGCAGACAGCGTATGCGCCAGTTCCGGCTCCTGATCCCGGCATTCCATTATGACTGTCAACATGTGCATAGCTCTAACGCATCGCACAATAAATTGCCACCATGCTCGTCGCGGTAAAATCCGCGGGGGTTGATGTCGCTCTCCGCGATCTCAGGTGCCGGCGTGCCCGTCCTGGCGCTGGCCCCGGCAGTACAAAAGCAGCCAAATTTACAATTTTGTTCTTGTATTGTTCTCATTCGTGATGTAGGAATTTAATCATTCGAGGGGCGATGAGGCCTCTCCGGATGGAAACGGTTTAGGGCGTTCAGCGTGCCTCGAAAGGCGTGCGACGTCTTGGGAGCATCCAGATGAGAAATCATTCGCTTTCGGGGCAGGCTGCCTTCCAGCCGAGCCATATGCCTGACATTGCCAATGCGCTGGCCGATGCATCCGGCCTGCGCATCGAGATTGACCGTCGCCGCGGCCGTGGTGCGGGGCTCAATCCAGATGGACGTTTCGAAGCCTTGCAGCGTGAGGTCTTCGACGATGGCTGGCAGACGCTGGAAGAGATGCCGGAATTCCGCACCGAGGTGCAGGTGGAAAAGCCACGCAGCATCATCACCCGCAATGAATCGCCCGATATCCCCTTCGATCGTTCCATCAATCCATACAGGGGCTGCGAACATGGCTGCATTTACTGTTTTGCCAGACCCACTCACAGCTACATGGGCCTTTCGGCCGGACTTGATTTCGAGGCCAAGCTGTTTGCCAAGCCTGATGCGGCCAAACTTCTGGAACGGGAACTGGCGAAACCCGGCTACAAGGCGCGGGTAATCGCCATCGGCACCAATACCGACCCTTACCAGCCGATTGAGCGCGAATGGCGCATCATGCGGCAGATACTGGAAGTGCTGGCCAAGGCTGATCATCCCGTCGCCATCGTCACCAAATCGGCGCTGATCAAGCGGGATATTGATATTCTCGCGCCAATGGCAAAAAAGGGGCTCGTCAAGGTCGGCATTTCCGTCACGTCGCTGGATCGCAAGCTTTCGCGCACGATGGAGCCGCGCGCCGCCACGCCGGAGAAGCGGCTGGAGGCCGTCAAGGCGCTGACGGATGCCGGAATTCCGGTGGCGGTGATGATGGCACCCGTCATCCCGGCGCTTAACGATCATGAAATCGAGCGCATTCTTGAGGCCGGCAAGGCTGCTGGCGCGACCGAGGCTTCCTATGTGCTTTTGCGGCTGCCGCTGGAGGTAAGCCCGCTGTTCCGCGACTGGCTGCTGCGCAACTATCCGGACCGTTACCGTCATGTCATGTCGCTGGTGCGCTCCATGCGCGACGGCAAGGATTATGACGCGGAGTTCGGCAAGCGCATGAAGGGTGATGGCCCTTATGCCTGGCAGATCGGCAGGCGATTCGAGATGGCGACCAAAAGACTTGGTCTCATCCGCCGCGGCATCAACCTGCGTGACGACCTGTTCGTGCCTCCGGGCGGTGCCGGGGTGCAATTGTCTCTGCTTTGAGAGCCGCATGGTGAAAGTGACTGAAGGTAACGAATGCCCGTGATGAACCAGACGCTACCCTCGGGCTCGACCCTGGAACGTGAACCGAGCGCGACAGGATCTCGGGTCAAGCCCGAGAGGACATCGAGCATGGGGGGATGACGCGCCGACAATACGAGGTGCTGTGAGCTTTTAATAAACGGAATTCAAAATGACAGGAGCAATCGTCTCATCGTGTTGCTCTCGACGAAATGCCCGGCTGGTTTTCCCTGGCCCGCCGGACATCGCCCCTGGAACCGCCGCCTCGCGTGCGATCGTTTTTCCTCCGCCGCCCTGCTGGAGGATAAAAGGTCATGACGACCTTGGGCACGGTGAGCCACGCCCCTTGACCCCGGCTCATCGTGCCTGTCATCGCCCGCTTCCGGGGGCTTGCAGGAGATCGGGTGTGTGTGCCAGTTTCGCCGCATGAAACGCACGGCCACACCCGATTCTCCTGCCCTTTTTGATCTTGCCGATACTGGCCCGGATTTCTCGTTCGAGCTGGAAGCGCGAAAGAAGGGCCTCTGGCCGGTCGCCGGCACGGACGAGGCAGGGCGTGGCCCGCTCGCCGGCCCTGTGGTTGCGGCCGCCGTCATTCTCGATCCGGACAATATTCCTGACGGAATGGATGATTCCAAGAAACTGACGAAGCAAAAGCGCGAGAGCCTGTTCGTCCAGATCATGGAAACCTCGGTCGTATCGGTCGCCTCCTCCGGCCCGGGCCTGATCGACACGATGAATATCCTGCGCGCCAGCCTGGACGCCATGCGCCGCGCAGTCCTCGGACTCGAAATTTCCCCCGCCCTCGTACTGGCCGACGGCCGCGACAGGCCGCCAGGCATCACCTGCGAAGCCAAGGCCGTCATCAAGGGCGATTCCCGCTCCCTCTCCATCGCCGCCGCCTCAATCGTCGCCAAGGTGACCCGCGACCGGATGATGGAACGTGCGGGTGTGGTGCATTCATCCTATGGCTTTGAAAGCCACGCAGGCTACGGCACACCGGCCCACCTGCGCGCCATCGAAAGCCACGGGCCCTGCGCGCTGCACAGGATGAGCTTTCGGCCACTGAAGCGGGATTGATGACAAATGGTGAAGTTCTAGCCGCAGCGCGGACTTGACGGCGGCGCCACCTGAGGACATCTCTAGTCCGGCAGTCCAAAGAAATGCTCACTTCATTTGCTTTGAGACGCGGTGATCACTTGGGCCGGACCAATGTCCTCGGCCAGAAGCGCGCTAACGGAATCCCCCGAATTAATCCGGCGCATTGCTTCGGCGAGAGCCGGTGCGACAGACAACACGGTAAGCTTGGGAAGGCGCTTTTCGGCAGCGATGGGCACCGTGTTGGTGCACACGATCTCAAGCACGTCCGGTTCCGCGGCAAGCCGGGCAACTGCAGAGCCAGCGAGAATTCCGTGCGTGGTGGCGATCCGGATGGTGCGTGCGCCGTGGGCCCGCAGATGTTGGAGCAGCTCAAGAATGGAGCCACCGCTGGCGATCTCGTCATCGAGCACAATGACGTCGCGATTTCGGATATCGCCGATCAGCGCCGAGATGCGCACTTGGGTATCGCTCACCCGTTCTTTGGCGCCGGCCGCGACAGGCACATTCAGCCGCTTTGCAAAGGCGGCCGCGTTCTTGGCATTGCCAAGGTCGGGGGAAACGACGACGGCCCGGCTGAGATCATAACGGAAGAAATAATTGGCGAGCTCGCCCAAGGCGTGGAGCTGATCAACAGGCACGCTGAAAAAGCCGTGGACCTGGGGGGAATGCAGCGTCATGGTGAGCACGCGGCTGGCACCTGCCGTAACTAGGAGATCTGCGACCAGCCGACCGCCGATGGAGATCCTCGGCGCATCTTTCTTGTCGGAGCGAGCATAGGAAAAGTGCGGAATGACTGCGGTGATGCGTGAGGCCGACGCACCACGCGCCGCATCGAGCATCAAGAGCAGCTCGATCAGGTTTTCCTGCACAGGCGCACTGAGCGGTTGGACGATAAAGACATCTTGCTCCCGGCAGTTTGCCTGCAGCTGGACCTCAAGGCAATCGTTGGAGAAGCGCTTAGTGCGCACCGGATGCAACGGCACGCCGAGGTGGGAACAAATTTCCTTCGCAAGTTCGGGATGCGCACTACCGCTGAAGATGGCTATCTGGTTCAACGAGAACTCTCCCCTTAACTGTCCGGCTTATGATAGTTGCCTCTGTCATAGTCAACCCTTTGCGGGCAGTGTTTGCTAAGGGCCTTCCGATGCTTTCGGTGCGTCCAAACCATGCCAAGTATTGGAGCAAAGCGATGAGCAATCTGCATCAAAAACATTGCAGCCAGTTACCGCCACCCTAAGAGAAATGCCTGTTAGCGAATGCCGCATTTTCGTAGTGCAGGCGGCACCCAATCCTAACCAGCTTTATCACCTCAAACAAAAAACCCCTCGCGGCGGGGCCGGAGGGGTTTTGAACAATACCGAGATAAATCTCAGTTCAGTTTCGACTTCACTTCGCCGATCGTGGCGGTGAAAAGCTTGGCCTTTGCGGCGGCCGTCGTCTTTTCGGCCAGCAGCTTCTCGGATGCGGCAATGGCGATGTCGACCGCGGCGGCGCGGACGGCGCCGATGGCGTCTTCTTCGGCCTGCTTGATCTTCTGTTCCGAAAGAGCCGTGCGGCGGGCGACGAATTCTTCCGTCTTCTGCTTGGCTTCTTCGGTCAGTGCGGCGGCTTCGCGTTCAGCGGCGGCAACGATGCCGGCGGCTTCGGCTTCGGCTTCCTTGCGCTTGCGCTGATATTCGGCCAGCAGGTGCTGGGCCTCTTCACGCAGGCGCTTGGCTTCAGCCAGCTCATCCTGAATATTCTGCGCGCGCTCGTCCAGAGACTTGGAGAGCATGCCCGGAACCTTGAGATAGGCGATCAGGACGAAGAAAAGGACGAGACCGACGAGAGCGAAAAATGATGCATCAAATGCCATATCAGGCTCCCTTGACGTTCGAAGCGGCGGCAATCGCTGCCTTGACGTCCGTGTCCTTGACCTTTGCGCCAACCAGCTGGTCGACGATTGCGGTCGCGGTTTCTTCGGCGATGGCGCCGACGTCGGCAAAAGCCTGGTCCTTGATGCCGGCAATGCGCTTTTCGGCGGCGGCAAGCTTTTCGGCGAGACCGGCTTCAATAGCGGCGCGATCGGCATCGGCCTTCGCCTTGGCGGCGTCACGGGCCGCGGCGCCGATCGAGCTTGCCTTGGCGCGGGCTGCCGCGAGTTCTTTTTCATAGGTTTCGACGGCAGCGTCAGCTTCAGCTTTCAGCCGTGCCGCTTCGTCGAGATCCTGTGCGATGCGTCCATGACGGTTTTCGAGAATGCCGCCGACGCGCGGAACGATGACCTTCTGCATGAGCAGGTAGAAAAGGCCAAACGTAATCGCCAGCCACAGGACCTGCGATGCATAAGTAGACTGGTCGAACGGCGGGAAAACGCCGGAAGAACCGTGCTCGGCGCCATGCGCTACACCGGTTTCCGTGTGCGTGGCTTCCGGTTGCGGCTGGCCAACGGCCGGAGTTTCCGTATGCGTTTCACCTACGGTCGGTGCTGACTGGGCATAAGCCTCGGTCACGAACATGCTCACCTCCAGGGGGACTGCAAATGCGAAGGATCACGGCACGCTATGTTGCGGGCCGTGATCCAGACCTGATGCCGGTATTAGACAGCGAACAGGAGAAGGAGAGCAACGAGCAGCGAGAAGATGCCCAGAGCTTCCGTAACGGCGAAGCCGAATACCAGACGGCCGAACTGGCTGTCGGCAGCAGAGGGGTTGCGCAGTGCGCCGGACAGGTAATCACCGAAGATACGGCCGAGTGCGAGGGACGTACCAGCCATGCCGAGGCATGCGAGACCTGCGCCGATGTACTTTGCTGCTTCCGCTTCCATGTGAGACTCCTTGAGATATTGGTTGTTGCGGCTGTTTTTGACGCCCGTTGCCGGGGCCAGCGACTTTACTTCTCAGTGACCACCATGCACGGCGTCGTTCAGGTACATGCAAGTCAGTACCGCGAAGACGTAAGCCTGCAGGAAGGCAACGAGAAATTCGAGAGCGGTCATGGCGACCGTCATGATGAGAGGCAGGACTGCACCGCCGACGCCGAGCGCGCCAAGCGCGCTCATGGAGGCGACGAAGCCTGCGAAAACCTTGAGCGTGATGTGGCCGGCCAGCATGTTCGCGAAAAGACGAACGGAAAGGCTGATCGGGCGCGACAGGAAGGAGATCATTTCAATCGACGCCACAAGCGGCAGAAGCGCCTTGGGCACGCCGGAGGGGGCGAAAATGCCGAAGAAATGCAAACCGTGCTTATAGAAACCGTAAACCACGACCGTGCCGATGACGAGGCAGGCGAGCGCGAAGGTGACAATGATCTGGCTGGTGACCGTGAAGAAATACGGGAACATGCCGAGCAGGTTTGCCGTCAGCACGAACATGAACAGCGAGAAAACGAAGGGGAAGAACACCATACCCTTCTTGCCGGCGCCTTCGCGCAGCATGGAGGCGATGAACTCATAGGACATTTCGGCAACGGACTGCATGCGGGTGGGGATCAGACCGCGGTTCGACGTTGCGAAATAAAGGAAACCCGAAGCAGCAGCCACGGTCGCGACCATGAAGAGCGACGCATTGGTGAAGGAAAAATCGACGCCGCCAATTTCGATCGGAATGATCGGCTGCACCAAGAACTGATGGGTCGGATCGTTTGCCACCGGCTGCCCTCTTTACCTGTCGCCGCCTGTCGCGGCATCTCAACTGTAAGGAAAAACAGCCTCAAAGGCCGCGTTTTCCACCCTCGTCTCGTCTGTCCGCCTTCTCAAGCAGCGGCGGCTTGGCCACCGCGCCCGTCGAACGCAACACATTCAATACGCCTGCGCAGAAACCGAGAAGAAGAAGAACGATCATCCCCCACGGCGTCGTGCCGGCAAAATAGTCCAGAAGATAACCCAGCATAGCGCCGACCACGATGGCCGAAATGAACTCCGATGAGAGCTTAACCGCCATCGCAAAGCCTTTCCGGCTCTCCGCAGCGTTGGTCTCCGCCCTCACTTCCGCCTCATCCTCCGCCTTCACCTTTGCCAACTCGTCAGCAAGGCGTTTGCGGCGCTCGTCCAGACTATCGTCACGGTTGCCAGTCATCTTAAAATCCCACCCATTTTCTCCGTTCCAGCCATGCCAGAACCCTTTGGAGTTGTAAACGGTGACGGATTAAGCCTGTTCCAGCCCGCTCTGAAGTCGCGCGCAACATAGTTTTAGGGGCTTCTCTAGTCAAGGCACTGCGAGCGGTTGTTTAGGCACAAATTAATCATGCAAAAACAATGCCTTGACTAGAAATCACGGTTTGGGGGCGATGTTTCGCCGGGGAATCGGCATTTTTGACACGCAAAATGCGACAAATTGGCGGTGGTATCAGCTCCAGCCGCCACCATAGGTACGGTAAAAGACGTGGAGGCCGATTCTGCCGACCTTCTTCATCGACTTGCCCCAGGCGGGACGCACGTAAACGGCGTGATAGTGGGTAGCAGAGCCAACTTCCTTCAGCCAGATCTTGCCGGCCGTAGTCGCCATGGCCACTTCGCGGGCCATCTTCCAGTGGCGTTCGGAATTCACCCGGTCCTTGATATTATCGCAGGCGAAGGAGAACTGGCAGCGATTGCGCCAGTCCTTGTTCTGGTAGACAACGCCGCAGATGGTTTTCGGATAGGCCGGATTGCGCACGCGGTTGAGGATGACCTGCGCCACCGCCGCCTGACCTTTAACGGACTCACCGCGCGCCTCGAAATAGATGCCCGATGCAAGGCACTGCTGTTCGGCCGGAGAAAACACGGCAGCCGGCAGCGGCGTTGCGGCCCAGGCGTGGTCATCTGGGTTGATCTGCGGTACGAAGCGGCCGGCCTCGGGCTTCTTCAGAATGGCGTCGAAGGGAGACTCGCGGGCAAAATCCGGTTCGGCGGGCGCATAGGCCGTCGCCAGGATGTCCGGCGTGCGGTTGGTGACGAGTTCCGCCAGCATCGGCGAGACGCTCTTGTCCGCCTTCTTTTCCTCGCGGCGGAAATAGAAAGAGGCGAGTTCGACATCCTTGCCGCGCTTCGGCTTGACGAAGGCGGTGCGATCCTTGCGCTTCAGCGGCTCGATATCCAGCATCGAGGTGCGCTGCAGCACCGAACCGGCGGTGAAGGCCTTCGGCGGCTGCATGATTTCGGTGGCGACGATGCGGCCCTTCTTGGCGGCGCGGTTCACCCGCTCGCTGTCCGGCGTCGTTGCCTCGCCCTTCTTGTTGGTGACGAACGCGACCTTGCTGCCATTGGGCAGGGTCATGCCGCCGCCATGCAGCGCCTCGTCCCCTTCCGCATCGTTGAATGTCAGGGAGGCGTTATGCGTCGAGCCCGCCGGGGAGGCAGTCAGCACCATGCGCCATTGTTCGCCGCCCTTGTCGAGGCCCGCCAGAAGCGAGGCGAGATCGGCACGCGCAGCGAGGGAGGGAAAGACAAGCCAGGCGGCCAGGCCGAAGACGACGGGTGACGTCCACTTGGACGCCCATCCCTGAAAGGACACGGGGGACCGACGACGCATTACTCTTTTCGAACGCAAAACCAGCACTCCGAACACCGACAACCGAATTTTCTACAGGTGTTCAAGAATCTCTTATTAACCTTGATGGTTGGTTAACGCCGCGCAGGAAGGTGTCTTCACGTTAATGTGTGAGGGAATGCTAATGAGTATGGCGTGGAGTCGAGTTCGCATGCGCCGATCAGAACTGTGCCGCAGGGAATCTCCTCATCCGTCATTCCGGCCTCGAGCCCGAACCAGCCGTCGCGCGTCGGCGCGGCGTAAAGACCCCTTCACCCCAAGGACTTGGGCTGGCTGGATACCGGCTCAAGGCCGGTATGACAGAGAGAACGAGATCGCCCGGCTACATTGAGGGCATGCCCACTTCGTCACACCACGACGTGCGAACCGAGTTCCACCACCCGATTGGCAGGCAGGCGGAAATAGTCGGAGGGATCGGCCGCGGTTTCGGCGAGCGCGATGAACAGGCGGTTCTGCCAGCCCGGCATGCCCGATTTCGGATCTGGAACCAGCTTGCGGCGACCGAGATAGAAGGAGGTCGACATGATGTCGAACTTGTAGCCCGTGCGGCGCAGATAGCCCAGCGCCTGGGTAACATTCTGGGTTTCCATGAAGCCGAAATGCAGCTCGACCACGGCGAAACGGTCGCTCATCTTCGTCAACGTATAACGATCTGCCGGATGAACGCGCGGCTGATCCTCGGTGCGGATCGTCAGGATGACGTTCTTGTCGTGAAGGACGTGGTTATGCTTGAGATTATGCAGCAAAGCCGCCGGCGCCGTTTCCGGATCGCCGGTGAGGAAAATCGCCGTACCCGGTACGCGCACCGGCGCATGGGCGCTTTCCTTTTCCACTGAGGCGATGAAGGCCTTCAGCGGCACATCGATGCGGCGCGTCTTGGCGAACAGGATTCTCGAACCGCGCTGCCAAGTCGTCATGATGACCGTGAAGGCAATCGCCAGCAGCACCGGCACGTAACCGCCATCATGAATTTTCAGAAGGTTTGCGCCGAGGAAGATCAGTTCCAGCACCAGAAGCGGGGTCAGCACCGCAAGGGCAAGCCAGATCGACCATTGCCAGCGTTTGCGCACGAACTCGAAGAACATCAGGCTGGTGACGACCATCGCACCGGTGACCGAAATACCATAGGCGGTGGCCAGCGCATCCGAGCTCTTGAAGGTGAGCACCAGGGCAACGACACCGAAAAGCAGGATGGTGTTGACCGCCGGAAGATAAATCTGCCCGGTATTGGTTTCCGAGGTGAAGAGAATTTCCATGCGCGGCAGGTAGCCGAGGTGAATCGCCTGGCGAACCAGCGAGAAGGCGCCCGTTATAACGGCCTGGCTGGCAATGATTGTCGCGGCGGTCGCCAGAATGACGGCGGGCAGGATCGCCCATTGCGGGAACATCAGATAGAAGGGATTGGACATGGCCGCCGGGTCTTTCAGCACCAGCGCGCCCTGCCCCAGATAGTTCAGCGTCAGCGCCGGGAATACCAGACAGAACCACGCCCACTGGATGGGGCGGCGGCCGAAATGGCCGAGGTCTGCATAAAGCGCTTCTGCGCCCGTAATCGTCAGGAACACCGCGCCGAGCACGACAATGCCATAAAAACCTTCATTCGCCAGAAACTCGACCGCGTGCCACGGGTTGAAGGCAAAGAGAATGCTGAAGTCGTCAGCAATATGAATGAGGCCTGCAAGGCCCATGACGATGAACCAGACCGCGGTGATCGGTCCGAAAAATTTTGCCACCGTGCCGGTGCCGTGGGACTGGATGGCGAAGAGGCCAATCAGGATACCGACAGAGATCGGAATGATGAAGGCGTCCATCTCCGGGGTGACGAGCTTCAGGCCTTCCACCGCCGAAAGCACTGAAAGTGCCGGGGTGATCATGGCATCGCCGAGAAACAGCGCCGCGCCAATCAGGCCAAGCACGATAAGAACGCTGCGATGGGTGCCGGCCGTCTTCATCAGCAGCGCCAGCAGCGACAGCGTACCGCCCTCGCCGTCATTGTCGGCGCGCAGCAAAAGCGTGATGTATTTGAAGGTGACGATGATCGTCAGAGACCAGATCATCAGCGATGTGAGGCCGATGACCTCTTCCTGCGTCACCCCGTCATAGGCGATGGGCCGCAGGGCTTCGCGAAAGGCGTAGAGCGGGCTGGTGCCGATATCGCCATAAACGACGCCGATCGAACCAAGGATAGCGGCGTAAAGCCCCTTGTTCTTGTGAGCGTCATCCGCATCCGGCTTCTCGGCAACATCCTTGTCAGCGATCTGGGACATGATGATCCTGGCTCCTCAGAGCCAGCCCTTCCAACGAAAAAAGAGAAACGGGATGATTGCGGACATCACCATGACGATCAGCGCAAGTGGATAACCAAATGTCCAGTTCAACTCCGGCATGAGCTGAAAGTTCATTCCGTAAACCGAAGCCACCAGCGTGGGCGGCAGAAAAACCACCGAAGCGATGGAGAATATCTTGATGATGCTGTTCTGCTCGATGTTGATGATGCCGAGCGAGGCATCGAGCAGGAAGGTCAGATTGCCGGAAACGAAGGAGGCATGTTCGTTCAGCGACTGGATATCGCGTCCGATGGACTTGCCCTGCTCCCTCGCAACCTTGTCCGCGCTCGCCTGATCGCTGGTGGAAAAGAACGTCTGCAGCCGCGCCAGCGATGCAAGACTGACGCGGACCTTCGAAATCAGCCGATGATAGGCAGCGATGTTGGTCAGGCGGTCTTCGAGATAACGCGGCGCCTTGCGCTTGGAACGGGCTTGGCTGCCGAGAATATCAGCGGCGAGATTGTCGATGCCAGCGACCGAGTTTTCGAGAATTTCGGCCGTGCGATCGACGATTGTCTCGAGCAGTTTCAAAAGCAGCGCCGTGCCGCTGCGCATCTCATGCGGCGCGCGGGTGATGGCGGCAATGAAAAGGTGGAATGATTTCGGCTCAGCATAACGGATCGTCACGAGGCGCGTGCCGGCGAGGATGAAGGCGACGTCGGTGAGGCGGGGGTCGTCCGAATCCGCCTTCCACACCAGCGATGCGGTCATGAAAACATTGCCGTCTTCCATGTAGAGACGGCTGGAGGGCTCGATATCCTTCAGATCCTCACGCGTCGGCAGATCGAGCTGCAGCAGCTTTTCCACATGCTGCTCTTCCGCCCTGTCCGGGTTGACGAGATCGATCCAGACGATGTCATCAGGAATCTGTACGGAGCCGTCGTCTGACGACAGGCTGATCGCCTCGCAATTGGCGCGATAGGCTTTTATCAATCCGTTTCTCCGCTCCACATTGCAGGCCTTAGCCGCAATGCTGCTTAACATATCCTGTTTGCTGTCGGCAAACCTTTGGACGACACTTCAGGGACCACCGAAACAGGCGCAACGTCATATCGCGCCAGCCCGATGGACCAAGAGCCAAACGGCGCAGGCGTATGCGCCCAAAGCGAGATGCAATCAAGCAATATTTTTTCGTGACAGCTTTGCAGACGAAGCACTTCTGGATTTCATGGCCAGAAACCGCACCGTTACTGGCCACCAATCTTCTGTTTTTACAGGACTATTCACAGCGCAGGTGCGCTTTGCGGTTTTGCCGGCCGTCCGTAGCTTATTCGAAAACGATCTTTGGAGCCGCTTTTCTTTCACCGGCGCCAATACGCTCCCAGACTTTTTTCGCTATCTCGCGGTAGATCGCAGCCTGTGGACCATCCGGGTCGGCAACGACGACAGGCGTTCCGGCGTCCGACATTTCGCGGATGGCGATGGTGAGCGGCACCTCGCCGAGGAACGGCACACCGATCCTTTCGGCTTCCGCCTTCGCGCCGCCGTGGCCGAAAATATCGTAGCGGGCGCCGGTATCAGGTGCGATGAAGTAACTCATGTTCTCGATGACGCCGAGCAATGGCACCTCCACCTTGCGGAACATGGTGATGCCCTTGCGCGCGTCGAGCAGCGCGAGGTCCTGTGGAGTGGAAACGATGACCGCGCCGGCAAGCGGCACCTGCTGGGCGATGGTCAGCTGCGCATCACCCGTGCCGGGCGGCATATCCAGCACCAGCACGTCGAGCTCGCCCCAAGCGACTTCACGCAGCATCTGCATCAGGGCGGACTGCACCATTGGCCCGCGCCAGATCATCGCGGCCTCCTCATCCACCAGAAACCCCATGGACATGACCTTCAGCCCATAATTCTCCATGGGAAGAATGATGCGGTCCTCCTGCTGTTTCGGACGACCGGAAATCTTGAGGAGCCGCGGCAGCGAAGGCCCGTAAATGTCCGCATCCAGCATGCCGACCTTCAGGCCAAGCGCCTGAAGGCCGAGCGCAAGATTGACTGATGTCGTCGATTTGCCGACCCCGCCCTTGCCCGATGCGACGGCGATGATGGCGCGGACGCCGGGGACGCCCACCTTGGACGAGCCCGGCTGCTGTGTTGGCCGGCCCGCTGCCGCGGCGGGACGCGGCGGCGCCGGCTGCTGTTGGCCGGGCTTGCGATCGGCAGTCAGCGCCACGACCGCGCCGGCGATACCCGGAACGCCCTTCGCCGCCTGTTCGGCGGACAGGCGCAACGGCTCCATCTCGGCCGCCCTGTCGGCCGGGACGGTGATCGAGAAATAGGCCTTTCCATCTGCGATGAAGATTTCCGAGACCATGCCGAGGGAAACGATGCTTCTGCCGCTGCCGGGATAGATGACGGCGTCCAGAGCCTTTTCCACCTGGTTCTTGCTAACCTCTGCCATTGTCTTACTCCGTTACATCGTCCGGCCTGATCGGGAAACAATTTGCGCCATCCATAGACAAGCGGAAGCGGTTCGCCAACGCCAAAGCGCAAACAGGAACCATTCGCGACGATTTAGCGCTGCGATTTCAAATCTCGTCATCCATATCGAGCGTCTCCGGATCGAAGACGCGCCCGTCGAAGAAACAGTCGGGTCCCAGAACGAGGCCGGTACGCGATGCGCCGACATGAACAGGTTCCCTCAGCGTGCCTTCCAGCTTCAGATTGGCGCCCGGCACCGGCACGAAAAGTGGTTTCATCGCCTTGCGAAAAATATCCGGCCTATACGCATTGCGTGCGGCTTCCACCACCGCGGCATCGAAACGGCAACCGGCGGGTATTTCCCCCCAGCGCAACATCTGGCTGAAGAACCAAAGAGCCTGGCTTTGCCATGGAAAATTCGCCGCTTTCGCGCTGGTGACGAAAAATTCCTGAAAACGCTGCATGTCCTTCTGCGAAGTCGAAATATAGCCCGTCAGGGCCGGAAGCAGTAATTCGCCACTGACGTTCATATAATGGGGGGCGGCCAGAATACCGGCGAGTTCTTCGATATTGGCGGGGTTGGCGCACCACTCGCCCGCGCGATAAAGCGCGCGTAGCAGCCCCTCCAACAGGCTGGCATTCGCATCAGCCCAATCTCGCTTCACGGCAAGTATTTTTTCCGGGGCATTGTGCCAGATGAGCGCGCCCGTCGTCACGATACGCCCGGCGCCACCCAGCACCGCAGCGCTGCCCGCGGGTTCAGCGGAACAGAGCGCATCGACGTCGCCGCTTTCCAGAAGCCCGGGCATCGCCTTCGGCAGCGCTTCGACGATTTCCATGTCACGGCCAAGCAGCACACCGCAGCTTCCGAGCAGATAACGCAGGGCATAAAAGGACGTCGAGGCGATATCCTCAACCGCGAAGACGGGCGGATTTTCACCCGCGGCCCGGCGTGCGGCGCAGACGCGGGCCATCGCACGGCCGAAAGCCGCCGGGTCCGGCAGCTTCAGTCCCTCACGGTAAAGTTCATCATAAAACCCAGGGGAAACGGTGGTCGCGGAGCCGCCGAGGGAAAGCGTGAAAACGCCGATGATATTGGCGGGCATATCATGGATGCCAACGGCCGACCCCACGGGAACGGGAGCGGGCAAATGCGCGATCTGAACGCCGTCCTCGCCGAGCACCGAAAGAACACCACGTGCGGACTGCTTTCGGACCAGTTCCAGTTCTATGCCTTCATCGGCGGCAAAGCCTTTTTCGGCAGCGACTATCAGCACGGCGCAATCGACAGTCGGAGAAAATCCCGCTTTTACACTATGCCGCTCCGGCAACGATTTCTCCTTTCCGGTGATTCGAAAAGAGGATCGCCCAGGAAGGGCTTTATCACAATGATAAAATTGCGAGTTTCGCTATTTAATCAGTCCGACGCGCAGGGCCTTGGCGACCGCCTGGGTGCGGTTGACCGTATCGAGTTTTTTCGTCGCGCGGTTCAGGTAGTGATTGATGGTATGCTCCGACAACATCATGATCTCGGCGATTTCGGCACTGGTCTTGCCGGCTGCCGTCCAGTTCAGGCAGTCGATCTCCCGTTCGCTCAATGTTTCCGGCACGCGGAGATCGAGACGGCGGATTTCGGACAGCCGGGCAAAGACGTGGCTGGAAATGTAAAAAAGCTCCGCAAGCCGGGCTTCCGGCAGGGCCGTCTTGTTGCCGGAAAAGGATACGGCGCCGCGCCTGAGGGTGACATCATGCACCGGGAACCAGACGGAATTTATCATCTCGAACCGTTCGAAAAGCGCGACCACGTTTTTCTTCAGGACATGCCCCTCGCCTTCGACCAGGAAATCCAGCGACACGGAAAAGGGTACAGTGGATTTTCTTAGCCGCGCCATGACGCGGCTGTCCTGCAACTCGCCTTCTTCATCATAGCGTTGCAACAGTTCGGCCGGCCAGCTGGTGATGACGGTATAATGCGATAATTCGCTCGAGACCTCTGTAGTGAGGTCGAGTACCATGAAGGCCCTGAATTCCCACGCCTCCGTCAGCCGCTTCAGGAAGCGGAATATATCGAACTGCGTATTAAGATTGGCGATCTCGCGAACGCAATCAACACCAATCGACTGAACGCTGGCCGTTTCTGTTTTCTGCATGAAAGCTGTTCTTCGAGCATGAGGAAATGCCGCCGCAAAGGCCCGCCTCTGCCCGGAATTTTGAGGATGTTACTCAGCAAATCGATTCATGCAAACAAAAGTTGAAAATTAGATCAGAATATTCGAAAATTAGCGTTATCTCGCGTAAGCCGGTCATGTCTCCTCTTTTTCGCGGGCGGGCATCCCCATAAGCGGCATCGGCTTTTCGTCAATCATCCGCAACCGGCGATAAGCGATAGACAAGTTCTGCCGAAATTTTATCGGCGGTTGCACGCACTAGCGGAGCCCAGGCGCGGAGCTGTTCCACATCCACCCTGTAGGCGGGGCCGGTCACTGAAATCGCCGCGCGGAAACTGCGTCCCGGGGCCGGTAACGGCGCCGCAACGCAATGAATGCCGATCTCGTGTTCCTGAAGGTCGAAACCGTAACCGAGGGTGCGAATGGCCGAAACATCCTCCATCAGGGCCTGCGGTGTGGTGATGGTGTTGTCCGTGAAGCGCTTAAAATCCAGCCCGTCCGCGAGATCTTCCAGATCGCCGGCGGGCAGCAGCGACAGCGCAGCCTTACCCACGCCGGTGCAATAGGCTGGTGAGGTCTTTCCAACCTGCGAATGCATGCGCAAGCTGTGCTTGCCCTCAATCTTGTCCAGATAGGTCACTTCGCGCCCGATCAGAACCGCGAGATGCACCGATTCCTGCGTTGCCTCCTGCAGCGCCGCCAGGTGTGGGGCGGCTATGCTGCGCAGATCGTTGCCACTCCAGGCTTTGGCTGCAAACTGCAACAGCCTCAGGCCAACAACGTAGGTCTGGTCGGGAGCCTGGTCTATCAGGCCTTCGGCAAGCAGATGTGCGAGCTGGCGGTGGACGGTGCCTCGCGGCTGGCCGCACGCTTCCACCACATCGGTGAAACGCATCTGCCTTTCAGCAAGGGCGATCAGTTCCAGGAGCGAGGTGGCCTTACCGAGTGTACCGGTGTCGCTATCGGTTTTTTGCCGCGCGGCTGGAACTGCGCTGCGCATCCTGCCATTGGGTATTTTGATATCAGGCATGGCAACATCCATTGTCATTCGCCTTGACATGGGGCTTGCGCCAAGGGAATAATTCCATTTATTAAAATCTAGTTCCAAATAATGGAACAATCAAGCCCCTGACGGATGAGATCATGCCGATGACGACAGCCCAATTTCCGGACCTCAAGGATGCGGGCGTGCTGATCACCGGCGGCGGTTCCGGCATAGGGGCTTCGCTCGTGGAAGCCTTTGCCATGCAGGGCGCAAAGGTAGCGTTCATCGATATCGCCGAAGAGCCGAGCGAAGCGCTGGTCCGGCGGCTTTCCGGGGTGTCGCCCCACCCGGTCCATTTCTTCAGGGCCGACCTGCGAGACGTGGCGGCCATAGCCGTGACCGTCACTGAGGCGGCCGCGGCGATCGGCGGCATCAAGGTTCTGGTCAACAACGCCGCCTGGGACGACCGTCATGACATAGATACGGTGACGGAAGCCTATTGGGATGCCAATCAGGCGGTCAATCTCAAGCAGATGTTTTTTACCGTTCAGGCCGCGCTTCCCTACCTCCGGCTCGCGAAAGACGCCTCCATCATCAATTTCTCGTCCATCTCGTTTCTGCTCAACATGGGCGAACTTCCCTCCTATGCGGCGGCGAAGGCAGGTATCATCGGGTTGACAAAAAGCCTTGCCGGCCGGCTGGGGCCAGAAAATATCCGCGTCAACACGCTGCTGCCGGGCATGATCGTGACCGAGCGGCAGAAGGAACTGTGGCTGACGGATGAGGGCATTGCGACCACCACGGCGCGGCAATGCTTGAAGCGCATGCTCGTCGCTGCCGATTTGTCTGGGCCATGCCTGTTTCTCGCATCCTCGGCATCAAGCGCCATCACGGCGCAATCCATAATCGTAGACGGAGGCCTTCTATAATGTCTGAACCCGCTTTTATCGCCGTTGACTGGGGTACGACCAGTTTCCGGCTCTGGCTCATGAGCCGCTCGGGTGCTGTTCTGGCGGAGCGCAGAAGTTCGGAAGGCATGACCACGGCCATGCGGACCGGTTTTGCCGAGGTTCTGCAAGCGCATCTCGACGCCATCGGCGCGCCTGAAGATTTGCCGGTTCTCGTCTGTGGTATGGCAGGCGCGCGGCAGGGTTGGGTCGAAGCGGGTTACATCGACGTGCCGGCATCGCTGTCGTCGGTGCTGGATGGCGCGGTTCGCGTGCCGGGTCAGGCGCGCGATGTGCGCATTCTGCCGGGGCTGGCGCAGCGGGATAAAAACGCGCCCGACGTGATGCGTGGCGAGGAAACGCAATTGCTCGGCGCTCTTGCCTCCTCGGACACCGGCGAGAAACTTGTCTGCATGCCCGGCACGCATTCCAAATGGGTGACCGTTCGTGATGGCGACGTCAACGGCTTTGCCACCTTCATGACCGGCGAACTGTTCGAGGTCATTTCCAAGCAGACGATCCTGTCCCATGCGGTGGCCGAGGCGGAGCCGTTCACCGGCCAACACGAGGACTTCAGAGCGGCCGTGCTCGACATTTACGCCAATCCGCAGCTCGCCAGCAACCGGCTGTTCACACTGCGCTCCGGTCAACTGCTGCATGGCCTCGCCGCCACGGATGCCAAGGCCAGGCTTTCCGGCATCATGATCGGGCTGGAGATCGCCGGCGCGCATTCGACGGCGCGGCGGGAGACACCGGTGGTGCTGATCGGCTCCGGCGCGCTTGGCGCGCTTTACGAAGGCGCCTTCACCGCCCTCGATATCCACTATACGGTCATCGACGCAGACGAAGCCGTGCGGCGCGGATTGCTGGCCGCTGCAACAGCCATCTGGCCATAAGAAGAAAGATCGACCATGCGTATTCCCTTTCCTTCCATCAAATATCCGCTGATTGCCATCCTGCGCGGCCTGAAACCCGAGGAGACAGAAGGCGTTGTCGGCGCGCTGATCGAAACCGGCTTCCGCGCCATCGAAATTCCGCTGAACTCCCCCGATCCGTTCCGCTCCATCGAGATCGCGGCAAAGATGGCGCCCGCCGATTGCCTGATCGGCGCCGGGACCGTGCTGAGCGTGGAAGACGTCGCATCGCTGGACGCGGCAGGCGGCAGGCTGATGGTTAGCCCCAATGCCGATGCGGAGGTCATTACAGCTGCACGTGAAAAAGGCATGGTGACGATGCCGGGCGTTCTCACCCCCACCGAAGCGCTGGTGGCCGCAAAAGCCGGTGCGACCGGGCTGAAGTTCTTCCCCGCCAGCATCATCGGCCCCGCCGGCATCAATGCGATCCGGACGATCCTGCCGAAGGATCTGGTCATCGCCGCGGTCGGCGGTGTCTCGGATAAGAATTTTGCCGACTATACATCGGCCGGCATCATGGCGTTCGGGCTCGGAACCAGCCTCTATAAACCCGGCATGACCGCAGCGGAGGTACGCGAACGCGCCACTGTCACACTGTCGGCCTATGATGCAGCCATCGGAGGATAAGAGCTTGGCGACTGTTTTTCCCTTTACCGGACGTGTTCTTGACGAGACGCCGATGCTGCTCGGCGAAGGCCCGACCTTCGACCCTGCGACCGGCACGGCCTGGTGGTTCAACATTCTCGAGCGGGAATTGCATGAACTGCACCTCGCCTCCGGCCGCAAGACGGTCCATGCCCTGCCCTTCATGGGCAGCGCTCTGGCAAAAGTCAGCGACAGCCAACAGTTGATCGCCTCCGATGACGGGCTTTTCCTGCGTGATACGAAGACTGGTGTGCTGACTCTGCATGCGGAGCTGGAAAAGGACCTGCCCGGCAACCGGTCCAATGACGGGCGCATGCACCCTTGCGGCGCGCTTTGGATCGGCACCATGGGCCGCAAGGCGGAAACCGGCGCGGGCAGCATCTATCATGTTTACAAAGGCACGGTGACGAAGCTGTTTGCCGATATCAGCATTCCGAATTCGATCTGCTTCTCGCCCGATGGCGCGGCCGGATATTACGTCGATACCAAGGTGAACAAGCTGATGCGCGTGCCGCTCGATCCGGAGACCGGCCTCCCTTCCGGCAAGGCTGAAGTCTTCATCGATTCGACAGGAGTCGATGGCGGTATCGACGGCTCGGTCTGCGATGCTGAAGGGCATATCTGGAACGCTCGTTGGGGCGAAGGCGCGGTCGATCGTTATGATACCGACGGCAACCATATTGCCCGATATGCGGTGCCCGCGGGACAGACGACCTGCCCGGCCTTCGTCGGCCCGGAAGCATCGCGCCTTCTCGTGACGTCGGCGCGTGAAAATCTTGACGAGGACGCCCTAGCCGCCAATCCGCAGCACGGGTTGACGTTCGAACTGGGGGTTGAGGTCAAGGGCCGGTTTGAGCCGCTTTACAGGCTCTGAGACGCCGCACGCACCGCCTTCTCCTCATTCCTGTGCTTGTCACAGGAATCTAGGCAGTCCAAGTCCTTGGGCTGAAGGGACTCTCTTCGCCGCGCAAACGCGCGTCGGCCGGGTTCCCGTGACAAAGACAGGAATGAGGGGTGTTGGGGGCGTCCCCACCACCTCGTCCAAGGTCATTCCGTTTCTCAGGAAATATCCGAAAATATCTCGCGGTAATTCTCATGTAGATACCGCTGGGTCGCCGCGGCGTCGGCGGGGCGGCCGTAGAAGTAGCCTTGTCCCATGGCGCAGCCGAGCGCGCGCAGTTTTTCCTCTTCCGCCCGCTCCTCTATCCCTTCGGCCACGACTTCAAGATCAAGCCCTTCGCACATGGCGACGATGGCCTTGATGATATGTTCGGAAGGGCGGTCGCTGCTGATGCGCGAGACGAAAGCGCGGTCGATCTTCACCTTGTCGAATGTGAAATCCCGCAGGCGGCCGAGGCTCGATTGGCCGGTGCCGAAATCGTCGAGAGAAATACGAACGCCCGCGCTCTGCAACTCGCTGATGATCCGCTGGGCGGTATCGGCGGAGGTCATGACCGCCGTTTCGGTGATTTCAAGCTCCAGCCGGTGCGGGTCGAGGCCGACACGCGAAAGTATGGACAGAATATTGTCGGCCGTGCTGGGGTCCATCAGTTGCGCGGACGACAGGTTGAAGGACAGAAAGAGCTCACGCGGCCAGAAAAGCGCCGCTTCCGCGGCTTTTCTGAGCAGGGCCTCCGAAAGCGCATCGATGAAACCGCGTTCTTCGGCCAGCGGCACAAAAACCGCAGGCGATACGAAGCCGAGATCCAGATCGTTCCAGCGCGCGAGCGCCTCGAAACCGATGACCTTCGCCTCCTCCAGCCGGACGATGGGCTGGAAATGCACGTCGATCGCGTCGGTGATGATCGCGTTTCTGAGCGCCTGCTCAAGCTGCGTGGCGCGCTTCATCTCCTGCGCAATCTCACGCGAATAGACGGTGATCTGGCCGCGGCCGCGCCGCTTGGAGCGGTAGAGCGCCGTCTCGGCGCTTTTCAGAAGATCCTCAAAATCATCGCCGGCGAAGGGATAGATGGCAAAGCCGAACGAGGAGGAAAGCCGGACGTTACGATCACCAAGATCATAGGGAGCGGAGAGCACGTCCTTGATCATGTTGCCGACACGCTCGGCACCGGTGCGTTCGAACACCAGCGGCAATACGAAAGCGAATTCGTCGCCGTCATGGCGCGTCACGATGGCGCCATCGGGAATGCAGGCTTTGAGGCGGTGAGCAACCTGGCAGAGGATTTCATCGCCCGCCTGCACGCCGAAAAGGTCATTGATGGGTTTGAAGCCGTCTATATTGGCAATGCCGACCGTGAAGGGTGCTGGATCGCTGGAGCGTTCGCTGGCGAGCATGCGGATCTTGTCCCGCAAACGGTAGCGGTTGCCGAGCCCTGTCAGCGGATCGCTGTAGGCCATCGCCTGAAGCTCGTTCTGGCTAACCTGCAACGTTTGCGGCTCTGCCCGTTTCATTCCTGCATCTCTTGAATCCTCTATCGACCGCGATCACAATGCAGGGCAAGTATTAAAAAAGCCATAGAGCGACGAACCGAAAAACGCAGACCGCCCTCGTTGAGACCCGCTGCCAGCGCAAAACGGCCGAGGCGGCGGCAATTAATTGTATGTTTACGCCACGCGGTTCGATGGAGGGGGCTATCACGCCTGCAGCTGCAGCACGTCCTTGCCAAAAAGCCGCACAAAAACAGCCTCCACCATATCGGGGCTGACAGGTTTCAGCAGCATGTCCTCCATCCCGGATGCGAGGCATTTGTCGAGGTCGCCTTCGAATGCGTGGGTAATGACGCCGACAACAGGAATGCGCTTTTCACCCGAAAGATCGCGCATGCGGCGGGCGACCTCGAAGCCGTCGATATCGGCAAGTGTCGTGTCAAGCAGGACGACCGACGGAGCCTGTTCCACGAAGAGACGCAGCGCTTCCTCGCCCGACGTGGCGAGCCGCCAGGAAAGCCCGAGACCCTCAAGTATCTGCGAAAAAACGATCTGGTTGACCCGGTTGTCCTCGACGAGAAGAACGTCGCACACGCCGCCGTTGCTGAGGATTTTGGGCAGGTCCTGCGTCATGATCTCCCAGTCCTCCTCTACCGATTTCTCCTTCGGCACCGAATGGAGCCCTACAGCCACATGATGCAACAACGACGCGTCAATCTCGTCCTCCTCGATGCTGACGACGGGCAGATGGTGTGCCGCGGCAATATCGAGGCATGCGATGCTCATCTGGGCGTCGATGACAACAACATCGATGGCAACCCCGGCGGAGGCGGCGACATCGATAAAGGCGCGCTGCTCTTCCTCGCTCGTCACCGCTGCATGGTCCATGCCACCTGCCGTGAGCTGGCGGCCTGCGGCCTCTGCAAAGCGGCTGTTTTCGGAGACGACCAGCACCGCCTTGCTTTTCAGCAAGCCGTTACGGCCTTCCTTCTCCTCATCCTTTCCATAGGTTGAGGACACAAATGCCACATGCTCCAGAGAAGGGATGACGGGCATGCCGTTCGCATCGAGCGTGGCGAGCGCAGTCACATCCTCCATCGTCGTCACCAGAAAATAACGGCCTGACCGTCCTACGCGCTGTTTGCGCGTGATCGTCAGTATCTCTTCACCGTTCAGGCGTCTCACCCTTTCCGGAATGACGCTTGGCGTGCCGCTCTCCAGTACCGTCCGGTCGGCCGCATCGATCCGCCCCGCAACCTTGCTTGAATGGAGATCGAAGACCGTGCGTCCGAGCAGGCTCTCGGGGCTGGTTTCGACCAGGGTGCAGGCGGATTTGTTCACGGCGGCATAGGCCAGGTTCCGGTCCTTGACGAAGACGGGAAACGGCAGATTGTCGAGAATATCCTCGAGGAGCTGTACGCGCTCGAGATCGATACGCCATTGTTCTTCACGCTTCTTCTGTTCAGAAATATCCGCGAGGACACTAATGCCGAGACCGGATGGCAGGCGGTTCATGACAAAGCGCAGGAACCGCTCCCCCTTCAGCCGTTCGGTTTTTTCAGACCGTTCCTTCCAGTGCAGAGCCAGCCGTTCGCCGATCCACTCTTCCCGACCGAACTGGCGGGCATTGGCGGCAGGATTTTCCGTCTCGATATGGTAACAATCGTACAGGGCGCCAAGATAATCGCGCAGGCGCGCGCCGGGGCCGATGACGGCCTCTTCCAGCGGGAAAAAACTGAGGAGCTTCCGGCTTGCGAAAATAATGTGATCGTTACGGTCGTAAACGACGATCGCCGCGCCAAGCGCGTCGCAAAGGGCATCAAGCATCACCGTATGAACGCCCGCGCCGGAGGACGCCAAATCACTCAACTGCAAACTCCCGCCTGTTTTAATGGGTCAGGCTTTTGTTTCTATTGGAATCGTCCAGGGCAGATGCCGGGATGAAACGAAAATTCCGGAAAACAGACATCAGGGTTTGCCGCTTGAAGCAGTCTTGAGGAGAAGATGACGCTCACCCATAGTCGACGTCACACACCACCCGGCAGAGGTGGCCCCGTTTCTGCGGTCATTTCAAGCTGCCCCACCATAAACAAGGGCGATTAAGGGCGGATTAACGCTTAAACTGCATTGGCGGAAATGGTCCGATGCCATGCAACCCGCAAAACATGTGCAAATTTCCGCGGTCTCAGTTTTTTGCTTTCGAAGCCGGCGCGAATCCGCGAAAATGGCGATCATGGCCATCAAGCAGCTCTCAGAAACCCTTATCAACCAGATCGCCGCCGGCGAGGTCATCGAAAGACCCTCCAGCGCCACGAAGGAACTGGTGGAAAATGCCATCGACGCCGGGGCGACGCGCATCGAGATCGCCACGGCGGGCGGCGGCAAGGGGCTGGTGCGGATTACCGACAATGGCTGTGGCATGTCGCCGGCCGATCTCGAGCTTGCGGTCAGGCGGCACTGCACCTCGAAGATTTCCGATACACTTGACGATATACGCACGCTCGGCTTCCGCGGCGAGGCACTGCCCTCCATCGGCTCCGTGGCCAAGCTGACGATCACCAGCCGCCAGCAGGGCGCGGAGCAGGGTTCGGTGATTTCCGTCACCGGCGGCAAGGTTTCCGATGTGAGGCCGGCCGCCTCGAATGCCGGCACCATCGTCGAGGTGCGCGACCTGTTCTTCGCCACACCGGCGCGGCTGAAATTCCTGAAGACGGAACGCGCCGAAGCGGCCGCAATCACCGAAGTCGTCAAACGCATGGCGATCGCCTTTCCGCATATCCGCTTCGTGCTGTCAGGCACGGATCGGTCGACGCTCGAAATTCCGTCGACGGGTGACGATCATCTGGCCCGCATGGCGCAGATTCTCGGTGCGGACTTCAAGGACAACGCCATCGAAATCGATGCCGGGCGTGAGGATGTGACGCTGACGGGCTTTGCCGGCGTGCCCACCTTCAACCGTGGCAATTCGGCGCATCAATATGTCTTCGTCAACGGCCGTCCGGTGCAGGACAAACTGCTTTTATCCGCCATTCGCGGGGCTTACGCCGAGACCGTGCCGCATGGGCGATATCCTGTCGCGGTGCTTTCCATCACGCTCGATCCCGCCTTTGTGGATGTAAACGTACACCCGGCGAAATCCGACGTTCGTTTTCGCGACCCCGGGCTCATTCGCGGGCTGATCGTCGGCGCGATCCGCCAGGCGCTGACGCGTGACGGCGACAGGGCGGCAACGACGGGCGCCAGCCAGATGATGAACGCCTTCCGCCCCGGCTATAGCCCTTCTGGCCTCAGGCCATCGCCTTTCACGACCGCTCCCGCGCCATGGTCCGCCGCGACCTCGCCGTCACGGCCGCTCGCCGTTTCAGGCGCAACGCAGTTTTCGGAGGCGGTACAATCACATTTCTCGGACATCACCACCCCAACGGCGCGGGCCGAGTCTCGGGAAACTTATGAAGCCGGCGCGAGCTCCTCGCCCGAGCCCACGCTCTACCCGCTCGGGGCCGCGCGGGCGCAGCTGCACGAGAACTACATCATCGCGCAGACAGAAAACGGCCTTGTCATCGTCGACCAGCATGCGGCGCATGAGCGGCTGGTTTTCGAGCAGATGCGGAATGCGCTGCATTCCAAACGGCCGGCTTCGCAGGTGCTGCTCATTCCCGAAATCATCGATCTGCCGGAAGAAGATTGCGACCGGCTGATGGATCACGCCACCGGTTTCGATGCGCTGGGGCTCGTCATCGAGCGTTTCGGGCCGGGTGCCGTCGCCGTTCGCGAAACCCCGGCCATGCTGGGTGAGGTCAATGTGCAGGGATTGGTGCGCCAGCTTGCCGACGAGATCGCCGAATGGGACGCCGCCTCGACGCTTGCCAACAAGCTAGAATATGTCGCCGCCACGATGGCCTGCCACGGCTCGGTGCGTTCCGGCCGGCGCATGCGGCCGGAGGAGATGAATGCGCTTCTGCGGCAGATGGAAAATACACCGGGTTCGGGCCAGTGTAATCATGGCCGTCCGACCTATATCGAACTGAAGCTTTCCGATATAGAACGGCTCTTCGGCCGCAGCTGACGCCTTCTTACATGCACGGGCGTCGGGGCTGGCCTTGCGCCACGCCGGCCTATATAAATTCAGGATACTGGAGCATCCGGATTGTTCAGGAAAACGCTACGCCGTTTCGGACTGGGTGCCCTGACAGGACAGAGCAGGAGACGAAAACGGATGAACAGATTTGAAGGAGGCGGCAATCGCCTCGCCGTCATCGAATATCTCGACGGTGACTTCCGCATCGTCCAGACCGGCTCGCATGTCATCTGCGCCATGACAGGCAAGAGCATTCCGCTCGATGAGCTGCGCTACTGGAGCGTGGCGCGGCAGGAGGCCTATGTGGATGCCGCGGCTTCTCTGGAAGCCGAAAAGAAGGCTGGTACTTTGCCGGCATAAGGAGGGAAGAGACGCGTCGAGTGTCGCGCGTGTGCCTCCCTCGTCCCTATGCTCGTCACGTCAGTGAGGAGAAACCGGCGCACGACGGTTTGTCTTTTTCGGTACCTTAAAGCGACGTCCGCGAATTATCCCGAAGCAAACGGGCGCGGCAGTTCGCCACGGCCGTATCGATAATGGTTCCAGCCGCATTGGGATCGTCGAACACCATGTCGACCTCGATCACCAGGCTGTTCCAGAGCAATTCCTCTGCCCGGCCTTGGTGCCCGTTAAGCCGCACGGCATCCTTGGCCGTGGTGACAAGTTGCAGATCCGCCTTGCCTGCGTCCTGCAGAAGATCGGCAATCTCGTCATCGCTGAAGTGGTGATGATCCGGGAAAGAGCGCTGCATCACGATATCGCCGCCGAGCGCTTCGACGGTTCGATAAAATTTGGCCGGGTCGGCTATGCCCGCATAGGCCAGCACACGCCTTCCCCTGAAATCCTGCGGCTCCTGCGGCGTGATCGCCGCAACGAAAACGGGTTTGGCAGCCTTTGCGGCTCGCCGCACAAGGGCATCGGCCGCGTGACCATTACCGACCTTCAGGAGCCCGGTCATATGCCGCATCTGTTCGGCGAGCGGGGCTCTTACCGGACCGCCCGGCACCAGATGGCCGTTGCCGATGCCGCGCATCGTATCGATGACGACAAGCGCATAATCCAGCGTCAGACGCGCACTCTGAAACCCGTCATCCATCATGATGAGATCGACGCCCTCTTTGATCAGGCGATGCGCACCCTCAACGCGGCGGCGCGAAATCACCGTCACCGCTTCGCGCGCCAGAAGCAACGGCTCGTCGCCGACATCGGCAGAGCGATGATGTGCGGGATCGACAAGGGTGGTGACGTCCAGTGTGCCGCCATAACCGCGGCTGAGAAATCCGGGTTTCAAGCCTTTCGCAACGGCGGCCCTTGCAATTGCCATTGCCGTCGGCGTCTTACCGGCGCCACCCACGGTAAAGTTGCCGATGCAGATGACCGGAACGGTAACACTTGCCCTTTTTGCCGTCCGCATGCGCCGGCCGGCGACCTTGCCGTAAAGAAGCGAGAAAGGAGACAGGAGCCACGCCTGCCAGCCCGCTTTCTGCCACCAGAAGGGCGGCGCTTCAGAAACCATCTATTCCCGCTCCCGGCCGGGTCGCCCACGGCATTGCGTTCGCCATTTCACGTCTGGGAGGTTGTTTGCCAGAAAAAACCGTAAATTGCAAAATCCGAATAGACGGCTTTACGCACCGGTGCTGATACGGACTGGCCGCGATTTAACATGGAACTTCAATCTGCGCGCCGCGATATCCATTTTCTCCGTCATACCGGCTCAAAGCCGGCATGACGGGACTAGAGAGTGCCGCGACAATGCAAACCGTGCGACACCGCTTCAAACAGCCCTTTCCGGCAGCAGCGCTTCGAGCCCGGTGATGTCATCGAAACAATAATGGGCATCCGCACCCAGGCTTTCGCGAGAGCCGGTGCCGGTGAGAACGGCGACCCTGAGACCCGCGCCGGCGTTTTTCGCCATATGCAGATCGTGGTTATTATCGCCGACGACGGCCACGCGGTCGGGAGAGATACCGGTCGCCTGACAGAAGCCGAGGACCATGCCGGGCTGCGGCTTGGTGCCGTAACCGCTGTCATATCCCGCAACGAAATCGATATCGTTTTCGAAACCGAAGCGGATGGCCGTCTGGCGGATGGAGTTTTCGTTGTCGCTGGAGGCGATACCGAGCTTGTAGCCGCGAGCCTTCAGCCTCGCGAAAAAACCCTTGAGATCGGTCACCGGCACGGATTTATCCGCGGCCTCGGTAAACAGCCGGTCGAGACGTTGCGTGAGCTCGACAACATCGCAGGGCGAGCCGGCGGCGACGAGACCGGCGGCGATCTCCGCCGTGTTGCCGGCGGCCAGAAGACTGTCGGGCACGACATGACCGGTAACGGGATCCATGCCGCAGGCTGAGAGAAGCCTGTCGGCGAGGACGGGATCTCCCTTGGCCGCAATCGACGCGAGTTCGCGGTTCACCGGTCCCCAGCTTGCGTCATAGCCCAGCAGCGTGCCGTCCTTGTCGAAAAGCACTGCGGCGATTGACTGCGCGACGTTGAGTTCTATATCCGCTACCATGATCCGATGGCGCTCCGCGGCTGCAGCTTGGCGGAAACGGTGAGCGGGTTGATATAGGGCTCCAGCGCCTTCACCGTGGAGGAAAGCGCGCCGCGCATATCCTGAATGACCCGATTGCCCGCATCGATCATCTTGTAACGCTCATTATCGTTGACGAGCAGATAATGCACCGCCTTTGCCAGCATCTCCACATCACGGATGATGCGGCCACCACCTGCGCGGATCAGCTTCTGATAGGCCTCGCGGAAGTTCTGCACATGCGCGCCCGACAAAACCGCACAGCCAAGCATGGCAGGCTCCAGCGGGTTCTGCCCGCCTTCAGCCGTCAGCGAGCGGCCAACAAAGGCAAGCTCGGTCAGCCGCAGGTAAAGCCCCATTTCGCCAATCGAGTCTCCGAGGAAAATATCGGTTTCAGGCGTTATCGCATCATTGCGGCTGCGGCGAGCAACGGAGAGATTCATGCCCTTCAGCATGGCCTCCACCTCATCTCCACGCTCGGGATGGCGCGGCACGATGATGGTCAGTTGCCCGTTGCGCGACTTGATCGCCGCATGCACGGTGGCCGCGGCCTTCTCCTCACCGTCGAAGGTTGAGATCGCCGCCCATGTCTTGCGATTGCCGACCTGCTTGCGGTAGCTCTCCAGCAGCGCCTCGTCACAGGGCGGCGGGTCGGTGTCACCCTTGAGGTTACCCGATATCACCACCGGCCAGGAGCCGAGATCGCGGAAACGTTCGGCATCGAGATCGGATTGGGCAACCACCAGCGCCAGCTTGGAAAACAGAGATTCAGCAATGTCGTGGCGAGCTTTCCAGCGATCGAAGGAACGGTCGGAAAGGCGTGCATTGACCCGGATCTGCGGAATGTGCCGACGCTCCAGTTCCATCATCGTCACCGGCCAGATTTCGGACTCGGCCGTGATGGCGGCATCGGGTGCCCAGTAGGTCAGGAAACGGTTGACCGCGATCTTGATGTCGAGCGGCACATACTGGTGGATCACGTCATCGCCGAGCCGGGTGCGGGTCAGTTCGGCCGAGGTGACCGTACCCGTGGTCAGAAGCACGAAGATGTCGCGTTTGCGGATTTCGCGGATGAGCGGAATGAGCGCCAGCGTTTCGCCGACACTTGCGGCGTGGAACCAGACGAGCGGCCCGCGCGGGCGCTCGGCACTCGCATAACCGAAACGTTCGAGCCGGCGGCGTTTGTCTTCCTTGCCCTTGGCGGCCCGATAGGAAAGATAGGGCTTGGCAAACGGGTAAGCGGCGATACCGGCAATGCGGTAACCGGAAAGAGCGAAACGTGCGATACGGCTGCTCATGACAGTCTGCCCTTGATCATTCCGCGCAATGCCCTGCCCCTGTTCTGGTTGTTATCGCCGCCTACTTCTTCTCAAATTGCGTCATTTTTTGTCATCGGAAACGAAAGCGCGATCACATTTTCTCGTAACGGCATTCCCGGGCTGCGCCGCTCGCGCAGGAATCACGGGAAAGCGCGCTTTCATCCAATAGTATTACAACGCAAGGGCAAAGGGACTCAAATTTTGTCGTCAGGATTGAGGAGACGGTGCATATGCACGATAAAATAACGCATATGGGCGTTATCGACAGTCATCTGTGCCTTCGACTTCCAAGCCGTGAGCGCGGAGGCGTAATCTGGGTAGATGCCGACAATGTCGAGCGCGCTCAAATCCCGGAACTGAACATCCTGAAGGTTTTCCAGTTCGCCGCCGAAGACGAGGTGCAGCAGCTGTTTCGGTTTGCCAGTTTCCGTCATGTCTTATCTCTTTCTTGAACTCTGAGAGAGGCCTTCATCTGCGGGATTTCCCGCCAAACGTCAACTGCCAGACGGATGTGAAAACGCTTTCAAAAGTGCAGGCAGCGCATAATTCGCTGCGGCGCACAATGCGGGGTGGTTCACCCGGCGGCGATTATACATCAGAGGTTTGCCATCCAGACCGGCAAGCCGGCCGCCGGAGCATTCGAGAATGAGATCGGCCGCGGCCAGGTCCCACTCGTGTGAGTTGGGCATGACCAGCGTACCGTCGATACGACCGTCCGCCACCATCGCCAGCCGGTAGGCCAGCGACGGCACATGCGGGACACGCTCGACATTGTTACGCATCGTTTCCGGCAGATGCGTGATCGCCTCTGCCGCGGCGGCGAGATGGAAGGTGCCGGTATTGCCGCCGCTTGCGGAGATGGGGCTTCCGTTTTTTAACGCCACGCCGCCCTCTATCGCGGTAAATTCCTCCGACAGCGCCGGTGCGACGAGCACGCCCACCACCGGCCGCCCTTCATGCACCACGGCAACGCTGATGCACCAAGTATCCCTGCCGCCAATGAAGGCGCGGGTGCCGTCGATGGGATCGACCACAAAGACGGTGGAACGGGAAAGCCTGTCCGCGTCGTCATCCGTCTCTTCGGAAAGCCAGCCATAATCCGGCCGGGCGGAGCGCAGAATGGTTTCGAGGATTTCATTGGCGGCGTAATCGGCCGCGCTTACCGGCGAAAGCCCGCCATTCTTCCACCAGACCTCGGGATCCTTGCGGAAGAAACCGAGGGCTGTCTCGCCCGCCTTGCGGGCGGCTTCGAGGACCAGCCTCAGATCGGAGGCCCAGCGGGCCTCATCCATGTCGTTCATCTTGCCGTCTTTTCCGCGCGCCTCAGATGGCGCGCCCGTTTTTCTGTTCGCACTTGCATATGAAGCGCCAGCGAAAATCCCGCAGGTCGCCTCACTTGCCTGCGATCGTCATGCCTTCGATGGCGAGCGTCGGGGCCGCGATGCCGTATTTGCGATCAATATCATTGGCCGGCGTGATCCGCATGAACATGTCCTTCAGGTTCGAGGCAATCGTGACCTCGGAAACCGGAAACGTCTTTTCGCCGTTCTCGATCCAGAAACCGCTCGCCCCGCAACTATATTCACCAGTGATCATGTTGGCACCGTGGCCGATCAGCTCGGTGACGTAAAAGCCCGACCCGACCTGCCCCAACAGGTCCTCCGGCGAAAGATCGCCCGGCTCCAGAGCAAGGTTGGTGGAAGCCGGCGAGACCGAGGTGCCGCCACGCACGCCGCGGCCGTTGGTTTCGAGGCCGAGTTCCCGTGCCGCGGAGGTGGAGAGGAACCAGTGCTTCAAAACGCCATCCTCAATCATCGTCATCTTTTCGCCGCGAACACCTTCGCCATCGAAAGGACGGGAGGAAGGGCCACGCACGATCTGAGGATCGTCGGTGAGGTAAAGGCCTCTTTTCAGCACCTGCTGGCCCATCTTGTCGCGCAGGAAGCTGGTCTTGCGGGCAACGGAAGCGCCGTTGATCGCGCCTGCAATCGCACCGACGAAGCCGCGGGCGATACGGGGATCAAACACCACCGTGATGTTGCTGCCGGTATCGACCTGGCGCGGACCGACGCGGCGCACGACTTTTTCACCGGCGCGACGGCCTATCTCTTCGGCGGCATCGAGATCTGCATAATAAAGGCGGCTGTCGAAATCGTAGTCGCGCTCCATCTTCGTGCCTTCGCCGGCGATGACACTGACGGAACGGCTGAAACGGCTGCCCATATAGCTGCCGGCAAAGCCATGCGAGGTGACGAGAACGAGACCGCCCATCCCGCTCGATGCACCGGCGCCGGAGGAATTGCTGACGCCCTTGACCGCCAGCGCCGCCTCTTCCGAAGCAAGGGCCGCCTCGCGCAATTGATCCGCAGACACGTCCGTTGCATCGAAAAGCTCGAGATCATCATAGGAACTTGCCAGCCGTTCCTTGTCCGCAAGGCAGGCAAAGGGGTCTTCCGGCGAAACCTTCGCCATGGCCACTGCCCTTTCCGCCAAGGTCTTCAGATCGAAGCCGGGATTGGCCGAAACGCTTGCCACCCGGCGGCCAACGAAGACACGCAGGGAAAAATCGTCGCTTTCGGAGGATTCGGTGCTTTCCACCTTGCCGAGCCGCACGCCGACCGATTGTGAGCGCGAACGCACGACAACAGCATCCGCCTCATCCGCGCCGGCGGCCCGGGCAAGATCGACAAGCTGGCTGGCGCGCTCGAGAAGTTTGGAAGAATCTATTTCTGAGGACATGAGTTGGCCTTTCATTCCTGTTCCATTTATTGTGCCAGCAACCCCGCATCAAGGGCGAAACGTCGCTTTCTCCGTCCAGAGGGCGCCATCGCCACCCTATTCGAAAGTTCGCCCGCATGACCGAGCACGACGCTCTCTTTTCCGAACCCTTGCTGCTTCTGGCCGGCGCGGTCATTGCGGCCTCCGTTTTCCGCAAACTCGGACTTGGCACCGTGCTCGGTTATCTGGTGGCCGGCATCGTCATCGGGCCGTTCCTGCATCTGGTCACGGATGCAAAGGACATCTTCAACGTCTCGGAACTCGGCGTCGTTTTCCTGCTCTTCATCATCGGGCTGGAACTCAAGCCGTCGCGCATCTGGCAGATGCGGCGCGATATTTTAGGGCTGGGGCTTGCGCAAGTACTGGTGACGGGCAGTGTGCTTGCGGCGATTGTATGGTGGGCGGGGCTGATCGACTGGCGGGGAAGCGTGGTTGCAGGTTTCGGCCTTGCGCTTTCCTCCACCGCCTTTGCGCTGCAGATCCTCGAAGACGACGGCGACATGAATACGCGGCACGGCAACCGCTCCTTTTCTATCCTGCTGTTTCAGGATCTGGCCATCGTGCCGCTTCTCGCCCTCGTTACCATTCTTTCCAACCGGCCGGACGTGGCGACGGATTCCATGGTGTCCGATCTCATCGCCTCCGTCGTCGCGGTGGCTGGAATGATCCTTGCCGGGCGGTATCTTCTCACCCCCATGTTCCAGATCATCGCCCGCACCGGCGCGCGGGAGGTGATGATCGCCGCCGCCCTCTTCGTCGTCATCGGCGCCGCCGCGATCATGGAGGCGGTCGGCCTGTCGATGGGCATGGGCGCGTTGCTGGCGGGGTTGATGCTGTCGGAATCCTCCTATCGGCACGAGTTGGAGGCCGATATAGAGCCGTTTCGCGGGTTGTTCCTGGCATTGTTCTTCATGGCCGTCGGCATGTCGCTGCACGTCCATATCGTTTATGAGAACATCGTGCTTATCCTGATCGCCGTGCCTGTCATGATGGCGGTGAAGGCGGCGCTGATCTATGGCCTCTGCCGCATCGCAGGCTCATCGCGTTATGCGTCGAGCCGCATCGCGCTGCTTCTGGCGCAGGGCGGCGAATTCGGCTTCGTGCTCTTCACCACGGCGGCCGCCTCGGGGCTGTTTCCGCAGGCAACCGCGTCAATCCTCGTTGCCGTCGTTACGCTCTCCATGGCGCTGACGCCGCTTCTTGCAGTAATTTCCCGTCGGCTGACGGCGGAGGATGCGGAAGAAGACAAGCTGGAAGAGGATTTCGACGGAGCCGGCGCGGATGTGCTGATGATCGGCTTTTCCCGTTTCGGTCAGATCGCCTCGCAGATCCTTCTCGCCGGCGGGCGCGACGTGACCGTGATCGACAGTTCCGCCGATCGCGTGCGTCAGGCCGCCCGTTTCGGTTTCCGTATCTTTTTCGGTGATGGCACCCGCAAGGACGTGCTGATCGCCGCCGGCATCGAACGGGCCGATCTGGTGGCTGTCTGCACCCACAAGAAGGAAGTCACCGACCGTATCATCGACATGATCCAGTCGGAATTTCCAAGCGTTCGCATCTATGCCCGCTCCTATGACCGCATTCATTCGATCGACCTTAGAAAGAAGGGCGTGGAATATGAGCTCCGCGAAACGCTGGAATCCGGCCTGCTGTTTGGCAGGCGCATTCTCGAGGGGCTTGATATGGATGGCGACAGGGCTCTGGCGATTGCCGACGACATTCGCGAACGCGATGAGGAGCGACTGCAGTTGCAAGCCGTGGAAGGCCTCGCCGCCGGCCGGCAGATGCTGCACAACAAGCCGGTACGCGAGGTGAAGCCGGAACCGCTGATGAAGCCGAAGAACAAGGCGGAAAAGCGGGAGGAAGAAGAGGATATGGAGGACAGCGAGACGGAGGTGTCGTTGTGAAATGCGTTCTTCGTAGTGGCTGGGATAGCGCCACTTGTCTCTTCTCCCCGCCGGAGAGAAGTCCGCGGCAGCGGGATGAAGGGGCAAGTTCTCCGAAATCCGGCAACGTTCCCCCTCATCCGACCCTTCGGGCCACCTTCTCCCCGGCGGGGAGAAGAAACCAGTGGTACCCGCTCGTTCCTAGCGAATACTCAGGGATTGCTGCTTAAGCCTCCACGCCGTGCCCGCGATGAAACAGCTCCACTTGCAGCTCGATCTGCCGTTTGAGATCGTCCTTGATGCCGGACGACGCGTTCAGCACCTCTTCCGACTTCAGGAAGTCCAGCACGCCGAAACGGTGAACCGGAGGGCGTAGGAAAATGTGTGGCGGGCGCAGTCTGAGCTTCAGGGCAATCGCCGCCTGCATCATCAGCTGGCTGGCGCCGAACAGGCTTTCCAATCGGCTGGGCATGGTGGTTCCATCCCCTTCCGGGCCACCGACGACATCGACGCCAATAACGATATCGGCGTGATCCAGCAAATGTTCATAGGGGACCGGATTGAAGATACCGCCATCGATCATGATGCGGCCATCGATACGAACAGGCATGAACAGCGCCGGAATGGCGGCTGAAGCCGCCAGCGCCTGGATGATCTCGCCGCTCTCGACCACCACTTCGGTCTGGGCGTAATAATCCGTGGTTATCACTTTCAGCGGAATGGCGAGTTCGGAAAAATCCTTCGGCAGCGCCTGTGGCATCAAGGCGTGGAGAATGAGTTCGAGATTGAACTGGCCGAGACGAAAACCGTCCACCGCATGGCGCATCGATGCCGGGCCGAGGCTCCAGAGCCGGTTGGCGACCGAACCTTTGCGTCCCATGAGTTCCAGCGTGTATTCGCGGATTTCGCGGCCAGACATGCCGGCCGCCATGCCCGCGCCGATGATGGAGCCGATGGACGAACCGGAAATTGCCACGGGCCGGATGCCGAGTTCGTCGAAAGCCTCGATAACGTTGATATGGCAGATGCCGCGTGCGCCGCCGCCGCCGAGCGCCAGTCCGAATGTCGGCACATGATTGCCCGCACCATCGCCTTCGAGAACTTCTTCTCCGGCGCGGACGATCGTGACGCTTTCGTTCCCAGCCTGATCCATGCGAAAACACCCAAAACTGGTTACCACGGTGAAGGGGTCTGCCTATCCGGCAAACAAGACGAGACCGTGGCGTGACGGGGCACTCCCCGTCAGGGCTCGTAGCGGTAGAAATGCATCTTCGTGTCGCCGAAGATGCGGCTTTCAAGCAGCTTGAACGCCGGATCGACATTGACCGTCACATCGCCGCGCTCTTCCAGAATGGCAAGCGCGCCGGCGTTGAGCCAACCGCCACTATGGGCAGCCGCGAAAGCCTTTTCGCCATGGCCATAGCCATAAGGCGGATCGGCGAAAAGAAGATCGAACGGTTCGATATTGTTGACGCCGCCGAGCTTGGTGGCATCACGCCGCAAGATGCGGGCGCGGCCATGCAGACCCAGCGCATCGATATTTTCCCAAAGCAGCCCCCTGCCCTCGACGCCGTTTTCGACGAAGAGCGCCACACGACAGCCGCGCGAAAGCGCCTCCAGCCCGACCGCACCGGTTCCGGCGAAAACGTCCAGAACGCGCGTGCCATCCAGACTTTCCGGATAGGCATGGCTCAGAATGTTGAAGAGGCTTTCCCGCGTCCTGTCGATGGTCGGACGAATGGAATTTGTTTTCGGCGCGGCCAAGCTCCGGCCGCGGAACTCACCGCCTACGATCCGCATTACGTGTCATTCCCCTGCCTCCAGAAGGTTTGCCACCCGGGCCCTTGCCGCCCGGCTTATTACCGCCGGGGCCCTTGCCGCCAGCGCCTTTTCCGGAAAACCCCGAACGTTCGCCACGCTCGCCCGATTTTCCGAAGGACGGCTTGCCAAAGCCGGGTTTGCCGCCCGGCTTGCCGCCGCGGGGCTTGTCACCCGCTGGCCGCTCGCCGCGGGCGCGATCACCGTCGTCACGGGGTCTGTCTCGGAACGGACGGTCACCAGCGGGTCTTTCCCCCCGGGCGGTGCGATCGCCGAAACTCTTTTCGCCACGTGGGCGGTCGCTGCGCGGACGGTCACCGTCTTCGCGCGGGCGGTCACGGAAGGGCCGGTCGCCGAAGGGTTTGTCGCCCCGGGCCGGACGGTCACCAAACGGCTTGGCACCACGCGGGCGGTCGCCATCTTCACGGGGACGGTCGCGGAACGGCCGATCGCCGAACGACTTGCCGCCGCGTCCGCCACGATCGCCAAAATTCTTCTCGCCACGTGCGGAGCGATCGCCACGGCCCTGCCCGCGGTCATCGTCGCGGGTGGGTTCGGAACGAATCCACTCACCGTCTTCATCGGCATGGCGCACGAGGCTGCGGCGGGCTTCGTCCTGCGCAGAAGGCTTCTTGAACAGGCTTTCCGCCTCAGCACGGGCCGAAGACTTGCGTTCCTTGCCGTCACGGGTCGGCTTCGCGCCGGGCGCCATCCAGACATTGGCCGTGCGGCTTGTGCCGGCAGGCTGGCGGGGGCGGCGGTCGTCACCCTCATCCTCGGTGCGGCCCTTGGCGCCGAACTTGCCGGCAGGCTTGGAGCCGAACTTGCCGGCGGGCTTGTCGCCCCGCTTGGTGTCGAGGCGGCCAAGCGCCTTTTCACGGCGGTCCTCGGACTTGCCGCCTTTTTCGAAGCGCGGCTTGCCTTCCGGCGCATCGCTCTTTGCCCATTCGGCCTTCGCGGGCCGCTTCGGCGCGTTGTCTTCCTCGTCCTCAACGGGGGCATTGTAGATCGGCGCATCGAAATTGGCGCCCGCCTGTTCGATCAGGCGCGGGCCGAGCTGGTCGCGCAGCATCCGGCCACGCACTTCCAGCACCTTGCCTTCGGGCAGATCGCCGAGCTGGAACGGACCGTAGGAAACACGGATCAGACGGTTGACCTCGAGGCCGAGCGCGCCGAGCACGTTCTTGATCTCGCGGTTCTTGCCTTCGCGCAGGCCCATGCTGATCCAGACGTTGTGGCCCTGGGTACGGTCAAGCGTGGCGTCGATCGCGCCGTAGAGCACGCCATCGACGGCGATGCCTTCCTTCAGCTTGTCGAGCGCCGCCTGATCCACCTCACCATGGGCGCGCACGCGGTAACGGCGCAGCCAGCCGGTGGTCGGCAATTCCAGAACGCGGGAAAGACCGCCATCATTGGTAAGCAGCAGCAAGCCTTCGGTATTGATATCGAGGCGGCCGATGGAGAGGACGCGCGGCAGTTCGCTCGGCAGATTGTCGAAAACGGTCGGGCGGCCTTCCGGGTCGGAATTGGTGGTCACCAGACCAGCGGGCTTGTGGTAAAGCCACAGCCGCGTGCGCTCGGCGCCGCGAATCGGCATGCCATCCACTTCGATCTTGTCCGACAGCGTGGCGTTGACGACAGGCGTATCCAGCTTGACGCCGTTCAGCGACACGCGGCCCTCCATGATCATGCGCTCGACATCGCGGCGCGAAGCCACGCCGGCGCGCGCCATGATCTTGGAAATGCGCTCGGGCTTCGAGGCGCCCACGGTTTCCGGCACCGGGGCGGCCTTTGCCTCGGCAGGTTTCTTTTCGCGCTCGGCTGCGGGTTTGCCGGGGCCTTTCGGCTTCCTGTCTCGGCTAAATGTCTTGCCGCCGTCACGCTTCGGCTTGTCTTTAAAAGTCATTTGCTGTTTGCCTGTTGTTTGGGCTGTCCTATCAGGTCCAAGCACAAGGGTTAAGAGGAAATTGAAACGCAATGGCCGAAAGGACGCATTTCATGGAGCTGGCGCTTTGGGAAGCCCGTGCCGCCGGCGAGCGGCAGGAGGTTCCAATCGGTGCCGTACTGGTACTGGACGGTCGCGTCATCGCCCGTTCCGGCAACCGCACCCGTGAATTGAACGATGTGACGGCGCATGCTGAAATCGCCGTGATCCGTATGGCCTGCGAGGCGCTGGGACAGGAACGCCTGCCCGGTGCCGATCTCTATGTGACACTAGAGCCTTGCACCATGTGCGCGGCGGCAATTTCATTTGCCCGTATCCGTCGGCTCTATTATGGCGCGCAAGACCCGAAGGGCGGTGCAGTGGAGAGTGGCGTGCGGTTCTTCAGCCAGCCGACATGCCATCATGCGCCGGATGTTTATTCGGGACTGGCGGAGAGTGAAAGTGCTGACATCCTGCGGCAATTTTTCCGCGGGAAACGTCTCGACGACTGAGCGACTCGCGGGAGGCGTAAGCCTTCCCGCCAGCCATCAACCATTCGCCATTACTGGAAAGGGTTCCACCAGCTCTTGCCGGTGCCGGCCATTGCCGCTTCTTTCTTGCGGCGCTTTTCCTTTTTCTGCTCCGGCTCGCCGAGATCGGTCAGCTGATCCTGCGGAACGCTGCGATATTCGGCCGGTGGATCGGTGAGGAACTTGCGCTGGGCGTTGACCACAGAGCCGCCCTGGGCTTCGGCCTTGGCCTTGCGGAAGGCTTCCCACTTCTGGCTTTCGGTCATTTGACCGGCGGTGCCGTTGCCGGCGAGCAGCGGCGAACGATAATGCGGGTTGTTCTTGTTGGCATCCGCCTCATCGCGCAGGCGTTCGCGGGTTTCTTCCGGCGATTCGACCCATTGCGGGTTGTTTTCGCGGCTCGCCATGTTCTGCTGCGGCTGAGCCAGCTGCTCGGCACGGGCCTGGGCGGGAACGACGAGGCCCGGGCGAGGACCATATTTCAGGTTGCGCTTGGTCTGGTCGCCGGTGATCGAGGTTGCGTTGCCGAGATCGTCGACAAGCTGTTCGGCTGCCGTCTTGCCCGTACCGTAGGTCGGGCTCGTGCATGCGCCGAGCAGCACGCCTATCGTCGTGACGCCAACCACCGTGCGAAACATGCCCAAACCCTGCGCATTACCCTGCATCGTCTTCATTGAAACCCTTCCAGCCGTCCGTCCCACTTCGCCAGACATCGTCTTTCGGCAGGCGGCAGCCCGCATTGCCCTGTAAATCCGGCCATTTTCAGGCAGGTGTACCGGATGAAGAGGCAAAGCGCAATTCATCCGGCCATTTTCATTATGCCAGGGCCGCAAGCTCGCGCAGGGCGGCCGCATCGCGCGCCGAGACATCGGGATAATCCGGATCGGACCCGACATCGGTGGTGATGCGCCACGAACGCGCGCATTTTTCACCTTCCGCGAGCTTCTGCTCGACCACGACCTTCGGAACTTCCGGCAGGCGGAAACCGTCGGCAGGGCCTTCGTCACCCACAACCGTGATGGCCGAGGTGATGCAGATTTCGGCGAAGTCCTGATCCTTCAGCGCGGCCAGAAGATCGGCGTCGGCGATGTGGACGACCGGAGCCGCTTCCAGCGAAGAACCGATGCGCTTTTCACGGCGCTCGACTTCAAGCGCGCCCGTCACGACGGTGCGGACCTTGCGGATTTTCTCCCACTTCGCTTCCAGCGCATCATTCTTCCAGTTTGCCGGGATTTCCGGGAACTGGGCGAGATGCACCGACTCCGCATCCGGGTAGCGCGACAGCCACGCTTCTTCCGTTGTGAAGGGCAGCATGGGGGCAAGCCACGTCACCAGGCAATCGAACAGCTTGGCGATGACCGACAGGGCCGCGCGGCGCTTCAGCGACGACGGCGCGTCGCAATACAGCGTGTCCTTGCGGACGTCGAAATAGAAGGCCGAAAGCTCGACATTGGCAAAGTCGATCAGCGCACGGGTGATCTTCTTGAACTCGAAGCCGTCATAACCTTCGCGAACAACGCCATCCAGTTCGGACAGGCGGTGCAGCACCAGCTTTTCCAGCTCCGGCAGATCGTCATAGGCGATCTCTTCGCCCTTGTAATGGGCGAGCGTGCCGAGCATCCAGCGGATGGTGTTGCGCAGCTTGCGATAGGCATCGACATTGGTCTGGATGATGGCCTTGCCGAGGCGCTGGTCTTCCCAGTAATCCGTGGTCATCACCCACAGGCGCAGGATGTCGGCACCCGACTGGCTCATGACTTCCTGCGGAGCAACCACGTTGCCGAGCGACTTCGACTGTTTACGCCCCTGCTCGTCCATGGTGAAACCGTGGGTCACAACGGCATTGTAAGGCGCACGGCCGCGCGTCGCGCAGCTTTCGAGCAGCGACGAATGGAACCAGCCGCGATGCTGGTCGGAGCCTTCGAGATAGACATCCGCCGGCCACTTCAAGTCCGGGCGGTCTTCCAGCGTGAAGGTGTGAGTGCAGCCGCTGTCGAACCAGACGTCGAGGATGTCCATGACCTGCTGCCACTTGGCATGGTCGTGGTCATTGCCGAGGAAGCGTTCCTTGGCGCCTTCGGCGAACCAGGCGTCCGCGCCTTCGGCCTCGAAAGCCTCGAGGATGCGGGCGTTGACGGCCTCGTCGACCAGAACTTCACCTTTCTCGTCGGCGAAGACGGCGATCGGCACGCCCCAGCTGCGCTGGCGCGACAGAACCCAGTCCGGGCGGCCTTCGATCATGGCGCGCAGGCGGTTCTGGCCGGAAGCCGGCACGAAGCGGGTCTGGTCGATGGCGGAAAGCGAACGGGAGCGCAGCGTGGTGCCGTCACCCAGTTCCTTGTCCATATAGACGAACCATTGCGGCGTGTTGCGGAAGATGACAGGCTTCTTGGAGCGCCAGCTATGCGGATAGCTGTGCTTCAGACGGCCGCGGGCGAACAGGTTGTTTTCCGCGATCAGCGCCTTGATGACGCGGTCATTGGCGTCACCCTTCTTGCCGTTATCGTCCATGACACGGGCGGCACCGCCTTCGGCCGACGGGCCGAAACCGGGGGCGTCTTCGGTGTAGAAACCGTCATCGCCGACCGTGAACGGGATCTTGGAGGAGATGCCGCGCGCTTCCAGATCGCGCGCCTGCGCCATCCACGCGTCAAAGTCCTCGCGGCCATGGCCGGGGGCTGTGTGCACGAAGCCGGTACCGGCATCGTCGGTGACGTGATCGCCATCGAGAACCGGAACAGGGAAGGTGTAACCCAGCGATGCCAGCGGGTGGGCGCAGGTAACAGCGGCGAGCTCCTCCGCCTTCACATCGCGCAGGCGTGTGAATTCGAGCTTCGCCTTGGCAAAGCATTCGGCTGCCAGCTTGTCTGCGAAGACGAGCTTTTCGCCCGGCTGCGGTCCGAAATCATTGGCCGCCGCCGTGACCTCATAAATGCCATAGGCGATGCGCGACGAAAACGAGATGGCACGGTTGCCGGGGATCGTCCACGGCGTGGTCGTCCAGATGACGATGGAAGCGCCATCAAGCTCGGCAGAGCCTTCAACGACCGGAAACTTCACCCAGATCGTGTCACTCTCGACGTCATGATATTCGACTTCCGCTTCCGCCAGCGCCGTGCGTTCGACAACCGACCACATGATCGGCTTGGAACCGCGGTAGAGCTGGCCGCTCTTGGCGATCTTCAAAAGTTCGCCGGCGATACGGGCTTCCGCGTGGAAGTTCATCGTCGTGTAGGGGTTTTCGAAGTCACCCTCGATGCCGAGGCGCTTGAACTCCTCCGACTGGACCTTGATCCAGCCGGCTGCGAACTCACGGCACTCCTTGCGGAATTCGTTGACCGGAACCTCGTCCTTGTTCTTGCCCTTGGCGCGGTAGGCTTCCTCGATCTTCCATTCGATCGGCAGGCCATGGCAATCCCAGCCGGGCACGTAATTGGCGTCGTAACCGCGCATCTGGAACGAGCGGGTGATGACGTCCTTCAGGATCTTGTTCAGCGCATGGCCGATATGGATGTTGCCGTTGGCATAGGGCGGGCCGTCATGCAGCACGAATTTCTCGCGGCCGGCGGCCGAGGCGCGCAGCTTCTTGTAGAGACCCATTTCCTGCCAGCGCTTCACCGTTTCCGGTTCTTTCTGCGGCAGGCCGGCGCGCATCGGAAAATCCGTCTGCGGAAGATAGAGGGTGGTGGAATAGTCCAGTTTTTCTGCGGTGTCGCTCATGATCATACCGTTGTTGCGCGCCGTGCGGGCCGCGCCATATCAATTGCAAAGAGGGCAAATTCGGAAAGCGCCACGTCCGTCTGTCACAGAAGCGCCAAAATCCCGGACCTTCCGGCTCTCTCAGAGCGGGCGGAAGGCCGGGCCAATAATTCGGCCAATCTGAACTGCAAATTTCAACCGGTATTGGGACATGGCCGGTTGTTTATGCGGTTTTCCGGTAAAAAGGAAGAGAAAAGCGACGGCAAGGGGCGGGCGAGTAAGGACATGCCCCGCAGCCTGCTCAAAACGCGATCTTCGCATCCACTTCGCTCAGCGGCTGCACACCCGACAGCATCGCCCTCGCCTCTTCTTCATCCCGCTTGATCTGCGCCACGAGCGGATCGAGACCATCGAATTTCAACTCATCGCGCAGGTGGCCGAAGAAGGAGACCGAGCAGACCTCGCCATAGAGATCGCCCGAAAAATCGAAGACGAATGTTTCGAGCAACGCCGCGCCGTTGTCCGTGACCGTCGGGCGATAGCCGAAGCTCGCCACGCCGTCGCGGATCGAGCCATCGGGTCGGCGGAAGCGGACGGCATAGATGCCGGCCTTCAGTTCCGTTTCCGGCGCCAGCGCCATGTTGGCGGTGGGGTAACCCAGCGTGCGGCCAAGCTTCTGGCCGCCGATGACTTCGCTTTCCACCGTGAAACGGTAACCAAGCAGGCCTGCGGCGCCCGCCACATCACCCTCGCACAGAAGCGAGCGTATCCGGCTGGAAGAGACGACATCCGCGCCCTCGTCGCGGAAAGCGTCCACCAGCGTCACATCGAAGCCATGGCGTTTTCCGGCTTCCATCAGGAATGCCGGCCCACCTTCCCGGCCCTTGCCGAAATGGAAATCGAAACCGGTGACGACGGCGCTCGCATGCAGCCAGTCAATCAGGATGGACTGGACGAACTCTTCCGCCGAGCGCTGCGAAAACTCGCGGTCGAACGGATATTCGATGACCGAGCGGAAACCGATGGCCTCAAGGATGCGCGCCTTCAATGGCGCGGGCGTGAGGCGAAAGACCGGCGTATCGGGCCTGAACACGGAACGGGGATGCGGCTCGAAGGTCAGCACCAGCGCGGGGACGCCGCGGGCTTCCGCCAGTTCCAGCGCGCGATCCAGCACGGCCCGGTGGCCGCGATGCACGCCATCGAAATTGCCGATGGCGACGACGCCGCCACGAAGAGCTTCGGGCAGCGGCTCTTTTTTTTCATTGCGGTGAAAGACGGTCATGACAGTCGATCCATTCCAGCGCCAGCTATTCCCGAGGCGAGACGTAGAAATGCGTCCTCAGGCAAGTCGGGGCATCCACCAGCCGGGTGAAGCGCCCTGCCCCTTGAGATAGGCATTGAGAAGCGCCTCGTCCGTCTGGCCGTTCAGCGTATATTCGGCGACGTGAATGCCGCCGCTGATATAAAGAAGGTTGAGACCGCTCGCAATCGCGCCCTTCACATCCGTCGGCATGCCGTCACCGATGGCGAGAACGCGATCCTTGGCGAAGGCGCCGCGCACTTCCTTGGCCGCTGCAAGGCAGGCCTCATAGATCGGCGCATGCGGCTTTCCGGCGATGCGAACCTCGCCGCCAAGCTGTTCGTAATAGGCGGCCATGGCGCCGGCGCAGGGAATGATGCGCTCGCCGCGCTCCACCACCAGATCCGGGTTGGCGCAGATCATCGGCACGTTGCGGGCAATAAAGCTTTTAAGCATTTCGGTATAGTCCTCCGGCGTCTCCGTCTCGTCGTCGAAGAAGCCGGTGCAGACCACGGAGTCCGCGTCGGCCTCGCCAACCACCTCGACATCGAGACCCTCCAACAGCGGCATGTCCCGCTGCGGTCCCAGCAGGAAGACTTTTCTGGGGCCTTCCGCGATCAGGCCACGCGTTACATCGCCCGAGGTGACGATGCGGTCATAGGCCTCGTCGGGCACGCCGAGCACACGCAGCTGGGCGATGACGCCGGGCGCGGGACGCGGTGAATTGGTGATGAGAACCACGGTCTTGCCGGCCTCGCGCGCGCTTCTCAGGGCAATGGCCGCGTCCGGAAAGGCGCTGACGCCATTGTGCAGCACGCCCCAGACATCCGACAGGATAACGTCGAACCCATCAGTGATTTCGCCGAGAGTTTGAATGCGGTGGGCCATGAGATGCTTTCCGGATGCGAGAAGAGTGTGTGCGTCACATCGCAAAGCGGGACGCCGATGGCAAGGAAAAAAGCGCCGCCGGTCCGGGCTTCGGACTGAACTGATTGGCGCGTCACACTCGACGTCATCCTCAGGCTTATCCCGCGCATCCAAACCCGTCACGAAAATCAATGCCTTGTCAGATCATATTCACGGGACAAGCCTGAGGAAGACAGCGGCGCGCTTTTCGAGCCTTCCAGCCTCCCGATGTGAAGCTTCATAGCATCGCGCAGACATAGAAATTCCTGTCATGGAACGCTGGTAACCATAAGCCATGAAATTTTTCAGACAGGGCGTTCTTGACTCCGGAAGAAGCCCTCCTTATCTCGGTTCCGCTGGCACTCGATAAACGAGAGTGCTAACACCCATCAGGCGAGTTCCAAAAGCTCGCGCAGTCATTTGATCGAGGGATTAGACAATGACAAGCACCAATTTCCGCCCGCTTCACGATCGCGTCGTTGTTCGTCGCGTTGAGTCCGAAGAAAAGACCAAGGGCGGCATCATCATTCCCGACACCGCCAAGGAAAAGCCGCAGGAAGGCGAAATCGTCGCCGTCGGTTCCGGCGCACGTGACGAAGCCGGCAAGGTCGTCGCTCTCGACGTCAAGGTTGGCGATCGCGTTCTGTTCGGCAAGTGGTCGGGCACCGAAGTCAAGCTCAACGGCGAAGACCTTCTGATCATGAAGGAAGCCGACATCATGGGCATCATCGGCTGATTTCGGCCACCCCATCCTTCCTTAAATTTCAAGCCGGACCCCGTCCGGCCATTCGAAACCAGGAGTTTTGAAAATGGCAGCCAAAGAAGTAAAATTCGGCCGCACAGCACGCGAAAAGATGCTCAAGGGCGTCGACGTTCTTGCTGATGCAGTGAAGGTAACCCTCGGCCCGAAGGGTCGTAACGTCGTTATCGACAAGTCCTTCGGCGCTCCGCGCATCACCAAGGACGGCGTTTCGGTCGCCAAGGAAATCGAACTGGAAGACAAGTTCGAGAACATGGGCGCACAGCTCGTTCGCGAAGTTGCCTCCAAGACCAACGACATCGCCGGTGACGGCACCACCACCGCGACCGTTCTGGCCCAGGCCATCGTTCGCGAAGGTTCCAAGGCAGTTGCTGCCGGTATGAACCCGATGGACCTGAAGCGCGGTATCGATCTGGCCGTTGCTGAAGTCGTCAAGGACCTTCAGGCCAAGGCCAAGAAGATCAACACCTCTGAAGAAGTTGCGCAGGTCGGCACGATCTCCGCAAACGGCGAACGTCAGATCGGTCTCGACATTGCTGAAGCAATGCAGAAGGTCGGCAACGAAGGCGTCATCACCGTTGAAGAAGCCAAGACCGCTGAAACCGAACTCGAAGTCGTCGAAGGCATGCAGTTCGACCGCGGCTACCTGTCGCCCTACTTCGTGACCAACCCGGAAAAGATGGTGGCTGACCTCGAAGACGCCTACATCCTCCTGCACGAAAAGAAGCTCTCGAACCTCCAGGCCATGCTGCCGGTTCTCGAAGCTGTCGTTCAGACCGGCAAGCCGCTCGTCATCATCGCTGAAGACGTCGAAGGCGAAGCTCTTGCAACGCTCGTCGTCAACAAGCTGCGTGGCGGCCTCAAGATCGCTGCCGTCAAGGCTCCTGGCTTCGGCGACCGCCGCAAGGCCATGCTGGAAGACATCGCCATCCTGACCGGTGGTACCGTCATTTCCGAAGACCTCGGCATCAAGCTCGAAAACGTTACGCTCGACATGCTCGGCAAGTCGAAGAAGGTTTCGATCTCCAAGGAAAACACCACGATCGTTGACGGCGCCGGCCAGAAGTCCGACATCGAAGGTCGTGTTGCCCAGATCAAGGCCCAGATCGAAGAAACCACCTCCGACTACGACCGCGAAAAGCTGCAGGAACGCCTTGCCAAGCTCGCTGGCGGCGTTGCCGTTATCCGCGTTGGCGGTTCGACGGAAGTCGAAGTGAAGGAAAAGAAGGATCGCATCGACGACGCTCTCAACGCGACGCGCGCTGCTGTTCAGGAAGGCATCGTGCCTGGTGGTGGCGTGGCTCTGCTGCGTTCGTCCACGAAGATCGCCGTCAAGGGCGAAAACGACGACCAGGAAGCTGGTATCAACATCATCCGCCGCGCCCTGCAGGCTCTGGTTCGCCAGATTGCAGACAACGCTGGTGACGAAGCTTCCATCGTTGTTGGCAAGATCCTTGAGAAGAACGAAGACAACTACGGCTACAACGCCCAGACCGGCGAATATGGCGACCTGATCCAGCTCGGCATCGTCGACCCGGTCAAGGTTGTCCGCACGGCTCTGCAGAACGCAGCTTCGGTTGCTTCGCTGCTGATCACCACCGAAGCCATGATCGCCGAGCTTCCGAAGAAGGACGCTCCGATGCCGGCAATGCCGGGCGGCGGCATGGGCGGCATGGACTTCTAATCAGTTCTGTCACCGGAATAATGAAAGGGCGGTCTTCGGATCGCCCTTTTTCGTTGGCCGCCCATGCCCGTTGAGTGGTCCAGCGTCGCCAGCGCGCCAGACGGGGCGGCATGGACTTCTAATCAGGCCTGTCACCGGAATAATGAAAGGGCGGTCTTCGGATCGCCCTTTTTCGTCGGCCGCCCATGCCCCTTGAGTGGTCCAGCGTCGCCAGCGCGCCGGACGGGCGGCATGGACTTCTAATCAGTTCTGTCACCGGAATAATGAAAGGGCGGTCTTCGGATCGCCCTTTTTCGTTGGCCGCCCATGCCCCTTGAGTGGTCCGGCGTCGCCAGCGCGCCAGACGGGGCGGCATGGACTTCTAATCAGTCCTGTCATCGGGATAATGAACGGCACTCGTCGGGTCGGCCTTGTCCCCTGACCGAAGAGAAAAGAGCGCAGTTTGTGAACCTCGACGCCAGACTGAGCAGAACGTCGGCACTTCCCAGAGAGATGCCTCGTAAAATCAACCGGTTGCACAATTTCGAAGGCCCACGCGGAAGGGCTCAAATATTGTCCCGTTTTGGAACAGCGCCGCATTTATCCCGCCTTTTTTTTGCGGCTCATGGAATATTGCGGTGGCGCTGCTGCGAATCATCATCACCACGGGACTCGATATCGGCGCCAAGTGACCTGTAAGTACGCTATTTAGTTGTGTCTTTTCACAAGTCTCGCGGTTTTGAAGAAGAAATACATATTATTTTTATATTTCTCACTGACTGGTTGTTGTAGGTAGAAGAAAATAAACTATAAGCAGCCCCCGTAAGGGTGCCGCGACGGGACGCAAGCATTGAAGGGGTTTCGGTGCCTGGCAGATACGTCCGACTGCGGATGGCGGTGGAAGTTCGACCCGGCGATAACGCTTCAAAAGCGGCGCCGGCGCGATGTTCATACGGGGGCGCGAATTGTTCGAAATATCAAGACGCAACGATGCTTTGCCCGCGGCGGCTCCCACCACACCGGATCCACGGACTTTGGCGCGTTTCTTCATTTCGGAAGAATGGAGCAGTGAGCTTTCGAGCGGTGTCATCCGGCTCGGCGAACAAGCATCTTTCATGCATGGGGTGCCGCCGGGTGAATGCGGCCTGCTCAGCCTCGTCCGCTGTTACGACCGCGCTGACCACGCCCGGGTGCTGGAACTATTCGAACAGGCTTCTTCCGCCCCCTCGCGTTTCTGCTTTTCAACCGGCATCTCGATGTTGCCGGCCCTGCGGCAACCGGTCATCTGCATGGGTGAATCCTTCAATTTTGAAGATGGCCAGCCCGGTCGTATCACGGGACTGTTTCTGTTTCCCCGTTTCGAAGACATGCGCTTCGCCGCCTGATATCCTGTTTCCGGTTTCACCATCGTTCACAAAATAAAGACAATTCGTCTTCTGTTGTTCATCTTTATGGGCGAATGATTTTCAGTCATTGATATCTCCAGACATTGCCCCAACCGGCGAAACGCCGATCATTTACCGGAGATTTCCATGTCCAGCAGCCAGAACGTTCTCGTTCTTATTGCCCGCATTCTGCTTTCCTTCATCTTTATCTATGCCGGCTTCGGCAAGCTTACCGATCCGGCTGGTACGGCCGGCATGATCGCCGGTGCCGGCATGCCTGCCGCAACCGCGCTTGCATATCTCGCAGGCCTCTTCGAACTCGTGACCGGTCTTGCCATTTTCGTCGGTTTCCAGACGAAAATCGCCGCCTGGGCGCTTGCCGTCTTCTGCGTCTTCACCGGCCTCGTTTTCCACAGCGGCACCGTTGCCGTTCCCGGCTGGCCTGACCCGGCGCTTGGCTGGATCAACGCGCTGAACGGCATCATGCTGATGAAAAACATCACCCTGGCCGGCGCTTATATCCTGCTCGCCGCCTTCGGTCCCGGTGCCTATTCCGTCGATGCAAAGCGCGGCGTCGCTCTGGCTCACGCTTAATTCAGGCGTCCCGCCAACGAAAAAGCCGCTGGAGCGATCCAGCGGCTTTTGTGTTTTGATGCTCAGACCGCCGCCCTGATGCGCGACGCTATCTCCTCAATCCTTCCATCGCCGTCATGCTCCGGTTTGCGGGCGCGGACAAAGCAGGCTTCCGAACGCACGATGATACCGTCGGAGAGAATTTTCAGATGGTTGGCTTTCAGCGTCGAACCCGTGGAGGTGATATCAACGATGATATCCGCCTGCCCCGCCGCCGGCGCGCCTTCGGTGGCACCGAGGCTTTCGACGATGCGGTAAAGCTGGATGCCGTGCTGGCGTGAAAAGAACTGCTGCGTCAGCCGCCAGTATTTGGTGGCGATGGCGAGCCTTCGACCATGGCGGGCGCGGAACTCCGAAGCGACATCACCCAGATCCGCCATGCTGTCCACATCCAGCCAGATTTCCGGCACGGCGACCACGACGTCGGCATGCCCAAAACCGAGACGGGCGCAGAATTCCACCTGCGCATCGGCATTAGTCAGCCCTTCACGCACAAGGTCCTCCCCGGTCACGCCGAAATCCACCGTGCCGGCGCCGATCTCGCGGGCGATTTCTGACGCCGACAGATAGGCGATCTCGATATCGTCGCGCCCTTCGACGCGGCCGCGATAGGAACGATCATTGCCGACGGCAGCGACTTTCAGCCCGGCGCGTTCGAGAACGGCGGAGGAGTCTTCCTTCATCCGGCCCTTGGAGGGCAATGCGATGGTGATCATGGCTTACTCCCGCGCACCGTTTCGATGCGATCCAGCCAGAGCGAGAAGCCCACGGCCGGTATTTTTTCCTGTGCGCCGAGCAGCGTCAGCAGCCGGTCGAAACGGCCGCCACCGGCGAGAACACTATCTCCACCCGCTTCCACCACCTCGAAAACAAGGCCGGTATAATAGTCGAGCGGACGACCGAACGCCGCGCCATAGGTGACGGTTTCGAGGTCAACGCCCGCGTTAGAAAGAGCTGCGACACGTTTGTCGAAAGCGGAAAGCGCTCCGTCCAGTTTCAGCTTCGCCTTCGCAGCAAAATCGGCCAGAACCTGCGAGGCCTGCGGCAAAGGCGCCTTCAAAGCGAGGAACTGCTTCAGCAGCGCAAAGCTGTCATCCGGTAGACGTGTGGCCGCAAGGGCCAGTTTTTCCCGCAGGCGGCGGGCGATTTCCTGTGGTGAACGGCTTGCATTGGTGGAGTAGCCGGTTTCCTGCATCACCGTATCGAGATAATCGACCAGCACCGCCTCATCCCCCGTCGCCAATAGCCCGGCGACGCGGGCGTCCAGCCCGGTCATCGGCTTGGGATGCATGAGGCTTTCCAGCAACGCGTCAAGCTGCGCCATGTCACCGAAGGCCTGTACCAGCCGCTTCTGCCAGCCGAGCGGCAGGCCAAGGGCGGCAACAACCGCCTCGAACACCTGTTGATCGCCCAGGGTGACGGCAAGCGCCCGGCCCGGCAGCAGACGCTGCAGAATCCCGGTGGCATCGATGACGGCACGCGCATCGGCGGCAGCAATATCGGTATCGCCGAGATCCTCGATGCCGGCCTGATAAAATTCGTTCGCACCTTCGCGGCGCTGGCGGAAGACTTCACCGAGATAGGAATAACGTTTGGGTGTGCCGGTCGCCGTCTCGATATGGCGCAGGCAGACGGGAATGGTGAATTCGGGCCGCAGGCACAGGCTCTCACCCGTCTCGCTTTCCGTCATGAAGATACGGCGGCGCAAATCCTCGCCAGCCATATCCAGAAACGGTTCCGCAGGCTGGATGACGGGCGTGTTCACGCGACTCGCGCGGCGCGCGGCGAATTCTTCCAGTAGCTCTCCGGAAAACTCCGGCATGTCGATCAGGGGCATGGAACGGTACTTTTCGTCACGGTTCGAGCGGCTGCATCATTTCGATGCGGTTTCCGAAGGGATCATGGACATAAAACCGGTGATATCCCTCAAGCGGTTCATCCTCAACCACATGGCAGCCCGCTGTTTCAAGTGTTTTTCGCAAGTCTGCCAAGTCATCGACCAGAAACGCCGGATGGGCTTTTTTCGCCGGTCGGAAATCCTGCTCGATGCCCAGGTGCAGTTTTATCGAACCCCGGCTGAACCAACAGCCGCCGCGGGCAACCAGATTGGCCGGTTTTGCCTGTTCCGCAAAGCCGAGCAGGCTCCCGTAAAAAGCCCGCGCCTCTTTTTCACGGCCAGCCGGCATCGCCAGTTGAACATGGTCGAGCGCAAAGATCCCCATGGCTTCAGCGCCCTTCGGCGGCGCGGCGAACGTCCTCTGCCTGATGCTCCAGAATCTCGCGGACCTTTGCCACCAGCTCGGCCTCCGGCACGCTGACCTGGGCCACACGCGCCTCGCGCCAGCTGGCATTGTCCTCGATCTCGCCGGAGAGGCGCTTGCCTTCGATCAGGTCCTTGATCTGCACCACGCCTTCGGCGCGCTCGTCACCGCCCTGAATGATGGCAATGGGGGAACCGAGGCGGTCGGCATATTTCAGCTGGTTGCCGAATTTCTTCCAGTTGCCCTGATACATTTCAGCGCGGATGCCTTCGGCCCGCAGCGCCTGGGTGAAGCGCTGATAACGGCTCATACTCTCCACATCGCCATCCATGACGGTGATGAGAACGGGTGCGAGCGGCTTCACCTGGCCGAGCTTGCCGAGGTTCTTCAGCGCCGTCATCAGGCGAGAAACGCCGATGGAGAAGCCCGTGGCGGGAACCGGCTGGCCCATGAAGCGGGAGACGAGGCCGTCATAACGGCCGCCGCCGCCGACGGAGCCGAACACGACCTTTTCGCCCTTTTCGTTGGTGACATCGAAGGTGAGCTCGGCCTCATAGACCGGGCCTGTATAATATTCGAGGCCGCGAACGACCGAGGGGTCGATCTTGATGCGATCCGCATCGTAACCGGCACTGGAGACCAGAGCGCCGATGATGTTCAGTTCATCAACGCCTTCCTCGCCTTTCGAGGTGCCCGTGACCAGTTTCGCCAGATCATCGGCGCTCGCCGCATAATCCTTGATGCCGACGAAAAACAGGACCTTTTCGATCTGCTCGTCACCGAGACCGGCACCCTTAGTAAAGTCACCGGACTCGTCCTTGCGGCCGGGGCCGAGCAGCAGCTTTACGCCTTCAGGACCGAACTTGTCGAGCTTGTCGATGGCGCGCAGCACGTTGAGACGACGACCGGCATTTTCCTCGCCGCCGAGACCGATGGCTTCCATGACGCCATCGAGCACCTTGCGGTTGTTGACTCGGATAACGTAATCGCCGCGCTTGATGCCGAGTGCTTCCAGCGTATCCGCCATCATCATGCACATTTCGGCATCCGCCTGCACGCCGGATGCACCCACCGTATCGGCATCGAATTGCATGAACTGCCGGAAACGGCCTGGGCCGGGCTTTTCATTGCGGAAGACATAACCGGCGCGATAGGTGCGGTATGGCAGCTGGATTTCGTTGAAGTTTTCGGCCACATGGCGTGCGAGCGGCGCCGTCAGATCGTAGCGCAGGCTCATCCACTGGTCGTCGTCATCCTGCAACGAAAACACGCCCTCGTTCGGACGATCGCTGTCCGGCAGGAACTTGCCGAGCGCATCGGTATATTCGAACTGCGGCGTTTCGATCGGGTCGAAACCGTAAAGCTCATAAACCCTGCGGATCTTGTCGATCATCTCGTTGGTGGCATGGATATCGGCAGCCGAGCGGTCCACGAAGCCGCGCGGCAGGCGGGCTTTCAGTTTCTGAGGCTTTTTTGCTTTTTCGCTCATGATGCCGATCCGATATTTTCCTGAAATTATGCCGGTGTTAAAGCGCGCCGCGCTTTAAATTCTGTTTCTACGCATGTCTTTATCCCAAAACCGCTGCGCACTTTTGGGAGACATGCTTTAGAGGATGAAGCCCTGTGCGGCAAGCCGCAAAGGCTCCGGTTTTACTGGCCGCGAAGGACAAGCGATGCTATATGGGATGCATGTATCCCATTTTGCTCGGAAAGGACGCAAGCGATGAGCAAACAGACGGCCATCCGCCTCCCGGATGAGACCTATGAGCGGCTGAAAGCGCTTTCCGAGCGCACCGGACGCACATCTGCCTATTACATTCGCGAGGCGATCGAGAAGCATATCGAAGATATGGAAGATCTTTATCTCGCCGAAGAGGCGACGCGGCGACGGATCGCAAACAATGAGCGCACCTATACTCTGGAAGAAGTGATGCGCAATCTTGATCTGGAAAATTGAGTTTCAGCGCCGCGCCGTCAAGCAGCTTGAAAAGCTGGCGAAGCAAGATGCGAACCGCATCGTTTCGTTTCTGGCAGACAGGGTGGTGCAAAATGAAAATCCCCGCAGAACCGGTGCCGCCCTGCAAGGTTCCGAACTCGGCAGTTATTGGGTCGAAATCGGCCATCGCCGACAAATTTACCGTTAGGCATTCATGATCCTCGAATCCCTGCAATATGCCGCGACACGCGCGGTCACGCCGAAAGAATTCCGGCCGCATATCCGCTATTCCGTCAATCTCTGGGCACGCGCCAACCGTTGCGCCAAAGCCTGGGCGGAGCATGAAAACAACAGCCGGCAATTCGTGCTGCAATCGGCGAGAAAGCTGAAGCAGAGACGGACCGCCGTGGTGCTGGGGTCCGGCCTGTTGCGGGATGTACCCCATGAGGCGCTGGTGGCGATGTTCGATACCGTCGTTCTGGTCGATCTGGTACATCTCGCCAGTGTGCAGGCGAAGTTGCGGCTCAATGCCAAAAAGAATGTCCGCATCGCCAATCGCGATCTTTCCGGCTTCGATGATCTCATGGCCGGCCGACCGGCGGAACCGCTCGATTTCCTGCGGCGGGTGCCCTATCTCGATTTTGTCGTCTCGGCCAACCTGCTGTCGCAGATCGGTACGGGTGCACAGCATCGGCTGGAACGGCAGAAAATAGCGGCTGCGCCTGATGACCTCCTGCCGAAACTCATTCATACGCATCTCGATGCGCTGGCCGGTCTGCCCTGCAAGGTGTGCCTGGTGACGGACACCGCCTTTGACGTCATCGGCAAGGATGGAAGCCTGCACCAGCACGAAGACCTGCTGCACGGCATTGAGCTTCCCGCGCCCGCCGCTGCATGGGAGTGGCCGCTCGCGCCGCTTGGCGAGGAAAGCAGGGATTATCGCATCGTGCACCACGTCATTGCACGCGAACTGACCTGATCGTCATGCTTATTCCATAATTTCAGCGGTAACTTCACATCATGTCCCATGTGGTCCGCACATTGATGTTCCTTGCCTGCCTGCTTTACGGCGCGATGCCGGCGCAGATGGCGATGAGCATGCCGACAGGCATGGTTGTTTCCTCGCATTTGCCGATGAAACATCAAGATACCCAATCACACCCGCAAGATCACGGTTCTCAAACGCCTGCGGAGAATGCCGCTCATGAAGCGGGAACGGGCGGTTGCTGCCCCCACGGCAACGATGCTTCACATCCGGATTCCTGCGCCGCCTGCCTGATCGTGGTTCCACGAATGATCTTTGCCGATGCCGGGCGGATGGCATTCGCCTATCCGAAGCCGCAACGCGGCACTGTCTTTGACGGCAAGGCTTTCGCGCCGCCGCTACCGCCTCCCCGCGCCTGACCGCAGATTTTTCAGACCGACTTTCGAAAAATCCGTCAGACACAGGAAGGATAATCCATGTCTATCAAGACCATTACGCTCGCCGCCGCTTTTGCGGCCTCTCTCGCCATGCCCGCTTTTGCACAGGACGCGGGCGGCCATGCCGGACACGACATGTCAAAAGGCAGCATGAGCGACAGCGCCTCCACGCAGGCGTTCATGGAAGCCAGCAAAAAGATGCATGGCAATATGGCAATCGATTATAGTGGCGATGCCGACGTCGATTTCGTGCGCGGCATGATCCCGCATCATCAGGGGGCGATCGATATGGCCAAGGTCCAACTGCAATACGGCAAGGACCCGGAAATCCGCAAGCTGGCCGAAGAAGTGATCAAGGCGCAGGAAGGCGAAATGACCATGATGAAGGCCTGGCTGAAGTCCAAGGGCAAGTGATTGCTACTGTTGAAGGGGAGCGCCGGCTATGGCGCTCCTCCGGCAACTTTGCGGCATATTTCTTCCCCCGCGGGGAGAAGAAACTTGCGACAGCTTTCCCATACAACGGCGAACGCGCGAACGCCGCCTGCCACCCCGCGCGTTACTATAACCCAGCAAGACCGGCCTTGTAATCCTCCGATGCCGCGCGGCTGAGGCGTTCCAGCTCCATGGCTGCCCGGCTGGTGTGGCGTTCCTTGTGGCGCAACAAAGCGAAGTTGCGGGCGGGCAGATCAATACCAGCGCGAACGAGCAGGCCTTGCCGCAGGAAGAGGGATGCCACTGAGGCTGAAACTGCCGTCGCAGCCCCGCCGGAGCGTGCCGCCATCACCACCGCCTCGTTGGACGGCAGTTCAAGCATGACCGAGAGTTCACCCGGATCCACGCCCATCTGCCGCACCGCCGCCTCGAAGGCGGAGCGGGTGCCGGAGCCCTGCTCGCGCAGAACCCATGAAGTGCCGTAGAGGATATCCAGCGCGGTGAGATAACGGCCATCGGCAAAGGGATGGGCGGAGCCCGTGACGACCAGAAGCTTGTCAGACACCACCGGCTGCACCATCAGAGCCGGCTCATCGATCCTGCCTTCAATGAAACCCACCTCCGCAAGACCGTCCAGCACCGCCTGCGTCACGGTCTTGGTATTGCCGATATCCAGCCGCACGGTGACACCGGGATAGAGCTTCTTAAACTGCATCAGGATCGGCGGCAGCCAGTAGCTCGCAATGGTCTGGCTGGCGCAGACGGTGATTTCACCGCGCGTCAGCCCGCCCATTTCGGAGAGAATTAGTTCCGCATTGCGCACACGCGCCAATGTCGCCTTTGCTTCACCCAGAAACACCCGGCCGCTTTCAGTCAACTCAATGTTGCGGCCGACGCGGTGGAACAGTTCGACATTATAAAAGGCTTCGAGATTTTTGATGGCGGAGCTGACGGCGGAGGCGGTCAGACCGATGGCTTCCGCAGCCCTTGTCAGGTGCTCGCGTTCGGCTACGGCTATGAAAATACGGAGCTGCTCAAAGGTCATGGTTTTTCATTCGATTTTATAGAATAATATATGCCATATTATTTGATAGAATAAAACAGGCTGCTGCGGCATGGTCTGGTCATGGCCCAACATCGCACCCTTGCTCATCCCTTCCAGTTTTCGCTCCGCTGGCTCACCCCGCTTCTTCCGGGCATTCTCATCTGTGTAGCTGTCAGCTGCGCCGCCATTCTGGCGGAGCGCGTTCAGGTACGGCTTGCGGGCCATGCCTGGCTTGGCGATCTCGTTCTCGCCATTCTGATCGGGACCATGCTGCGTTCGCTGGTGGCTCTGCCCGCAGCCGCTTCCGCCGGCATAAAGTTCAGCGCCAAGACCCTGCTTGAAATCGCCGTGGCGCTTCTCGGTGCATCACTCAGCCTGTCCATCCTCAAGGGCGCCGGCGGATTGCTGATAGGTGGCATTGCGCTGATCGTCGCGCTGTCACTGGTCGTCAGCTATGCCGCCGGGCGGATGCTCGGCCTTCCGCCCAAGCTCGCGACGTTGATTGCCTGCGGCAATTCCATCTGCGGCAATTCCGCCATTGCCGCTGCGGCCCCCGCCATCGGCGCCAAGCCGGAAGATGTCGCCGCCTCGATTGCCTTTACCGCGGTTCTCGGTGTCGCCGCCGTGCTTTTGATGCCATTCCTGCCGCAGCTTCTCGGGCTCGACGCCACCCAATACGGCATCTTCGCCGGGCTTACGGTCTATGCCGTGCCGCAGGTTCTGGCCGCCACCGCCCCGCTTGGCGCGATTGCCGTGCAAACCGGCACCATCGTGAAGCTCATCCGCGTGCTGATGCTGGGACCTGTCATCGCCACCCTCTCCGTCGTCCACGGCCGGTCGGACAAGGGACGCCTCAGATTGCAGCAGATGGTTCCGTGGTTCATCATCGGCTTCGTGCTGATGATCATGGCCCGGTCATTCGGTCTCATCCCTGAAGTCCTGCTTGCCCCCGTCGCCTCTCTCTCAAACATCCTCACCATCATGTCGATGGCGGCGTTGGGCCTTTCGGTCGATATCCGCAGCCTTCGCCACGCCGGCGGTAAGGTCATCCTGGCTGCCAGCCTGTCTCTCTTGCTGCTCGGTATCCTGAGCTTTGGCCTGATCATATTGACCCAGACGGCCTGAGCCAGCTTCCGGCTTTATTCGCCGGCGCTGACAGTAAGTGTATAATGCGCACCGAGCCCGCGGCGCGGCGAACCGAGAATGAGCGTCGGGCGAATCAACCACTCAGTATCTGCCTTTGGTGTCAGCGTCGCCACCTTGCCCTGGGAATCGCTGAAGAAAATCGCATCTTCATCCGGGGTCGAAAAATCGAAGATCGCCATCAACACGAATTCGCTCGAGGCGGCGAGCTCGACCTTCACCGTCTGCCCTGCCTTCACCTTCAGACGATAAACATCGCCGCGCCCGCGACGCGTCCAGCCCTCGAGCTTCAGCGGGCCGGCCGGTGGCAACGCCACCTCCTTAAGCCTTTCGCCGTCATCCAGCCAGATACCGTCGACGTTGCGGCCTTCCGCAAAGGAGGGGTGCGGCACGGCGGCCATGGCCATGGCAAGCGCCAGGAGAAGGGGGGTTACCTTCATGGACGTACAAACTCCCGCCGCATGACCTCTATCGGCTGGCGGCAATGACAGCCTTCGATATGGTCGTTGACCATACCCATGGCCTGCATGAATGCATAGACGGTCGTCGGGCCGACAAAGGTCCAGCCCCGCTTCTTCAGATCCTTGGAAAGGCGGATGGAGGCGGCGCTAGTGGGATTGGCCCTTAAAGTCGCATAGTCCAGCCTTTGCGGCCTTTCTGCGGCAGCCGGTTCGAAACCCCAGAAATATCGGGCGAGCGACCCGAACTCGTCCCGCAGAGCCACGGCGCGGCGGGCGTTGTTGATGGTGGAAACAATCTTGCCGCGATGGCGGATAATGCCCTTGTCGGAAAGGCAGCGCTCGATATCGGCCTCGCCGAACTCGGCCACTTTTTCGAACTCGAAATTGGCGAATGCAAGACGGAAAGCCTCCCGCTTGCGCAGCACCGTCAGCCAGGAGAGGCCGGACTGAAAGCCCTCCAGGCAAATTTTCTCAAACAGGCGGCGATCATCGGTGACGGGATAACCCCATTCCTCGTCGTGATATCGGCTGTAATCCGCAAGCCCCTGCTGCCAGAAGCACCGAACAAGGCCATCCGCGCCCGTTTCAAGTCCCGCCTCGATCATTTCCGCGACCACCTTTTCCACTCCGCCTGCGACCACTTAAAGACTGCACTTACCACTCATTCACCACGTTTCAAAACGGGGTGCTAACCCTAAAATCAGCTTTCCTTAATCAAGCGCTTTTTAATGAACAGCCATTTACGATTCGCTGGCGTCAAGGTGCGAACGTGTCCGGCAAAGCGGGAGAATGATCCCGCAAATCCATAGTTGCGACGTCCCGCAGAGAGAGTCCACCCGATGACGATGAAGTCCGTTTTCCTGGCGTTGAGCCTTGTTTCCACCCTCGCCGTCCCTGCCGCCATGGCCAATGAACGTTATCGCGAGCGTCCGCCCGTCGTCGTCAGCCCGGATCTTTCCGCGCCATGGGTAACCCAGCTCGGTGGCCGCGGCAACGTGCGCCCCGTTGTCTATCCGCGCGCACCTGCCGCACGCCAGCCGTTCTTCCAGCAGCGCCAGGCCGCAATGCCGCAGCGCCCCAGCTCCGGCGTCACATCGCAGCGCCCGGCACGGGTGCAGAATGCCGCCGTACGCCCCAATGCGCCGGTGCGTACCCAGATCGCGCCGCAATTCCTGCCGCAGATCGTCACCTATCCGACCAATGAAAAACCCGGCACTATCGTCATCGATACGCCGAACCGTTTCCTCTATCTCGTGCTTGCTGATGGCAAGGCCCGGCGTTATGGCGTCGGCGTCGGCAAGCCCGGTTTCGAATGGGCTGGAACTCACAAGGTGACCCGTAAGGGGGAATGGCCGAGCTGGACCCCGCCGAAGGAAATGATCACCCGAGAGGCGGCAAAAGGACATTACCTGCCGGCCTTCATGGAAGGCGGCCCCGCCAACCCGATGGGCGCGCGCGCCATGTATCTCGGCTCGACGCTTTACCGGATCCACGGCACCAACCAGCCCTGGACGATCGGCAGCAACAATTCCTCCGGCTGCATCCGCATGCGCAACGAGGATGTCACCGATCTCTATGAGCGCGTCAACGTCGGAACCAAGGTCATTGTGATATGACGGCAACGGTTCAGCCTTTCCGGCCGCTTCGGAACGGGCGTATTGGCTTATCCGCTTGAATTACCGCCCTGCGGCGGTACAATCCGGCTCACTTCAGCGGAATGAGACTTGGCGGGGGACGCCAGGCGCCGAACCTCTCTCAGGGGGATGACGGAACGGCCTTAAAGCGGGTGGTCAATCGACCGCCCGTTTTTCGTTTCTGTCATTCAAATGTTATCAAAAAACGGTTTGGTGAATTACTGATATCAATCTGGATTCACTTCATGCCGCGCCATACTTCATTTGTTTGCGCCCTGCTCTTCAGCGGCGTTTCCTTCTCTGCCGCAATCGCGGGCGAATTCGAAATTTCCGGTTACGGCGGCTGGCAAAGCGCACCGCACAGCGATGTGAAAGTTTCCGACGGTCCGGATTTCCGCGCCGGATGGGAAGGCAAGTCCTTTTCCAACCCGCCCTACTGGGGCGTGCGCGGCACCTACTGGTTCGATGAGGGTCAGCTCCGGAATTTCGGTATCTCGCTCGATTTCACCCATGACAAGGTCTATGCCGATGACCAGACGCTTGCCCGCTCAGGCTGGTCGCATTTCGAATTCACCGACGGCCTGAACCTACTGACGCTGAACGCGCTCTACCGCTTTCCGCTGGAATCCCTGCCGATCACCCCTTACGTCGGCGCCGGCGTCGGCATCAACGTGCCGCATGTGGAAGTGTACCGCCCCTCCGGCAAGACTTTCGAATACCAGTTCGGCGGCGCAACGCTGCAGGCGCAGGCCGGCCTCAGCTACCGCATCACCGACAGCTGGTCGACCTTCGTGGAATATAAGGGCACCTATTCCTTCGTCGATGTCGATATTGACAACGGCGGCTCGTTGAAGACCGACATCATCACCAATGCGGTGAATTTCGGTGTGGCGTATAAGTTCTAGTGGTGGCTTGGGAAGCGGGGCGCATCCTCGCAGCCGGTGGGCATCCCCTCACCCTCACTCCCTGTGCTTGTCACAGGAATCTGGACGATGCGCGTCCGCGTGACGGAAAGAATCTTCTCGGCCCAAGGACTGGCTGGATCCCCGTGACAAGCACAGGGATGAGGAAACGAGAGCGACGACGCTCAGGCGAATCTTTTCTCATGCACGACGGGCTTTACTGGTGCGCGGCGTTCTAAACCGAGAGTCTAGCCGGCTTCGGCCCGCCATAAGCCCAGTCCAAAAGCTCGACAGTGTGCAGGATCGGCATGTCCGTGCCGGTTCCGATCTGCGTGATGCAGCCGATATTTCCTGTCGCGATGACATCTGCCCGCGTGGCCTCGATGTTCTTCACCTTGCGCGCCTTGAGCTTGCCGGAAATTTCCGGTTGCAGGATGTTGTAGGTTCCGGCCGAGCCGCAGCAGAGATGCCCTTCCGCCGGATCACGCACGGCAAAACCCGCCGCCTTCAGCAGTTGTTTCGGCGCAAGCGTGATCTTCTGACCGTGCTGCATGGAGCAGGCGGAGTGATAGGCGACCGTCAGCCCCTGGCTTTGCTGTTGCGGCAGATCGAGCGTGGCGAGGTATTCGGTGATGTCCTTTGCCAGAGCCGAGACCCGCGCGGCTTTTTCGGCATAGGCCGGATCAAGCCGAAGCATATGGCCGTAATCCTTGATGGTGGTGCCGCAGCCGGACGCGGTGATGATGATGGCGTCGAGACCGCCATTCTCCATCTCGCGCGTCCAGACATCGACATTCCGCCGAGCAGAAGCCAGCGCCTCTTCTTCCTCCCGCCCCATATGATGCACCAGCGAACCGCAGCAGCCCTCCCCTTTCGGCACAACGACCTCGATACCGAGCCGCGTAAGCAGCCGCAGCGTCGCCTCATTGATACCGGGATCAAGCACCGGCTGGGCGCAGCCGGTGAGAATGGCGACGCGCCCCCGCTTTTCACCTTCGGCCGGTCGCGCGCCCGGGCGGCTTGACGCCGACGCTGGAGGGACCGCGGCCGGTGCGAGAGCAAGCATGGACTGCAGCGGTTTCAGCGCGGGAGCCTTTGCAAAAAGACCGGCGAAAGGCCGTGCCAGACGGGCCAGATGCAGGGCCAGCCGGAAACGGGCAGGATGGGGTAATATGCCGACCAGAAGATTGCGGATCAGCCGATCCATGAAGGGGCGCTTGTACGTCTGCTCGATATGGGCGCGGGCATGATCGACCAGATGCATGTAATCCACGCCGGAGGGACAGGTGGTGGTGCAGGCAAGACAGGAAAGACAGCGGTCGATATGGGTGACCACCTCGCGGTCGGCCGGACGGCTGTTTTCCAGCATGTCCTTGATGAGGTAGATGCGGCCGCGCGGGCTATCCAGCTCGTTGCCAAGCGTGACATAGGTGGGACAGGTGGCGGTGCAGAAGCCGCAATGCACACATTTGCGCAGGATTTTTTCGGATTCCGCCACATGTGGATCGGCCAGCTGCTCAGGCGTGAAGGATGTTTGCATGGTTCAGACGGCCCTTTCCATCGTTACGGCCATCTTGCCGGGATTGAAGATGCCCACGGGATCGAGCTTCTCCCTGATACGCGCGGAAAGCAGTGCTTCCGCCGCCGGGCGCGGTTCGAAGGCCGCGACTTTGGCGCGCACAGCATCGCTCGCCCTTACCAGCGTGGCATGGCCACCGCCGAGCGCACGGATTGCGCCGCGCAGCAGATCGGCTTCGGGGTCCGCCTCCATCTGCATCCAGACCAGGCCGCCCTGCCAGTCATAGAAGGCGTCGATGCCTGCCTCCATGCGCAGCGCCGCAACAAGCTGGTGGCCCATCGAAGGCGCTACCGAGACTTTCCAGAGCGGCTTGGCGGATTGGCCGGCATAGGGCGCGACATCCCGGACCTGCCGCCACAAAAGACTGCTTTCCTCGCCCTCCAGCAGCGCCCAGGGTCCGACGCGATCCATGACCGACAGGAGTTTAGCCGTGCGGGCCTCCACCGAGGCCGCAAGGCCTTCCAGACGCAGAATGGTGGCCGGTCCTTCCGGCAAGGCGCCATCGATAAAGCGGGAGCGCACGCTTTCAGGCAGATGCGCCGCGCCGGAGACCTCGACGCTCATCGCCATCGCCGCCGCCATGATGCGTGTCGCCGCCTCGTCATCAAGGCCGGACACGACAACGGTTTTTTCGACGGGCGGTTTCGGCAGCACGCGGAATGTGACTTCGGTGAGGAACCCAAGCGTGCCGAAAGAACCAGCGAGAAACTTCGACAGATCGAGACCGGTGACATTCTTCATCACCCGGCCGCCGGCCTTGATGATCTCGCCGTTACCATTAACGAAACGGATGCCCAAAAGGCTGTCACGCGCCGCACCCGCCACATAGCGGCGCGGACCGGAAACATTGGCAGCAAAGACGCCGCCAATGGTCGGTTCGCCATGGGTGCCCATGATGGGGCGATGGTCCATCGGTTCGAAGGCCATCATCTGGCGATTTTCTGCCAGCGCCGCTTCGACAGTTGCGAGCGGCGTGCCAGCCTTGGCAGTCATGACCATTTCGGCGGGGACGTAGGAAACGATACCGTTCATCGCACGGGAGGTTAGCACGGTCTCCGCCGTCACCGCATTGCCGAAACCGGAGCGAGTGTTGCCGCCGAAGATTTTCAGCGGGGTTTTGCGCGTGGCATGATCGCGGATGATGTCGGCGACCTGGGTTTCCGCGTAGGGCGTCAGCATGCGATTGTTGCCTTCGAGCAAGTGATACCCCCCTCTGCCCTGCCGGGCATCTCCCCCTCAAGGGGGGAGATCGATATGCCGCACTCACCCGTTCCATGGGCAGGGTGTTCGCCCCTTGCCGATCTCCCCCCTTGAGGGGGAGATGCCCGGCAGGGCAGAGGGGGGTAAGCCACACCCTGCAACATCATAAATCCAGCGCCCATCAACCCCTCCCCTCCAGCGGAAACACCTTGGAAGGGTTCATCAACCAGCCCTCGTCAAAGGCTGCCCGCACCGCCATCTGCTGGGCGAGATCGGCCTCGCCATATTGGTGCCGCATCAGGTCACGCTTTTCGATGCCCACACCATGTTCACCGGTCAAACAGCCGCCGGCATCCACGCAGAGCTTCAAAATTTCGTTGCCCGCTTCTTCCGCACGGGCCGCATCGTCAGGGTCATTGGCGTTGAACAGGATCAGCGGGTGCATGTTGCCATCGCCGGCATGGAAGACATTGGCGACGCGCAGGCCGAGGCGATCGGTGATCTCACTCGTCTTTTTCAGCACATGGGAAAGCTGGGAGAGCGGCACCGTGCCGTCCATGCAGATATAATCCGCGATACGACCCGTTGCGCCAAAGGCGGATTTGCGGCCTTTCCAGATCGCCGCCGCCTCCATTGCCGACTGACATTCCTTCACCGTCTTCACGCCATGTCGTCGGGCAATGGCCACGATATCGGCCAGCATGGCGTCCATTTCCGCCTCGGAGCCTTCGACTTCCACGATAAGAAGCGCACCGACGTCAAGCGGATATCCCGCTTTGGCGAAGGCCTCGCAGATTTCGATGGCCGGTTTGTCCATGAACTCGATGGCAACAGGGATGATGCCCGCGCCAATGATATCCGTGACGCAGGAGCCCGCTTCTTCGGAGGTTTCGAAACCGAACAGCACCGGGCGCGCGCCCTCCGGCTTGGCGATGAGGCGCACCGTTGCCTCCGTCACGATACCGAGCTGGCCCTCCGAGCCGCAGACAAGCGCGAGCAGGTCGTAACCTGCAGCATCCAGATGCTTGCCGCCCAACTCCAGCACCGTGCCATCGACCAGCACCATCTTGACGCCAAGCAGGTTATTGGTGGTGACGCCATATTTCAGACAGTGCGCGCCGCCGGAATTCATACCGATATTGCCGCCGATGGTGCAGGCAAGCTGCGAGCTGGGGTCGGGTGCATAAAAGAAACCCTCCGCGCCTGCGGCATCGGAGATGGAGAGATTGGTGACGCCCGCCTGTACCCGCGCCGTGCGATTGTAAAAATCAAGCTCAAGGATCGCACTCATCTTCGACAGGCCGATCACCACGGCGTCTTCCTGCGGGATAGCGCCGCCGGAAAGCGAGGTGCCGGCCCCGCGCGGCACGACCGGAATGCCGGAGCGATGGCAATATGTCATGACAGCCGCCGCCTCCTCCGTCGTTCTCGGCAAAGCGACGGCGAGCGGCAGACGGCGATAGGAAACGAAAGCATCGGTCTCGAAAGGCACGAGTTCGCGGGGCTCGTGCACAAGACAGTCATCAGGCAGGACGGTCTTGAGGTCGGCGATAATTCGTTCGCGATCCGCCAAGACCTGAGCGCGCGGCTCCAGAAACTTTATAGGCTGCGTCACCGCCGCTCCTCCGTGCCGATAACTGGTATTGTTTCTTTACCACTTTGAAGTCGCGTAATCAAATGTTATGGATTTTTTCTATTCTGGAAACAATCAAGGGCAACTATGACAAATCTGGGTGATCTCGAAGTCTTTGCCAGCGTTGCCGCCTCCGGCAGCATGTCGCTTGCTGCCAAGGAGCTTGGTTATTCGCCCGCCGTCATTTCCAAGCGCATCAAGCGATTGGAAGAAAAGCTCGGTGCCCGGCTGTTCCAGCGCACCACGCGACAAATCTCTTTGACAGAAGCGGGGCAAGGCTTTTACGAACGGGTGCTGGCTGTTCTCGAAGGGCTGGAAGAGGCGGAGGATTTCGTCTCCGGCCGGGCCAATACCGTCAACGGCACGCTGAAGGTTTCCGCACCCACCTCTTTCGGGCGCATGCATATCGCGCCACATCTGAAGACATTCATGGAGCGGCATCCGGACCTGTCGGTCAATCTGGTGCTGAGCGATGAGTTCATCGATATTATCGAGGGCGGTTACGATCTGGCGATCCGTATCGCCGATCTCAACTCCTCCAGCCTCGTGGCCCGCAGGCTGGCACCGGTGCGGCGCGTGCTTTGCGCCTCGGCCGACTACGTAGCCGCGCATGGCATGCCGGATACGATCGAGGATCTGAAGAAACATCGCTGCCTGCCGGCGCACAATAATGACATCTGGCGGCTGGAGGGACCGGGCGGCGCGCTCAGCATTCGGCCTGAAGGCATGCTGGTCACCAATTCGAGCGAGGTGATCCGTGAGGCGGTGATATCAGGGCTTGGTGTTGCGCTGCGTTCGACATGGGATATCGGCCATGAATTGCGAAGCGGGAAGTTGGTGCAGGTGCTGCCCGGTTATGAAGGGTCGCGCAACGTCACACTCTCGGCGGTTTATCCCAGCCGACAGTTCCTGCCCGCCAAAGTGCGCTTGTTCATCGATTATCTCGCCGCGCTTTATGGGCCGTCGCCCTATTGGGAGCAGGGCTGACACTCAGTGCCCGCCCTCCGCATGGGAGCGGCGGATGCGGCGCACTACCCACCAGACGCCAAGCACGGCGAAGGGCACGGAAACGCCGGTGACCACGGCCGGGTCGACCGGCAGCACATCATGGCTGATCGCCTTGGTGAGATAACCGATAAGCCCGACGACATAATAGGAGATGGCGGCGACAGACAGGCCTTCCACCGTCTGCTGCAGGCGAAGCTGCATCGCGGCGCGCTTGTTCATGGTGTTGAGCAGCACGGTGTTCTGCCGTTCCAGCTCCACATCGATCCAGCTTCGAACCAGAGCCGTGGCGCGATAGAGCTTGCGCGACAGGTTGGCCTGCCGCTCTTCCACCGACTGGCAGGTGCGCATGGCGGGCGCCATACGCCGTTCCAGAAAGCTGCCCATCGTCTCATGGCCCTGAACAGGCGTTTCCGCGAGCGCCCGGATGCGTTCGCGCACGATGCCGTCATAGGCGCGGCTGGCGCCGAAACGATAGAGGCTGAGCGCGGCATTGGCTTCAAGTTCGGCCGCAAGCCGGGTCATTTCGGCCAGCAGCGCATCCGCCTCGTCACGCGCGCCGTTTTTCATGCGTTGGGTGATGCCCGTCAAGCCATCCTCGATGCGGCGGATTTCCGGCGAGAGCGTCTGCGCCATCGGCAGGCCGAGCATGGCAAGCGTGCGATAGGTTTCAATATCCAGCAGCCGCTGCACCAGCGCGCCGCGGCTGTAATCGCTGAGGCCGCGGTCGATCACCAATATCTGCGTCAGCCCGTCGCGATCCTGCCTGAAATCGGTGAGGATGGCCGCCTGACCGTCGCGCACGTCGCTATGACAGAGGCTGGTCGGCTCGAAGATTGTTTCCGCCTGCGAGGTAAAACCGTTCTCCGGGCGAATTTCCAGCCGCACGCCCGAGATCAGCGAGCCGGGCGGCGAAAAGCCGTCACCGAAGGGATCGCCGGCAATCTCCCCGCCAAATTTTTCCGGCGCAGGGCCATCCCAGAACCAGGTCGAGAATTCGGTATGCCGCTCCCAGCGCAATGTCCCCTGCCCCCACGGCATGGCGTGGTGACGCGCATCGCGTTCCGGCGGCGCAACACCGCGGCTGCGCGACATTTCCGCAATGACAGAATGGTGCACGGCCGAGCCGCCATCCATCATGAAGGCAAGCTGGATGATGATGCGCGACGGGGCAAGCAGCACCGTCGGCCGCGCATGCACCTCGCCCAATGCCAGCGACCGTTCCGGCGCGCTTGCGAATGCAAATCTACCCTTTGCCATTGCGATATCGTCCCCGCTTTTATGGCTGATGTCTAAGGCATCGATTGTGATGACAACACCACGATCGACGCCGATGTCACTGTTTTGATCCACCTGACAGAAAAATCCGCTGTAGTGCCCCTGTCGGGACCGCTTTAACAAAAGCCAATTCAAAAAGGCAGATGCCGTGTTGCCGCAGGCATTGATACAGCGAGCGAGAGAACTGGACAGAATATTTGACCAGTGCGAGACTTGCCTGATACTTTATACGATATCAAACACGGGCGGATTTCGCCGGAGACTTCTGCGATGGACGAAACGCTTTTTGCGCGCATCGAGCACAGCCGCACATCGCAGGAGGTGATCTTACGTTTCGAAGAACTGATCCTCGACGGCATATTGCGCGATGGCGACCGGCTGCCCGGCGAGCGGGAACTGGCGCAGAAACTCGACGTCTCGCGGCCTATTCTTCGGGAAGCGTTGAAGGAACTCGAAAGCCGAGGCCTTCTCGTGAGCCGGCATGGTGGCGGCACTTATGTCGCCGATATTGTCGGGCCGGTCTTTTCCGATCCCTTGAGCGCGCTGATCACCCGCCACAGCCGGGCGACGCGGGATTTTCTCGAATATCGCCGTTATATTGAAGGCATGACCGCCGAACTTGCCGCGCAGCGGGCGACAGAACCGGACAGGCGAAACCTTGCCGCCATTGTCGAGCGGATGCGCGATGCGCACGAGGCAGGCCGCTTCGAAGAGGAACTGGCGGGGGATGTGGAGTTTCACAACGCCATCGGCGAAGCGGCGCACAACATCGTCCTTATGCACACGCTGCGCTCCTGCTACCGGCTGTTGAGCGACGACATCTTTTATAATCGCCACATCATCTTCAGTATCGCAGGCGCCCATGACGAGGTGCTGAGACAGCATGTCGCCATTTACGACGCCATCGTCGCCGGCGATCCGGCATCGGCACGGGCGGCGGCAGAGGCCCACATCGACTTCATCGTTGAGACGACATCCAGGGCGCATCAGGCGCGGGAATGGGACCGGATTTCCCGTTTGCGGCAGCAGCAGCGGAGTAGTTAAAAACGCCCTCAGGCGAAATACGCAATCCATTTTATTCAGGTTTTGATGGAACCTTTTGTGCTCTTTGGTCTTTTTATCGGGTTAATTGGAAAAATTTACCAAGATGGGACCCATGACAACCACGAGCGAAACTGAACGCTATCCGCGGATAGCTCTCATATCGACGCATGGCTATGTCGCCGCGCATCCGCCACTGGGCGCGGCTGATACCGGGGGGCAGGTGGTTTATGTGCTTGAGCTTGCACGCAAACTCGGCCAACTCGGTTATACCGTCGATCTTTATACCCGGCGCTTCGAAGACCAGCCGGAATTCGACGAGATCGATGAGCGCGTCCGCGTGGTGCGCATTCCCTGCGGCGGGCGTGACTTCATTCCCAAGGAATATCTGCATCGCCACCTGATGGAATGGTGCGAAAACGCCCTGCGTTTCATCAAGAAAAACGATCTCAACTACTCCTTCATCAACAGCCATTACTGGGACGCAGGCGTCGCCGGTCAGCGGCTTTCCGAGGCGCTCAAAATCCCGCATCTGCATACGCCGCATTCGCTGGGCATCTGGAAAAAACGCCAGATGGAAACCGACTATCCGGAAAAGGCCGATACGTTCGAACTGGAATTCAATTTTAAGGAACGCATTCAGCACGAACTCATCATCTACCGCAGCTGCGACATGGTGATCGCCACCACGCCGGTGCAGCTCGACGTCCTCATTGAAGACTACGGGCAGAAGCGCAAGCACATCCACATGATTCCGCCGGGTTATGACGACAACCGCTTTTTCCCGGTATCGGATGCGACACGGCAGATGATACGCCAGCGTTTCGGATTTGAAGGCAAGGTGGTGCTGGCGCTCGGGCGACTTGCTACCAACAAGGGCTATGACCTGCTGATCGACGGCTTCTCGGTTCTTGCCGAGCGCGAGCCGGAGGCCCGCCTGCATCTTGCCGTGGGCGGCGAGAACATGGACGAGCAGGAAACCACCATCCTCAACCAGCTCAAGGAGCGGGTGAAATCGCTCGGACTGGAGGAGAAGGTGGTATTCTCCGGCTATGTCGCGGATGAAGACCTGCCCGACATCTATCGCGCGGCCGATCTCTTCGTGCTGTCCAGCCGCTACGAGCCCTTCGGCATGACGGCCATCGAGGCGATGGCAAGCGGCACGCCGACTGTTGTTACCATCCACGGCGGATTGTTCCGAGCCGTCAGCTATGGTCGCCATGCGTTATTCGCCGATCCTTTCGACAAGGAGGATCTTGGCATCACCATGATGAAGCCGTTCAAGCACGAGCGACTTTATGGGCGCCTCTCCCGCATGGGCGCGCATAAGGCGCGCAGCCTCTTCACATGGACCGGGATTGCTCAGCAGCTTCTGGCCGTGGTGGAAGGCAGGACCATGATGCCGGTCCTCGAGGAAGCCGACTGGGCCGAACCATGGAATGACGGCGATTGAGACCGCTTCGCCTTTTTTCAACGGATCTCGACGGCACCGTCGTGGGCGATAATGACGCCACGCGGCGGTTCCGGGATTTCTGGCAGTCATTGCCGGACGATCGCCGTCCGGTTCTGGTGTTCAACAGCGGCAGGCTGGTGGATGACCAGCTCGCCCTTCTGGAAGAAGTGCCGCTGCCCCGGCCCGATTATATCATCGGCGGGGTCGGCACCATGCTGCATGCCAAGGAGCGCAGCGACCTGGAGAGCGCCTACACACATTCCCTCGGCACCGGATTCGACCCAAAAAAAATTGCCGATGTAATGAGCGCTGTTCCGGGCGTGACGATGCAGGAGGAGCGTTACCAGCATGGCCTCAAGTCCAGCTGGTTCCTGCATGATGCAGATGAAGCGGCACTGGCCGATATCGAGGCTGCGCTGATTGGGGCTGATATCGAAGCCCGGATCGTCTATTCCAGCGGGCGCGATCTGGATATATTACCGAGGGCCGCCGACAAGGGCGCGGCGCTCGCATGGTTATGTGGACAATTGCGTATCGGCCTCGACGAATCAGTGGTCGCAGGCGATACTGGCAATGATCGGGCGATGTTCGAGTTAACGGACATTCGTGGCGTCATTGTCGGCAATGCCCTGCCGGAGCTTGTATCGCTGGCTGATCTCGACAGCCGTTATTTCCGCTCGGGCGCGTCCGAAGCGGACGGCGTGGTTGAAGGCCTGCGCCATTGGGGACTGCGCCCCGCCTGAAGCGTTCCGTTATCGATGCTTTGGTTGCGAACGGTGTGAAAAGGACGCATCCGTGAGACCGCAATCGGGCTGTTCGGCCGGGGAACCACCCGGTCGAAACTTTGTTCGCAAATCTGCCGCATCATCTTTTCCGCAGGCTTCATCAGCGTGAAGACAGTAGTGGGTTATGGAGGTTGGGGGATTGGCGGAATTTACGGGATATCTATATTAGCAATTATCATAGGCAGGCAAAGAAGGACCTATTCGGATTGAAGATTTTGAATCGATTGGCGACAGATGTTGGCTTGATGTTGCGCAGACCGCCGCGGCAGCAATATGCGGCTCTGTGCTATCGGTTCTCCAAGAAAAATCCGGGGCCTGAAGTGCTGCTGCTGACAAGCAGGGATACGGGACGATGGGTCATTCCCAAAGGCTGGCCCATGGCGCATAAAAAGGCCCATGCGGTAGCCCAGCAGGAAGCCTATGAGGAAGCAGGCGTCAAGGGCACGGTGGAGAAGGCCCCCTTCGGTTACTACGAATACGAGAAAAAACTGAACAGCGGCATCAATGTGCCATGCAGGGTTCAGGTGCATCTGCTCGAAGTTTCCGAAATGCAGGATAGCTTTCCTGAAAAGGAATCCAGGCGACTGGAATGGGTCAGCCCCCAGGAGGCGACCAGGCGGGTGAACGAGCCGGAACTGAAAGCGCTGATGCTCGCTTTCGACAAACGGATGACGCATTCAAAATAGTGCGGCCGCCCCAGGTGTGGCAATTTGCAGTTTGTTTTTCCAACACGGCTTTTATCGTCTTTCCTTTTGGAAAGATGTACGAGATGTAACAGTCTTTCTGTAAATTGCCTTCAACCTGCGACACTGCCGGACGAAAGGGAATGCTGGCAAACGAGGTCTGAATGGCAATGAAGCCGCCATCAAACATGAAGCCGACGCTCGACAAGGATCTCGACAAGATTACCCGTGTCGAAGAAGCGACGCTGCATGTCACACAGCAGCTTGCGGGCCTTGGCGCCGGCTTCATGTTCGTCGTTCTGGCGGCGGTCTTCGCCGGTGCTTTTGTCGTAGGCACTTCGGGCGCCGTCATCATCATCGCCGCCGTCGCCATCGGCGCCTATATGGCAATCAATATCGGCGCCAATGACGTGACGAACAATGTCGGCCCCGCGGTCGGCGCCAAGGCGATGCCGCTTGCCGTCGCGCTCATCATCGCCGCGATCTGCGAGATTGCGGGGGCGCTGATCACCGGCGGCAATGTCGTCGAAACCATTTCCAGCGGCATCATCAACATCGAGACCATTCCCGACAGAACCGTTTTCTCCTGGGCAATGCTGTCTGCGCTTCTCGCCGCCGGCCTTCTCGTCAATATCTCGACCTGGACCAGAGCACCGATTTCAACCACTCATACGGTCGTGGGCGGAGTCGCGGGCGCGGGCATGGCCGCCTACGGAGCAAAAGCAGTGGACTGGCTGTCGCTCGGCAGCATCGCCTTCGCATGGGTCCTCGCGCCTTTCATCAGCGCCGCCATAGCCATTATGATCCTTGCTTTCATCAAGGAATTCATCATTTACCGCGAGGACAAGATTGGCGCGGCGCAGCGGTGGGTGCCGGTCCTCATCGGTTTGATGGCGGGTGTTTTTACGGCTTATCTCATCTGGGTCGGGTTGCGGCAGCTCATGCATGTGTCGCTTGGCCACGCCAGCCTGATTGGGCTGGTGACCGGGCTTGTCGTCTGGCGGCTTGGCGTGCCGATCATCCGCAAGCAGTCGGAAGGACTGGAAAACCGCAACCAGTCGCTTCGCATCCTGTTCCAGTGGCCGCTCGTTCTCGCCGCCGGCCTGATGTCCTTCGCGCATGGGGCTAATGACGTTTCGAACGCCATTGGCCCTGTCGTTGCCATCGTGCGGGCCCTGCATGACGAGGCGGTGAGCACCTCTGCACGTGCGCCGCTGTGGGTGATGCTGGTCGGCGCCTTCGGGCTCTCCTGCGGTATCCTTCTTTATGGCTCGCGCCTCATCCGCCTCGTCGGTGAGCAGATCACCAAGCTCAACCCGATGCGCGCCTTCTGCGTTTCGGTGGCAACTGCGCTCACCGTTCTCGTCGCTTCGCGTTTCGGCCTGCCAGTCAGCACAACCCATACGGCGATCGGCGCGGTGTTCGGCGTCGGCTTTTTCCGTGAATGGTACACGCAATCTTCCCGCAGGCGGCAGGATCTGGTCCAGGTTGGTGACGGCCGACCCCGCCGGTCTGACAAATATGCCGACAATCCTTCGGAGATACGCCGCCGATATCTTGTCCGCCGCTCCCACTTCATGACGATCATCGCCGCCTGGCTGGTCACCGTTCCCTCCAGTGCAGCGCTCGCGGCGCTGCTCTACTGGTTCATGTCCTTCCTCTTTCGCTAAAGCCGAAAAATCCCATGCGCGCCAATTTCCGGATGCAACGCCTGTATATCGAAGCCAGCCTTGCCGAAGGCGTCGCGCTGGAGGCGACCGCCGAACAGTTCAACTATCTCGCCAATGTGCTGCGCATGACCGATGGTGCGGAAATCCTGCTGTTCAACGGTCACGATGGCGAGTGGAAAGCGCAACTCGCCTTTCCGAGCCGCAAGAAGATCGTGCTCGTCCCCCTCGAACAGACGCGGCCTCAGCCAAACCCCGCGGACCTGCATTATCTTTTCGCGCCGCTGAAAGTCGGGCGCATGGATTACCTGGTGCAGAAGGCGGTGGAGATGGGGGCCGGCCTGTTACAGCCGGTGATGACACAGCATGTCCAAGGCAAGATTCACAACACCGAAAAATTGCGCGCCAACGCCATCGAAGCCGCCGAGCAGTGCGGCATACTGTCCCTGCCCGAGGTAGCCGAGCCGGTGAAACTGAAGGACATACTGGACACCTGGCCCCACGACCGGCGCATCATCTATTGCGACGAAGGCGATACGGGTCAAAATCCGCTGCCGATCCTGCAGGCAGTGAAGGAACGCAAAATCGCATTGCTGGTCGGTCCGGAAGGTGGATTCTCGGAGGAAGAAAGGGAGCTTCTGCGCAGCCTCGACTTCGTCACCCCCATTCCGCTCGGGCCGCGCATTCTGAGGGCAGATACGGCTGCGGTTGCCGCACTGGCGGTCATTCAGGCCACGGTCGGCGACTGGAACTGAATGCTCCGTTGCTCTTCATGCATCTTTAAAAGAAATTCATTTGCCTCCAGCTACGATACGGCCCTATCTGCCAATCATATGCCTCGCCGCAACAGAGACGTCATAACAAGGTAAGCCATGGCACGCGACACGACCGACCAGACCCCCCTTTCCTCCGTTACGGAGCTTACCGATTATCTGGCGGGCGGTAACAAAGCTGAAGCCGATTTCCGTATCGGCACCGAGCACGAAAAATTCGCCTTTTTCCGCGAGGACAACCGGCCGGTTCCTTATTTCGGCGATGCCAGCATTTCCGCACTTTTGAAGGGCATGCAGGAGAAGCTCGGCTGGGACCCGATAATGGACGGTGAAAACATCATCGGCCTCGGCGAACAACACGGCATGGGTGCCATCTCCATCGAACCGGGCGGGCAGTTCGAACTTTCGGGCGCGCCGCTTGAGAACCTGCATCAGACCTGCAAAGAATCCAACCAGCATCTGGCGACGCTGCGCGAAGTGGCAGAGCCGATGGGCATCCGTTTCCTCGGCATCGGCGGCAGCCCGCTGTGGACCTTTGACGAAACGCCACGCATGCCGAAATCGCGCTACGCGATCATGACGCGCTACATGCCGAAAGTCGGGACCAAGGGTCTCGACATGATGTACCGCACCTGCACCATTCAGGTTAATCTCGACTTTTCATCCGAAGCCGACATGCGCCAGAAGATGCGCGTTTCCATGAAGCTGCAGTCTCTGGCAACGGCGCTTTTCGCCTCGTCGCCCTTTACGGAGGGCAAGCCGAACGGTCTTCTCTCGTGGCGCGGCGATATCTGGCGCGATACTGACAATCGCCGCTCGGGCGTCTTGCCCTTCACCTTCAACGAGGATTTCGGGTTCAAGGACTATGTGGAATGGGCGCTCGACGTGCCGATGTATTTCATCGTGCGCGACGGCAAATACCATGATTGCACCCATGTCACCTTCCGTCAGTTCATGAATGGTGCGCTCAAGGGCGAAATCGCCGCATCTGAACCGACCATGGGTGACTGGACGAACCATCTCTCCACCCTGTTCCCCGATGTGCGCCTGAAGCGTTTTCTGGAAATGCGCGGCGCCGACGGCGGTCCGTGGAGACGCATCTGCGCCCTGCCAGCCTTCTGGGTCGGCCTTCTCTACGATCGGCAAGCGCTGGACGCTGCCGACGCACTGACGGCGGCCTGGAGCTTCGACGAGGTCATCGCCCTTCGTGATGCGGTTCCGGCCAAGGGACTGAATGCCGAAATCGCCGGCAAGCCACTTCTCGGTATCGCGCGCGAAGTGCTCGATATTTCCCGCACCGGACTGAAAAACCGCAACCGGCTGAATGGCGAAGGTCAGGACGAGACCGTATTCCTGTCCTCGCTGGACGAGGTATTGGCGAAGAAAACGACACTCGCCGAAGACTTGCTGGCGCTTTACAATGGCCGCTGGGACGGCTCGGTTCTTCCTGTGTTCGAGGAATATCAGTATTAAAACCAGCGGAACCGCTTCGGGTTTCGCGAGACCGCCAATCGCAGACATAAAAAAACCCGGTGCGGCCGAGGGGGCCTGACACCGGGCAAAGGCAGGGCTATTGGCAAATCACCCTGCGGGGAAACCTTTCGGCTGGAGGGCCTCTCCGGCAGCTGGAGGCCCGCCGGATGGCACTATTTCAAAGGGTCTTGAACCGTGTTACTGCCCGTCGACGTGCCGCGCGGGTCAGATGAGCGGTGGGATCTTCCAGAAGGCCCGTGTTGAGGGCGTCGCTGACGTCCGATCTTGCCAGGCCGATATCGGCGAGAAGACGATCATCCAGCTCGGTGAGGCCATTCGCCACGATACGATTGTAGATGCGCTGCACGAAGGTCTTGACGCGGAAAGCGACGCGGCGGAACGTATCGTTCGGCCGTGCTGTTGCAAGTTCCAGTTCCATTCTCCGTTCTGCCGTGCGCATGACACTTATCCTTTCGTAACGGCACGATGCGGCACCGCCCCCGGCGCACCACGCGCGAGAAGCTGCCTCGGGTTGGGGGCCTGACGTTTCGCCGGCCCGGGGTTGAGATTGATTTGCTTGGTGTCAAAATGTCGCAAGACTATTGATCAGTCCAACGAATGTTTCTAATGTAAGACATCAATCATTCTGATGGATGACCATCCATGTCCGCACCTCTCGACATAGACCAGCTGCACACCTTCATCGCCATCGTCGATACGGGCAGCTTCACCAAGGCCGCAGATCGCGTTTTCAAGACACAGTCCGCCGTCTCGATGCAGATGCGACGGCTGGAAGAACGCATCGGCAAACAGCTCTTCGCCAAGGACGGGCGGGGCAACCGCCTGACGGCGGAAGGCGAAAAGCTGATGAACTATGCCCGCCGCATCATCCGCCTCAATAACGAGGCGATCGCCGCCTTCGATGACAACCGGCTGGAGGGCACGCTGCGCATCGGCACGCCCGATGACTATGCCGACCGTTACATGCCCGAGATCATCGGGCGTTTCGCGAAGACTCATCCGAATGTCGAGCTTTACATCGTCTGCGAGCCGTCGGTTAGCCTTGCGGAGAAAATGGCGCGCGGCGAACTGGATATCGCTCTCGTCACCCACAATCCGCGGGCCCGCTCGTCGGATGTGGTGCGCACCGAACCGCTGTGCTGGGTCGCTTCCGCCAACCATCCGCTGAAGGACGATGCCCCGGTGCCCCTCGCCGTCGGACGACGTGACTGCCACTGGCGCCAGCTCGCCTGTTCGGCGCTCGATGCCGACGGGCGCGATTACCAGGTGCTTTTTACCAGCTGGTCTTCAACCGTCGTTGCCGCCGCCGTGCTGGCGGGCATGGCTGTTTCGGTGCTGCCGGAATCGGCGCTGCGCACCGGCATGAAGGTTCTGACCGCCGCAGACGGCTTCCCGCCGCTGCCGCCGGTGCAGATCGGCCTGATGAAACGACCGGGCCTTTCCCCATCGCTGGTGAATGCCATCACCGACCATATCACCGCCTGCCTCGACAATATCTCACCGATGAGCGTGGTCGACGAGATGGACAGCGATGTGAAGACCTATCCGAAGATGCCGCGCCTGCGCGCCGGGCATATGCTGCCGGGCTGGTAATCCGGCGGCGGATCGTCGAGCGCCCCCTGCTGACAAGCCGGTCCGAACGCGCCTATCGCGCGCGCAGCGTCGCTACCGCCAGCAGCGTATCGCCGCTGATTCCCGCAGAGCCGCTGCCATTGAACAGCATCATGATGGGATCTGTGGTGTTCTGCGCGTTGTCATACATGACGGTAAAACGCGCGACGAGCTTCTTTACCTTTTCCGGGTCCTGAAAATCCTTGATGTCGAAGTATTTCTTCATCATCGCCACCTGCGTATCGACCGGGGCATTGCCGAGTTCGTCAGGAATGCCGAAAGTGGTGTTGATGAAACTCTGGATCGCGGTATCGGCAAGAATGGAATAATAGGACGTCGTGCCTGCCGCGATGCGCTTGAAATAAAGCGCCAGACGGACGCCGGCATTCTCTTCGCCCGCCTGCGTCTCCAGGGTCTGGGTCAGATAATTGTCCAGTGTCTCGTAGAGACCGCGCCGTGTCTGGATCAGGCTGCGGTCTTCGTGAAGGATATTGCCGTCAGAATCGAAGTTGAAGGCGGTGACGAGACGGCGGAAGACCGGGTCCATTTCCTTGTTGAGATAGCTTTCGCCATCATCCAGTTTCGACGAGAACATCTTCTGCAGCTGTTCTTTCGTCACAGTTTTGGGATCGATGCCAAGCGATTCCATCGCGAATTCCGTGAGACGATCATTGCTCAGAAAATCCTTGAGCGTCTTGATCTTCTGCATCTCGCCCGTGAAATATTCCGCCTCCTTCTTGGCGGTTTCCTTGTCTTTCTCAGTGCCGAAAGCCGACTTCTTCTTGATGTAGTCAGCCGACATGGTCTGCATCTCGATTTCCGACTGTGCCAGCACCGGGGAGCCCAGACTTCCGTCCGGTGCGAAGTTGAAAAGCTCCGCCAGTTTGACATAGCGCTCGTCTTTCAGCGTATAGACGTAGCTCTTTTTGTCCTGAAGGTCGCTGGTGAGGACCTTACGGATATCCGCCGCATTCACCTTGGCCGGATCGAGGCCGACGGCCTTCAGCGCATAATTATAGACTGCGCTGCTGTCGAGGAAATCCTTGACGGACGTGACGCTTCTAATGTCACTCTTGAATAAGGTCAGCGCCTTCTCGTCGGCGGCGTCATCCTTTTCGCCGTAATGGGTCATGTAGCCGCTTGTCGTGGTCGCGGTCTGCAGCGTCGTCTGCGGCGTCGTGCCGTCGGCAAGCGTTCCGTCCGTCTTGAAATTGAACGCGTTCCTCATGGCGAGGTAGCGCTTGTCGTTCTTGCCAAAAGTCGCGATGTAATTGTTCGGGTCGTTCAGGTCGCTGGTCAGGATGTTCTCGATCGTCGCCGTCACGATCGTCAGGTCGTTAAGGTCAAAGGCAACCTTGATATAGTTGAGGAGACGCGTATCCGAGAGCAGTTCGTCCACGGTCTTGATCGAACCGATCTTCGATTCGAAATAGTCCCGGTTCAGCGTGGCGACCGTCGGCGTTACGCGCGGTGCGCTGCTGATGTAGGCATCCGTCATCACCTTGATATTGTCAGCTTTCTGCGCCCCGCCGGCGGCAACGGTGCCATCGTTTTTGAATTCGAAGGCGGCGGCGAGCTGTGCCATCTTGTTATATTGGGTAACGGCATTTGAAAGCGTCGTCTGTTCTGCGGTGATCGCGGCAAGCTTCGCTTCCCACTCGCTCTTGGGTGGCAACACGGCTTCGAGCTGCGTCAGCTGGTCCTGCCTGGTGACTTTTTCCGCCTCGAGCGCCGTGCGCTGCTCGTCTGTCAGTTCCGTTCCCGCAAGCGAAGTGTCGATTGCGGCGATCCGCGCCGTGACCTCCGCGTGCAGTTCGATATTACCTTTCATGGTCAGCTTTTCGACCGCATCATTATAGGCAGCGCCAAATTTCTGATTGAGGTAGCTGTCGGGATCGGCGATGTCGCTCGTCATCAATCCCCGGATATGGGAATAGGTATAGGTCTTCTCATCGATGCTGAAGACCTGAAATATATAGGCGCGGGCCCTGTCGTTCTGGAGCAGCTGATCAACGTTGGTGACCGTGCCGATGATCGCCTTGTAATAGCGGGTCTCTTCGGCAAGGCTGTCATCCATGTCGGTGATCGACGTCCCGTAGAGCCCGATCATCTTGTCGAGCTGTGCCTCCGTCTGAACCGTCTTTGTCGACGCCGTGAAATTGAAGGCAGCGGCGAACTCCCGATACCGCTCGTCGGTCAGCTTGTTGGCGAAGCTGTTCTGGTCGTTCAGGTCGCTCTCCAGCACCTTTTTCATGAAAGCCTTGGCATAGGTCATCTCGCCGAGGCCGAAGGCATCCATGGCATAGGAATAGAGCTGATAGTTATCGAGGAATTCATCGACGCTTTTCACATTGCCGATGTTTTCCTTGTAATATTTCGTCTGACGCTCGGTGATTGCCTGCTGCGACACGCGGGAAATGCTTGTCTTCATATCGCGGTTGATGAGGTCGTAGCTGAGATAAGTCGATACCATCCGAATGCCCCCTGGAGCCTCGCTCGTCCCCGTGGGACGTCGAAACTCCGCTTGAATCCGCCCCGCCATGCCTCCATCCGGAAGCGCGGCAGGGCCCGACGCGACTATGCAGGACGCGCCTTGCCCGGAGCTTGAAAGAGCACAATTTCGACCGGGATAAAAACCGCATTGTCCCGATCTCCTTTACCCAAGCGAAACCATGCCACAGTGTGTTTTGCTAACCATTTGGGAATGCAAAGTTTTCTTAACCGCGATTTTTAAGCAGTCTCGAACAGGCGGCGGATATTCTCCTGACATCAGAGGACGAAAAGTCCCGATGAGAAGACCGGAAACCGGCTCTCAGGTAAAACAAGGGTAGAATAAACATGACCAAGACCGTTCTGAAGCCCGACTGGGCCGTCGCCACTCTCAGGTTAGACCCGGCACGTTTTCCGCAACAGGTCACCTATGGAAAAGGCAATGGCGCGACCGATGTCGCCGTCACCCTCGATGAACGGGGCGCCGTTCTGAGAAAGGTTCTGTCCTCTTCCGGCCTGCCTCTGTCCTTCGCCCTGCCTGCCCGCGCCTTCAAGGGTGTTGCCGCCCGCGCCATCGACCATGGTGACGGGCAGGTGACGGTGACTCTCGAGCTGCATCACGACGATCCGGATCTTTGCGTTCCGCTTCTCGTCGCCCACGATCTGTGCGATATCGCCGCCGACTGGCGCAGCTGGTCCGAGGCCTACCGCATTCCCATGCTGATGGTGGAAGCCGATGGCGTCGCCCGTCCGCTGGAAGAACATCTCGGCAAGGTGCGCACCCAGAATACCCGTCCGCGCCGCCGCCATTCCTATTTCGCGGAGCGCCGCCCGCGCTTCCTCGTTCGCCGTTCCACCGGTTCGCTCGGCATGAGCATGAAGATCGAGGGCAAGGAAATCATCGCCCGCAACTGATCTTCTTCAATCCAGAACACAAAAGCCCGGCGCGGATGACGCGACCGGGCTTTTTCGTATTCGCTATCCTAGCAGCTTACGCCAGCAGCAGCGGCAGAATGAGCCCTGCGAAAATCAGCACGCCGACGCGGTTGTTGGATTTGAACAGCACGAGACACTGGTCAACGTCATCGATATCAAGCACCCATACCTGCCGGAACAGCATGAGAGCCGCGGCGGCAAGTCCGCTATAGGCAATGACGTTAACACCCGCCGTCCAGAACGACAGGAACATCATGGCAAGGGCTGTGCCATAAAGGAAAACCAGCCAGCGATGTGTGTTTTCTCCAAACAGGAGGGCGGTAGAACCGATGCCCACCGCCGTGTCATCTTCCTTGTCCTGGTGGGCGTAGATTGTATCATAACCGATCGTCCAGGCGATGGAGCCGACATAAAGCAGGACAGCCGGCCAGGCAATCGATCCGAACTGCCCCGCCCAGCCCATCAGCGCGCCCCAGGAAAAGGCAAGGCCGAGGAAAAATTGCGGCCAGTTGGTGAAGCGCTTGGCGAAGGGATAGATCGCCACGAAGAACAGCGAGAACATACCGGTTGCGATTGCGAAACTGTTGAACTGCAGGAGGACGACCAGCCCGGCAAGCGCCTGCAGGACGATGAAGACCTTGGCCTGTCCGCGGCTCACCCGGCCCGACGGCAGCGGTCGCGAGCGGGTGCGCGCCACTGCCATGTCGATCTTGTGGTCGGCCAGATCATTATAGGTGCAGCCCGCGCCGCGCATCGCCACCGAGCCGATGAAGAACAGCACTAGATGCCAGAGCAGCGTGCCCCAGGAAAAGCCGCCGGTCGCCACCGCCGCGTTGGCCGCGAGGGCTGCGGACCAGAAGCATGGCCACATCAGCAATTGCCAGCCGATGGGTCGATCCCACCGGGCCAGCTGCGCATAGGGCCAGAGGGGCCTCGGCAAAATCCGATAGACCCAGTTATTGGATGGCGCGTCGGAGACGCGGTCTGACAAATCGCTGTGGTGAACCATGGGATGGTTCTACAGCATCAGCCGCAAAATCGGAATGGATTTCAGCAGCCGACCGTACACGCAGAAAAGCCCCGCAGCTGTTCGCGGCGGGGCTTTTCAGGAGCATATCTCCACTCGTGTCAGGGCAGGGAGAAATTGAATTTGTAGCTCGCCTGAACCCCGATGATGAACTGGTTCTTCGAACCGCGCTCGCGCACGAGCGAACTGTCCGCGGCATCGCCGGTCAGGCGGCGATATTCCGCAAAGGAGCCGACTTCGGCATTTTCGGTGACTTTCCAGGTGATGGCGGCGCCGATACCGGCCGAATGCAGGCCGCCGCCCGGGCTATAGGGCGATGGCGCGCCGGCGGCCGCCTGTGCCGCACTCACACCGTAATAACGTTCATTGTATTTGCTGCTCACCCACGTGGCGCGCGGGCCGGCCGAAATCTGGATGCCGGGGGCGATATCGGTGAAGGCATCGACAGCGACATCGCCGACCACGCCGCTGTGGCTGCGGATGCCCTGACGAACTTCGCCGCGAACGCGCAGCCAGTCGGTCGGATAAGCCTCGGCAAAACCACCAAGCTCGCCGCCGCGCTTGATACGCGTCATGCCCTTCAGATCGGCAGAATCACCCTCATCACGTGGAGAAATCAGGCGGCCGGCGAGACCCATGCTGATCGGGCCGTTATCCAGAAGCGAGATCGAGGCGCTGTCGTTCCGGGAGGTGAAACGGGCGCCCTGCCCCTGACGGCCGAGGGAAATGATGGGCGAAAAGCCGAATTCATTCTTGTTATCGCCCTGATATTTCGGCGCGGTGAAACCCGCGCCGCCGAGTTTCAGATACCAGTCGCCGGAAAACCAGCCATCTGCATGGGCATTGCCCACGGCAAAAAGCGACAGGATACAGGCGGCGGCGGCCGCTGATGGCTTGAACATGAAAGAACCCCAGAAACGCAATACAGACAGGTGTCCGTAGAATTAGAGGGATTGTCTTTCCATTCGATTAACCAGTGCGTTAAGAAGCAGACACCACTGCGAGGCTCACGACACGGTGCCAAACCTCTCGTTCGTCATGCTCGGGCCTGTCCCGAGCATCTGCGACCGAAGGACTTTACGCAACGTGGATAGATCCTCGGAACAAGCCCAGGGTGACGCCGAGATTGCGGAGACGCTTGTCAATACTCTCCGCAATTCGGTCACTCGCCGCCCACACCGTCGTCAGAATGTCACCTTCTCCAGCGGCGCCCGGGTCTTCTCAAACTCCAGCAGCTTTGCCTCGTTCTGCGCAATGTAGTCGCGATTATGCGGCACGGCATCGCGGTCCTTGGCGATCTGGATCTGGAAGATGTGGAAGTTTTCATGGGTGAAGGCCATTTCCGACCCCGCCAGATAAAACTCCCACATGCGGAAGAAGCGCTCATCGTAAAGCGCGATCGCTTCTGCCCTGCGTGCCACGAAACGTTCCCGCCAGTGGCGAAGCGTATGGGCATAATGCATGGGCAGAATTTCGATATCCTTTACCAGCAGCCGCGACTTCTCGAGGGCCGGCAACACTTCCGCAAGCGATGGGATATAGCCGCCGGGGAAAATATATTTTTCGATGAAAGGGTTGGTCGCCAGTGCCGGATAGGGCTGACCGATGGAATGCAGCACCATCACGCCCTTGTCATCAAGCACCTCCGCCACCTTCTCGAAATAGTCGCGATAATGGGTCGGCCCGACATGTTCGAACATGCCGACGGAGACGATGCGGTCGTATTTTTTCGAGGCAGGCAGATAACGGTAATCCTGCAACTCGAAGCGGACATTGCCGGCAAGACCGCGTTTTGCGGCTCGGTCGCGGGAAACGCGCAGCTGTTCCTCGCTAAGCGTGATGCCGGTGACATCGGCTCCGGCGCTCTCGGCGATATACATGGCCATGCCGCCCCAGCCGGAGCCTATTTCCAGAACACTCTGGCCCGGCTCGGTCATCAGCTTGGCGGCGATGTGCCGCTTTTTCGCGACCTGCGCCTCATAGAGGCTGATGCCGGGCGGATTGAAATAGGCGCAGGAATATTGCCAGTCCTCATCGAGAAAGAGGTCAAACAGCTTTGCGCTCAGATCATAATGGTGGGCGACGTTGCTCTTGTTGTGATTGACCGGCAGATGCATCTTGATGCGGGCGGCGATGATGCGAGCCATGCCACGCCAGATCATGCCGAAGGACAGGGCTTCGCTCAGCGTATTGCTTTTGACCAGCGCCAGAAAATCATAAATGTCGCCTTCCGCGACCTTCACACGGCCTTCCATGTACATTTCAGCAAGCTTGAGCGCCGGATCGGCGGCAATCTCCTGCATGGCGGCTTCGTCGGTGAAGTTGAGAACCACCTTCTTTCCGGCACCATTGCCGAATGTGCGGCTGCCGCCGGGGCTGTTGACGGTCAGATCACCGTTCTTGATTATCTTTTCGAGAAGAACATGCAGAGACGACGCCATGGCACCCCCAATTGCTAAGTCTCACTTATCAATTTTGCTGACCGTATTCCTTTCGGCATAAGTTGCAAGATAGTCTTATTTCAAAAAAATTGAACGATTTCATCAAGCAAAAAGCCCTGCCGAGGTGTATGGCAGGGCTTTACTCAGAAAAATCATTTCAACCGCAGGTCAGCGCCGCTTCATGGCTTCAGCCAGGGCAGCTGCCAGTGCACCACCGGATTGCGACCCCTCGTTGCGATCTTTGGGCTTGGATGTCGCGTGGCGCATGGCGTTGGTATTGCCCTTCTCCCGCATCGGCTGCGGCGCAGCCTCACCACCATCCTTACGCATGGTCAGCCCGATGCGCTTGCGCTTCACATCCACTTCAACGACTCGCACCTTGACGACATCACCCGCCTTGACGACCTCATGCGGGTCTTTCACGAAACGGTCGGCGAGCTGCGAGACATGCACCAGCCCGTCCTGATGCACGCCGATATCCACGAAGGCGCCGAAGGCAGCCACATTGGTAACGGTGCCTTCCAGCAACATGCCGGGTTTCAGATCGGTGATCTCGTCCACACCCTCGGCAAAGGTCGCGGTCTTGAAGCTCGGGCGCGGGTCACGGCCGGGCTTTTCCAGTTCGGCGATGATGTCCTTGACGGTCGGCAGGCCGAATTGCTCATCGATGAACTTCTTAGGGTCCAGCGACTTCAAGGTGGCGCTATCGCCCATCAGCGAGCGCAGATCGCGGCCGCAGGCGGCGACGATCTTCTTCGCCACGCCATAGGCTTCCGGGTGAACGGACGAGGCATCGAGCGGCTCCTTGCCGTTTGGAATGCGCAGGAAGCCCGCGCATTGTTCGAAGGTGCGCTGGCCGAGGCGCGGCACTTTGAGCAATTCCTTGCGGCTCGCGAATGGACCGGTCTGATCGCGATGGGCAACGATGGCATCGGCAATCGAGGCACCGAGACCGGAAACCCGCGCCAGAAGCGGCGACGAGGCCGTGTTGAGGTCTACGCCGACGGCATTCACGGCATCTTCCACGACAGCATCGAGCGAGCGGCTGAGGCGGCCCTGATCGACATCGTGCTGGTATTGACCGACGCCGATAGATTTCGGCTCGATCTTCACCAGTTCCGCCAGCGGGTCCTGAAGGCGGCGGGCGATGGAGACTGCTCCACGTAGCGAAACGTCGAGATTGGGGAATTCGGCCGCCGCCCGCTCCGAAGCGGAATAGACGGATGCGCCCGCCTCCGACACGATTACCTTGGTGGGCTTTGTATCTGAAGCGGAAGCCGGCATCTGGGCCAGAAGATCGGCCACCAGCTTTTCCGTCTCGCGGCTGCCGGTGCCATTGCCGATGGCGATCAGCTCGACATTGTGCTTGCGAATGAGCAAGGCGAGTTCCGCCTGCGCGCCGCGCACGTCGTTCTTCGGCTGGAAGGGGTAAACCGTCGAGGTGTCCAGCAGCTTGCCGGTGCCATCGACCACGGCCACCTTGACGCCGGTGCGGATGCCCGGATCGAGACCCATGGTGGCGCGCGATCCGGCGGGGGCGGCCAGCAGGAGATCCTTGAGGTTCCGTGCGAAGACGTTGATCGCCTCTTCTTCCGCCCGCTCACGCAACTCGCGCATCAGGTCGAGCGACAGCGACATGGAGAGTTTCACGCGCCAGGTCCAGCCGGCGACCTCCATCAGCCATTGATCGGCGGGGCCAGCATTGCGGATATCGAAGGCGGCGGCGATGGTGCGCTGCGCCGGCTTCACCGGTGCGGGATCGTCTGCATCAACATCGATCGTCAATGTCAGAATTTCCTCGTTCCAGCCGCGCAGCATGGCAAGCGCCCGGTGGCCCGGCACCGCCGCCCAGCGTTCGGAATGGTCAAAATAATCGGAAAACTTCTCGCCGGCCGCCTGTTTGCCATCCACCACCTTGGCGCGGAAGGTGGCGTTCTGGCGCATGTAATCGCGCAGGCGGCCAAGCAGATCGGCATTTTCCGTCATGGTTTCAGCCACGATGTCGCGCGCGCCCTCGAGCGCCGCCTTCACATCGGCCACCTCGCCCTGCACATAGGCCTCCGCCAGTTTCGCCGGATCGGCGGCGCGGTTTTCCCAGATGGCTTCGGCAAGCGGGCCAAGATCGCGCTCCCGGGCGATTTCGGCACGGGTGCGGCGCTTCGGCTTATAGGGCAGGTAGAGGTCTTCCAGCTCGGCCTTGGTGCCCGCCTGCATGATCTTGACTATCAGCTCATCGGTCATCTTTCCCTGCCCGCTGATGGAATCGACGATGGAAGAGCGACGTGCATTGAGTTCGCGCAGATAGACAAGGCGTTCCGAAAGCGTGCGCAGCTGGGTATCGTCAAGCCCTCCCGTCACTTCCTTGCGGTATCTGGCGATGAAGGGTACGGTCGCGCCCTCGTCCAGCAGGGTCACCGCCGCCTTTACCTGATCGGGACGGGCGTTGATTTCGGAGGCGATGAGCGTGGCGAGGCGGGCGTTGTCTGCGGTCATATGGGTCTCTGCTGTCATATCTGGAGCGGCGACCATAATGTCTGATTGTGGCGTGACAACAAGAGGCGACAACGATTCCACAGGAAAGGCTGACTTCAGGGGAAAGACAGGCAATTCATCGTACTGACCGCGGCGTCTCGAAAAGCGATTTCTGATGCAGAACGGCACCATCCGCACACCGTCACCCCGGACTTGATCCGGAATCCAGTGCGATCAAGTCCTTGATCGCTTAAGACTCTTTCACGGCGCAGACGCGCCGTGGCTGGATGCCGGATCAAGTCCGGCATGACGGAGGCGGGATTTGCAGCCTCTATTCGCAGGCTAAACGCGCGGCAATCGCCACATATTCGTCTTGACCTTTCGCCCCCCTGCCCTTAACGCCCCTGACACAAGGTTACTGGCGAATTTTGCAGGGGTATTGACCATGAAAGTTCTGTTGATCGGTTCCGGCGGACGCGAACATGCGCTGGCGTGGAAAATCGCCCAGTCTCCCCTGCTTGATGCGCTCTACGCCGCCCCCGGCAATCCCGGCATCGCCGACCATGCGATGCTAGTGGAGCTGAACGTGGAAGATCATGCTGCCGTCATCGCCTTTGCGAAAGAAAAGGCAATCGACTTCGTCGTCATCGGCCCGGAAGCGCCGCTGGTCGCCGGTCTGGCGGATGACCTGCGTGCCGCCGGCATCGCCACTTTCGGGCCATCGAAAGCGGCAGCGCAGCTGGAGGGTTCCAAGGGTTTCACGAAGGATCTCTGCGCGCGCTACGATATTCCGACCGGCGCTTACCAGCGTTTCAAATCCGCAGAGCCGGCCAAGGACTACGTCCGCGCACAGGGTGCGCCCATCGTCATCAAGGCCGACGGGCTTGCCGCCGGCAAGGGCGTGACCGTGGCCATGACGGAAGCGGAAGCGCTTGCCGCGATTGACGACTGCTTCGACGGCGCTTTCGGCGCGGCCGGCGCCGAAGTGGTGGTGGAGGCCTTCCTCGATGGCGAGGAAGCGAGCTTCTTCTGCCTTTCCGACGGCAAGACCGCGCTGGCGCTCGCAACCGCGCAGGATCACAAGCGCGTCGGTGATGGTGATACCGGTCCGAATACGGGCGGCATGGGTGCCTATTCGCCCGCCCCCGTAATGACCGCGACCATGGTGGAGCGCACCATGAAAGAAATCATCGAGCCGACGATCTCGGGCATGGCGAAAGATGGTAATCCCTTCTCCGGCGTGTTCTTTGCTGGACTGATGATTACCGCTAAGGGCCCGGAACTCATTGAATACAACGTGCGCTTCGGCGATCCAGAATGCCAGGTGCTGATGATGCGCCTGAAAAGTGATCTGCTGCCCATCCTCTACGCCACGGCCACTGGCACACTGGACAGGGTTGACGCGGAATGGCGCGACGAGGCTGCGCTGACCGTCGTCCTGGCTTCCAAGGGTTACCCCGGCGCATACGACAAGAACACGCCGATCGCGCATATTCCTGAAGCGAGCGAAGAAGCGAAGGTGTTCCATGCCGGGACTGAGTTGAAGGACGACAGGCTGGTGGCTACGGGTGGCCGCGTGCTGAACGTTACCGCCCTTGGAAAGACCGTGACGGAGGCGCAGGCCCACGCCTACGCGCTGGCGGACAGGGTGGAGTGGGAAAACGGCTTTTGCCGGCGCGATATCGGCTGGCAGGCTGTGGCGCGCGAAAAGGTCTGATTTTAGATCAAACGGGCCGGCAACGAATATTTCGTTCAATTTTTACCAAGTTTGCTGACCCGATGGAAACGAAACGCCGGTAATACTTGCCCGAACATGGAATGGCGCACTTTGCCCGGATCACGAGGCGGCGCCGTTATTTGGGGGCTTTTTCGATGCGGCGTCTTCTTCTGACAGCGATTGTCGTGCTGACCGGCGGGTCTGCCATGGCGTCTTCTATCGAATATATCAACGGTGTTCATACCACCAATGGCAGCTTCATCCGTCGCGACTGCACGGGTTGCCAGCAGGTCAAGGAGAAAACCGCGGCGCAGGTTTACAGCATTCCTTCCATAGAACCCGGGACCCAGCACACGGAAATGCGGGAAGTGGATGGCAAGCAGACGCTGGTGCGCACGGAAGCATGGCTCGGCGGCGCGCCCGTGACATTTGTCAGCACCAATCCGGCATGGATGCCGAAGGAAGCGTCTGGCACCGCAATCGCCACCTATGACGACGTGGAGCCAACGGCGCATACGCAGGAAACCGCTGCGACGCCCGGCGGCATAGACATGACGACCACCACTGCGGCTACGAAGGAAATTTCGAGTACCGATGCGGCGGCCCCCTCACGCGCTTCTGCCTTGCCCGCTCCGACCAACTTCCCGGACTTCCAATTGCGCGGCAACTGACCTGCGGGTTGGATGACAAATGTCAAACAATCGCGTCCGCGCTGTATTTTTCACGGTCGTCAGCAACCATTTGGGGAATTAAAAATCCCCGAGGGGTTATTCCGCCGGCTGGCGTGATAAAGCTTCCACTAATTAAATATATCTTCAAATTTTTGGCTGCTAAGTCATCTCATGGTGCAATGCAGCACAGCATAAGGCCTTGGGCGGATGCCGCTCTTCAGGCCCTTCCCGGCGCATCATGCGCTTCTCCCTTTTCCGAAACACCGGCAGCGCGCGGCAAAGCGAGGCGCGCGAGGCCAAACGCTTGTGAGCGCCCATGAAGAACCTTTCCATTTCCCGTCAGTTGATCGTTCTTGTAGTGGCCCTGATGGCCGCCTTCGCCGTGGCAACCTTCTACCAGCTGAAGTCCGCCACCGACGCGATCTATGAGGAACGCTACGGTATGCTGCGGACTCAGGTGCAGTCGGCCATCTCCATCCTGCAATCCTTCCACGACAAGGAAAAGGCCGGCACCCTTTCGCGCGACGAGGCCATGAAGCAGGCTTATGCGACCGTCAGCGCCATACGCTTCACCCCGGATGGCTACCTCTTCGGTTATGATTACGATGTAACGATGAAGTTCCATCCCGATGCCAAGCGCGTCGGCGAGAACTTCAAGGGCAAGCCTGACAGCAAGGGTTTCGCTTATCGTGACGAGCTGGTGCGGCTTGGTCGCAATGGCGGCGGCCAGACGGATTTCTACGGCCCGAAGCCCGGCATGGAAGGCAATGACTACGCCAAGAGCTCCTATGCACTTGCCTTCGAACCCTGGCAGGTGGTGGTCGTGACCGGCGTTTACATCGATGATCTGAACGCACAGGTGCGCGGCGAGGTGATGAAGGCGCTATCCATCGGCGCGTTGATCTTCGTGCTGGCGCTTGCAGCCGCTTTCTATGTCATCCGTGGTATCTCGAAGCCCCTCGGCGATATTCACCGCGCGCTTGGCGAAGTCGCCAATGAAAACGTCTCGCTCGCCATTCCCCATACTGGCCTCACCAACGAAGTGGGCATGATGGCGAAGGCTACTGCCTCGCTTCAGGACAAGGTACGCGAGCGCCATGCCATGCAGCGCCGTGAGGAAGAACAGCAGCAACAGCTCAATGCCGAGCGCCAGAACAACCTCGACATGCAGCGCGACGAGGCAGAATTGCAGGCGCGTGTGGTCGCCACCATCGGCGAGGCGCTGGAAAAGCTGGCCGGCGGCGATCTGACCGTGCGCTGCGGCGACCTCGGCAACCGTTACGCAACGCTGCGCGACAATTTCAACGAGGCCCTGACCCATCTCGATGCCGCCATGGCCAAGGTAAATTCCAAGAGCATCGACATTGGCGGCTCAAAGGAAGAAATCCGCAAGGCCTCCAACGAGCTATCGCAGCGTACCGAACGGCAGGCTGCCAATCTGGAAGAGACCTCCGCAGCGCTTGACGAACTGACCGTTGCGGTGCGCCAGACGGCGGAAGGGGCAGCTGACGCCGCCAAGCGTGTCACCACCGTCAGCTCGGAAGCCATGCGCAGCGACCGTGTGGTGGAAGAAGCGATCATGGCGATGAGCGGCATCGAGCAGTCTTCCGACCAGATTTCCAACATCATCGGCGTGATCGACGATATCGCCTTCCAGACCAACCTTCTGGCACTGAATGCTGGCGTCGAAGCTGCTCGCGCGGGTGAGGCTGGCAAGGGCTTTGCCGTGGTAGCGCAGGAAGTGCGCGAACTCGCACAGAAATCCGCGGCTGCCGCCAAAGAGATCAAGGACCAGATCGCCCGCTCTTCCGCCCAGGTGGAAAATGGCGTGCGGCTTGTGGGCGAGGCCGGCGATGCACTGAAGCGTATCTCCGACCAGATCAAATCCGCTAACGAGATCGTCAGCAAGATCGCCCATTCGGCGGCCGAACAGGATACGACGCTGCGCTCGATCTCCTCATCGCTCAACCAGCTCGACGTCGCCACCCAGCACAATGCGGCCATGGCGGAAGAAACCACGGCTTCAGCGGAAGCGCTTGCCGTGGACACCGAGGAACTGCTGAACCTCATCCGCGGCTTCCGCGTGTCGTCCGGCCATCAGCTTCATGCCATGGCGCATGAGCTGCGCATGGCGGGGTGATACGCCGCAAGACTATCGATGAACAAAGGCGCCGGGGAACTCCGGCGCTTTTCTTTTAACGGGTCAGCACATCCAGCCGGTCGATATCGGCAGGTGAAAAAACGGCAATACCGGCTTTTTCGAGCAGCGCCGCCGTCACCCCGTTGCCCGCATGTTTGACGCCAGAAAACGAACCGTCATAGATCGCAACCGATCCACAGGACGGGCTGCCGTCGATCAGAAGCGCGTATGTGCAGGCATTGGCCCTCGCAAAGGCCAGCGCCCTTTCTGCGCCGGCAATGAATTGCGCCGTGACATCGCCGCCGGTCACCTCCAGCACGCGGGCGCGGCCCTCCAGCACATCGAGACCGGAGGCACGATCTTCGATTTCCGCCGGCGGGCGCGGCACGGGCATACCGCCCGCCATCTCCGGACAGATCGCCACCAGCCTGCCTTCGCTGCGCCAGCGGTCGATCGCCGGGTGGAAGAAGTGCTTGCCTCTGCCGTCGTAACGGACAGGTTGGCCGAGGAGGCAGGCGCTGATGAGGATTTTGGAGGTGGGGTGGGTCAATGGGAAGTTATCCTGCGGGAGCTGAGGCTGTGGCTTAACCCCTCTGCCCTGCCGGGCATCTCCCCCTCAAGGGGGGAGATCGGCGAGAGGCATGCTCCCCCTCTTCCCGAAACGTTCAATGTGGTTGAGAGCTCGCCACAAGTCGATCTTCCCCCTTGAGGGGGAGATGTCCGGCAGGACAGAGGGGGGTGAACCGCGCACACTGACATGTACGGCTACCCCAACCCTATCAGCCCGTTATCTTCGAGAAATCCGCAACCGTGCCAGTTGCCTCGCGAATGGCCTTCAGCAACGCCAGACGGTTTGCGCGGATGGCCGCGTCCTCGTCGTTGACGAGCACATCTTCGAAGAATTTATCGACGGGCGCGCGAAGCGTCGAAAGCGCCTGCATGGCAGAGCGGAAATCTTCGCCGGCAACAGCCTTCGCGGCATCGGCAGACGCGGTCTTGATCGCCGCATAAAGCGCCTTTTCGGCATCGAGCTTCAACAACTCTTCCGAAACGCCATCCGCCACCACAGTCCCCTTCTTCTCCTCCGCGGCCAGAAGCTGCGTGGCACGCTTGGCGCCTGCCAGAAGGTTGCGGCCATCCTCACCGGTGATGAAGGCGGTGAGCGCTTCGACACGGCGGGCGATCATCAGCAGGTCGTCAGATTCCGGCGTCAGGACGGCGTCGATCAGATCGTAACGCGCGCCGAGATCGCGGAGATAGACCTTCAGACGGTCGTGGAAGAAGGAGAGAAGGTCCGGATCCTTGGCAACGCTCAGCAGTGGCAGCCGCACGTTCTTCTCAAGCAGAATACGCACCACACCCAGCGCCGCACGGCGTAGCGCGAAGGGGTCCTTCGAGCCGGTGGGCTTCTCATCGATGGCCCAGAAGCCGATGAGGGTGTCGAGCTTGTCGGCAAGGGCGACCGTGATCGCCACCTTATCGGCCGGCAGGCGGTCGGAAGGGCCTTGCGGTTTGTAGTGATCTTCGATGGCGGCGGCGACGCTTTCGTTTTCGCCCTGAAGCGCCGCATATTTGCGGCCCATCAGGCCCTGAAGCTCGGGGAATTCGCCGACGGCTTCGGTGCGCAGGTCGGCCTTGGCCAGCACAACGGCGCGGTCCACCAGCGCGGCATCGGCGCCGACGATCGGGGCCAGCGTCTTCGCCAGTTCGCGGATGCGAGCCACGCGCTCGCCCTGCGTTCCGAGCTTGGCGTGAAAGGTGACGTTGAGCGCATCGAGCTTCGCCATGCGCTGGTCGAGCGGCTTTTTAAGATCGAGGCTGAATTTTGCAGCCGAGTCCTTCAGCATCTCAAGATCGGGCAGATCACCCTGGTCACGGGTCCAGAAATGGCGGGCATCCGACAGGCGCGCGCGCACGACCTTGCCATTGCCGTGGATGATTTCCTTGCCGCCATCACTCGCTTCGATGTTCGAGACAAGGATGAAGCGGTTGGAAAGGCCCTCTTCCGCACCCTGGTTGCGGGTGACGAAACACTTCTGGTTGGTCTTGATAGTGAGGCGGATGATTTCTGCGGGAATTTGCAGATAGTCCTCTTCGAAAGTGCCTATCAGCACCTGCGGCCATTCGACCAGGCCGGAAACTTCTTCCAGCAGGCCTTCGTCTTCCACAAGGTCGAGCCCGTTGGCGAAAGCGAGGTCCTTGGCGTCGTGCAGGATGATGTCCTTGCGGCGCTCGGCATCGAGAATGACCTTCGCCTTTTCGAGGCTCGAGACATAATCCTCGAAACGGCGTACGGTGATCGGGCCCGGCGCATGGAAACGATGGCCATAGGTAACGTTACCGGCAACGATACCATCGATGGCAAACGGGATGACCTGCGTTTCATCGTGTTCGGGGCCGAACAGGCAGACAATGGACTGCAGCGGCCGCACCCAACGCAGGCTTTCCGAACCTTTGCCTTCGATACCGGCATAGCTGGAGCCTTTCGGCATCGAAGCGGGGCCGGAGCGCATGGATTTCGGCCAGGGGAAAGAGCGGATGATGCCGGGCATCACCTCGGCGATGATCTCTTCCGCCGGACGGCCCGGCTTGTTGATGATGGCGATGTAGAAATCACCCTTCTTCGGATCGGAAACAACCTGCGCTTCCGAGATATCGTTGAGGCCTGCGCCACGCAGAAAGCCTTCGATGGCCTTTTCATTGGCATCGGTGCGCGGACCCTTCTTTTCCTCACGCACATCGGCCGAGCGGGCGTTGAGGCCACGAATATCCAGCGTCAGGCGACGCGGTGTCCAATATTCGCGCGCACCTTCATAGGTCAGCCCTCTCTCCACCAAGGCATCGGTGACGAGTTTCTTCAGATCGCCCGCCGCCTTGCGCTGCATGCGGGCAGGGATTTCCTCGGAGCGAAGTTCAAGCAGAAGATCGGGCATGGGATAAGGACTTTAATCTGTTGCAAAAGAGTGTCGCGGACTTAGCAAGACCAGCGGCAAAAGTCACCAGCTATCGGTTAAATTACCGCGGCAGGCATCACCAGCCGCCGCCACCGCCACCGCCGCCGCCAGAGCCGGAAAAACCGCCCCCGCCCCCGCCTGAGAAGCTGGAGCCGGAAGAGCTGACAGGCTGCGGAATGGTGGAGGCGATTGTGCTTGCCATAGAGGTTGAGAACCCGCCGATCCTGTCGCCAAAGCTGCCGTAATTGCTGCCCAGGTACCAGCCGGGCACATAACTTGCCGCGGCGGCACCGGCGGCGGCGGTCGCGAGCCAGGTCTCGAACGTACGGCTCCAGGGCTTTTCGACGCCAAGCGCCACGGCATAGGGCAGCAGCGTTTCGAAATGTTGCGGCGACATGGCCGGCGCGCCCGCCATGTTCATCCGGTCCTTTTCGGCCAGCGTCAGATAGGTCCGCAGGCCTTCGATGCCATCCATCAGCTTGCGGCCGAGCGGCGTCGGTGCGCCCATCAGAAACAGGAACAGCGCATTGGTGAGCACGATTCCGCCGATGGCAGCGAGCGCCAGTGACTTGGTGTCATGTGTAACGTCAAGCAGGATTTGCGTGGCGATGCCGCCAATGGCCGAAAAGGCCACGAAACCGGCAAAGGCGAGCATGACGATGCCCCCGATCCGCTTGCGCAGCGGCGCGCCGCGCGAAAACTGCCGGCCGATGCCAATCGAAAGGATGCTGAAAAAGAAAGCAAAAAAGCCAAAGACCAGCACAGCGGCGATGGCGCTCTCATCCAGATCGCCGAAGACCAGCGTCGCAACGATGAGGGCGAGGCTGAGGAAGATACCGAAGACGGTGTAGCCGGCATTGCCACGGTAATACTTGCCGCGATGTTCTTTCTCTATCGCTGCGCGAAACTGTTTGCCGACCTTCTCGACCTCCGCCCCATGGGCCTTGTCGATGGTTAGCGTCTCCCCCGGCCCACCGATGGAGGAAAGCAGCGTCTTCTGTCCCGTCGGCAGGTTGTCGGCCGTCGCCTTTTGCGTGCGGCGGATGACGATGGCGTTCTTCAGGTCCTCCAGAACCACATAACCTTTTACGGCCAGATCAAGTGCCGAAGCGGAAAGCGCCGTCCAGCCCGCGCCGGAAAAACCGCGGTTATCGACGTAATTGACCAGCGCCGGGGAAAGTCCATCCGGCGCGTCCCAGCGCGGCACGACGACGCCTTTTGCCGGATCGCGGCCCACGGCGAACCAGGCTCGCAGATAATAGAGGAGCACGACGAAGAGACCGCCGCCCGAAAGGAGGATGGCGAGATTGTCCCGCAGCCACCACCCCGCCTCCTGCGTGGTGTCAGGAGCCGATATAGCCCCCTTGGGCAGTTTCACCGCAACCGTCATGCCCTCGCCCACCGAAAAGGGGCGAGTGGAGGCGAAGAAAACCTCGTTGCCCTCACTGAGGATGCGGGCGTCCTTGCCTTTTGCGCCAAGCGGACCGGTGAAGACGGCGGTATCCGTCGCCTTGATACCATCAGGCAACGTGATGGTGGCGGAAATCTCGCCCATGGGGAATTGCCAGCCATTGCCGGTGACGTTCCAGGTCAGCTCGTCATAATCGCTGAAATAACGGATCTGCCGGGCGGTGGTGTAGGTGATCTGGAAGATATGTTCGCCGGTCGGCAGAAAACGGTCGGCGCTGCCGGTATAGATGCGGATACCGCCATCGATGGTTTCGGTGCGCCAGTTCTCGGGCGCACCATCGCGCTCCACCGAAACGACGCTGAAATCCACCTTGGTGCGGCGGTTATTCGCATCCAGCGCATAAAGCGGAAAATCGCGGAAAATGCCACGCTTGATGTTCTGGCCTTCGGCGCGGGCGGCGATGGTCTCCGTCACCGTCAGCTCTCCGTCTCGCGCAACCTCGATGACGGAATGATACGAACGGATGAACTCTTCCGCGAAAGCCGGGAAGGCCGCGCCCAGGAAGACGAACAGCGCGAGAAATCTTGCGGCGATGGTCTTCACGGGTGATTTCTCCTCAATGGCTCAGTGCTGCGGCTCGGCAGCGCTTTCCTTTTCGGTATAGTCGACGCCCAGCGAGGCGAGCGCCTTCCAGTAACCGGGATAGGTCTTGCCCACGCAGGCCGGATTCTGGATGGCAATGCCGCCGATCTTCAGCGCCGCCAGCGCAAAGCTCATGGCGATACGGTGGTCGGCGAAAGTGTCGATCGAGGCATTCACCGTCTGGCCCGCAAGCGAGGGATCGGAATGCACGATCAAGTCGTCGCCTTCCTCATGCGCCAGACCATCGCGGATTTCGTTGAGGCCGAGTGAGACGGCGCGGATTCGGTCGCATTCCTTGACGCGCAGATTGGCGATGCCGACGAAACGCACCGGCGTTTCGTTAAAGGCGGCGAGAACGGCAATGGTGGGAATGGCATCCTGCATCTGCGAACCGTCGATTTCGGCGGGCAGATGCGGAAATTGCGCCATGACCTCATGGGCCTTGGCATCCGGCTGGGTGAACTTGTCGGCCGGCGTACCGATATCGATGGCGCCGCCGGTCAAAAGCTCAGCGCCCCAGAGATAGGTGGCGGCCGAGGCATCCGGCTCGATATGGAAATCGGTCGCCGTGTAGCCGGTCGGATGCACGCGCCAGATGGCGTTGCTGACCCGCTCCACCTTTGCGCCGAAGGCTTCCATGGCCGATGTGGTGAGATCGATATAGCCCTTCGCGCCGATATCCTCACCTTTGAGGATGATATCGACAGGCTTGTCGCCGCAGGCGGCGGCCATCAGAAGTGCGGACACATACTGGCTGGAAAGGTTGGCGTCGATCGTGACGCTGCCCTTCGGGAAGCCAGTACCCTTACCGCAGACGGTGACGGGCGGGCAGCCGGTCGGCGCCTCCGCCTCAACGCCGAGGGAGCGCAGGGCTTCCACCAGCGGCATGATCGGGCGTTTGCGCATATGCTCGTCGCCATCGATGATGACGGCGCCATCCACAAGGGCGGCAGCGGCGGTGAGAAAGCGGGTGGCGGTGCCGGCATTGCCGAGGAAAAGCGGCTTTTCCGGCTGATGCAACACACCTGAACTCTCCACCACGAAGGTGGTGGCGTCAGGCTCGGTTACCTTGACACCCATCTCACGCAGCGCTTCTGCCATGTAAAGCGTATCGTCGCTTTTCAGCGCGCCCGTGAGACGGCTTTTGCCCTTGGCGAGCCCGGCCAGCAGAAGTGCACGGTTGGTAATGGATTTGGAACCGGGCGGCTCCACCTTGCCGGAAAGCGGGTGGCCGGGCGGGGTGATGGTCAGTTCGATCATGATCGTCGTCTTGTCAAAGAATGCGGCGCAAAGCCGGGCTATCGGAATATCGGCGAGAATTTGTGAGCCGGTGCTTAGAACTTCACCGTCGGCACGGCGCGGTCGGCCGGGTTGTCGATCTCGAAATAGGGCGCCTTGGCAAAACCGAACTGCCCCGCCACGAGATTGGACGGGAAGCTCTCCACCTTGACGTTAAGATCGCGGGCAGCGCCATTGTAATAACGGCGCGACATCTGGAGTTCGCTTTCGATGGTTTCGAGCGAGCGCTGCAATTCCAGAAAGTTGGTGTTGGCTTTCAGATCGGGATAGGCTTCGGCGAGCGCAAAGAGCTTACCGAGCGCCTGTGACAGCAGTCCTTCCGCCTGGGCGCGACCTTCGACATCGCCAGCCGGCACGGCCTGCGCCCGGTTGCGCAGGTTGATCACCTCCTCGAAGGTGCTCTTTTCATGGGCCGCGTAACCTTTCACGGTCTCGATGAGGTTGGGGATGAGATCAGCGCGGCGCTTCAGCTGCACGTCGATGCCCGACCACGCCTCTTCCTTCATCTGCCGCGCCTTGACGAGACCGTTATAGATGAAGACGACATAAAGCGCGATTGCCGCGATGATTGCCAGCGTGATGAACATGAATTGCGATTCCCAGCTTCGTTGCGCGCACGATAACCGCTCATTACCGCAAAGTCATGGGGCTTCGCTCATTCTGTCCGCTTTTGGCGGAACGGACCCGCTGCAGGAAGCAGCGCCCGTTATTTATAAAAGACGGTACAATATAATTTCAGGCCGGATACCTTACGGACAAAAAGAGTATAGGAGGCAAGCCTGTAGCCTCGCTCAGCCCAATATTCCTTGTTTCCCTCCAGATGATTCCAGCCGTCTATGACCCAGTCGAGCATTTTCGTATTGCGCGTGTAGTGCATGCGGACGAGCGCGCTGCCCACATCGAGAGAGCGCTGGCCGCTATCCTTGCACTCCATGCGGGTGACGATCATTCCGAAAGAACGCAGCTTGTCGGCGCGGGCAAAGGCATCGTTGCCGCTCATCCAGTCTGTCGTTTCCGCAGCCGCGCCATTACCGAGAACGCATCCGAGTGTAAGCACATATAGAAAACAGAAATTTCTAATATTATTCACGGTTAAACCCATTGCGCTATTCAGCCATACGAATCCACACAAAATAAAAGGCCGTCAAGAACGGCCTTTCAAATCATCAAAGTTAGACAAGAGCTTACCGCTAAAAATCAAGCGGCCCTGTTCCAGTTCAGCCCGCCCGCATCCGTCAGCAGGAAGGCTTCGCCGCAGGCTTTCGCCAGCGTGCGCACGCGCAGGATATAGCTTTGACGTTCCGTTACCGAGATCACGCCGCGCGCATCCAGAAGGTTGAAGACGTGGCTGGCCTTGATGCACTGATCATAGGCCGGGAACACGCATTTGTGCAGGCGCTGATTATCGTTGTCACCGGGCGCACCGGCAGCGAGAAGCGCCTGGCACTCCTTTTCGGCGTCGATGAAATGACGATGCAGCATGGCCGTATCGGCGAATTCGAAGTTGTGGCGGGAATATTCCTGCTCGGCCTGCAGGAAGACGTCGCCATAGGAAATCTTCTCTTCGCCCTCGCGGCCGTTGAAGTTCAGGTCGTAGACATTGTCGACGCCCTGGACATACATGGCGAGGCGTTCCAGACCATAGGTCAGTTCGCCCGCGACCGGCGAGCATTCGATGCCGCAGACCTGCTGGAAGTAGGTGAACTGCGAGACTTCCATGCCATCGCACCAGCATTCCCAGCCGAGGCCCCAGGCACCGAGCGTCGGGCTTTCCCAGTCGTCTTCGACGAAGCGCACGTCATGCAGCAGAGGGTCGAGGCCGATTGCCTTCAGCGAACCGAGATAGAGTTCCTGCAGGTTTGAAGGGTTGGGCTTCAGGATGACCTGATACTGGTAATAATGCTGCAGACGGTTGGGGTTTTCCCCGTAACGGCCGTCCGACGGGCGGCGCGAGGGCTGCACATAAGCGGCCTTCCACGGCTTCGGCCCAAGGGCGCGTAGCGTGGTTGCCGGATGGAACGTACCCGCGCCCACTTCCATGTCGTAAGGCTGCAGCACCGCGCAGCCCTTGTCGGCCCAGTAATTATGGAGCGTCAGGATCAGTGCCTGAAAGGAACGCTTCGGGTTCATATGGTCGGGAACATCGGTCATTGCAGTCATCGCGGCGTTAGGAGGATAAGTAAGCATTGACTTACTTCGGATGCGGACTGGTGCCACGGCATGGCCTGAGGGTCAAGGTTTTATGCGAAGCGGCGATCAGCCCACGGCCTCGGCACGTTGACCACCGATGCCACGGTCTGCGAATTTCCTGAGAAGCCTGATCACCGGTTTTTCAAACAGGAGATGTGCTGCAACCGAGACAGCCAATGCCGCAAAAACAACCACGATCCCCGCCGCAGGGCCCGGCGCTATGATCTTGTAGACTACGGAAATAACCAGCCCGTGCAGGAGATAAAGCGCATAGGAGGCGTCCCCGATGATTTCAAAGGGCTTCAGCCACGCGATGGGCCAGCCACCCGCTCTTTCGATCCACACACAGCCCGCCACCAGCAGAACGGCTGGCACGCCCCAGCTCGCGATGCGCAGAAGGCCGGATTGCTCACCGATACCGGCCGCGAAAGCGAAGCCGACGAAAGAAAGCACGAGGGCCGCAGCGCCGCTGCGCACGCCCGCAAAGGCAATCTGCGACAGGAGAAGACCGGCGAGGAATTCCAGCAGCAGCGGCGAGGCCCATATCTGCATGAAGGGAGACTGCCAGTCCGCCAGTTGCCCCAGGCAGACCATGCCCGTCAGGACAATGATCGTCACGGAAATGGGCGCGCGCAGTGCAAGACCCAACGCAAAAACGAGATAAAAGAACATCTCCATATTCAACGTCCAGCCCACCATCACGAGAGGCGTGACCTGGCCCGAAGCATCCGCATAAGGGATGAACAGCAAAGATTTCCAGAGATGGTCCATGGTAAAGGTGAATGTGGAAAACACGCCTGCCAGCGCGCCAAGACACATGAGCAATGTAACGGCCCAGTAGAGCGGCACGATACGGAAAAGCCGATGACGCAGGAATTTGGTGGGTGTCGCCTTATCGCCGACCATGCCCATCACAAATCCCGATATTACGAAAAACACATCCACCCCGGCGGCGCCTATCGTCAGAGGAGCCCCGACAATGTGAAAAAACATGACGGAAAGCGCGGCGACTGCCCGCAAAAACTGAATGGAATGAACTTTTTGCAAAACTACCCCGTCCGGCTGCGCAATGCGAGGCTTCCGCCGGATTAGGCCGAAGCAAAGCAGATCACCCTAAAATTTGTGGATCACTAATCGCACAATCGGGACGAAAATACTCGGCGAATTTCAGGGCTGTCCCGAAAAGCTGAATTTTGGGTTAACCCCCAATCCTTCAGGACTGGCAAACGAGATTGTCCGGGATGACTGCGCCTTACGCCTCATCCTCACGCTTCACGCGGTACTCCCCCGTCTCGGGATCCTTAATCAGCGTGCCGATCGCTCCGGTCTCGCGTTCCTTCTCGCGCTGTTTCGATTTTGCCGAGAGCTTTTCCGCATCGCGAACGAAGCGGCGGTAGAGGATGATGGCCCCCACCACCAGAAGAATGATTGTAATAAGCTGCGCCATAAGGCTTTATTCCCGCGACATCATAGACCGAAACGCGACCACAATGCCTTTTCTTCGGCGACCTCCGCAAGACCCGCGACGGCGCCCGCCGCCAGCTTTGGGGTGTCGAGGCCAAACGCAGCATTCACACCAGGTACTTTTTTACCGAACAAAGTGCGCCCGCCGCTGACGAGCTGGAGCTTGACCTTTTCACCATAACGGCGGCGCAGAACCTCTCGCATGTCACCCAGCCCATCGATCAAGCCAAGGTCGAGGCCACGCATGCCGGTCCAGAACAGACCGGAGAAGATCGCCTCGTCGCCCTTTAGCTTGGAGCCGCGGCGCATCTTGACCATATCAATGAAAACATTGTGGATTTCGACCTGAAGCGACTTCAGGTAATCGATGTCGCCTTCCTTTTCCGGCTGGAAGGGATCGAGAATGACCTTGTTTTCGCCGGCCGTATAAACGCGCCGCTCCACACCGATCTTCTTCAACATTTCCGGAAAACCGAAGCCGCCGGAGACGACGCCGATCGAACCCACGATTGAGGTGGGGTCGGCGATGATCTCGTCGCCGGCAAGAGCGATCATATAGCCGCCCGAGGCCGCGACGTCCTCCACGAAGATGAGGACTTTCTTGTCCTTTTCCTCGGCAAGCTGGCGGATACGGTTATAGATCATCCGCGCCTGCACCGGCGAACCACCGGGCGAATTGAGCGAAATGGCGACGGCCGGAGCATCCTTGACGGCGAAGGCCTTTTCGAGAAGCGGCGCATAGGAAGCGAGATTGAGGGCGGGGCGGAACTGGTTGCCGCCGGCCATAATCGCGCCATGCATGCGCACCACGGGAATGACGAGCTCTTTTTTACGAAAGCGTTTCGGCACAAGAAGCTTCAGCAAACCCACCAATCAATCCTCACAGCAATGACTTCATCGACACGGATGTATGTATCGCCGGGCAAAACACAATGGCATGCGGCTAGCGTCACGGTGATTTTATAAGCCGGGTCTGATTGCCCTTACATTACGGGAATAGGCCGCACGACCATTGTTGAGGTCATCAACGAAGGGGGTGAAGGCGTGGCTGCCGGTCTCATGCATGATGAGCGGCGCGCGGAAGGACAGCCGTGCGCGCGATCCCTTGATGGCGGTTACGAGCATACGTACCGCATCCTCGCCGGGACGCGGATGGATGAGGGTGATTTCGATACCGCCGAACCGGCTGCCGCAGGCAGCAATAATCTCCGCCACTGATTGTGGCCTTGAAATCAGGGAAAGCTGCCCGCCCGGGATCATGATCGCACCCGCGGTCCTGATCCAGTCTTCGAACAGGCCGTCCGTCATCGCGTGGGCCTCGGCCTTCAGAGCATCCGGCGTGCGGCGGTCGCCCGCATCATTATAGGGCGGATTCATGATGACGTGATGGAAATGATCGTCGGGCAAACCCGCTTCCACACGGGCTTTCGCGCGCAGCGTCACATCCGCTTCGCGCACCTCGACGCGGGCCGAAAAGGCTGCATTGTCAAGCAGTTCCAGACTGCGGCGGGCAAACTGCGCCATTTCCGGCGAGCGCTCATAGAGCGTCACCCTGGCCTTTTCGAGCCGCGCCGCAACCGCCATGCCGGCGGCACCGGCACCGGCACCCAGATCGGCAATCCGGCAGGGGCGGTCATCCGCCACCAGCGAAGCCAGAAGCATGGCGTCCATGCCGGCCCGATGCCCCCTGCCCTTCGGCTGGATGATATGAAACCGGCCCCGATGAAAGGCATCGATCGTTTCGGAAATGCCGTCGTCCACCGTCGTTCAAGCCTCTTCGTTGCGCAACTCGTCGCCCAGCCCGGCATCGATGAGGATACGGCGGGCCTGAGCCGCCCGATCTTCCTCCACCAGGAACCGTCGCGGCAAAAGGCCGAGCGATCCCTCCAGAATGCTCATCGCCTGATCGGCGATGAGGCAGTGAATGCCGGCGTCCTTCATCAGGCTTTCGGCGAAGGAAAGAAGCACGGCATCGTTGGTACGGATCAGTTCACGCATGGATAGACCTTAAATTCCCATCTTTTTGAATGGCTAGCGGCAATTCGCCCCTTGCCGCGCAAGGCGTCAGTTTTTATTGTCGAATTCAAATTCGAACTGGAGTCCTGTCCCTTGGGCGTCGTCATACCGCTTGAAGAAAGCAAAAACAAACTCGCATCCGTCAAGCCGCTTGTCGACCTGACCCGCCCCGACATGGAACGGGTGAACCAGCTTATCCTTTCCAAGGCCGGTTCCGATGTCCAGATGATACCCGAGGTAGCCAACCACCTCATCTCGTCAGGTGGCAAGCGCCTGCGGCCGATGCTGACGCTCGCCTCGGCCTCGATGTTCGGTTACGAGGGCGATAATCACATCAAGCTCGCCACCAGCGTGGAGTTCATGCACACGGCGACGCTTCTGCATGACGATGTGGTGGATGAAAGTGATCTGCGTCGCGGCAAATCCACCGCCCGCACCATCTGGGGCAACCAGGCAAGCGTTCTCGTCGGCGACTTCCTGCTTGGCCAGGCCTTCCGCATGATGGTGGATGTCGGCTCTCTCGATGCCCTCGACGTGCTCTCCACCGCCGCCTCGGTCATCGCCGAGGGTGAGGTGCTGCAGCTTTCGGTCGCCAAGAACATGGAAACGACCGAGGACGATTATCTTCAGGTGATTCGCGCCAAGACGGCTGCCCTCTTCGCCGCCGCCGCCGAAGTCGGCCCCATCGTCGCCAAGACCGACAAGGCGACCCGCAGTGCACTGAAGTCCTATGGCATGAATCTCGGCCTCGCCTTCCAGCTGGTCGATGACGTCTTGGACTATGGCGGCAAGTCGGCTGATCTCGGCAAGAACACGGGCGACGATTTCCGCGAGGGTAAGATCACCCTGCCGGTCATCCTGTCCTATCGCCGCGGCACGCAGGATGAGCGCGCTTTCTGGCGCAATGCCATTGAAAATGGCGAGAGCAGCGACGAGAACCTCGAAAAGGCGCTCGGCCTGATCACAAAATATAACGGCCTCGGCGATACGATAGGCCGTGCAACGCATTATGGCACCATTGCCCGCGATGCGCTTGCACCGTTGCCGCAGAGCCCCTGGAAAAATGCGCTTCTGGAAGTGATCGACTTCTGCATCGAGCGTCTGAACTGACGCCGCAGGCCAGGCGAAAGGCGGATGGAACACAGCATCCGCCCGAGGTTGCGGGCCTTGCTCTCCGCGAGGCGTGATTGTGGCCGGGGCCATAATTTCTTGCGGGGTTGCTTCAAAAAAGCCATTCTGTAGTGACCAAACAATGGAAACTGATTTTTCCGTGCTTCTGCACAAAGGCAAAGGTTCCCTCATGCGGCGTAAACCAGCACTCCGTCTTCTCTGCAGCGCCGCTCTTGCCGCCGCTCTCGCAATCGGCGCGGGTGCAAGCCCCGGCTTTGCGGAGACGAAGGCGACACCGGAAGACAAGGCCGTTACGTTCGACCCCGGCAAGGTCAACACCTTCTCCGGCGCCTTCCTCGCCGGACGCAATGCCGATGTCGATCAGGATTATCCCACCGCAATTTCGCTCTACAAGAAGGCGCTGGAATTCGACCCTGCCAACTCGGAGATCCGCCAGCGGCTGATGATCGCCGAACTTCTGAGCGGCAACTTCGAAGCCGGCGCCAAGATTGCCGATTCGATGAAGGACGATACCTCGGTGGAACGCGTCACGACCATCGTGCGTGGCCTCGACGCCATCAAGGACAAGGAATTCGCCAAGGCCGAGAAAATCCTGAAATATTCCGGCCCGAACGATCTGGACCGCATGGTCAACACGCTTCTGACCGCCTGGGCGCGCGCGGGTTCCGGCAAGCCGAAGGAGGCTCTGGCGCTCGTCAACAACATGAAGGGCCCGGGCTGGATTTCGATCTTCCAGAAATACAATGCGGCAGCCATCGCGCTTGTTTCCGGCAACACCGAGGCCGCCCGCAAGAGCCTGAACGAAGCGGTAACCGACCGCGAAGGCGGAGCGACCGCCTCCGATACCTATATGCGCGCAGTGATGGCGCTCGCAAGGCTGGAGGCTTCCGCCGGCAACAAGCAGAAAGCGCTGGATGCGATCGCGGTCGGCGACACTTTCGCGCCGAATTACGCACCGCTGAAAGCGCTCCGCCAGTCCATCGAAAAGGGTGAGAAGCCGGAGCAGCAGATCACCAATGCCGTGGAGGGCGCCGCCAGCGTCATGTTCTCCATCGCCGGTGCGTTGAACCGCGAAGGCGCCGAAGAGATCGTCACGCTTTATCTGCAGACGTCGCGCGCGCTCGATCCGAAGAGCCCGGATACGCTCATTCTTCTCGGCGGACTTGCAGAAGCCATGAAGAAGCCGGAACGTGCCATCGCCTTCTATCGCGAAGTGCCGAAGGACTCGCCGATGTATCGCATCTCCGAGCTGCAGCTCGGACTGACGCTGGCGCAGACCGAAAAGGTGGAAGAGGCACGCAAACACCTCAAGTCGCTCCTCGAATCCGACCCCAAGGATATTCGTTCCTACCTCGCCTATGGCAGCGTGCTGTCCGATGCCAAGGACTACAAGGCCATGGCGGAGAATTACGACAAGGCCGTTGAAGTGATCGGCGCCGTGCCGCAGAAATCCGACTGGACGGTGTTTTTCCAGCGCGGCATCGCCTACGAGCGCCTGAAGCAATGGGACAAGGCCGAACCGAATTTCAAGCGGGCGCTGGAGCTGAACCCCGAGCAGCCGCAGGTTCTGAACTATCTGGGTTATTCCTGGGTGGACAAGGGCATCAATCTCGATGAAGGCATGAAGATGATCAGTCGTGCCGTCGAGCTTCGTCCGAATGACGGCTATATCGTGGATTCGCTCGGCTGGGCGCATTATCGCCTCGGCGATTTCGACGATGCCGTGACCGAACTGGAACGGGCAATCGAACTCAAGGCCGGTGATCCCACCATCAACGACCATCTGGGCGATGCCTATTGGCGCGTCGGCCGCAAGATCGAGGCGGTCTATCAGTGGAACCGCGCATTGATCGGCGACAGCGACGACGTGGACAAGGCCAAGGTGAAGGAAAAGATCGCCAACGGCCTGCCGCCAGTCGAAAAGGATGCCGAGAATACGGCCAAGAAGGACGTCGCGCCGCAGCCGCCGGCTCCTCCGGCCCCGGCGACCCCTGCTCCGGACAAGAAATCCTGACGCCACATGGCGATGCAGGGCATTTCCGGGGCGGCCGAGACAGTCGAGGCGGCCCCGGCCAAGGTTAATCTGGCACTCCATGTTACCGGGCAGCGGGCGGATGGCTACCATCTGCTTGAATCGCTGGTGGTGTTTACCGAAGCCGGCGACACGATCCATATCCAAGACGCCGATGTCGACAGCTTCTCCATCTCAGGACCGTTTGGCGATCTTCTACACGCCGGCGATGGCGGCGATAACCTCGTTACCCGGGCCAGAGATTTGCTGCGCAACGCGCTCGCATCAGTTGGTCAACCAGCGCCCCCGGTCGCCATTCATCTTGAAAAGAATCTGCCCGTTGCATCAGGTATAGGGGGCGGCTCGGCGGATGCGGCGGCAACGCTGCGGGCGCTTCTGCGCCACTGGCGTGCCGGGATAACACCGGATAGGATTTCGTCGATAGCGCTGAGGCTCGGTGCGGATGTGCCTATGTGTCTTGAAAGCCGATCGCTGATCGCGCGCGGCATCGGCGAGGACATCGAACCGATCAATGACCTGCCGGAACTGTTTCTGGTGCTGGCCAACCCGCTGAAGGCGGTCTCGACGCCGGAGATTTTCCGGCGATTGCAGAACAAGGCCAACCCGCCTTTGCCGACGCCAGCCAAGGTTGGCGAGGTGACAATCGGCTGGAAGGATTTTCTCGCGGAAAGTCGCAACGATCTGCAACCGCCGGCCCAGGCGCTTCTGCCTGACATCGGCGAGATCATCGGGTTGCTGTCTGAGGAGGGCGCCACCCTTGTGCGCATGTCCGGTTCGGGGGCAACCTGTTTCGGGATTTTTCATTCCTTCGATGCCGCCCAAAACGCGGAAACATCGCTTCGGAAGAAGCGCCCAGGCTGGTATTTTCAGGCAACGCGGACCATTTGAGGGCCGGATATTTCGAGGACAAAGCCATGGCAGGCGATAGACCCTTCATTCCCCTTGGCATTGCGGTTCTGACCGTTTCGGACAGCCGCACGCTGGAGAATGACAAGTCCGGCGATACGCTGGTCGCAAGGCTGGAGGAGGCAGGCCACAGGCTCGCCGCCCGCGCCATCGTGCCTGACGACAAGGCGGCGATCGCAGACACGGTGCGCGAATGGACGCTCACTGACGGCGTGGATGTGGTCATCACGACAGGCGGCACCGGCTTTACCGGCCGCGATGTGACACCCGAGGCGCTGGAACCGCTGTTCGAAAAGCGCATGGACGGGTTTTCGGCGCTGTTCCATCGCATTTCTTATGACAAGATCGGCACCGCCACCATCCAGTCACGCGCGACCGGTGGTGTGACGAATGCGACCTTCATCTTCGTGCTGCCGGGATCACCGGGGGCTTGCAAGGATGCCTGGGATGGCATCCTCAAGGCGCAACTCGATTATCGTCATCTGCCGTGTAATTTCGTGGAAATCATGCCGCGGCTGGATGAGCATTTGAAGCGTGGAGCTGGTGGGGTTTAGGGCACTTGATCGAGGGGGCGTGGGGCTTTACCCCCCTCTGCCCTGCCGGGCATCTCCCCCTCAAGGGGGGAGATCGACTTGAGGCGAGGTCTCGCCCATCTTAGGGCTTGAGAATAAAGTGGCGGTAGCGCCTCTTGCAGATCTCCCCCCTTGAGGGGGAGATGCCCGGCAGGGCAGAGGGGGGTGAGCCCGACGCGCCTAGGTTCGCTCTCAATGGACAACATCCAAAAGCATTTCCGCCTCCCCCACCGGCGAGAAGAACAGCTGCCCGCTCAAAACCCAATCACCCCAGATATTTCCTGAAAAATTCCACCGTCCGCCCCCAGGCGAGATCAGCAGCCGCCTTGTCATAGCGCGCCGCGGAGGTATCGTTGTTAAAGGCATGGTTGACGCCGTCATAGACGAAAATCTCGAAGGTCTTGCCGTTCTCCTCCAGCGCCTTCTTGTAAGCATCGATGCCGGCATTGATGCGCTCGTCGAGACCGGCGTAATGCAAAAGCAGCGGCGCCTTTATGGCCGGCACATCGGCCGCCGGGGCCTGCTGACCGTAATAGGCGACGCCGGCATTCAGACCTTCTGACTTGGTGGCGAAACGGTTGACCAGCCCGCCGCCCCAGCAGAAACCGATGGCGCCGACCTTGCCATTCGCCCCTTGCCTTGCCGCAAGCCAGACCCGTCCCGCTTCGGCATTGGCGACAGTTGCATCCATGTCGAGACCACTGAACATCTGCCGCGCCTTCTCCTCATCAGCGGGCGTACCACCCTGCGGCGAGAGGAAATCGACCGCGAGCGCCCGAAATCCGGCGAGCGCCACGCGTCTGGCCACATCACGGATATGGTCGTTGAGGCCACGGTTCTCGTGAATGACGATGACGGAACCGATGGGGCCGGACGCCGATTTCGGCGTGACGAGATAACCCTTCATCTCGCCGCCGGGCGCCGGATAGGTCACGTCTTCCGCGACAATGCCAGCATCGTCAGGCGCGACGATGGCGGCGCGGGCGCTGTTGGCGGAAAGAAGGGGCGCAATTGCCGCCGCCGCCGCGCCGGAGCCGGCCAGCACGGTGAGCTTTTCCATGAATTTGCGGCGATCAAGGCTGAGATGGGTATACTCATCATAAGCGTCGATCATGGCCTGCGTAATCTTGGGCTTGTCCATCGCTCTATCCTCCTTGGACGCACGGATGCGGGAGGATAACGCAGATCTAAGGGCGGGGAATAAGGCAGTCGGAAGGGGCGCCACACATTTGCGTGAGCGCCGCTTCCGGATTTTCACATCAGGCGGCGAGGTCCACGACGATACGGCCGTCGATCTTGCCCTCTTCCATGCGGTGGAAGATATCGTTGATGTTTTCGAGCTTATCCCACGAGAAGTGAGCAGCTACCTTGCCTTCGCCGGCGAAGGTCAGCGCCTCCTCCAGATCCTGTCGTGTGCCGACGATGGAGCCGCGCACCGTGATGCGCTTCAGCACGGTGTCGAATACCGGAATGGAGATGAAGCCCGGCGGCAGGCCAACAAGCGCCATGGTGCCCTTGGAGCGCAGGAAGCCATAGGCCTGTTCCATGGCCTTCGGCGATACCGCCGTCACCAGCGCACCATGGACACCGCCGGTCGCCTTCTGCACCTGCTCCACGGCGTCTGGCGCACGGCCGTTGACGACGACATCGGCGCCGAGTTTTTTGGCAAGCGCCAGCTTGTCATCGAAGATATCGGCGGCAACAACATGCATGCCCATGGCCTTGGCATATTGCACGGCCATATGGCCAAGCCCGCCAATGCCCGAGATGACCACCCATTCACCGGGCCTGACTTCGGTTTCCTTCAGACCCTTGTAGACGGTGACGCCGGCGCAAAGGACAGGTGCGGCCGGGCCGAAATCGAGATTATCCGGCAGGCGGCCGACGAATTTCGGATCGGCAAGACCATATTCGGCGAAGCTGCCGTTGACGGAATAACCGGAATTCTTCTGGCTCGGGCATAGCGTTTCCCAGCCCGTACGGCAGGGGATGCAGCATCCGCAGGCCGTATAAAGCCAGGGCGTGCCGGCGCGATCACCTTCCTTGATGCCCGTGACGCCAGCGCCGATCTTTGCGACATAACCGACACCTTCGTGGCCGGGGATGAAAGGCGGGTTGGGTTTGACCGGCCAGTCGCCGGTTGCGGCGTGCAGGTCGGTGTGGCAAATGCCCGTCGCCTTGTAGTTGATGAGAATTTCACCGGGGCCGGGATCCGGTATCGCCACTTCCTCGATGGTCAGCGGTTTTCCAAATGCGCGGACGACTGCCGCTTTCATTGTCTTAGCCATGACATACTCCCTAATCTCTGCTCGCCTGAAATCCTCGACGGCGAGGCAGAGATTAACGGGGATGGGGCATCATGGAATTGACCCATCGCAAATCGCACCATTTTGCAGGCCGGGATTGTCTCACTTATGAAGCAACCTCACGGTGCTGATTTACTCCAGCGCCAACCATATGGCGAGCCATCCCCACAGGCAGACGACCAGCGCAAAACCAATACCAAACAATGCGCCGCGCTGACGCAGGCGGTTGCTGGTGACGTGGACATAGGAATGAGCATAACGCGAAAGCACAAAAAGCCATGCCAGGACAACGGTCACGATATTGTCCGCATCCGTGATGTAGAGCAGCAGGCAGGCGATGTGGAACAGGACCGGCACTTCGAACTGGTTGGCGATGTTGCGGTTCACCAGACGGCTTTCGCGTGCCTCCTCGCCGTGATCCCGGAGGCGGATCGCCGATTCGCGATCCTTGAATGCATATTTGTTGCGCCGAACGATCAGAAGCGCGTAAAGCCAGAAGACCAGAACGACATGGGCGATCATCGGCCAGAACATTGCGGTCGTGGGTGACATGCTTTTCTCCAATCATGAAAACGCTCCCCGATCCGGCATGAATCGGGGAGCGCCAAATAACTAGCCTATCTTTTTACGGATTCGGCTCGAAAGATCAAACCGCGCCGGGGTAGTTCGGGCTTTCGCGGGTGATTGTCACGTCATGGGCGTGGCTTTCGCGCAGGCCAGCGCTGGAAATGCGCACGAAAGTGGCGCGTTCCTGGAATTCCTTGATGTTGCTGCCGCCAACATAACCCATGGCAGCCTTCAGTCCGCCGGCCAGCTGGTGCAGAACGCCGGAGACCGGGCCCTTATAGGGAACCTGGCCTTCAATGCCTTCAGGCACGAGCTTCAGTGTGTCGCGCACTTCAGCCTGGAAATAACGGTCGGCAGAACCACGCGCCATGGCGCCAACGGAGCCCATGCCGCGATAGGCCTTGAAGGACCGGCCCTGATACAGGAATACTTCGCCCGGGCTTTCATCCGTGCCGGCAAGCAGCGACCCGATCATGACGGCCGAGGCGCCGGCGGCGATCGCCTTGGCCAGATCGCCCGAAAACTTGATGCCGCCATCGGCGATGACGGGGATATCAGCCGCGTTGGCGACTTCAACCGACGACATGATCGCCGCAAGCTGCGGCACGCCGACGCCGGCGACGATGCGGGTGGTGCAGATGGAGCCGGGGCCGATACCGACCTTGACGGCGTCCGCGCCGGCATCGATCAGAGCCTTGGTGCCGTCGGCAGTGGCGACATTACCTGCGATGATGCGAACCGAGTTCGACATCTTCTTGACCTGAGAGACGGCATCCAGCACGCGCTGCGAATGGCCGTGCGCGGTATCGACAACCAGAAGGTCGACGCCGGCATCTATGAGGCGCTCGGCGCGCTCGATGGCGTCAGCACCAACGCTGATGGCGGCAGCGGCGCGAAGGCGGCCCTGCGCATCCTTAGTGGCATTGGGGTTCAGCTGCGACTTCTCAATGTCCTTGACGGTGATGAGGCCGACGCAATTGCCCTTGGCGTCCACCACGAGCAGCTTTTCAATGCGGTGCTTGTGCAAGAGGCGGCGTGCTTCCTGCTGATCGACGCTGCTTTCCTTGACCGTGACCAGGTTTTCGCGGGTCATCAGTTCGTAGATTTTCTGCTGCGGATCGGAGGCAAAACGAACGTCGCGATTGGTCAGGATGCCAACGAGGCGGCCGTTCTTGTGGCCGCCGGAACCGCCGTTTTCAACCACCGGAATACCCGAAATGCCATGCGCCTTCATCAACGCCTGTGCTTCTGCAAGCGTCGCATCCGGGCCGATGGTGACGGGGTTGACGACCATGCCGCTTTCGAACTTCTTCACCTGCCGGACTTCTTCGGCCTGTTCGATGGGGGTCAGGTTGCGGTGGATGACGCCGATGCCGCCGGCCTGGGCCATGGCGATCGCGAGGCGACCTTCGGTGACCGTATCCATGGCGGAGGAGAGGATAGGCAGGTTGAGATCGATATCGCGGGCGATGCGGGTGGCGATATTCGTCTGTCCCGGCATGACTTCGGAATGTCCGGGCTGCAGCAACACATCGTCAAATGTGAGAGCGTCCAAACCAGTGGGTGTTTGAATGATGCGTGCCATGACCAAATTCCTTCATACTGAAAATGCGTGGCCGCTCCGGAACGAAAAGTTCACCCCGGCGCCGTGCAAGGATTGCTTGGAAGTTGGCGAGGGCTGGTAACACGTTCATGACAGGAAGGGAATAGAAAAAACCCGGAATCGGCTTCCGGGCTTTTCCTGTTGCTGCATTGCAGCAGATATCAGATATCGAACTGGTAAGATTTCGGCACGAAACGATAACCCGTATCCAGCTTTTCTGCGTAACCGACAGACGGGAAAGGCATATGGTAGCCGAGGAAGGGCAGCCGGTCGGCGGCAATCATGTCGAAGACCTTCTTGCGGGTCGCAGCGGCTGCCGTCTTGTCCATGTCGAACTTAACCTCCCAGTCAGGTCTCTGCAGCGACAGGACGAAATGATTGGCCGTATCCGCCGTCAGGATCAGCTGCTTGCCTTCCGATTCGACACGGAAAATCATGTGCCCCGGCGAATGGCCGAAGGCTGCGATGCCTGTGATGCCAGACACCACATCTTGACCGTCGCCGATGAAGGTCGCCTTTTCGGCCAGCGGCTTCACGTTGGCGAGAACACCCTTGTGACCGCCCTCTGCCGGCGTGCCGACGCGCTTTTCATCCGTCCAGAAATCATATTCCGTCTGGCCGAAAACATAACGTGCCTTGGAAAAGGCCGGTGCGCCCTTCTCCATCAGGCCGCCGATATGGTCGCCATGCATGTGGGTCAGCACCACCACTGTCACATCTTCAGGTGCGTAACCGGCGGCTGCCATGCCCTCGATCAGGCGACCATTGCCCGCACCGCGCCCGGCCTCACCGAAACCGGTGTCGAACAGCACGAGGTCGGACCCTGTATTGACGAGGACGGGGGAGAAGGAATTGACGAACTGGTCCGTCGGCAGAAAATTGTCTTCCAGCAATTTACCGACCGTCTCGGCCGACTGGTCTGTGCCGAAGGTCTCGCCGGGATTGGGGGCCGCGCGCGCGCCATCCTTCAACACCAGCACTTCGAAATTACCGAGCTTGAAGCGGTTGGTTTCGGGCGGCATGGCGTGCTCTATCTCCATCGAGGTCTGCGGCTGGTTGGTCTGGGCATTTGCGCTGCGCGCCATCAAAAACGGCGCGCCGAGAACGCTCGCGCCGGCCGCACCGATGAGGCCGCGTCTGCTCATGTTCAAGGATTGGGTCATCATCTTGTCTCCGATATCGCCAACTGGCCGTGATTGCCAACTGAACTCACCCAACGGACAATAGAGCGAGAAAGTTGCAAGGAAACCGGCCTCACGCAGGTTTGATCGGAACATCAGAAATTGGTAATTAACGTGTTGGCAAGCCCGCTTATCAGGCGTAGGACGGACGGCGATATCCCTTGTCGCAGCGGAAAGCCGCAGGCAGCCTCATGAACCGCATCATTCCCCTCATCCTGGCAGTCGCTCTCTTTATGGAGCAGATGGACTCCACCGTCATCGCCACCTCGCTTCCGGCAATTGCCGCAGATCTCCACGTCGGCCCGATTACGCTCAAGCTGGCTTTAACGGCCTACATGGTGGCTCTGGCGATTTTCATTCCCATCAGCGGCTGGATGGCCGACAAATACGGCGCGAAGAAAATCTTCCGTTTCGCCATTGGCGTCTTCGTCGTGGGGTCGATCTGCTGCGCGGTCTCGTCTTCGGTGTTCGAATTCGTACTCTCGCGTTTCCTGCAGGGTATGGGCGGAGCGATGATGACACCCGTGGGCCGCCTTGTGCTTTTGCGCACGACGAAGCGCAGCGAACTCGTCTCCGCCATGGCGCTGCTGACAATACCGGGGCTCGTGGGGCCGCTGACCGGTCCGCCCATCGGCGGTTTCATCACCACCTATTTTTCATGGCACTGGATCTTCCTGATCAATGTGCCGATCGGCATCATCGGCATCTGGCTTTCGACGATCTTCCTGCCGGAAATCGAAACCACCAACCCGCCGCCAATGGACGGAAAGGGTTTCGTGCTGTCCGGCATCGCCGCCTCCGGCGTGGTGTTCGGCCTCTCCGTCGTCAGCCTGCCTGCGCTCCCGCCAGCCATCGGCATCGCGTCGACCATCATCGGTTTCATCTGCGGTTTTCTTTATATGCGCCACGCTGCGCACCACCCCGCCCCCATTCTGGACTTTCGAATTTTCCAGAACGCGACCTTCCGGGCAGCCTCCGTTGGCGGCACCATCTTCCGCATCTCCACGGGCGCCATTCCCTTCCTGATGCCGCTGATGCTGCAGATCGGTTTCGGATTGAACCCGTTCCAGTCGGGCATGATAACTTTCGCCGGCGCCATCGGGGCGATCACCACCAAGTTCATGGCCAAGCGGGTGTTTGCGGCGACCGGATTTCGCTCGACGCTGATCGGCGCGGGCATCGTCGGCGCGTTCACGACGCTCGCCAACAGTTTCTTCACGCCTGAAACGCCATACCCGTTGATCATGATCTTTCTTGTGACGGCCGGATTTGCCCGGTCCTTCTTCTTTACCGGATCGAACGCGCTCAGCTATTCCGATATCGAGGACAGTCAGGCGAGCCAAGCAACGTCCATGGCCTCCGTGCTGCAACAAATCAGCCTGGCGCTCGGCGTTGCATTCGCCGCTTCCATTCTGGAAGTCAGCAGCATGATGTCGGGCACGCATCTGCAGCTCGCCGATTTCCACATCGCCTTCACCATCGTCGCGCTGGTATCGCTCTTCGCCATCGTGCCGATCATCCGCATGGACGCACAGGCGGGTGCGGCCGTTTCCGGCCACCGCGGCAAGGTCTCGCAACCGGCGGAGTAATCAGTCTTTCGAGGCCTCTTCGGCTTCAGATGCATCCGCCGCCTCGGTCTTGCGACCCTTGAAGTGTTTGGCAAGCAGGAACATTTCCACCGATTCCGAGCGTGACGACGCCGGCTTGATGTGGAGAACCTGCTTGAAGTTCTTCTTCAGCATATCCAGCAGCTGCTTTTCCGTGCCGCCCTGGAAGGTCTTGGCAAGGAAATGGCCGCCTTCCGCAAGCACCTGAACGGCAAAATCGGCCGCGACTTCGCATAGGTGCATGGTGCGGATGTGGTCGGTTTTCTGGTGCCCGGTGGTGGGTGCTGCCATGTCCGACAAAACAAGATCGGGCGTGCCACCAACGGCCTCCATCAGCTTTTCCGGCGCGCTCGGGTCGAGGAAGTCGAGCTGCAGAATTTTCACGCCGGGAATGGGATCGATCTCGAGGAAATCGATCGCTGCAACGCGGATATCGTCCTCGGTCGAATCCGTCACCTTGGCGGCGATCTGCGACCAGCTTCCGGGGGCGGCGCCAAGGTCGATGATGCGGGTGGCCCCCTTCAAGATCTGGTGCTTGTCGTTGATTTCCAACAGCTTGAAGGCGGCGCGGGCGCGATAGCCTTCCAGCTTGGCACGCTGCACATAGGGGTCATTGATATGACGTTCGAGCCAGCGGCGCGACGAGGCCTTGAGCTTGGTCTTCTTGACCTTCTGGCCGATCTTGCGGCCGGTGCGATTGGTGCTTGTTGGCGCCTTGCTCATGTCAAACCTTCCGTCCTGTCCTGCCGTACCATCTGCATGCGCCTTATGCGGTTGCGCCGCCATGCGCCGTCATCCGCCATCATATCCGTCAGCAGGCCTTCGCGCAGACCGCGATCCGCCACGCGCATTCGGCGCGCCGGCCAGCGGCGGCGAATGGCCTCGAGAATCGCGCAGCCGGCGAGAACCAGATCGGCCCGGTCAGGCCCGATGCAGGCATTGGCGGCGCGGCCGGCGAAATCCCATGCCAGCAACTTGTCCTGCATCGCCGTCACCTCGGCATCGGAAAGCCAGAGACCATCCACCTTGCGGCGATCATATCGCGGCAGATCGAGATGAACGCCCGCGAGCGTCGTCACCGTGCCTGATGTGCCGATGAGGTGAAAATCCTCGTGATGCGTTTGCGGCGCGAGCGGCGGGCAATGGAAGGCGTCGAGCAGGCCTTCGACTTCCCGCACCATCGCGGCAAAAACGTCGGGCGTCACATCACGGCCGCCATGGCGTTCGGAAAGCGTGACAACGCCGACGGGCAGCGAGGTCCAGTGGGTGATGTGGTTGGCAAGCCGGTTCGAGCGGTTCTCCCCGACCTTGATGACGGCGATCTCCGACGATCCGCCGCCGATATCGAACAGCACGACGGAACGCGCTTCACGGCCGACGAGGGAGGCGCAGCCCGAAACCGCAAGGCGGGCTTCCGTCTCGCGGCTGATGATTTCGAGTTTAAGCCCCGTTTCCCGCGTAACACGCGCCAGAAACTCCTCGCCATTCGACGCAGCGCGGCAAGCCTCGGTGGCGATGAGCCGCATGCGCCGGATCGGGCGGCCGGAGAGTTTTGCGGCGCAGACCTTGAGTGCTTCAACCGCGCGGTCCATAGCATCATCGGAAAGCCGGCCGCTCGATACCAGCCCTTCACCCAGCCGCACGATGCGCGAAAACGCATCGACCACCCGGAACTGGCCGGGCCGCGTCGGCTGCGCAATCAGCAGGCGGCAATTGTTGGTGCCGAGATCAAGCGCGGCATACATATCCGCCGGCGCGTCCGGGCCATGCTCGTGCTGCCGCCCTGGGTGACGGGCTGATGTTTCCGATTGCTGCCGGTGCTGGTCCTGCGCGGAGCCGCCGGCGCGACCGTTCTGCTTGCCGACGTGTTTCGGTGCATGGCTGGGGACAAGCGGGCGGCCCTGCGGATCACGTCCACGCGGATCGCGATGCCCGCGTTTGCGGTTACGCGACTTACGCCCGCCACCGGGTGGTACGGAGGATGGATTGGCCGGGTCAATTGCAGCTGAAGCCTGGACCTGTGCAGGGGAAGCCGCAGATGCAGGCTGAGACGCACCCTTGCCTCGAGAACGCCTGCGACGTTTTCTCTTGCGCGGCTCGGCATCCGGCTCGAGCGCCGATACATAGGAGGAACCGGCCGGAACATCCGCGGCAACATCATGCAACAACACAGAGGCGTCACGGAGCTTACCGTCACGCTTGTGTTTCTTGCCACGACGGGAACGCTTCGCTTTCCCTTTGTTTGCCACCGACGCCCCTTGTTCCGACGGCTTTGGGCCGTTTCCGGGGTCGATCACTGTCTTGTCCATTTCGCCGCGCACAAGCGTAGACGCTATGCTGCAGGCTTTCATAAGGTTTCGTTGGGCAGACAATACCAGCGCAAGAGATTTTAGCCAAATGGTTTTTGCCGGACTGAAACCGCAGGGCCCCTAACACGACCCGCGCGCCGTGTGACCGCAAAGATTATTTTCCGGGAAAACGGGATATCTGACCAGCGGTGGAATAGACTTTCCCCTCTCCCGGTAAGTCCTTGTGACATATAAACTTACTGGGAGAGGGGAATGGTACGGTTGAGTGGGGTCGAACCACCGACCTCAGGTGCCACAAACCTGCGCTCTAACCAACTGAGCTACAACCGCACATCAAACGCCAAAGCGGCGCCACGGGGGGTCACATAAAAGGTGTTTTTCCCATTTGCAAGTCCCTATCCGAATTTTGCGAAAAAAGGCAGCGAAAGGCAAGCGCTTTTCCAGCGCGGGCTGACACCGGAAAGCCGGCATTGAGGCTGTTGATGTTAACTCTATTTGGTGATTCATAAGCCGGGCGGTGGACCCGGCGACCCTGTGAAGTTATTTAAAATTCTGTTAACGTGATGCCTCGGCGGGTTTACGTTTCGGTTTCATGAGGAAGCCGGGAGCCCGCAAGGTCCGGTAGTGCCAGAATAGGTTTCGACATGCCCGCCGTCCAGTATCCCTTTATCGATATCGCAGTGCATGAACGGGTGCGTGAAGGTTTCGGGCGCGGTGAAGCGATGGCTTTGTTCTCGCTCGATCTTGGACATGTTCTATGGGCCAATGGACGCGGCGCTGCCCTGTTTGGCACGCCGATGGTTTATGACTTTCTGGAACAGGGGCCGAAGCGGCAGGATGTGACATTCCGCCAACTGGCGGCCACGGCGGCGCGGCTTTCAAAGACCGGCGACAGCCTGCCCTTCACGATCCGCATCACCTCCGGTTTCCGCAGCATTGCCGCGACTGCGCGCGCGGAGATCATTGAGGCCGAGCCCGGCCAAACCGCGATACTCTTTTCTGCCCGCGCCGATCAGGCCGAGCCCGACATGGTGGAATGCGCCCGGCGCATGATCGAAGGTTTCGACGACCCCGATATCCATATGGCAGTCACCGATGGCGACAACCGGATCGTTGCCGCCTCGCCCGGCTTCTCTACACTCGGCATCACCCCGCATACGGCCAGAACACTGGTCGGAATGGCGGCGCGCCAATCGGGGCATCTCGTCAAACGCCCGGTACCCACCGGAAAGGGTTATCTGCCCGCAGCCGCCGGCCAAATCACCACCACGCCCGAACTCAACCTGATCTTCGTCGTCGAAACCGCACTGGGCACACTCGACCCCGATGGTTTTGCCGAGGACAAGCCGCAGGACGTCCCGGTCGCCGAACCTGCGTCGCCGGTTGCAGAGACGGCGCCTGTTGTCGCAACAGCCGCCTCTTTCGACGCCGTTCTCGATGCTGTTGCAGACATCGAAGAGGTGGAAGACCCGCAGGAGCAGCCGTCCGACGCGGAGGAAGAAGCGGTATCCGGACAGGATGAAGACAGGCTTCTGCCCTTTGCGGAAGAGAAGCCGGAGGCCCCCGCAGCGCTTTTCACGCAGGACGCCGATGCGGCTGCGGACGTGGCGATGACTGACGACATTGCCGATCTTTTTGAACTGGATGAGGATGAGGCGGAGGCGCCCTTCACCAAGAAGACGGACGACGAACCCGCCGAAGAGGCTCTCGATGCGGAGAGTTTCGTCGCAAAGGACGAGATAACCGAAAACGCGGCATCCCCGGTTGCGCCACCGGCGGACGAGGATGCTGCAATCGAGACCGAAGCAGTCGAACAGGCCCAGCCTTTTGCCTTCAACGCGGGCGCCCGTGCATCCCGTTTCGTCTGGAAAATCGACGCTGAAGGACGGTTCAGCTCCATCTCTCATGAATTTGCCGAGGCCGTGGGTGCCAGGGCGGCTGCGGTGGAGGGCATGGGCTTTGCCGACGTCGCCGCCCTGTTCAATCTCGATCCCGACGGCAAGATCCGTGAGCTTCTCGGCCGCCGCGACACGTGGTCGGGCAAGACAATCCATTGGCCGGTGGAAGGCACATCGCTGATGGTGCCGATCGATCTCGCCGCCCTGCCTACCTATACCCGCTCACGGGAATTTGACGGTTTTCGCGGTTTCGGCATCGTGCGCCTGGCCGACGCCACAGAGGACCCGCACGCCATCGGCCTTACCTTCTTGAAGGGCGAAGAGTCTGATCCGGCGGAGGCTTCTCCGGAGCCAACCGTCGACAGCACGAGCCATGAATTGCTGGCCTTCATCGATGAGGATGACGATGCGGAGGACACTCCCGGATCGGCTACTGACGATGAAATCCCGGCCGCGGAGGTCGGAGCGGCAGACGATGCAGCGGACGACGTTTCGACCGACGAACAGCATCATGATTACACCCCGCCCGAATTCGAAGCCCCGGCAACTGCACCGGAACCGTCTTCCTCCGACAAGATCGTTCGTCTGGAAGAGCGCCGTTCGCGCTCCCGCGAAGGCCTGACCGCCGGTGAGCAGGCCGCCTTCCGCGAAATCGGCCGCGCCCTGGCGCCAGCGGATACTGCTTTCGAAGACGGCCGGGAAACGGATGCGGAAACCGTTTCCATCGGTTCGGACACGCATGATATTAAACAGGACGTGGATGCGGATGCGCCTGACAGCGCACCTTCCGATACTGACCTCAAGGCCACGGCGCCAGCGCAGGACGACGATCTTTTTGCCGACTATGTTCGGGGTGAACAGCCTGCGGCCGTCAGCGAACCCGTAGCGGAAAGCGGTTCGGACGAAATGCAGCAGCAGGCCGTCGCCGAAGAGCGGCCGGTTGCCGAAGTCGCGGCAGCAATGGTCAGTCCTGTACCTCGCCCCGCCGACGCGCTGACGGCCGAGACGCTGGACCAGATGCCCGTTGCCCTTCTCGTGCATGCCGGCGACAGGCTGATCCATGCCAATCCGGATTTCCTGCGGCTGACGGGTTATGACTCTCTGGCCGAACTCGAAGAAGTGGGTGGGCTGGAAGCCCTGCTGCAGAGGCAGGAGCTCGAAGACATGCCTGACAATGAAGGCGGCATGGTGGTTGTCAGCGCCGAAAACGATATCATTCCTGTCAGAGCGCGGCTGCAATCCATCCGCTGGGAAGAGACGAAGGCGCTGATGCTTTCTCTCGTTCCGCTGGAAGAAAAAGCAGCGCCGGTTGCCGCCGCCAATGAAAACACTGCGGCGCAGAGCGCGCAAGCCGGCAGCATCTCCCTGCTTCAGGGCGAAGTCGAGGAACTGCACTCCATTCTTGAAACGGCCACTGACGGCGTGGTGCTTTTGGGCGACGAGGGCGAAATCCGCTCCCTCAACCGCTCGGCCAGCGCGCTGTTCAACTATGACAATGGCGAAATTGCCGGCAAGCCTTTCGTCGCGCTCTTTGCCCATGAGAGCCAGCGCGCCGTGCTGGACTATCTCTCCGGCCTCGCCAATAACGGTGTTGCGAGCGTGCTGAACGATGGCCGCGAAGTGATCGGCCGCGAAGCATCCGGCGGTTTCCTGCCGCTGTTCATGACCATCGGGCGGCTCAAATCCTCACATGGCTATTGCGCCGTAATCCGCGACATCACCCAGTGGAAGCGCACCGAAGAAGAACTGCGCAACGCCAAGCGCGCGGCGGAAACTGCCAATGCGCACAAGACCGACTTCCTGGCGCGCGTGAGCCACGAAATCCGCACGCCGCTCAACGCCATCATCGGCTTTGCGGACATGATGGCGACTGAACGTTTCGGGCCGATCGGCCATCCGCGTTATGTGGAATACGCCAATGATATCGGTCGTTCCGGCCGGCATGTGCTCGATATCGTCAACGATCTCCTCGATATATCCAAGATCGAGGCGGGGCAGATGGATGTCGACTTCATCGCCGTCCCGCTCAACGAAACGGTGGCCGAAGCGGTCTCGCTGGTGCAGCCGCAGGCGAACAACCAGCGCGTCATCATCCGCACGGCGCTTGCGCAATCGGTGCCGCAGATCGTCGCCGACCTGCGATCGATCAAGCAGATCGTGCTGAACATCCTGTCGAACGCCATTCGCTTCACCCCTTCGGGCGGGCAGATTGTCGTGTCCACCGCCTATGAGGCCAATGGCAGCGTGTCGCTTCGCATCCGCGACACCGGTATCGGCATGACGCGGGCGGAACTGGAACAGGCGATGAAGCCGTTCCGGCAGGTGGCTTCTTCCGGCAAACGTGTACGCGGTGACGGCACCGGGCTCGGCCTGCCGTTGACCAAGGCCATGGTGGACGCCAACCGGGCGAATTTCTCCATCACCTCGACACCCAACGAAGGCACGCTGGTGGAAATCACCTTTCCGTCACAGCGGGTCCTTGCCAACTGAGGTCATGCGGGCGTAGCAATGCGAAAGCCGCCGGCTGGAGAACCAGCCGGTCAAGGCCTATGCAGGACAGCAGGCTCGCATGCCCATGACGGTTCCCCTTCCCGCGACAAAACGCGTTTCTCTATTGCCGATTGCGGCCATCATTGTTTCGGCCATCGCCGCCATGCCCGTTCTGGCGATCTTCTGGCTGGCGCTGACCGGCAGCACGGAGGGGTGGCGACATCTTCTCGTGAACGTCCTGCCGCGAGCCGGATTTCGTACGTTCATGCTGCTCGGAGCAACGGCAGCGACGACCGCTTTCTTCGGCATTGTCTGCGCCTGGCTCGTCACCACGTTCGAGTTTCCGCTGCGGCGGCTGCTGTCGGCGGCGCTCGTCCTGCCGCTCGCCATTCCATCTTATCTCGCCGCTTATGCGTTCGGTGAGTTTCTCGACTTTACCGGGCCCGTGCAGAGCTTATTGCGTGCCGCTTTCGGTTATCACAGCATCCGCGACTACTGGTTTCCCGATATCCGTTCCCTCGGCGGTGCGGTCATCGTCCTGAGCTCGGTGCTCTATCCCTATGTCTATCTCTCGGCCCGTGCCGCCTTTTCCATGCAGGGGCGTTTTGCAGCCGAAGCCGCACGCACGCTCGGCGCAAAGCCTCTCAACGTGTTCTTCTCCGTACAATTGCCCATGGCGCGACCGGCGATTGCCATCGGGCTTTCTCTGGTCTTGATGGAGACCCTCAACGATATCGGCGCGGTCGAATATCTCGGCGTGCAGACGCTGACCTTCACCATTTACGAGACCTGGCTCAACCGCGGCAATCTCGCCAATGCAACGCAGATCGCCGCCGTCATCCTCATCATCGTCGGCGCGCTCATCGTAATCGAACGCAACGCCCGGGAAAAACAGCGCTTCGGCGCACCCAAGGCGACAAACATGACGCAGCGCCATCGGCTGAAGTCGCTGACCGGCTGGCGGCGCGGTGCGGCAACTGTTTTCTGCTTCCTGCCCGTGACGAGTGGCTTTCTCATTCCCGTCATCGTGCTGGGTGGTTACGCGGCCAAACGGTTCGATGCGCTGCTTGCGCCGAAACTTCTCAAGGCACTCGGGCACAGCCTCGAAGTTTCCTTTGCCACGGCCCTGATAACGCTGGTTGCGGCTTTCGTCTTTTCATACGCCATCCGCACGGGCCGGTCACGAACCTCGAAGTTTGCCGCCCGCTTCGGCTCCATGGGATACGGGGTGCCGGGAACGGTGCTCGCCATCGGCGTGCTCATTCCACTCGCGGCTCTCGACAACGGGGTGGACGGGTTCTTCCGTACACATTTCGGCTTTTCCACCGGCCTGCTGCTCTCCGGCACCGCCTTTGCCATCATCTATGCGCACGCCGTGCGTTTCATGACCATGGCGGAAGGCACGCTGGATGCCGGTTTCCAGAAGCTTTCGCCGCATATCGACATGGCTTCGCGAACGCTTGGGCGGAACCGGGCGCAGACGCTGTTCAGGGTGCTGTTGCCCAATATGCGGCCCGCGGCGTTGACCGCTTTCCTTTTGGTCCTGATCGAATCCATGAAGGAGTTGCCGGCAACCATCCTGCTGAGACCCTTCGGCTTCAATACGCTTGCCACGCTTGTTTACGAGAATGCCTCACGCTCCAAGGTGCAGGATGCCGCCGTACCGGCGATCATCATCATCATCGCCGGGCTTGTCCCCGTCCTTCTCGTTTCCAGATCGATGGATCATCCTGAAAACCGATGAACGTCCCGGCAATGAGACAAAAAAAGAAAGGCGGCCTTGCGGCCGCCTGGATAAGGTGTGCTTTTCAACGAGAGAAAGGGGGACAATCTCGCCAGATGGAAATTATCAATCCCGGCCATCAGTCATATGACGACCCTGCGTTGGGTTTACTTTCCGCCAACTCCCATTAACAAGCAGTTAAAACCAAAATCGATCAATCACCGACGAAAATTCCTATTCTGGAACCGTAAAGCCCCGAAACTAAATTACAGGTTTCTGATTTTATTGGCGTTTCAACAGTAACGCGAAGAAATCGGAGAATTCTCTCCGGTCAATTTCGCGCCGCGGCGTGTTCATCGCGCATCCGCTGCAACTCCGTGCGCTTCGAGGCGATTGAGGCGACGATGACGCCGACGGTCACAAGCCCGATCAGGATGGTGCAGATGGCGTTGATTTCCGGGGTCACGCCGAGGCGAACCTGCGAATAGATCTTGATCGGCAGCGTCGTCGCACCCGGTCCGGTGGCGAAGCTGGCAATGACGAGATCATCGAGCGACAGGGTAAAGGCCAGCATCCAGCCGGCAATAACGGCGGGAAAGATCAGCGGCAGGGTGATACGGAAGAAGGTCTTGACCGGTGGGCAACCAAGATCAAGCGCGGCTTCCTCGAGACTTCGATCAAAGGTCAAAAGACGCGACTGCACCACAATCGCCACATAACACATGGTAAAGGTGGTGTGCGCAATGACCACCGTCCAGAAACCGCGATCCACGCCGACGGCCACGAAGAGCAGCAGCAGCGACAGGCCGGTAATCACCTCCGGCATGACGAGCGGGGCATAGATCATGCCGGAAAACAGCACCCGGCCCGGAAAACGCGCAAAGCGCGTCAACGACAGCGCCGCGAGTGTCCCGAGGATGGTGCCGATGGTGGCGCTGAGGATACCCACGCGCAGCGTCACCCAGGCGGCATCCATCAACCCTTCATTCGACCACATGGACCTGTACCATTGCAGCGAGAAGCCGCCCCAGACGGTGACAAGCTTGGAAGCATTGAAGGAATAAACGATCAGGATGATGATCGGTATGTAAAGAAAGGCAAAACCGAGTGTGAGGACGGTGATGTCAAATTTTCCGCGCTTCATGGCCTCACCCCACCTTCTTTTGCTGGTTCTGGAAGATGGCGATAGGCACGACCAGCAACAGCAGAAGCAGCACGGCAACGGCTGATGCCAGCGGCCAGTCGCGGTTGCCGAAGAATTCCGTCCAGAGCGTCTTGCCGATCATCAGCGTCTGTGCGCCGCCGAGCAGATCGGGGATGACGAATTCACCTGTTATCGGGATGAAGCAGATCATCGAGCCGGCCACGACACCCGGCAGGGAGAGCGGGAACGTAATCTTCCAGAAGGCTTTCCAAGGCGGGCAACCCAGATCGGCGGCCGCTTCCAGCAGCGTATTGTCCAGCTTTTCCAGCGCGGAATAAAGCGGCAGTACCATGAAGGGCAAGTAGGAATAAACGATACCGATGAAGATCGCGGTTTCGGTGCGGAAGATGTTGACCTGCTGGTCCGGCCCGAGCAATCCAAGCCACTGGAACAGCACCGTCAGCAGGCCTTCCGGCTTCAAAATCCCGATCCAGGCGTAAACGCGGATCAGGAACGAAGTCCAGAAAGGCAGGATCACCAGCATAACCAGCGTCGGCCGCACGGAAGACGGCGCGCGGGCCATGGCCAGCGCCATGGGATAACCGATCAGCAAAAGCAGGAAGGTGGAAATGAAGGCGATGCGCAACGACGACAGATAGGCGTCGATGTAGAGCGGGTCTTCCGTCAGGAAGAGGTAATTTTCGAAATCCAGCTGCGAAAAGAAATCACCGAGCCTCGATAAGCCTTCGAAGACAGGGGTATAGGGCGGCATGGAGATCGCCGTATCCGACAGCGAGATTTTGAAGATGATGAAAAAGGGGGCCGCAAAAAACAGCAGCAGCCAGAAATAGGGAACCGCGACGACCAGCCAGCGCCAGGGGCTTTGCCGGTTTTCGGGAGTGGTGATCGCCATCGAAGCCTCCCTCAGCGCGTCAGGACGAGGCCGGAGTCCGGCTTCCAGTTCAGCCACACCATATCGCCGAAGATAATCGGGCGATCCACGAGACGCGAGACATTTGCCTGTGCGGCGCGGATGACGCGGCCATCGGCAAGCTTGACGATGAAGACCGAGAAGTCGCCCAGATAGCCGATATCCCATACCTCACCATAGGCGGAGTTGATGCTGCTATCGGCAGGCTGATCGAGCGAGATGCGCACCTTTTCCGGCCGGATGGCGAAAGCCACCTGGCTACCGGCGGCAGCGGCGCATTCCTGCTCAACCGCCACCTTCAGCCCGTCGCAATCCAGTGTCACGAGGCCGGGCCTGCCGATATCGGAAGCATTGGCGACGACATTGGCGTCGAAAATATTGATGTCACCGATAAAATCGGCCACGTAGCGGCTGTTCGGCGCTTCATATATCTCGGCGGGCGTCGCCACCTGCACGACAATGCCCTTGTCCATGACGGCGATGCGGTCCGACACCGTCATCGCCTCTTCCTGATCGTGGGTGACGATGAGGAAGGTGAGACCGAGATTGGTCTGGATATCCATCAGTTCGAATTGCGTTTCCTCACGCAGCTTCTTGTCGAGCGCGCCGAGCGGCTCATCGAGGAGAAGCACCTTCGGCCGCTTGGCAAGCGATCGGGCAAGCGCCACGCGCTGCCGCTGCCCGCCGGAAAGCTGGCTCGGCTTGCGTTTGGCGAATTCCGTGAGCTTGACGAGGCGCAGCATTTCCTCGACCCGGGCGACGATGTCCGCCTTGGGCAGGCCATCCTGCTCCAGACCGAAAGCGACGTTCTTTTCTACCGACATGTGCGGGAAAAGCGCATAGGACTGGAACATCATGTTGGTGGGCCGCTTGTAGGGCGGAACGCCGGAAATATCCTTGCCCTGCAGCAGGATGCGGCCCTCGGTCGGCTCCTCGAAACCAGCCAGCATGCGCATCAGCGTGGTCTTGCCGCAGCCCGACGGACCAAGCAGCGAGAAGAACTCACGCTCGTAAATATCAAGCGTCAGATTGTTGACGGCGACGAAATCACCAAAACGTTTGGTGACGTTTTCAAAGCGGATGAAGGGCACCGCATCGGGATTGTCCCAGGGGCTAAATTTGCGTTTGACCGGCCCTAGAGTTTTCGCCATTCACCCTACCCTCAAATCCCGTTGGTCTGTCGATCGATGCTTCGGGGCGGGCAATACCGGCAGGTAACGGACCTGCCGGCAAAGGATCAGAGGAACAGGCCCGCCGGCCGTTCCTCAACCAGCGGGCGGAGGTGTCAGCTGCCGGTCTTTATCTGCGTCCAGACGCGGTTCAGCACGCGCTGTTCCTTCGGTCCGTAAGGCGAGATCGTGAAGAGCTTCTTCATCGTCTCGGCATCGGGATAGACTGCCGGGTTCTTGGCGACAGACTCATCCATCAGCGCCTGCGAAGCAAGGTTGCCATTGGCGTACTGAACGTAGTTCGACGCCTTGGCAATGACTTCCGGCCGCATCAGATAGTTGATGAAGGCGTGCGCTTCTTCGACATTCTTGGCATCCGCCGGGATGGCAAGGTTGTCGAACCACATGTAGGTGCCTTCCTTCGGGATGACATAATTCACCTCGACGCCATTTTTGGCTTCCTCGGCGCGGCTCTTCGCCTGGAGGATGTCGCCCGACCAGCCGATGGTGATGCAGCTGTCGCCATTCGCCAGTTCATCGATATAGGCGGAGGAGTTGAAGGTCTTCACATAGGGGCGGATCTTCATGTAGACATCGCCGCCCGCCTCGAGATCGGCGGTTTCTTTGCTGTCCGGGTTCTTGCCGAGATAATTCATGGCAATGGCGAAGGTCTCGTCCGACGCATCGAGAATATTGATGCCGCAGGATTTCAGCTTTTCAGCATTTTCCGGCTTGAACAGAATATCCCAGCTATCGACCGGAACATCGCCCAGCGCAGCCTTCACCTTGGCGACGTTATAACCGATGCCGGTGGTGCCCCACATGTAGTTCACGGCATATTCGTTGCCGGGGTCGTATTTCGCCAGACGCTCGGAAACCTCGGGCCACATGTTTTTCAGATTCGGCAACTTGGACTTGTCAAGTTTCTGGAACACGCCGGCATTGATCTGGCGGGCGAGAAAGGGGCCGGTAGGCACGACGACATCATATCCGGAGCTGCCGGCCAGCAGCTTGGTTTCCACAAGTTCATTGCTGTCGAAAACGTCATAGACGACCTTGATGCCGGTTTCCTTGGTGAAATCGGCGAGGATCGATTCGTCGATATAATCCGACCAGTTATAGACGTGGACGACCTTTTCCTGGGCCATTGCCGAGCCTGCTGCAACGAGCGCGGTGGTGAGAGCCAAGGTCAGGCGGAGAGAACGGTTTTTCATGATGTCTCCTGTTAACGCATCCTCACGACGGGAGCGTGATCCCCTTTTTTCGGAGAGACTAGAAAGGAAAACAGAAGGGAGCAAGGGGGAAATGTGCAGCACAGCATTTTCAACCAAATGTGTTCCGATCGCAAAAAAGCGAATGAAAACACTTACTGGAAGTCGAAAACACTGAGGCCGGTGACCATTTCATCCAGCCCCAGCGGCCGCGTGAGCGGCGCTTCCGCCCGCGAAAGACAGCCCTGTCTTTCGCACAGCCGGCACGAAGGACCGACGGCGACGGGCGCAGCGCCCGAAGCGGCCGGGCCATAGACGGTCTCTGCCGCCTGAGCGAAATCGCAGCCCAGAAGCACCGCCGTTCGCCGCACCCTCTCGCCGAAACCAGCCTGCGGACCTTCCAGCGTGCGCGACACCGTGAGGAAAGCATCCCCGTCGGGCATCTCGACCGCTTCCACGAGCACTTGTCCCGGCTGGGCGAAAGCCGCATGAATATTGAGACGCGGACAGAGGCCGCCAAAACGCGCCCTTGGAAAACCGCCGGCCCCCGCAAGGCGAAAACGGTTACCGGCATTGTCGATTTCCATCAGGAAAAACGGGATCGCCGCGGCTGACGGCCGCTGCAGGCTGACGAGGCGATTGGCCGCCTGTTCAAACGATACGTTGAAGCGCGACCGCAAGACATCGAGATCGTACTTCGCCCGCTGGGCGGCGCCGAGGAATGCGCCATAGGGCATCATCAACGCATGAGCGGCGTAACGCGCCAGTTCGAAGCGGGCAATGCGTCTCGCCTCTTCCCCTTTCAGGCCAAGCCCTTCAAGCTCCGTACCGATTTCTTCGCGCAGCGCCAGAAGGCAGGTCTCCATCGCCATTTCCCTCAGCTGATCCGGCTGCGACAGGCGCTCGGATAAAAAAAGCCGCATGGAATGCCGGTCGTAACGTCGCCGGAGGTTCGGCATAGCGTGAACCGGCAGGGTGCGGACCACGATGCCGTGGTTTTTCTGGAGCCATGCGCGAACGCCGGAGGCGAGATCATCGCCCGTCGACAAATGTTTGTGGAGGTCTTCCGCAGCCGCATCGATGGAATGGAAGTAGGCCGGGCGGTTTTCAAAGACGTGTCGCACCTCGTCGATCGGCAGGCGGGTGGAGGAAAGCATCGTTTCATGACCCTCCCGCGCCAGAAGATCTGAGAGATCGGAGAGGCGCTGCGCCTGTTCCCGGTAAGCCCGGTATAGCTTGAGAACACCACTTGCCGCATTGGGCGCGGCATCGGCGACCTCAATCAGTTCCTGCGGCGACGGCACTTCGCCGACCAGCAGCGGATCGGCGAAGACCTCGCGCAGCTGCCCGGCGGAACCGGCGCTTTCGCCCTGCAGGTCATCCAGATCGACCTTGTACACAGAAGCGAGCTTCAAAAGCAGCTGCACCGTCAGCGGCCGCTGGTTGCGCTCGATGAGATTGAGATAGGACGGCGAAATCGCCAGCGCCTCGGCCATGGCCGTCTGCGTCAGCGCGAGACCATTGCGAATGCGGCGCACGCGCGGGCCCGCAAAAATCTTGTTTTCCGACACAGCCTTTCCCCTCCACCCCCGTCAACACATACAATTCCATTACAAAATCGACGGATCATACTCTTTTACAAAATTTACATTTTTACAGCGTCACTCTGTCATGCACACTACAGGATAACCTCTTTCAAGTCACTGTTTTTATGTTTGTTCTGGCGATCAAATCTCGAGAAATGTAAATGTAGTCACATCAAACGGCGCCATATGATGTTCAAGACGGCCCGCTACGAAAACCGCATTTATCATGGGAGAGAGAAGTATGACGGATTTTTACAAACTTGTTCCGGGCGCACCGCAGGGACGTTTCGACGGCATCGAGCGCACCTATACCGCCGCCGACGTGGAGCGGCTGCGCGGCTCTGTCGAAATCCGCCATTCGCTGGCCGAAATGGGTGCGAACCGGCTGTGGAAGCTGATCAACGAGGAGAATTTCGTCAATGCGCTGGGTGCGCTCTCGGGCAACCAGGCCATGCAGATGGTTCGCGCCGGGCTGAAGGCGATTTATCTCTCGGGATGGCAGGTTGCAGCGGATGCGAACACGGCCTCGGCCATGTATCCGGACCAGTCGCTCTATCCCGCCAATGCAGCGCCGGAGCTGGCCAAGCGCATAAACCGCACCCTGCAACGCGCCGACCAGATCGAGACCGCGGAGGGCAAGGGCCTTTCTGTCGACACCTGGTTCGCGCCGATCGTTGCCGATGCGGAGGCCGGTTTCGGCGGGCCGCTCAACGCCTTCGAGATCATGAAGGCCTTCATCGAGGCAGGTGCAGCAGGTGTTCACTATGAGGATCAGCTGGCATCGGAAAAGAAGTGCGGCCATCTCGGCGGCAAGGTTCTGATCCCGACGGCGGCGCACATCCGCAACCTGACGGCAGCACGGCTTGCGGCCGACGTTATGGGTGTACCAACGCTGGTCATCGCCCGCACGGACGCGGAGGCCGCCAAGCTTCTGACCTCTGACATCGACGAGCGCGACCGTCCCTTCGTGGATTATGATGCCGGGCGCACCGTTGAGGGCTTTTATCAGGTCAAGAACGGTCTGGAGCCCTGCATTGCCCGCGCGGTGGCTTATGCGCCCTATTGCGACCTGATCTGGTGCGAAACATCAAAGCCGGATCTGGAACAGGCGCGCAGGTTTGCTGAAGGCGTGCACAAGGTGCATCCGGGCAAGAAGCTCGCCTACAATTGCTCGCCGTCGTTCAACTGGAAAAAGAACCTCGACGACGCGACGATTGCGAAGTTCCAGCGCGAGCTAGGCGCGATGGGCTACAAGTTCCAGTTCATCACGCTCGCTGGCTTCCACCAGCTCAACTACGGGATGTTCGAACTGGCGCGCGGCTACAGGGACCGGCAGATGGCGGCTTATTCCGAGCTTCAGGAGGCGGAATTCGCAGCAGAGGCCAATGGTTACACCGCCACCAAGCATCAGCGCGAAGTCGGTACCGGCTATTTCGACGCCGTGTCTCTGGCGATCTCTGGCGGCGCGTCGTCCACCACAGCCATGAAGGAATCCACCGAGCACGACCAGTTCCGCCCGGCGGCCGAATAAATCAAGAAAACCGCCCTTCCCCATCGCGGGAAGGGCTTGCAAAGCAGATCAAAAACCCCTGACAATAACGAGAGGAGAAATGCCATGAACGCCCACAATCCCATCAAGACGCACGTCAAGGAACGCGCCGAGGAGCAATCCTCCGCCATGACGCAGGATCAGCAGGCTGCCATCCGCATGCTGGCCAATGACCTGCACCGCCTCAACCAGGCCGTCATGAAAGCCGTCGAGGCCGGCGTTTCCGTCGAGCTGGTCCGCTCGGCCCGCCACCATGGCGGCGGCGGCAACTGGGGTGATCTGCTTATCCCCGTCATCGTTGCGCAGGGGCGTGACGCCGCGTGAAACGAAAGACCGGAACATCATAATCGATGTTCCGGCCTTCAGTGCAAACGTCAGAAGTGGCCGCCTCAGAAGCTCGCCGACACGGAAACGCCGATGCTTACATTGACGCCCATCGCCTCCACGTTACCCTGGAGTTGGGGCGCATAGGGAGCGAAGCAGGCAAGTTGCGTCAGGGGAATCGGGTTCAGAACGGCCGGCGATTCCCACGCCAGATGCATCGCCACGCCTCCCACGAGCTTTTCCCAGCCTGCGATTTTGGTGCCTGAGGCTGCCGGCGCAATTGCCGTGACGGATTGCGAAAGAGCATCGGCAACAACTGCCGCGAGCCCCTTACTGACTGCTGCATAAAAGAGCTTTGCTGCTTCTTCCGGCGTTCCTGCTGCGGACATCGCATTTACGTATGATGCTGAAACTATCATGGCGGCCTCAACCTGAAAGGGTTAAACTTACAAAAGGCAACCTATGGATATTTTGATGCGCACGCAACTATAAATTATTAAAATTTATTTATACAACTGAATGTAATTTCATCTATGCCGGGCGGCTCTTGCGTCCGGCGTAGAGATCGGAATGGCTCTTGATCAGACGGGTCATCCGATCCGCCACTGTCCTGATATCGGGTCGGTGGCGATCGTCATTATTCATGACGATCCATTGATTGTGGCGCAGCGGTTCGATTTCGCCGCCCTCCCGGACGAGGCGCGCATCCGCATCGCCCACAAAACAGGGAAGCACCGCGATCCCCGCCCCTGACAGGACAAGATCGAGAAGCGCCGTTGGCCGGTTCACCGTTACGACGATCTCGTTGCTCCGGTTTTCATGCGGCCAGCGAAGATAGGTTGAAATGGCGTTTTCCTCGGCTACCGACAGCCAGCGGTCAGCGACAGTGGCGGCGGCATTGCGCAGCCTGTAGGGAGCGTAGGCAACCTCCCCCGTCTTGATGGCAGCGAGATTGCGCTCCTGCGGCTCGAAAGCGCGGATACCGATATCGTTTTCGCGATGCGCCAGAGACGCCCTCTGCTCGGCAATAAAAAGGTCGATGCGGAAATCATCGCGATCCGTGCAGATGGCGGAGAAGTTGCTGGTCAAGAGCCAGGCATTCCAGGTGCCCACGGCAATCCGCACGATGGACGAGGCCGATGACGCCTTCTGCCACCCCTCGATATCCCTGGCCGCATTCTCCATGGCCTGAAGTCTGTCGAACAACGCACGGCCGTCCACTGTGAGGGCGTATCCCGTCTGGCTGCGGTGGAACAGCGCCTTGCCGATCCGCTCCTCCAGCTCGACCATGCGCCGCCCTATGGTCGCGGGGCTTAAGCCCGTCAGCGCGGCGGCACCCGTCAGGCCACCGCTTCGTGACACATCGAGGAAAAGCTGGTAGGAATCCCAGGTGACGTTTTTCATAATTGAAAAACGTAGCGCATTTTCTTGCGCAGATAAATCAAAAAACGGCGTGCATCATGGCCCTCCGCAGTAAGAAGGAGAGCGAACATGCACGCGATTTTTGCAGCACGGGCCATTATTGAAAATCAGCGACCGCGCACACGGCGTGAAGCCATTCTGCAGGAAGAAAAGTTTTACAAGGATATGGCCGAGGCATCACGGATGTCACGGTTTTTCAGCGCGCTTATCAACTTTGTGAAGGCGAGAAGCCGTCGATCAATGGAAGAGGGCGATAAGGGCTGCGAGAGCACCGGCTGCGATGAGGCTCAGCCGAAAGGCCAACTGCCGGCTCCCGTTGTCAGTGCGGGCGATGGCAATGGCGCGAGGGCGGCGATGTGCAGATCTGTTCATGCGCGGGCTCCAGACGAAAAACTCAACCGACCCATGCCCTGTTAAGGGCTTCCAGCGTAACATCATGTGCAGCGGGATCATTGAGCGATCCGGCCTTGCTGGCATTTGGTCAGGATGACTCCTCCCCCGTTAACAGATTATTAAAAACGCGAGGAAGGGCCACAACTTTACCAACTGAAACTGGGTTGGCGAACAGGTCTCATCAGCTCCGTCACCCCGGACTAGTTCCGGGGTCGAGCGCGATCAAGTCCTTAATCGCGAAAGACTCCTTATGGCGCAGAAGCGCCATGGCTGGATGCCGGATCAAGTCCGGCATGACGAAGGAGAGAGATCCGATCTTTTCCACGGCCAGAGACGATCACGCGAATTCGCCGGCCGCCTGGCCGGACGCCCAGGCCCACTGGAAATTATAACCGCCGAGCCAGCCGGTCACATCGACACATTCGCCGATGAAATAGAGGCCGGGCACGGATTTCGCCGCCATGCTGCGGGAATCGAGGCCGGTCGTGTCCACGCCGCCGAGCGTGACCTCCGCGGTGCGATAACCTTCCGAACCGGCGGGCTTGATCTGCCAGTCCTGCACCTCTGCCGCCAGCTTCGCCAGAGCCTTGTCGGACATATCGGCAAGATGGCCGGTGAGGCCGGATTGTTCGACGACATGCTGGGCGAGCCGCTTCGGAAGGATCTCCGACAGGGCGGTCTGGGCGGACTGACGGCCGTTTTTCTGTTTGGCCTGCTTCAACACCGCGGCCAGATCGCGATGCGGCTCAAGCTTCAGGCGGATGGGATTGCCCTCGCGCCAGTATGAGGAGATTTGCAGTATGGAAGGACCGCTCAAACCGCGATGGGTGAACAATAGCGCTTCCTCAAACGAGGTTTTGCCATGGGAAACCTCAGCCGGAACAGCGACACCGGCAAGCGGGCTCAGCTTTTCCAGAAGACCGGGATCAAGCGTCAGCGGAACGAGGCCGGGGCGGGTTTCAATGAGCTTGAGGCCGAACTGTTCGGCGATCTGGTAGGCAAAACCCGTCGCGCCCATCTTCGGGATAGACTTGCCGCCTGTCGCGACGACGAGGCTCTCCGCCTCGATGACGCCACCCGAGGTCGACACCCGAAAACGGCCGCCGTCATGGGTCACGGCGGAGACTGACGTTTCGAGCCGAAGCTTCGCATTCACCGCCTGCATTTCAGCCAGCAGCATGCGGATGATATCCTTGGCGCTGTCATCACAGAAAAGCTGGCCGAGCGTCTTTTCGTGCCAGGAGATACGGTGTTTTTCGACAAGGGCGATGAAATCGCGCGGCGTATATCGGGCAAGCGCGGATTTGGCGAAATGCGGGTTGGCAGAGAGATAATTCCTCGGCCCGGCGTGGATATTGGTAAAGTTACAGCGACCACCGCCGGAGATGCGGATCTTTTCGCCCGGCGCTTTCGCATGGTCGAGAACGACGACGGAGCGGCCGCGCTGGCCGGCGCGGATGGCGCACATCATGCCGGCGGCGCCCGCCCCCAAAATCAGCACGTCACATTTATCTGCCATCATTCCATCCGTTTCGTTTCCTTTCCTCTTTTCCAAGTGCCGCCGCTTGTCAATGGCGCTTTCCCCCTCGCCAATTGCCAAACTACGGTTATGATGGCGACAGTCGAAACACAGACCCGGTGATACATGCCCGCCAAGAAAACCATGCTCCGCCCGAAAAAACAGGCAACCATGGCAAAGAAGACCCCTCCCCTCGACCTTTCCTCCACCCGTGGCGTTTCCTCCTGGCGCGAAGCCGCGCAATGGCTGAGGGCGCGTGGGATAGAAGACATAGAATGCATCACGCCCGACCTTGCCGGCGTACCGCGCGGCAAAATGATGCCGACGGCGAAATTCACGGGCGATACCTCGCTTGCTCTACCCTCGGCGCTCTACCGCCACACGATATCGGGCGAATATCCCGATGAGACCGCCAATTTCCGCTACGAGCCGCGCGACAGCGATCTGAAGCTGGTGCCTGATCTTTCCACCCTCTCCGTCGTGCCCTGGGAAACCGACCCGACCGCGCAGGTGATCTGTGACGTGGTGGATGCGGAAGGCAATTTCGTGCCATACACGCCGCGCAACGTTTTGAAGAACGTGCTTTCGCTCTATACCGAAAAGGGCTGGAAGCCGGTTGTCGCACCGGAGATTGAATTCTACCTCGTCGCCATGAATGACGATCCGGACTATCCGCTGCATCCGCCAAAGGGCCGGTCGGGACGGTCCATCGTTGGAGGTCAAAGCTATTCCATCGCCGGCATCAACGAGTTCGACGAACTGATCGACGATATCTATCACTTCTCCGAAAAGCAGGGTCTGGAGATCGATACGCTCATCCATGAGGAAGGGCCGGCACAGCTGGAAATCAACCTGCGCCATGGCGATCCGATCGAGCTTGCCGACCAGGTGTTCCTGTTCAAGCGCACCATTCGCGAAGCCGCGCTGAAGCACGGCATCTATGCCACCTTCATGGCCAAGCCCATGCAGGGCCAGCCGGGTTCGGCCATGCACATCCACCAGTCGGTGGTAGAAATCGATAGCGGCCGCAACATCTTCTCCAATGAAGATGGCAGCCCCTCCAAAGAATTCTTCTCCTTTGTCGGCGGCATGCAGCGTTACGTTCCGAATGCGCTGGTCATGCTGGCGCCCTATGTGAATTCCTACCGCCGCCTGACGCCTGACATGGCCTGCCCGGTGAACAATGCCTGGGGTTACGACAACCGCACGACGGCCTTCCGCGTGCCGATTTCCGGCCCGCAGGCGCGGCGCGTCGAAAACCGCCTGCCGAGCTCGGACGCCAACCCCTATCTGGCGCTCGCGGCCTCGCTCGGCTGCGGCTGGCTCGGCATCGTCAACAGCATCGAGCCGACCGAACCCACCGCCGATACGGCCAATGAGGGCTCTATCGACCTGCCGCGTGGCCTGCTTGAAGCGGTCGCCTTGCTGGAGGGCGAAGCACAGTTCGACCGGATCTTCGGTCACGAATTTGTCGGCCTTTATGCCGGTCTGAAGCGGGGGGAATTCGAGACCTTCATGCAGGTCATCAGCCCCTGGGAGCGCGAGTTCCTGCTTCTCAACGTGTAAGGAATCCCGAGCATGACATGGCAAAGCCCGATTGCGCCGGGACTATCCTGGTATCAGGCAACCATCGGTGAGCGGCCGGACTATCCCGCGCTCGATGGGTCGAAGCAGGTGGATGTCGCGATCATCGGCGGTGGTTACACCGGTCTTCAGGCCGCCTGTAATCTCGCTGAAAACGGCGTCTCGGTCGCCCTCATCGAAGCGCATCGTTTTGGCGATGGCGCTTCCGGCCGAAATGGCGGCCAGTTCGGCACCGGCCAGCGCTCTTTCCCCGATGAGCTTGAGGAAGAGATTGGCTTCGAACAATCGAAGCTGCTGTTCGACATCGCCGAAAACGCCAAAAATTATGTGCGCGATTTCGCAAGCAGCCGCGGCATCGACATGGATTATCTGCCGGGCCAACTCTATGTGGCGCACAAGGCAGGTTACGAGGACGACTATCGCCGCAGCGTCGATGCGATGAACAACCGCTACGGCTATCCGCATATTTCCTACATGGAGCGTGGCGAAGCGCGCAAACGCGTCGGCTCCACTCATTATTTCGGCGGCACCCGCGACACCGGCACCGGCCATATACACCCGCTTAAGCTGCTGGTCGGGCTTGCGAAAGCCGCGAAAGATGCGGGTGCTCAGATTTACGAGATGACGCCTGCGAAATCCATCCGGCAAGTGGGCGGCAAGACCATCATCGAAACCCCTTTCGGCACCATCACTGCGCCACGGGTGTTGATTGCGACCAATGCCTATATCGGCAATCTGGAACCGATAACGGCAGCCCATATCATGCCGATCCGCTCCTTCATCGGCGCAACCGCACCGCTGGATGCCTTCCCCGGCATCATTCCAGACCGGGAGGCCGTGGCGGATTCACGGTTTGTGGTGCGTTACTTCCGCAAGACGGCCGATAACCGGCTGTTGTTCGGCGGCCGCGAAGCTTACACGGCAGATACGCCGCGGGATATTTCCAGCCACATACGCCGGCAGATCGCGGAAATCTATCCCGAGCTGAAGGATATCGACATCACCCATTCCTGGGGCGGCTCCGTCGGCATCACTCTACCGCGCAAGGTCTTCGTGCGTGAGGTCATGCCAGGTGTCACCTCCATCGGCGGATATTCAGGCCACGGCGTGATGCTGTCGAATTATTGCGGCAAGCTTTATGCCGATCTGGTGCTCGGCAAAAAGGACATGCTGGCGCCATTCGCGCGGCTGAAAGTGCCGGCCTTTCCGGGCGGAAAGTCACTGCGCGCGCCGCTGCTTTTCCTGGCGCTTTCGTGGTTTGCATTGCGAGACAGGTTTTAGTCCAATGTTTACAGTCCATTACCGGCGGCAAGCACACCGGCAAAAGCAAAATTCATAATTTCACATAACTGAGTCTGGCATTTTTAAATCGATTAGATTATTGATGCCCCAACCCTTGAAGATCGAGAGAATCGATATGAGCAGTCAGATCATTCCTGTTGAACCTTTTGATTGTGTCGTTTTCGGCGGCACGGGCGATCTTGCCGAGCGCAAGCTTCTGCCGGCCCTTTATCACCGGCAGATCGAAGGGCAGTTCACGGAGCCGACCCGCATCATTGGTGCGTCGCGTTCGGTCATGACCCATGAGGAATATCGCAAATTCGCACAGGACGCCCTGAAGGAGCATCTGAAGGCCGGCGAGTATGACGACGCGCAGGTTGCCGTGTTCCTGAACAGGCTTTTCTACGTGCCCGTTGACGCCAAGGGCAACAATGGCTGGGACGTGCTGAAGAAGCTGCTGGACGAAGGTAAAGAGCGCGTGCGCGCTTTCTATCTCGCTGTCGCGCCCGGAATTTTCGGCGATATCGCCGACAAGATCCGCGAACACAAGCTCATCACCCGCTCGACCCGCATCGTCGTTGAAAAGCCGATCGGCCGCGACCTCGCCTCGGCGCAGGAACTCAACGACACCATCGGCCATGTCTTCAAGGAAGAGCAGATCTTCCGCATCGACCACTATCTCGGCAAGGAGACGGTGCAGAACCTGATGGCGCTGCGTTTCGCCAACGCGCTTTACGAGCCGCTGTGGAATTCCGCGCATATCGACCACGTGCAGATCACGGTTGCCGAGGCAGTCGGTCTCGAAGGTCGCGCCGGTTATTACGACAAGGCCGGCGCGTTGCGCGACATGGTGCAGAACCATATTCTCCAGCTGCTCTGCCTCGTCGCCATGGAGCCGCCGGCTTCCATGAACGCCGAAGCCGTGCGCGACGAAAAGTTGAAGGTTCTGCGTTCGCTGAAGCCGATCGACACCAGCAACGTCGAAAAGCTGACGGTTCGGGGCCAGTACCGCGCCGGCGCTTCCGCAGGTGGCCCTGTCAAGGGCTATCTGGAAGAGCTGGAAGGCGGCGTTTCCAACACCGAAACCTTCGTCGCCATCAAGGCTGAGATCGCCAACTGGCGCTGGGCGGGCGTTCCCTTCTACATCCGCACGGGAAAACGCCTCGCGACCCGCGTTTCGGAAATCGTCGTCACCTTCAAGCAGATCCCGCACTCGATCTTCGACGACGCGGCCGGCAAGATCGAGGCCAACAAGCTGGTCATTCGTCTGCAGCCGGATGAAGGCGTCAAGCAGTCGCTCCTCATCAAGGACCCCGGTCCGGGCGGCATGCGCCTGCGCCAGGTGTCGCTGGACATGAGCTTTGCCGAAGCCTTCAACGTGCGCAGCCCCGACGCCTATGAGCGCCTGCTGATGGATACCATCCGGTCCAACCAGACGCTGTTCATGCGCCGCGACGAGGTCGAGGCCGCATGGGACTGGATTGACCCAATTCTCAAGAGCTGGGAAGAGCTTGGTCAGGGCGTGCAGGGTTACACGGCAGGAACCTGGGGGCCGAGCGGCTCGATCGCACTGATCGAGCGTGACGGTCGTACCTGGCACGATGCCGACTGAGGGCGCGCGGATGAGCGAAACAATCCACGCCTTCGATAGCGCCTCCGATCTTGCCAATACGCTTGCGGCTGATGTCGCCCAGCGGCTCGACGCGGCAACCAAGGAACGGGGGACCGCAAGCATTGCGGTCTCTGGCGGCTCTACACCGAAGCTGTTCTTTCAGGCGCTTTCCCAGCACGATCTCGATTGGCCCAACATCAGCGTGACGCTGGTGGACGAGCGCTTCGTGCCGCCGGAAAGCGATCGCTCCAATCATCGTCTCGTCGCCGAGAATCTTCTGCAAAACAAGGCGAAGGCGGCTTATTTCGTGCCGCTGTTCCAGCCGGCGGCCTCGCCGGAGGATGCGGCAACGCTTGCGACCGTCAAGACCGAAGCGATCTGCGATCCCTTCGATGTTGTCATTCTCGGTATGGGAACGGATGGCCACACGGCCTCGTTCTTTCCCGGTGGAGACAATCTCTACGAAGCGCTTGATCTCGATGAGCCGCGCGGCGTTTTGACCATGGCGGCCGAGAATGCCGGCGAGGAGCGGTTGACCTTCAACTTCTCCAGCCTGCACGATGCCGATTTCCTGGTGCTGCATATCGAAGGCGCCGCCAAGAAGGCGACGCTGGAGAAGGCGCAGTCGGGCGAGGATGAGGAAGAAATGCCCGTCCGTGCCGTGCTGAACCGGGCAGAAACGCCAGTGGATATTTACTGGGCGCCATAAGCCGACGCGACGGCCGCTCCTGCGGCCCGCGACAAGCGCCCCGAAGACATGAAGACTGAAACACGACAACCGGCATTCGCCTCCCGGAACGCCGGTTGTCGCCCAACGAACAGGATGAACGCCCATGTCCGCCGATTCCCGCATTCAGGCCATCACCGCCCGCATCGTCGAACGTTCCAAGCCCTATCGCGAGACCTATCTCGAGCGGCTGCGGCTGCAGGTCTCAAAAGGCGTTCACCGTTCCGTGCTTTCCTGCGGCAATCTTGCACACGGGTTTGCGGTCTGTTCCCCCGCCGACAAGGACATCCTTGCCGGCGACCGGGTTCCCAATCTCGGCATCATCACCGCCTATAACGACATGCTCTCGGCGCACCAGCCCTATGAGACCTTCCCGGCAATCATCCGCGATGCAGCCAAGGAAGCGGGCGGTATCGCTCAGGTTGCCGGCGCCGTACCTGCCATGTGTGACGGCGTCACCCAGGGGCAGCCCGGCATGGAGCTTTCGCTGTTTTCCCGCGATGCCATCGCCATGGCTGCGGGGATCGGCCTCTCACACAACATGTTCGATGCGGCTCTCTATCTCGGGGTGTGCGACAAGATCGTGCCCGGCCTCGTGATCGCCGCACTCGCCTTCGGTCACCTGCCCGCGGTCTTCATTCCTGCCGGTCCGATGACATCAGGCCTGCCGAATGACGAGAAGTCGCGTATTCGCCAGCTTTACGCCGAAGGCAAGGTCGGTCGCGCGGAGTTGCTGGAAGCGGAATCCAAATCTTACCACGGTCCCGGAACCTGCACCTTCTACGGCACCGCCAATTCCAACCAGATGCTGATGGAGATCATGGGCTTTCATATGCCCGGTTCCTCCTTCATCAATCCCGGCACGCCATTGCGTGACGCGCTGACCCGCGAGGCTACCAAGAGAGCGCTCGCCATCACCGCGCAGGGCAACGAATTCACCCCCGCTGGCGAGATGATCGACGAACGATCCATCGTCAACGGCGTCGTGGGTCTGCATGCGACCGGTGGTTCCACCAATCACACCATGCATCTGATCGCCATGGCGCGCGCCGCAGGCATCATCCTCACATGGCAGGATATTTCCGATCTCTCTGACATCGTGCCGCTGCTGGCCCGCGTTTATCCCAACGGGCTGGCCGATGTGAACCATTTCCACGCTGCCGGCGGTATGGGCTTCCTCATCAAGCAGCTCCTGAAACAGGGCTTCGTGCATGACGATGTGCGCACCGTCTTCGGACAGGGTCTGGCCGCCTACACCGTGGATGCACTACTGGACGAGAAGGGCGCGGTCACCCGCCAGCCCTCCCCTGAACAGAGCCACGATCCGAAGGTGCTTTCCAGCATTGAAACACCGTTCCAGCCCACCGGCGGTCTCAAGATGCTGACCGGTAATCTCGGCAAATCCGTCATCAAGATTTCCGCCGTCAAGCCGGAGCGCCATATCATCGAAGCCCCCGCGATCGTCTTCCACGACCAGCAGGAGCTTCAGGACGCCTTCAAGGAAGGCAAGCTTAACCGCGACTTCATTGCGGTCGTCCGCTTCCAGGGGCCGAAGGCGAATGGCATGCCTGAACTGCACCGCCTGACACCGCCGCTCGGCGTGCTGCAGGACCGCGGCTTCAAGGTGGCGCTGGTGACCGACGGGCGCATGTCCGGCGCATCCGGCAAGGTACCAGCCGCGATCCATGTTACGCCTGAGGCTTCCGATTGCGGGCCGATCTCGCTCATCCGCGATGGCGATATCATCCGTCTCGACGCCGTTTCCGGATCGCTCGAAGTGCTGGTGTCCGCCGCCGAACTGTCAAAACGCGAACCGGCGCGCGCTGATCTCTCCGGCAATGAATGGGGTATGGGCCGCGAACTTTTCGCCCCCTTCCGCCGTAATGCCGGTCCTGCCGATCAAGGTGCCAGCGTCCTGTTTCATTGATTTCCAAAAGGCGAAGGCTGGATGCGGCTTTCGCCTTTAAACCCCGCTCTGCGGCATCGTCACACCGCACTTTCACGCCCGGGACGGGCGGACGCAGAAACAGCTTTATTTCCCATGCCTTAAACGCCAAACTTGTCATGCGGCTGCGATGATCGCCTCTTAAGGCGTTCCCGACCAGCCGTGGGATGACGGCGCAGTTTCGGATAATGGGACATGACATGACGATTTTTTCAAGCAACCGCCGCGATGTGCTGAAGCTTATGGCGGGCACCGCCATGCTGCCGCTGACGGTAGCGGCCATGCCGGCAACGGCGCAGGATGTAGCCCTGCGTGCCATCGTCATCTCCGATCTGCATTCGGCCTATGAGCGTATTGGCCAGCTTCTCGCGGCCATCGAAACGCGTATCGCGGCCGACAAGGCGCCCCACATCATCCTGCTAAATGGCGACCTTTTCGAACTCGGCAACGCCGTGGCCACACGTTCGGCCGGCGAAATCGAATGGACCTTCCTTGCGGCGCTCGCCAAGCTTGCCCCCACGGTCATCAATATCGGCAATCATGAGCCCGATATCGACAATGACCTCGCCAATTTCGTCAGCCGTGCTCAAGCCCTCGGCATCACCGTGCTTTCCAACATCATCGACAAGCGAAGCGGCAACCCCTATGCGCCGTCCAGTGCCGCGGTGAAGGCCGGCGAACGGGCGGTCATCGTCGCGGGCCTCGCGACCAATGCGATCAATACCTATCCGAAGGCGACGCGCGAGATGCTGGACATTCCTCAGCCGGTGGAATGGGCGAAGGCCAATCTGCCCGAAATCGTCAAAGCGGATGCGATCAATATTGTTCTGAGCCACGCCGGCGTTGTCGCCGACCGCGATATTCTGCCGGTGCTGCCTGACGGCACGCTGCTGGTGGGCGGCCATGATCACCTGAATTTCGTGCACGAAGAGGGCGCGACGCGCTATGTCCACACCGGCTCCTGGTGCACCTCCATGACGGTCGCGACAATTACCGGTCCCGGCAAGGCCGCCGCCATTGAGACGGTCACCATCGATCGTGATGCTCCCGCCTCGCCGGCTCTCAAGACTCTCATCGAGCAGACGCTTGAAAAGCACCTGACCGCAGAAGAACGGGAAGTTGTCGGCAAGGCCGCCAAGGCGATGACCGTCGACGAAGCAGGGCGCCATGTGGCGCATCTGATCGCCGCGAAGACCGGCGCCGATGTCGGTTTCATCGGCCACACCTCTTTCGGCGCAGGCCTGCCTGCAGGCGATATTCGCCGTTATGATTTCAACGCCTCGCTGCGCTTCGACGGCAAGCTGATGGTGACCGAAGTGGACAGCGAAACGCTCGTCCAAATCCTCAAGCGATGCAATCAGGACAGCAACATTCCGCTCGCCGCACGCACGGGCGACTATCTCTACGCCATGCCGGAAAAGCCGGAGAAGAAAGGCCGTTACAAACTGGTCTGCAACGACTGGTCCGCCACCAACCAGAAATCCTATTTCGGCCGCAGCGATCTCGCCTTCATCGAAGTGCCGGATGTGAAGCTGAAGCAGACGGTTCTGGGCGGGCTTTCCTAAAGCCGCAAATCGTCAGGGTCTTAGAACGACCGGATATCCAGCTTGCGGTCCTTGTGGGCCGGGTGCGTGCTGAACACGAAAATTCGATCCAGCTCCTTCTGTGTCAGCATACGCAGGAAGCGGACATGGATGGTGTTGTTGGCGTTGACGCGCAACATCACGCAGCCGATCTTGGTGATGCGGGCATCGGGGATATCGAGATAGAACTGGTTCGGCAGGTTGTATTTGGTCAGTAGCGCCAGCACGGCCTCTGTCTGGGAGATGCGAATGACGTCGCAGCGGCGTGCCGCCATGTGCATCACGGCCTTTTCGGTATATTCGATGCGCGCCGCGTTCATGGTGTCTTCCATGCGGAACCGGCTTTCGCGGTCATACATGAAGGACTCTTCCTTGCTCAGATAATGATTTCTGATGACACCCGCACCGCTCTGCACGCCCGAACTCCCAATGCTTACCAATAGGACGAGACTAGGCCATAGTCTTTAACAATTCATATCAGCGTCAGCTTAAACAGGACGGAAGCGGGACATTTCCGACGTTTTTCCACACGGCTGATAAGCAGTAAAAAGCCCCGGAACAGACAGTTCCGGGGCTTGTTTCAGTATCGCCACTGTTTACTTGCGGTAGGCTTTGCCTTCCGCATCGAAAAGATGAAGCTTCTCCTGCAGGGCGGCAAAGCGCAGGGTTTCACCCTTACCCACGGAAACAATGCCCGGCACCTTTACGATGATCGGCTCCTGGCCCTTGGGCGCTTCGAGATAAAGCAGGGTCACCTCACCCAGGGCCTCCACGATCGCGACTTTTCCCTCGAATAGATAGTCGTCGCCCGTCGCGATGCTCAGGTCTTCCGGCCGAACGCCAAAGCTTGCGGCCTTCCCCTGCTCAGATGCGGATGTGGGAACATCGACGACCAATGTCTTGCCGCCGGCAAGTTCGATGGAGGTCCGTTCACCCGTGCCGGTCGCTTTCGCACCGATAATATTCATGGCGGGCGAGCCGATGAAACGCGCCACGAAAAGATTGGCCGGCCTCTCATAAAGCTCAAGCGGCGCGCCGACCTGCTCCACCCGCCCCGCGTTCAAAACGACGATGCGGTCAGCGAGCGTCATCGCCTCCACCTGGTCGTGGGTAACGTAGATCATCGTTGTATCGGCCATCTGCTCGTTGAGCTTGGCGATTTCAATGCGCGTGGCAACACGCAGAGCCGCATCGAGGTTCGAGAGCGGCTCATCGAACAGGAAGACCTTGGGGTTGCGGCAGATCGCGCGACCGATGGCGACACGCTGACGCTGGCCGCCGGACAGCGCCTTTGGCAATCGCTCCAGATATTGCGTGAGCTGCAGGATTTCGGCGGCGGCGCGAACGCGGCGGTCGATCTCCTGCTTGCTTTCCCTGGCAATCTTCATGCCGAAGGCCATGTTGTCGTAGACAGTCATGTGCGGATAAAGGGCATAGGACTGGAACACCATGGCGATGCCCCGACGCGAAGGCGGGATTTCGTTGACAAGCTGGCCGTCAATATACATCTCGCCGCCGGTGATTTCCTCCAGCCCGGCGATCATGCGCAGCAGGGTCGATTTTCCGCAGCCGGAGGGGCCAACAAAAACGATGAATTCGCCCTGTTCGATATCGAGATCGATGCCGTGCAGCACCTTCACCTGCCCGTATGATTTACGGATATCCTTGAGAACGAGACTTGTCATGGGTGTTCCTCCCTCATCTGTCAGGCGTAACGGGCGAAGAAAGCGCCCCATGCCGGAAGTTCGACGCTTCTGCCCTTTAGTCCGCTTGCAAAGCCATGGCCTTCAAGAACCTCCCAGTTCCCTTCCGGCAGCGTGGCCTCTGCTGGCGTCGCTGATAAGTTAAAGACGCAAAGAACGGTTTCGTTGCCCAGCTTGCGGGTATAGCTCAACACCTCACCCTGCACGGGCTGAAATTCGATGCCGCCTTTTGCCAGAGCCGGGTGCTGCCTGCGGAACGCGAGAAAGCGGCGGTAATGCTCCAGCACCGAAGCCTCATTGCCCTGCTGGGCGCTCACGGCGCGCTGCTTGTGCTCGGTCGGAATCGGCAGCCACGTCTTGTCGGCCGTCGAGAACCCGGCCTGCGCATGGCCGGCGTCCCATACCATCGGCGTACGGCAGCCGTCGCGGCCCTTGAATTCAGGCCAGAACTGAATGCCGTAAGGATCCTGCAAATCTTCGAAAGCGATATCGGCTTCGGTGAGGCCGAGTTCTTCGCCCTCATAGATGCAGACGGAACCGCGCTGGGTCATGAGAAGTGCCGACAGCACCTTCGCGAAAGCATCCTTGTCCTCGACATGCTCGCCCCAGCGGCTGACATGGCGCACGACATCATGGTTGGAGAAAGCCCAGCAGGCCCAGCCTTCCGGTGCAGCTCTCGCAAAATCCGCCTGTACATCGGCAACACGCTGCGGGGTCAGCGCATCGGGCGCGAGGAATTCAAAGGCGTAGCACATCTGCATCTTGTCATCGCCGGACGTATATTCGCCGACGATTTCGAGGCCACGCTGGCTGTCGCCCACTTCGCCGACGGCGGCGATATCAGGGAATTCGTCCAGTACGGCGCGGAAGCGCTTCAGGAAGGCGATGTTTTCCGGGCGGTTCTTGTCGTAGAGATGCTCCTGGAAGTTATAGGGATTGACCGCAGGCGCGGTGGAGGCATTGCGCCGTTCCGGCGCCAGCGCCGGATTATCGCGCAGCTCAAGGTCGTGGAAATAGAAGTTGATGGTGTCGAGGCGGAAACCATCGACGCCGCGCTTCAGCCAGAAGCGTGTGATATTCAGCAGCTCTTCTTGCACTTCCGGATTATGCAGGTTGAGGTCCGGCTGCGAGGTCAGAAAGTTGTGCATGTAATATTGCATGCGGGTCGGATCCCACTGCCAGCCCGAGCCGCCGAAAATCGACAGCCAGTTGTTGGGCGGCGTGCCATCCGGCTTGCTGTCCGACCAGACATACCAGTCGGATTTTGCATTGTTGCGGCTGGCGCGGCTTTCCACGAACCAGGGATGCTGGTCCGAGGTGTGCGACAGAACGAGATCGATCATGACGCGGATGCCGAGACGGTGGGCTTCGGCAATCAGCCCGTCAAAATCCGCAAGCGTGCCGAACATCGGGTCGACATCGACATAATTCGAGACGTCGTATCCAAAATCCTTCATCGGCGAGGTGAAGAAGGGCGAAATCCAGATCGCATCGGCACCGAGGCCTGCGATGTGATGGAGGCGATCGGTAATACCCTTGAGATCGCCGATGCCGTCGCCATTGGAGTCCTGATAGGAGCGCGGATAGATCTGATAGATAACAGCGCCGCGCCACCAGTCCTTGTTGGGCGTCAAAGCGGAAGTCACCGAAGCGGTCATGGAAGTGTCCTGTGTGGTATGGGCGTTCATGGAATGATCAGCCTCCCTTGACGGAGCCCGCCAGCAGGCCACGCACGAGATAACGTTGAAGAGCGAAGAAAACGCCGAGCGGCACGACGATTGTGACGAAGGCCGAGGCAGTGAGAATTTCCCAGTTGCCGCCGCGCGAACCGAGCAGCGCGTTTAAGGCGCCTGTCAGCACCAGCTCATCCTTCTGCGTGCCGAGGAACACCATGGCGACGAGCAGGTCGTTCCAGGTCCACAGGAACTGGAAGATGGCGAAGGAGGCGAGCGCGGGGAAAGAGAGCGGCAGGATGATCTTGACGAAGATTTCGAAATCGCTTGCGCCATCGACACGGGCGCTTTCGATGATCTCTTTCGGCAGGCCGGAAATATAGTTGCGCAGCAGATAGATGGCGAGCGGCAGGCCGAAGGCGGTGTGCGCCAGCCAGATGCCTGCATAGGTCTTGGACGGCACGCCGAAAATGGTGCCAATTTCATTATACAGTCTCAGAAGCGGGATCAGCGACATCTGCAACGGCACGACGATCAGGCCCACCACCATGGCGATCAGCAGATTGCGGCCAGAAAAGTTCATCCATGACAGGGCATAGGCGGCAAAGGCGGCGATGAGTATAGGGATGACGGTTGCAGGTACGGCGACCGTCAGCGAGTTGACGAAGGACTGGCCGATGCCTTCCGATGTTAGAACCGTACGGTAGTTGTCGAGGGTGAAGACGGGCGGCGTTGCGACAGAGATGTAGACGCGCTTGCCGCGCGAACCCTCGAAGCTTGCGGCTTTGCTATATTCGTAAGTGCCGTCTTCATTGATAAGCAGCGTCTCGCCATCGCCGATGTCAGCGGCTTCACCTGCCTTGAAAGCTGTCGGCTCCTGCACGCGCACACCGAAGGCCGCAACCTTTCCGCCCTGGCCGTTTTCGAAGACATTGCCTGATATGACGTAGCGGCTGCCATCCTGCTTCTGAGCCGAGGCATCGGCCAGACGAACGGCTTGCGTTTGTTCGGAGCTCGAAAACGCGGTCCACCAGCCCGACACCGTGATCTGATCCTTGTCGCGCAGCGAACTCACGAGAATGCCGAGCGTTGGCAAGAGCCAGAGCAGCACGACGATCAGAACGCTGGCGTGAACGATGAGCCGCGGCAGGCCGACGCGGCGGAGGCGTTTGACAATATCCATCTCAGCGGCCCTCCATCTCGCGGTTTGCCTGGCGGATGTTCCAGACCATGATCGGGGTGACGGCCGCCATGATGATGAGCGCGATAACAGCACTTCGGCCGCTATCACCGCCGCCGCGGAACATCCAGTCGAACATGAGATTGGCCAGAACCATGGTGTTCCATTGCCCGTTGGTCATGGTCAGCACGATGTCGAAGACCTTGAGCACGAGAATGGTGATGGTCGTCCAGACGACGGCGATAGTGCCCCAGATCTGCGGAACCATGATCTTCCAGAAGATCTGCCAGCCATTGGCGCCATCGATGACAGCCGCCTCGATGGTTTCTTCCGGAATACCGCGCAACGCCGCCGACAGGATGACCATGGCGAAACCGGTCTGTATCCAGATGAGGATGACCATCAGGAAGAAGTTGTTCCAGAAGGGCATGGAAATCCAGACCTGCGGATTGCCACCGAAAAACTCGACGATGGCGTTCAGCAGGCCGATCTGCACCTGACCTTCGGCGCGGTATTCATAGATGAACTTCCAGATGACGGAAGCGCCGACGAAGGAGATCGCCATCGGCATGAAGACGATGGACTTGGCGATGTTGCCCCACCAGATGCGGTCCGTCATGACGGCGATGACGAGGCCAAAGAAGGTGCAGGCGGCCGGCACGACGGCGAGCCAGAGAATGTTGTTAAAGATCGACTGGCGGAAACCGGCGTCGAAAAACGCCCAGCGATAATTGGCGAGACCGACGAATTCACTGCCCGTCCGGTCGTAAAAGGAGAGGATCAGCGTCGCTATGACGGGATACACAAGATAGACGAGCAACAGGATCAGCGCCGGGCCGATGAACAGCCAAGGCCGGACGGCGGCACGGCGATTGAGATTGCGGGATGCGTGAATGACGTCTCCCGAGCGGACTGGAAAGATTGCCTGCAACGCCTTGTCGGATAGCCAGTAATAGGCAGCACAGGCAAAAACGCCCGCTACCATGACGCCGATGGCGGACACCAGTTGTTGAGCCATGTTCCCTCCCTGATCCTCTCCGCGCCGCGTTGATTTATGCGGCTGTCGGGCCGTTCCTGCGGAAGAGGCCCGGCAGCGAGCCGCCAGGCCTCGTCTTAATCCGTGTTACTTCAGGCCGTCCCAGGCCTTCTGGATATCGGCGGCGACCTGATCGGCAGACTTGCCACCGACGAAATCGATCATGCCGGTCCAGAAAGCGCCGGCGCCGATCTTGCCAGGCATCAGGTCGGAACCGTCAAAACCGAAGGTCGTCGCGGTGGTCAGGATTTCACCCTGACGCTTCATCTGCTCATTGGCATAGGTTTCGACGTTCACACCCTTGTACGGCGTCAGGAAGCTGGACTGCGCCATCCACACTTCATGGGCGATCGGCGTCTGCAGGAATTGTACGAATGCCTTGGCAGCGGGCGCTTCCTTAGTGATGGTGACGAGCGTGCCGGCACCGAGAACCGGCTTGCCGAGGTCAGGCTTTGAGGCATAGGTCGGCATGTAAAAGAAATCCGCATCCGTTCCGACCTTGGTGCCCTCAGGGAAGAAGGAGGGAATGAACGATGCCTGATGGTGCAGGTAGCACTTCGGCGGAATGTCGAAGAGGCCCTTGGGGCTGTCGCGGAAGTCGGTGGAGGCTACGGCCGCAACGCCGCCACTCACATATTTTTCGTTCTTGGCGAATTTGCCGAATTCGTTGATCGCGGCAACCACGGCCGGATCGGTGAATTTCACCTCGTTGGTCGTCCACTTCTGGTAGACATCCAGCGGCTGCGTGCGCAGCATCAGGTCTTCCACCCAGTCGGTTGCCGGCCACCCGGTCGCACCACCGGAGCCGAGACCAATGCACCAGGGCGTGCCGCCATCAGCGACGATCTGATCGGTGAGCTTGAGCAGGTCTTCCATGCTCTCGGGAACTTTATATCCCGCTTCCTCGAAATTCTCGGGCACATACCAGACGAGCGACTTCACGTCGGCCTTGAAGGGGAAAGCGAAATAGGCCTTGTTGCCGTCCTTGCCCTTATAACTGCCGAGATCGACCCAGGATTTACCCGCGCCGTAATTTTCCTCGACCCATTTGGCCGTGTCGTCGCCGAGCGGCACAAGAAAACCCTTGGCGGCGAGATCGGCGAGAAGGCCAGGCTGCGGCAAAATGGCAATATTGGGCGGCGAGCCGGCCTGTGTGTCGATGACGATCTGCTGCTCGTAGTTTTCCGACGAGGAATAACGGACATTCACGCCCGTCGCGTCAGCAAAATAGGCGAGTACGGACTGGAACAAAGCCTCGTCCTCACCACGCCACGGGCCAAAAATCGTCAGCGTCTGGCCTTTAAGGTCAGCATGGGCCGCTTTGAAATCTTCGTAGCTTTTCCAGTTGAACTTGGCGTCCTGGCCCGGCGCGAATTTCAGATCGGCGGCAATGGCCGAACCCGACAGCAGCACGATTGAAGCAGCCGTCGCCAAAAGGGTCTTCCGCATGTGATTTACCTCCCATCACATAAAAGGCTCAAAGCGTCCTCTCCAATCAAAGCGCTTTGGCTGCCTATTCATCTCATTGTCATCAAGATGGAGTCAAGAGGCTCTTTATTCGGAAACGCTGCCTAACCTTCAAAATAGTCATATTGATTTAGGAAGGCGGCTATCATTTTCGATTGAGAAAAGCGGATGGGGCTGTTAAAAATCTAAAGCGCTTTGGGAAAATGAGGAGTGGCTTTTGGCCTTTTCCGGGCGCGCGCATGGAGGAATGACAGACATGAACCTGAAACAGCTGTCGCAACTGCTGGGCATTTCGCAGACGACCATCAGCAGGGCGCTCAACGGCTATCCCGAGGTCAGCGCGGAAACGCGCCGCCGCGTCATGGAAGCCGCGGAGAAGACGGGATATCGCCCCAATGCCGCGGCACAGCGGCTGGCAACCGGCAAGGTCGGCTCCATTGGGCTCGTGATGCCGATTGGCGAACATCACCGTTCGGATGTACATTTCGGCGAATTCCTGAGCGGCCTTGGCGAGGAAGCCTCGCGCAGCGGCTTTCATCTCGTCATCATGCCCACCGAGCCGGAAAAGGAACGCGAAGCCCTTCGCGGGCTCGCCGCTAGCGGCAGCGTCGACGGCATCTATCTCGCTTATATGAAGAATAACGATCCGCGCATCGCCATGATGCAGTCGCTTTCCCTGCCCTTCCTCGTGCATGGCCGCTCCATCGGCGTGGAGGAGGATTATCCCTATCTCGATGTGGACAATGAAGGCGCCTTCCGTGACGCGACCCAGCTTCTGCTTCAGCTTGGCCATACGCGCATCGGCCTGCTGAATGGCCCGGAAGGCTATGATTTCACCTATCGGCGCTGTCTCGGGGTGGAAAAGGCGCTGGCGGCAAACGGCCTGGCCTTGCATGCGAGCAATAAGAGACACGGCAGCATGACCGACGAGGAAGGTTATCTCGGCATGGAGGCCCTGCTTTCACGCCCCGAGAAACCGACCGCCATTCTCTGCGCCAGTACCGCGCTCGCACTTGGCGCGATCCGCTCGCTCAACCAGCGAGGCCTGAAACCCGGCAAGGATATTTCCCTCATCGCCCATGACGATGTGCTGCCGCTTTTGAAACCCGATAATTTTTCCGTGCCGCTCACCACCACGCGCTCGTCGCTGAGAGCGGCAGGCGTCCGCGTGGGCCAGCGCCTGATCAATCGTATCAAGAACGACCAGACGGAGCCGTATCAGGAACTCTGGAAGGCGGAACTGGTGGTCCGCGCCTCGACGGGGCCGGCTCCGAAAGCGTAGCCGGCCGTTTCAACGCCTAGAACTTCGGTGCCGCCAGGCCTTCGGCGCGATGAGCGGCGATGACGGTGTTGGCCATCAGCATCGCGATCGTCATCGGGCCGACACCACCGGGAACAGGGGTGATGGCCGCGGCAACGGCGCTTGCTTCATCATAGGCGACGTCGCCCACCAGCTTGGTCTTGCCTTCACCCTTTTCGGGTGCGGGAATGCGGTTGATGCCGACGTCGATGACGGTCGCGCCGGATTTCACCCAGTCACCCTTCACCATCGCCGCGCGGCCAACCGCCGCCACCAGAATATCCGCCGTCTTGCAGATGCCGGCCAGATCCCTGGTGCGCGAATGCGCCATCGTCACAGTGGCGTTGGCATTGAGCAGGAGCTGGCCCATGGGCTTGCCGAACAGGTTGGAGCGGCCGATGACAACGGCGTTCAGGCCGGAAAGGTCGTCTCCGTGAATGCCGCGCACCAGAAGCATGGCGCCTGCGGGCGTGCAGGAAATGAGACCGGTGGCAAGATCGCCGGTCGCGAGCTTGCCGGCATTTAGCACGCTGAGGCCGTCGACATCCTTCTCGGGCAGGATCGACTGGATGATTTCATCGGAATTGAAATGTTTCGGCAGCGGCAGCTGAACCAGAATGCCGTGGATGGAGGTGTCGGCATTCAGTTCACCGACCAGCTTCAGGAGGTCAGCCTGTGTGGTCTCCTCCGGCAGCGTGTGCTGGATGGAATTGAACCCGCATTGCTTGGCCATCTTGCTCTTGGAGTTCACATAAGCGTGGCTGGCCGGATCATTACCGACGATGACGACCGCGAGACCGGGCTTGACGCCCTTTTTCGCCTCAAGCCCTTCTGCCGATGCGCGGACCGCCTCCGTTACCGAGGCCGCCTTCGCCTTCCCGTCAATCACAACTGCCATGCGTCCTGCTCCTCATGGGTTACGTAGGCTCCGTATGGTGCCCCCGTCGCAGGAATGCAAGCTAAAATGCGGCGTTTTCAGGCGGTTTTGAGGTAGTCTTCTTGGTGGTCGGCATAATCGACGAGACGCTCCCTCAGGAGCGCCAATTCCCGTCGCAATTCCATCAGCTCCTCCGCTTCCGCCTGGGCATGATCGGCATGGCCGGCAAGCGCATCAGCCAGCAGCGGCGGCAGCGCGGACGGTGCCTGACCGGCGATCCCAACCGTGCGGTTGCCCATCAGAACCTGCCTTACACGCTCGTCGAGCGGCATGCGCTCATCGTCGTTAACCGCACCGCCGTAATAATCGGCGAAGCTCTCCTCGTCGTGGCCAGCATCCAAGCCGGCCGTTTCGGCATCAGGAGATTGCAGATCGTCAAACACAGCCGGTTCGATTGGCTCGAATTCCGAAAATTGCGCGGGTTCCTCCTCGGGGAGCCGGATTGCCGATTCCGGTTCGAAGGCGGAGGCATCCTGCTCTTCCTCGTCATGGCGACGATACGTCAGAAGATAGAGACTGCCCAGCAATCCGATCAGGCCGCCGCCGCCCGCCATCATGGCGGCCTGGGCAAGATCACGCGATAGTTCTCCCGGACCTGCCTTTTTCGCGAGGCGGGTCTCAAGGGCAGGCGTCGCAGCAGAGGAGAGATCGCGGCGTTCGCTCGCCTCCAGATAGGTGTTTCTCGCCGTTTCGAGCTCCCCCTGCAGTCTGGAGAACTCTCCCGGAGCAACACCGAGACCATTCAGGCGATCAAGGTTCTTTTTCCGCTCGGCTTCAGCATCGGCGATCTCCTCAGCGAGGCGCTTCTCGTCCGCTCGCAGTGCGTCGAGCAGTTGGCGCAATGCTGGAGCAGCGAGTGCCTGTACGGCATCCACCGCGTTCCGGGCGGCGATGTGTCGGGGATGTTTCGGGCCGTAATCGACCGAGATGCTGGAAAGCGCCATACTGGCGGCGGCATGTTTCTGCCTGATATCCTCGAGTGCAGAAAAGGCGATGCCGGAAGGAAGCGGTTTGGAGAACAGATCGTTGGGTTTCAGGGCCGAAGCCGCCGCCATATCCGCCTGCAGCGACTGCTGTTGTCGGGTCGCCGCGGCGATTCTGTCGTTCACGTCACCCAATTGCTGCTCGAGCTGCTGCACCTCGGTCACCGCATCGCCATGGCGCATCTGGAAACCGCTTAGCGCCGCCTCGGCCTCGTCCATCCTTGTCCGCGCCCGCTCCATCTCCCGCATAGCGGGCGTCATGGTGCCGGCCTTGCCGTCCGCCATGATACGCATCGAAAGATAGTCGGTAAGCCGCATGGCCGCTTCTGGCGTCGCAGCCCTCGAAGTCACGATCAGCGTCGTCTCGTCGGGCGACAGTTCAAGCCCTATCCCATCTCCGACCGCGCAGTTAAGCGCCTCACGCGGGGAGAGCGGACGCGCATCCGCGCCGGTCAGAAGATCGACAAGCAGGTGAAATTCACCCTGTTTGCGAACGCCGACCAGATCGGCAGGCTTCAGCTTGAGATCGCTGCTGATCCGGTCCAGCCCGCCAGGTGAAAGCAGGGTGCGCCGCGCCATCGCCAGAAAGCGGGTCGCATCTGGTGCATCATAAGCGGTCTGTGATACCTCGATCTGCGCCTGCGAAACATAGCCGCGAAAACCGGAATCAACGAGCAGCAGCGGCAGGGCTGCGCCGGTTACCGTGGCGGCCGCAACGCATCCGGCGGTCAAAAGCCGAAGACAATGCCTGCGCCACTGCGACGCGGGCGCGGCAATCTCATCCCCTTCCGGGCGGGTCGCCGTCATATCTGGACTGTGATCAACCATCTGAAGCCGTCTGCCACCTTCGCCGCCGCCCGCGGACGGACAGCTGTCAAAACCTTACGAGAGGTTAAAGGATCGTGGCAAACAAATGGTTAACGGACCTTCGCCGAAGCCGCTTCAGCCCTTGCCGAGGGCGATATGCCAGGGTTCGGCGCAAAGGCTGTAAAGCCAGCTCATATGCAGCCTGCGGAAGATTTCAGGCATGCCTGCCACTTCGGACGATAATATCTTGAAAAGCGGCCCGACTGCGATGGCGACTCGCGCGTCCTCGCGGTTGACGGTGCGATGCAGCCACATTTCCTGATTTTGCTTGGTCATTCCCGCCAGCAGCATATCCACTTTCACGCCGGACGTCTCGCCGCTCAGCATGACGAAGTCGTGCCAGGGCGCATGGCTACGCAGCTTCGTAAGAACGACACCGAGCTGGGCTGCATCGTCACCCGCAACGCCGATCCGTTTCGGTACTGCCATATAGGTGAGAAGCGCCATGACAAAGGCGACGCCATCGATCACGACCGGCAGAGGCTCACCATGTGCGCGCCGCGCGGCAGCGTTCAACGCCTTGCCCTGCGGGAAAAGCAGGCAGCTTTCGAGGACCTGCCGATAGCCGATGTCCTTGAGTGAAAGCTTTGCCTTTTCAAGGGTGAGAAATGAGAGCGACGTGTGGCCCTCAGAGGCGGAAGCCCTGTCGCTCACATGTTCCAGCGCTGCGTTCCAGTCGAGGTCGCAGAAGTGCAGCCCGTAAATGTCCCGCTGCTGTCCCGGTCGTGCAAAACCCGTCGTTACGTTCATACCCAGCCCCCGATGCAAGCCCCGCCCGTCACGCGCAGGTTTCTGCGGGTTCGCGGTTCATGGACCGTTTATACATGTGCTGGTTGAATTTACGCTGAAAGCAATCAATAGAATTCCAAGGCCGACGCAAAGGAATGATTAACCACGTGGATCACGCGACCGTCCCTTGCCTCTGGCCATGCCGAAGGCACGAAGCGGGGCGGCGCTATCAGTGGCCTGGCGCGGCGGCCGCTTCCTTGCCGGCGTCGGCTTTTTCACCTTCGACGATCTTGATGGAACGGGGTGTCCCATTCCCGTTCTGCTCACGAATGTCGGCTTTGGACAGATAATCGAGTTGCTCGATCAGCACGTCCTCGACCACCTCGTCATCAAGCCTCTTGTTCAGCCCCTCGCGGATGCGATGCTTGAAGGCGTCGGGATCGAAGGTAGAGATATTGGCGATGTTGACCATGGAAGAACCCGCCAGGAGCGTGAACAGCTCATCGGTCATCAACTGGGTTGCCGGCAACTCGATTTTCGCCATCTTGTCCTTGTCGACGCGCAGCGAAATACGGCTTAGGAAGTAACCGTTTACCCCGCCATCATTGATGACGGGAATGGTGATGCTTTCGCCCTTGACCAGTTGCAAGCTGGCCTTTTTTGCGCCCGCCTCATCCGGCGCGGGCGCCGTCGCCATCTGGACGGAGAAATACACCGCGCCGAGCGTGACGGCGCAAACCCAGACGCCGGTGAGAAGAAGCTTCAACATCAGGAGGCTGCGCCGTACATGAACTGTTCCTGGGAGTAGGTACCATCCGTGTCGGCTTCCTGGATTGCGTTCTTCAGGAGGTCGGCGACCGCACGAACTGCATTCAGATGTGCCTCGACGCGGCTGGCATTGGTGGCGAGCTTGGACTTGATGCCCTTGACCTGCTCCATGTAACCGGCAGCGATTTCCTCGCGCGGGGTATCCCGGAACAGCATCGTCAGCTCATAAAGGCACCGGCTCTTATGGGCATTGGAGACCTTGAAGTCGAACCGCGGGTCCTTACCGATATTGTCGTTCTCATGGTCGATGATCATTTCAAGGCGGCCGAGAACGGATTGGATACGGTGGTCGTTCGACATAAGGTCCATGCTTGTCTCCTCGTTAGGGTTTTTCATTCTCAAGCCTCGTCCGTTTTCTCATTGGAAACGCCGAGGACCTGCCGCTCGAACTCCGCCACCATCCGAATTGCAGCATTATGGTCTTTTTCATTCATCGATACGTCGGTTATGCCTTTGCTTTCGGCCTTCCGAAGCGCATCCTTGTATGCCTGCTCTGCAATGCCGACACCGCCATTTCTGGAGATCGTGTCGGCAAACTGTTCGGCCATCATGCTCTTCCAGATTTCGCCGGCATTACCTTTGCCGTAAACTTCCTCGCTGTCTTTCGGCAGCATGTTGGCTACGAAGGTCTGGAGGACAGAGGCCTCATATTTGCGATATGTTTCAGGAATTTCGGTGCGAGCCGCGCGAATATTCGTATTGCCGAGGCCCGCCTTCGAGGAGGCGCCATCCAGCATATCCACCGCGGCGCCAAAGCCCTTGCCGGCATCTGCAAGGCTGGTTGCGGCAAAAGCCGCCTTATTGGCCTTGAGTTTCTCCTGGGCAACCTGGACTTCCTGGGGGTCCGCAGCACGCACCACATCCATCACCAGATCACTTACAACCGATATCGCCACGTCCCGATCTCCCGAGCTGACGAACGCGCGGCACGAACCGGCACGTTCACCCAATCAAGAAACATCGCTTTAGGCGTCCTCAAAAAAACGCCCGCGATGCAACAATGGAGCAGACTATGAATCGCCAACCTTGCTGGAGGCTGGTGTCCGGGAAGCATTCGTAATTTCTAACAAATCATAGATTGCATTGTCGTCGGCCTCACGATCCTCGAGATCACGGGCCAGGTGCATCCTGTCCTCCAGCCTGTCGGCCTTGGTTTTTTCTTTGAGCACCCTGTTTTCCTGCAATTGCTGCACGCCGGAGAGCTGACGGTCCTTGACGACCAGACGGCCGTAACGATCCGAATAATGCCTCGAGAATGTCTGATGCACCGGCTCCATCGAACTCATGGCTTCCAGCACGCTGTCCATCGATTGCGCCACCTCGCTTCGCGTGCGGGTGGTGTCGGCCAGTTCGACCTCGGCCATTTTTTCCATGTGGCGCTGGACCGTGACCAGACGCTTGAGTTTCTCCGACCGCTTGTCTGAGGCCACCGCGTTTCTCCCGATCAAAAGCCGATGAAGACCGGGCCGAAGCCATCCACGAACTGGCGGATGAGGGCCGCGACCGACAGATAGAGCATGAAGATGCCGCCGGCGAGAACAAAGGGCGTCGATATGAAGTAGACGGGGATTTGCGGTGCAAGCTTGTTGATAAGGCCGACCGCGACGTTGAACATCAGACCATAGATCACGAAGGGGCTAGCAAGCCGAAGCATGATCGAAAACGACGCCCTCAGCGTGTCGGTCAGCGTAATCAGCATCTTCTGGCCGCTGATGAGCGCGCCGACCGGCGTGGCGGTATAAGAATCCACAAGAGCCTTTAGGACGATGTGGTGAAAATCCAGCATGAACAGCACCAGCAGTCCGCCGAAGGTGATGAAGTTGGATATCTGGTTTTCCTGGGCGTCTTCGATGACATCGGCGCCGCCGGGCGCACTGAGGCCGACCGATGCGCCGATAAGGGCGCCGGTGAACTGAAAACCAAGCGTGTAAAAGCGCGCGATCAGCCCGTACATCGCACCGATCGCGATCTCCGTGGCGATGAGGCCGACGACAGTGCCCTGATTCGCGCCGGAAATTTTCGGATAGATCGTATCCCACAACACCGGCAACAGGGCCATGGACACAGCCACACACAGCAACATGAGAATCTGCGGCGAAATGCGCGAGCTGGAAAAGCCCGGCATGGTCATGAAACAGGCGCCGATACGGCAGATGGCAAGGAACAACGCGATAATGGTTCCCTGCGGGTCGGTTATCATGAAATGGCGCCCAGGATCTTGATCTCCAGCCCCTTGGCAAGTTCCACATGCGAGAGAACCGGCAGGGTCGCGAAGAGTCGCTCGATAATCATGCGCACATAGGACCGCGTTTCCGGTGAGGTTACAAGCACAAAGGGCAGGCCGCGATCCATGAATTCACGGATAACTTTCGACGCCTGTTCGGAAAACTCCTCGAGATGGCGGGGATCGATATCGAATTCGACGATTTCGCCCTTCTGGTCGCGCTTGAGCGCCTGATGGAAGACCATGTCCCACTTGTTGCCGAGACGCAGGACGCGGAGTACGCCATTGTCGGCCAGATCACCGCAGAGCTGCTGCGACATGCGCACCCGCACATGTTCGACGATCTGTTCCGTCTTGCGCACATGCGGCGCAAGTTCGGCGACGGCTTCGAGAATGAGATGCAGGTTGCGGATCGACACACGTTCGGCAAGCAGCAGTTTCAGCACGGCCTGCAGGCCGGAATAGGACATGTGCGACGAACAAATCTCGTCGGCGAGCTTCTTGTATTCGGGATCCAGCCTGTCGATGAGTATCTTGACGTCCTTGTAGGACAGAAGCTGCGGCAGATTGTTGCGAATGACTTCGCTCAGATGCGTCAGCACCACGGAGACGTTATCGATCGGATGGAAGCCTTCGCGCTTGAGATCCTCGGTGAAGGTTTCGAGGATCGATACCGCCGGCATGCCGAAAGCGGGTTCGCGGATTTCGTCGCCCGGGATGCTCGGCTTGCGCCCTGCCCCTGTCACGACGAGAACATCTCCGACGCGCAGACTGCTCGATGCGATGGTCGTGCCGTGAACGCGGATCTGATAGGCCTTCTCCGGGATCATGATGTCGTCGGAAACCTTGATCTCCGGCACGACGAAACCGTATTGCGTTGCGAATTTCTTGCGCATCTTGCCGACGCGGAAAGCCAGTTCCTGATGCGCACCGAGAAGGCGGGTCGAAACCTGTTTGCCGAGCGCCAGTTCGATCTCGGCGGTTTTCAGAACCTGCTTGACCGAGTCTTTTTCCGCCTCTGTCGTCTGGAGAATCTTGCTTTCCTCCTCCTGGCGACGAAGCGCGCTTTCGGCTTCAGCCTGGCGCGGAATATACCAGCTGCCGAACGCCATGATGCCACCGAGGAACATGAAAGGCAGGAAGGGCAGGCCCGGAATAATGGCAAGCAGGCCCATCAACATGGCAGAAACCATCAATGCGCGCGGATAACCGCTGAGCTGATTGACGACCGCCTGATCCGTGGACCCCGCCGTGCCGCCACGCGACACAAGCAGGCCGGCTGCCAGCGATACGATGAGGGCTGGAATCTGCGAGACGATACCGTCACCGACGGAAAGCTTGACGAAAACATCGGCCGCTTCGCCGATCGGCATGCCGTGCCGGAAATAACCGATGATGATGCCGCCGAAAATGTTGATGGCGGTGATGATGAGGCCCGCAATCGCATCGCCGCGGACGAATTTCGAAGCGCCGTCCATCGAGCCGAAGAAAGAGCTTTCCTCTTCCAGCTCGCGGCGGCGGCGCTGCGCCTCCTTCTCATCGATGATGCCGGCGGACAAGTCCGCATCGATCGACATCTGCTTGCCGGGAATGGCGTCGAGGGTAAAGCGTGCGCCGACTTCAGCGATACGCGTCGCACCCTTGGTGATGACGATGAAGTTGACGGTGATCAGGATCAGGAAGACGATCAGACCGATAACGAAATCGCCTGACATGACGAGACTGGAGAAGCCGGCGATTACACCGCCGGCCGCCGTCGGACCCTCATTGCCGTGGGAGAGGATGACGCGCGTCGTCGCGATGTTCAGCGACAGGCGGATCATGGTCGCGATCAGCAGCACCGTCGGGAATGACGAGAAATCCAGCGGCCGTTGGATCCATAGCGCCACCATGAGGATGAGGACCGAAAGCGCGATGGAAAACGCCAGGCCGATATCCACCAGAACGACCGGAATGGGCAGGAACAGAACGCAGAGGATCGCCACGATGCCCAGTGCGAAGCCGATGTCACGCGTGCTCGGACTGACCTTGGGCAAGGAAATGACTGGTGGTTGCGCCATAAATTTCGTCCTGTCTCTTCATGAGAAGGGCGACGGAAAAGCCGCCGCACGGTTCCGCGGCATCGTTTCGCGAAATCGCTCACGCAATTCGGCCCGATGCTTCAACCTATCCCTAGCCGCCGAAGCTTGCGCGAGGATGGCATCCTGGCCGGATCGATATCAGAAGCCCGATTGCACGCGTGAAAAGACGAGATTGGAAAAAAGCGCTATCTGCGCGCCCACAAAGGGGGCGGCGACGCCGAGGACAATCATGATCGTGACGATCTTGGGAACAAAGGTCAGCGTCATTTCCTGAACCTGCGTCAGGGCCTGAATGAAGGCGATGGCGACACCGACGATCATCGCGGCGAGAACCGCAGGACCGGCCGCGACGAGAACCGTCCACACTGCCGCCTGCATGATATCAAGCGCATCGGCCTCGTTCATCGTCGCATCCCTCGTTCCGGAAAGGCGGCATATACCGCCTTATCAATATCAAGAACCAGCTGGCGTATCCGAATCGGTTCCGCTATCAGATTTATCCGTGATCGGGCCGTTGGAGAAGGTCACACCGGCCTGCAGCAGCACCTTGTCACCAGCTTCGGTGATGGCAACGACGCCGTCTGAATAGACTTCGACTTCCTTAACCACGCCCGTGACGGTATCGTCGGCGCTCTTCACCGTCTTGCCGACCAGATCCGACGCACGCGTCAGTGCTTCGGCCTGCAGCATGCTCTTCAGATGGGTGTTCGTCTTGATGGTCTGCTCGACCTGCGAAAAGCTTGCAAGCTGCGACATCTGCTGACCAGCATCCATCGGGCTGGTCGGATCCTGGTTCTTCATCTGGGCGATGAGGAGCTTCAGGAAGCTGTCATAGTTCAGCGAGGCCGCGTTCTTGTCGTTGCTGCTCGCCCCGGCATTCGCCCAGGGGTTTGCCGCCGCCGCATTGACTGCATCTACCGCCATGGTGCGATCTCCTTGCGAATCTGTTCGATCGTTGCAGGGGTCATTTCCTGATTGTTGAGGATTTTCTCCTCGATCGGGTAAAGGCCGCGGATGGCCTTCAGCGCTTCGAAAGCCTTGCCGGAGGCAACCAGCCCGTCGATGCGCTTTAGCTCCGCCAGGACCTCGTCATGCTGGAAGCAATTCAAGAGCATGCTCACGGACTTGCGGAACATGTTGGTGGACTGTTCCCGCCCCTCCGGATTGATGAGAATCATCTGCGCGATGAAATAAAGCTGTCTCAGCGGGGTGGTAGCCTGGTCGGGCTGCAATACGTGGTTCTCGAGCAGGAACGTGACATCGTTCAGGAATTCCAGCGCCACCTTGCGATCCACACGCAGAACTGCGCCGTTGATGAAAATCTTTTCGCCCGACTTCAGCGAAATTCGAAGTGTACTTTTCATTTCAGTCCATCCCTGATGATGGTTGTCACGTCAATTATGCCCTGGAAATTCGTCGACTGACGTTTCCGGATCAGTTCGCACTCTTTCAGTATCCAGATCGCGATCGAAATCAGATTGGCCCTCAGTTCCATGGCCAGTTGATTATCCGGCTGCTTGAGATCCTCAATGAAGCGGATCCAGACCCGTCGAGTGTAAAAAAGTGCTTCGATCGTGTGCCGCTGAGAAGAGGAGTCCTTCGCCTCCGCAAGCAGTTCGATCGATTTGGTCAACGCCTGTCGCTCGCGGTCTTTCGCGTTGGCGACACCATCCTCCATGATTTCGGCGTAGGAAAACTGGTACATTCATGTATCCTTTATCTGCCGCCACCCCTGTTCATCAGAGGTAGTTCACCAGACTCATTTTTTGCAGACGCGACGTGAGGCTGTATGCGATCTCAATCTGCTGCTGCAGCAGATCGAGACGGGTCTTGGCCTCGTAGGTATCGATCCCCTCGATATCCAACAGATGTGTTTCGATGATCTTCTTCTGGGCAGCCAGAGAGTCATTCGACTTTTTGACGCGCTCCTGCGAAAGGCCAAGACTGCTTGCCTGCTGGTTCAGCCCACTGATCGCCTTGCCGATAGTCGTCACCGACTGGGTGGCGACCGCCTCGCGGACCGTGCTCGAAACATTGTCCTTGAGGAAGGTCATCGCCGTGATTGCCGTCATCGCGAAGTAACGCATGCCCTGCGAATTGCTGTTGGTCGACGTTTCGACCACTTCGTTCTGGCTGATCCGGCTCGTCATGTTGGTATCGCTGGCGTTGGAACCGAACCTCGTCCAGAAATCGACATTCTGTCCCACAGCGAGACTGCTGTGTGGCGGGTTGGTTACGGTCGTCGTACCGTTGAATACGCCTTCCATATGCGTCATGAAGGCGTTGACCTGATCTTTGGACAGGTCCGAGATACTCCCCACGGCCGGCGTCTGTGTCGCCATGAAATGGTTCAGTTCGGCGTCATAGGCGGCTTTCAACGGCGAACCGTCGGCGAAATAGTCCTGGACCGGCTTCACATCCGTATTCGTACCGGAAAACAGATACTCACCATCCACGGCCGTGTTGGCAAAGCTGGTGAAATTGTTGAAGGCGATCGTGATTTTCTGGTTGACGGTGGCAAGCGTGGGCTGCTCGCTGCTCGTATTCGGCACCAGAACATTGAGGATTTCCTGGGCGGCCTTTGCCATGCCGTCCAACGCGGTCTGCGACGATTCAAGACGCTGTGTGGCGAAGGAGTTGACCGTGACGAGCGAGGAAATCCGCTCCACGTCCCTGTTGAGATCGAGGCTGCGGGCCGTATTGGCACCCAGCGTCACACCAAGATCCGCGTGCTTGCCCGTGGTCAGCTCGGTATTGAGATTCGTCATCTCAAGCTGAGCCTTGAGGATGGTGCTGCGCATGCTGTTCTGCATCGCCAGCGATGAAATGAATGACGTTTTCATCCTTTACCTCACCATGTCCATCAAGGACTTGAGCATTTCATCAACGGTCGTCACCAGTTTCGTGGCCGCCTTGTAAGACTGCTCGATATCCATGAGCAGCGACAGCTCCTCGTCCAGGCTAACCGCCGTATTGTTCGAATAGGATGTCGCAGAGCGCTCATAAAGCGCGCTTTTCGCTTCGTTTGCCGAAGTCGCACCGGACCGTTCCTGTTCGAGCCAACCCATCGAGTTGGTGCCGTATTTCAGGATGCTGGTATTCGTATCGATACGTGTCGACGCGGCGAAATTCATGGGCGCGTCGAATGCGGTCACATAGCTGTCGATCAGAGCGGAAAACCCGGTTCCGCCCGTAGCTGCGGGATTGACTATATAAGCGGTACCGTTGATGCCGCCGTCGCGCAACAATTCCGGATTGCCACCTTGCGAAATAATTAACGCGGAGTTGACGGTAATGGTCGCAGCGAGCCCCGGGACGACGACGCCGGCGGGAGGAATCTCGCTCGTTGCGGTTGCCGTCGACCAGGTGAAAAGGCCGGGCTTCGCCGTCAGAGGCGTCGCAGGCGGCGCCGGCTGGGTAATCGGCTTTTCCGCAAACATCGTGATCAGGCCGCGCGCGATTTCGTCGAGCTGGCTCTGCATGGTCGGCGCAAGTTCATCGCGAACCTGCATCAAACCCTGAAGCGATCCTTCCGCCGTCGTGTTGCTGCCGCTGCCGGCCTTGAGCGCCACACCGTCCACATAAATCGCGTTGCCGGTGGTCGTCGCGTCGTAGCCCGGCTGCGCCTTGAAGGTTACCGGACGCGGTACGATCTCGAACAGCGTGGCGCCGTCGGTCGTGTAAAGCGCGACGTCATTATTCGGGCGGTTGACGACATTGATGCCGATGATGGACGAGATGTCCTTCAGCAAGGTCTCGCGCTGATCGAGTGCGTCACTCGGATCGCCGCCGATCGCCGTCTGCGCCTTGACCTCATTATTGGCTTCCTCGAATTTCGCGAGCAGGCCGTTCAGCTTGTCGACCTGAAGGGAGATTTCTTTGTCGGCACGCAGACGCATCGCCTGCAATTCGGCAGACGCCTTGTTCAATGAGCTGGCGACATCCGCGGCGGACGTCACGGCCGTTGCGGCAAGAGCAGCATTGCTCGGCTTGGCGGCATAGCCGCTAAGGCTCTTGAGCAGTTCCTTCATGTAGGTGGACGGCGCGCTCTCGTAGTCGTTGCCGCCGAAAATGCTCTTCATCTCCTCGAGACCGGTCAGAACAGTGTTCTGCCCGGTGGCCAGCGAGGCGCTGGAAATCGTCTGCCTGAGAAGACTTTCATTCTGGGCACGGCCATTGGAGACGATACTCGCTCCGGCCATGGTCGTGCCGAGAATGGCGGTTCGCTTGACGTAGTTCGCATTGCCGACATTGGCAATGTTTTTCGAGGTAACGTCCGTCTGCTTACCTGTATTATTGAAAATCGACTGCGCAGTATTCATTGCTGACGTGAGCGACATTCATCTGTCCCCGTAGGAATTACTATCTCTTCAGATTGATCAGGACGTCCATCAAATCCGATCCAGTCTGGAAGACCTTCGAATTCGCGGTATAGATGCGCTGGGATTCAATCATGTCGGTGAGTTCGCTGGCGATATCGACGTTCGAGCCTTCCAGCGCGCCCTTCTGGACGTAACCAAAGCTGCCCGATTGCGGGAAGCCGATGGTAACGACACCGGACTCGTTGCTCGGAAGATAAACGTTGCCGTTCTGCGGGCTCAGGTTGTCGACGCTCGGCACGGTGGCCAGCGCCAGCTGGTAAATGTTGCGGCGGCCGCCATCCTGGTAAACTGCCGTCACTACGCCATCCTTGCCGATTTCGACATCCTTGATCTGGCTCGGACCGTTACCGTTCAGGATCGCCGTGCCGGGCGTGAACTTCGACGAAAACTGGGTCATGTCGGACAGGTCGATGTTGATCGCCTGCGCCACGCCGCTGTTGTTGTCGTCGATGGTGATGGATTTGGGAGACGTAGTCGTCAGCTTGTTGGTCGCAGGATCGAAGGTCAGCGTGACGCTTTCCTGCACAAGGGATGCCGGCGCAGTCGCCGTATAGGGGAAGCCACCATTGGTCGACTGATCCTGACGGTAGACCGCCACTTCCCAGGTGTTGTCACCGGTCTTGGTGTAATAGAAGTCGTAGAGTACCTTCGCGCCGCCGCTATCGAATGCGGTCAGCGAAGTCTTGTTGCCGAACTTCGCCGTTGCGGAGTTGGTGCTGGGGAGCGACGCCGCCGCTACGGCCGTATCGTCGCGATTGAGGTTGGCCGGGAAGCTTCCCTGCGTGGAGGGCGATGCCGTCAGGCCGAAATTGTTGACGTTAATGGCTTCAAGACCTGTGAAGCCGTTAACGACGGCAGCCGGCGGGTTGGAACCGTAGGGGTAACCCATCAGCTGGAAGCCAGCGGCGTTTTCCAGATAGCCTTCCGAGTTTTTCACGAAAGAGCCGGCACGGGTGAGATAAGGCGTGCCTGCACCATCCTGAACAACGAAGAAACCGTTGCCCTGAATGGCAAGGTCAGTACCCGAGGTGGTGTAGGAGAGGTTGCCCTGCTCCGAAATGCTGTAGCGAACGTTGGACTGCACACCGCCGGAAGCGTAGCTGCCCGACGAGGAGGGCAGAACGAGCGACGAGAACGACGTCGATGCACGCTTGTAACCGGTGGTGCTTGCGTTGGCGATGTTGTCGCCAACGGTGCCCAGCTTGTTCGCCTGTGCATTCATGCCGGACACGCCGGTTCGCATAGTGCCGAAAATACTCATTCAAAAACCCTCGTGGTCATCTTTCAAGGTGAAGGTAAAGCGTTTGGCTTGCGTGAAGCTGTCTGAAATACCGCGTTTGAAAAAGACCACGCGGGTCAATGAAAATCATTGCCAATCAATGCTGTAGCCGAGGAACCGCTTGGAATCGACCGGGTCGTAGCCAAGTTTCTTGCGCAGCTTCTTGCGCAGCTTGCTGATGTGGCTTTCGACGACGTTTTCTTCGACGTCATCATCGAAGATGCCGTAGATGGCATTGAAAATCTGCGCCTTGGAAACGCGGCGTCCGCGATTGGCGATCAAATATTCAAGAATGCGGCGCTCGCGGCGCGGCAGGGGAAATACCTCGCCGCCCACTTCCGGGTCGCGTCCATCGGAGAAGACCCGGATCGGACCGGCGTCGGTGAAATTCGAAATGACCTGCAGCCGGCGGCGAATAGCCGCCGCACGTGCGAGGATTTCCCGAGGGTGAACGGGCTTGCGCACGACATCATCGACGCCGCTGTCGAACAGCGCGAGTGTCGCTTCCAGCGAGGGCTGGTCGCTCACCGCGATGACAGGCGCCGTCGTGCGATCCCTGATCGCCTTTGGCAAGGAGAAGCTCCGGTCGCCCTGGCCGATCAGGAAGGCTTCCACAGCCGCAAGATCGCTTTCCGCCGCCGTCGAGACCCATTTCCCGAATTCGACCGGATCGAACCCGGTCGAGGGAATGCCCTCACGCCCAAATAGAGATGTATAGCCGTCTTTAACGAGCTCGCGCTCATCAACCACTACGATCATTCGTCCGCCTCCGAATCAGTGTGGTGTTTTCCAATGAGGCATTGGTACGAATCGGGGGATTCAGCGACAACTGTAGGAAATCATCGATAGTTATTAATAATTGATTAACCATTTTGTGCCGATTTGATCTATATATAGTGGGTATTAACCATATATGGCACAAAATTTTTGTGTAAAAATTTCCGAAATCGCTAAAAAACGCTTGAAACGCCTTTTTTCGGGCTTTGTCTCGCCACATTTCCGATAACGAGTCCCAACCCCTGATAAAGCAATTTCAGGTTGTTATCCTTCGCAGAAATTTTTAGCGTTGGGCGTCCATTTCCCGTAGCCCGTCGACACCAGATTGGCGATGACCCGGCAGACATATTTCTTCTGGGCCGGGTCATTATTGGGCCCTGCGTGATAGCGGGCAACCGCCATCGTCCAGGTCTCGTGCCTGTTGTGGAGGTTACGCAGGAACATGGCGGCATATTCGACATTGCGACGCGGATCGAACATTTCGCGCGCAGATGTGAAATTTTCGCCGTGGAAATAATGATTTATCTGCATGCATCCGAGGTCGATGAGCTTGGCGCCATTGCGTTTGGCAGCCTCAAAAGTCATCAAGGCCTCTTCGGTAGAGGCCGCAAATACCGGTTTTCCTTCGATATTCATGGCGTTGGGGTCGAGCCGCCCCTTGCGGCCAGTCTCCGTCAGGCCCACTGAATAGAGAATTCCCTCCGGCACGCCGTACTTGCGTGCCGCAGACTGGATCTCTCTTTCACACACGCCTGACGTTGCCGAGGCCGATGCGTTTTCAGAGATAGACGCCATTGTCAGCAGAAGTGCGGGCAGAGCCAAGAGCGCCGTCCATGCCTTCATTATGCACCCCCAAATTATCGCCATTGCCTTGCCGGCCGCCTCGTGCACCGGACTCGTCACGGTTGCGGCCCGCAGCCGCCTGCTGGCCCTGCTGCTGCGCCTGCTGATTTTGCTGATTGTTGGCTTGTGTGCCCGTTTGGTCACTCTTATCGGAAGAAGCGATGCTGATCGTGATGTTATCGACCGTCAGACCCTGCGCCTTGAGGCCATCAAGGATGCTCTTGCTGTCTTCCTGGAGCTTTTTATAGGCCGCGACGCTCTCCACAGTCATGTGCACGGCGAGTTCGTCACCGGCAAGACGCAGTGACATCGTCACCGATCCAAGCTCGATCGGCGTCATATGCAGCTTCAGCGTATGCACGACCTTGCCGGTGCTGCTCTGGGCGGCTGCGTTGGACAGCGCTGAACCGGGCTGCATGGCGCTGACCCATTCCGGATCATTGGCGATCAGGCCGGTCAGAGCCGAGGCATTGGAGGAGGGCGCCAGACCGATGAAGCGCCGGGAATCGAGAACCGTTATGGTGTCGGCCGCCTTGCCGCTGCTTTCCCGCGTGTCGAACTCCACGCGGCCTTCGCGCTGAACCGTGCTCATATCGAGAGCGCGGGCTGCACCCGAACGCGGAGACGCGAAGCGGAATGACGAGGCATCGCCTTCGTTTTCCGAAGCCGAACCCGCCGCATCATTGGCAGCTGCAACCCCAGTCGGCATGTCCTTGGCCGGATGTTCAGCCTTGCTGCGGACAGGTTCAGCCCTGTCGGACTTAACCGTGTCGGTCTTGCCGGCAATTGCCTGCGCAATTTCTTCCAGCGGCGTCTTGGCCGTGGCCATTGCCCCGGCGCTGGCCGTAACCAGCTGCAGTTCGGCGAGCTTCGGATCGAGAGTATCCGTTATCGCCTCGGCATCCTTATCCGCCTCATCCTTGAGCTTCTTGCCAGGCTTGCCGTCCCCCAATTGTGCCCGCGAGGATTTGACCGCGTTCTGGAACTCGGCAGCTGTGTCGTGAACTCGACCGTCCCCGGCATGCTCGTTGACGATGACATTCAGGAAGGCTGCAGGCCGTTTGACCGGGACATCCATCTTTTCCCCCTCGCCGTCGGCCTGTCCGTGCTGTTGCCCTGCTGAACCAGAATCGTCCGACCGCGAATGCGGCGCCTGCGGCGGTCGCTCGTCACGAACCGTGGAAAGGGCATCGCCAAAGCTGCCGCCTCTCGCCTCGTCACGTGCGGCAGCACTGCCTGCGCGCGGATCGGACGGTGGCGCATTCGTTAGCGCATTGATGGTTGCGTCGATCATGGTGCCCCCTCGCCTTTCTTCAACAGGCTGTCGATTTCATCGAGCTTGCTGCGGCCGCTTGTCACGAGCTGCCGGACATTCTCACCGCCATCGTCGGCCTTGTGGGTTTCAACCCGCCATATGCTTTTTTCCCCGCCAGCCACCGCATCATTTTTGGCTGCGTTCTGTCTGGCGCCCTGCGCCGCCGCGTCGACATCAGCACCTGATAGCGAGGGAGGACGAACCACCTGTTCGGCGATCGCCCTTGCGGCATCTCTGAGGGCCCTGTCCCGGTCCGAAAGCTGCGTTTCGGGAATTTGTCCGATCGTCTCGATCGCGCTCACCACATCGGGTGTTCCAATGTTGGAAAGGCTTTCGTAGAGATTGGCCTGCGCTTCCGGTTGATCCGGCGCGGCGGACGACAGCGTCTTCGCTTTAAGCGCCGCCATGCGGGCCAGCGAATCCTTGCCGCTGATCGCCGCAAGACGCGAAAGACGCAGATAGGCTTCCTTCTGCCTTTCCGCATCCATCATCGCGAAGGTCTCCACTATCGCGTCTTCACCGAGGGAATCAGAGCGTTTGACCACCAGCGAGACCAGAAGATCCGCGAACTGGCTTGCATAGGGCGAATGCAGGAACCGCCGCGCGTAACGCTGTGCGTATTCGACGCCGCGTTTTGCATCGCCGTCTTCAACCGCAATGGCGAGCGAGCGGCGCAATGCCGCCTCCTCAACGATTGTCCCGGGCGCTTCAAGCCGGGCAATGTCGTAGAAGCCGAGCGCGGCCAGAGGATCGCGCGGGATCGTGACATTGCCACCGATCAGCGCCAGATAGGCGCCTATCCGGGTGCCGCGATATTCAGGCACCATTGCCGCGATGCTCTGCGCCACCAGCGTCCCCTTGCCTGACAGATACTTGCGCAGGATATCGGCGACGCGGCTGTCGAAATTGCCGTCCACATCGCGCGCGACCAGCAATTCAAGCGTGGCGGGATTGCCGCCGCTCATCGCATAGATCAGCGCCGCATCGACATTGCGTGGGTCCTTGAAGATCGCCGAGGGCGCGCTTTTCAGCCGCTCGTCAATGGTCTGGAGCAGGAACCGCTGCATTTCCGTTGCCGAATGGTCTCCCTTGGCAACCGAATCCTGCACGAATTGCAGGGAGCGCAGCATGACATAGGGCATGAGATTGTCTTGCGACTGCGAAAACGCCTTGAATGGTCCGGCACCGAGACCACAAAGCGTCGCCGCAAGAAGAAGCCAGCGTTTCGAGGTTTTCGTCACACTCACCCCCGATCAGCCTCAAGCAGGATTTCGATACGGCGGTTGGCATCCGCCAGGGGATCTGCCGGGACCTGCAATCTGCGGTCCGCAAACCCAGAAACCTGCTTTACCCGATCTTCCGACAGGCCGCCGCGCACCAGCATGTAATAGGCACTGTGCGCGCGGTCCATGGAGAGCCGCCAATTGTCGTTGGCCTCGCCCTTGAACTGCCGCCCATCCGTATGGCCGCGGATTACCACGCTGCCACCGCGCTCCTGAAGCAGTTTGCCGATCTTTTCCATGGCGAGAACCATTTCGCGCCGGGGAACGGCCGATCCGATATTGAACATCGGTGTTTCCGTCTGGTCGGAAATGGTCAGCAGCAATCCGCCTTCCGCAGGCGTCACGACCAGCCCTTCCGAGAGCCTGCCGGTTATGCCGGATATCTGTTTCTCGATTTCTTCGCGCAGCGTATCGGCCTTTTCCCATTCAGCATCGCTCGCCTTTTGCTGAACATCCTTCGCCTCTTGCTGCCGCTCGGGCCTGGGCCGTACAAGCGCTGCCTGCTCGGCGGCATCCGGCCGTTGCTGCGGCACAACCGCGGCGACGTCCATGGGCCTGCCGTCTTGCGCCTTGTCTTCCGGCGTCTGAGACGATTTAACCGCAACGGCCTGAGCGCTGTCGGCAGCATTCTCCTGCTTGTTTTCGGCGGCCTGCTGCTCAACGAGTTTTTGTTGCTGATCGGCGCGGGTGATTTTCACCTGTTGCGTCCAGAAATCAGGATCGAAGGGATCGCGATAGGCCTCGCCGCCGCTTGCGCCGGTTGCAGGGCCGGAATCGGCAGCACCGCCCTCGCCCTTGGCGCTGACATTGGCCTGCTGACCGACCTGCTGGGCGATTTCCGCCAGCACGGAATAGGGATTTTCGAAAAAGTCCGCTTCGGAGAAATTCGACTGTTCACCTGTCTGGGACGTCAGGTCTTCGCCCGTCGCCGCGGCGGATCCCTTGGTCACTTTCTCTGCCTGAATGTTGGACTGGTCCTTTTTCTGGACGCCCTCTTCCTTGTCCACGGGCTTTTCCAGCCCCTTGGACGAGGGTTTCTCATCGGACAGTTTTATCGGATTGAAATAGCTCGCGACCGAGGCCTTGGTTTCCTCATTGGCGGCATTGACCAGCCACATGACGAGGAAGAACGCCATCATCGCCGTCATGAAGTCGGCGTAGGCGATCTTCCACGCACCACCATGCGCACCGTCGTGGCCACCTTTATGGCGCTTGACGATGATGATCTCGTTTTTGCCGTGGTGATGGTTTTCGCCTTCACTCATTTCATCACCTTGCGAAGACTGGAGGCCCAGGCGGACATGCGCGTCACGAAGACGCTCTCACCCAGCTCGACTGAAAGATCGATATCGGCGGTCTCGGTAAACTTCATCGTCTCTTCTTCAAAGCCGGGCTGGGTCTTCAACTGCTCGAACAAATCCTTCGGACCTTTCACGACAAGCGTGACGGCGTCACCATCCGGCATGGAAGCGCGCACCACATCCGCCAGCGCCGAGACTGCTTTAAGCGACAGTTCTTCCGTCAAAACCGGAGCAAGGATTGCGGCGGTCTGTTCGCTGAGGGTGGCGGCAATCGCATCAATGCCCTCTCGCAGCCCGCGCGACAGAAAGACCGCGATTTCCTCGAGATAGGCGGATCGCAGCGCCTCCAGCTCAGCCGAATGGGCGGCCAACAGCTCGTCGCGTTCCGCCTGCATCTTTTCGGTGATTTCGCGTGTCGCATCCTCATGGCCACGGGCGTAAGCGGCCTGCCTTTCACTCTCCACGTCGACGGATTCGAATTCATCGAAACCGGATGCAGCGTCGGCAAATGGCGAAACGCCATCGGTATCCGCCAGGGGATCGACGAAGGCCAGTCCTGCCGGCTGAGCGTCACCGAAGTCCTTCAGATATCTTGCGATGGAGGTGGTCATGCACGCCCCCGGCAAAACAGGGGACGAGACATGTTTCGCTGCCTGCGATCTGGAACGTTCTGTCGCATTTCCGGGCGGAAAACCGGAGTCCGCTTTTCCTGGAAATGCTCTAAGCCGTTTGGCGGCACCACCGTCATCCTTGCTACCCTGCCCGTCTCTTCCATGATTGCCGGAGGACCGCGCCATGCGATCCGCCCCATATTGCCCCGACGTTAGGTGTTCAAACTTGTGCGAGGATGAAGGCGGAACTGTTCAGCACGTCTGCGCCACGTTTCCGCGCATGCCCATGCGAGGAAGCTCCATTACTTGAAGAGCTGGAGAATATTTTCTGCGTTGGCGTTGGCGATGGAGAGTGACTGGATACCGAGCTGCTGCTGTGTCTGGAGCGCCTTCAGCTTGGTCGATTCCTCGTTCATGTCAGCATCGACAAGACGACCGATGCCCTTGTCGATCACGTCCATCAGGCTCGACACGAAGTTCTCCTGCATGTCGATACGGCTCTGCAGCGAGCCCAGGCTGGACGCCGCGCTGGTCATCGCTTCGAGCTGACCGTCGACAAAGGACATCATCGCATCCAGCACGTCGGCTTCGGTATATTGCTCTCCCGTCATCGTTCCCATTTTCTGGGCGAGATCGGTGAGCTTGTTGATGTCGAGCGTGGAGACGGAGATTCCGAGTTTACGATTGTCGGGGTCAATTGCCGCAGTGACATCGTAATACCAGTTGGTGCTCGGCGATGTCGTGGTCGCGACGGGGGTCGTGCTGTCGGTCGCCGGAGCGCCCGCCGCTGCCGGGTCGGTGGAGGTGAGCTTTACCCACACACCATCACCGATCTTCAAATAACCCTCCGTATTGGCGGCATTGGTATAGATGCCGGTCGCCTTCACGGAAAAACCTGCCAGTGCCGCCACTTCGCTATCCTTCAGCGTCGGAACGACATAATCCTTGTCGGTGACGGTGGGAGCGGCGGGTGCCGCGGGCGTATCGGTCGTGCGCATCGTCACGATCGTCTCGTTCTTGCGCAGGAATCGCGCTTCGGTATCGAGAATGCCGAACTTGCCGCCGCTCAGATCGAAAAGCACCGTGCTCGAATCGAGTGAATAATCGACCGTCGTCACCCCGACTGCGCCTGCGGCGGTGCGGGTAAATGAAGCGACGATCTTCTTGATGACCGGCTCTTCCGCGGGCGGCGTCTTGCCGTCGCCGATCTTCGCCTGGAGCCAGTTTTCGCCGGAGAAAGACGCCGATTCGGAGATGCTCTTCAGCTGATCCTGAAGCTGCTTGATTTCTTCCTGGATCTTCGTCCGGTTGCTGCCCACACCATAAGCGGCAACCAGCTTCGCCTTCAGCGATTTGACCGTCTCAATAGCACTTTCCACGGCTTCGAAGGCGGTGTCGACCTTGGCGGCGCCGAGACCAAGTGCGTCCTGAACGGCCGAAAGCGCCGCATTGTCCGAGCGCATGGTCGTGGAGATAGACCAATAGGCCGCGTTATCCGCTGCCGTCTCGACGCGGTAACCGGAGGAGACGCGCGCCTGCGTGGTCTCGAGGTTCTTGTCGATCATGCGCAAGGTTTGCAGCGCGGCCATTGCCGCCGCATTGGTCATAATGCTGGTCATGGGTTCCACCCAATTCAAAATGTAAGAAATAATCCGGCGCTGCGCCGGAAACGAGCAGAGGCATCATGCGCATCGGCGGTGGTTGAAATGATCCACCGCGACCTGCCGTTCGTTAACAAATCGTTAATTCGATAGGTACCAAACAACAACGCTGATTTGCAAGGCGTTCCTCGCTTTCCCATAACGGTTTTGCGCGCGGTGGCAGGCTTCGGGCAAGGTCGGGTGAAAAAGCGATCAGGCAAAACCGTCGCGACCGCCGTTTCGGCAGTCGCAACCGGTCATCGGCTGGATATTCGGCGGATGGTTCAGGCCGCTTCGCCCTGGTGGGTCGAAACGAATCGGGCGGCCATCAGGCTATGGCGGAGGAACTCGGTGTTTTCGTCCGGATTTTCCGAAGGGTTCTGAAACGACACATGATTGATTTCGACCGCCGCATGTTCATTGGCCAAGATCAATTGTGCATAGACCGTGGCGCCGATCGGTTTGATTTCGAGATCGAGAACGATCTCCGGCGCGCCTTCCCATTCGAGTTTATATTCGCCGCCGGCGCCGAAATTGATCGTACCGGGATGATAATAAAGCTCCGCAGCCGATGACACGAGATCGGCAATGCTGCCGTAGCACTCGAATCTGAGCAGCGAAATCAGGTCGGCCGGGTCTAGCAATCGTAGTTCTGTAGCGATCGGGTTGATCGCCTCTGCGACGATCATTTCCCGCTGTTCAGAATAGGCGGATTTTTTCATTGGTCTTATTGAACCCGTATTTTCGATGACTTCATGGCGTAAACCCGATGAACAAGCTCAGCCACAGCCTTGTAAAAGGCTGGTGGAATCACACTATCGATCGAGACTTGCGCAAACATGGAGCGCGCAAGCGGCGGGTCCTCAAAAACGGGGATATTATTTTCTTCCGCAATCTCGCGGATTTTCAATGCGATAAGGTCCTGGCCCTTGGCAACGACAACAGGCGCGTCGCTTTCTTCACGCACGTAACGCAACGCCACCGCAAAGTGTGTCGGGTTGGCGATGACGAGGGTCGCGCGAGGCACGTTGTTGATCATGCGGCGGCGGGCACGGTCGCGGGCAATTGATCGCTGACGGGATTTGACAACCGGGTCGCCCTGCGACTGCTTGTACTCTTCCTTCACCTCATGCTTCGTCATTTTCAGCTGGGTGAACCAGTGATGGCGCGTCCATAAAACGTCCACGGCGGCGAGCAATGCGGTCGAAAGCAGGATTACGATCATCATCTTTTTGACGATCTCGACGACCCGGACAAAAATAACCTGCGGATCGGAAAACATCAGATCGATGAGGCTGTAGAACTCGCCGCGCAGAGCGAAGAACATGATGGTCGAGACGATCATGATCTTGAAAACGGACTTTCCGAATTCCACGAAACCCTGCTTGCTATAGATGCGCGTGAAACCCTTGGCGGGCGATACGCGGGACCATTGCGGGCGCACCCGTTCCAGCACCGGCGACGGCAGGTTCTGGAAAAACGAAGAGGCGAGGCCGAAGACGATGAACATGATCATGGCCGGCATGAGCAGATAGGCCATGGACGTGCCGAGGAAGTACAAAAGCGACAGGGCGTCTGGCCTGGTGCTCAGGTCCCATTGTTCGGGCTGGCCGAACAGGTCCTTCAGCGTCTCGCCGATGCGGCTGGCACCGTCGGGCAGAAAGAAAACGAGATAACAGTAAAAGGCCAGTGACGACGCGAAGATCGGCACTTCACGGGAAAAGGGCAGATTGCCCTTTTCCGCCGCATCACGGAGTTTTTTCTCCGTTGGGGCTTCTGTTTTACTGTCCTTGTCCTGATCGTCTGCCAAGGCACGTTCCCGGGATAAAAAAAGGCCCGCCGATCCCGGCAGGCCGTCGTCCCGAAACTAGCGCCGGGGGCTGGCCACCGCAATGGCCGCCTGCAGCAGATGGGCCGGTTATCAACCGGCTTCCACTCAGGCCGCAGCCGATTGTTCTTCCGCGGCAGCGTCCTTCAGCTGGATCTGGCCGGAATTGGCCAGCCGGATCGCCTCCTGCGCAACGGCACGGCGGGCAATCGCCACTTCGCGGGTGTTGATCGAGGCCTGCGGCACCGCAAGGTCCGATTCGATCATGCGGCGCTGGCGCGGGCTGATGCTGGAAAGCACACATTCCTTGATTTCCATCGTGGCGCCGCGCAGCGCCATCGTCAGAACATCGGCAGACACATCGTTCAGCAGCATGACGCGGCTGCGCTGCGGCATGAACATGAGGTCGTCGAAGAGGAAGATCTTCGGCTTGACCTTGTTTGCGGCTTCCTTGCTGAGCGTCTCGAGCGAGCTGAGCAACGTATCGACCTGCGGCTTGTCCAGTTCGTTCATCAGGTCGGCAACCTTCGTGGAACCGCCGGCATTGCGCTCGGCTTCGATTTCGTTGATGAGGTTGACCACACGCTTCTCGATGATCTGGGCAGCCGTCGGGCTCACCTCCGTCATATTCACCGTGCGGTTCATGATATCGGCGCGCTGCTCTTCCGGAATGGTCAAAAGAACCTTGGCACCGAAGGACGAGGGCAGCATGGAGAGAATATAGGCGATGGTCTGCGGATGTTCGCGCAGCAGGAACTTGCCGACGAATTCCGGCTCTGCTTCCTGCAGGCGGTCCCAGATCGATGCTTCATAGGCCTGAAACGCTGCGCGGCGGCCGAGAAGGCTGTCCACTTCTTCAGGGGTCAGGCCTTCTTCGAGAATGCTCTCGATTGCCTTGGCATTGTCCATCAGACCCGTTCCTTCGGTGAACAGGTCCTCGAACTCGGCCACGATCTGCGCAAGTTCATCGGGAGGAATGACGCGAAGGGTCTGGGCCGAGGAAATGATCATCTGCAATTCGTGCTGCGTGAAAAACTTCAGCAGCTTGCCGGCGACGCCCTTGCCCATGGCAAGAAGCACCGCGGCCGCCTTGTCGGCCTGAGACAACGGCTTGCCCGCAATTGGGTTACCGAAATCTTCAAAGTCCATCATGGTCTTTCCTCTCCGTCCCCACAGGGATCAGGCTTTCTTCGTACTCAGTACTTCAATCAATTTTACGCCGAAGCGCGTATCGTCGTCTTCCAGAACCGTTATTTCACCGCGCGCAATACGGCGGCCATTCACCATGATCTCGACCGGCTCGCCGATCTTGCGGTCGAGTGCGATCGTCGCGCCCTCCTCCAGGCTCATCAGCCCCGAGACGAGCATTCGGCTGGTGCCGAGAACGATCTGGACATCGATCGGGATATCCATGATCAGGTCGATGTTTTCGGACAGGCCGCTGCCCAGCGGTGCCTTTACGCCCGCAACCTGCGGGGCGGCGGCAAAATCGTCCATCGCAAAATCGGCCGCTCCGCCACCGAAGGCGGAAAGGTCGGTATCCGTAGAAACCTCGTCCGTACTTCCGAAATCGCCGAAGTCGCCAAAATCGGAGAGCGAGCCTTCCGCATCCGTCTTGAGGACGCCACGCAGATCGCCGATAGCCTGGTCGAGGTCGCCGCCGTCTTCAAACGACGGCAACGCCGCATCATCGGTCACAGGTGTTTTCTTCGTAGCCATGCGCTGATTATTCCCTTTGAAACTTGCGTCAGCCTGCCCAAACCCAAAAAGGTCGGCAGGATTTTAACCCATCAAATGTCGTAAGATCTCGTCGTCCGTGCTGACATTGTTCTTGACCCGAACCATGTAGCGGTCGCCTGACTTGCCGAATTCGCAATTATATAGCTTGGAACCGTTAGCACTGACCTCAACGCCGATATCGTCCTGGTTGAGGGCCTGAAACGGAATGACATCACCGGCCACCAGCTTCGAAATCGTACGGAGTGTCAGCGTTTCGAGCTTGATGCGCGCCTCAAGCGTTACCTGCGATCTCTTCACCTGTTCCGAGATCATCTCCATCCACTCTTCCTGCTTCTTCAGCGCCTGAGCTGATGCCTTGGGAGCGACGATGGATGTCTTGAGCAACGGACGCTGCGGTATGATCAGCGAGAATTCCGACGACACTTTGCCAATGTCGATTTTCATGCGGATGTTAACGCCGTAGAGGCCCGCAATCATCTCGTCGAAGGCACTTTTGCCATTGGAATTGAACGGCGGCTCGATAGCCGCTTCAAAACCGCCCGGCGCATTGACTCCGGAACGGAGCACGCCGCCGATACGTCCAAGGACCATGGCAGCCAGATCGAGCTCGATATGGGAAAGACTGCGCTCATCGGGTTCGCCGATGCTGTCCGGTGCTGCACCGAGCATGCGCTCCATGAGCGCGATGACGAAGCCATTGCCGACCGTCATCATGAAGTTCGGGCACCAGTTGCGCAGGGAACAATCGGCCACCGCGACATTCTGCCCGACATTGGCGATCAGGTCGGTCATGAGCCCCGATTCGGAGCCGATATATTCGACGTCTATCGCAATGCCGGTCTCGCTGTGAAAAATATCCGGCAGGAATTCGCTGTAGAGGTGGCCGATATCGGAACCGATCTTCGCGATCGTCCTGCGGTCGGAGAGCCCGCCGGTGAGTTTCGCGAGCAAGGCGGTGTCGATGGCGGGAGCTTTTTGCGCTGCAGCTTTTGCCATGGTCATGCCGCCTTGTTCTCGCCGCCGGGATTCATCATCTCCTGCTCGACGGCGTCGATGGACGGCCGCTCGTAGTTGGAGATGGTCTTGCGGCCATATTCAAGCGCGACCTGCGGCACCGAACCGTTCATGTAGGCGATCAGCGTCTGCTTGACGATGATGTAGAGGCGATGCTGCTTGGTGCGGACGATCTTGACCTGCGAGGCGAGCGGATTGCAGATCGAATAGGACAGGATGATACCGAGCATGGTGCCGACCAGCGCGGCACCGATGAGGCCGCCCAGCACTTCAGGCGATTCATTGATCTTGCCCATCGCCTTGATGACGCCGAGAACCGCTGCGACGATACCGATGGCAGGGAAGGAATCGCCCATGGTGGTGATCGCGTGGTAAGGCTTCAGCTTGTCGTGGAGGATGGTCTCGATTTCTTCATCCATCAGCGCCTCGATTTCGTGGCTGCGGGCATTGCCGATGATGATGAGGCGGACATAGTCACAAATGAACGAGGTCAGTTCCTTGTTCTTCAGAACCGATGGCGCGCTCTGGAAGATCGAGGATTCCTCGGGATTGTCGATATGAGCCTCGATCTCGTTGCGCGATTTCGTGCGCAGGTCGCGCATCAGCGAATAAAGCACGCCGAGCACGTCGAGATAGTTGCGCTCCTTCGGAACCGAGTGCTTGAAGGCCTCGCCGAGCGCCTTGCCCGAATCCTTCACGACCTTCATCGGGTTCGCCATGATGAAGCCGCCGAGACCGGCGCCGCCGATGATCATCAATTCGAACGGCTGAATCAGCACGTCCAGATGACCGCCCATCGCCATGTAGCCGCCGATGATGCAGCCGAAGGTGATTATAAGTCCAATTACAATATTCATTGATCGACCACGCCCGAACAGTGTTCCATGCCGCCATGTCTAAAAAATGTGGCTTGCGTGAACCTGTCCGCAAAGCCTCTCCGCGCTTCAGCCTCCAGCCAGTTTCGCACAAGCAAGCCGCGGCACTATGCCGGCAAAGGCGGACGTGCGCCTTGAGATCGGGATCAAACGAGAGCGGCGGTTCAGTGACTTCCACCTACACCAGCTACAGACTGATCAGTCAGGATATCGGCAAGTCGCTTGAGCGGGTGTCGAAGCAGCCGGATGTGGCGCGTGAGACCGAATATTACCGCGCAAAGATCGGCGACGTGAAATCCATAGACGATTTCATGGCGGATACCCGCCTTTACAATTACGCGCTCAAGGCGCACGGGCTCGAGGACATGGCCTATGCGAAAGCCTTCATCCGCAAGGTCCTGACAGAAGGCGCGACCGACAAGAATGCCTTCGCCAACAAGCTTTCCGACAGCCGTTATGCGGATTTCGCGAAATCGCTGAATTTCGCGGATCTGGGTGCGGCGGCGACTTCGGTCGATGCAGCCCAGTCGGGCGTCATTACCAAATACACCCGGCAGACGCTGGAACAGGAAGCGGGCGACGACAATAACGGTGTTCGTCTCGCCCTTTATTTCGAGCGCAAGGCGCCGACGATCAAATCCGGTCTTGACTTTCTGGCCGACGATGCGCTCGCGCAGGTGTTTCGCACGGCCTATAACCTGCCCGACGAATTCGCCGGGGCAGATGTCGAGAAACAGGCTGCCCTCATCGAAAAAACCATCGGTGTCAAGGACCTGCAGGATCCTGAAAAGGTCGGCAAGCTGCTCGAGCGTTTCACCATCATGTGGGAAATGCAAAACCCCTCGACGACCTACGATCCCCTCGCCGTCTTCGGCTCCTCCAGCGGCTACGGTATCTCCGCCGATCTGCTGATATCCATCAACTCCCTGAAACTCGGAGGCAAATGATATGCAATCCGGACTATACGTCGCCCTGTCCTCGCAGATCGCGCTGGAGCGCCGTCTCACCACCATTTCCGACAATATGGCGAATGTGAACACCGTCGGCTTCCGCGGTTCCGAAGTGAAATTCGACGAAATGGTCGCCAAGAACCATAATGACATGAATGCCAAGATCGCCTTCGTGTCCCAGGGCAACGACTATCTCTCCACGCGCCAGGGCGCTTTCGAGCAGACCGGCAATTCCTTCGATTTCGCCATCAAGGGCGATGCCTGGTTCTCGCTGGATACGCCCGACGGTCAGATTCTGACCCGTGACGGCCGCTTCACCATGCGGCCTGACGGCGCGCTCATTTCCTCCAGCGGTTACCCGGTTCTCGACGCCGGCGGCGGCCCGATCCAGCTCAATCCGAATGGCGGCCCGATTACCGTGGGTCTTGACGGAGCCATCAGGCAGAACGAAAACATCGTCGCCACGCTTGGCATCTTCCAGGCGGATTTTTCGCAAGGTTTCCTGCGCCACCCCAATAGCGGCGTGAAGCCCGTGGCTCAGCCGGTCCCCGTCGTCAACAATCACGAGGTCGGCGTCGTTCAGGGTTATCTCGAACAGTCGAACGTCAACGGGATTTCCCAGATGACGCAGCTCATCCAGGTCAACCGTGCCTTCGAAAGCATCTCCTCTCTGATGCGCGATACCGAATCGACCTTCGGTGAGGGCATCAAGACGCTTGGTGGCGCGCGCTGAGGAACTGACCAATGACAATGCCGGTATCCATGCTTTCGGCTGAAGCCATTTCACCGAAGCTCGCCCAACTTGCCGGCCTTGCCGGACATTATGCCGATCCGGAATTTTCGGTGGCGCCGGGCGGCCACGTTCGCACCATCGCAGCCGGGCACTATACCGTGTCCGGCCTGTCCCGGCATGTGCGGCTCGGCGAGTTTGTTGCCCATCGCAGCCCGACCGGCATCCATCTCGGCGAAGTGGTGCGCGTTGAGCCGGATATCTGCTACGTGTGCCCTATCGAGCCGGGCGAACCGATCGGCATTCACGATACCGTCATCCGCAAGGGCGCCTTCCGTGTCGCGCCTGATGATAGCTGGTGCGGACGCACCATCAATGCGCTTGGTGAACCTATCGACGGCCATGGACCGCTTGCCGCGGGCCTTGAACGCCGTTCGATTTCCAACAATGCGCCACCCTCAATGACCCGCAAGAGGGTGGAGACCCCGTTCAAGACCGGGGTGCGGGCAATCGATATTTTTTCGCCGCTGTGTCTCGGCCAGCGCCTTGGCATTTTCGCCGGCTCGGGCGTCGGCAAATCCACGCTGCTGTCCATGCTTGCAAAGGCTGACGCCTTCGACAAGGTGGTGATTGCACTGGTCGGCGAGCGCGGACGTGAAGTGCGCGAATTCATCGAAGATACGATGGGCGAGAACATGGGCAAGTCCATCGCCGTTGTCGCGACGAGCGATGAAAGCCCGATGCTGCGCAAGATGGCGCCACTTTCCGCCGTCACCATTGCAGAGCATTTCCGCGATCAGGGCGACAATGTCCTCCTCATCATTGACAGCGTGACGCGATTTGCCCATGCGATCCGCGAAGTGGCCGTTGCTTCGGGTGAACCGCCGGTGGCGCGCGGTTACCCCGCCTCCGTCTTCACCGAGCTGCCGCGTCTTCTGGAGCGGGCGGGACCGGGCGCCGAAGGCACGGGCACCATCACCGCCATCGTTTCCATTCTGGTGGATGGAGACAATCATAACGATCCGATCGCCGATTCGACCCGCGGTATTCTCGATGGTCACATTGTGCTCGACCGCAGCCTTGCAGAAGAAGGCCGCTACCCGCCGATCAATCCGCTCGCCTCGATCTCGCGTCTCGCCAAGAAAGCATGGACGCCGGATCAGGAAAAGCTGGTCTCGCGCCTCAAGGCGCTGGTGCATCGCTTCGAGGAAACGCGGGATCTTCGCCTCATCGGCGGTTACCGGCCGGGCACCGACCCAGACCTCGACATGGCGGTGAAGCAGGTTCCGATCATTTATGAAACGCTGAAACAGCTGCCGAACGAACCGGCGGCACAGGATGCCTATGCTGACCTTGCGACCGCATTGCGCGGCGGCGCGCAGAACGGCCAGCCGCAGGTAACCCCGAGAATGAGAGGCTGACCGTGAAGAAAAAGCGGAATAACGATAGCTACGATGAAGGCGTGCTGCCCAAGCCCGTTTTCTTCACACCCGACCGTATTCTGGCATGGACAGGCATCACGCTTGCCGCTGCAGCGGCCTTCTTCCCCTGGTACGTGTTCTTCAACGAGGAAAAATTCGGCATGAAGGTGGCTGGCGGCGACCGCACCCGCGATCTGCCCCATACCGGCCCGCGGGAAGTCTTCAGTGTTTCTCCGATGGCGATGACCAATCGCAACAAGGAAGACACCCCACCGCCGGCCGAACTGCCCGACATGCTGACGACGGCGACCGTGAACGCAGGCGGCAAGGAAAAACAGAACAATCTCGCAGCCGGGGTCGAGGACCAGCCCTTCCCCGGCCAGACCGCCTTCCGTCTGCTGCATGTCTCCAACGGCCGCGCCCTGATCGAAGACGGTTCGGGCATGTATATGGTGAGGGTCGGCTCGACCCTGCCTGATAATGCGCTGCTGACGAAAATCGAGCAACGCAACGGCGAGTGGTTGATAGAGACATCCTCTGGAAAAACCTATCACCCCGAAAAATAAAAGAAATTTCTTCCGATCAAAAGGCGCGCGGCATCTGCTGGCGCGCCTTTTTTCTTTGTGCAGGCCGCGCATCCATGCGCCTTTTCCCGTCGTCGCAACCCTTCGTCTTCTCCGCAAGTCTGACGCAAGATTAGCCCCGTAGGTTCGGGGCATACGAGATGGAGAAGTCTATGCAACCGATTCAACTGTTCGAACTGGCATCCCGCCAAGCGGAATGGCTGAGCGTGCGGCAGGAAGTCGTGGCGACCAACATCGCCAACGCCAACACACCCAAGTTCCACGCCAAGGATGTCAGCCCATTCGAAGCGGTCATGCAGGCCACCAGCCAGCAGGTCGGCATGGCGAGGACCAACCCTGCCCACTTCGGCGAGAGCACACTCAGCGACAATATCGCGGTGCGCGACAACCCGGTCAACAACGAGATCGGCATGCAGGAATCGGGCAATTCGGTCGCGCTTGCGGAAGAAATGACCAAGACCGGCGAGATCAAGCGGCAGTACGAGCTGAATGCCAATCTCGTCAAATCCTTCCATCGCATGATGCTGATGACGGTTAAGAGGTAAGCCATGGATCCCTTGAGTGCGGCGAGCAAGATCGCCGGCAGCGGCCTGGAAGTGCAGTCCACCCGACTGCGCATCGTGTCTGAAAACATCGCCAATGCCAGATCGACGGGTGACACACCAGGCGCGGACCCTTATCGCCGCAAGACAGTCACCTTCGGTTCGGAACTCGACCGTGTCAGCGGCGTCGAGCGCGTGACGGTGAAAAAGCTCGGCGTCGATCGCGGCGACTTCATCAACGAATACGACCCCGGCAATCCGGCAGCCGACGCAAACGGCATGGTAAAGATGCCAAACGTCAACATCCTGATCGAAATGGCAGACATGCGCGAAGCAAACCGCAGCTACGACGCCAATCTTCAGGTCATCCGCCAGACACGCGACCTCGTCGCCTCCACCATCGACCTTCTGAAGGCATCGCAATGATCGACGGCATCAAACAACTCGGCTCTCTCTCGCTGACGCGCGGCGCCGGCAGTGTTTCCTCGCTCACCGACAATATTTTCGGCAGCGAGCAGACGACACCAGCGCAGCAGACCGGTCAGAGCTTCGCAAGCGTTCTCGGCAATGTTTCCGTTGACGCGATGAACAACCTCAAGAAAGCCGAAGTCGCTTCTTTTGAAGGCATTCAGGGCAAGGCGAATACGCGTGAAGTCGTCGATGCCATGCTTTCGGCCGAGCAGTCGCTGCAAACCGCCATCGCGCTCCGAGACAAGATCGTGTCGGCCTATCTCGACATTACCAAGATGCAGATCTAGCCCAGCAGGAATATTGACATGAGAGCTCTTGCCATCGCTGCCACCGGTATGGACGCCCAGCAGACCAATCTGGAAGTCATCGCCAACAACATCGCCAACATCAACACCACCGGTTACAAGCGCGCGCGGGCGGAGTTCACCGATCTTCTCTATCAGACCGAGCGCATGCAGGGTGTGCCAAACCGCGCCAACCAGGCGATCGTGCCCGAGGGCGCCAATATTGGCCTCGGCGTGCAGACCTCGGCCGTGCGCAACATCCACACCCAGGGCAATCTGATCGAGACCGGCAACAAGCTCGACGTCGCGATCATCGGTCAGGGCTGGTTCCAGATCGAGGCGGCCGATGGTTCGACGCTCTACAGCCGCGCCGGCGCCTTTAACAAGAACGCCGATGGTAATCTCGTGACGGTGGATGGCTATAACGTCATTCCGAATATCAATATCCCGACCGACGCGCAGGACATCACCGTTACCCGCACGGGTCAGGTGACGGCCCGTATCGGCAACGCCGCCGACTTCACCGAGCTTGGCCAGCTGACCATCGCCAACTTCGCCAACGAAGCCGGTCTGAAGCCGCTCGGCGACAACCTCTTCGCCCAGACACCGGCTTCCGGCGACGCCGTCATCGGCGTGCCCGACGATCCGAGCTACGGCTATATCAAGCAATCCTACCTCGAAGGCTCGAACGTCGACGCCGTCAAGGAAATCACCGACCTCATCACGGCGCAGCGCGCCTATGAGATGAATTCCAAGGTCATCACCACCGCTGACGAAATGGCTTCGATTGTCAGCAAGAACCTGAAGTAAGAACGGAAAGGCAGGCGAACATGAGGTTTGGCCGGAAAAATAACAGCTGCAAAAGGGCACTCGCCCGTATGTGCCTGGCGTCTGCCTTTTCAATCGGCGCTTTCGCGCCTGCCTTCTCCCAGGCGCCAATGGCGCTGGTTCCCGTGCGTACCATCTATCCGGGCGAGACGATCACGTCCGAACAGGTGAAGCCGGTGGAGGTGACCAATCCCAATATTTCCGCGGGTTACGCGAGCGACATCAGCGAAGTGGAAGGCATGATCTCCAAGCAGACCCTGCTTCCCGGCCGCACGATCCCCGTTGCCGCCCTGCGCGAACCCTCGCTCGTCACGCGCGGCACCAGCGTCAAGCTCGTCTTCACCATCGGCAATATGACGCTGATGGCTTCGGGAACACCGATGACCGATGGCTCGCTCGGCGAAGTCGTACGGGTACGCAACATCGATTCCGGCGTCATCGTCAACGGCACGGTCATGAAGGACGGAACCATTCAGGTGATGGCGAAATGAGAGTGCTTCGTATCCTGGCCGCGGCCATCCTGTTTTCGGCCCAGCCCTTCCTTTCCGTTCCGGCAGCCCAAGCGGATACGTCCCGCATCAAGGATATCGCATCGCTGCAGGCGGGGCGTGACAACCAGCTAATCGGTTACGGTCTCGTGGTCGGCCTGCAGGGCACGGGCGACAGCCTGCGTTCTTCGCCGTTTACCGAGCAATCCATGCGCGCGATGTTGCAGAATCTCGGCATCACCACGCAGGGCGGCCAGTCGAATGCCAAGAACATCGCCGCCGTGATGGTGACGGCCAATCTGCCGCCCTTCGCGAGCCCCGGCAGCCGCGTCGACGTGACAGTGAGCTCGCTCGGCGATGCCTCTTCGCTGCGCGGCGGCAACCTCATCATGACGTCGCTCTCCGGCGCCGACGGGCAGATTTACGCGGTCGCGCAGGGCGCACTGATCGTCAACGGCTTTTCGGCGCAGGGCGATGCGGCAACGCTGACCCAGGGTGTCACCACGTCGGCGCGCGTGCCAAACGGCGCGATCATCGAACGGGAGCTGCCGTCGAAGTTCAAGGATTCGGTCAATCTGGTCCTTCAGCTGCGCAACCCCGACTTTTCGACGGCCGTGCGCGTCGCAGACGTCGTCAACGCCTTTGCCCGCGCCCGCTATGGCAATCCGATCGCCGAACCGCGCGATTCGCAGGAAATCGCGGTGCAAAAGCCTCGCGTCGCGGATCTCACCCGGCTGATGGCGGAAATCGAAAACCTGACCGTCGAGACGGATACCCCGGCCAAGGTCGTCATCAACGAACGCACCGGCACGATCGTCATCGGTGCCGATGTGCGGATTTCGCGCGTCGCCGTCAGCTACGGCACGCTGACCGTGCAGGTGACCGAATCACCGCAGGTCATTCAGCCGGCACCCTTCTCGCGTGGCCAAACGGCGGTGCAGCCGCAGACGGATATCATGGCCATGCAGGAAGGCAGCAAGGTCGCCATTGTCGAAGGGCCTGACCTTCGCACGCTGGTTGCCGGTCTCAACAGCATCGGGCTCAAGGCGGATGGTATCATCGCCATCCTGCAAGGCATCAAATCCGCCGGCGCCCTTCAGGCGGAGCTTGTGCTGCAATGATGGAACGTCAGACCAAAAATCCGCTTTCGAATGGCCTCGTCCGCTTCGCGGCGGTCGCGTCGCTGCTGTTCCTGCTGCCGGCCGCCGGCGCGGAGAGCCAGCAGAACGTGGTTTCAGAACTCAGTACGCAGGATGAAATCCAGAAATTCTGCACCAACATTGCCGATGCGGCCCGGGATCAGCGTTACCTGATGCAGAAGCAGGAGCTCGAGAAGCTCCAATCCGACGTGAACGAGCGCATTTCCGTGCTGGAAAACCGCAAGGCTGAATATGAAGACTGGCTGGCGCGCCGCGAACATTTCCTCAACCAGGCCAAAAGCAACCTCGTCGACATCTACAAGACGATGAAGGCGGATGCCGCCGCACCGCAGCTCGAGAAGATGCATGTGGAGATTGCTGCTGCCATCATCATGCAGCTGCCGCCGCGTCAATCCGGCCTCATCCTCAGCGAGATGGACGCGCAGAAAGCTGCCACCGTCGCCGGCATCATGTCGCAGGCAATCGACAAAAACACTTCGAAGGATCCTTCATGAGCACGCGTCGTCTTCCGGCCCTCCTCCTGCCGCTCGCTCTCCTGGCAGGCTGCCAGAACAACCAGACCCTGAAGGAAATCGGTAACGCACCGGCGATGAGCCCGATCGGCAGCGGTCTGCAATTCAGCCAGACACCGCAGATGGGCATGTATCCCAAGCAGCCAAAACACATGGCAAGCGGCTATTCACTGTGGAGCGACAGCCAGGGCGCACTTTTCAAAGACCTGCGCGCGCTGAACATCGGCGACATCCTGACCGTCAACATCCAGATCAACGACAAGGCCGATTTCGACAACGAAACCGAGCGTAACCGCACCAACTCCAGCGGCTTGAACTGGAAGGCCAAAGCCCAGATCCTTGGCTGGACGCCGGACGCGGATTCCAACATCAAATACGGCTCCGACACCGATACCCAGGCCAAGGGCAAGACCAAGCGGTCTGAAAAGCTGACGCTGCTCGTGGCCGCCGTCGTGACGGGTATTCTCGAAAACGGCAACCTCATCATCAGCGGCTCGCAGGAAGTGCGCGTGAACCATGAAATCCGCATCCTCAACGTCGGCGGCATCGTGCGGCCGCAGGATGTGGATGCTCAGAACATGATCTCCTACGAGCGCATTGCCGAAGCGCGCATCTCCTATGGCGGTCGCGGCCGTCTGACGGAAGTGCAGCAGCCTCCGGTCGGGCAGCAGGTCGTCGACCTGTTCTCGCCGCTCTGACGCCGCACACGGGGAACGGACTGATCCATGGAAAACGAACAGGCAGAGGGCAAGAAGAAATCCTCCACTCTGATCATGACCATCGCAGGTGTTGTGATCCTCACCCTACTCGGCGTGGGCGGAGGCTGGCTCGTCGGCGGCATGATCGCACCGAAGATTGCCGCAACCGAGGCCCATGCCACCGCTGCGGCCGATGGTCATGGCGAGAAGAAGGAAGAGGGTGTCGAGAAAATCGCGGCCGAACCGAACGGTATCGTCCAGCTCGATCCCATCACCACCAATCTCGCCTACCCCTCGACGAACTGGGTGCGGCTGGAGGTGGCGCTGATGTTCAAGGGGCCGGTGGAAGTCGGACTGGCCGAGGATATCCATCAGGATATCATGGCCTATGTCCGCACCGTTTCCCTTCAGCAGCTGGAAGGGCCGCGCGGCTTTCAATATCTTAAGGATGACATTCAGGAACGAGTTGACCTGCGCTCTCAAGGGCGCGTATCCAAGGTCATGTTCCGGACCTTTGTCATCGAATGATTCGATTTCTTGTAACCATCGCCGTCCTCCTCGCTTTGCCGGGCCTTGCCAATGCCCAGCAATTTCCGTCCGATCTGTTCAACACGCAGATAGACGGGTCTGTCGCGGCATGGATCATCCGCACCTTCGGGCTTTTGACGGTTCTTTCCGTCGCGCCCGGCATCCTGATCATGGTCACGAGCTTTCCGCGCTTCGTGATCGCTTTCTCTATCCTGCGCTCCGGCATGGGGCTCGCTTCTACGCCGTCGAACATGATCCTTCTGTCGATGGCGATGTTCATGACCTTCTACGTCATGTCGCCCACCTTCGACAAAGCCTGGACCGATGGCGTGCAACCGCTGTTGCAGAACCAGATCAACGAGCAGCAGGCCGTGCAGCGCATCGCCGAGCCCTTTCGCACCTTCATGAATGCCAATACGCGTGACAAGGATCTGAAGCTGTTCGTGGATATTGCCCGCGAACGCGGCCAGGAAGTGATGACCGACAACTTCGTCGATTATCGAGTGCTGGTTCCGGCCTTCATGCTGTCGGAAATCCGGCGCGGTTTCGAGATCGGTTTCCTTATCATCCTGCCGTTCCTGGTCATTGATCTGATCGTCGCCACCATCACCATGGCCATGGGCATGATGATGCTGCCGCCGACTTCCATCTCCCTGCCCTTCAAGATCCTGTTTTTCGTGCTGATCGACGGCTGGAACCTGCTTGTCGGCAGCCTCGTCAGATCGTTCAACTGAAGGCGCCTGTGCCTAACTGACACCCATTAACCCTGTTTCTTAACCCCGCGTGCCCAAGGCCGCGGGGTTTTGGCGTTTTAAGACTTTGGTTACCAGCTTCGCTAGCGGATGAATAACTATAATTTTAAATTAAAAACTTACCTTTCATAGAAACAAACCAGTAACCATATGTATTTTCTAATATTTCTTCATTCGTAAATTAATAATTATGCAAGTTTTGACTGCGAAATTCGCCTCACACACAGCGGGTTTGGTTTCCAGAAGCAAGTAATTCTGAACCGAGTGGCATGAAGCCGAAACGTTGTGACCGGTAATACACAGTCCGGAATGTCCCCAACTCCAGTATCTCGTAAACACAAGGGACAAATACTATGGCAAGCATTCTCACCAACGCCTCCTCTATGGCTGCACTCCAGACCCTGCGCTCTATCGGCCAGAACATGGAAACGACGCAGGGCCGCATCTCGACCGGCCAGAAGGTAAGCTCCGCCGCCGACAACGCTGCTTACTGGTCCATCGCAACGACCATGCGCTCGGACAATTCCGCCCTTTCCACCGTTTCCGACGCTCTCGGCATTGGCGCCGCCAAGGTCGACACTGCCTATGCGGGCATGGAAGCCACCATCAAGGTCGTTCAGGAAATCAAGGACAAGCTCATCCTTGCCCAGGACCCGACCGCCGACAAGAAAAAGATCCAGAAGGAAATCGGCCAGCTCCAGAAGCAGCTGACCTCCATCGCCGACTCCGCAACCTTCAACGGCGAAAACTGGCTGAAGACCAAGGCGTCCAACGATGGCGTAGCGTTCGCTGCCGGCACCGACGACGCGGCTATCGCAAACCTGAAGAAGCAGGTTGTCGCATCCTTCACCCGTGACTCCGCTGGCGCCGTTAAGGTTCAGCGCGTTGATGTGCAGCTCAGCGGCTCGAACGTTCTGTTCGACACCGGCGCTGTAACGGACGGTAAGGGCACGGGCATCCTCGACAAGGCTGCAGTCGCAGACGGTGTAAAGCAGTCCATTTCGAACCTCGATATTTCGGACCTGTCGATCTACAAGGGCGCTGGCGCCACGATGCTCGGCACCGCCGCTGCCACGGACAACGACATCCTCGACAAGCTCATCAGCCACGTCGACAAGCAGCTTGAAACCCTCAACAGCGCCGCTGCTGATCTGGGTGCAGTCTCCAACCGCATCTCCATGCAGGAAGACTTCGTTACCAAGCTGTCCGACACGATGGAAAAGGGTATCGGCCGCCTGGTCGACGCCGACATGAACGAAGAGTCCACCCGCCTTAAGGCTCTGCAGACACAGCAGCAGCTGGCAATCCAGGCTCTCTCGATCGCCAACAGCGACTCGCAGAACATCCTGTCGCTCTTCCGTTAATCGGATCGTAAATGACGAAATGCAAGCCGCGCCCGAAAGGGCGCGGTTTTGTTTGTTGCATACTGCCAAATCCCCGGCAGAATTTGTTTACCATCCTTATTTTCGAAGGATTTACCACGATCCCAGCAAGGGCTTTGGTACTCGTCTAAATTAGTGATTTGGAAAGCACCGGCTGTCAGATTTTACCCATGGACAGCGGATAGCCGCGACCAGAATGACATGAATGACGCGATTGCAAGCGGGGGCTGACCGTCTCGCGATCGCGTGAATGGGGCGAGTGCAAGGGAGGCTGACCCGAGCACATCACCTGTCGACAAAGCCGCATCCGGCAACGGGTGCGGCTTCATTTTTTTTTAAACATTTCAGAATACGCGCGCGCACGCGTAAGGGTTGCAGAACAAATCTTCGGAATGCATTTTTTAGAAAATCCTTAGGTGTTCATTAACTATATAAAGGTTAGCTAAAGCCATCGAAACGGTGAGCTAACCTTTAAAAATCAGCCGGTTAGCAGGCATGATGCTGTGCGCCGTTCCCGGTGAGTCCGGAATGTCCCTTTTCTAATCAGCCATTCAAGGGGCAAATCTACCATGACGAGCATTCTTACTAACGTCGCAGCTATGTCTGCACTCCAGACCCTGCGTTCTATCGGCCAGAACATGGAAACGACGCAGGACCGCGTTTCCTCCGGCCAGCGCGTCGGCGAAGCTTCCGATAACGCTGCTTACTGGTCGATCGCGACCACGATGCGTTCCGACAACGGCGCCCTTTCTGCCGTGCAGGATGCCCTCGGCCTCGGCGCTGCCAAGGTTGATACCGCCTATTCCGGTATGGAATCGTCCATTGACGTCGTTAAGGAAATCAAGAACAAGCTGGTCGCTGCTCGCGAACCCGGCGTAGACAAGTCAAAGATCCAGGAAGAAATCTCGCAGCTTCAGGATCAGCTGAAGTCGATCTCCAGCTCCTCTTCCTTCTCCGGTGAAAACTGGTTGCAGGCAACCATCAGCAACGGTGCCGGCGAACTGAAGAACGTCACCAAGCAGATCGTTGGTTCCTTCATTCGCGATGCCGCCGGTAACGTCTCCGTAAAGACCGTTAACGTTGACCTGAGCCGCAACACGGTACTGTTCGACACGTCTTCGGGCGCTGCAAAAGACAAGCAGGGCGTTCTCGACTCCTTTGCCTACTTTTCTTCCACCGGCAGCTACAAGCTGTTCGAAATCACCAATGACTCGGACGGCGCTGGCGCCGCACAGCCGGTAACCAAGGTTGCCGCAGCCAAGGTTTACACCGAAGCTCAGCTGAAGGGCCTGAAGGAAGCAACTGCCGGTACCGCCGTCACCTTCACCACCGCCGCCGCAACGGGTATCGTCACGATCGCTAACGCCGACACGACGGTCCCCAACGTCAACGGCACCTACTTCAATCTTGGCAACGACCAGTACGTGAAAATCAACACGACTGCGCCGACAGCTCCGGCAACCAAGACCAGCATTGCCGTGGGCCTCGATGGCACCACCAAGATCTACCTGGAAGAAGGCGCTGACGCCCAGCTCGCAACGCAGCTCACCTACTCGCTGACGTCGCTGGACATCACCAAGGACCTGACCGGCACGTTCAAGAACAGTGACGGCTCGGCAGTCTCGGAAAACCAGTATCTCGACGCGATGGTTTCCTTCGTCGACAAGCAGCTCCAGAGCATGACATCCGCCGCCGCCGACCTCGGCTCGGTCAAGATGCGCATCGAACTGCAGGAAAACTTCGTCAACAAGCTGACTGACTCGCTCGACAAGGGCATCGGCCGCCTCGTCGACGCGGAAATGAACGAAGAATCCACCAAGCTGAAGGCCCTTCAGACCCAGCAGCAGCTCGCTGTTCAGGCCCTGTCGATCGCCAACAACGACTCCCAGAGCATTCTCTCGCTCTTCCGTTAATTCCGACACTCAATCGTCAAATGCGAACCGCGCCCGAAACGGCGCGGTTTTTTCGTTTTATCGCCCTCGTTTCAAAGCGATGACCGTGAAGGCCGCTCAAGGCAGCCCGTCCGGACACCGATGGCAAATATTACGTTTCAGTTTTTTAGATGGTATGCACGTATAAATTTTATCGAGAGATTTTTACTACTTTAAGTATTTGTTAACCATAAGGCAGTTAGCTAGAGCCATCGAAGCGGTGAGCTAACCTTTTAAAATCAGCAAGTTAGCAGGCATGATGCTGTACGCCGCTCCCGGTGAGCCGGAATGTCCCTTTTCTAATCAGCCATTACAGGGGCAATTTATTATGACGAGCATTTTGACAAACATCGCAGCGATGACTGCACTCCAGACCCTGCGCTCCATCGGCCAGAACATGGAAGCCACGCAGGACCGCGTGTCCTCCGGCCAGCGCGTCCGGGAAGCTTCCGACAATGCCGCTTACTGGTCCATCGCGACCACGATGCGTTCGGATAATGGCGCCCTTTCCGCCGTCCAGGACGCCCTCGGCCTCGGCGCTGCCAAGGTCGACACCGCCTATGCCGGCATGGAATCCTCGATCGAGGTCGTCAAGCAGATCAAGAACAAGCTGGTGGCCGCCCGCGAAGCAGGCGTCGACCGGACCAAGATCCAGGAAGAGATCTCCCAGCTGCAGGACCAGCTGAAGTCCATCTCCAGCTCCTCCTCCTTCTCCGGTGAGAACTGGCTGCAGGCCAAGATCAGCGATGGCACGGGCAACCTCTCCGACATTACCAAGGCGGTCGTCGGCTCCTTCATCCGCGATAACAGCGGCAACGTTTCCGTCAAGACCATCAATGTCGCATTGAGCAACGAGACGGTTCTGTTCGACACCTCGTCCGGCGCGGCAAAAGACAAGCAGGGTATTCTCGATGCCTACGCCGTCTATTCCTCGACGGGTTCATACAAGAACTTCGAAATCACGACAGGCGTCGGCGCCGCAAAGGCCACCACGGTTAAGGCAGCGGTGGTCTTCACCGAAGCACAGCTTAAGGGCCTGACCCCTGCCGCGGCTGCAACCCCGGTCACTGCGATTGCGGATGCGACTACCGGCTTGGTCGTTGTCGCCAACGCTTCGGCCGCAGAGAACGGCGCATACCTGAAAATCGGTGACGATCAGTATGTCAAGGTCATGGGCGACGGCACCGCAGCGACTGCCTCGACGGGCACCGGCGCCATCGACACAGCTCAGAAAGCGCTCGGCACCTCCGCAATCGGCACCACGAAAGATGGCCAAAACGTCTACCTGAGAACGGATGCCAACGGTCAGCTCGCAAAGTCACTGTCCTACTCCCTGACCTCGCTGGACATCACCAAGGATCTCGTCGGCCCCGCCACCGTGACCCTGACGCCCGAGCAGGCGCTCGACGCCATGGTTTCCTTCGTCGACAAGCAGCTCCAGAGCATGACATCCGCCGCCGCCGACCTCGGCTCGGTCAAGATGCGCATCGAATTGCAGGAAAACTTCGTCAACAAGCTGACTGACTCGCTCGACAAGGGCATCGGCCGCCTCGTCGACGCGGAAATGAACGAAGAATCCACCAAGCTGAAGGCCCTTCAGACCCAGCAGCAGCTCGCTGTTCAGGCCCTGTCGATCGCCAACAACGACTCCCAGAGCATTCTCTCGCTCTTCCGTTAATTCCGACACTCAATCGTCAAATGCGAACCGCGCCCGAAACGGCGCGGTTTTTTCGTTTTATCGCCCTCGTTTCAAAGCGATGATCGTGAAGGCCGCTCAAGGCAGCCCGTCCGGACACCGATGGCAAATATTACGTTTCAGTTTTTTAGATGGTAAGCGGCGGGCTGACCTTCAAGAAAGTAGCCGGTCAGCAGGCATGATGCTGTACGCCGCTCCCGGTGAGCCGGAATGTCCCTTTTCTAATCAGCCATTACAGGGGCAATTTATTATGACGAGCATTTTGACAAACATCGCAGCGATGACTGCACTCCAGACCCTGCGCTCCATCGGCCAGAACATGGAAGCCACGCAGGACCGCGTGTCCTCCGGCCAGCGCGTCCGGGAAGCTTCCGACAATGCCGCTTACTGGTCCATCGCGACCACGATGCGTTCGGATAATGGCGCCCTTTCCGCCGTCCAGGACGCCCTCGGCCTCGGCGCTGCCAAGGTCGACACCGCCTATGCCGGCATGGAATCCTCGATCGAGGTCGTCAAGCAGATCAAGAACAAGCTGGTGGCCGCCCGCGAAGCAGGCGTCGACCGGACCAAGATCCAGGAAGAGATCTCCCAGCTGCAGGACCAGCTGAAGTCCATCTCCAGCTCCTCCTCCTTCTCCGGTGAGAACTGGCTGCAGGCCAAGATCAGCGATGGCACGGGCAACCTCTCCGACATTACCAAGGCGGTCGTCGGCTCCTTCATCCGCGATAACAGCGGCAACGTTTCCGTCAAGACCATCAATGTCGCATTGAGCAACGAGACGGTTCTGTTCGACACCTCGTCCGGCGCGGCAAAAGACAAGCAGGGTATTCTCGATGCCTACGCCGTCTATTCCTCGACGGGTTCATACAAGAACTTCGAAATCACGACAGGCGTCGGCGCCGCAAAGGCCACCACGGTTAAGGCAGCGGTGGTCTTCACCGAAGCACAGCTTAAGGGCCTGACCCCTGCCGCGGCTGCAACCCCGGTCACTGCGATTGCGGATGCGACTACCGGCTTGGTCGTTGTCGCCAACGCTTCGGCCGCAGAGAACGGCGCATACCTGAAAATCGGTGACGATCAGTATGTCAAGGTCATGGGCGACGGCACCGCAGCGACTGCCTCGACGGGCACCGGCGCCATCGACACAGCTCAGAAAGCGCTCGGCACCTCCGCAATCGGCACCACGAAAGATGGCCAAAACGTCTACCTGAGAACGGATGCCAACGGTCAGCTCGCAAAGTCACTGTCCTACTCCCTGACCTCGCTGGACATCACCAAGGATCTCGTCGGCCCCGCCACCGTGACCCTGACGCCCGAGCAGGCGCTCGACGCCATGGTTTCCTTCGTCGACAAGCAGCTCCAGAGCATGACATCCGCCGCCGCCGACCTCGGCTCGGTCAAGATGCGCATCGAATTGCAGGAAAACTTCGTCAACAAGCTGACTGACTCGCTCGACAAGGGCATCGGCCGCCTCGTCGACGCGGAAATGAACGAAGAATCCACCAAGCTGAAGGCCCTTCAGACCCAGCAGCAGCTCGCTGTTCAGGCCCTGTCGATCGCCAACAACGACTCCCAGAGCATTCTCTCGCTCTTCCGTTAATTCCGACACTCAATCGTCAAATGCGAACCGCGCCCGAAACGGCGCGGTTTTTTCGTTATCGTTAATAGAAATTATTATTTCCTAATTTTATTAATACAGGTTTAGGCTTTGTTAACCATTCGCGCCCTAAAAACTGGTCATCGAAACGATTGGTTAACCAAGACGAAAAAGAGGTTAACAGGCATCAAGCCGCTCGATCGTTCCCGGCGGCAATCCGGAATGTCCCTTTTCATTTCAGCCAATCAAGGGGCAAATCATTATGACCAGCATTTTGACCAACGTTGCGGCCATGGCCGCCCTCCAGACTCTTCGCGCCATCGGCAGCAACATGGAAGAAACCCAGTCGCGCGTTTCCTCCGGCATGCGCGTCAAGACCGCATCCGACAATGCCGCCTACTGGTCGATCGCGACCACCATGCGTTCTGATAATGGCGCCCTCTCCGCCGTACAGGACGCTCTCGGCCTCGGCGCCGCAAAGGTTGATACCGCCTATTCCGCCATGGAAACCACCGTCGATGTCGTCAAGGAAATCAGCAAGAAGCTGGTTGCCGCCCGCGAAGCCGGCGTCGACAAGGCCAAGATCCAGGAAGAAATCCGCCAGCTTCAGGACCAGTTGAAGAGCATTGGCGAATCCGCCTCCTTCTCCGGTGAAAACTGGCTGAAGGGCAAGATCAGCGACGCCTCCGGCAATCTGACGCCCATCACCAAGCAGGTCGTCGGCTCCTTCATCCGTGACGGTGCAGGTAATGTCGCCGTCAAGACCATCAACATTCAGGTCGACAACAAGACCGCGCTTTTCGATACGACCACCGGCGCGACGAAAAACGGCATTCTCGACAGCGCCGCCTATTACTCCGATACCGGCGCTCTTCGCGATTTCGAGATCACGACAACGACGCCCGCAGGTGTCCCCACAACAACACCCTATACCGCAAAGGTGTTTACCGAAGCGCAGCTTCTCGGTTTCCCCTCGGGCACGACAACCACGGTTTCCGCCGCAGACCCGGTAACCGGCCTCGTTACAGTCGCTGCCGCCACCACTGCACGAAACAACGGCACCTACTTCAAGATCGGTGAAAACGCCGCCGGCGAAGCGCTTTACGTGAAGGCCAACAACACGGCGCCGACACCTGCCGGCACCACGGTAACCGCGATCGGCACCGGCGGAACGTCCGGCAACAATATCTATCTGGAAACCGCCGCAGCGGATTCGCAGATGGCGCAGAAGCTCGACTACTCGCTGATCGACCTCGACATCACGAAGGACCTGGCCGGCCTGACCAATTCAAAGGGACAGCCGCTGACCGAAAACGAAGGTCTCGATAACATGATCCAGTTCGTCAACACCCAGCTGGAATCGCTCATCAGCGCAAGCGCCGATCTCGGCTCGATCAAGATGCGCCTCGATCTGCAGGAAGACTTCGTCTCCAAGCTGACAGACTCCATCGACAAGGGCATCGGCCGCCTCGTCGATGCGGACATGAACGAGGAATCCACCAAGCTCAAGGCTCTCCAGACGCAGCAGCAGCTGGCGATCCAGTCGCTCTCCATCGCCAATACCAGTTCCGAAAATATCCTGTCGCTATTCCGTCAGTAAGCGGCGCCCGTTGGCTACGGGCGGTTTCGTCCCGCTCTGGCAGCAACAGAATATTCGGATGTGGAAACCGCGCTTCGCAAGGGGCGCGGTTTTCGCTTTTGCGAAGCTTTCACCAAGCGGCAACACTCCGGAATGCGGTGAGCAACATGCGGGGTGCAGGGCTTGAGTAAGCGCGCAACTTCTTGAATTGTTAAGGTAAAATGGTGCTGCTAGAGAGATTTGAACTCTCGGCCTCTCCCTTACCAAGGGAGTGCTCTACCCCTGAGCTATAGCAGCATCCGGTGCCGAAGCGATCGCTTCAGCATCAAGCGTGGCGGCCTATTGCCACAGGTTTTTGACGAGCGCAAGTCGCAAAACGATATTCTTCATCAAGCGGCGCAAAAAAGCGCCCCCCCCTGTTGAAAACAGCATTTTTCAGATATTGCTGAATCTATGACCGAACATCACGACAAACAGGTGAAGACAGCGCTCTGCGGGGACTTTTCCGCGGGCGCATCCGACGCGGCGGCCAGCGGCAAGCCGCAGGCGGGGCCCGGCGAAAAGGCGCGCCAGCGCGAGGCGGAACGGAAGGCGCGTGCCGCGAAGAAACTTCGCGAAAATCTTTTGAAGCGCAAACAACAGGTTCGCGCGCGCCGTGCCGGCGACGCAGACGACACCATTGGCCTGCCTGCCGCAAAAACGGACGAATCATCCTCATAGAGAATTCACAGCATAAAATTGAAACGCCGCGGAAATTCGTCTAAGGACGCGCCTTTCCGCAAGGCACGATAAAGAAAGGCGGGCACAGGCCCGTAGGGACGCATGGATCGCATCAGAATTACGGGTGGCAACAAGCTCAACGGCATCATCCCCATCTCCGGCGCCAAAAACGCCGCCTTGCCGCTGATGATCGCATCGCTGCTGACCAGCGATACGCTGACGCTCGAAAACGTGCCGCATCTGGCTGACGTGGAGCAGCTGATCCGTATCCTCGGCAATCACGGCGTGGATATTTCCGTGAATGGCCGCCGCGAAAGCCAGGGCGAAGCTTATTCCCGTACCGTGCATTTCACCTGCCGCACCATTGTCGATACCACCGCTCCGTACGAGCTGGTCTCCAAGATGCGTGCAAGCTTCTGGGTCATCGGCCCGCTTCTGGCGCGTGAGGGCCGCGCCCGCGTCTCCCTGCCTGGCGGCTGCGCCATCGGCACGCGTCCCGTTGACCTGTTCATCGAGGGCCTGCAGGCGCTCGGCGCGACGATGGAGATCGATGGCGGCTACATCAATGCCTCGGCCCCCAAGGGCGGCCTCATCGGCGCGGTCTATACCTTCCCCAAAGTTTCGGTTGGCGCAACGCATGTGATGCTGATGGCTGCAAGCCTTGCCCGCGGCACAACCGTCATCCACAACGCCGCCCGCGAGCCCGAGGTTGTCGATCTGGCGCACTGCCTGATCGCAATGGGCGCGAAGATCGAAGGCGCCGGCACCTCCACCATCACCATCGAAGGCGTCACCTCGCTTTCCGGCGCGCGCCACCGGGTTTTGCCCGATCGTATTGAAACCGGCACCTATGCCATGGCAGTGGCCATGACCGGCGGTGATGTGGTGCTGGAAGGCACGCGCGCATCGCTGCTCGACAATGCACTCGATACGCTCCGGCTCGCGGGCGCCACGATCAGCGAGACGGAAACCGGCCTGCGCGTGGTGCGCAACGGCAATGGCATTCAGCCGGTCGATGTCGTCACTGAACCGTTCCCCGGCTTCCCGACAGACCTGCAGGCGCAGTTCATGGCGCTGATGACCCGTTCCCAGGGCGTTTCCCACATCACCGAAACGATCTTCGAAAACCGCTTCATGCATGTGCAGGAGCTTGCCCGGCTCGGTGCGAAGATTTCGCTTTCCGGTCAGATGGCCCGCATCGAAGGCGTTTCCCGCCTCAAGGGTGCGCCTGTGATGGCGACCGATCTGCGCGCTTCCGTGTCGCTGGTCATTGCCGGCCTCGTGGCCGAGGGCGAGACCATGGTGTCGCGCGTCTATCATCTAGACCGCGGCTTCGAACGCCTCGAGGAAAAGCTCACCCGCTGCGGCGCGTTGGTCGAGCGCGTCAGCGATTGATCCATTCATAGCCGCTCATCCGTTTTCTACCCGTTGCACAGCGGGCCGGGACTGCCTATTTCCATTGTAAGTCATGGAAATAGCGGTCCGCACCGCACAAGAAGGAAGAAAAAGATGAGCGGCCTGAAATTGCTCGCGCTGGATACTGAAGATCTCTCCGTCATCTCGACCCATATGCAGGACAGTGTCTTCAAGCTGAAGGATGTTGCCTTCGAGCCGAAACACGGCCAGTTCACCTTTTCCGCCAACCGTTTCGTCTGGGAAAGCGCCGATAAAAAGCACCTGCCGCCGGAACGCTGCCGCACAGTTGTTTTCCTGAAGCGTGTCTCCGCCGTTCGTTCGCAGTCCATCAACCTGGCCGACAGGGAGCAGGTTCTTTCGCTTCTGGCGATACGTTTCACACCGAATGGCGAAGGCCCGGATGGCCTTGTGGAACTGGCCCTTTCCGGCGGCGGCACCATCGCGCTTGATGTCGAATGCATCGAGGCGCAGTTGACTGATGTGAGCGGTGCGTGGGAAACCGCCACCAAACCGCATCATCCCGACAGCGAATAAGCTTTCCGGACTGTCGGGACGGTTGCCTTTCCGTCCCGTTTCGATTTATGCCACATACCAGAGCCGCAATCGTTCTGCGGTAAGTCGTGCACCCCGTGGGGACAATGAAAGGGTAATGGCGTGGCAATCTGGCTGGAGCAGGCATCGGCTGATTTCGAAAAGAAATTCGCTGCCTTCCTGACAACCAAGAGAGAAGTTTCCGAAGACGTCAATGCGACCGTTCGCGACATCATCAATGATGTCCGACATCGCGGCGATGCGGCCCTTGCCCATTATTCCCGGAAATTCGACGGCATCGATTTTGCCGCGGTGCCGATGCGGGTAACGACTGATGAAATCGATGCGGCGATTGCCACCGTCGACACGAGCGTGATCGAAGCGCTTGAACTCGCAGCCCGGCGTATCGAAAAACACCATGCGCGACAGATGCCGAAGGACGATATCTACGAGGACGATATCGGCGTCGGCCTCGGCTCGCGCTGGACCGCAATCGAGGCCGTGGGCCTTTATGTGCCAGGCGGCACGGCCAGCTATCCAAGCTCAGTGCTGATGAATGCCGTGCCCGCCAAGGTTGCCGGTGTGGAGCGCATCGTCATGGTCGTGCCCGCGAATGGCGGCGCGGTCAATCCGGCCGTTCTGGCTGCCGCGCGTATTGCGGGCGTCGAGGAAATCTATCGCATCGGTGGCGCGCAGGCCGTGGCGGCACTGGCTTATGGCACTGAAACCATCGCGCCGGTCGCCAAGATCGTCGGCCCGGGCAATGCTTATGTGGCGGCCGCCAAGCGTCAGGTCTTCGGCACTGTCGGCATCGACATGATCGCCGGCCCTTCCGAAGTGCTTGTTATCGCCGACAGGGATAACGACCCCGACTGGCTTGCTGCCGATCTTCTGGCACAGGCGGAGCATGATCGTGGTGCACAATCCATCCTGATCACCGATGATGCCGAGCTCGGCAAGGCGGTGGAAGCAGCCGTCGAGCGGCAGCTGAAGCGTCTCTCGCGTTCCGAAACAGCAGCGGCGAGCTGGGCGGATTTCGGCGCGATCATTCTGGTCGAAAAGCTCACCGATGCCATTCCGTTGGCCAATCGGATCGCCGCCGAACACCTGGAACTTGCCATCGATGACCCGGATGCGCTAATGGCCCACATCCGCAATGCCGGGGCGATTTTTGTCGGGCGCCACACCCCCGAAGTGATCGGCGATTATGTGGGCGGTTCCAACCATGTTCTGCCGACGGCGCGCTCGGCCCGTTTTTCCTCAGGCCTTTCGGTGCTGGATTTCGTCAAGCGCACGTCCATCCTGCGCCTTGGTCCCGAGCAGCTGCGCCAGCTTGCGCCGGCAGCCATCACCCTTGCCCGTTCCGAGGGGCTGGACGCGCATGCGCGCTCCGTCTCCATCCGCCTCAACCCGGAAAGTTAAACGATGGCGTCAGGCGACTTCCGGCTCTGCGACGTGGTACTGGACGACAGCATCGGCCGGTCCACCCCCGACGTGGAGCATGAACGCGCCGTCGCCATTTTCGACCTGATCGAAGAAAATACCTTTGAGCCTGCCGGACATGACGGCGGGCCGTACCGGCTTTATATATCGCTCGTCGATTCCAAACTGGTTTTCTCCATCAAGACCGAGGACGACAGGGATGTCTCCACCCATATCCTGTCGCTGACGCCGTTCCGTCGCATCATCAAGGATTATTTCCTGATCTGCGAAAGCTATTACGAGGCGATCCGCTCTTCCACGCCGAGCCAGATCGAGGCGATCGACATGGGCCGGCGCGGCATCCACAATGACGGATCGCAGACGCTGATGGACCGGCTGTCCGGCAAGATAAAGGTGGATTTCGACACGGCGCGCCGGCTCTTCACCCTTGTCTGTGTGCTTTATTGGCGGGGTTAGAGATGAGCGATCCTGCCGCAGCGCCAAACGAGGGACGAGCGCCGAAATCGGTCCTGTTCATGTGCGGCATGAATTCCATCCGCTCCCCCATGGCCGAGGTGATCGCCAAACGATTGGTCGCGCCCGGCATCTACATCCAGTCGGCAGGTGTGCGGGCGGGCGAGCGCGACCCCTTCGTGGATGCGGTGCTGGAGGAGCAGGGTTTTTCGCTCGGCAAGCACAAACCGCGTACTCTGGACGAGATCGAGGATGATTTTTTCGATCTGATCATTACATTAACACCAGAAGCTCATCACGCCGCACTGGAACTGACGCGCTCGAACTCTCTCGATGTGGTCTATTGGCCCACCATGGATCCGACGGTGGTCACTGGCACGCGGGAGCAAATACTCGACGCCTATCGTGAGGTGCGGGACCATCTTGCAAAACTGATTGCCGAACGCCTGCCGAAGCGGCAACAGCCGGTGGCGGATACGCTTTCAAAAGACTGAAAACTGCCTCGGCCTGTTAAAATCGATCGCGATTTTCAAGCCGATGCTTTAGAGGTTCACAAATGTGCCGGGATTGTGTAGTTTCCGCGCAATTTTCCCGGACAGGACACGGTCCGGCACTATCAACAGGAAGAAAACCCTTACATGACAAAAGAAGAAGTCCTTGAATTCCCGGGCATCGTAACCGAATTGCTGCCGAACGCAACATTCCGCGTGAAGCTTGAGAACGACCATGAAATCATCGCCCATACGGCGGGCCGCATGCGCAAGAACCGCATCCGTGTTCTCGCAGGCGACAAGGTTCTGGTCGAAATGACGCCTTACGACCTGACCAAGGGCCGCATCACCTATCGCTTCAAGTAATCCGTTTCCGCATCCTACGCCCGGCAGCGCAATGACGAATTCAAAACAAAAGCTCGTTCTGGCTTCTGGATCGCCGCGGCGTCTGGAGCTGCTGCATCAGATCGGCATCGAGCCGGCTCGCCTGATGCCGATGGATATTGACGAGACGCCTGTCAAGCTCGAGCATCCGCGAACGCTCTGCCGCCGTCTTTCCTTGCAGAAAGCGGAAGCGGCACAGGCGGCGCTGAAAAACGAGCAGGCCTGGAAGGACGCCTATGTTCTGGGGTCCGACACGGTCGTTGCTGTCGGTCGACGTATCGTGGGCAAGGCCGAATATACGGAAGAGGCTTCAGCAGCCCTGCATCTTCTTTCCGGGCGCAGCCATTGGGTCTATACCGGCATCTGCCTCGTAACCCCGGGCGGCAAGATCCGGCAGAAGGTGGCGGAGACCAAGGTACGCTTCAAACGCCTGTCGACCCGTGAGATCGATGCCTATATCGCTTCCGGGCAATGGCGCGGCAAAGCGGGCGCTTATGGCATTCAGGGCATCGCCGGTGCGTTCGTGCAGAAATTGACGGGCTCTTACACCAATGTCGTCGGTCTGCCGCTCTATGAGACCATGTCGCTTCTTGCCGGTGAAGGGTTCGAGGTGACGTCTGGCTGGCTGGAGGGATAGGCTGTGGCAAAATCCTCCACCGAAGGCGCTGGAAACGTTACGCCGCTCCGCAAATCCCAACCGTGCCCGGAATGCGGCCGACCATCGACACGGGAAGACTACCCGTTCTGCTCGGATCGCTGCCGCTCGCTCGATCTCGCCCGCTGGCTGAACGGTTCCTACGCCATTCCCGTAGCGGATGATGAGAGCAGCGCCGGCGGACGGGATGGTGACAAGAATTCCTCCGACTGAGGACATCCGCCGGACATTCCGGCGGAACCAGATATTTTAGAACTTTTACTCGCAATTGATATTCGCCGGACCGCCAATGGTCCGATAATTCGCTCCAAACCGGCTGATGCCTATAACAGACAGCCAGCAAGGTCCCATGATGGACGCAGGCCCGCAAAAGAGAGTCAGTCTCCGCGCGCTGCTTGTTGCGGTGCTCGTCGTCTGTTCCGCCATATCGGCAACGGTTCTGCTCGCCAATGACAAAAAGCATCTGAGAAGCCTGCTCACCTATCTCAATCTGGCGCCCGCTCCTCTTTCCGCCGTACCATCTGCCAGGGCAAAACCCGTCAAACGGCAGAAGCCTGCCGCGAGAACCATTTATCTGCCACCTCACCTGCTGAAATTCGAGCGCAATGGCGCCAGAGCGTCTTTCGCCCGCGATTTCATCATCTCCGGTAAAGACCTTTGCGACCGGTTCACGGCCGAAGGCTTCTCCAGCCCGAAAGGCTGGCACCCTAGTCCGGTGAATAACCGCAGCTTCGAATGTATGGCCGATCTGGGCGAGGCAACGACGGCGGACGCGGCATCGCTTTTCCTGGAAATCCGCGGCGAGGTTTCCGGGGAAATCCGGTCCGTCAGGCTGAAGGCAGTTGCGCCGCAGACATCGGCCGGGCGCGCTGTCAACGCGAAGCTTGCGGCAGCACTTGTCATGATTATCGAGCAGACCCGTTGGAGAGATATTGGCTCGGTGCTTGAACCGGCGCAGAAGATGCAACAGTATCAGGCGCGACACTTCGGCATTTCGGCTTCCGTGAAGCCGGAACCCACCGCGCCGCACCGCGTGAATGTGATTTTGCTCGCGACCGAAACTTCGGCCGGACTGAAGCTGACACGCAGCTTCTTCGATCGCGATCGATGGCTTCGCCCCGCCAGCGCGTCAGACCGCCCGACTGACTATCGTTCAGTCAAGAAAAACAGGGCAAGGTGATAAGCAGCCGGTTCATCCTATCGCCGCCAGTTTACGCCGTATTGGAGGAATCATCTCGTTTTTCTGGGCCTGGCGCTTGGCCTCCCATTGCAACGCGGTGCGGACGATGGTCGAAAGATCGTTGAAGCGCGGACGCCAACCAAATTCTGACTGGATCCGTCCCGAATCCGCCAACATGGTGGCGATGTCGCCGGCCCGGCGCGGACAGTGGATGACCGGAAAATCATGTCCGGATTCCCGCTGCACGGCATGCAGGACGTCAAGCACCGAATAACCGACGCCATAACCGCAGTTGAGCGTTCTTGTGCCGCCGCCGGCGCGCAAATGGGCCATGGCCAGCATGTGCGCTTCGATGAGGTCGCTGACATGGATATAGTCGCGAACGCCGGTGCCATCGGCTGTCGGATAATCCGTCCCGTAAACCTCCACGTGATCCCGGCGCCCGGTTGCAGCTTCGCATGCCACCTTTATGAGATTAGCGACGCCTGTTGGCGAAGGTCCGGCGCGACCCTGGGGGTCGGCTCCGGCCACGTTGAAGTAACGCAACGCCACGTAGTTGAAGTCATGTGCGCGCACGACATCGCGCAGCATGATTTCAGAAGCGAGTTTCGACAGACCGTAGGGATTTTCGGGGCTGAGGACCGCCGTTTCCGGCACCGGGCCTTCGAAAGGCTGGTTTCCATACACAGCGGCTGTGGAGGAGAAGATGAAATTGCGGATATCATTCCGCACCGCGGCAGCGACAAGCGCGCGGGTGGTGCCGGTGTTGTTTTCGTAATATTCGAGCGGCCGGCTGATGGATTCGGGAACGCTGACGGAGCCGGCGAAATGGAAAATGGTCTCGATCTGATTTTCTTCGAAAATCTGGTCGAGCAACGCGGGATCCGCCGCATCGCCGAGATAAAAACGCGCCGCTGGCGCGACGGCCCAGCGCGATCCGGTCGAAAGCCGATCGACAACGACGACTTCTTCCCCGGCATCGAGCAAAGCCCTCACCATGTGGCTTCCTATATAACCGGCCCCACCCGTGACCAGAACAGCCATGACACTACTTCCCTGTTTGCTTTTCTTGAGCTCATCAAAGCCAATAATTCTTCATCATTGATTACTTGCACAGCGAATACCCAACCAATCCTCCGCCTCTGTGAAAAGGTGGCTTACGATTGGTTAGTGCGATGCAAGGCATTTTATTTATTGTATGAAAATGTTCTCATAGACGGAACGAGGGCGCATTAGCACAAAAAAACCCGCACGTCGATGGCTACGCCGTGGGGTTGTAATTTTCGCGCTTCGGCGTGATGCCCAAAGGCGAGCCGGACAGAGGCGTGCCGATGCTATGTAGGCGCCGCGAAAGGGCAGAGATGCCGGCGAGCGAGGCTTACCGACTAAGGATGTAAGAGGCCAGCCTGTCGGCCGCGTCTTCTATCTGCCTGGGGTTGCGCAGGAAGCAGGCGCGGAGGAACAATTCTCCCCCCGGGCCGAAGGCGGTTCCGGGCGCAAGGCCGACGCCGGTCTTATCGACGATATCAATCGCGGTTGCGCGGCTGTCCGTCACTCCATCGATCTTGAGGAAGGCATAAAGAGCGCCATCCGGTTTCAGAGTTTCGACGCGGTTCGTTGCAATCAAGGCGTCACAGAGAATATCGCGTGAGGTCAAAGCGCGCTCGTAATTCTCGCGAATGAAACCATCGCCCTTGTCGAGGGCCGCGACCGCGCCGCGCTGCATGAATTGCGCCACGCCTGACGTGGAATATTGGATAAGGTTTTCGATCACCTGGCCGATGACTGGCGGAGCGACAAGCCAGCCGACCCGCCAGCCGGTCATCGACCAGTTCTTCGAGAAGGAATTGGCGAAGACGATCTTGTCGTCCGGCTCCATCACATCGAGGAAGGACGGCGCGCGGCTGCCGGAATAATGATAAAGCGCATAAATCTCGTCGGCGACGATCCAAAGATCATGTTTGCGGGCAAGCGCCAGAACATCACGGAGATTGTCTGCCGTCGCCGTCCATCCAGTCGGGTTGGAAGGCGTATTGATGAAAAGCGCCTTCGTCTTGCGGGTAATCGCGCTTTCCAGCCTGTCGATATCGAGATCCCAGCGGCCATCACGAAAATCGATGCCGACCGGAACCGCCTTCGCCCCTGCCACACCGATGGCGGCAACGATATTCGGCCATGTGGGTGAAAGATACACCATCTCGTCGCCCGGTGACGTCAATGCCTGAACGGCAAGCACAATCGCCTGCATACCTGAACCGGTCGCATAAAAATGCTCCGGCGGCAGCGATGCCGCGAAATGGCGTTCGTAATAACGGCTCAGCGCCTGGCGCAGTTCTGGAATACCGCGCTGCCAGGTATAGAAGGTCTCGCCATTGTTCAGACCATCGATGGCGGCCTGATTGATGAAGTCGGGGCTTGGCAGATCGCCTTCGCCAACCCACAGCGGCAGGAGGTTGTCCCGCCCCCGGGCGTAATTCACGACTTCGACAATACCGCTCTCGGGAGCCGCCAGAGAGCGTGCACTCAGACTGTTCAAAATGGACATTAAAGACACTCCGTTTGGTGCCTTCTTATCGCATCGCACCCGCCATGTGCATGATAATCCGTGAGGCGGCCATGGATTTTCTTTATGGATCATCCCGGCAGGAGATCGCCGGCCGCATGGGCCGGCGGTTAAACCAGATTTATCTGGCTCAGCGCGTCTTCAGCAGATCGCGAATTTCGGTAAGCAGCCTCACGTCCTCCGGCGGCGGGGCAGCTGCCGGCTTTTCCTCGACCTTCTTGCGTTCGACGGAATCGCGAAGCTTATTGACGCCCTTCACCATCAAGAAAATGATCCAGGCGAGGATGAGGAAGTTGATGAGAACGGTCAGAAAGTTACCGTAAGCGAAAACGGCGCCCTGCTCGCGGGCTGCGGCGAGCGAGGTGGCATTGACGTTAGAGCTCAGTGGCAGGAAGTAGTTCGAGAAGTCGAACCCGCCGAAGATTGCGCCGACGATAGGCATGATAAGATCGTTGACGACGGAGTCGACGATCTTGCTGAAAGCGGCACCGATAATAACACCCACGGCAAGGTCCATGACATTGCCGCGGGCAATGAAGGTTTTAAATTCGTTAAGCATTCAGATTGTCCCTCTCGTGCTTTGCGAGCTGAAGCTATGTGACTGTCCCTACACCTTCAACCATACAGATTCCCTTACACTTTTGGAATTCGTCAAGATTGCATTTATCGGGTTTTTTGCGCGCTGATCTTGAACTTTATGATCAGACCGCGCTCATTCTCAATGGCGCGGATTTCGCCTATGCTTGATATCAGGAAACTCTTGCATGGGAGGATGCGTGCTTCCTGGGTGGATCATATTCGGTTCGGCTTTCGCCTATATCCTGCTGCTGTTTGCTGTTGCGAGCTACGGGGACAGGAAGAGCCGTAAGAGAAACGCGCCGAAAAAGGGGCGTCCGTTCGTCTATGCGCTCAGCCTTGCGATCTATTGCACCTCCTGGACCTATTTTGGTGGTGTTGGGCTTGCAGCCGACAAGGGACTGGAATTTCTTGGCATCTATACCGGGCCTATCCTTGCCTTCACCCTTGGCATGCCAATCATCCGACGCATCGTTGAGCTTGCCAAAACGGAAAAACTGACCTCGGTTGCAGACTTCATTGCCGCCCGTTATGGCAAGAATTCCACCGTGGCGATGATTGTCGCCATCATCGCGCTCGTCGGCGCCATTCCCTATATCGCGCTGCAGCTGAAAGCGGTTTCCAGCTCGGTGGCGACGATGGTCGACCCCGGTGATTATGGCATCGGCAGCGGCAACCTCTACTTCCTCGATCTGCCGCTTGTTGTCACCATTGTCATGGCGGGCTTCGCCGTCATGTTCGGCACCCGCCACACGGATGCAACCGAACATCAGGACGGGCTCATACTGGCGATCTCGATGGAATCGCTGGTCAAGCTCGTCGCCATGTGCACCGTCGGCTTCTATGTGCTCTTCGTGCTCTTCGATGGTCCCGCGCATCTATGGCAGCTCGCCTCCGCCAATGAACAGGCGATGCAGGCCATCTCCTATCACACGCCCGTCAGCCGCTGGATCGTCATGACCCTGCTTTCCGGCTTCGCCATCATCCTGCTGCCGCGTCAGTTCCATGTCACAGTCGTGGAAAACCGGACGCCGGAAGAGTTGCGCATGGCGGGGTTCCTGCTACCGCTCTATCTCATCGCCATCAACATCTTCGTACTGCCGATCGCTCTTGCCGGCATTCTGACGCTCGGCGCCAATGGCGACGCCGATCTCTACGTGCTGCAATTGCCGCTCAACCATCAGATGCCGGTCGTGTCCCTGATCACCTTCATCGGCGGTTTTTCGGCCGCGACCGCGATGGTGATCGTCGCGTCGGTCGCGCTGTCGATCATGATTTCCAATGACATTGTCATGCCGATCTTCCTGCGACAGAAGCTGTTGAATCGCTCACCGCACCGGGACAACTTCGCCAAGACCCTGCTCAACATCCGCAGAACGGCGATCTTTGCCGTTATGCTGCTGGGTTATGGTTATTACCGCGCCGCCGACAGCGCCACGGGTCTCGCCTCCATCGGCCTGCTGGCCTTCGCTGCGATTGCCCAGATGGCCCCTGCCCTTTTCGGCGGCCTCTTCTGGCGGCGGGCCAATGCGCGCGGCGCAATCGCGGGGTTGAGTTCCGGCTTCTTCGTCTGGGCCTATCTGCTTTTCCTGCCGAGCTTCGGCGGGCCTGACAATTCCGAGGTTGCGGCGAATATTCTCGGTTTCCTGTTTTCCGGCAGCACCGTGTTCAACGGGCCTGAAGCCGATCCATTCGTGAATGCAGTCATTCTCAGTCTTCTCGTCAACAGCATGGCGCTTGTACTCGGCTCGCTTTCGCGCAATCCAAGACCGGTAGAACGAATTCAGTCCGGCATCTTCGTCAAGCGTCATTCAAAATCGCAATTCGCCACCCGCGGCTGGAAAACGCGTGTCAGCGTCGGCGATCTGAAAAGCGCGATCGCCCGCTATCTCGGCGAAGAGCGCATGCTCCGTTCATTGGCCACCTATGAAAAAACGGCCGGCAGAAAGCTGAATGACGACCAGCCGGCGGACATGGCGCTGATCCACTTCTCCGAACAGTTACTCGGCAGCGCCATCGGCTCTTCCTCCGCCCGCCTGGTGCTCTCGATCATTCTGCAGAAGGCGGAAGACACCAGCGCAGACACGGCGTGGCTGCTCGACCAGGCAAGCGAAGCGCTGCAGTATAATCAGGACATGTTGCAGACGGCGCTGGCGCAGATGGACCAGGGTATCGCCGTTTTCGATAGCTCCCAGCAACTGACGATCTGGAACCGGCGCTTTCGCACTCTTCTGGACCTGCCCGAGCAGTTCGGCCAGGTGGGCGTACCACTAACCGACATCGTCTCCATGCTGCAGGAACGAGGCGACATGCCGGCCGGTGATACGGAACAGTTGATCACCAGCTTTCTGACCATGGACCTGCCATTCCCTCTGGTGCTGGCGGGCGGCGAACGCATCATCGAGGTGCGCTCCAACACGATGCCGGACAAGGGCATTGTCGCAACCTTCACCGACATTACCCAGAGGGTGGCAAGCGATCAGGCGCTGAAACAGGCTAATGAAACGCTGGAACAGCGCGTGGTGGAGCGGACCGCCGAACTGACCCGCGTCAACCGCGCGCTGGCTGAGGCGAGAGCGGCAGCCGACGAGGCGAATATCGGCAAGACGCGGTTTTTCGCCGCCGCCGGCCACGATATTCTCCAGCCACTGAATGCCGCCCGTCTCTATTCATCCTCGCTGGTCGAACGGCTCGGAGAATCGGGAGAAAGCGAACTCGTGCAGAATATCGATTCGGCGCTGGAATCGGTCGAGACCATCCTTGGTGCGGTGCTCGATATTTCCCGTCTGGACACCGGCTCGATGAAGGCGCGCATGACGTCCGTTCCGCTGAACGACTTGCTGAAGCGGATCGAGACCGATTTTGCGCCGATGGCGCAGGAGAAGAACCTCGACCTCGTGGTCATGCCGACTTCGCTGACGGTACGGTCTGATCCCAACCTCCTGCGGCGTCTGATACAGAACCTGGTTTCCAACGCCATCAAATACACGTTGAAGGGCAAAGTGGTTGTCGGCGCGCGCCGCCGGGGCGGCGAAGTGGTCATTCAGGTGACGGACTCCGGCATCGGCATACCCGCCTCCAAATTCCGCACGGTTTTCAAGGAATTCGCCCGGCTGGACGAAGGTGCAAAAACGGCCTCGGGGCTCGGCCTTGGCCTTTCCATCGTCGACCGGTTGTCGCGCATGCTGCACCATCCGGTTCAACTGATTTCCACGCCGGGCAAGGGCACGACGTTCCGTATTCACCTCACGCGTGAGGAAGATCGTGTCGCACCCGCGAAGTCGGGCGGCCCCATCGCCAATCCTGCTGCGAGCGATCGCCTCCAGGGCGTGCGGGTGCTGTGCATCGATAACGAGCCGAAAATCCTTGAGGGCATGACGCTGTTGCTGACGGGATGGGGCTGCGACGTTTTACCAGCGGGATCCGTGGCGGTGCTGGAAGAACCATTTCTTTCTCTGACCGCAGCACCCGACGTCATCGTCGCTGATTATCATCTTGATGATGGCGATGGCATTAGCGCCATCCGCCTCATCAGGACATTTTATGGCAGAACGATCCCGGCTCTGCTGGTAACGGCGGATCGCAGCCCGGAAGTGCGCAGCGATGCCGAAAAATACGGAATTGCCGTCCAGCACAAACCGGTGAAACCGGCGGCGCTGCGCGCCTATATCAACCAGATATCCAGTACCGTGCGGGCAGCGGCCGAGTAAAAACTCCCGGACCTTGCGATCCGGGAGCGGTATCTATCTTCAAAAACCGGCGTATCAGGCCGCTTGATTGTACCGGTCTCGGCCTGTCGCCGAACCCTGCTCCATCTGGAACCGCTGCACGAGTTCGAGAAGCGCTTTTACTTCACCGGACAGTATCATGCTGGCCGCGCTTGACTGTTCGGCAAGCGCTGCGTTCTGCTGGGTCATCTGGTCCATCTGGTTGACGGAACTGTTGACGTTGTGAAGTGCGGAAGACTGATCCTGCGTTGCCGTCGCAATGGTTTCGACATGCTGGCTGACGGTAACGATCTGCTGGCTGATGGCGGAAAGAACCGTGCCCGCCTCCTGCACCAGCTTCGACCCGGAACTGACCTCATGCGTCGACTGGTTGATGAGCTGCTTGATCTCGCGGGCTGCGTCGGCGGAGCGCTGGGCAAGCTCGCGCACTTCCTGCGCCACGACGGCGAAGCCCTTGCCGGCCTCACCAGCACGTGCGGCCTCGATACCGGCATTGAGCGCCAGAAGATTGGTCTGGAAAGCAATGTCGTCGATGACCTCGATGATCTGTTCGATCTTGCGCGAGGCATCTTCGATGCGGCCCATGGCGTCGACGGCATTGCTGACGACCGAACCGGAGCTGTCGGCGCTCTGCTTGGTAATGCGAACGGCCTCATTGGCCTCGCGCGCCCTTTCAGCCGATGACTTGACGGTAGCGGTGATTTCCTCGACAGCGGCAGCGGTCTCCTCCAGCGAGGCGGCCTGGTTTTCGGTCCGCTTCGACAGATCGACCGAAGATTGCTCGATTTCGATACCGCTGTGCTGAATGATGAGCGTGCGCTCCCGGATCTGGCCCAGCGCATCCCGCAGGTTGAGCAGGGAACTGTTGAAGTCCGTGCGCAGCCGGTCGAGGCGACCTGAGAAGGGCGTATCAATCGTACGGCTGAGATCGCCACGCGATAGCCTGCCGAGACCGGACGCAATCTCGTCGACCGCGAATTCGATCTGGCCGTCCAGCTCCCGTTTCTCGGCGTCATTGCGGTAACGTTCGGATTCGGCCGCAGCACGTTCCTCGGCGCTCTTGCCCTCAATCGCCAGTTTCTCAAGTGCATTTTCGCGGAAAATCACCAAAGCGCGGGCAATGTTGCCAAACTCATTGGTGTTGGTGGCATAGGGGATCGGTGTATCGAGATTGCCGTCCGAAAGGGACTTCACTGCATCGGTCAGCTTGCCCAGGGGCTGAAGCGTACGCTTGATGACGAAATAGGCGAGCAAACCGACGCCAAGCATGGCGAGCCCGCCACAGATCAGCATCATGTCGCGCAGGCTGTATATCTGCGCATCGTAGACATCCATGGGAACACCCACGAACAGAATGCCGACGGTTGCGCCGGTTTTGTTCGTAACGGGCATATAACCCGTCATGTAGCTGGTGCCGAACAGCGTCGCGGTGCCAAAATAGGATTCACCCTTGGAGACTTTTTCGAAAGCGGGATGATCGGTCGCAAGCTTGGTTCCTGCTGCTCTCTCGCCCTTTTCGTTCTTCAGATTGGTGGTCATGCGAATGAATTCGCCGCCTCTGGCTTCAAAAACAGTGGAGATGCCACCGTTTCCGGCTGCGGTGCGGTCGACGAGATCATTATCGCGCATCGTTCCGATGCTGGCGCGGCCCACGCTCTTGAGGTCGCCATCCACCAATTCGAGGGCAACACCGCCAACTTTCAGTTCGTAAAGGATCGCCATGCTGCGCATTGCGCTGTGCGTATCACGCAGCGCGGTGGTGATGATATTGTCCTTCAAGCGAATGTAAGTCGAAAAACCAACCGCCGCCACGCTGAGCGCGATCAGACCGATCGTCAAAGCTACGACCTTGCCAGCAACGGACTTAAAGAGCCGGTTGTGCATGAAACAGTTCCCCAAAGCCAAACTTATAAAAGTTCTAATGGGCAACTGTTAAAAAAACGCGAAGTGCCGGCGAAGGGGGCGGTAGACCCGCCCGCCGTTAATGGATGTAGCCGAGCCGGATGGCTTTCGCGATCGCCTGGATACGGTTGACGGAATCAAGCTTGATCGTCGCCGAACCGAGATAGGCGTTGACGGTGTGGACCGACAGCCCGAGCTTGACCGCGATTTCTTCGCTGATACGGCCATCGCCCGCCAGTTGCAGGCAGGCGATTTCCCTCTCGCTCAACGCTTCCGAGGGCGCCGCCTTGCGCTCGTCCAGCGCCAGCATATCGACCATGATCTCGCAGCACTTGATGTGCTGTTCGATCACCACTTCATTGTCGAGAACGAGATTGGTGCCGCAGAAGACGATATAGCCGTTACCGATGGTGCCGAGGCGCACCGGTAGCGCCAGACCCGCATAGGGCAACGTATCGTTCTCGATCCGGCGCAGAAGCGCAGGCACGTCGGGGAGATCGGCAAAACCGCCGGCATTCTTGTTGCGCCAGATGACCGGCAGAAGCGACGTCTCGATGTGATCGAGAAGAATATCGCCGACAGCGCGAATGAACTGCGTGCTCTGCTCCGCGGCATTCATGCCCCAGTTTTCCAGCTCGCAGGTCAGCTTCTTCTTGTTGGGGAAACCGGAAGCGGCCGCCTTCGTCACCACGAAATTGCGCGCGCCGACCAGCTTCTGCATGGCGACAAGCTTCGGAAACAGATCCGACCGGCTCGTCACGACAGGGCTGCGGTAAAACATGCCCGTTTGACCAGTACCCTCATTGTCTTTCGTCTGTACCATCCGTCCGACCATTATACGAGGTTGTTGCGCACGGCGTAGGCAATTGCCTCCGAGCGGGTTTTTGTCGCAGTTTTACGCATCACGCTTGTGATGTAATTATTGATCGTATTGCGTGAAATGCCAAGGATCATCGCAATTTCGTCACTCGTCTTGCCTTCCGCGATCCAGAAAAGGCACTCCAGCTCGCGCTCGGTGAGGTCGATATCGCGCACGGCTTTTGCCTCGCTGGCAATGCCGAAACTGACGCAATAGCCCGTCAGAAGCGCGATTTCACGCAGGCGTTCCGGCGACGGAACCGCTTCCTCGGGGAACAGCAGCAGGAGAGAAAGGCGAATGCGCCCCACGCAGAAAGAGAGCGCAGAATACTGCCGGTCTATGCCATAGGGAACCGAAACGTCCTCTGGAAGCAAGAGCAGCCGCGGCTGCAGAAGCGAAAGGCATTTTTCCATTTCGCTCGAACGGTTCTGGCTATTGGCAAGCTCAACGCCCAACCGGCGCACCAGATCGAAAGGCCAATCGGATGTGACGATGAATTTAAGCCCGGTTTCTTCGAGAAGGTCATCCCGCGCCAGCAGGTAGTGCGAGGCGCCAGCGTAAGTCACGAGCAAATCAAGCGCGCCTGCAACGTTACCGGCAGCAGCCGTGGCTGCGACGTTCTTGGCAAGCTGATCACGCGGCAGGGGCTTACCCATGCCCTCCATAGGCTTGGCAGACAGCCTGCGGATATCAACATCGACTTTCAATCGCCTACGCCCTCTTGCTCCCAGTGGGAGATTATACCTCGGGATGGAATCATTCCATTCGAGAAGCTTACCAAAATGGGACGGCAAGCCCCCGGAGACCGAATCATTTCATTTTATGGAACGGACTGGGATTTGCCATTACCTGACACCAGCCTTTCCACGTATTTCACCGTTCGTCTATTGCTAAAAAAACATACTGAAAAGCTGTTCAATCCATAAACGGCATTCTCAGCCAATTCCCAGCAAACTGTATCGTTGCTGAATTTTTTGTAAACACTGTCCTAAAACGAGATTGCCACGATGCGTCCGCCAAGGATAGCGAAAAGCCCAAAAACGGAAAAAAGGCCGGGTAAAACTCCGGCCTTTTCGATATTACGCTGCTTTTTCCACTGCCCATTTGCGCAGAATCTTGGCGGCTCTTTCCTCGCTGATTTCCACCATGCGGGAGAGCCTGCGTTCGGGCCCTTCGCGTACCCGGCGGTTGAAGGTGCCTTCGCCATCGCCGCCCGCCAGAAGATCGTCGGTGCTGTCGAAGCCGAAATCCGCCCCGAACCCTTCCATGAGACCGCTCGCGCCCGCATCCATGCCGGGAGAGAAGTCCGGCAGTTCGAGACCGGCGGCTTCCTGGCTGAGCTGGCCTGCGGCCGCGCCGTTGCCGGTAACCGTGCGGACCAGCGGGCGTACACCGAGCCAGACGACAAGGAAGGCGACGGCGACAAAGGCGAGGGAATTGATAATGCCGGCGGAATTGCGGCTCAGCACTTCCATGACACCCGGTCCGCTGGCGGCCTCGTCAAGCAATTGGGTTTCGAGGAAATCCATTGCAGTCAGGGTGACCATGTCGCCACGGTCGGACGAAATGCCGGCGGCGGAGGTGACGATCTTCTGCATTTCGGCGAGGTAGGCGTCGATCTTGGCCTGATCGGCGGGTTCACCGACCATCTTTGCGATACGCCCCTTGTTGACGACCACCGCGACGGAAATCTTTTCGACCGTATAGCCGTTCTTCACCGTGGCGACCGTCTTCGAGTTGATCTCGTAGTTGGTCTGTTCTTCTTTCTTCGCCGATTCGTCCGACGATTGCGGCGTGCTGCCGCCGCCCTGAGGTGCGGCCTGCGGAACATTCTGCTCCACCGTCGCGGCCGTGTCGGGCTGCGTTTCCTGCGACTTCTGGTCTTCTTTCACGGTCCGCACCGACCGTTCGACACGCGATTCTGGATCGTAGACGGTTTCCTGAATCTGGCGGCTGTCGGTATTGAGCTGCGCCGTCACGCTCGAGCGGAAATTGTCCATGCCGAGGAAAGGCGCCAGTGCCTTGTCGATATTGGTCTCGATTTCCTGCTGAACGTTCTGCGCCAGCGTCAGCGAACGGTTCATGGCGGCATTGGTGACGTCGTCACCGGACGCCAGAAGCTGGCCCGTGGAATCGAGCAGGGTCACATCATCGACTTCAAGGCCGGGAACGGCCGAGGCAACGAGGTGACGAATGGAAGCGGAGGCCTTGCGGCCGGCGGAGGCGCTCGCACGGATCATGACAGATGCGGTGGGCTTCTGTTCGCCGCGGCGGAAATTGCCGACGTCGGGCATGACGATATGCACGCGTGCGGCTGCGATGCCATCGATCTGCTGGATGGAGCGGCCGATCTCACCCTCAAGGGCGCGAACGCGCGTCACTTCCTGCATGAAGGAGGTCAGGCCGAGAGAACCGACATTGTCGAAAAGTTCATAACCGGCATTGGCGCTGTCGGGCAGGCCACGTTCAGCCAGAAGCAGCCGCGCCTTGCTGGTAAGCCCGACCGGGACCTGAAGGCTGGAACCATCGGTCCCCACTTGAAAGTCCAGACCCGACTCGGCGAGCGCAATGCTGATCTTGTTGAGGTCGCTCTTTTCAAGCCCCACATAAAGGGTCTCGTAAGCGGGACGGTTCACATAAAGCGCTGCAGCGAGGATAATGGCCATGGACACAACGCCCACGCCGCCCAACATCAGCAGCCGCGTCTGCCCCAGCGCCGCGACATTCTTCAAGACCTGAGGGATTTGATTTAACAGATTCATTCTGTTCCGCACCGTCATTCATAGAGTCCGAGACCTTTTGGCCCCGTGATGACAATAGGGTGCGAAGCTTGCGCGAGCGTTACCTTTCTCCGCATTCTGCGAAGAGGCAGGCGCCGCTGGAAACAGCGCTAGAAGAGGTCGAAGTCGCCAGAGGCCTTGTCGAGCGGCTGGGAATGGCCGTGGCGGAAGGCCGCGCCGAGCGCCTTCTGCATTTCAGCAAGCTTGACGAGGCTGAGCGCGGTGGAGACATCCACGATCCAGTCACCCGGGATGGAGCCGGTGATGGTGTCTATGAACTCGGCCAGGCCACGCGTCTTCTGGACCGCAAGGTCGATGCCCTGCAGCAGCTTGACGCCTTCGCTCGACAATTGGCCGCTGGTCACCTCAAGCAATTGCGGCTCGATGCGCTCGATGAGATAGGCGACATCGTGCAGTTCCGATACCACACGCATCAGAACATCCGGCAGGGCTTCTTCGAACGGAGTGGTGGCGGTGTGCTCTGCAAGCTGCATTGGAAACTCCGTACTAGAAAAATTCGATATCGTTGGCGACGGGTTTGGGCGCCGGCACCGGACGCGTTTCCATGGCCACCGTCTTCTGTGTTTCCGCGCCGCTGAGCGGATGCTGGCGGGCGCGGCCCGAGACCGGCCAGAATTCGATCTTGCGGCCATGTTCCCCGCCCGTGGAGGAGCTTATGACTGGAATGCCTTCATCCTTGAGAAACTTCATGGCGAATATGGCATTCTGCTCACCGACATTGGAGAAGCTGGCGATCGTCTTCGCGCCGCCGAAAATCTTGGCCTCCAGCCGGTCACGACGGGCGCCCTGCTTCAGCAGGCCGTTGATCAGAAGTTCCATGAGATGCACGCCATAACGCGTCGCATCTCCGCCGGTCACGCTACCGGTTCCCGGCAGCAGGAAGTGGTTCATTCCTCCAACGCCGGAAACGGGGTCTCTCAGACAGGCAGCCACGCACGAACCGAGTATCGTCGTCAGCACCACATCGGGATCGCTGACGACCTTATACTCGCCCTGAATGATATGTACGCGCTTGGCTGCAGCTTCAATCATTTCAGCGATCCGAAAACCGCTTCGATGGCAGCGCGCATCTTGTCGATGGTGAAGGGCTTGGCCAGCACGTTGTTGGCGCCGAGCTGGGCAGCCTTCTGCACCAGCGCGCGGTCGCCCTGCGCGGTGAGAATGATGAAGGCGGCCTTCTTGGTGGTCGGGTTGGCCCGCACGGCGTGCAGGAAACCGAGGCCATCCATCTTCGGCATGTTGAAATCGGAGATGACGAGATGATGGGGCTGCTGCTCCATGATCTTCATTCCCTGCTCGCCGTCACCTGCGGCGGTGATCTGCTTGAAGCCGAGCTGTGTCAGCGCATCGCTGAGGAGCAGCCGGCTGGTCACCTGATCGTCAACGATCAGAACTTTGATCTTTTCTGCGAGAGACATTAGTCAGCACCTTCTTTGCGGGCAGTGGTTAGTTTGAGGATTTCTTCGCCGATGGAGCCCAGCGGCAATTGCTGTTCAACCGCGCCTAACTCGTAGGCCACACGGGGCATGCCATAGACGACACAGGTTTTTTCGTTCTGGCCGACGGTACGCGCACCGGCATGGCGCATTTTCAGAAGTCCAGCGGCACCATCGCGCCCCATGCCGGTCAGGATGACGCCAACGGCGTTGCGTCCGGCAAGTTCGGCTACAGAGTCGAACAACACATCGACGGAGGGCCGATGGCCGTTGACGGGATCGCGCTCCACGAGCCGGCAGCAGGGCGCCGAACGATTGGCGATCTGCAGGTGACGCTCGCCGCCCGGCGCGAGGTAGATCTTGCCGGTCTGCAGGCGGGCGCCATCCGTCGCCTCTTCCACCACGGGAGCGCAGATGCGGTTCAGCCGTTCTGCGAAGCTCTTCGTGAAGGCGGGCGGCATATGCTGGGTAATTACGGTCGGCGGGCAATTGGCCGGGAATTTCTGCAGCACCGCGATCAACGCTTCGACCCCCCCCGTGGACGAACCGATGGCCACGACCTTGCGCCCCGCCCGATATTCGCTGACCGGAACCGGCTGCGGCGCGGCTGCGGCTTCCGGCCGCGCCGCGCGGTAAGCAGCGTGTTGGGAGCGCGCGGCAGCCTTCACCTTGTCAGCCAGATCGCCGAAGGGGCGCGCATCGCCTGGTGCCGGCTTGCCGACACAGTCGAAGGCGCCGATTTCGAGTGCCGCGAGCGAGGCGTCCGCCCCGCGATGGGTCAGCGACGAGACCATGATGACCGGCATGGGCCGCAGGCGCATGATCTTTTCGAGAAACTCCAGCCCGTTCATTTCCGGCATCTCGATGTCGAGTGTCACGACATCGGGATTGAGCTGCTTGATGGCGGCACGCGCTTCCATGGCGTTGCCGGCCTGCCCGACGACTTCGACCTCCGGATCGGCCTTGAGCACAGCCGAAATCAGGCCGCGCATGGTCGGACTATCATCGACGACGAGTACCCGTGCGAGTGCGCTCATGCCTTCCTCCCCGAAGCGTGACCGATGTAGCGATAGGTGGTGATACCCGTATTATCGAACAGGTTCTTGGCGTCACCGGAGACACGTTCGGAATGACCGATATAAAGATGACCACCTTCCGGCAGCAGGCCTGCAAAACGCGACCAGATGCGCATCTGCGTCGGCTCGTCGAAATAGATGACGACGTTGCGGCAGAAGATGACGTCGAAATTGCCCTTGAAGGGCCATTGCGTCATCAGGTTCAATTCATTGAAGGTGATGAGGCGCTTGACCTTGTCGTCGATCTGGAACTTGCGGCGGCCGCCAGCATCCACTTCCGTGAACCATTGCTTGCGCATGGCGGGAGACACGGTTTCGAGCGCATTATCGTCATAGACCCCGGCACGGGCCTGCGCCAATATTTTCGGGTCGATATCCGTCGCCAGGATTTTGAAGTCGTAATCGGCTGCATTCGGAAACATGGCGAGCACGGTGAGCGCTATGGAATAGGGCTCCTGTCCGTCGGAGCAAGCAGCGGACCAGATGCGAACACGCCCGCCGCTCTTAGCCCTTGCAATGAGGCCAGGAAGAACCTCGTCACGCAAATGTTCGAAATGATGGTTTTCGCGGAAGAAGCGGGTGAAATTCGTGGTTAGGTGCGACAGCATTTCGCGCCGCGCCTGCGCGCCATCTGGAGATGACACCAGAACACAATATTCACGAAAGCCCGAAAGGCCGAGATTGCGGATGTGTTTCGACAGGCGGGAGTAAACCAGCGACGCCTTGGTGTCGTTGAGATAGATGCCCGCATCGGCATAGATCATCGCCGCGATTTCCGAGAGGTCACGTCTCGTCAGCGGGTATTCACCGCTGGCAAGAACGTCATCCGGAGACTGGCGCTGGTCGTTGAAATTAAGTGCTGCCATGAATGATCCGCTTTCAACCCGCCGCCGCGAGCGACATTTCCTGCTTCAAGGGCTGTCCGCGCGAGGCGCTGACGATGGCATCGACATCCAGAATGAGAGCGACGCGCCCGTCGCCGAGAATCGTTGCGGCGGCAATGCCCGGAACATGGGTATAGTTGGCCTCCAACGACTTGATGACAACCTGGCGCTGACCCTGGATCGCATCGACCATCAGGGCACGCTGGCCGCCGCCTTCCGATTCCACCAAAAGAGCAACGCCTTCGACCGGATCGGCCTGCGTCGGGCGGAAATTCAGCACGCGGCCGACATCCACCAGCGGGCAGAAGGAGTTGCGGATGGAGATCAGCCGCTGGTTCGCACCGAAGGAGTGAATATTCTTCGCTTCCGGCTGCAGGGTTTCCACGATCGCGGTCAACGGCACCACCAGTGTCTGGCCGGCAACCGTCACCACCATGCCGTCGAGAACGGCAAGCGTCAGCGGCAGGCTCATGGTGAAGGTGGAGCCTTGGCCGGGGCGCGAGGAGATGTTGATGCGACCGCCGAGCGCCTGAATGGAGCGCTTGACCACGTCCATGCCCACACCGCGGCCGGAAATGTCGGAAATCTTGTCGGCGGTCGAGAAGCCGGGGGCGAAGATGAGATTGTCGATCTCTTCATCCGTCAGGTTCGCATCGGCAGCGATGAGATCGTTGTCGATCGCCTTCTGGCGCACGCGCTCGCGATTGATGCCGGCACCGTCGTCCTGAAGCTCGATAAGGATGCGGCCGGAGCGGTGTTTGGCCGAAAGCTTGATAGTGCCTTCCGGGTTCTTTCCAGCGGCTTCGCGCTTTTCGGGCGTTTCGATGCCATGATCAACGGCATTGCGGATCATATGTGTCAGCGGTTCGGCCAGCTTGTCGATGACCGTCTTGTCGACTTCGGTGTTCTCACCTTCGGTGACAAGACGGATCTGCTTGCCGATCATGTCGGCGACTTCGCGAACGATACGCGACATGCGCTGGAACACCGGTTTTACCGGCTGCGCACGGATCGCCATGACGCTGTCCTGGATTTCGCGCGTCAGTTGCTGCAGCTCGTCGAGACCCATATTGACGGCTGACGTACCGCTCGCATCGTTTTCGATGACGCTCTGCGACAGCATCGCCTGATTGATGACGAGCTCGCCGACGAGATTGATCAGGCGATCGACACGGTCGAGATCGACGCGGATGGTCTGGCCGGCACTTGCATTGGCAGCGGCATTGGCGTTTGCCTGCGCTGCGGCAGGTGCTGCCGCAGCTTCACGCTTTTCGATGGCGGCATTGACGCTCTGGGCGATCTGCGTCGTTGCGACGGCCGTTTCGACAGCTGCTGCAACATAAGACGCTTCCGCCGTGGCGACTTCAACAACGGGCTGCTCTTCCGCGCCGCTATCAAGCGCCGAAAGGTCGAACGGCACGGGGATCATCGGGAGTTCTTCCTCGTCGGCAGCGGCCTCCGAAAGAACTGGCGTGATGTCGAGATCGCAATCCCATTCGGCAAATTCGAAGACGCTGCGGATACCTTCTTCACCCTTGTCGGTCGTGATCGAAACCGTCCAGGAGAGATAGGATGCTTCAGGATCGAGTTTGTCGAGCGAAGGCAGCTCGGACATGTCGCAATTGATGCTCATCTCCCCAATGCGGGAAAGATCGCGCAGCAGAAGTGCCGCCTCGTTGCCCTTTGAATAAAGCGATGCATGCGGCTTGAAGGTGATCTGGAAGGATGGCGCTTCCATCAGCGGCGTGGTTTCGTCGGCAAAGTCCGTGAAGGAGAAGGGGATCGGCTCGAAGCCGCTCTCATCCGTCGGTTTGGCCTTCACGGGTTCCGGCGCCTTTACTGCGACGGGAGCGGGCGCGGATGCCGGAACGGCTTCGCCGTTTGCCAGCGCCTCAAGTTCCTTCACGAGGCCACGGGTGCGGCTTTCATCGACACTGCCGCCGTCTCTTGCGGCATTGGTGAGGTCTGCCAGCACGTCGGCAGAGCGCAGCATGACTTTGAGAACATCCTGCGTCGGTTCCAGCTTGTTGGAACGCACGCAGTCGAGGGTCGTTTCAAAGACGTGCGCAAAGGCCACGAGATCATCGAGACCGAAGGCACCTGCCCCGCCCTTGATAGAATGAACGGCACGGAAAACGGCGTTGACGGTTTCCGGATCACGGTCGCCGTCATTCAATTTAAGAAGCCCCGATTCCAGTTCGGCGAGCTGCTCCTCGCATTCCTGGAAAAAGATTTCCTTGATTTCGTTCATATCCATCGTGAAATGTCCCGTATCAGGCGGTTACGCGCTCAATGGCATCGATGAGTTTGGCAGGGTCGAACGGCTTGACGATCCAGCCCGTCGCACCGGCCTGGCGGGCGCGGTTCTTCTTCTCTGCATCGCTTTCGGTCGTCAGAACGAGGATAGGGATCGCACGGTACTTTTCGTTGCGACGAACACCCTCTATGAAACCGAAACCGTCGAGACGGGGCATGTTGATGTCAGTCACGATGACGTCGGGGTTGCTCTGCTCGAGCACTTCGAGGCCCTCGACGCCGTCTTCGGCCTGAATTGTTTCGAAACCGGCATTGTTGAGCGTGACCAGGAGCATGTTCCTGATCGTCCGGGAATCATCCACGGTAAGAACTTTTTTCTTCACTTTTGCATCTCCTTCAGGAGCAAATGATCGATATCGACGCCTATCAGTTTCATAGTCTTGTCGAATGCATCGGACACGCTGGCAAAGCCGAAGCGTTTGCCGTCCTCTTCCCAGGATTTGGCGCCGGCCATGAGGACCTGCGCACAAAGGGCGCCGATACGTTCCACCTCTGACGCATCCACCGACAGCGGTGCTCCCCGCAACGTCATCAGCTTGCCGTGCAGGGCCGATGCTTCGTTGAGGTCCAGCACCGGTGACAGTTTCAGCGTCGCCTCAGCTGCTTTTCTGGCTGCCATTACATGACTCCCTGACGTCTGAATTGTTGGTAATCCTGGCGGTAATCCGTGCGGCTATCCTCACGGGCCATAAATGATGATTGCTGCCGATCCGCACCGGTGGCGGCAGCGAAATGTTCCTGGCGGGCAATACGAAATTCGCGCACGGTGCGGCCGAGTTCCAGAATGACGGTTTGAAGCGTGTCGGCCTCGGAGGCGCTCGCGCTGATATCGACGGCATTGCGGTCCGCCTGCCGTTGCTGCCCGCCAATATCGGCGGCAACAGATTGCAGTTCGCCGGCCTGCTCGGCCGTAAGCCGCGAGACTTCAGCGATCATCTCGTTGATGCCCGAGACCTGCCGGACGACGCCGCCGATCGCGTCCTGTGTGCGGTTGACCATGCGGACGCCGCCCTCGACCTGGGTCTTCGTGGTTCCGACGAGGCTCTTGATCTCCCTTGCGGCATCTGCAGACCGCTGGGCGAGCGCCCGGACTTCCTGCGCGACAACAGCGAACCCACGACCGCTTTCACCCGCACGCGCCGCCTCGATGCCGGCATTGAGCGCGAGAAGGTTGGTCTGAAAAGCGATCTCGTCAATCGTGCCGATGATCCTGCCGATCTGTTCGGCGGATTGTTCGATGTCCGACATGGCGTCGATCGCCTCGCCGATCGCACGGCCGCTTTCGACCGCCGCGTCGCGGGCGCTCGAAACCGCCTTTTCCGTCGCCGCAATGCGAGCGCCGTTTTCGGCAACGTTCCCGATCAGGGCCTGAATCGCATGCGAGGTTTCGGCAAGGGCTTCGGCCTGCTGGCGTGAACGCTCGACAATGGAACGGCCGATATCGGCAAAACGTCCGCTCAAGGCCTCGGCCTCGCCGACGCTGTTATGGGCCGCCGTCAACGACGCGCCTATGGTTTCAAGGGCCGTGTTGAATGTTGTCGCGACATCCCGATAGGCGTCTGGAACGTCACCGTCTATCCGTGCGTGCAAATCGCCTGCCGCAAAAGCTTTCAACGCGACGCCGAAGAGGTTTGCCGCTTCAGCCCGGTCATTGTCGCGTTGTTCCTGAAGTTCGCGGCCATGACGCAGGCGTAGTTCATTAAAGCGCAGCGAGACCGCTATCTCGGTATCGACCATCACAAGGCGGACGACATTCTTTACCGCTTCGGCGAGCTCACGGCTCTTCTTGCGGCTACCCGGCAGGATGGATCGGGGTGCGTGTTCCGCCACCAGTCCACCAACGAGGTGCTCCAGAACGACGGCGTGGCTGGCGATTTGCCAGCGCGGATCGAGACCCATGCGGCTGGCATTGTCGGAAAGCACCTTCACCCGCTCGGCATAGAGCGCATCGAAACGTGCATCCGTCAAAACGCTCCAGTGCGACGATTGCAGATCGTGCAGGCGTTCGAGCTGGTTTTCGCTGTCGAAGGACGGGGAACAGTCCGGCATGGACTGGAAACGGGTCATCACATCGCGCAGGCCGGCCTTGACGTAAGGCTCCAGCATGCCGCGATAGCTGCGCAGGAAGTCGGATTGCGTCTCATCGAGGCCGGCAAAACGCAGCCGCCCCGCCAGGCTTCCGCCTGCCGATCTGCGCGCTTGATCTGATGGCAAGTCCTGCCCCAACCGACGTCCCCAACAACATGACGGCCGGTGAAACCCGGCCAATTTGCCAAGGTTCAGAACGCCAGCACCCTGAGGGGATTTTTGAACGAACACACCCATCGCGGACGATGCGGCATCGACGCTTGCCAGACCTTCTTGAACCAAGAAACGAAATACCGGATCGGCACCGGTACGGCAGTGCGGCGTCATGCCTGGAAGGGGAGAGACCCCATTCCGCCGTGGAAATACCACCAATCTTTATGGTTAATTCCTTGCTTGAAAGTTAAGAAACGCGGCGTTGCGGGTCAAACGGTAAAATTTGTAAAGTCTTTTAACGGCCCCTGCCCCGACTTTGCCGCAAATGAGCAAAAACAAAAAGGAATTGAGCGCTTCGGGCGGTTTTTCCGGCCTGTGTGCTGGACAAGCGCGGGTGGCTTCCCCTAAAACAAATCAACGGGATATTCGCGCAGCGGTGATGCTTTAAAGAGACGTTTTCGATCAAGGAGATGCCAACTTGCAATGGATGGAGAAAGGCCGCAGTTCAAGGCGCCATCCGCAAGTGCTGATCGGTCTCGTGGTCGCCAGCCTTCTTCTCATGATCGGCTTCCAGGCGCCTTCGGGTATCAAGCCGCTTTCCAAGACCAGCCGCCTCGAACGCATGCAGACCGTCGATCTTGGCCGCTCCCTTTCGCTTCGCGACAAGGATTGCGACAACGGCGGTGATGTCGGTTGCCGGTCAGGCAATGCGGCCCCGGGTATTGGTCAGGACGCGTTTTCCTTGACCGCCGTCAGTGTTGACCTTGAGGCAAAGGCGCGGCTCGTTGCTGTTGCCGTCGCGCCACAAGCGTCCCGAGACTTTGCCAGCGTGGTACCACGCGCGCCTCCGCATCTTATGTACTAGTCATTCCGGCGGTCATCATCATTGGATTCATTGGAATCCTGAGGGATTGGAGTCGTCGGAAATCCGCCGCAAGCTCCCATTCCAGAGAGAAAACCGCCGCCGCATATGACACTTGCAACCATTCTTCCTTTTATTGTCGCATTGCCCTTCGTCGGCGCACTCCTGACGGCGTTCATGCCGCGCGAGGGTGCTGCTGCAGCTCCCGCTTCCGTTGCGGGGGCAGTTGCCCTTTTCGGGCTGGTCAGCAGTATTTTCCTTTATACCAGCGTCAGCGGGGGCGCCGTTCTTAAATACGATGTGGAATGGCTGCCGCAGCTCGGTTTGAACTTCACACTGCGGCTCGACGGATTTGCCTGGATCTTCTCGATGCTGATTACCGGCATCGGCCTGCTGGTGGTGCTTTACGCCCGCTACTACATGTCGACTGAAGACCCCATACCGCGCTTCTTCGCCTTTCTTCTCGCCTTCATGGGTTCGATGCTCGGCGTCGTTCTATCCGGCAACGTCATTCTGCTGTCCATCTTCTGGGAAATGACGAGCATCTTCTCATTCCTCCTGATCGGCTACTGGCACCAGAATGCCGGCGCCCGCGACGGCGCTCGCATGGCGCTGACAGTGACGGGGATTGGTGGCTTCAGCTTGCTGGCGGGTCTGCTGATCCTCGGCCACATGGCCGGCAGCTACGATCTCGACAGGATCATCGAGGCCGGCGCCGCCATTCGCGCGCATCCGCTTTATGTGCCTGCGCTCATTCTTATTCTGGGCGGCGCTCTGACGAAGAGCGCGCAGTTTCCCTTTCACTTCTGGCTGCCCAATGCCATGGCGGCACCAACACCCGTTTCCGCCTATCTCCACTCGGCTACCATGGTGAAAGCGGGTGTTTTCCTGCTGGCGAGGTTCTGGCCGGTGCTTGCGGGCACGCCGGAATGGTTCTGGCTGGTCGGCGCGGCCGGCGTCATAACTCTGCTGCTCGGTGCCTATTTCGCCATGTTCCAGCAGGATCTGAAGGGATTGCTGGCCTATTCCACCATCAGCCATCTCGGGCTCATCACCACGCTATTAAGCCTTGGCAGCCCGCTCGCTGCGGTGGCGGCCATCTTTCACATGGTCAACCATGCCACCTTCAAGGCCTCGCTCTTCATGGCGGCCGGCATCATCGACCATGAGACCGGAACACGTGACATGCGGCGGCTGAGCGGGCTCTATACCTATATGCCGGCAACGGCGACACTCGCCATGGCGGCAAGTGCGGCCATGGCCGGGGTTCCTCTGTTCAACGGGTTCCTCTCCAAGGAAATGTTCTTTGCCGAGGCCGTCGAAACCCATGCCGACTCGCTTCTCGACCGGGCGCTGCCCTATGTGGCAACATTATCCGGCGCATTTGCCGTCGCCTATTCGCTGCGCTTCATTCACACGGTGTTCTTTCGCCCCAAGCCAGTCGATCTGCCAAACCCCAATCCGCACGAGCCGCCGCGCTGGATGCGGTTTCCGATCGAATTCCTCGTCTTCGCCTGCCTGATCGTCGGCATCGTTCCGAGCCTTTCCATCGGCCCGTTCCTGCATACGGCCGTGCTTTCCGTTCTCGGCGCACAGACACCCGTGTACAGCCTGTCGATCTGGCACGGTTTCAATCTGCCGCTGATCATGAGTATCGCGGCGCTGATCGGCGGGGTAACGATCTACGTCCTGCTCGGCGGTTATTTCTCGCGCTGCGATGACGGTCCGCCGATCTTCCGGCATTTGCGGGGTCAGCGCATCTTCGAGCGCATTCTCGTCACCGTGTCCTGGAAGTGGGCGCGGTGGCTGGAAAGCACGCTCGGCACCCGGCGCCTGCAGCCGCAGCTGAGGCTTCTTATCCTCGTGGCGCTTCTTGCCGGTTTCTCGCCGCTCTTCCTTTCGGAGTTCTCCCTGTCGCTGCCGCGGGTAACAACCTTCGATCCGATCTTCGCCATTCTGTGGCTGATCGGTATGATTGCGGCCATGGGTGCTGCCTGGCAGGCGAAATATCATCGCCTCGCAGCCCTTGTCATGCTTGGCGTTTCGGGGCTCGTCACCTGCCTCACCTTCATCTGGCTTTCCGCACCGGATCTGGCGATTACCCAGCTTTTGGTGGAAATCGTCACCACCGTTCTCATCCTGCTCGGCCTCAGGTGGTTGCCGAAACGCTTCGAAAAAGTGGACAGCAGCGACGAGTTGCCGGCGCAGCTTCGCCGTGCCCGCGACTTCCTGCTGGCAGCCGCCAGCGGCATTGGAATGTCCGTCATCGCCTATGCGGTGATGACGCTGCCAGTGCCGAATGCCATTGCGACCTATTTCCTCGAACGCGCTTACAGCGAAGGCGGCGGCACCAATGTGGTCAACGTCATCCTGGTCGATTTCCGTGGCTTCGACACCTTCGGCGAAATCGCGGTTCTGGCCATCGTGGCGCTCACCGTCTTCGCGCTGCTTCGCCGTTTCCGTCCCGCCCATGAAAGCATCGGACTTCCGGAACAGCAGCAGATGCAGAACGCCTTCGATGCGGAGCGCCCGGATCGCAGCAAGGGCGATACCGTTCGCGACTATCTCTACGTGCCATCCATCGTGATGCAGTGGATGTTCCCCGTCATCATCACCTTTTCCATTTTCCTCTTCATGCGCGGCCACGATATGCCGGGCGGCGGTTTTGCGGCCGGTATCACCATGGCGATCGCCTTCCTTCTGCAATATCTCGCCGGCGGGGCGCGCTGGGCTGAGGACCGCATCCGCATCCTGCCGCTGCGCTGGATGGGCTTTGGCCTGTTGATGGCGGCGGCGACGGGTATCGGCTCGTGGTACTTCGGCTACCCGTTCCTGACCTCTTATTTCCAGTATACGGAGATACCCTATATCGGCAAAATGCCGATGGCTTCCGCCCTGCTGTTCGATCTCGGCGTCTTTTCGCTGGTCGTCGGCTCCACCGTTCTTATCCTGATAGCACTGGCACACCAATCGTTGCGCAACTACCGCGTTCGCACGCCTGACGCCGCAAAAGCGGAGGACGTGTAATGGAACTCATTCTTTCAATCGGCATCGGCATCATGACTGGCTCCGGCGTATGGCTCATCCTGCGCCCGCGCACCTATCAGGTCATCGTCGGGCTTTCGCTTTTGTCCTATGCCGTGAACCTGTTCATCTTCGGCGTCGGCGGCATCAAGACAAACGCACCCCCGGTGCTGGTGAACGGCGTCGACAGTTCAACGCTTGCCGACCCGGTGCCGCAGGCACTGGTGCTGACCGCCATCGTCATCGGCTTTGCCACGACAGCGCTTTTCCTTGTCGTGCTGCTCGCAGCGCGCGGCCTCACCGGCACTGACCATGTGGACGGGAGGGAGACGAAATGATGTCGTTCCCCTTCCACATCGTCATCGCACCCATCCTGCTGCCGCTCATTACCGCCGCGCTGCTGCTGTTCTTTGACGAGCGCCAGCGTGTGGCCAAAGCCGCGATCAGCTTCACCTCCACGGTGCTGCTGCTGGTGGTTGCGATTCTGCTGTTCCGCGAGGTGAACTCAACCGTTAACACCGAGATCGCTGCTGTGGTTTCGAGCGGCGTCTATCTCCTCGGCAACTGGCCGGCACCCTTCGGCATCGTGCTCGTCGCCGACCGCCTGTCGGGCCTGATGGTCCTGTTGACCGCATTGCTCGCCATTCCCTCGCTCATCTATTCGATGGCGAAATGGCACAAGGCGGGCGCCCATTTCCATTCGCTGTTCCAGATGATGCTGATGGGCGTCAACGGCGCGTTCCTGACCGGCGACCTCTTCAACCTTTTCGTATTCTTCGAAGTGATGCTGGCGGCATCTTACGGGCTGCTGCTGCATGGCTCCGGCCAGCAACGCGTCAAGGCAGGGCTGCACTATATCGCCATCAACCTCGTTGCCGCCTTGTTTTTCCTGATTGGCGTCAGTCTGATCTATGGCGTGACGGGCACGCTGAACATGGGTGATCTCGCCCACCGGATAGAGGGGCTGAACCCCGACCAGCGCATGCTGCTGGAAACCGGCTCGGCCATCCTCGGCATCGCGTTTCTGGTCAAGGCCGGCATGTGGCCGCTGAATTTCTGGCTGCCCTCCGCCTATGGTGCGGCATCTGCACCGGTCGGCGGGCTATTCGCGATCATGAGCAAGGTCGGCATTTATGTCATCGCCCGCCTCTCCTTCCTGCTGTTCGGCCAGACGGCCGGGGAATCGGCCGGTTTCGGCCACGATGCGCTGCTGGTCGGCGGCATCGCCACCATCATCTTCGGTGCCATCGGGGTTCTGGCGTCGCAGGCGCTGGGACGGCTTGCCGGCTTTTCGGTTCTGGTCTCATCGGGAACGCTGCTTGCAGCCATGGGTACCGGCAATCCCACGGTGGCGGCCGGCGCACTTTATTACCTTGTCAGCTCCACCCTCACCATCAGTGCCTTCTTCATGCTCATCGAACTTGTCGAGCGTGGGCAGGATGCGGGCGCAAACGTTCTTGCCGTAACCATGGAGGCTTATGGCGAAGGCGAGGAAGAAGACGAGGAAGAGGAAATCGGCGTGACCATGCCTGCCACCATGGCCGTGCTGGGCGCATGCTTTGCCGCCTGCGGCATCCTGCTCGCCGGCCTGCCGCCGCTTTCCGGCTTCATTGCCAAATTCTCGATGCTATCGGCCATTCTCAATCCGTCCGGTCTCGGCGCCAATGACAGCATCTCCACCCTGTCATGGTGGATCGTCTTCCTGATCGTCTTTTCCGGCTTTGCTTCACTGATCTCGATGACCCGTGCGGGCATCCGTACTTTCTGGGCCTCCATCGAAGGCACCGTGCCGCGCGTGCTCGTCATCGAAATCGCACCCATCATGCTGCTTCTCGGCCTGACACTCGCCATGACCGTTCAGGCGGGGCCGGTGATGCGTTACATGCAGGAAACAGCGCGCATCCTCGATCTGCCCGCGAGCTATATCCAGGGCGTCATTTCCGCGCCACGGGCGGGCGGCAATCCGGAGGCAGAGCCATGATGAACCGTGTCCTGCCCTACCCGCTACTGACCGTTTCCCTGATCTTCTTCTGGATGACGATCAACAGTTTCTCGCCGGGGCATCTGCTGCTCGGAACTGCGGTGGCGCTCATCGCTTCCTGGGCGATGGCGTCGCTGAGGCCGGCAAAACCCCGCATCCGCAACTGGCATCGGCTGGTGCAGCTGATCCTTATCGTGCTTTACGATATCGTCAGGTCCAATCTCTCGGTCGCGAAGATCATTCTGTTCAGGCGCGAAAGGGACCGAAAATCGGGTTTTCTGGCCGTGCCGCTCGATATACGCGATCCCATGGCGCTGGCCGTTCTGGCGACAATCCTCACCTCGACGCCGGGAAGCGCCTGGCTTGAATATAATTCCAGTCAGGGCACGCTCCTGCTCCACGTCCTCGACGACGTGGACGAGGCCGCGTGGATAAGCCTCATCAAGAACCGATATGAAAAACTGCTGATGGAGATATTCGAATGAGTTCGATTATCCTTTTCTGGTCCTTTTCGCTGGCGCAGCTGATGCTGGCCATTGCCATGACGATTTCGGTCTATCGCATCGCCATTGGCCCGCGCGCGCAGGACCGGGTGCTCGGCATGGATACGCTCTATGTCAACGCCATGCTGCTACTGCTGACCTTCGGCCTACGCACCGGCAACGACATCTATTTCGAGGCATCGCTGCTGATCGCCATCCTGGGCTTCGTGTCAACCGTCGCCCTTTCCAAATTCCTGATGCGCGGGGAGGTCATAGAATGAGCAACGCCGCAGAATTTCCGCTCTGGGCCGCCATCGCCGTGGCTTTCTTCGTCCTCCTCGGCGCCTCCCTGACGCTGATCGGCACTATCGGCTTTGCCAAGCTCAACAGCTTTTATGAACGCCTGCATGCGCCCACACTCGGCACCAGCTGGGGGACCGGCGGCATCGTCATGGCCTCCATCATCTATTTCTCCGTCTCCGGCGGCCGCTTCGCTTTCCACGAAATCTTCATCGGCATTTTCATGACGGTGACGACGCCGGTTTCCCTGATGCTTCTCGGCCGCGCTGCACTTTATCGGGACCGGGCGGAGCAGAATTCTGATAACCGGGAGCATTTGTGATTGCTTAGGTGTGCGTTGAAGCAATGACTTTACGAAAAGTCAGGGAAATCCTCCTGCTTCGAACGGTCTTCACCCCGTTCACAATATCCGATTTGCGAGCCGGAATTTCGTGAGTCCAATGATAACGCCCGGAGTCCATGAGCAGGACACCTGAGCGGGGCTGAAGCACAACGCCACATGTGCCGGATCCGCGCAAATCGCGGAAAACCATCTCGCAAGCGGATAGAAGGCTTATCGACACGATTGTATCGTCGAAACAGGGGACACAATCGACATGCGCGCTGATCCCCTGCCCTGGAAAGTATTCGTTCGCGATAACCTGATCAGGCAAGTTCTCGCAGTGGCCGTTCCTCACTAATCTTCTGGCGAACACGCCCAGCCATGGCGGCAAAGGCCCGAGATAGGCATCCGGCGCAACTGCGCGGGCTTTATAGTCATACCGATAACCGAAATGCTGCACACGACGCTTCAGTTCCGTGCTCCACCCACCGGCATCCAATATGGTTGCGGTGGCAGCTTCCTCTTGCGGCGAAAGGAAGTCACCGAAATATATGACGCCGGGCGGTAAAGAAGATGGAATTACAGTATGATCCATTTGCGGGCTGGCCTCCCTTTACGATGAAAAACGTATGTTACAACCTCGTCATTCTCATCTAGCGCAGAGGTGCCGTCATCTTTCGTTTTATGTGTGCGTATCCCGGATAGTCGGAAACTGAAACGGGTACGCAACCGGTCTAGCAAAACTACTGCGTTCAGCAGCCCCATCCATATCAAAGGCTCCATCGTAGGGAGAACTGTTTACGACAGTAATTGCAACTTTGCCGGAGCTCAAAAGATGGGCTGCGGCACTCCCAAGAAAACGGCGATCCATTTTGTTGTCACGAGCAACTCACGCCGAACGGTCACGGGAATGGCAAATCGCCAAGCTGGGCAAAAAATGCATTAAGCAAAGGTTAAGAATCTGCCAAACATCTGATATTTTTGGGATAATGTTAGCGGATGAAATACATTCACCCAAAAACATCTTAACGAGGAGTTTCGCCTACCCGCCCACGAGGTAAATGTTTATTGCCATTAGGGCTATCGTTGAATCCCACAAGATTAGGTCGGATCGGTCCGAACACGCACCTATATAAATTTATCAGTCTGGAGATTTAATGGTGCCCGGAGGCGGATTTGAACCACCGACACGCGGATTTTCAATCCGCTGCTCTACCAACTGAGCTATCCGGGCACTTCAGGTCCTTGAAGAACCTCCGCTTTTCGCGGTCGGGGTCGTTTGCGCCCCGAAAGTGAGCGGGGTTATAACATCTTGTTCGAACATGGCAAGCGCCCTTCCGAAGTTTTTTGACAGTTTTTTCACGGCGCCTGTGGATGGCTGGAAAGAGCGCAGGGCGAAGGCCGGTTCACGCAGGAAAACTCATTGTATGGCCTCCTGATGCCAGAGCGCATTTGCCCGCGTCATGTTTGCGAGGGACCTATCCCGGCCGGTGGCGGGCGCAGCATGGCAGGTGGGGCTATGCTCCTTCGCGGCGCCGTGCTTCGAAACCAAGCGCGAAAGGCACCACGGCTACCAGCGCCGCCATGACGGGCGAAGACGCAAAGATGCGGCTTGCAAGCGAGGTGACGGCTACGGAGCGCACGACCGTCATCAGGCGGGAGTTCTCGCGGTCGCGCTCATGGTGGGGCTGTGCGGGCCTGTGGCGGGACATCTCGGCCGCCTCAAGCCGCTTGACATCACGCCGGATCTTTTCGACCTGTTGGCGAAGCTCGTCCAGTTCGGCACGCAGCGCCGGGTCGACGGTATTGGCGGCAGGTGTCCTCCTGGCTGCGGTTTTTTCCTCCGTCTCTTCGGCGGCCACAGCTTCCGCCTCTTCGTCCAGTTCGGCCAACTCGTCGTCCAGGTCTGATGGCTTATCGAAACCGTGGGATCGCAGTGGTGCTTTCATCGCTGTCTCCTGAGGCGTGCTGAATTGCGGCGGCGGGCGCTTTTGCCCGGTCAGACTTTTCAACGCCTCAGCCCGGCAAAGGATGCATGGAAAGCGGGTAGACAGGCATAATAAAACAGGCCCCGAAGGGCCTGTTCAATCATCTCACTGGAGCCTCAGGCCGCCTTCGCGGCGCTGGCATAGGGATCGAAGCGACCGTAGAAGGTCTCGCCCTTGGCGGCCATCTCCTTCAGCAGCGGCGTCGGCTGGAAGCGCGGTCCGTATGTCTCGCTGAGCTTTTCGGCGAGCGCGACGAAGCTCTTCACGCCCATGCCGTCAATGTAGGACAGCGCGCCTCCGGTATAGGGCGCGAAGCCGAAACCGAGGATGGAACCGACATCCGCCTCGCGCGGATCGGTGACGATGCCCTCTTCCACCGTGCGGGCGGCTTCCAGCGCCACGGTGACGAGGAAGCGCTGCTTCAGCACCTCCATATCCACGTCTTCAGGCTTCTGCTGCGGATAGAGGTCCTTCAGGCCAGGCCAGAGGGACTTCTTGGCGGGCTTTGGCGGGTAGTCGTAAAAGCCCTTGGCGTTCTTACGGCCAAAGCGGCCCTCCCCTTCCACCAGCTTCTTCACCAGCTCCATATGGCGCGGATCGACCGCCTTTTCGCCGAGATCGGCGACGGTGGCTTTCAGGATCTTGTAGGAAAGATCGATGGCCACTTCGTCGTTCAACGCCAGCGGGCCGACCGGCATGCCAGCGAATTTCGCTGCATTTTCGATCATCGCGGGCGGCACGCCTTCGATCAGCATGTCGTAGCTTTCGGCCATGTAGCGCAGCACGCAACGATTGACGAAGAAGCCGCGGGTGTCGTTGACGACGATCGGGGTCTTCTTGATCTTGGCCACATAATCAAGTGCGACGGCGAGCGCCTTGTCGCCGGTTTCCTTGCCGAGGATCACTTCCGTCAGCATCATCTTCTCGACCGGCGAGAAGAAGTGGATGCCGATGAAATCGGTCGGACGCCTGGAGTTCTTTGCCAGCCCCGTGATTGGCAAGGTGGACGTGTTGGAGGCAAAGATCGCTCCTTCGGGCAGAACGGCTTCCACGGCCTCGATGACGGCTTTCTTCACGTCGCGGTCTTCAAAGACGGCCTCGATAACGAGATCGGCATCAGACAATGCAGTGTAATCCGCCGTGGGAGTGACGAGATCGAGCAGGGCCTTGCCTTCATCCTGCGTCAACTTACCCTTGCCGATGGCGGCCTTGACGCTTTCCTCGCAATGGCCCTTGCCCTTGTCTGCGGCTTCCTGATCGCGATCCACCAGCGTGACGGGAATACCCGCTGCGGCGGTGACGTAAGCGACGGCCGCCCCCATGAAGCCCGCGCCAACGACGCCGACCTTTTTGAACTCCGTCTTGGGCTGGCCGGACGGACGGCGCGCGCCCTTGCCCAGCTCCTGCATGGAAATGAACAGCGAGCGGATCATGCCGAAGGCTTCCTTCGAGCGAAGGATTTCGGTGAAATAACGCTGCTCCACCTTCAGCGCCGTATCGAAAGGCAATTGCAGCCCTTCATAGACGCATTTGAGGATGGCGAGTGCGGCCGGATAGTTGCCGGCGCTTTCGCGGCGCAGGATCGCCGGAGCGGCGGGCCACAGCTGGGCAGCCGCAGGCGTCCAGATGCCGCCGCCGGGCGCCTTGAAGCCCTTTTCATCCCACGGTGCTACCGGCTTCAGGCCGTCCTTGATCATCTGCTTTGCGGTTGCGACAAGCTGATCCGGCTCGACTACCTGGTGCACCAGCCCCATGGCCTTGGCGCGCGCACCGGTCAGCGACTGGCCGGTGGTCATCATCTGCAAGGCAGATTGTGCATCGGTCAGGCGCGAGACGCGCTGGGTGCCGCCAGCACCTGGAAAGATGCCGACCTTGACTTCCGGCAGGGCCATCTTGAGGTTCTTGGCGCTGGAGGCCACGCGGCCGTGGCAGGCGAGTGACAGTTCGAAAGCGCCCCCCATGCAGGTGCCGTTGATGGCGGAGACCCAGGGCTTGCCGTTGGTCTCGATCTTGCGGAACAGGCCGGTCATGCGGCCCACCAGCTCGAACAGCTTTGCTGCCGCCTGATCCGGGTTCTTCGTCTTCTCGTCATTGTAGAAGGAGAACATCGACTTGATCATCGACAGATCGGCGCCGCCGGAAAAGGTACTTTTGCCCGACGTGAAGACGACGCCCTTGACGGCGCTATCGGCGACGGTGGCGTCGAGAATGGCGTTCAGCTCGTCCATCACCTCTGACGTGAAGACGTTCATGGACTTTTCCGGCATGTCCCAGGTGACGAGGGCAATGCCGTCTGCGTCCGTCTCGATGGTGAAATTGGTGTAAGTGCTCATTTGGGATTCCTCTTCCCTGAATCGTAATGGCCGCTTCGCTTTCCTCGTCATCCTCGGGCTTGACCCGAGGATCTAAGCACCGGGGATAGATCCTCGGGTCAAGCCCGAGGATGACGGAAGCGGGCCTTAGCCGCTGCCTTAAACCCGCTCGATGACGGTTGCTGTACCCATGCCTGCACCGATGCAAAGCGTCACGAGCGCGGTGTTCAGATCGCGCCGTTCCAGCTCATCCAGCACCGTCCCGAGGATCATCGCGCCGGTTGCACCCAGCGGATGACCCATGGCGATTGCGCCGCCATTGACGTTCATCCGGTCGTGGTCGATGTCGAAAGCCTGCATGTAGCGCAGGACCACGGCGGCGAAGGCTTCGTTGAGTTCGAAGAGATCGATATCGGCAAGCGACATGCCGGTCTTCTTCAGAAGCTTTTCGGTTACGTCAACCGGGCCGGTCAGCATCAGCGCCGGGTCGGAGCCGATATTGGCGAAAGCCTTGATACGGGCACGCGGCTTCACGCCCATTGCCTCGCCGCCCGCTTTCGAACCAACCAGCACGGCGGCAGCACCATCAACGATGCCGGATGAGTTGCCGGCGTGATGTACGTAGTTAATCCGCTCCACTTCCGGGTGGGCCATGATGCCGACAGCTTCGAAGCCGCCCATTTCACCGGGCATCTGGAAGGACGGGTTGAGCGAAGCCAGCGCCTGCATATCGGTGCCGGGACGCATGTGCTCGTCGCGGTCAAGGATCGTCAGACCGTTCTGGTCCTTCACCGGAATGACCGACCTGTTGAAATAGCCCTTTTCCCAGGCGTGCGCGGCGCGCTTCTGGCTTTCGACGGCATAGGCATCGACATCGTCACGGGAGAAACCGTATTTCGTGGCGATCAGATCGGCCGACACGCCCTGCGGCATGAAGAAGGCCGGAAAGTTGACCGAGGGGTCCATGTACCAGGCGCCGCCCGACATGCCCATACCGACGCGCGACATGCTTTCGACACCGCCGGCGATGACGATATCGTCCGAACCGGCTTTGACCTTGCCGGCTGCGAAGTTGATGGCATCGAGACCGGAGGCGCAGAAGCGCGAGATCTGCATACCCGGCGCCTTGTTGGAGTAACCGGCCTCGAAGGCGGCGGCCTTGGGGATGACGGCGCCGGCATCCATGACAGGATCGACGCAGCCCATGATGATGTCATCGACAGCGGAAGTGTCGAGCCCGTTGCGGTCGCGGATGGCTTCCAGCGTCTTGGCGGCAAGGCGAACGGATGGCACCTCATGCAGGCTGCCATCCTTCTTGCCGCGTCCGCGCGGGGTGCGGACATGGTCGTAGATAAATACGTCGGTCATAACTCTCTCCCTGTGGCGTCAGAAACGCCAGATGTCTCAGAATGCTTCCGCGGCCAGTTCCATCATGATGTCCGCCCCGGTTTCGATGCGGGCCTTGCGCAGCGCCGTTTCCGGCATGATGCGCTCCATGTAAAACTTCGCCGTGACAAGCTTGGTCTTGAGGTAATCCTCATCCGAAGCGCTGCCTGCTGCAAGCGCTTCGCTGGCGGCTTTCGCCATGCGCGCCTGCATGTAGCCCAGCACCACGATGCCGAAGAGATGCATGTAGTCGGTCGAGCCGGCACCGGCATTGTCTGGCTTGGCCATGGCGTTCTGCATGAACCACATGGTTGCGGCCTGAAGGTCGTTCAAGCCCTTCTTCAAACCCTTGGTGTAGAGGCTGAGCTTTTCATCGCCGCGGTTTTCCTCGCAGAAATCGCCGATTTCCTTGAACAGCGCCATGACGGCGCGGCCGCCATTCATGCCGAGCTTGCGGCCCACCAGATCAAGCGCCTGAATGCCGTTAGCGCCCTCATAGATCATGGTAATACGCGCATCGCGGACATATTGGCTCATGCCATGTTCTTCGATGTAGCCGTGACCGCCAAAGACCTGCTGCGCCATCACGGCGTGGTCGAAGCCTTTGTCCGTCAAAACGCCCTTGAGGATCGGCGTGACGAGACCGAGCAGGTCGTCTGCCGCCTGCCGCTCCTTCTCATCGGTCGAGCGGTGGGCGATGTCCGATTGCAGCGCTGTCCACAGAAGGAAAGCGCGGCCGGCCTCGTTATAGGCCTTGATGGTCATCAGCGTGCGGCGGATATCCGGGTGCACGATGATCGGATCGGCCTTTTTGTCCGGGAATTTCGCGCCGGAAAGCGAACGGCCCTGAATACGCTCACGGGCATATTCCACCGCATTCTGATAGGCGATTTCGCCCACGGAAAGCCCCTGCAGGCCGACGCCGAGGCGCGCCTCGTTCATCATCACGAACATGGCCGAAAGGCCCTTGTTTTCCGCACCAAGCAGATAACCCGTCGCATCATCGTAATTCATGACGCAGGTGGCGTTGCCGTGAATACCCATCTTGTGCTCGATCGCACCACAGGTGACTCCGTTGCGCTCGCCGGGCGTGCCGTCTTCCTTGACCAGGAATTTCGGCACGATGAAAAGCGAAATACCCTTCGTGCCTTCAGGTGCGCCCTCGATGCGGGCGAGCACCAGATGGACGATATTATCGGTCATGGAATGTTCCCCGGCCGAGATGAAGATCTTCTGGCCGGAAATCTTGTAAGTGCCATCTCCCTGCGGAACCGCCTTGGTGCGCAGGAGACCGAGATCGGTGCCGCAATGGGGTTCGGTAAGGTTCATGGTGCCGGACCAGGTACCTTCAACCATATTCGGCAGATAGGTTTGCTTCTGTTCCTGCGTGCCATGCACGAGGATGGCGGCAATAGCGCCCTGTGTCAGGCCGGGATACATCATCAAGGACAGGTTGGCGGAAGACATATATTCGCCGATCGCCGCATGCAGCGTATAGGGCAGGCCCTGCCCGCCAAATTCCTGAGGAACGGCAAGGCCGATCCAGCCGCCTTCGCAATAGGCGTCATAGGCTTCCTTGAAACCATCGGGCACGGAGACAGAACCGTCATCGGCGCGCTTGCAACCCTGCTGGTCCCCGGAAAGATTGAGCGGGAAAAGCCGTTCCTCGGCAAGCTTTGCCGCTTCGCCGGTGATTGCCTCGATCATGTCGGGCGTCGCATCCTCGAAGCCGGGCAGGTTGTTATACCGCTCCAGGCCGAGAACGTCATTCAGGATAAAAAGCGTGTCCTTAACTGGGGCCTTGTAAACAGGCATTACCGATGTTCCTCCGCATCGTGGGCGCCGGAGATAATCCGGCCGATATGACGTGACAATATTTGACGTGCGCGTAAACGTCAAATAAATTCCATGGGGTTATCGCTCTCCCTTTTTGCGTAATTGTCCTCCGCACCGCCCCGGGGCTCGGCCTGCACCGCAAAAGTTAAAAAATTCCGACCTTGGTTAACCACTTCTTTACCACGTTTCGTGAATTCTCCCGATGGAGGTAACTGCTTCGTTCATCGGCGCATTTTCCTCCACGGGGGCAAATACCGGCTCTAGAATTGCTGCATGTTGCGGCGACGGCGTGTCCAAACAGGCAACGTCGCGACAGATAACCGGGCACGGCGGGCGGAAGCGAAGCGAGCGAAAAGATGAACGGATTGCGATCGAAAACCCAACAGCCAAGCGACAGGTCGTCGCTTGATGCTCTCAATCGCACCATTGAAGGCCTTGAAGCCCGCATCGAAGGGTTGATGAGCCAGAAGTTTCCGCGCGACCAGCGGGCCGCTGGCGCCCCGCCGGAAACAAAGAGCGAAACCTATGCCGCACCACGCGAGCCACGCACAAGCGTGACGCCACCGCAACTTGATCCCGTCAACGAAATACGCCAGCGCCAGCGTCTGCTGGAGACCAGCTTCCAGCGCCCCCAGGAACCTGCCGCCCGCCCGGAACGCACGATCACACGGCCGATCGCGCCGGAATATCGGCAGAGAGAGCCCCAGCCGGCTCCTCAGGCCGCACCGCGCGCACGCGCCATCCCGCCCTATCAGGAGCCACGCAATGACGCGGCCCTGCAGGAAATCGCGCAGGCACTCGTGAACCTCCGCCACGAATTGAAGCACGATATTGCCGAGGGCGTTGCGCGGGAAGCGCAGGGACTGCGCGCGGAAATCCGCAATATCCGCGCCGCGGCGGAAGACCAGCAATTCATCGGCGATCTGCGCGATGACATCGCACGGCTTGCCGGAAGCATCGACCAGCTCGGCAATCTGGCATCTCCGGATGTCTATGCGCTGCGCAACGAATTCGAGGACCTACGCCTCACCATTGACCAGCTCGCACGCGAAGACAGCGTCCATCGGATCGAAAGCCGCTGGAACAATGTGGAAGACACGCTGCGTGGTTTCGATGCCGGCGCCCTTCAGGATGAAATCGTTTCCCTCGCCTATCGTCTCGATGACATCAAGACGCAGCTCGGCGGCATGAGCAACAATCCGGCCGTTCGCGTGCTCGAGGAGAAGCTGATCGCGATCGCCAGCGCGGTCGAGCAACTCGGCAAGCACATGCAGCCGAATGAAGCGGTCTTCAGCGAACAGTTTTCCGGTCTCGATCAGCGGCTGGACGAAATCAGCCGCGCCATTGCGGCGACCGGCACACGCGCCAATGCGCAGGCAACCGACAATGCGCTCGCCCAGCGACTGGAAAACCGCCTGAACGGCCTCGCCGAACAGCTCGGTGATATCAACCGCCTCGCCGCTGCAAAACCGGAACCCTCCGTTGATCTTACCGCGCGCCTTGAAGCGCTGGCCGGCAAGATCGATGAGCTGAGCACCGCGCGCGATGCAGCGCAACTGCATGAGCGACTGGACCAGCTTTCACTGCTTCTGGAACGGTCGCAGCGCCCTTCGCAACAGGCGGAGCTGACGTCTTTCCTCAGCGACATTTCCCGCAAGATCGATGCGCTCGACCACGGCACAGTCAATGAGGGTCTGGCCGAACGGCTCGACACGCTCTCTCGGCAGATCGAGGAGCTCGATTATCGCTATAGCCAGCCGCAGCTGGCATCGGGCCTCAGTGAAAGCGCCTTTTCGCGCCTGGAAGAGCGGCTTGGCACTATCGCCGCGCGACTGGATGAGACCGCCCATGCCGCCCCCGCTGACAGCCATGCGCTGGCGAGCCTTGAAAACCAGATCGCCCATCTCTCGACGCTGATCAGCCAGCCGGTACAGATGCAGGCCGCAGGCATGTCGCCTGAACTCGATGCGCGCATGGCGGCGATCGAAGACTATATGGCTTCGAACGACGAATATATCATCGAAGCGGCCCGGCAGGCAGCCGAGGCCGTTCTCGACGCCTATACCCGCAACAACCTCTCGGCCGGCGCGAACATCGCCGACATGTCGATGCTGACCGACCTTGCGGCCGATTTGCGCAACCTTGAAGCGCTGAGCCGCAACACCGAAGAGCGCACGCACCGCACCTTCGAAGCACTGCACGAAACGCTGGTGCAGATTGCCGGCCGCCTGGATAATCTCGACAACGGAACGTCCTACCGCGAAGAGCCCACCCGTCACGTTGCACAGCAGGCTGTTGCCGCAGGCCGCGACGACGTCGCGATGCCGGCCGCCATATTCCCGGAAGAGGGCTATATAGCCGAAGAGCAGGCCATTCTTGAGGATGTCAGCGACAATGACGCGACCGCCATCGTGCCGCCCGCTGCCGCCAAGCCCGCAAAAGCAGAGAAAACGAGCCTGCTCGCCGGGCTGACGAAGCGTTTCAAAACAAGCACGGCGAAGCCCGCAAAGACGAAGGAAGAACCCGTATCGGCCTCTTCCCCCCGCACCCAGGTTGAGCCTGCCCCGTCGCTTGATCCGATCGACGTTCTGCCAGCCGGTCAGGAGAACGAACTCCTGGAGCCCGGTTCGGGCGCGCCTGATATCAAGAAAATCCTGGAACGCGTGCGCGCCAGCCAGGTGGCCGCCACCGGCAAGGCCGTGGACGCGGAAGGACGGACGGACTTCATCGCCGCCGCCCGCCGTGCCGCGCAGGCCGCCGCGATGGAAACAGCGCCGGAAAAGCTTGAAACCGGCAAAAAGAAAAGAAAGACCGAAACTTCGGCTCTTTCGCGTTATCGCCGGCCGCTGCTGCTCGGTATCGGCGCGATCCTTCTGGCGATGATGGCCATGCCCCTCGTCAAGACACTGATCAGCGGCACGGAAGCCCCGGCGCCGGTGATTGAACAGAAGATGGACAATGCACCGGTTTCCGCCCTTCCCGAAACCGGCGACAAGGCCGTCACCATACCGTCTGACCTCGCGATCGGATCCGAGCAGGCAGCCCCGGCCGATAGCATCGAGAACTCCGCTCCGGCACAGAATACCATTGACCACCGGACCATTGGCGGTGCGCCGCTACCCGCGGAGCCGCCGGTCGCCGATGTTCCCGCCGTGGATCCCGCAAAATCCGGCACCGTCGCGCAGGCGGAACCGCCGAAACCGGCTGAGGCCGTCTTCACGGCCGCTCCCGCCGACGGCGCCATCGTCGTTCCCGCCGGGATAGAGCCCGCATCGCTTGCTGAAGCCGCCGCCAAGGGCGACACGCAGGCGCTTTTCGAAATCGCAGCCCGCTACACCGACGGTCGCGGCGTTGCCGCCGACCGTGCCGAAGCCGCGAAGTGGTACAAGCTGGCTGCCGATCGCGGTCTTGCGCCCGCGCAATATCGTCTCGCCAATCTCTACGAGAAGGCGAACGGCGTCGAACGCAACCTTCCGGAAGCCAAGCGCTATTACACGCTGGCCGCCGAACAGGGCAATGCGGGGGCCATGCACAATCTCGCCGTCCTGCTCGCTTCCGACGCGGCTGGCCAGCCGGATTTTGCTGCCGCCGCGCAGTGGTTCATCAAGGCCTCCGAACTCGGCGTCCGCGACAGCCAGTTCAACCTCGCCATTCTTTATGCCCGCGGCAGCGGGGTTAAGCAGGACATCGAGGAATCTTACAAGTGGTTCGCCATTGCCGCCAAGGATGGCGATGCCGATGCCGCCCAGAAGCGCGACGAAGTGGCGGGCGCCTTGAACCCGCAGCAGCTCCAGAGCGCCAAGGCCAAGGTGGAGGCGTGGAAGGTCAAGCCGCTTTCGGAAGATGCCAACAACGTCAACCCGCCGGAAGAGTGGGCTGGCAAGGAAGGCGTGAAAACCGCCTCCGTGGACATGGAAAAGGCGATCCGCAACATTCAGGCGATCCTCAACAAGAACGGCTTCGATGCCGGGCAGCCGGACGGCAAGCTCGGCAAGAATACCGTGACGGCCATCAAGGACTTTCAGAAATCCGTGGGCCAGACCCCGGACGGGCGCATTACCAACGAACTGGTGACAGCGCTTCTCGCCCGCAATAAATAATGGTTCTGAAACCCAAAAAGCGGCCCCCGGCCGCTTTTTTGCAACGCCTGACAGGAATGTGGGCGGCTGCCTTCGCCAGACCTCTATCTTTCCAAATTATCAACGTATTTACCGTTGAATGTTGACAGGTTAGGCCCTCGCGGGCATGACGGATGAAGGCTGGGCATGCCCGGTCTTTTCAGACAGAAAGTGTAAATCGCGGCAAGGCCCCCTCACCGGACAAGCCATGCCGCCCGGAACCATTTGCCCGAGGTCCGAGCCGTGACTGTCTATCTGCCGATCGCAGAACTGTCGGTGAATATTTTCATCATTCTCGGCATGGGCGCGGCCGTCGGTTTTTTGTCCGGCATGTTCGGTGTGGGCGGTGGCTTTCTGATCACCCCGCTGCTGATTTTCTACAATATTCCGCCAGTCGTGGCCGTGGCGACGGGCGCCAACCAGGTGGTGGCCTCCTCCGTTTCAGGCTCGATCACGCATTTCCGGCGTGGAACCCTCGACGTCAAGCTCGGCAGCGTTCTGCTCGTCGGCGGCCTCCTGGGGGCGACGGTCGGCGTGTGGATATTCTCCTTCCTGCGCAGCATCGGCCAGCTCGATCTCATCGTTTCGCTGCTCTACGTCATCCTGCTCGGCACCGTAGGCGGGTTGATGCTGAAGGAAAGCATTTCGGCACTTCGCCGCGCCGCCCGCAACGAAACCGTGACGCTGCGCCGGCCGGGACACCACAACTGGGTACACCGCCTGCCGCTGAAAATGCGGTTCAAAAAATCGAAGATCTATCTCAGCATCATTCCAGTCGTCACGCTCGGTTTCGGCATCGGCATACTCACCTCTATCATGGGTGTGGGCGGCGGTTTCATCATGGTGCCGGCGATGATCTATCTGTTACGCATTCCCACCAGTGTGGTTGTCGGCACCTCACTGTTCCAGATCATTTTCGTCACCGCATACACGACCGTCGTACAGGCAGCGACCAACTACTCCGTCGATGTGGTGCTGGCTTTCATCCTGATGGTGGCTGGCGTCATCGGCGCGCAATATGGTGTACGCGTCGGCCAGAAACTGCGCGGCGAACAGCTGCGTGCGCTGCTGGCGCTTCTTGTCCTCGCCGTCGCCCTTCGCCTTGCGGTATCGCTGGTGGTGCGGCCGGAAGATCTGTTTTCGGTCGCCGTCGGGGGGTTAGGTTATTGACCCGCTATTTGTTGCTTGCCGCCCTTGCCCTGCTCTCCTGTCTTGCCTTCGGGCAAACTGCTTCCGCCCAGACGCCGCCGCTTGCGCTGCCGCCGGGTCCGCAGCAGCGCCCCCTGCAGGAAAACATCGAAATCGGCGCTTCGACGACGGAAATTCCGATAGCCTCGGATTTTCGCGGGGCGGATTTCACCCTCTTCGGCGCACTCAACAATACCGACCAGCTGCTACTGGCCATCGGGCAATATGATATCGTGGTGACGCTGGAAGGGCCGAGCGACTACATGACCGTGCGCAAGAAGGAGCGTGTGGCAGGCATCTGGATCAATACCAGCGCCATCACCTTCACGCCGCTGCCAGAATCCTACTCCATGGCCAGCACCCGCAATATCAGCGATGTCGCCTCCCCCGGAACGCTGCGCGCCATGGGGCTCGGCGTCGACCATCTATCGCTCAAAAGCGCTGTATTTTCGGGCGTGCCCGACAATGTCTTCGATTTTCAGGAGGCCTATCGTCGGCTCAAGCTTTCGAGCGGCATCTACCGCAATGACACGACAGGGGTGCGGCTGGAACGCACGGGCCTGTTTTGGGCGACCTTGCGCCTGCCCGCCAACGTCCCAAACGGGGTGCACACGGCACGCGCCTATCTCTTCAAGAGCGGCAAATTCATCGCCCAGCGCGAATTAAAACTGCGCGTCGTCAAGACCGGCATGGAACAGGCGATCACCGATGCCGCGCATCAGACGCCGCTTGCTTACGGCGCGCTTTGCGTTCTGCTCGCCGTCGTCACCGGCTGGGGCGCCAGCATCATCTTCCGCAAGGACTGAGCGTTTTCAATCGCGCAAAAGAGAGCGTCTGCCACCCGCACGGGCAAAGATAGCATTCGCTTCCTTCCGGGGTTTGCTGTAAAATTCAAGGCGTTACAAACGCACGCAGCTGATGGCGGCAAGTGCGGTTGTAACGGGGATGAAAAGGAGAAATGTCATGTTCAAGCACATTCTCATTCCCACCGATGGTTCGCCGCTGGCGCAGATCGCAATCGACCAAGGGTTCGCTCTCGCCAAGGAGGCAGGCGCAAAGGTGACCGTGGTGACGGTATCGGAACCCTTTCATGTGATTGCCAGCGATGTCGAGGACATTGCCGCCATTGCCGAAGAGGAATTCCACCGTTGCGAAGAGGCGGAGCATCTGCTTCGCGATACGCAGGCGCATGCCACCGCCATGGGGCTGGATTGCGAGGCCCTGCTGGCGCGGGCGGGGCGGCCGGACGAGGCGATCATTGAAATAGCCGACAAGACCGGCTGCGACCTCATCGCCATGGCCTCGCACCGGCGCAGGAGTTTCGTCGAGATGCTGCTCGGCAGTGTGACCGCCAAGGTGCTGAAGAATTCGAAGATACCGGTATTGGTCTACCGCCAATAGGCTGCGGTAAAATCTCAGCCGAGCAGACTGGAAAACCGCACCGAGTAGATGCGATCTCTCCCCATCAGATGCGCGACGAGAGCGGCATGATCGAACAGGCCGCGCATTGCCTTGTGGCGTAAATCCAGCCCGCCGCTCAAGACCCCGAATGCCGGCATCAACAGACGCGAACCATCGGTGGCGAAACAGGGCCGCCGCACCGTCTTCTCGCGGCGTCGCACAGTGGCGGAGGGGTGCAGGTGACCGGCGATTTCACCGGCCGCATCGTCCGGCTTAGGCTCGTGGCGGAAAACGAGATTGCCGTAAAACATCTCATCCACCGAAGAACCCGGCAGATCGACAGTGCCATCGGGGTCGTGGTTGCCGTTGATCCATATCCATTCGCGACCGCGGGCCATCTCGCGGATCAGTTCGCGCAACGGCAGCGGCAGGTGCTGGGAGCCGACGCGATCATGAAAATTGTCGCCGAGGCTGACGACGATCTTCGGATCGTAGCGGCTGACGAGGGAAGACAGTATCTTGAGGGTGGCGATGGTGTCATAGGGCGGCAGCATGCGTCCACGCCTTGCAAAAGCCGCACCCTTTTCCAGATGCAAGTCGGAAACGACGAGCAGCGACAGGTCGGGCAGGTAGAGCCCACCCAAAGGGTCGCACCAGGCGGAAACGCCGTTGATGGCGGTCTCGCTCCCCAGGCATTCGAAGCCGTTGGAAAACCTGTCGCTCAATGTCAGCCGGCTCAGCACTTTTATCGTTGTTCCTTCAATGCATACTTCAGCATATGGGCATATTTCAGGACATGGCCTCGGCGATCAGCTCATCAGCAGCTTCCGCCAGCACATCGTCCATCGCTTCGCCCGCCACCGTCTCCCGGCCGATTTCCAGCATGACCGGAACGGCGAGGGGCGAGACGTGCTCCAGCGCGCGATGCGTGGTGTGTCCCTTGATTCGCTTCAGCATATCGCCAAGGCGGCCAATATCCAAAAGTCCTGCTGCGGCATCGCGTCGCGTCGCTTCCAGCAGGATATGATCCGGCTCATGGCTGCGAAGAACGTCATAAATAAGATCGGCGGACACCGTGACCTGCCGGCCGGTCTTTTCCTTGCCGGGATGGCGGCGTTCGATCAGCCCGGAAATGACTGCGCAATTGCGGAAGGTGCGTTTCAGCATGAAGGATTCGTCAAGCCATGCTTCCAGATCGTCGCCAAGCATGTCCTCATCGAGAAGGTCGGCCAGCGACAGGCGGTGGGATTTCAGCCGCATGCCGATATCCTCCATGGCCCAGATGGCGAGCGAATAATCGGTGGCGACGAAACCCATCGGTTTTGCCCCGGCCCGCTCCAGCCGCCGCGTCAGAAGCATGCCGAGCGTCTGATGCGCCAGCCGTCCCTCGAAGGGATACATGACCATGAAGAAGCGCTTACGGAAGGGGAAGGTCTCCACCAATAGCTCGTCGCGCTTGGGAATGATCGACTTCTCCTTCTGGATTGCCAGCCAGTCGCGAACCTGATCCGGCAGGGCATGCCACCGTGTCGGGTCTGCCAGCATGGAGCGCACTTGATCTGCCAGGTAGGTGGAAAGCGGAAATTTGCCACCGGCATAGGAGGGTATCTTCGGATCCATGGAAAAGGCCTGTGAGACCAGGCATTCATTCTCCCTGATGCCCTCGAACCGCAGCACCTTGCCGGCAAAGAGAAAAGTATCGCCCTGCACCAGCTGCTCTAGGAAATATTCCTCGACCTTGCCGAGCGACATGCCACCGCGACCGACCGTGCCCTTGGCATTGCGCTTGACCATGCGGACATTGAGTTCCGCCGCCTCGACGATGGTGCCGAGGTTGAGGCGATATTGCTGCGCTACCGCCGGATTGGACACGCGCCAGCGACCGTCCTTCATCTGGCGGATGCGGGCATAACGTTCATAGGTGCGCAGCGCGTAGCCGCCGGTGGCAGTAAAATCCACCACCCGATCGAAGGTGGCACGCGGCAGGTCGGCATAGGGCGAGGCGCTGGTGACTTCGCGATAAAGTTCATCCGCATCGAAAGGCTCGGCACAGGCCATGCCGAGTACGTGCTGGGCGAGAACATCAAGCGCGCCTTCGGCGATCGGCGGCGTATCCTGCGCGCCGATATAGTTGGCATCCAGCGCTGCCCGGCATTCCATCACCTCGAAGCGGTTGGCGGGAACGAGGATCGCCTTTGACGGCTCATCCATGCGGTGGTTGGCACGGCCGATACGCTGAGCGAGGCGGCTAGCGCCCTTCGGCGCGCCGACATGCACGACAAGGTCAACGTCACCCCAGTCTATGCCGAGATCGAGGGTGGAGGTGGCAACGACGGCACGTAACCTGTTTTCCGCCATGGCCGCTTCCACCCTGCGGCGCTGCCCGGCATCCAGCGAGCCGTGATGCAGTGCGATCGGCAAATTGTCGTCATTGATCGTCCAGAGCTCCTGAAAGACCCTTTCCGCCTGCGAGCGTGTGTTGACAAACACCAGCGTCGTCTGATGCTGCTTCAACGCTTCGTATAAGTCCTTTCCGGCATAACGTGCTGAATGGCCGGACCATGGGATGCGTTCTTCCGTGTGCAAGATGGAAATATCCGGCTTTGCACCGCCTTCGACGGTTATCAAGCCGGCGGGCGGCTTCCCCTGCCCTTGCGGTGCAAGATAACGGCGCAAATCCATCGGCTCCGCCACCGTGGCCGAAAGGCCGATGAAACGGACATCGGGCGCATGCCGGCGCACGCGGGCGAGCGCCAGCGACAGCAGATGGCCGCGTTTGGAGGTGACGAGCGAATGCAGCTCATCCAGCACCACATATTTCAGGTCACGGAAAAAGCGCTCGGCCTCCTTGTTGGCGAGCAGCAGCGAGACCTGTTCCGGTGTGGTCAGCAGGATATCCGGTGGGCGCACCTTCTGGCGCTGGCGTTTCGCCTGGGGCGTATCGCCGGTGCGGGTTTCGATGACAATCGGCAGACCCATTTCGGAAACGGGCTTGGTGAGATTACGCTCGATATCGACTGCAAGCGCCTTCAGCGGTGAGATGTAGAGGGTGTGCACGCCGACAAAGCCGGAGCCAGGCGGTATCTTGCCCCGCTCTGTCAGGTCGGTGAGCGAGGCCATGAAGCCGCCCAACGTCTTGCCAGCACCGGTGGGCGCGATCAGCAACATGTTCTCGCCGCCCCGTGCCCGCGCCATAAGCTCCAGCTGATGGGCGCGCGGAGACCACCCTTTTTCGACAAACCATTTCTGGAATGAAAGGGGCAAGGTGCCGACATCTATGCCGGAAATGGGGGGCTCGGTGTGTTCCACGCCTTTAACGTAGTGAAAAACCTGAGAAAAAGAAGGGCGGAACAGGGCCGCTTGACAGGAAAACATAATCATGGATAAATAATGTCCATGATAGCGCAGCAACAGGACATGGAAAAGACCGATGAAACTCGGGGACGGCGTTGAACAGGCCATTCACAGCGTGGGAATGCTGGCGGGACTTTCCGAAGGCGGCGTGTTGTCCGCGGCCGCGCTCGCGGAATTCCACGGCGTTTCCACCAGCTATCTTCTGAAGCACCTGCAATCATTGTCCAGCGCGGGAATAGTTGCCACGGTGCCGGGGCCGAAGGGCGGCTATCGTCTGGCGCGACCGACTGACAAGATCACCCTGCTGGACATCGTTCTGGCCGTTGAAGGGCCGCAGCCGGCTTTCCGTTGCGCGGAAATCCGGCAACGCGGTCCAAACCCATTGCCGGGCCGGTATTTCACCAAGCCCTGTGGTATCAATGCAGCGATGTTGAAGGCAGAGAAGGTCTATAGGGCCGAACTCGCCAAAACCACCATTGCCGATATTCTGGGCGATCTTGCCGCCACTGACGATGGTGGAATTGCTGCGCGTGGCTGTGCCTTCCTGGAGTTGAACGAGCGCAAGACAGCAGCGCGCTGAGACTGGAAAACAGGCTCCGAAGAAAAACCGATCTACGCTGGAGGGCTTCGTCGCTTTCCGGACTGATGACGCATGACTTCAAACTGACCCAACCAACGGAGAGACCCATGAAAACCCGTATCAACTATGCCAAAGCATCCCCCGAAGCCTTCAAGGCCGTCATGGCGCTTGAAAATTACGTTCAGGGCAGCGGACTTGAACGCCGTTTCGTTCACCTCATCAAGCTGCGTGCCTCGATCATCAATGGCTGCGCCTTCTGCGTGGATATGCATGTAAAGGAAAGCCGCCATGACGGGCTTTCCGAACAATGGATCAACCTGATGAGCGTGTGGCGGGAATCTCCCGTTTATACACAGCAGGAACGCGCATTGCTCGGCTGGGTGGATGCGGTGACGAAGATTGCTGAGACCGGAGCTCCGGACGATGCCTTCGAAACGCTGAAAGCACATTTCTCCGATGAGGAAATCGTGAAGATTACGGTGGCCATCGGCGCCATCAACACCTGGAACCGTATTGCCGTCGGTTTCCGCTCGCAGCATCCGGTTGATGCGGCTGCGAAGGCGGCCTGACCTCGCAAACCCGCGACCGGCGGCCGCTACATGGCAATGTAGCGGTCGTTCCTGTGATTGATAGCAAGCGTGAGGTTCATAACCAGTGCTCCGAGAACGGAGCAGATAATGACAAAAGGTGTGGCAACGAAGAATGAGCAGGCCAGCACCATGCCGTCAAAGGCGAGCTGCACGAGGCCGGCGCGCCAGCCGAAACGATCCTGCAGATAAAGCGCCAGAATGCCGAAACCGCCGAGGCTGGTGCGATGACGAAACAGCGCCAGCATGCCCGCCGCAACCGTCAATCCGCCGAAAAGTGCTGCGGCAACCGGATTGATGCTCTGAAAGGCGAAAAAGCCGGGCATATATTCCGACAGCAGCGCTGTCAAAGCGATGGCGCAGAAGGTCTTGACCGTGAAGGCGAGGCCGAGGCGGCGGAAGGCGAGATAATAAAACGGCAGATTGACGAGGAAGAAGACCGTACCAAAGCTGAGGTCGGTACCGTAATGCACGAGGAACGCCAGACCAACCGTGCCACCCGTCAAAAGACCGGCTGCGGAAAACAGCGTGACGCCGAGCGATACCAGCATGCTGCCCGCAAGAACGCCCTGCGCGTCTTCCAGCAGCGAATGACGATCCGGCGCGGAGGCCCAAAGATTAAGACGCCTGCGCGCGCTCGTATCGTCCATGCCTTGTCCCCTGAATACCAAGCCCTGCCGAGCTATTGCGCTGAAGTGCGGGAGATTTCAACCACCCTCGCTCAGCGCACGACGATATATCTGTCCGAACGGTGATTGATGGCCAGAAACATGTTGAGGACAAAGGCGCCGACGATCGAATAGACCACCGTGACCGGATCGATGACGAGGAAAGCACAGAGCATGACGAAGGCATCGAAGGCGAGCTGGATCAGGCCGGCGCGGATGCCAAAGCGATCCTGAATATAGATGGCCAGAATGCCGATGCCGCCAAGGCTGGCGCGGTGGCGATAAAGCGCCAGCAATCCGTAACCCAGCAGCAGACCGCCGAGCAGCGCCGCCCACAGCGGATTGATGCTGTCGATCACCATCCAGCGCGCTTCCACTTCCGTCAGCACCGAAACAAGGCCGATGGCGATGAATGTCTTGAAGGAAAAGGCAAGGCCGAGCCGACGGAAGGACAGGTAATAGAATGGCAGATTGACGAGGAAGAACAGCAGCCCGAAGCTGATGCCGAAGGCATAATGCAGGAGAAAGGCGACACCGGCGGTCCCGCCCGTCAAAAGGCCGACCTTGTTCAGCAGATAAAAGCCGAGCGCCGAGACAATGGCGCCGGTGACGATGCCCTGCACGTCTTCCACCGGCGCGTGTCTGGCCGGATCGGAACTCCACATGCCGTAAACGCTTCTCGTTCTCAAGCTTTGCCCTCGGTTTCTTTCATATTTTGCACTGCAAAACGAACCCGATCAAGATGGATACGTAAGGAAGGCTGACCTATCGAGAAAATGGAAAGAAATGAGATGTTCAGACCTTGGCGCGGGCAAGAAAAAGAATGCCGGAAAGGGGTTTTCCGGCATCCTTGCGAATGGTGGTCTTGCGAATTTCCATGAGATCAAAACCCGCCCGTTCCAGAAGACCGCTGACATAGGTTTTCGAATGGGCGTAACGAAGGGATTCCCGCAGAACGAAACCATCCTCCCCTGCCGCATCCTCAACCGAAAAGGCAAAGAAGCCGGAGGGCGCCAACAGGGCGGAAACGAGGGGCATGACGGTTTCGAGACTGCCGAGATACATCATTACATCGGCGGCGGCGACGAGATTGGCGCGCTTCGGCGCCAGGGTCGTGGTGAAGAGCCCCGAAGTTTCCGCTTCGAGGGAAAGATCGGCGTGGCCGAGGTGATCGTAGAGATCTTTTTCCTCCGCCTTGGCAAGCATGTTCTGTGAAATATCGAAACCTTCCAGCCGTTTTGCGAAGGCTCTGATTTCAACGCCGAGGAGTCCCGTGCCGCAGCCGATGTCGACGACAGTGTCGAATACCCCGCCATCCGCCGCCTTCTCGATCAGTTCGGCCAGTTTCTGCGGCACGCTGTAATCGAGCTTTTCGACCAGCGAAGTTTCGAAACGATCGGCATAATCGTCGAACAGCCCTTCCACATAACGGCTCGGCGGCTGTTCCGGTGTTTCTGCGGCGCCGAGAACCGCAAGCTTCAGTTCGGCTGCAAACAGGCCTTCCTCATCCATCTCGGCGACCTTTTCGTAAGCCGCCACGGCCTTGTCCGTTTCCCCCGCCTTTTCGTGATATTCCCCGAAGCGAAACCAGCCCGCCGTCCACCGTGGCGCTAGTTCCAGCGCCTGTTCCATGAGTTCGGCGGCGGCGGGATAATCACCGCCCTCCGCCAACATGCGGGCATAGTCCGCCCGGCGGTCGGCAATGACGTCACCGGAAGAAAACTGGTTTGGGGCCATTCAAGATTCCTGAGAAGATGCGCGCTGTCATTTATCAAGCCATAAAAAAACTCAAGTCCTATTTCATGGCGCACTCGTGGAATTGGCTGATATGCGCGATATAGTGCGCAAAAACTTGCATCGATGTGGTCCGTTTCATATGTCAGGACAAAACAGGAGACTTGCTGATGGCCGGTGAGGTCAACAAATTGCTGGGCGACACAGTGGCCCGAACGGTGGTGAAGCTGCTCGTGGTTTCACTGCTCGTCGGCTTTCTGATGGCGATCTTCGGCTTGACGCCGTGGAACATCATTTACGGCGCGCGCGACTTCGTCGTCGACCTGTGGCGCAGCGGTTTCCATGCGCTGGGGGCGATCGGCGACTATCTGATCCTGGGCGCCACGATCGTCATTCCCGTCTTCATCATCCTGCGCCTTCTGAGCTATCGCCGCTGACATGACCGACACCTCTCTCCAGACGCTTACACGGCGCGGTTTCGTGCTGCTTTCCGCCGGTTCGGTTCTTTCCGCCTGCGTTTCCGTTCCAACCAACAAGGGCATACCTTCAGGCACCCGCGATGAGACCGCAGCGGCGCTTCCAATGGTCAACGACCTGCGACGCTCGAAAGGACTTTCGCCGCTTTCCATCAATGGTGCAGCCAGCAGCGCCGCCGCCTATCAGGCCGGACGCATGGTCAAGGCGCAGAAGATGGCGCATCTGATCGGACTGACCGACAGTTTCCTGATCCGAATGAAGGAGGGGAATGTGCCGCTTCCTGCGGCGGAGAATGTGGCCGCCGGTCAGGATAGCGTGGAGAGGGTGGTGAAGGCCTGGATCGGCTCCAAACACCACCTGGAAAACATGCTTGGGCCTTATAACGGCCTCGGCGTGGCGGTCGCCTACGATGCCACCAGCCGCAACCGGCCCTATTGGGCTATGGTGCTCTGCGCCTGAGGTAAAGGGCGGGAAACCACCCTCTTCCCTCATTTCTGTGCTTGTTACAGGAATCCAGCCGACGCGCCTGCGCGGCGGAGAGAGTTCTTTCAGCCTAAGGACTTGGGCTGGCTGGATCCCTGTGACAAGCACAGGGATGAGGAGGGAGAGCCCCTGAGGAAGCGCTGCCTCGACCTTTCAGGCTCGCTGTCAGCCCGGCTTACGATCCGCCCAGCGGTCAACCGCGCTGTCGCGCAGATCGCGGATCGATTCCACGCCCTCACGGGCAACCAGCTTCGACAGGCCCTTGACGATGGCAGATGGCAGACCGGGGCCTTCATAGACCATGCAGGAGTACAGCTGTACCAGATCCGCACCTGCCCTTACCTTTTCCAAAGCCGTTTCCGGGGACGAAACGCCGCCGACACCGATGATCGGCAGATTGACGCCGACGCGGCGGCGCACCTTGGCCAGAACCGTGGTGGAGAGTTCGAAGAGAGGCTTGCCGGAAAGGCCACCCGCCTCACCCTTGTGCGGGCTGGCTCGCAGGCCGTCGCGTGAGAGGGTGGTATTGGAAACGATCAGGCCGTCCAGATCATGGGCAAGCGCTTCTTCAGCAACGTCGTCCAGTCCCTCTTCGGTCAGATCGGGAGCGATCTTGAGGAAGACGGGGATGCGTCTGCCGAAACGTTCAGCTTCCGCCTTGCGGCGTTCCAGCACGGCCGAGAGAAGGGCGGCAAGGCTTTCGCGCGCCTGCAGGTCGCGGAGACCAGGTGTGTTGGGGGACGAAATATTGACGGTGAAATAGGATGCGACCGAATAAAACGCCTCGATGCCCTGCACATAATCGGCGATACGGTCTTCACTGTCCTTGTTGGCGCCGATATTGACGCCGACAATGCCACGCAGATGCGCCTGCTTCAGACGCTCCAGCGCAGCGGCATGGCCTTCATTGTTGAAACCGAGGCGATTGATGACGCCCTCATCTTCCACAAGGCGAAAGATACGCGGCTTCGGATTGCCGGCCTGCGCCCGCGGCGTGACGGTGCCGATTTCAGTGAAGCCGAAACCGAGCTTCAGAAGCGGTCCCGGTACTTCCGCATTCTTGTCGTAACCCGCCGCCATGCCGAGCGGATTGGGGAAGACAAGGCCCGCCACGGTCTGCTGCAGTCGCGGATCGTGCGGCACCATGCAGGTGGGCAGGAAGCCGCTTTTCAGGGCCGCAATGGACAGCCCATGGGCCTTTTCCGGATCGACCAGGAACAGGCCCTTGCGGCCGATCGAGGAAAATAATCCGCTCATCACAAAATCTCCGGAAACTGGTGCTGGCCGTCGTGATCGAGTGCAAGCGGCGTCTCCCAGAGCACGGCGGTCAAGGGAAGAGGCCCATAAAGGTGAGGGAAAAGATCGCCGCCTCTTGAGGGTTCATAGACCAGCTTGTCGCCGAGGGCCGCGCCGTCGACTGCGATCAGCAGCAGATCGGCCTGGCCGGAAAAATGCCGCGCGGCTGTTTCCGCCACCTGCCTGGCCGTGGAAAAATGGATGAAGCCATCGGTCAGGTCGATGGCGGCGCCGTCGAAGGCACCCTTTGCCCTGGCCTCGTTCCACAACGTCTCCGGCACGATTTTATAGATGATCGCGGGCGTTTCCTGCATGCGCTCTCCATGGCTTTCCAACCATCGCGGTTTGCCGTAAAGCTGGGGGATTGTCCACAGTTTCCACGGTATTTTTATTGCTGAAAGCCTGAAAGACCGCCTGTCCACAAGCTTTTCCTTGTAAAGAGGAACCGATTGGCGCAACCTTTTGCGGAGGAGCCGGGCGTGTTTCGACCACCGGCAAAGGGAGTGAGTCAATAACTGGAAAAGAACCGCATAATGCCCTTGGGAGGGGGCCAGAATGTCGGAACTTGTCATTATCATTGCAGATGATCATCCACTTTTTCGCGGTGCCCTGAAACAGGCCGTATCCGGCCTCGACGGACACCAGACCATCGTTGAAGCCGGTGATTTCGAGGCTGCCAGACGCGCAGCCGCAGCCCGTAACGATGCGGATCTGATGCTGCTCGACCTTGCCATGCCAGGGGTCAGCGGGTTTTCGGGCCTCATGGCGCTGCGCGCAGAGTTTTCCAGCCTGCCGATCGTCATCGTATCGGCGACGGATGACGCGACGACCGTCCGCCGCTCAATCGAACTCGGTGCTTCCGGTTTCATTTCAAAATCCTCCGGCATCGATGACATCCGTGATGGCATCCGCGCGGTTCTGGAAGGCGACCTGTGGGTACCGGCCGGCCATCACGGCGAAAAGGAGCACGATCCGGATGTCGCCGATCTCATCGGCAGGCTGCGAACGCTGACGCCGCAGCAGAGCCGTGTTCTCGGCATGCTGGCAGAAGGCCTGCTGAACAAGCAGATCGCCTATGAGCTCAATGTCTCGGAGGCGACGATCAAGGCACATGTCTCCGCGATCCTGTTGAAGCTCAAGGTGGACAGCCGCACGCAGGCGGTCATCCAGCTCGCCAAGATCAACACATCGGCTCTTGTGGCGTAAGCAAGGATTTTATTCCTTTCCTTCCTTTACTCCGGACCGGATATGGTCTAGATTTCGAGGTGTTAACGACAGGAGCTTTTCCGCTATCGGCTCCGTTTGCGGGCTTTCTACCATGCTTTCACATGAGACGATCTGGAGCGCCATCGATACGCTTGCCGAACGCCATCAGCTGACGCCTTCGGCATTGGCGAAGCGTGCCGGTCTCGACCCTACTTCATTCAATAAGTCGAAGCGTTTCGGGCCGGACGGCCGCAAACGCTGGCCCTCGACGGAGTCCGTTTCCAAGGTGCTCGAAGCGACGGGAGCGAGCGTGGATCAGTTTTTCGGTTATGCTTTCGGAAAGGCGCAGACGCGACCTGCCGGTGCGGAAAGTGCCATCCCCCTGCTCGGTTTCGCTCAGGCCGGTTCCGGCGGTTTTTTTGACGACGGCGGCTTTCCGGCAGGTCAGGGCTGGGACGTGGTTGAGTTTCCCTCGTCTCCCGAACGCAAACAGGGAGTCTACGCGCTGGAAGTGCAGGGAGAGAGCATGATGCCGCTTTACCGCGACGGCGACATCCTCATCGTGGAGCCTGGCGCGCAGGTACGGCGCGGCGACCGCGTGGTGTTGAAGAGCCGTGACGGTGAAGTGATGGCCAAGGTGCTGGCGCGGCAAAGCCCCAAGAGCATCGAGCTTCTTTCGCTCAATCCTGAGCATCCCAATCGGAGCTTCGAGATGGCCGATGTGGAATGGATCGCCCGCATCATATGGGCCAGCCAGTAGGCCGATATCCTACACGTCATAATCGCTTTCACCGCGACGGCTAAAAGCGCGCAGCACTGTGCCGTGCCTTAGAGGCCGAGTGCCGTCACGGCCGCGTCAACCGTCATGACTTTTGCGCCACCGGATGCCGCCTTACGCACGAAACCCTGAAACCTGTCTTCCGGGCAACCGTAAAAGCTTGGCGCAGACGACACATCATGGGTAAAAATGACGAGCCAGCCGCCGTTTTGCAGGACGTCGTCAAGCCAGCGATCAGCGGCATCGAGATAATTCGGATCGGGCCGCAATTCGACGGCAGCAAGATTATGCGTATCGATGCTGCCGCGGTTGATGCCGGGCATGATCCCGCGGGCAGTCCTGAACCTGCGCCGCAGCATGGGCTGCATGAGTGGCGAAGCCATGCCGAAGGGGGTGGAGAAATTCCGCCTGTGGCCGTTCTCGTCGAACGAGGCCAGCACCTTTTCATTACGATCGAGATCCTCTTCCAGCCCTCGCCGTGAAAAGCTTGAGAGTTTGCGATGGGAATAGGTATGGCAGGCGAGCTCATGACCGGCCGTAGCCAGTTCCGAACAGCCCCTAGCGGAAATCATGTCCTGCGGTTCGTCATGCCTGTCGATGAAGACCCCGGAAATATAAAAGGTCCCGCGAACATTCTCGTTTTCCAGAATGCGGGCACCGCTGGTCCAGGCGCTCGCCGGCACATCGTCGAATGTGAAGGAGACAATCGGTTCGGATGTCTCGATCCGCGCCGTCGGTCCAGGGAAATACCGCACGAGCCGGTTATTGACCCGGTCTGCGATTGTTCCGATTTTCTGCGTCATACTAGCCCCCCGGCCCGCCGTGCAAATTACTGTCCCTGTTCCAGTATGTCGTAAGCCTGATGTCTCAAACAATAGATCGCAATAAGAAGAGAAGACCAGATAGGCCCGGTTCCGGTAAAGAAATTACTCTCAAGACAGGAAGAAAGCAGCGCATATACCCAGATTCGCCCAAAAAGCCGCGTCAGGCCGGGATCCGTGCCTCTGTCCACCGCTGCTCGGAAATCATTTGCGGGGATGATCACGAGCCATATGAGAGTGAGGACGAAGGCGGGCAGTCCGCCATTCAAAAGGCTCTCGACATAGCCATTATGCGCGTGAAAGGCCGTGACCGCCCAAGTCTCGGAGATATCGGCCTGTGACAGAAGCCGGTCGCTTGTCCAGAAGGCCTGGAATCCCTGTCCGAAGATCGGCGATTGCGCAAAGGTGTCGAAAGACAGGCGCCATATATCCGTCCGTCCGGTGAACGTGGAATCGATGCCCAGGCTTTCGACGAGGCTCTGTATGCTCGGGAAATAGGTGGAGCCGATTGCAACGATATTGAGAAACGCCAGAAGGCCACCGATCATCAGCAATGTCCGCCCGGCATGCCGCTCCATGACCCAGACCAGGGCGATGGTGACGGGCAAAAGCATCGCTGCAGTTTTCCCGTTCGTCTTCCAGAGAAAAAAGCCGGCCAGCAGCGTGATCGCTATTCCGCCCAGCGTGGACCAGGCATTGCGCAGATAAAGGCCCACCATGAAAAGAATGATCATTGCCGGCGCGGCGGCGTTCTTATGATTGAATATTCCGCGCCAATCGCCTGCAAGCGCCTTCTCATCGAGATCGTAAGGCTGATGGATTGCGCGCGAACTCAGGAAGATAACCCCGAGATAACAAAGCGCCAGCAGGAGAATGGCGAAAACGGCCATCATCCGGTCGAATTGCCGCCTGTCGCGCGGCATGACGACCAGCACGCTGGTGATAAAACACAGGAGCGCCGTGAAAATCAGGCGCTGCAACGACGTGCCGGGCTCCGCACCAAGGACCGAACAAAGCGCGAGCCAGGAAAAGAGCAGCAGGATTGGCAAGCGGGGCCTCAGCAAAAGCCCCGTCAGACGATGGCGCAGTGCGAAGACACCGAGGATCAGCGCGATCATCAGACCGGTCAGCTGATTGGCGGCGGCGCGCGGCACGGGCGGCGCCGCAAGATTTTCAAAGGGCGCGACAGAAATCCAGATGTAAAGCATCGTGGCGACAAAAAAAATCGCGTCGCGACGGCCGCCCGACAGGGACATGGCACTGCTGTTTTCCGCAGAAATGGACCGCGTATCAGCAAAACGCGGCATGGTAGCCTGCTTCGGGAACGGAAAATCGGATCATGGACCTGCCCTGCAACGAACAACGAAACCCTTCTGAACCGGGCGATGTCCTAATAACCATAAACAGTCATTATCATCATTATTGTGTAATTGCTTTAACCCTCTCTTACCTCAACAGGGCTAAGACAGGAGAAACTGTCATTCATTCAGGTCGTCGGTGTCGAATACCGCCCGGTTGCCGCCCTTTCAGTTCGTAAGACTTTAAAAGGGACAGTCCTTTTGAATTCGCCCGGCAATGCCGGAAAAAACGGAGAATGAGGTGTCGTTGAACACGCCGCGGCTCGGCCATCTTGTCAGACTTGGATTGGCCTATATGGCATCCGGAGGCGCGCTGCTGATGTCCAGCGCCGCCCAGCTCTTGACCTTCGCGCTGCTAGCCCGCCATCTGGGTGTCGAACAATTCGCGCTTTACGCCTCGATCACGGCCGTTACCAATCTGGGCGTTCAGATTTGCGGTATCGGCTCACAGGAATCGCTCATTCGTCGCGTGGCGCAGGATCGCGGCATGTTCCCCGTCATGCTTGGCCACAGTTATCTCCTCAGCGCGGCGACGGGTGTGGTCCTGACGCTCATCGGCATGGTGACGATCCCGGTGTTTTTCCCGACGTCGGAAACGTTGCTGCACACGCTGATCACCACTTTCCTGATCCTGTTCACCAACCTCGTTCTCCTGAAGGTTATTTCGCTTTCCACGCAAAGCTTCATCGCCCATTCCGACTTTGCCTCGGCCAACAAGCTGGAGGTGATGTTTGCCGTCGCCCGCACCATTGCCGCCGTGGTTGCCTGCCTCGTCTTCAAGGTGGAAACGGTCGAGGCCTGGGCACTCTGGAACCTCGCAGCCCACACGATTGCAGCCATGATTTCCGTCAAGGCAATAGGCAGGCTCGGCCGACCGGTCTTTCGGATCGTCCGGGAGGAAATTCGCATCGGCATCCTGTTTTCCACCCAGTTCCTGTTCAAGGCGGTACGCGGCAATGCCGATATTCTCGTCCTTGGAGCCATCGCCAGTGCGGAGATACTGGGCAGCTATTCCATCGCCCGGAGGATTCTCGACAGCTCCTATCTTTCCGTCGAGGCTCTGAACCGGCTCATCTATCCGGGATCCGCCTCTGCAGCGCTGCAGGGTATCAGCAAAACCATCGAACGCGCCTATAATGTGCTGAAAGCGGCGCTGTTCATCGCGACAGGCAGTGCGCTGGCAATCTTCATCATCGCGCCCTTCCTGCCGCTTTTATTTGGCGACGAATATGTTTCGCTTCCCACCATCACCCGCGTGCTTTGCTGGGCCGTACTGCCGATGGCCGTGGCGGCTACCGCGCTGGAGGCGCTGGGCGCCTCCGGGCGCCAGGATATCCGCGCCAAGATATGGAACAGCGGCAATCTCATAGGCTCCGTCGTCGTTGCCTTCTTCACCTGGTCTTTCAGCATTTCGGGAACGATCGGCAGCTATTTCATCGTCGAAACCGCCATAGCGGCAGCTGTGTGGGTGGCGCTTCTACGGCTGCGGCGGAGCGAAGAGGCTTTCGCTGCGGTCAAATAGAGCCCGCCTCATTCAGTTGAATCGAGTCGGTCCGGGTCTCTCCTAATAGAGCCCGTAGGGAAAATAACGACGATAGATCTCTTCGAGCCGGCCGTTGCGGGAAAGAGCGGCAAGCGCCTGATCGAAGGCCGGCACCAGCACATTATCCGGATCGACCGTCATGATGGAAAGGCCCTCGCCGAGGAACCTGTCCGACATATAAGGCCCCCCAAAAAGAGCGCAGCAGCCTTCGGATGCGCTTCCTGAAACCCAGAACGGCAGGCGCAGGGCATCGGCAAAGATGGCGTCGACCTTACCGGCCTTCAGAGCACCGTACATGGGTTCGTAGCCGTCAAAACCCTCAACCGCCGCCTTGGGAAAAAATGCCTTGAGCATCTGTTCGTGCCGGGAACCGGTCACCACGCCCACTTTCTTGCCGGACAGTGCGTCGGAGCCGGAGCCGGCAAATTTCGTCGCCTTGTTGACAGCCAGCCGGGCCGGCAACAGAAGATAGGGCCGCGAAAAGGTGAAGCTCTTGCGCAGCTCGGCCGTGACGGCGAGACCGGAAATCACCGCTTCGCCCTCTCCCATCTCCAGAGCCGCCTCCAGCTCGTCAAAGGGTAAGGCCTGTACCTGACATTTGCTCTCCACCTTGAGCTGCGCGCACACCTCGCGGACGAGATCGACATGGAAACCCGCAAGCCGCCCTTCCTGATCGGTAAAATTGAAGGGCGGAAAATCCACCGACATCAAAAACCTGATGCGGGGAACGGAGGAAAGGTCACCACCGGGAAACCGCTCCTGAGCGTCGAAAAGCACTGGCATGCGGTTCCCGTCCGACAGGCCCTCCGCATGAAGCTTTTCGAAAATACCGACAACTTGCAAAGCGAACACTAAAGTAAAAACAAGAATTATATTTCGCGTTACAATCGTCATTCTCATCTATACTATCCGCAACAGGAAGTGGGGCGTTACCATGACGGTGGCGGCAGTGCATGGATCATTTGCGACACTATACACGAGAATCGTTTCGCACGACGCCTGCCGGGCGAAAAATTGTATTTTCCCGCATACGCGACAATCCACCCCAGACGGTTCCTGATCGGGGTGAAGCCGGACACATGCGCTTCCTCCGGGCGCTGGGATTTGGCAAGCCCTACATCAGCGCGTGCGAACGGCTGGCGCTGGAAAACGGCTCGACGCTGGAAGCGGAACTGCTGGCCGGCGGTCTTGTCGCGACGGATGCCTATTTTGGCGCTTTCGCCAGATTTTTGCGGTTACCCTTTGTCGCGGAGATCGATTCGGACCGGATCGCAGATGTCCATCTTCTCGATACGCAGCTAGCCGAGCCGCGCTTGCTACGGCTGACGCCTGCGAACGGTAAACCAGCACTTCTGATCGTGCCCGAGCTGGCGCGGATGGAATTACTGAAAAGCCTGCTGGATCGACATCCGCATCTTCTGGACGAGCTCGTGGTGACGACGCCGCATGCCATGCGCGATGCGATCTGGAAGGCGGGTGAAACACGCCGCTGTCGTGAGGCTCGCCAGCAACTCTTCAACACCGCGCCGCAGTACTCTGCCAGGATCACGCTTCAAGGTCATCAGGGCTTTTATAGCGGTATCGTCGTCACCCTGCTTATGCTCTCGCTGCTGTTTCACACGCAGACGGCCATGGCCGTCATCCACGTCGCCCTGACGATGCTTTATTTCTTCACACTGCTGTTCAGGCTGTTTGTGCTGATGCAGACTTCAGGAGAGAAAGACACGACGACCGCAGCTGCGCTCGAACCCGACGGAAATCTGCCGGTCTATACCATTCTGGTGGCGCTCTATCGTGAGGACGCCATCGTCAGCCAGCTCATCGGCGCGCTGGAGCGGCTCGACTGGCCCAAATCCCGACTGGATATCAAGCTCGTCTGCGAGGCAGATGACGGGGCCACAATCGACGCCATCCTTAGATTAAATCCCGGACAGCATATTGAGATCGTGAGAGTGCCGCCTTCCCTGCCGAGGACCAAGCCCAAGGCGCTTACCTATGCGCTCTCCGGCGCGCGTGGGGCGTTCGTTGCCATCTATGACGCGGAAGATCGGCCACATCCGCTGCAATTGCGCGAAGCCTATGCGACCTTCCGCCATCAGCCGGAGAACGTGGCCTGCCTGCAAGCGCCGCTTATAATCAGCAATGCGCGCTCTTCCTGGATCAGTGCCTGTTTCGCCCTGGAATATGCTGGTCTGTTCCGTTCAATGTTGCCCGTGCTTGCGGCGTACCGGCTACCGCTGCCGCTTGGCGGCACGTCCAACCATTTCCGCACCGCCGTATTGCGTCGCGTCGGCGCCTGGGATCCTTACAATGTGACTGAGGATGCCGATATTGGCCTCAGGCTGCACCAACTCGGCTATCGATGCGGCGTCATATACCGTCAGACGCTGGAGGATGCGCCCACCGCGCTTCCCGTGTGGCTCAACCAGCGGGCGCGCTGGTACAAGGGTTGGCTGCAGAGCTGGCTGGTGATGACCCGCGCGCCTGTTGCGACGGCGCGCCGCATGGGATGGCTCTCCTATATCGTCTTCCAACTGTTGATCGGCGGCATGCTGGTGTCGTCGATGGCTCATCCCCTGCTCTTCGTTTCCGTGGCGTGGATGGCCACGGCTATCGGGAACAGCGGTGCAGACATGCTGTTTTCGTGGCAGGGCGTTCTGTTTCTTACCGATACGCTGAACATTGCCGGCAGTTACGCCATATTCGTGCTGATGGGCAGGAACAGGATGATCGATTACGAGAGGAGGCAGGTGGGAAAACGCTGGCTGGCAATTCCGCTTTATTGGCTGATATTGTCTCTGGCGGCCTGGCGTGCCGTGCTTGAGTTAAAAACCAAACCTTTCGTCTGGAACAAGACGCCTCACGTGCCGAGCGTTAGCAACACTACCTGAAACGGTTGCCGCTTCGATCCTCTACCTAGTCGCCGAAGGCGGCTTTTATTTTCTGCCGATATCGTCGCGATTTGCAAAACCGAAGCCGGCCTTACGCAAGTCGCCCACCGATGCGCATATAATCGACGTCTGCCGGAGCGCTTCGTCCGGCAGACGTCCCGTTTCATTTCAAGTGCGGTCGATTATCTTGCGACAAGCTTGTTCTTGATCAGGCCGACGATGACCTGGACGATCAAACCGCCGACACCGCCGCCAACGAGCTGGCCGGCAAGGACGCCGATATCCACACCGCCGGCTGCGGCGTCTCCCGCTGCCCCAAGCAGCGATCCGAGCACGGTTCCACCGCCAATACCGCCAATGGCCCCGGCAATCAGGTTGCCGAGCGCGCCAAGGTCAGAGTCCTTCAGTATCTTTCCACCGGCTGTCCCACCAGCCGCACCGCCGATGATCTGGGCCAATATCGAAGCAAGATCCATGTCATCCTCCTCACTTGTTTTCCCGACCATTCGGAAAAACAGAGCCTCCTAATCACGTCTGTGCGGGCTGGATGGAGCCGGCATGGCCGACCTTCTCTTCCTCACCGAAAATTTTCCAGATTACAGCGCCAATCGCCCCACCGACGATCGGGGCAAGCCAGAACAGCCACAGCTGCTGCAGAGCCCATCCACCGACAAACAGGGCCTGCCCCGTGGAGCGGGCCGGGTTGACCGACGTGTTGGTGACCGGAATGGAGATCAGATGAATGAGAGTAAGCGCAAGACCGATGGCGATCGGCGCGAAACCGACCGGCACCCTGCCATGCGTCGACCCCAGAATGATGATCAGGAAAAACGCCGTCAGAATAACCTCGATCAGCAACGCCGACAGGAGCGAGTATCCCCCCGGCGAATGCTCCCCATAGCCATTGGCAGCAAAACCACCAATGTCAGCCCCCGCCTTGCCGGTGACGATCACGTAAAGAGCCGCCGCGGCAACGACCGCCCCCAAGACCTGCGCAACGATATAGGGCAGTAGGCTTGCTGCCGGAAATTTACCGGCAACGGACAGGCCGACCGAAACAGCTGGATTGAAATGCCCGCCGGAAATACCGCCAACCGCGTAGGCCATGGTCAGCACCGTCAGGCCGAAGGCGAACGCGACACCCAGGAAGCCAATGCCGAGTTCAGGAAAAGCAGCAGCGAAAACCGCGCTGCCACAGCCACCAAAGACCAGCCAGAAGGTTCCCAAAAATTCAGAGAGAAGTTTGCGACTCATAACATTTCCCCATCATGTTACGACTGGATCAACTATTACGTGCAATTTAATCGTAGTCAAGCAAAATCACATAGTCCCGCTGCCACCGACGTGGCAGTAGACAGGGGCCAATATTTTTGGCGAGGGGATCAAGGGAGACTGGAGCGGGTGAAGGGAATCGAACCCTCGTATTCAGCTTGGGAAGCTCGATCTATCGCTACGATTTCAACACGCTACGGGTAAAACTCGTCTTTTCGTGTCGAAATTCTCTCAACGTTTTCAATAGCACTGTAAAACTTTGCCAGTCCTAAAATATGGCGGAGCCACTCCATATTGACTCTCTTTTAAAATGAGAACATTTATAGAACAAACAAGAGAGCAAGAGATATGTCTGACGCTGAAAAAATCATCGTAGTACAGTTCAAAAAGGGACGCGGCGGGATTGTGCCGGGCGATATGCGCCCCGCCACCAGCGCAGCATCCGCTGAGAAAATGGCGAGCGCCATGGCACCGCGTCACATCGGCGTTGCGGCATACGCCGTGACCGTGGACGAAGAAAGCGGCAGCATGGCAAACCCGCGCTTGCTGGTTTCGCACGGTCAAATTTCCGACCTTATGCCAGACTGATTTACCGGCGCGGGGGCGCGCGCCATTTCATGACAGGGGAAACTTTGCGGCTCTGAAACAGGAGATTGGAAACGTGCGCCCGAATGCAATCAAACAGCCGGACGATATCGCGGCCTATGTTATCCAGTGCCATGACGGCGATGCTGTTGCCGCTGTGGAAACGCTGCTGGACGAAATCCACCATCTGCAAAACCAGTTATCCATGGCTGTCGCAGCCATGGGCCGGGGATATACCCGTGGATGGAAGCCGAGCGGCGAGCGGGAATGACATGCGCCATCGTCGCGGTATCGATCTGACCGGCGGCAACAACGATAATTTGCCGCCGAAGCCGACAGGCATTTTTGTGCCGCAGCGGGACCACTCGGCGACCTTGGCCGATCTGCCGCAATGGTATGTCGTCGGCGCGCAATGCTGGCGCTGCAAACGCGTCGGCATGTTGGACAGGTGGGCGCTACAGCGTCGTTACGGGAAATTCCGGCCTATCGTTTCCATGGAACCGCTGTTGCGATGCCTTGGCTGCGGCAACCGTGAGAAAAACAGTTTCGTTTTGGCGCGCGCAAAAAGGGACTGGCCATGAACTATAAACCGACCCCCGGCACCTACGGATATTTGTGGGCCGAAGGCTACACGGTCACGGCCTATTGTGACCCATGTAATCGCGTCGTCAAAGTCGATCTGGAGAAGATGCCCGCCGAGCAAAGCTACATTAATAGGCGCTGGCGGTGCCAGTATTGCCACGGGTTAGGACAGGCCAACTTAAGCCCGGATCATTCGCCGCGCGATTCACCAGCGGCCAAACAACGCGATATGGAGCGCGCCCGCAGGATAGAAGTGTTGGCAGAGCGGATGCGGCCACAAATGCAAAAAGCCGCCCGGCGCGACCCGAGCGGCTTTTTTGATAGGGAAAAATAACGTATCGCTGGTCCGGCATTAAAAATATGGCTATCGAAATCAGCCCCTTACAAAATTTCATAGTCCACTAACGCCCTTGTTAATTGACCATTCATCACTAGATAGGTATCACCATGATACTTACAGCGGTCTAGACCGGTCGGAGGATGTGTGAAGAGTAATGATCCTTGGCTGCCTAATGTGGCAACCGACAAACTGAGGGCAATAGCCCGAGACCCGAAATTCACCATCGCCTACAAACTACATGCCAAAGAGCGACTTGCAGAGCGCAACCTTATTGCCTCTGACGTATTGTACGCTTTGAAATACGGGTTCGTCTACGAACAGGCGGTCCCGGCGACTAGGCAGGGATTCTTCCGCTATCGCGTCGAGTGCAGAACTCCGAATAGCGGGAGCCGAGCCATAGGCGTTGTTGTTATACCCAACCACGTCGGCTGTTACATGAAGGTTGTAACGGTCATGTGGATTGATGAATTCGAGCGCAGGGACGGCTCGATAATTGGAGAATGAAAATGAGTGTTGTTGAGCATCACTACACAGAATGCGGCTTGATGAACGTGTTCATCAGCGGAATCGAGGTCCAGACCGACGATGACGGCGATGAGGTAATCATCGTTCCCGCTGTGAACGAGCTTCATCACGTCATTGCTACGGGCATTGTCAATCACCCGAAGGGCATCAGCGGTGATGAATTGCGCTTTCTGCGTACCGAAATGGGCCTGACACAGTCCGAATTGTCTGGTCTCGTTCACCGAGACAAGCAGTCGATTGGCCGTTGGGAACGCGGCGAAGTCGAAATCGACAGCCCGTCTGAAACGTTGATCCGCCGCCTTGCCATCGAAAAGCTTGGCTTGCAGGAAGTGGCGATTGAAGAACTGTCCAAGCGCAGCATTCCTACTGCGGAAACGCAGACAATTTCGATCCGTAAAGTCGAGAACAACAATGAGCCTTACGAACTCATTGCTGCGTAACGTAGTTTCATAGAGATGGAAAAGCCCGCGTTGCGGGCTTTTTTTATGCGTCAACCGGCCATGCGCCGGTCAAACCATTTATGAAAGAGCGCTTCGACACCACGCGGCCCGAGATAGGCCAGAAGCGCAATCAACCCGGTTGATGCAGGTTGACCAAGATCGGCATAGGCGGCAGCGCTTTCGCCGATGACCGCCATGCCGAGCGCAACCGGCAGTTCCCAAAACAGTTCGATGCCGAAGAACTTGCGGCGACCTTTCCGCGCCTCATTACCGTGCCACATGAAGCGGCCTAGCAGGGAGGCGATAATGGTGGTGAAGGCACCACCAACCCATGCATTCATCAGTTCGATGAAAGAGGTGTATTTTTCCGGCATCACTCGGGCTTTCCGCAATAGAGGGCATAACGTCCGCGATGCCGGGCGATATCAACAGCGGCGCTCCGGTCGTGGGTGATAAGGTAAGTGTTTGTTTCCGGGAGCGGGTTGATCGGCACAAGCAAATCGCAAGGCTCAATCGCCTTCACGGTCGGGCTGCACGCAGCCACCGAGAAGCCCGCACAAATCAAAATCGTCAGCTTGCAAAGCGCCTTCATCGATCTTCTGTCCGTCTTTGAGAATGGTGATACGGTCATCCTGGAGTCCGACCGCGACTTCAGCTTTTCCTGCCCCCTTGCCGACAAAGTAGGCGGGCGCAGCCATGAGAGCGGCACCGATAACGATGCCGCCCCCGATCAATGCAGCGTCAAAAATCCGCATCAGAGTTTCCGCCACGCGAGATAAACGGAGATACCGACGATGAAGACGGCGATTGCCATTCGCGCCCATTCCCCGGAGGAAAGCTCGCCCTGCTGCGCCGAGACAACCTCAACAGCCTTCGTCAAAGGCTCCTGTCCAACCGGAACGGCGGTGCTGACGCCACCGCCCAAAATCGCCAGCGCCTTGGACTTGGCCTGCGTCTCGGTTTCGGCGGTATATTTCTTGCCAGCGACAGGCCCCGCCGAAGGGTATTGTTTCCACGGCAACTGGAAGTGCGGGCCATCCTTAAAGGACTTCCAGTCACCGCCCCATTCCAGCGGAATGCCGAGTTCCTTTGCCGCCTGTTTCATGGCCTTCGCGAGCTTGGCATAAAGCGGCCAGTCCCAAACCACGCTACCGCCGACCAGCGCCGCCAGATCGACCGCATGACTGTAACCGTTCGCAGCCTTCAAATGTCGGCTGTTCATGGTCTTGGAAGCGCCGCGCGCAACCATGTCCTTCTGTTTTTCCAGCGTCCGCACACCTTCGGTCACCACGAAATCAATTTCGGTGATCTGGATGGCGCGCTGGACGATGCGCACTAGATCGGGATGCACGCCTTCAAGGCGCGCAAGGCTGCGTTGGGAAAGCACGTAACCCATTATGGTCTCCAAATTTTCAGGGGCATTATCGGCGGGATGCCGGTTAGTTCTCGTCCGTCCGCCCGAAGCGGCGCGGTGTCAGGAAAGACGAAGGCGTGGCCGGAGTGCCGGGCGCACTGTTCGGAGCAACCTTGCCGGTTGCTTTCGCGGCGTCCGGGCCGGAACTTGAGCTACCGCTTTCCGTGCCGGCCGATTTTTCAGTTGCGGATTTTCCATCATAAAGCCTGCCCGAAACCGCGACTTCGAGACCGCCTGTTTTCGTGTAGGCGGTTTTGGCCGTCTTGATGATGTAAGGCACGCCGTCCACGCCGGGGCGGATATCGGCGAAGAGCAGCGGCAAGCCCGCATCAATACCCGCATCGCCAATCACGGTGACAGACACCGAGCCTTCGCCGCGCTGCAATTCCTTGGCCTTCGCCTGCGCGGCCTTGTCGGCTTCGGCAGGCGATGCATAGGGTTCCGGCAAACGATAAATGCTATCGCCATCCGCATCCGCATCCGCGTCGATTTCAACACGTTCGGCCTTGTCGGAATCCTGATAGTAGGCCACGACCTTGCTGTATTTCGTGCGGTCGTTTATTTCGACTTTCAGGCTTCCGACCTTGATTTTCTCGGGCGTCAGGATGATGGAGCCGAGCGGCGCACCAGACGCAGACAAACCGGAACCGAGCCGCGTGAAAATCATTCGCCTTTGCTTAACCGCAAAGAGGCCGTTATGCCGCTCCGCCAGCCGCCGCAGGAAATTGATGTTGCTTTCGTCCTGTTGCGCCAGCCAGTCATATTCAAAGTCCGCAAGGTCATCATCAACGGCAGGGGTTAAGCCGCTTTCGCTGGCGATCTGAGACAGGATATCGCCGAGCTTCGTTTTATCCCATGACCTTTCCTGCCGCTCTTTAAGCTTTCCGCTGCGAAGGTCCGCAGCCTTGCCGGAAATCGACATTTTATAAGGTAGGCAATCGACATTGACTTTGTCCGCGGTGAAGACACCTTTCGGCACAAGATCGTCACCGAAACCCATCTTGACCGAAATGATGGCCCCCTTACGCGGGATCGCCAGAAAGTTCGGCGGGCCGTCATTCAATTCAATGTCCACCGTGTCGGATTTCATGCCCTCCTCGTCAGTGACGGTGAGGGAAAGCAAACGCTCATAGAAATGGCCTGCCACCGGCACGCCGTCGATACTCACTTCCACGCGCGGTTTCATGGTTAGTCCCAAAGGCTGGTCAACGGCTTGGCCGTGCTGGTGGCGGGAATGTCCGGCATGGTGATTTTCGTGCCGAGCGGAAGGACAGGACCGAGTGCGGCAAGACCCGGATTGGCATCAATAACGGCTTCGACCACTTTGGCCGTGCGCCCATAGAAAGCGAGGCAGGCGAGATCAACCGTCTCGCCCTGCCGTGTAGTGTAAATTGTCGCCATAGGGTCACCGGAAAAGTTCGGACAGGAAAGATGCAGCCCGATCCACCAAGCCTCCCGCACTGGGCAGGGTGCCGGAGCCGGAGCGCTTGAGAGTGATGGAATAGGCGTTGCGCCCCGCCTCACCACGGCGATTGATATAGCTGCGGTCCTCTTCCACGGTCTGGACCGTAAACATGCCTTGAATGACGCCCTGCGCCGCATCACCGGTCACAAGCATCATTTCGGTTCCGGCCATGGATGCGGCAATGATACCGTCAAGTTGCGATTGCCCGCCGAATTCTTCGGGGAAAAGCACTCCCGAGATTGTTACTTCGTCGGACGTGGGGCCGGTCCATTGCTGCTGGTTGAGGGTTTGGCCGACAGGTATATCTACCCAAGGCGTATTCACCTTACGTTTGACACCCTGATAGCCAAAGCCTAACCCCTCGAAGGCGAAGCCCCCGAGCATCATCGACGTAACGCCGGTCATACCTACCTCATTGAATTTTGCTGCCGCAGCGACAGCCGGTCACACAGATGGCAACGGAGTTAATCCGAGAACAAACCTTCTGTGCCCGCTGCGATCTGGTTGCCGAGATCGTTAGCCGCAGCCGCGACAGCTTCTTTGGAGTCGGCAACGCCGGTTATGGTGGCAGTCGCATATACCGTTACGTTCGGCGGCTGCGGGTTCACAACACGCACATCCTGTGTGGCTGTCGGCCTGTTCATTTCGGAGATTGAAGCAGCGTCAATCCGAACAGGGCGCACATTCAAGTCATCTGCCGCTTTGCCGGGAAGCGTGTCAGTAGTGCCTGCACCAATCCCAAGAGCACGCGCACGCCGAGCTTCATCAATTGCCAATTGTGTAGAAGTTCGGGAGGAAAGTCCGCTCTGGCTGTCGGCCTTCGTCAAGGGGTCATCCATGCCGAAAAGACGCAACAGGCTTTCCCTGTACTTCTTCTGATTGTTTACTTGGTCCTGAAACGTATCGCCGGGAGTGTCGCCAAGACCCTGAACACTTAACCCAAAAAGAGCCTGAGAGCCAAAGCCCTTGATCCACTGCGCGGCGCTACTGAACCAAGGAACCACGTCCGGCACGTTACTGCCGCCCTTCGGTGCCTTCGGCCCACCCTTGCCCGGATCACCACCAGCCAAACCCGGAAACTCGCTAAGGGTCCCAACGGTTTTTAAGATCGAAAGTGCGGTGCTTGCCCCGGATAACAGGAACAATGCTGCCGCCAGCTTGCGAATGGTGCCAGCCAGCAGAGAAATACCCATGCCCCACGCAAAAAGCTGGAAGCCGTAGCCGGACATTTCCGCAAAAAACTTGGCGATAGGGTTGTCCTTTATCGCATCGTTCAATTCGCGGATGGATGCGCCCCATTCCTTCGCCCGCATGAAGATTGCGCCAATGCGGTCGGCGGCGTTCGGATCAACGGGACCAAGCAACAGGTCGCCGAGATCGTTCATGAATTCCTTCATGCCGCCGGTATAGCCGAAGCCCTGCGCAAATCCCTTCGTGAAATTCGTGATCTGGTCGAAGATCGTCACGCGGTTGCCGAGCGTGTCCAGCACCTCGCCGATGCCCTGCGCGCCCTCGCGAATGGTCGGCAACATGCTGTCACCGATTTCCGCAAAGACATTGGAAATCTTGTTCCCAAGAAGGTCCAGAACGTTTTCCGTGGTGCTGGCGCGCTGGATGTACTCATTGAATGCCGAACCTGCATATTTCGTGCGGTCGGCCACGCTATCAAGCGCTTGATCCAAAAGCTTGATGTTGCCGACCAGCGGCATGAAGGCGCGCGCTTCGTCGCCGAAGAATTCGGACAGCAAGGAAACCTGCTTATCCTTCGGCGCTTTCGCAATCGCCGTCAGCACCTTGCGCATGGTGCCTTTCGCGTCTTTCTGCATATCCTTGGCAATAGACGGCAGATGCAACCCGAGCGCCTTGGCGGCGTCCCGCTGCGACTTCTTGGCAAACTCGCCTTTCGTCAATGCGCGGATGACGTTCAACATGGCGGTTCCCGCCGTGCTGGCATCCGAACCGGCGGAGATCATGGCGCTACCCATGGCCGCAAGTTCTTCTTTTGCGAAGCCGCCCATTTCACCGAAGGAGCCGACCCGCAACATAAATTCGGTCACGTCCTTCGCCTTGGACGCCATGTTGTTCGACAGGTGGTTGATGGCATCGGCCATGTCGCCGGTTTCGGCCACCGTCAAACCAAGCTGCGTTTTCAGCTTGGCAAGGCTTTCGCCTGCCTCACCTGCGCCGAGATCGAAGGCGATGCCAACGCGCGCGGCCATTTCCGCGAAGCTTTGCAGGTCTTCGGTCGCGATACCGCTTTCACCTGCGGCTGCGAACAGTGCGGCAATGTCGTTTGCCGCCAACGGGATTTCGCCGGACATGCGCCGGATGCTGCGGCGCATGTTTTCAAACTGTTCCTCATTGGCTTCGACTACCTTTTTCACGTCAGCAAATGCAGACTCGAAGCTGATAGCCGCGCCTGCTGTCGCTTCCAGACCGCGCGTGACGCCGAAGTAACCAGCGCCGAGCGCAACCGCCTGCCCGATCAAACCGCGCATTGGCGCGAATGCAGAAGCGGATTGCGCCCGCAGGCCGTCCAGTGCACGCCCGATGTGTCGCGCGGTGGCGGTTGCATCATCAATAAGCGAGATGCGGAGGCTGCTTTGCTGGACACCCATGGTCATTCTCTCATGATTTTTCGCAATTCCTTGGCCTTATGGAAGTAAGCCAGGAGTTTTCGGGCGGGCCACCGTTCAATCACGTCAAGCGGTGTGTGTGCGGTGCTGGCGACGTAGACGGCGATCAGCCGCCAGTCGTGGTCTTCTGGTCGTTTCCCAAAAGCGGTTTTGTCTTGGCGAGGATCGCCTTGAAATCGCTGCCCTTGATCTTCTTAAAGGCGGGCAATGGCACATCGGAAATGAGGGCCAGCAGCGTGACCATTCTGGCAAGGTCGGATGTCGTCTCATCCGCCACCAGCAAATCACCGACATCCGGTTCGCGGAAGGTCAGGTCGGTATAGGTCTTGCCGTCATGCTCGACGGGCTTGGCGAGCGTTGCAGAAATTTCGTCCATGGTATCACCTGAAAAAATGGCCCGCATCACGCGGGCCGGATTGGAAGGATTGGAAAGTGAAGGGGGTGCAAGCCGTTACAACAGCAAGGCGTTGCGGATATCGCCGAACTGCGAGATGCCGCCGACTTTGAAATCGAAATCATCCATTTCGTAGATTTCTTCGCCGTCGATTTCGAGCTTGTAATAGTTCACGTCCACGCCGTAGTCGTTTTCGGAAAGCTCGCCAGCCTTCCACGTCCCGGCATCCGGCTTGAAGACCCTGCCGCGAATGGTCATCACCGCGCTATGCGTGGTGCCATCCTCGTCCACCAGCGCGCCGGTAATCATGAACGGCGTTTCTTCGCCGATCTTGATGCCGTGCAGCTTCAAAACCTGCGGGTCCATGCCCGGCATCTTGAAGCTGAATTCCAGCGCGTTGTAACCGAGATGCACCTTGCGGGCCTTGATCATCCCGGCGTTGCGGACATCCTCGCGGACGGCTTCGGGAACCGGCGGCGTGATATCGCCGATCTGTCCGAGCTTGCTTTGACGGTCCGCCCACAACATGCAGTTCCGCAGGATGTAGGCGGGAAGCGTTTTTTGCGACATGTGGAAAGCTCCTTACGCGGCGACCGAGAGCGCGCCGATTTCGATTGCCCCGTTCACCTCGTCAATCAGCAACTGATAGCGGACGATGTTGCGGTGGGTGGTGATGTGGATTTGCTCCATGAGGCCAACCGGCTCGAATTCGACCCCAAGCAGGGTCTTGCCGTTGACCATCAAGGTCGGGTCGTTCTGGTCGGACAGCCAGACGCTACCGCCGAGAATGTCTTCGTTCTTCGCGAAGACACGCATGGCGGCGTTGCCGTCCTCGATAAGCATCTTGAAATTGCCCTTCGTGGTCTTGCGATCTACGTAGAGGAAATAGAGGTCTTCAAGAGACTCATTGATCATGTCGGCGGTCGCGCGCACGCTATCGAACTGCCACAGCGGATCATCAATCGCGAGACGGCTACCCCACGTCCTGAAACCGCCGCGCTCATTGATGATCGTGGCGACCTGATTTTCGTTCAGGTAATTGCTGTCATCGGGATAGGAGATCGTCCGCGCCACGCCGTCGATGGTGCTGATGATCTTGTTCGACACCGAACCGGAGAATCCTTCCGCAGATGCCACGACACGGGCGCGGACGCCAGCGAAGACAGCCGCAACAGGCTTCGTCACTGGCACGCCGTTGACGTTCTTGATCACCTTCGGATCGATGATGAGGATGCGCCCGCCATTGACCGTCTGGCGGAAGCGCACGGCTTCGGCGTCGGTCGTGTTCGGCCCTGAGATATAGGCGCGGGCGCGGATTTTCGGGGTGATGGCATTCAGCGCCGAAACGAAGGGGTTCGCCACGTCGCCGACATTGGCGGTGGCGGTCGGCAGCACCTTGCCAGCGTCCGCCCCGCCGCCCGTGAAGGTCAGGACAGGCGGTTCCGACATTTTCTTGCCGGGCGTGACGACCTTGACCGAAACAACCTTGTCGGCGTCGGCCCCGGTCCCCATCACGGCTTCCAGCGTCGGCAACGTCTTGCCGGGATCATTGCCGCCGCCCGTCGCGGTCACGACCGGCGCTTCGGTCAGGTTATCGCCCTGCGAAGTAAGCGCCACGGAAACAACACCGTCTTCGATCCACGCGCCAGTATCTCCGGCGGTGATAATCACACGCGGCTGATAGCCGGTCAGGGCCTTTGCGCGCAGCGCGGAATAGATGCCGGTCCGCGCCACCGGGTCGCCGATCAGGTTGTTTTGCAGCGTCGCCGGGTCAGCACTGTCGGGGACACGGTTGACGATGCACCAAGAGCCGCCTTCATCGAAAATGGTGGTAAGGTCTTGCAGCAGCGTTCCCGCCGCGCCGAGCGCAGTTGCCGCCGTCAACGAACGAACGATGGTCGGATAATCGAGAGGAAAGGCGGCAGGGTCCGCGTCAGGCGCGATGCCGTTGACGAAGGTAATGCCGCTGCGGGTCACGCGTGCGATTGCCGGGGTGTCGGTGCTTTCGACAAGCTTGACGCCATGATGATAGGACAGGTCAACCATTCGGCTGGTCTCCGTTGAAGTGTTCGCGTTTTTGAAAATTTGGTCCGGCTAAGCCGGAAGTAGGCCCCCGGGCCACAGAAACGGGTCAGGAGGTGGAGTAATTACCAGAGGCCATATCGGGCTTGAAGCATAGCTTCGATCTTGTCCCGCAGAACGATATTTGTATGGAGGGCGGCGTCTAACACGATGATTTCCGCGACCTCTCCACCATCTAGTTGACCAACGGCCGCGCCAGAGCCAACCGTAATGCCCCCAGCGTACAAAGTGGTCGCGATATTGGAGGGCGCGCTTACGACAGGAGTTCCAGCAACATCAACCACGCCTCGGTTGATCCGCAAGCCCACCTTGTTTACCGCCTCGCTATCGTAGCTACCAATCACAATGTTCGGGCCACCCTCGTAGAAGCGCCCGGAGTTCGCACTAAGATATCCGCCCGCATTGGTCGCTGGCGCGCTTGCGTTAACCGCAAATCCATGGACGCCATTGCCGGTAGACTGATGTACAAGAAATGTGCAGTGGCCGTCTGCGCTCGCCCCCCCTACCGGAAATGCGTTATCGCTTGGGCCGGAACGGCCAACCATCACAAGCGACAGCTTCGACGTGGCGGGAAGCAAGTTCGCGCCGCCGTCATAAAGCTGATCGTTCCCGTCGGCGAAGAAATATGCGGGCCGATTGTTGTAAGCGGGAAGTTCCACGAGATCAGGCATCCCCGATCTGCGCCGGATAAGTTCCGCTCCGGTTTTACAGCACAACCATCGGTCAACTTTCGCGCCGATATCGGCGCGCCACCAATGACGAACATTTGGATCAGCGAAGATTTCCCGCTCTCCCGGCGTTGGTAATCCAAACAACGGCAAGCCGTAGCTATCCGGATTAATGTAGGGTAATTGTCTTACAAGCATGATCACTCCAAATTAAAACGAAGACGCAAATGGCGTTCGAGGCAAATTGCCTGAAGCCGGTGACCGCGTGCGTTGAGATGGACCCCACCGAACCGGAAGGATGGGGGCGTACAGCCGACCGCTATGGCCGCAATGTCCCCAGGTGTCGGGACGAACGCAGGCTCAAGCCGTACCGCGTCATCAAGGGCGCGTTGACTTGCCAGATACGGACGGACAGGGCAGTAATCGACGCCGTATTCAACACGGAACCACGCCTCCATCGCGCGGATGTAGTCGCCAATGACTGAACCGGCGGCTTCGCTTTCACCCCTGTCAAGCAAGCCCCATACAGTAAAGCCGCCACGACATGCCGTGGTCGCCGCGCGGTAAATTGCCTGCACATCGGCAATGGATTTGGTGCCATCAACTATCTGCTGTTCGTCGTTGACGCCCATACCGATAAGTGTATGCGCCGCAAGGTCCCGCCAACCAACGTGATTGAATACATCCACATTAGCAGCCGTGACGGCTGCACCTTTTTCGTGCCTTAGGAAATTATACGCAGACGCGCCGGTACGTGTGATGCGGCCCCGAACGCGAATACCTGCATCGGTGACCAGCGTTACAGCGCGGGGGAAATAGGTCATGCCAGCAACGATGAACATGTCATCGGTCAATCCTGCCAGTGCAGTTACACCAGAGGCGGCGATTGCGCCACCGACCACCGTTGCACGAGGATAACGCGCTCCCATCCTTGCCGCTATCTCATTGGCGCGCTGGCCGTTCCCGCCCCTGTTGATGACATCGATACCGAACGCACTGGCCAAGCACCCAGTCCAACGGCGCGCGAGGAAACCGGCACCCTCCGCATCATCCAGATCGTCGCCCCACGTGGTGCTGTCGCCATACGCGACGATAACTCCGAGTTCCCCCGTGTTGCCAACCGGCAAAAGCTTGCCAGATCGAGCCTTGTGAACAAGACCATTACTGTCAATCGCGCGAACAATCCTGCCGGAACGGTCAACATCGACCTCCTCCCATGGAAGCAGGCCATCGGTAAAATCAATCGTCGGCCTCTGCTCATATACCAACGTGCCAGAAGCAGAACGGACGCTGTACCCATCGGCTCCGATGGCGCGAGAAACCCTGCCGGTCGCGTCAAGATCAACTTCCATGAAACTATTCGAAGGTGCCGCCAATGGATTTCCCGCTGCATAGAGAAGCTTATCGAGGGTTTTTAACTTGGCACCAACTTCAACGGGGTCGAGAGCATCCCCCGTTCTCCGCCAGCCGCCTTCCGCTGCATCCCAAGTATACTCGCCCCCGTTGCGGACAACGGCGCCTATTACCGGGTCGATATGGGTGCCGGTATCTTCCACCGAAACTCGGGCGGGCTGCATATTTCTCGTGCCAACTTCCTCCACGAGTTCCGCCCAAGTTGATGCAAGCTTGGTGCCGTCCGCCGCGGCCTGATACAGATTTTCAACATCCTCACGCGTTACGGCACCAATAACTTCACGAAACTCCGCCCCGTCTTCTGAGACGGACACGCCCTGAACAAAGTCTGATACTAGATATGTCTTGGCCGTGCCTTGGGCATCTATGTAAATAGGAACACGGTTCGCGCCGGATGGAGCGGAATTTATGCCTGCCAAGATTGGCGGCAACTGCGCGTTCGGAATGATACCGATTGCGGCATATGCCGCAGACCCGTTAAGTGCGGTGATCAGGGATTTACCGATATCCGTACTGCGAACGAGATACGCGGACCGCTCATCGACCTCATCCAGCTTCGCAACAAAGGCTAGAATACGCTCGTGGATGTCCCCCATAGTGCCATTCCACAAATCCCGGCTCATAAGGGTTTTGGGCCACGAGGGAATTTGGTAACCGTCAGACCTGTCTGGCATAGTCAAACACCTCGTCACCTTCTTGCTGGAGGATGGATTCCGCCACCGTCCCGCGCATTGTGATTTTGTTGAGCGGCTTGAAGGTGAAAGCCCCCAGCTTGACGCAGCGGGAGAGCTTCACCTCGTAGGATTTTTCCGGGTCAAATGAGAAGGCCATATCAATCCTTAAAGGGCAGCAATGAACGCGTCCTGCACGAATGGCACGGTCGCAACATTGTCGGTGGTGGAAGAGAGGTGCATTCGCGCGGCAGCAGCCGCAGCACCAAGCGAATATGTTGACAGGTAGGTTCTGCGGGTCGGTGTCACATCATCAATGGTGACCTCCGTTGTGTCAGGAGTAACGACAATGTCGCCAATCATGATTGCAGGGACGAAGGTGTGACGATCGGGGTCGAAGGAATCGAGAGTGTATTGCGTCTGCACACTTTCCGTCGAAAATCCGAACGGAAAACTCTTCGTGACAGCCCGCATAGTGCTGCGGTTGCGCGCAACCCGTGAAACCGCTTTCTGATCAAGCTGAATCATCGGCTGCAAGTCAGCCGTCCCCATCATGACCATGCGCAGTTCCACCGACGCCGGAAGCCCGACCAGCGGGTTCGTCGCCGGGTCCCCGTCATCCAGTTCGGTCCAGACGGTCGAACCGGAAGGCCGGATTTCCCAACCGAGCGTGCAGCCGCCCGGCACCCAACCGGCAAACAGCATGTCGATCTGCGTCATACCGTCTACAAGGTTCAAGGCCTGCATTGGAATGACAGTGCGCGGACTGCGATAGCGGGCGGCGTTCAGCCGGAAGCAGATATCCGTTTCCGTCGAACCCTGAGCAAATGCGCCGTCGGTTGTCAGGAACTGCGTGCCGCCCGTATACTTGTTCGACCCGGAGATATGCAGCGCATGCGCGCCGGTCGTCACGGTGACGAAGGCATAACGCTTCCCGCTTTCCAGCAACGTGATCGGTAATTCAACCTTGTTCCAGCCGACCACAAGATTGGCATGGTCAAGTTTGCCCTGCGCAAGCACGGCGTCGAAACGTGGCATGCCGCCGGTAGTGGTTTCCACGATAAATACATGGACATCACCATCAGCGCCGACACGGGCAAATGACAGGTCTAGACTCGTGACCTGCATGGGTTGCGCGACAAGGAAGGATTGGCCGTAGGTTGAGCCGTTAATACCCACTTCTTCGGTCACATACTGCCAATAGGGTTCGCTGTAGATTTCATAACGAACCTGCCGGACGCCGTATGTCTGGTGGCCGGGACCATAGTTTGCTCCGACATAGACCACTTCAAAAGTCTCGCCCCCGACATTGAGCATCTGCCCCACCCTGGAATCCCCGCCAAGGCCGGACCATCCTGCCGCGTTCTCGCAGGCGTGCATCGTCGGCCCGTAGGTCAGTCGGATACGGGACGCCTCCTTGCGGACAAGCGTGGTTTCCGTATGAACCAGCTGCGAGATGTTCAGGGTGCTGTCCAGCGAGGTGTTGGCTATACGCGTCACTTCGTCAAAAGCTGGCACCATTCGGCGACCGCGAAATGCAATCTTCGGATCGTCTTCCGCCTGTACTTCAAGCCGGGCCTGCGCTTCAGCTGCGAAACCAAAGCGGACGCCCTCTTCTATCCGCGCCAACCAGTCAACGTGCGTCGTATCCCAACGATCGGGGATAAGGCCGTCATCGAACACGTAGGCGCGCGCCTCGTCCGGCAAATCGACTTTTAGCCGGGCCGCGCCGATATCGCGTTGCATCTGGCGAATAATGACCGGACGAGGGATTTCGGTGAGCTTGCCTTGAATATTGACGATCTGCGTTTCAATCGTCTCGGTCCTCATGAACAAGCCGTCCAGATCGACTTCCAGCGCCGTAACGCGGCCCTCCACTTCGTAGAGGGTTTTAACGCGGTCGCCGTTGCCCGGCTCAATGGCATCGATGCCCGACGAGGTTAGCAGCACAAAGGCGATGCATGCATCAGTCGAGGCCACCACCGGCTTGACCGGAACCGGATTCGCATCGCCCGGCTGCACGATCAGTTCGACAACGCGGCGGATCGTTTTGGGCGTGGTGCGGTTGACGATGACGCTGGTTTCAGGATCGTCGGAGGTTTCGAACGGGCGTGTTGCTGTGTCCGTCACTTCCTTGCCACGCAGCAGGACGGCAATCCAACGCTGGTCGGAAGCTGCCGCAGGGATATGAAGCTGGAGGTTCACATCTGTCGGCGCTTCCTGCGCATAGACGATTTCCCCGGCGACATAGCGGCCAGCGGAAACAGTTATCTCCTGCACCGACTTTCGAGCGACGGTGAATGCTGCCCAATGCGCTGGATAACCGATGGCGTTCCACCAAATGTCATCCGTTGCGGCTTGCGCCTGCAAACCAATAGCTTCGAAATCAGAATGGTCGGCGATTTCAGCTTCTGCAAAGGAAGTGCGCTGCATGTTTCGTTACCCTTCGTCTAGCCGTTTGCGGTCGACGTAATTGCCGAAGGCGTGGCTACCGTCGATAAAAATGTTGTCATTAAAGGTGATGCCGCGCCGCCATGCGAAGGACACCGAACATAGCGTTTCCGGTGTCTTGGCGGTCGTCATGGCGCGCTTGGTGCGGCGGATGGGTTCAAGGTTGATTGCCGTCATTGCCGCTCGCCCGAAGGCGCTGCGGCCAATCTGAAAACGGTTCTTCGGCGCTGTCAGCGTGACGCGGATTAGGTAATGCGCAACAAACGGCTGGTGAGCTATCGGCGTTCGGCCAATCACCGCCCGCCCGAAGGTGAAGCGGTTCGGATGGGCGATGCGATCCACGATTTCCGCATCAACAAAAGCAAGGTAGCGTTTCAGCCCGGTAAGCGTGCCTTTCAGCGCGCCCAATGGAGACGCGGGATAGAGCGTTGAAACCCCGGCACATTGCGCAATCATTTCCCGCTTGCGCTCTTCTGTCCAATCGTCAAACCAGAGATCGACCGAATGATGCACGGCCAGCCACGGCAAAAACCGTGCGGGCGTCTGGTAGGGGTCCATCAGAACCGCGTAAGGTATCGGCAGATCATCCGACATACCGGCGGCAAGCGCCTTTTCGAATGGTTCCGCCGATGACGGCAGCAACACACCTACGTCGCTCATGACCGCACCTCGACAGCGATGTTAAGGCTGGTCATCACTGGCACCTTGTAGGCGTCGGGCTGGATAACAACCGGCGCGAGGTCGCGCACCCTGATGACGCCGTCACCGAAGGCCGCACCCAAAAACAGGGCTTCGGGGATTTCGCCGCCGATCAGGATGCGAGCGGTCGCCGCTGCGGTGACACGCTTTTCCGTTTCCTGCCGGACGATATCGGCGGACGGTCCGACCGCCGGAATTTCGAGGACAAGCGAGACGTTATATTCCGTCCGCCCGGCAGCCATGACCGAGATAGCCACAGCTTCCGGCGCACGGTTCGGGTTTGTAACCGAAGCGCGGACTGTATCCAGCTCCAAGGCAGTCGGAAGCCTGCCCATCGGGCCGACGACAACAACATCCGTGTCACCGCGACGGCCATGCACAGCCCGGCCATTCACCCGCGCATCCCAAAGCCCAAGGGCCTTGTCAGCAGACTGCGGCCACGCCGTCCACGCATCATAGAGGTAACGACCGGCAGAACCGGCGGACGGCAGATCGTAAGACAGGAGATAACGGCGCAACAGCGCGTCATCGCCTTCCATGATCGCCGCCGCGTTCGCGGTTGCAGGAACCACGGTCAGGCGGACTATGTTACGGTTTGCGGCAACGGCATCCAGATTGGACCCCTTCGCATATGCCGCCAGAAGAGACCGGAAAGTATCATTGACATTCTGGCGGTCCAGAAGACGCAAGTAAGACCAAGCTTCACCGACGACGCCCGCCGGGTCCGTTTCGAGATCCTGCACGTCATATTCCGGTAGCGACGGATTGACCGCCCGCAGCCTGTTCCAGAACGCGAGAAAGCGGACCTTGAATTCGCTGTAAAGCGTCTCGAAATCCAGCGGGCTAATCGCATCAGGCAACGGCAGGAGCGAAAGATCAATCGTCGTCGGTGCGTAAATCGCCATGGTCACTTGCCCGGATAAATGACGCGGACGCTGGCGCTCTCCGCAATGGAGTAATCGCCGCGATGGCCGCGAGGATAATAGGTGCCGAAGATATCGAGCGCGATGACACCACCGGCATCCGCTTGGGTCACGCGCCCGGCAGTCATTCGGAAGCGCGGTTCCCATTCGAGGATTGCCGTTGCTGCGGCGGAATAAAGCGCGAGCACGTTCCGCCGCGTCATCTTGCCGTCGATAAAATCGGGGACATTGCTGCCGAAGGTCCGGCGCATGACGCGCGAACCTTTCGGCGTTCTCAGAATTTTGCGGATTGATTGCTCCGTATGCGGCCAATCATTCAGCGGTGCGCCGGTCTGGCCGTTTACGCCGGTTGAGCTTGCCATGGGCGCTATCCTCTTTTTCAGGGAAAACGACATTGCCGAAGGGCGGCGCAAGCTCGCGGGCTTCGTCGTCGGTCAGGGGGATGATTTCGCCAGCCGACCGCCAGCGCCCGGCGATTTCGCAGCCGGTTCGAACCTTGTAGTTTTTCATGGGATTTCCTCAGTCCACCGCGAAGACGTGTTCCGACCCTTCGACAATCGGCCACTTGCCCGACGAAGAGCCGGACATGACATGTACAAGGTCGCCGATCCGGGCAACACGCTTGCCGCCGTCACCGCCAAGCTGCACGTTCGGCGATTCAACGATCACCTTCGGCGACGTGACTTTTGCCTGTCCCGCCGACGCTTCGATGACGGTATCGCCGATCTTGATATGAAACGGCGTGTCGCTGTTCTCGCGGGCGTTGTCGTCGCTATAGGTGGAAAAATCTATCTGCGCGTCGGTCATGTCGCCGTTTTCGGAAACAACATCCACCTGTTCGCCGACGCTGTAGAGGACATCGACCTTGACGCCACCGGCAGCGAGGGTCCGCGCCTTGATCCATGGCGTCAGGTAGGGCTTTCCCGCCTGTTCCGACAGCTTGACGCGGTACTTGGATTTGTCATCACTGACTTCGGCAATCGTACCCTTGCGCCGCCGGTTGCGGTTGCGGCGCTCAAGTTCGGCCATCCGCACATAAAGGTCTGTGATCTGGTCCACCAAACTGGCCATCAGGGCGATACCTCGTAGGGCGTGATCAACATGGCGTCGGCCTCGTCATGGATAAGACCGTATCGCCGCATTGCCGTCTGCAATTCGCTGGCGTTGCCGGAAAGCTGCGCACGAATAAGAGCGATCTTTTCCGCCATGGACGGGTCATTCGGAGCAAGATCACTTTCGCACTTGTCGAGGAATTTGGCGAAGGGAGAGCCGGGATTGAGCGGTTGCCCGCATAATGGTTCGGCCACCATATTGGCAGTGATTTTCAGTTGGTGCGCGGCAAGCCGCACGCCGTTCGTATCGCCGCTGATGCGCGAGCGCGATGCGGATTGAAACGATGAACAGAGAGAGCGGAAGATTTCCGCCCATTCATTCTCCGAGTCATTGAGAGCGTCGCCGGTCTGACGAAGTGCCATATCAAGGTGAAACTCAAACGTCGCGTCGGTCGCGGGCATCCCGAGAATAACACTTTCGTCCGTCTCGGCATCGGTGACGGCGTGCGCCGTGGTCACGCCAGCCTCAAAAACGATATCGAGTTGCCCCGGCGATGCCAGCGAGCGGAGCTCCAGACCTTCCATCAATTTTGAACCGTCCGTGTAGACGGAGATGAAAGGCTTATCCTTATCCGTACGCAAGGAGCCATCGGCAGCGATATCGAGCACGCCGATTTCGCTGTCCAGCACGTTGGAACCGACAACCGTGTTTCCCTTGATCGCCTCCACGGCGCAGATGCGGGCAGCAAAACGGATGAAGGACATGGAGGCTCCTAAAGTTCTTTCAGGGCAACAGCGATAAGGTTGCTGTGACGGTCACTGACAAAATCGACCAACCAAACCGGTTCGCCTGCCCGATCCATGGCCCGCACCTTGTCTCCGGCTCTCAGCGCCGGGCCTTCGTAGGTCGAACGGTCAATGAACAGGACGGCATCCGCCGCAGCGAAGCGGACACGATGGGGACCGCTAGCGGCATTGCCTGCCGGTCGCGTTGTGTCGTCTTCCGTGTGCAATGCCTCGCAGCGGATGACGATCTGCGGGCGGGCCGGGTCCGTCTTGCCGTTCACCAAGAACGACAGGCGGACCGTCTCGCCAAAAGCGCCGCCAACCTTCCGGTCAACGGCAGCTTCCAGTTTTCGCCAGTCCACCATCTTACTGATGCAAGATGAGGTCGCCGGTCGCTGACGGATTGGCAGCGACGGCGGCGGCGTAACCGACCTTGGTATTCGCGCCAGCATTATCGGCGGTGGTCAGCTTGGCACCATCCCAATAAAGAAGTGCGCCTTCGGTCCATGCCTGCGCATTCGTTTTCGGCAGGGTGAAGACGCCTTCTCGGGCGAGATTGACGCGCTGGCCAGCCTTGGCAGAAAACTGCGCTACACCGAACAGCTTGCCGACAAGAACGCCGTCGCCAGAATTGACATCGGCGGGCGCGGTGACTTCCACCGTATCGGCGGGGCCTCGATAGTTTTTCATGGTGATCTTCCTTGCGATCAACGTGACGAAGAAAGGGAGAGCCGGGCGGCTCCCCCAACGAAGTCAGGCAGGCGGCTTACGCTTGGCCGGGGTTGTGATAGCCGAAGCGGAAATCGGTCGCGCCGCAACCGAAGTCGTGCTCCACCGACATGCTGAAACCCTGCGAACCGAAGGGTTCGTCCATGCGAACGCGCGGAGCCTCGTAACCTTCGAGGTAACCCCAACGGTAATTGGAGCCGGTCGAAGGATCGGCGAAGAGGTCCCAGGAATTGTCCGTGATCTGCGACGTTTCCACCAGTTCGAACTTGCCGGAGAAAATATTGACCGTGGAAACCGTGGCGGGCGTGATAGATGCCAGCAGCTTTTCCGCATCGGTCAACTGGTTCGGGCCGACCAGCATGATACGCGCCGGGTTTGCGAGCAACGGCTTGCCATCCAGAGAGGTTTGCCGACCCATCGACTTGCGGCCTTCGCCGACGCTATCGACAGTAATCGCAGAACCAGCAGCAGCAAGGTTCTTATGGTCAGCATGGAAGACAGTTTTGCCGTCCGCGAGCTTGCCGTTGTACGCACCGCCGTAGAAGGTGACTTCTTCGAACAGGGCAACCGAAGCGCCGTAGCTCGTCAGCAGTTCGGCGATGGCGCCAAGATCGTCATTGATGAGCATCTGGCGGCTGATATTCAGGGCGATGGCGTAACTGAAAGCCTGCACGGCTTCCTTGCCTTCACCGAACGAACCGAACTTGATCTTGCCGTTTTCCAGAATCTTTTCCAGCATCGGGAAATCGCCGGTCTTGACGATCGTATCCGGGCGGAAGTCGCGGAAGTTCTTCTTGCGGGCGAAGCGCTTGAAGGTCGGCTGCGCCAGTGCGTAGCGCTGTTCCAGCGTGCGATTGACAGCGCCTTCAAAAATCACCGGGAAATCAGAAGTCGAATGCGCCGCCCGGCTGAAGATGTTGTCGATATCGCGGGCATTCAGCATGCGGCGACCGTGGAAGTTCACGCAATCGGCAGCGATATCGACCAGACCTTGACCCATATACTGGCGGGCGGCGGCAGACGGACCGGCCTGCGGTACCGGCGCGCCGAGACCGTATGCAAGTGCTTCCACACGGGCCGAACGGATGGTATCGGCTTCGTCATTGCCGACCTGCACGCGAACGCGGCTGTCGGTCGGCGTGGCGCGCTCATTGGTCACCATATGATCCAGAAGCAAGCCCCGGAAGGTGTCCAGAGAAGTGCCGGAGCGGATATGGTCACGACCAAAGCCCGTTTGCCCGGCACGCTCCGCCAGTTCTTCGATAGCAGTCACACGCTCGCGTTCGGCACGAACGGCATTCTGCGCGATGGCCTGCGGGTTGTTGTCGGCAGGCGTCGGCGCATTACGCTCCGCATTTTCAAGTGCGGTAATCTCGGCACGAACGCCATCCAGTTCGGTAAGGATCGCAGAATGATCCTTTTCGATGGCGCGGGCGGCTTCATCGGACAGCCCCTCCACCAGTTCCGCACGCTTGCTTTCCGCGCGCGTCGTCAGGTCGGTGGCCTTCGCCCGGAGTGCGAGCAGTGCCGGGGTGGCCTGATAGACATGATCCAGCATGCCGCGCGTCTGCACGAATGCATCGTGACCGAGCAGCGAGGCCGCGTGGGAAGGGTCGGCGGAAAGGATGGTGAAGGCGAGACCGAAGCAGGCGATTGCGGCGACGGTCGCGAAAACATATGCAGCCTTTTTCATGGCGTGCGGTTCCTTTTGTATTACCGGGCAGGACAAGCGCCGTCGCCCTGCATCCCCGGTGGAAGTCAGGCGGCGAACTGGAAAAATTGGAATGAGTGTCAGGCGAAGCGGCGTTCGGCTTCGGCCATGCGCATGCGTGCGGCCCGAAGATCGAGACATGACGCGGACTGGATAGAGAGCGGGAACGTGGCTTCGCTGGATCGGACCTGCGCGCCGGGATCGGCGGGAACGGTCACAAATGAAATCTCGTTTGGCGTCCAGCGCTCCACGAAAATCTTTTCGACCTCGCCTTTCTTCGCCGCTTCCTCCACCCGGATTTTGTCGATGGAGTAACCAACCGACACATTCTTGATGATCTTGTCAGAGACCAGCCCGAACATGCGGTCGGCGGCGAGATCAATTCCGGCCTTCGGGAAACGGATGGTCGCCCATCCTTCGCCCTTTTCGATCCACGCCCGTTCAACAACGGCGATCTGCGAGAACGTGGACCACCGGGAATGGCTGTCGAGAACGGGCGCACCCAAATTCATGCGCGTCAGGTCCAGCGCCCGTTCGCTGACGACAAGGATTTCATCGAACGGGACAGCCGTATCCCATCCGGTATAGCGCAGGCGGCGCACTGCCGCGCCGGTCGTGAACACCAGCGTCACCGTGCGGGCCTCCGCATCGATAGAACTGACATTCAGGTCTTGCCCGCGAACCTGCATCGGCAGGGAGGCGGGCGCTTTGCGCAGTTCAAGTTTCGTCATCGTCGGGGTCCTTGTCGTCTTCCGACTTGTCGTCGGGCGGGTCGTCTGTTTCGTCCCGCTGCTGTGCCTGTCCGGCCTGAGACATCCGCCGGGGGTCGCTATCAAGAACAAGCTTGCGCTTGTCGATTTTCCTGTTGTCGGACTGGATTTCATCCAGAACGTCATCCGGGTTTTCACCCATCTCGGCGATGACGCTGGACAGAGAGCGGAAGCCCGACCGCACTTCCTTGATGCGAGCGTTCACGTCTTTCAGCGGGTCGGCTGAATAGAAGCGCGGCGGCGACCATTCCACGGGAACCTTGGGCGAACTGATGATTCCCGCGAAGTACGCGGCTTCGCAGAACCAATCCCAGATAGGCTGTAGCAGCATCGGAATGATGATGAGCCATTGAACGGCGGAGATCGTCCGGCGAAATCCTTCCAGCCCGATCTTGCTGGAAGAATAGTTCACCTTGTCCAATCGGCCCGACATGATGGCATAGGGGACGCGCCAACCCGCCGCGATGGTGTGCAGCATAGACGCCTTGTAAGGATCATAGCTGTCCGTCACCGCCGGTTGCGAAAACTCCATGCCCCGGCCACCAACGGCATTGTAGAACATACCGGGTTCGAATTTTTCGACGCGCCTGCCGTTCACATCATAGATGCCGGGCTTGGCTGGACTGTTATCCGCCATGGGCATGCCAAGCTGGTCGCCTTCATCGCCGCCGGTCATCACGCCAACAAGGCAGGCTTCCAGCCGCTTGCGCGTCAATTCCGCTTGCTCGTAAGACGCCAGATCGTAGGTGTCGGCCATCGCTGGCGTACCCCACGGCGCGCCCATTACCTGCGTCCGCTGCTTTTCGAAAGCGTGGGCAATGTCGGACGCAGGAACCGGCTTCGAAACAATCGTGGACTTCGGGTCGAAGAAGCTATTGCCCGGATGCGAACCGAACATCCAGTAAGCACGCTTCCTGCCGATGGCATCAAATTCGATGCCTTGGATGATCTTGCCACCATCGGAAAGAACGCCTTCTTTGGTAGTGTCGATCAGGTCCGGTTCCAGCACCTGCAATTGCAACGGGACGGGCAGACCGTCTTCTAGCCTGCGACGGCGGCGGCGAACAAGGCCGTTCCCGCTTTCGAACATTTCGCGGGCCGTCAGGTTGACAATACCGTTGAAATCAAGATCGCCGTCCGCATCGCAAACTTTGCTCCACTCCGCAAAAAGCTTGTTGAGCTTTTTGTTTTTCGAGCGCGGAATAATGCCGTCGCCGATGGCGTGGGTAACAAGTTCGTGGATCGCCTTCGCAGCATAAGGGTTGTTGCGGGCGAGATCGCGCATGCGGTTGCGCAGGGTCCGACCGGCGCGCGCAATTTCAGCGTCCGCCGATGTTGATGGTGCGCGCCTGCCGGATTTCAGGCGGCTGGTTTCTGCGCCAGTGTAATCGCGAAGAGCATTCATCGCGAAGCGGCTTTTCGCACGCCGAAGGCCAGCTTCGGGCGAGAAATAACCAATAGTCCGGTCGAGAACGTTAGCGAGGCTCATCAGTCGAGCGCCGCGTAAATGGTCCGGGAGCCGCCCGACCGAGTGGATTTCAGGGCGGCAAGTGCCTCCCTCATGTCTTTGAGAGAGTGATATTCCACCTCGCGGCGCGTGCCGCCAGAGTGGAATATCACCTTTCGCGCGCCCATTGCGATTGCATCTTCAAGCGCAGCAATTTGATCGTCTGTAGTCGCCATTATGCAAGCCACTCCGGTTTCGCGATTTCTTGTGTGTAGGTTGCGACCGCCGGTTCCGGCGGTGTCGAAAGCTCGCCCTCCCGGTGCGCCCAATTGGCATTGACCATCTGGCGGGCGGCGAAGGCATAAACCGTGCAGTCAAGCGCCTCATGGCGTCGGCCCGGTATCGGAACGAACTGTCTGCTTGGCTGGCCGCGCAAATAGCGGACTTCCATCTTTTCGCCCGCAAGCTGTTCGTACCAGACATCCGGCAGGTCCTTCGAAAACCGGATGGACTTGGGCCGGGCCAGCCTGCCGAAAATGTGGCTCTTGATGCCGTCCACGCCGACGATGAAAAGGCGTCCGCCCTTCACGTTCGTTTTGGAGCGCTCAATCCATGGCCGGTTGCCCGCAGCACCCTTGATTGCCAGAACCCGGCGATTGAAGCGCGGGAACGCGAAGCGATAGACCGTTTCCATCGTCTCGCCGTCCGAGCTATCGACGCAAACGGCATCGACCTTGATCTTGCCGCCAAGCGGATGGTCCCATTGCGTCGTCAGGGCAACGTCCAGTTCCGCCCATGTGGTATGGTCATCATAGCGACCCCACACAACCGTATGGCCGAGAACATAGGGGATACCCTCTTTGTCCCAGCCGACGAAGGTTGCTTCCAGACGATCATCCTGCACGTCCACGCCGACCGTGATAATCAGCACTTGGACCGGGATGTTTTCCAGCCCGAAATCTTCGGCGCGGCCTGCAAGCTCGATATCGTCCAGTTCGTCGCCGTCCTCTTTCCACCCTTGGGCAAGGATGGTGTTGACGAAGGTTTGCAGCGTCGAAGGGTCGTTTTTGACGGCGACAAACTCTTTCGCCAACCGCCCCCAGGAGGCGTTTGGCAGAAGCGAAATCAGGGCGTTCATGCGGAAACCGGCATGGTCCTTGATTTCCGGGCGCAATGCGCGCCATGCACCATCGCCAACCATTCCCGGCTTGTGCCGTTCTTCAATCTCGTGGTCGCAAGAGGGGCAAACATATACCGCCTTTTCGGGCTGACCTTCGGGCCAGCGGATATGCTCCCATCCGATTTCGTGGAACGAACCGCACTTGAAGCACGGCACCTCAAAAATCCGCTTGTCCGATTGCTCGTAGGCTCGCAAGACATGACTGGTCGCCTCGTAGACCGGCGTTGAACCCATCACAATCTTGCGGTCGGCAAAGGACAGCGTGCGGCGTTCCGCAAGCAGGATCGGCGAACCTTCCTTCGTCGCGTCCATGCCGTCCGCCTCGTCAATGAAGAGGATACGAACATTGTGACGGCGCAGGTTGCGCGGTGCCTTGGCGGCAATGACTTTCAGGAAGCCGCCGGGAAAGCGGCGGGCAAGAAGGGTGTTGCGTCCGCCTTCGCTGGTATCGCCGGTCAAAAGGCCGCGAAGCGCTGGCGAGGCGTCGAAAATCGGTTCAACGTCCGAAACCATATAGTCGCGGCAGTCGGCTTCCGTCGGCAGAAGCGAAAGAATCGGCGATGGGTCGTTTGAACAGAAACTTGCCATGGCGCTGGTCAACAGCGTCGTGAACCCGACGCGGACCGGCTTGACCAGCGTGACACGCTCGATAGCGCCATCACCAATCGCATCGGCAATTTCGCGCTGCGGAGGCCAGAGACGAACCTTGCCCGTCAGCGACGAAACGCCTTCCGGCAGATGGACGGTTTGTTCAATCCATTCCGACAACCGGAGTTTCGGCGGCGGCAACAGGCTGTCCCATACCGCTTGCCGCAATGTCGCCAGCGCCGTTGTCATCGTCCTCGTCACCAAGTTCGGAAAGCGCCGACCGGATTTCTTGGCCGATCAGGTCAACATCGTAAGTCGTGAGGTGCGGCAGCATCTGCCGACAGCGCGAAGGCACCGACAGAACCGCGTTGCGGATGCGGCGGCCTATCGAAACCCATTCGTTCCGCACGTCCGTTTTCGAAACCAGTTCGCCGCGCATGGCCGCGTTTTTCATGGCGGTCTGGTCGGCCTGTTCGCGCGCCAGTCGGGCGCGTTCGGCGGTCAGAACATCTGCGCCATCACCGCCGCGACCGGCGGCAACACCACGCAAATGCTCACAGTAAAGCTGGATGGACTGGCGAAGATCGAAGCGATTCCGTTCTGTCTTCACCACGATTCCACGTTCCACGAAATCCGAGACCGCCCGCTTCGAAACCTTCAGCAGTTCCGCCAGTTCGGACGCGGTGATTTCGATATCGAGCGAAGGCTTTTCGGGTTCGGCAGGTGCCGTTTCGGTGAGCAACGGGAGGCTTTCGCCAGCTTCCGCATGTTTCTTGTGCGATTTGGCCGCGAAACTCGGGCTGACGTTGAACTTTGCCGCCGCCTCCCGAACCGTGTGGCCCTCATCCATGAAGGCCACGACCTGTTCACGCAACTCGTCAGGATAGCTCTTTGCCATCTGATTCCGATTCCATCGAAAGGGCGGTGGAACCCCCCTATAATTTTCTTCACAGAGCGAAATCCCGCAGTCGCCCACACCCGCTACTTGGCCTCTTTTGGGGGAGGACCCGACCGAGGGGGGGCATGGGGCGGGTCGCGACCGGGGGTCGGGGTGGCCGGTCAGGGGACCAGCTTGGCAAGGGCGGCTTCGACGCGCTCTTTCAGCAAGGGCGCTGCTATGCGCTGGAATGCTTCGGCTGTTGCGCCGCTGGTCATTTCCTTCGGGATGAAGACCCCCGAGCGGGCGAAGGTAATCTTCGTGCCGGAGCGGTTGAGCCGGTAATAGGCATGGCCATTGAACTGCGCCACCGGCTTACGGTCGGGGAACTGTCCACCCCGCAGGAACGCGCCGGGATAGAGCGTCGGCTTTCCGAATGGTCGCGCCACGACACCGGCTTCGGTTTCCTTCGGGCGCAGATATTTGAGGCGAATGTTGCCGCCCCGGGTGGTCATGTCATAGACGTACCGGCCCGGCTTTGCGGTTGCCGGATTGCCGATGGCCTTAACGACGGTGGCACGCGGCAAGCCCGTCTGTTTCGTCAATTCGCGGATGACAACGGTTTTCGTCCTGTTGCCGACCTGATTGACGATGCGGGGTAGAACGGTCGGGAAGCGCCGTTTCAATTCCGCTATCCGGTCGCCGTACTCCGCAAGATTGCGGTCGGCCCATTTCATGGACAGAACAGCCATCGTCAGATTTCCCCGGAAGTTGGCTACACCCTACGCAAACGAAAAAGGCGACCGGGTTAGGGTCGCCTTTGCTCAAGTCCGCCGATGATATAGCTGTCGCACTGGCCTTGAATCGGTCTCTCTGGCGAGAGGGTCAAGGCAGGGTCCGCCCCGGCTTACCAGCGTGGATGTTTTTGGAACCCCACTCGCCGGTCGAAACCGGCGCGCCTGCACAGGATCAGCAGATCATCCTGCGCTATGCATAGTCACAACTGTTCGAGCAATGCAAGAGGGGCTTCGATGGTCGAAACCTTGCCGAACACGTCCACCGCCACCACAGCGCCGGTAGCAACGCGCTCGCCGTCAACGGTCCGATCCTTGCGCAGTTTCAGGATGGTGCCGCCGAAACTGGCGAAGGGGCCAAGCACGAAACGAACCTTATCGCCGCGCTTGAACTGTTCGCAGTGCTTTACGTCCGGCGCAGTCTCGTCATCGCCGAAAGCCTTGAAACGATTCATTTCCTCGTCTGATACACGATGAGGGTGAACCATCCCGCCAACGAAGCCCGCGACACCCTCCAGCCGGGCAATACCGCAGACTGCGGCGGGAGAATAGACGATGTTGACCAGCACATAACCCGGCAGAAGAGGACGCGAAACAGCAGGGATAATTCGACCGCGAACGACCGTTTCACCGATGGTTTCAAGCGGGAGAAAAACTTTCACGCCAGCTTTCCGAAGGGCGTCTTCAACAGCTTTTTCCGCCTTATGCTTCGTCTCCACCACGAACCATTCGTGTTTCCCCGGCTGATTCTCCGCCGCCATGGAAAGCATGGTGACATTGAGTCGCTTCGTGTTCCGCATCTGGTCGAACAGAGACGCAAAGCGCGTCAGGTCATAAAGCTCCGGGTTGACCGGTTTGCTGGCGGCATAAATCTTCACGTTATGCATCATTGGTGCGTCCCTCGCTGATGGTGGAAATAAATTTGAAAAGCGCGGCATCAACTGCCGCTTCGAGATCGTCAGCCCCGTCATCGACCGGGGGGAAGTAAACCCATTCGGGCGGATGCTCGATAAAGGGCCAGCCGTTGCGTTCATGCAGGTGCTTCCAAGCCGCGAACAGATCGGTGTCGCGGTGCACCTGCCGGAAGTCCTGCACCAAGGGGAGAAGCGAGAGCGAAGTGTTGAAAGGCTCGCGGCGACGGGCAAGGTCGCGCATGGTGTTGACGAGTGGCCAGCCATTGTCACGGCGCTTTTCGAACATAAGCTGTTCGCGGGAAATCATGCCCTTGGCGATACGGGTTTCGTCAAAGCTGGTCACATACAGCAGGCCGGTCGGCTCTTTCGACAACGCCTCAAAGCGCGTTCCCATCCAGAGCTTGCCGCAGACCTTGGCAATGCCATGGGCGTTGATCGGCTCAGCAAGAACATGCTCCGGCAGGTCGCGCCAGTGACGGTTTTTGAGATAGACCGCTGCGGCCATCAGGTCGGCAGGCTTGGCCCAACGGAGATAGGCAGGCGTCCGCTCCACGCATTCGGTCCGATCTTCCGGGGAAAGAGCGAACCACGCGTTGCGGGCATATTCGATATCGCCCTTTTTCCACGTCGCGAACCACAGCGTGAAAGCATGCTCTATCTTTTTTCGATCAACCTTTTTCAAAACTCCCTCTTCCGCGCCAGCGGCTGGAGAGTTTTCTGGAATGTTAGTTGGAAGATTCTTATCTTGGTGGAACTCCTCCACCACCTTCCGGTCCTCATTTCCACCACCTTCGGGAACGATTTCCACCACCTTGGCGACGGAACGCGGTGGAACTGTTCCACCACCTTGGGAGGCGCGGGCATCATCTGAACGTGGTGGAGGATTTCCACCGCCTTCGTTGTCCTCGTTGTTGGCTGCATTGCCGGAAAGGTCGCGTCCCGGCCACCGCGCAACATATTCGTTCCGCTTCCATTTCTGCCCGCGAAAACCGTGTTGCGTGACGACAATCCAACCGCTCTCTTCGGCGATTTCGAGGTGTTTCAGGACGGTTTTCTTATCGAGGCCCGTCAGGTCCACCAGTTCCGAAATCGGCGGATAGCAGGAACCGCCGGTCGCATCCATTTTCAGGCCAAGCGTATGCAGCACAAGGCGCGTGATAGGCGGCAGGCCGGATTTACCGACCGCGTGACGCCAAGACCATGCGCGCGACATTGCGCCGTGATCCGGTTCCATCACTGTGCACCGCCTTTCCGCACCACGTCGCGCAGGAAAGAGCGTACGGCATGGACGCCGAGAACGACCGTGTGGGGCAGTCCGCCGTCCGGCAGGCGCGTGGTGTTGATGGCTGCAAATTCCACGTCCAGCGCATCCACGCCCAGCGTAAAATGCGCTTCCTGCAAAACACGGCGGATTGTGGTGTGGTCGCGATAGATGACGCCCTGAGGCGCGCGCAAAAGCCAGTCCGCGCGCGCCGCGTCCGTCTGGCAGTCCGCCAGAATTTCAACGATGGGCATAAGATCGGTCATCGGCTGATTTCCCGCTCTACCTTGCGCGCCAGAGCGCGGTAGCTGTCCATCGCCTTGCAAAGATCACCATGCGCCCGGCGCTGGTCAGCAGCGGCCTTTTCGGCGCGCGCGGTCGCTTCCTCGCAGGCGAGGAACGCGCCTTCCACCAACTTTGTCTCTTTCAGGAACTCGTCATAAAGCGGGTTTGAGCCTGCCGGGCCGAAGAACTGGTCGCGGACTTGCGCCACCCAATCACGCGGCACGCCCAAATCCTTCGCCACGGCAGAATCCGTCCAGGGGGATTTGTAGGCGTCCTTGGCGTAAACCTCATCCAGCTTGTCGTTGATAATGCGCCGGTCCTCGCGGCTCATTTCACGGGGCTTGTCTGCAATCGTCGCTACCGTGTCCACCATGGCTTTTTGTCCTTTACGCTTGGCCGGGGCGGCGTGGACCGGGCAGAAATCCTTGCGCGGATTGCTGCCGACCACCCATCCCTTGTTCTGGAAATGTTGTGTTGCCGCGATTGGCGGCTTGCGATTGACCCCGGTTTGATGCGGGAAATAGGCGACAGCACCGCAGCAGGCGCACGTGATCTGCATGGCCTTCGTGGACTTGTCGCCGTAGGGGATGGAAACTTCTGGAAAGATGCGGTCGCTCACCGGGAACCCCCTCTCTTCCACGCTTCGAAGTCCTTCCGAAAATGCAGGAAGGCGGCTTGCGCGCGCGGGTCGTTGTCGATTTCTTTTTTGCTGGAAATGGCGAGGATGCTTTTCAAACGCGTGTCGGCCTGCGCCTTGTCGCGCACCGGCCCGCCCGCGCCCTTGATTTCAAGGAAACGCTGGAAGGTGCGGTCGGAAAGCAGCATTGCGGCCTGCGCCGCGTACTTTTTCCGCACGGCGGCGGTTTGCTGCGCCTCTACCTGCTTTTTCAGGTTCCGAACGGCATCAGATGCCCGACTGATAAGGCCCAAAAGAAAGGCGAGGTTTTCCGCCGCCCCGCAAATCAGGTCGCGTTCGTCCGGCAAGGCGTCGGCATGAAGCGTGCAGATAAGCGCCTCGTCACCCGTTGAGCGGCGAGCGATGACGGCGATGTTGTTTCCGCGCGGCTCGAATGCCCAAACGTCGCCTTCAATGCGCGCCGAAAGGTAGCGTAAGCGGTCAACGGCTTTAAGCTCGCGAGCGCGGGCGGGATCGACAATCTTATTCATCGTTCAGCCCGCCATCATCGCCAGATACATCATACTGGCACCGAGAGCGCCAACGGCGAAGCAGATCGACCCACTGACCAAATCAAGGCGGCATTCGTTGAATCGGACGCCCGCGCAAAGGCAGGTCAGCAGACCGACGATGAAGAAAGTGACGGTCATCATGCCGCCTCGCTTTCCGCCATCTCGGCAACTTCCTGCGGCTGGAAATCCTTCCAGTCCACCCGGCGAACAACCGTGGCGCTGCCGTAGTTTCCAGCCTCGTCACGTTCCCAAACGAACCACGCCGTGTTCATGCGGCTGCTGGCCTTGTTTCCGTCCCATCCGTCGCGGTGCATCATCGGGAGACGGCGCTTGAAGACGTAGACGCGAGCGGGCGGGCAATCATCCATGACGAAATTGCGGTCATCGTCCGCGAACCCGCAAAGGAAATTCAGATTGAGCAAAAGCGCCATTTTGCGCGGCTTGTAGACGCGCAGGGCGTAGGCCACGAAGGCATTGAGTATATCGCCGTAAGGCGGATTGGTGACGATATCGTATGAGCCGGCTTCCGGCGGCTGCGAGGTCAAGAAGTCCTGCACCGCCTGCAATTCGCCGTTGCTGTCCGCCGTGCCGTAGTCGTTGATATCGGCCAGCACTACGCCGTAGTGAAACGCTTCCAGCATCCGCGAGATTGCACCGCGCCCGCAGGCGGGTTCAAGAACGCACGCGGTGAATTCCTCCAGCGCCAGCAGCGTAAACATCGCTTCCGGTGGCGTCTCGTAGAGGTTAGCCCCGCGCTCTTCCTTTGTGGCGCTGGCCGTGCCGACCGCCGCGCGAAGATTGGCCTTCGTCGGTTCCAGCCCGGCAGCAAGCCGCGCCTGAATAGCCCGTTCGACAATGCCGGGTTCGCGATGCTCCGCCGCCGCGAGCTTGCGGGCTTCGTGAATTTCTTTGTAAGACAGTCCGGCATCATCGACAGAAAAAACCTTTCCATCGGGAAGGTTTTTCGGCCTGCCTCGCGTGGCGGCTTCGCCCGCCGCCTGCGCTTCGTCCCATTTGTCGGCGATCAGGATTTTCGCGCGGGCTTCGATCAAGAGGGCGTCGGCCTGCATGCGCCGAGCCTTGGCGATCAGCTTTTCCGTTGCGCCGATCTGTTCCGCAAACTGTGCGGCAGTCTTGGCCTGATTATAGGCGACCGACGCGACGATGCGGGCATTGATGATGTCGCCATCGTCCAGAAGCGCCCGCGCCCGTTCCACCGTGGCAACCAGCCCCGACGCATCGGCAACCGGCACCACGGCACTTTCTGTTTCGCGTTCCGGCATGTCGCCCGGCTCCGCAATGCCTTCGAGCATTGCCAGCATTTCACGGGCGCGGTCGGTGGGATAATAGGTTTTTCCGTCCTTCTTATCCCGCGTCAGATAGCCGTTGCTGACAGACTTGTTTGCCGCAACGCCCTGCTGTTGCGATTCGACCGTCACCGCTCCGTCGCGGACGGCGGCGGTGATGACGACAAGGGCGCTCGGGCCGGGCTTCGGAAGCTTGACTTGCTTGTAAGGGGCCATCAGTTCGACCCCTCGCCTGCACGGTGGAACAAATCATCAAGCACGGTGTCCGACAGGACATCCTCAATCCGTGACAACGGATCGACATTCGCAACGTGGTTTTCGATGAGGGCGAGAAAGCGCGCTTCAACTTCGAGCCGCTGGCGGAGAGCGTGGAGTTCGTGAAACGCAACCCTGCCCAAGTTTTTCGCCGACAACACCTCAATGCGGGCCTTTTCCGGCTTCTCGGACGAGTGCGCGCGACGAATACCAGACCGAACCGACATCAATTCCCGGCGCAGGAACGAGCGTGTTGGCTCCTTTCCGCTAGCAAGAATTTCTTCAAGAATAGAACGAAGCGCAGCAGGTTGCTTAGTGATCGCGTCACGCAAGTTTCGCGCCTCGAACAACTGTTTCCTTGAGAGGCCAAAATCACGAACGGTAAGCTCTTCGTTCCGGCCCTTGCTAGGACGCCCGCCCTTGGAGAGATCACCGCGAGTTTGCGCCGCGTCTACTTCATCGGCTAACTTGCGGTCCGCAAGAACCTCGATTTCCAAAGCGTCCGTCTGCGCTTTGCGGGCGATGAAAACGATATGAGCGTGGGCCTTATTCGCCGCTGCAACACGCGCCACCCGCCGGGCGGCATCAAAAACAAGACCAGCCTCCTGTTTCGCTACGAGGATAACAGCGGGGTTTGCAGCAGAGGCAAGACGAAAGGCGGCAGCTTTGATCATGGATGGCAGCGCTTCGGCGCTGGCGTTTATGGTGATGAGATCGGCCATCAGTGCGCCCTCATCAAACGATCAAGGTACGCCTGCCCCAAGCCGGTAAGCTTCGCAGTCTCTCCATCGGCGGTAATGTGAAGATAGCCGCAGCTGCGGCATTCTTCGGCGACGATATGGTAAGCGAGGCCAAGGGCGGACAAATCCAACTTGCCGCCCTCGCATTTCACATGCCGCAAAAAGCCCCTTGCACGTTCGGACAAGGGGCGCTTCATCAGTTCGGTGATAGCCGGATCGGTCTGGCGCTTCATTCCGCACCCCCGACGACGCTAAGCCCGACCTTGTGACCGCCCTTGGCTTTTACACTGGCGAGCGCCTTGCGAAACGCTGCCAGACCGGCTTCCAGTTCCGCCGCGTCACGGTCCATTTTGGTCGCTTCCGCTGGCGTCACCACCATGTCGGCAATCGCAACCGCGCCGCCGGAAATCAGATCGCCAGCCTTGCGGACCATTTCGGAATAGGTGACGACGACGCACTGTTCGGCGGCGCGCTCATTTTCCGGGTCGGCCAGCCGCCGCCCGTTAAGTTCGGCCATCGCAGAGGTGACAACCGGCACGCCGCATTCGCTTTCAAGCGCGTAGACGGCATGCAGCGGCATCAATTCCGGGTCGGTCGCGTTGTTCATGCGCCCGATGTGGCTTTTCGAAATAGAGGAAATCTCCGCCGCACGCTCGATGCCGCCCACGAGGCGGATAAGGTCACGTTGCGCGGCTTTGATGCGGTGAAACCATGCGTTTGAAATCATGAGACAATACCTTTCCCGCGCCGGGAAAATCCCGGCGTTTTTCCCGTGGTGGGAATTGATTGGAGATGAGAGTTTCAGGGCGTCAGGAAGTTACGGAGGCCCACATGCAAAACGAGAGTTGCCCGCGCCGGGCGAGAAGAAGGAAAGCGCACCGGCGCGGGTCGCAGCAGGCCGGGAGGATTGGCCGCGCGAAAAGGAAACGAGGCCGTTCATTCTGCGGCCTCGCGAAAGGCCGAGCGCTCGGCAGCATCAAGCCAATCCATCACTTTTTGATAAGTGCGAATGTTGAAACTCAACCCGGATTGGACGCGCGAAAGGAACTTGCTATCGCCGACCGCAGCCACGCCTATTGCAGAAAAACTCGTCTTAGCGGCCTTGGCGTAAGCGCTGGCGCGTTCGATCAAGCAATTCCGAATGTCGTTTTCTGTGATGATGTAACGATTTTGCATGCCGTCATATTCGGGATTTGTCCCGAATTGTCAAGGGATGCTTCCCGATGGACGTAACAACGCACAGCATGCGAGAAGAGGCTATGGAAACGTCGCTGCAAAAACGCCTTAGAATCCGAATGGATATCCTTGGAATGAATGCATACGAGACCGCCAACAAGGCGGGCTTAGGTCCGAGTTTTGTTCGGGACATTTTACGCGGCAAATCCCGAAATCCGACCATTGAGAAGCTGGAGAAGCTTGCAGCAGCCCTTAATACTACCGTCGATTGGTTTCTAGCTGACGCCACACCACAACACAGCAACGGCGTGGAAGAGATAAAAATTGAAGGGCTTCTCGTCAGGTGCGACATTCAGGCGGGCACATGGTTGGATATGTCGATTATTGACGATGATCCTGAGCATAGAGAGATCATACCGGTTGCGCGCGACCCCCGGTTCCCTAGGGCGAAACAGTATGGCTTGCGCGTGAAAGGTGATTCGATGGATTTGGAGTACCCAGACGGCAGCTATGTATCCGTGGTCGATTTCGCAGATAGTGGCCTGTCAGTAAGAGCTGGACTGACGGTACATGTCGAGCGCCGGAGCGGTCATCTTGTCGAAGCCACACTTAAGGTCATTGAATTGACCAGCGAGGGCGAAATGATCCTGTCCCCAAGAAGTAGCAACCCGAAACACCAGCCTTTACGACTAGAAGGGGACGACTCAACAGAGATAGTCGTCTGCGGGGTAGTGACGGGCAGCTACCGAAGGACGGCGCTCTAATCATTCGAAGTACCGGGACGGCATCAAAGGGGAATTGAATGTTTTCAAAGTTTGCGGGGTCCGTTCTTTTATCGGCGCTGGCTTGGACGGCACCAGCGCATGCAGGCTTCAATTCATGGAGCGCGAAAACAGAAAATGACCCCTTTTCAGGTGGAACCAAGGTAACGGCAAATTATGCATCTTCCGTTCGATCGGGCGTTTTGATTGCGTGCGACACCGCGCAAAGCGGGATGATGGTTCGAACGATTCCCGGTTTCAGCTACTCTGATGTTCTTGCTGGAAGAAGACCGCTGATGGAATTTGCAGTGGACGGAAAAAGGCTGATTGAGCAATCCGGTGAAACCGGCTCCGTTGGCGACAATCTTGCTGTTGCGCAGGTGCAATTGACACATGCAAACGCAATGGCGTTAGCGGAAGCTTTTGTGAAGGCAAAAACACAGGTTGCTGTGAGAGATGGCATAAGTGACCGACCATTCCTACTCCGCGCCGCAGGGAGTTCCAAGGTCGGAGCCACGCTTGTAAAATGCCTTAAGCAGCAGGCAGCGGCAACGAGCAAGGCCGACAAGCCGTCCAGCGATGCGGAAGATGATCTACTGACGCCCGCAGGCCGGTTCGTGAAATTCAAAGGAATGGCCTTGGCCGCGCAGGATAAATGTAAGGATTACGAAATCAAACCTGAGGCGCTAAAGCCGCAAGGGATCGATGCCGCCGAACTAGCAACGGTGGAAGGAAATATGCTTGACGGTGAGAAAAACGACGCCATTCGTTTATTCTACGAAAAGAGTTGCTTTGCGGCGCTACGTGAGCCTCTAGCCTTCACAAGCTTAGGGTTCGACCAAGTGTGGCAGAAAAAATAAATTCTACGTGGAAGATTTCATAGAGCCGCACCAAGTGCGGCTTTTCTTTTCTCTCCAATTGGGGACAAATCCCTAACTGAGACATTTTATTAGGGATGCGTCCCTTGACTTAGGGATTTATCCCGAATAACTTTCCTCCATCCCAAGCCGATCCCCTCATGGCGGCACGGGAAATGCCGGGCGGCGCACCCTCGAAATGTGAACATGCCGCCCGGCTCCCTCAACGAAAGAAGGATGGAGCCTTATGCTTGCAATGTTCAAAAGCCTCGTCGGAGACAAGGCAAAGAAGTTTTCCGGCAAGACCGATTTTCTGGAAGCGGTTTGCGCCGCATCCGCCCTCGTCGCCACGGCTGACGGCGAGCTTGACGATAGCGAGCTTCTGGCCGCTGTCGCCGCAGTGAAGTCTAACGCCGCCCTTTCCGGCGCGTTCGATGCCCGCGCCATCGAAACCACGATGGACAAAACGTGCAGCCGCGCCGTGGGCCGCGTGGGCAAGGCCGGTCTCTTCAAGGAAATCGAAGACATCAAGGCCGATCACGACATGAGCGAAACCGTCCTTCTGGTCGCGCTGGACGTAGCGGACAGCGGCGGCATTTCCGACGACGAAAAAGCAGTGCTCGCGAAGATCGCGTCCACTGTCGGGCTTGATCTGGCCAAGTACCTCTAACCATGGCGACCGCGAAGAATATCGCCTTGGCGACGGCGGCGGGCCTTCTCGTCACGATGCAGGCCCTCTTCTTTTCCTTCGCCATGGACCTCGTTTCCAGCGTCCTGCTGGTCGCAATCGGCTTCGTCGCAGGCCGGTTGTCCCGCTGAAAAGCCCTCCCGAGCATGAGGCAAAAAGGCTCGCCCCACCCCAATCAGGAGATACCGGAATGCGCATCGATACCGCAAACGACACCGAACTGACGCAGGCGATGGCGGATGCCATCCAGCGCGTGGGCGAAGGCTGCACAAAAGCCGACCTTCGGGAATGGTTCACCGCCGATGAAATCCACCGCTGCGGCGATGCCGCTACTGCCCGGCTCCATGACATGCGCGTTCAGGACGCGCGTGCTGCGGCCTGATGCCGTTTGGCGATGGCCTTCGGGCCATCATCCAACAGCATCACCGGAGAGCAAAATGGATACCGATGTAAAGAGGCTTCGCAATCGCGCCTTGTATCTGCGTCATTGCGCAGAAGTTGCGGAGCGCAACCTTGTCCCGCCGACTATTGCAGAAGATGAAGACGAGGACGAAACCCCGAAGCCGTTGCATGTTCGCCTTCGCGAAGCTGCAACTGAGGCAATTGCGGCAGCAAGCGCCCTCGAAATGGCGAATGACCTTTGGCAGTACGCCGACGACTTGAGTCGCGCCGCATTGGACGAAGCCAAGAAGCTCGATTGGTACGACGACGCCTACACGGGCTTCTGTGACGGCATGGCCGCAGCCTGAAACATCCGCTCTGGTTTCCGCCTCACGCGAGGCGGTTTCCCGAACGGATGGAGGTAGCTTTGATCCAGATTTCCCCGATGTACCCGCTTAACCGCCAGCAGCTTGGCACATTCCGCAAGGAACGCGAGCAACCCTATTGCCGCTTCTTTCTGGCCTGCATCGCTGCGGTTCTCATCCTTTCGATTATCGGCGGCGCGGCGCTTTGCGCAACCCGGCTGGCTGAAATCGAACGCTACCACGCCGCCGCCGCGCGCGTGTGACCTTCCTCCAAACCGCAAGGAACCATTCGCATGAAGAAAATACGCGATGCCTCCACCATCATCGGCATGTTGGAAAACGGCCAGCTTAACCCCGCCTTCTCCGCCGAGATCGGCCAGACGCTGGAAAAGCTTTCGGACATGTCCGAAGCGAACCCCATGCAGTCTTTCAAGGGTTCCGTGACCCTGAAACTGTCCCTGTCCGTCAAGGACGGCATGGTGACGATTGCCGCCGACATGGAATCCAAAACCCCGAAGCTGCCACGCAAGAATTCGGTCTTTTGGGTTGTCGAAGACGGCGCGCTTTCGACCGAGCATCCCCGCCAGCACGACATGTTTTCGCCGCGCGAAGTCTCCGCAGGCTGATTTCCCAACCTTAGCAACCGCGTCCGGCCAGTGACCGGCGCACCAACAGAGGAACCGAAATGGACCAACTCACCCAAACCGCCGTCGCCGAGATCGCAAAGCTCGCGGCGCAGACCAACGCCGCGATTGTGCAGGTTCCGGCACCTGCCGACGCCAAGGGCATCCCCTCCAACGTCCCGGCGCTGCTGGACCCGACCAGCGGCAAGCTGTCTGACGTATCGGCAGTCTTTGCGCCATGGCGCACCCGCCCGGAGCGCAAGCAGGGCACCGCCAATGTTGAAACGCTGGATTCCTTCGTCAAGCTGGTCGAGCGCCACAAGACGGACAACAGCGTGATCTTTGCAGTGACGGACTGGCGCACCCCCGCCTTCACCGCCGTTATCGACTACCACGGCGATGACCCGGACAACGGCAAGCACCGGGTGCACTACGCGTTCCCGCTTTCCGAAGAATGGAAAGCTTGGCAGGGCATCCATGGCAAAGCATTGTCTCAAAACGAGTTCGCGGAATTCATCGAAGACCATATCGCCGAACTGGCCTCGCCGGACTCTGACGAGGTGAAAGACCTCGAATTGCTGTTCCGGGCGAAGATTGCCTATCCGAATGAACTGGTAGTGCTTTCGCAGGGCTTGCAGATCAACGCGGAAACCCGCGTCAAGACGGCCCTGAAACTGCAAACAGGCGAAAGCCAGATCGTTTTCGAGGAAGACCACAAGAACGCCAACGGCGACCCGATCACCGTGCCGGGCGTCTTCGTCCTCAACATCGCGCCGTTCTTCCAGGGTGAAAGCATCCGCCTGCCCGTGCGTCTGCGCTACCGCCTTCGTGAAGGCACGCTTTCGTGGACGTGCATGCTTTACCGGCCCGATATCCACATCACCAAGGCCGTCAACTTCGCCCTGCACGAAACCGCCGCAGAACTTGGCCTGCCGAAGTTCGCGGGCAAGCCCGAAATGTCGGCGTGATTTCACCCGGAGCGCGGGCGGTTGCCGCCCGCCTCCATCCAGCCAGAGAGAACCCAACCATGTCCGATAATACAAAAATCGAGTGGACCGACGCCACTTGGAACCCGATCACGGGTTGCGCTGTAGTCTCTCCGGGCTGCACCAACTGTTATGCGATGAAGCTCGCCGGAACCCGGCTGAAAAATCACAGGAGCCGGGAAGGACTTACGGTTGAAACGAAGTCCGGCCCCGTGTGGAACGGCAAGGTGCGTCTTAATGCGGAGTGGATGGAACAGCCGTTGCGCTGGAGCCGTCCGCGCATGATCTTCGTTTGCGCCCACGGAGACCTTTTTGCAGAAGGCGTGCCGGACGAGTGGATTGACATGGTTTTCGCCGTCATGGCGAGCGCCCCGCAGCACACGTTTCAGGTCTTGACCAAGAGGCCGGAGCGGATGCGCGACTACTTGTTTGCACGCCGACACCTGCCGTTTCCTAATATCTGGCTTGGCACATCCGCCGAGGACCAGACCCGTTATTCTGCGCGCTGGCCGTTCATGGAAGATATTGCCGAACGTGGCTGGATGGTTTGGGTTTCTGCCGAACCGCTGTTAGGCCCGCTTCACCTGCTCGCTACGCCGCTTCGGAAAGTCGGCCCCGATGGCAAAGTACACCTTGCACGCCCTCCTATGTGGGTCGTGGCAGGCGGAGAAAGCGGACCGGGCGCACGTCCGATGCATCCCGAATGGATACGCGCCTTGCGCAACCAGTGCCAAATCCATCGCATTCCGTTCCTGTTTAAACAGTGGGGCGCATGGAAGCCCGTACCTTGGAAGCTTGAGCGGATCGAAACCGAAAGTGATGCGGAATATATCGAGCGGTCCGAAAAAGAATGTTCCACACACGCGCTTTCTCGCACAGGATATTTGATCGAGCTTGATCACAAGCCATGGAGTTGGGCGCGCGTATTGCCGCAGCCTGACACCCACCATGCCGTTAAACTGGTAGGCAAGACGGCGGCAGGCCGCGTGCTGGACGGCGTTGAACACAACGCATTCCCGGAGGGCCGAGCATGACGCCCGAACAGCTTTCCGTTCTCGCCGCCCTGCCGCAACTGGCGCTGTCCGTCCGACAGCCGTGGGTTCATTGCATTTTCGAACTCGGCAAGCCAGTCGAAAACCGGACGTGGGCAACGAAGTATCGCGGGCCGGTCTGCATCCATGCCGCCAAGGGCATGACGGCGGAAGAGTGGCTTGACGGCCTTTATGTGGCCCGCGCCGCCCTGCCCGAAGGCCGCACCGGGCCTGCATTTCCGGGCCGAAAAGATGAACGCCGTTTGCCGCGCGGCGGCATCGTAGGAACCGTCGATATCGTGGATTGCGTCACGCGCCACGAAAGCCCGTGGTTCTTCGGCCCGTACGGCTTCGTGCTGGCAAATCCCAAACCCTGCGAATTTATCCCGGTCAAAGGCGCACTCGGCTTTTTCGACTGGCGGAAGAACCTTGAGGCGACCCCATGACAGATATCGTCAAAGCAGCGAAGAAGCTTATTGATTGCGTCGAATTCGACATGAATGGCGCAGGCGGTAAGGGTGGCAACGGCGGCTTGCTGTCCGATACCACCTTGCGCGCCGCCCACGATCTGCGGGTTATCATGAGCCGGGAGGCGGACCGCGAGCAAAGGAAGCCCGCATTTCGCCTACAGAACGGCATGCCGTTTGGTATCTCGGTTTTGATCGACATGCCGCCCGGCTGCGACATGGTTGCCGTGTTCGCCGACCACCCGCACCATGTGCCGGTATGGATGGGCCTACCGCACCAGCTTTACGTCACCACGTTTGCCAAGCTATTGTATGACAACGCAGCCGCAAGCTTGACCATCGTTCCCTATCGCAACGCGTCAAAGGTGACCGCGACCGAAAACGAGATCGCCCTTGCACTCGCTGAGTGGGCCAGCCAGCCCGCCAAGCTGGAGGGCGGCACCAATGGGTAATCGTCGCTATGTAGTCGCGTACGGCGAACTTATGGACCGAAGCGTCAGCCTCGCCCCCGAAAATGAGACCGGCGATTTCCTCACAAGAGCGGAAGCCGCCCGGCGCATCGTGGCCGAAATGGACGAGGTAATCATGCTCGCCAAACGCAGCCGCAACCGCGCCCAGCGCATTTTGCGCGCGGAGAAAAAGAAAGGCGCACACCTATGAAGCCCGCCCTTCTTCATATCCTCCAACACTCCCTTGGGCTTGACCAGTACGGACGAGGCACCTTCTATCGCAACCGGTTTGTGACAGACGCAGGCAGCGCGGATCATACTCATTGCATGGAGTTGACCGCCATGGGCTTTATGACCCGCAGGGCTAACGTTGAGCTTTTTGGCGGCAGCGATATTTTCACCGTGACCGATGAAGGCAAGCGCGCCGTCCGCGAAAATAGCCCTTCGCCGCCCAAGCTCTCACGCGACCAACAGCGATATAGGGATTGGCTTGACTACGATGGCAGCATGTCCTTCATCGACTACGTGAAATGGAAGTCTCGCCAGCGCCAGCAGATCGGCGGTGCGGTTTGAGCACGCCCCTTTTTGAGAGAATCGTGACATTCGCATACGAGGACACCGAGCGCGGCGAACTCATGCGCAAGGTCTGGTCAACAACTCCTTTTGTGATTGATTGCTACACCGGCACATTCAGTTGCCACCGAGAAAACCAGATGCGGCGTTGGCTGAATGAGAATTTCGGCAATGAAGCGCGGCCGATCCACGAGCGGGCGGGTCGCTGGCAGTTTGGAAGCGCCACCGTCTTCGGCTGGACGTGGCTTGGCTTTAGCACCGGAGCGGAATTGAACGCGTTTCTGTCCGCCTTTCCTAACGCGATTGAGGATGAAGGAGGCAATCCATGCCCAAAGTGAAAAACAACATCGCAGTGCAATTCACTTCAACCTTGACCCTCACAGAAACGGAAATGCGGGCGCTGGACGCTATCGTTGGTTATGGCTTCGATAGCTTCATAAAAGTATTCAAGCGCGACTTAGGTGAAAACTACATCCAGAGCCACGAGGACGGCGCGCGCGCCTTGTTCGCTACCATTAAACGTGAGGTGCACCCTGCACTAAACGAAGTGGCTGAAATCCGTAAGCGCCTGCTGGACATCGCCGATAAACCGGAGGGTGCATAATGGCCGAAGTAACCGGTCCCATTTCCAGCTTGCCGGGCAGGTCGCATGCAGTTCCCGAAGGTATGACTTGCGATCAACACCCGGATCGGCCCGCCGTCGCTCGCATTCAGGGTGAGACAGATTCCTTCGGCTGCGAAATGATAGACATGTGCCAAGAATGCTCTGACGAATACCGGGCATACATTAAATCCGACGAGGCAAAGGAGGATCGCAAAGGAACTTGCGATTGGTGCAGGCATTTTGCGGACGATCTGCGCGAGGCCAGAGACTATGAAGAAGGCATGTGCGGACCCGTCTACCGGGTCTGTGGCGCTTGCATTCGTCGGGTAAACGAAGAAGCTGCCGCAGAACTCGACTACCTTGACGACCTCGATTTTACCAGCCCCGACGACGACTATTGCACCGTCTGCGGAGACGAAGGAGATATGCACGGACGCGACGGTGCGTGGCAGGGCTATTGTGGTTGCGCTACGGGCCTTCGACTAAAAGGCGAAGCCGAAGCGCGCTACCGCGCTAAGTCGGAGGGCGGCAAATGAAAAAGCCAACCGCTGCCGACAAGGCGAACGTCCTTTCTTTCTGTTTCGTTGCCCTCACAGCATTCAGCGAAAACGCGTTGTCACCAACCCAACAAAGATGGGCGCGAGAGCGTGCCGAGAATTGCCTTTGGGCGCTTGGCATTCCCGAATTTAAAACGGACCGGGCAACGTATACCGCTCGCGAACTTGAAGAAGCCATGGCGACCCTTGATCTTCAAGCCACCAAGCTTTTGACGGAGGCCGGAAATGGCTGACCTTGCCCCAAACCCAAAGAAGAAAAGCCGCCGTCCGACGCTTCGAATTCGCGACGTGAACGCCACCCTTGAAGCGCTAAAAAAGAACGGCATGACCCCGACCGCGCTGGACACATTGCCAGACGGTACATTTCGATGGCATTTTACGCCACCGGCACAGAACGACGAAGACGATCTGGACCGCGAGCTTGCGGAGTTTGACAAGAAGCATGGTTACAGTTGAGCTAAAGGGCATCCACACCGTAAAGGCCAAGGGCAATGTTTATTATTACGCTTGGCGCGGTGGCCCAAGGCTCGACGGCCAGCCGGGAACGGCGGCTTTTATGGCATCCTATAACGAAGCCATCGCCAGCCGTATGGAACCGGAAAGCGGTCGCTTCCGCTCCATCATCACCCACTACAAGGCAACAGAATTCAAGAAGCTCGCCGATTCCACGAAGCGCGTTTGGTCGCCGTGGATTGATCGCATTTCCGAATACTTCGGCAATCTGAGCATTGCGCAGTTCAACCGCACCGACAAAATACGCCCCCGCATCCGGCAATGGCGCGGCCAGTACAGCGAAACGCCGCGCGCCGCAGACACTGGCATGCAGGTTCTTTCCCGCATTCTGTCCCATGGCGTGGACCCGATGGGCAAGCTTAGCGCCAATCCAGCCGAAGGCATTAAGCATCTCTACAGTTCCGACCGATCCGAAATCATCTGGACGGACGCCGACATTGCGCAGGTGAAAGCTGGATGCTCTGACGAGGTGAAATGGGTTATCGACCTCGCCGCCCATACCGGCTTGCGCGTCAGCGATCTGCTTAAACTGTCATGGTCGCATGTCGGCCCCGATGCCATCATCATTTCGACCGGCAAGAGCAAGCACAAGCGCGAGGCGATCATACCGCGCTACGACGCCTTGAATGAAATTCTTGAGCGCATCCCAAAGCGCTCGCCGGTCATCCTCACCAGCTCCAAAAAGAAGCCGTGGAAGCCAAGCGGATTGAATACGATGTTTTGGCGGGCGAAAGAAAAAACGAACATGCTGGAACGCGATCTGCACTTCCACGACCTGCGAGGCACCGCAGCGACAAAGTTCTACATCGCGGGGCTGTCAGTTCGCGTGATCGCCGAGATTATGGCATGGGAGGAAGAGACGGTTGAGAAAATTATTCGCCGTTACGTGGGCCGAAACTCCGCCACGAAAGAGATGATCCGGCAGCTAAACGAGGCCAGAACGCGAACATAAGCTGTAAAACAGCTTGTAAAACTCTTCTGTTTTTCTAGGGCAAAAGACGGCGGAAAGCCCTGAGAAATAAGGTGGAGCGGGTGAAGGGAATCGAACCCTCGTATTCAGCTTGGGAAGCTGCTGCTCTACCATTGAGCTACACCCGCACCCACAAACAAGACATCGGATAGTTCGCGGCGGGTGTCAAGCGCCCGCCGGGGCTCATTATGCGGCGCGAAAGTGCTTGGAGAGCTTCAGCCCCTGCGCCTGATAGTTGGAGCCGAGACCGGTGCCATAAAGGCCTTCCGGTTTCTGCAGCATATGCTCATAAACCAACCGGCCGACGATCTGGCCATGCTCGAGGATAAAGGGCACCTCGTGGCTGCGCACTTCCAGCACGGCGCGGCTGCCGGTGCCCCCCGCCTGCGCGTGGCCGAAGCCGGGGTCAAAGAAACCGGCATAGTGCACACGGAATTCGCCCACCAGCGGATCGAAGGGCGTCATTTCGGCCGCATAAAGCGGCGGCACGTGGACGGCTTCGCGCGAAACGAGAATATAGAACTCGTCCGGGTCGAGGATCAGTTCGGCGCGGCCGCGCGCATAGAGCGGTTCCCAGAAATCGAGAACATCGTGCTGGGCCTTCTTGTCGACATCCACCACCGCCGTATGGTGTTTGCCGCGATAACCGATCAGCCCGTTTTCGCCAAATCCCTTGAGGTCGATCGAGAGTGCGATACCACCGCCCGTCACGTTCGGGCTTTCGCTGGCGACCAGCGTTTCCGTCTCGTGCAGTTTCAGAAGCTCGCTTTCACTCAGCAGCGAATGGCCAATGCGGAAACGGATCTGCGACAGGCGCGAGCCACGGCGAACCACAACGGGGAAGGTGCGCGGGCTGATTTCCAGATAGAGCGGACCTGTGTATCCCGCCGGTATCTTGTCGAATTCCTGCGCATTGTCGGTCATGACGCGGGTGAAGATATCGAGGCGACCGGTCGAACTCTTAGGATTGGCCGAGGCGGACATGTCCGCCGGCAGCGCAAGGCTTTCCATCAGCGGAACGATATAGACACAGCCGGTTTCCAGCACCGCGCCCTGGCTGAGATCCACCTCGTGCAGGCTGAGACGATTGAGCTTGTCGATGACCTTGGTTCCGGGGCCGGGCATGAAACTTGCACGAACACGATAGGCCCTGGAGCCAAGCCTGAGGTCGAGGCTGGCGGGCTGCACCTGATCGACATCGAGATCGGCCTCGCTTTTCAGCTTGCCGCCTGCAAACAGCGCGCGGATTGCGCCATCCGCCAAAATGCCCGTGGTTCTCATCATGGTCGTCATTCCTTTTTACGGCGACAAAACCAAAAGGAAAGCATTGACGCAAGCCGGTAACGGCAGTATGGCAAGCTTATCCCGTGGTGATTTGGCCGGTCGGCTTGCAGCCACGTTAAACAAGTGGCTAAAAAGACCGGGTGCTAGGAACCGGTCTGCTTTTGCGGCCGGTTTTTTTGTTTTGAAGGTGATCACATGAGCAATAAATGGCGCCCGGCAACCCAGCTCGTTCACGGCGGTACGCTACGCTCCCCTTACGGTGAGACGTCGGAAGCGATTTATCTGACCCAAGGCTTCGTCTACGAAAACTCTGAAGCAGCCGAAGCGCGCTTCAAGGGTGAAACCGACGGCTTTATCTACGCCCGATACGCCAGCCCGACCAATGACATGTTCGAAAAGCGAATGTGCCTGCTGGAAGGCGCTGAAGACGCCCGCGCACTTGCTTCGGGCATGGCCGCCGTCACCGCCGCCATCATGTGTCAGCTGCGCGCCGGCGACCATATCGTTGCCGCCCGTGCGCTCTTCGGCTCCTGCCGCTGGGTGGTTGAAACGCTCGCGCCGAAATATGGCATCGAATGCACGCTGATCGACGGACGTGATCTCGGCAACTGGGAAAAGGCAATCCAGCCAAACACCAAGCTGTTTTTCCTCGAAAGCCCGACCAATCCGACACTCGAAGTGGTGGATATCGCCGGCGTAGCGAAGCTTGCCAACCAGATCGGTGCGAAAGTGGTCGTTGACAATGTCTTCGCCACACCGCTTTTCCAGAAACCGCTCGAACTCGGCGCCCATATCGTCGTTTATTCGGCCACCAAACATATTGACGGCCAGGGTCGCTGCCTCGGCGGCGTGATCCTTTCCGACAAGAAATGGATTGAGGAAGAGCTGCAGGATTATTTCCGCCACACCGGCCCGGCCATGTCGCCGTTCAATGCCTGGACGCTTCTGAAGGGCATCGAGACGCTGCCGCTGCGCGTGAAGCAGCAGACGGCCAATGCCTCGAAGATCGCGGACTTCCTTGCCGATAGCGGCAAGGTCGCCAAGGTCATCTATCCCGGGCGCGCCGATCACCCGCAGGCCGACATCATTGCACGGCAGATGTCCGGTGGTTCGACGCTGGTGGCTTTCGAATTGAAGGGCGGCAAGGAAGCGGCCTTCAAGCTGCAGAACGCGCTTGAGATCGTGAAGATTTCCAACAATCTGGGCGACGCCAAGAGCCTCATCACCCATCCCGGCACCACGACGCACAAGAACCTCACAGACGAGGCACGGGCGGAACTCGGTATCTCCGGCGGCACTTTGCGCCTTTCCTGCGGCATCGAGGATACGGACGATCTGCTGGAAGATCTGGTAAAGGGTCTGGCAGCCGTTTCGGCCTGACATTCATTCAATAAGCGACGTGGCCCCGCGGGAACGCCGGGCCATGTCGCGTTTGATGGCCTCGAAAGCCAGTATCAGGCAACCATTATTTACCTTTTCCGTTATCCCTAACGGTAAAAAACAGCGCAACGGGAGACAGCTCCTGCCCCTCAAGTCATTCATTTTCTTGACGATAGCCAGAGCCTATAGTGTAGGATAAGCGGGCAGGGAAAATATCGAGGTGTGGCGCGTATGTATCGTGCTCTGACAAGGGATATCGAGGTGACGGTTGATCCGTATTATCTCGAAGAACAATCCGACCCGGATGACGATCGCTACGTCTGGGGCTACAAGGTCGTGATCGCGAATAACTCGGATGTTCCCGTTACTCTCGTCAATCGCTATTGGCATATCACTGACCAGAATGGACAGGTGGACGAAGTCTACGGACCGGGTGTCGTGGGAGAACAACCGCATCTCAAGCCCGGCGACACCTACGAATATTCCTCCGGCTGCCCGTTGGATACGCCGTCCGGCCTTATGTTCGGACATTACGAGATGGAAACGGAAAGCGGAGAAGTGTTCAACGTCACCATACCCGCATTTTCGCTGGATTCTCCGGGGCTGATGCGGGTCTTGAACTGACCCGCAGGCCATGAAAAACCGCGCCTTTGCAGGCGCGGCCCTTATTCAGGCGTTTTCAAATTCGCTGACATCGTAGCGATAAGTGGTCGAGCAGAACTCACAGGTCACGGCAATCGCGCCGTCTTCCTCGCTTGCCTTGATCTCTTCGGCGGTAAAGCCCGAGAGCACGCCCTTGATCTTATCCCGCGAGCAGCTGCAGCGATCGAAAATGGACTGCGGATCATAGATGCGCACGCCGCTTTCATGGAACAGCCTGAAGAGGAGTCGTTCCACCGGCACCTGCGGATCCGTCAGTTCGTCCGTATCCACGGTGTTCAAAAGCGTCACGGCTTCCGTCCAGGCATCATCCTCCTGCACATCGTGACCGCCTTCATCGCCATCGCCGCCGTGCAGGTCACGCATACGCAGCCGCTCGGGCGCCTGCGGCAGGAACTGGGCGATAACGCCGCCCGCACGCCAGCCATGACGCGGTTTGCCTTCCCCGTCGCGATCGAAGAATTCGGCCACACCGAGGCGCACACGGGTTGGAAGCTGCTCCGACTGACGGAAATAAACCCCGGCAATGTCTTCCAGCGACGAGCCATCGAGTGGCACGATGCCCTGATAGGGTTGCATGCCCACGCCCTGATCGATCGTGAAGGCCAGAATACCGTTGCCCAACAATTGTTCCGGCGAAGTCGCCCCTGCCGCAAGCGCCTCCGCCAGCCGCTCCTCATCAAAACGGGCATAAGCGCGCATGCTTTCCGGCGCGGTGAAATCCGCCACCAGCAGGTCCACCGGACCGTCGCCCTTGGTCTGTACCGTCAGCTTGCCGGAAAACTTGAGCGATGTGCCGATCAACGCCGTCAGAACGGTCGCTTCCGCCAGCAGGCGGGCGACGGCAGCCGGGTAATCGTGGCGCTGGAGAATGGCATTCAGCAGCGGACCCACCTGCACGGCGCGGCCGCGCACATCCAGACCTTCGACCTGAAAGGGCACGACCTTGTCGTCGCCAGCAAAATCGAGATCGTCCAGTTCAACCGTTACATCTGCCATGTCATACTCCCTGGCGCAGCCGTGGCGCCGCTACCGTCCAAAAGTCCGGCTTTCGAAATGTGCTTTTTCCGCTTGTCGCACAGAGACCCGGGAAGAGAAACCGCTTCCGGGGAAAAACGTGCAAATCGTGACGATGGCCCGCCAGAAAACCGACGAGCCTCTTCGAAGTCCAACAGATGGTAATCGCTGCCGAGAAGTTCAAGCACCCGCCCGACGTTGATCAAACGGGTGATATTTTCAGATGACGCCCATGCACCAGGCGATGATGGATTTCTGCGCGTGGAGGCGGTTTTCCGCCTCGTCGAAGACCACCGATTGCGGGCCGTCGATCACCGCATCCGTCACCTCTTCGCCGCGGTGAGCCGGCAGGCAATGCATGAACAGCGCGTCTTTTTCCGCCTTGGCCATCAGGGCTTCATTGACCTGATAGGGCTGGAAGATGTTGTGGCCGCGCGCCTTGTGTTCCTGATTCATGGAGACCCAGGTATCGGTGACGACGCAATCGGCGCCCGCCACCGCCTTGTCGGCATCGTGGCACAACATTATCTCGCCGCCATTGTTGCGGGCCCAGTTCAGGAACTTGTCATGCGGTTCGGAGCCCATCGGCACTGCCATCGTCATGCGGTAGCCGAAACGGGCCGAGCCCTCCACGAAAGAATGCAGGACATTATTGCCGTCCCCTGTCCACGCAATCGTCTTGCCTTTGACCGGACCGCGATGTTCTTCGAAAGTCATGATGTCAGCCATGATCTGGCATGGATGCGTGTCATCCGTCAGGGCGTTGATGACAGGCACTGTCGCATGTTCGGCAAGCTCGAGCAGGCGCGAATGATCTGTCGTGCGGATCATGATGGCGTCAACGTAACGCGACAGCACCTTTGCCGTATCACCGATCGTTTCCGCGCGGCCGAGCTGCATTTCCGTGCCAGAGAGGAAAAGCGTCTCGCCGCCAAGCTGACGCATCCCCACATCGAAAGAGACGCGGGTTCGCGTGGATGGCTTTTCGAAGATCATGGCCAGCATCTTGCCGGCAAGCGGCTTTTCCGCCGTTCCGGCCTTGGTGGCCGCCTTGCGTTCGCGGGCATCGTCGAGAATTACCCGCAGGTCCTGCGAGCTGACGGCCGACAGGTCGAGAAAATGTTTAGGTGAAGCCATTTCAAACTGTCCCATGCTTGGGAGCCCCAGGAAAGAGGCCCGCCCTTGAGTGTTTCCTCAGGCGATTTTTGCCTGTTTCGCTGTGAGAGAAGCGGCGGCCGCTTCCACGCGTGCCAGCCCCTCACGGGCTTCCTCCGCCGTGGTGACGAGCGGCGGCAGGAGACGAATGACATTATCGCCCGCTGGTACGCCCAGCAGATGCTCGGCGCGCATGGCCTGCAAGAGCTCGCCCGACGGCACCTTGGCCTTGATGCCGAGAAGCAGGCCTTCGCCACGGATTTCCTCGATAACGTCAGGATAACGGTCCTTCAGCGAAGCAAGGCCCTGGCGGAAAACCAGCGCGACATCACGAACCTTTTCCAGAAAGCCGTCAGAGAGGACGACATCAAGCACGGCATTACCGACTGCCATGGCCAGCGGATTGCCGCCATAGGTGGTGCCATGCACGCCTGCCGTCATGCCGGAAGCGGCGTCAGCCGTTGCAAGGCATGCGCCCAGCGGAAAACCACCGCCGATGCCCTTGGCAACCGCCATGATATCAGGGGCGACACCAGTGTGTTCATAGGCAAAGAGCTTACCCGTGCGGCCAACGCCCGTCTGCACCTCATCGAAAATCAGCAGCAGACCGTGTTCGTCGCAAAGCGACCGCAGTAACTGCAGGAATTCCTTGCTGGGTGCGCGAATACCGCCCTCACCCTGAATGGGCTCGATCAGAAGCGCTGCCGTCTCGGCCGTGATGGCGGCTTTCAGCGCATCGACATCACCGAAAGGTACCTGGTCAAAGCCTTCGACCTTGGGACCGAAACCTTCGAGATATTTCTGCTGGCCGCCGGCTGCGATCGTTGCAAGCGTACGACCATGGAAGGCGCCTTCGAAGGTGATAATCCGGAACTTTTCCGGGTGGCCCTTGGAATAATGATAACGACGCGCGGTCTTGATTGCACATTCCAGTGCTTCCGCGCCGGAGTTGGTGAAGAAGACCTTGTCTGCGAACGTTTCCTCCGTCAGGCGCTTGGCAAGCTTTTCCTGGCCCGGAACTTCATAAAGGTTCGAGACATGCCAGACCTTTTCGGCCTGCGTCTTGATCGCGTCGACAAGATGCGGGTGGGCATGGCCCAGCGAATTGACGGCAACGCCGGCCGCAAAATCGAGATATCGCTCGCCGCTTTCCGTGTACAGCCAGACGCCCTCGCCTCGCTCGAAGCGGAGGGGGGCTCTTGCAAATGTATCGAACAATGGCGCGGCGGCTTCGGCCATGGCTGTATCACTCCTTGCGCGGATGCGCTGTCAGACGGTTGTCAATAGGCTTCGAGGGTTATCCCTCGCCTGAAAATCAAAAATGCCGCCTCGCGGCGGCAGGGGCACTATTGTCACTTCGCTTGCCGATGTCAACAAAAGTCCGTATTTCCTAGGCTTCTCAAGCCCTAGTAGGTGGCAGGTCGCAAGGCCCAAGGTGTTGCCTTTCTGACTCAACTCGCCAGCAAGTTGGGGAAAACCGGAAAATCGATTCGAGATGATTCCCGCGACTCTTGCCACGGAGTCTGCGTGGCACTAGGTTAATCGCTAATTACTAGACTGCATTGCGGCGGAACTAGTCACCAAAAATCAGGCAGAAACCACGCTCGCGGCATGCCCGCGAGACGGAGAAGGATTCTGTCGAAATACACGCGAAAAGCGGAGAAGCGGCATGAACTGGACAGACGAGCGGGTCGAGAAACTCAAGAAATTGTGGGCCGAAGGTCTGAGCGCCAGCCAGATAGCAGCTCAGCTGGGCGGCGTCAGCCGCAATGCCGTGATCGGCAAGGTCCATCGTCTTAATCTGCCCGGACGCGTCAAGGCTGGCGGCCCGGTGACGTCGGCGCGTTCTGCGCCCAAGCGGACTGCTGCACCTGCCCCGCGCACGGCGAATTTCGCTGGCCGCGTCAACGCTGCACCTGCTCGGATCCTGACCCGCTCCAACGCGGCGACCGCTCTTCAGGAAGAGGTCGGCATCGAAACTGCGGAAATTCTCGATTACGTTCCTTCCAGAAACGTCGTTACTCCGATCTCCCGCCGGCTGACGCTGACGGAACTGACGGAGCGCACCTGCAAGTGGCCGGTCGGCGACCCCCTGAAAGATGATTTCCATTTCTGCGGCTGTGAAGCGCTGGAATCTTCGCCTTATTGCAAATTCCATGCGAAACTCGCCTACCAACCGGTCAGCGAGCGCCGCAAGGCTTGAGTGTTGCGGCACACATTTGACACTCAAAAACTACGGGCCTTCGGGCCCGTTTTTTTGTGACAAAATACCGCGCTTCCCGGACAGCGACAGCAGAACATCAAGGCTTATTCATCGTCGTCGGGTTTCGCCCCTCAATCGAATTTCGGTGGACTCTCAACCGCTCGTCAAAGAGATGAAATTATCGTGCTTGCGGAAGGTTCAAAATAAAAAGGCCCGACACCAGACCGGTTTCGGGCCTTTTTATTTTGGCGGAACGTCATGCTGAGGGGAACCCTCAGTTCGGTTCCGATCAGGCTTCCATCGAATATCCGGCACCGCGCACGGTGCGGATGACATCCTGCATATGGGAAAAATTGAGCGCCTTGCGCAGACGTCCGACATGCACGTCAACCGTCCGCTCATCCACATAGATATCGTGACCCCAGACGCCGTCCAGCAATTGCGAACGGGAGAACACGCGGCCCGGAGAGGTCATCAGGAATTCCAGCAGGCGGAACTCCGTCGGACCGAGACGCACCTCGCGGCTTTTGCGGTGAACGCGATGCGTCTCGCGATCCAGCTCGATATCGCCGCACTTCAGCACCGAAGACAGAACCTCCGGACGGGCCCGGCGCAGCATGGCCTTGACGCGGGCCATCAGTTCCGGCGTGGAAAACGGCTTGACCACATAATCGTCCGCGCCGGTGGCGAGGCCGCGAACCCGTTCGCTTTCCTCGCCGCGCGCCGTCAGCATGATGATGGGAAGGCGCTCGGTTTCCGGCCGCATCCTGAGCCTACGGCACAGCTCGATACCGGAAACGCCGGGAAGCATCCAATCCAGGATGAGCAGATCCGGAATACGTTCCTGCAGCCTGATCTCTGCCTCGTCTCCACGGGGTATGGTGTCGACGTCATATCCCTCAGCCTCGAGATTGTAACGAAGCAGGACGCTCAGCGCTTCCTCATCTTCCACAACTGCAATCTTGGGCACCATATGCTAACTCCGCAAGCCGCTGCTTGTCTGTTACTCGGTCACCGAACCGAGCGTGTTGGAACTGTCGTCCTTCGGACGCTCGCCTTCCGGCTGGCTGCCGGTGGTCATGTAATAGATCGTCTCGGCGATGTTGGTGGCATGGTCACCGATGCGCTCGATATTCTTGGCGCAGAACAGAAGATGCGTGCAGGTGGTGATGTTACGCGGATCTTCCATCATGTAGGTCAGAAGCTCGCGGAAGAGCGAGGTATACATGGCGTCGATTTCCTCGTCGCGCTCGCGAATGGCATTGGCCTTTTCGGCGGAACGTGTCGAATAGACGTCAAGGACTTCTTTGAGCTGTACCAGCGCCAGCTCCGACAGGTGCTCTATGCCGCGGGCGAGTTTGCGCGGCACGCCCGTTCCGGCCACTGCGATAACACGCTTGGCAGTATTCTTGCCGAGGTCGCCAACGCGTTCGAGGTCCGCTGCAATACGCAGCGTGCCGATGATCTCGCGAAGGTCTGCCGCCATCGGCTGGCGCTTGGCGATGGTGACGATGGCCTTGTCGCCGATCTCCCGCTCGGAATGATCGAGGATAGCGTCATCGGAAATGACCTTCTGGGCAAGCGCGGCGTCGGAATTGACGAGCGCACGCACGGCGTCAGCACACATCTGCTCGGCGAGACCGCCCATCTCGGCAATGCGTCGCGTCAGGAACTTCAATTCGTCATCATAAGCAGACAGAATATGCGAATGGGTCGTTGTCTGGTTCACGGTCTATTCCTCCGGCTTGGCCTTGCATGCGACCGCCCGAAGCGGGGCCGCAGCGGCACCAGTCTTGTTGGGTTGCGATAAAGCGCCGGCCGCGATCAGCCGAAGCGGCCCATGATGTAATCCTGCGTGCGCTGGTCATCCGGATTGGTGAACATCTTGTCGGTTTCATTTTCCTCGACAAGGTGACCGAGATGGAACATGGCCGTACGCTGGGAAACACGTGCCGCCTGCTGCATGGAGTGCGTGACGATAACAATCGTGTAATTGGTGCGCAGTTCGTGGATCAGTTCCTCGACCTTGGCAGTGGCGATCGGATCCAGCGCCGAGCAGGGTTCGTCCATCAGGATCACTTCCGGGCTGACGGCAACGGCGCGTGCAATGCACAGGCGCTGCTGCTGACCGCCGGAAAGACCGGTGCCGGATTCGTGCAGGCGATCCTTGACCTCGTTCCAGAGACCCGCCTTCTGAAGGCTCTGCTCAACGATCTGGTCCATATCCGCCTTGTTGCGGGCGAGACCGTGAATGCGTGGACCGTAGGAAATGTTTTCGTAGATCGACTTCGGAAAAGGGTTGGGCTTCTGGAACACCATGCCGACGCGGGCGCGCAACTCCACGACGTCAATCGCCTGATCATAGATATCGTCGGTGTCGAGCGTGATCTTGCCCGTGACCCGGCAACCGTCGATCGTGTCGTTCATACGGTTCAGGGTACGCAGGAAGGTGGATTTACCGCAGCCGGACGGGCCGATAAGCGCGGTCACCGTATTTTCGCGAACGTTGAGGTTCACGTCGTAAAGCGCGCGCTTTTCGCCGTAATAAACCGAAACGTCCTTGCCGATCATCTTGTATGAGACTTCATTCATTTTCTTGTCCAGCGCCTTTTCAACTGCTGCTTCCGACAACATGTTCATTGCTCAATCTCCCTTTACCAGCGCCGTTCGAAGCGGCGACGCAACAGGATTGCGCCAACATTCATGACGATGAGGAACAAAAGCAGGATGATGATAGCGCCTGAAGTCCTTTCGACAAAGGCGCGCTCCGCTTCATTCGCCCACATGTAAATCTGCACCGGCAGGGCCGTGGACGGGTCCATCGGCGTTGTCGGGTAATTTGCTACGAATGCCACCATGCCGATCAGCAGCAGCGGCGCAGTTTCGCCCAGCGCGTGGGCGAGGCCGATGATGGTGCCGGTGAGGATGCCGGGCATGGCGAGCGGCAGCACGTGGTGGAAGATCGTCTGCATCTTGGAAGCGCCGAGGCCCAGGGCGGCGGCGCGGATTGACGGCGGCACGGCTTTCAGGGCAGCGCGGGTCGCAATGATGATCGTCGGCAGCGTCATCAGCGTCAGGACGAGGCCGCCGACCAGCGAGGCCGAGCGCGGAAAGCCCATGAAGTTGATGAAGACGGAGAGGCCGAGCAGACCATAAACGATCGAGGGAACAGCCGCGAGATTGTTGATGTTCACCTCGATGAGATCAGTCAGACGGTTCTTCGGAGCAAACTCCTCAAGGTAGATCGAAGCTGCAACACCGATCGGCAGCGAAAGCACCAGCACGATCAGCATCATGTAGAAGGAGCCAATCAGCGCCACGCCGACACCCGCCGCTTCCGGACGGCTCGAGGCGCCGTTGATGAAGATGCCGGTATTGAAATGCTTGCCAAGCTGCCCGCTTTCGGCCAGCTGGTTCATCCAGCCGAGCTGCTGGTTCGAGATACGGCGATTGGCTTCATCCGCCGTCAGATCGACCTGGCCCTTGAAGGCGCTGTCGACGTCGCCCGAGGCCAGCAGCGTCACCGTGCGGGTGGTGCCGATAACGGCGGGGTCGGCAACGACGATATCGCGAAGCTGCGTACGTACGCTATCGGAGATCAGAAGGTTGACGGCGCGAAGACCGGTGCGGTCCGTTGGCGCGACGCCCAGAACCTTGGCAACCGCATCACGGGCAAGAACGGGATAATTGGCCGTCATAAGCTTGGCCGGATTGGTGGCACGCTCGTTCTTGGGATCGATGATCTGTTCGGAGAACTCGACCGGAACGGTGATCATCGTCTGCTGGAACGCGGTGTAACCCTTGGAGACAACCGAGAAAAGCAGAAGGAAGAGAAAGATGAGGCCGAAGGAAATCGCTGCCATGCCATAAGCACGGAAACGGCGTTCGGCGGCATAACGGCGCTTGATGCCGATATCACGACGCGTCGCCTTGACGGCGTTCGCACCAGCTGCGGGAGAGGCGATGTCGGTCATTCATATTGCTCCCGGTATTTGCGCACGATGTAAAGCGCGTAGATATTCAGGCAAAGCGTGATGGCGAAAAGCGTGATGCCCAGCGCAAAGGCAACCAGCGTCTGCGGTGAGGTGAATTCAAGGTCGCCCGTCAACTGGCTGACGATCTTGACCGTCACCGTGGTCATGGGCTCGAAGGGATTAAGCTGCAGTCGAGCAGCAACACCTGCCGCCAGAACCACGATCATGGTTTCGCCGATGGCGCGCGACGCCGTCATCAGCACGGCGCCGACGATGCCGGGAAGAGCAGCCGGAAGAATGACCCTCTTGATGGTTTCGGAGCGCGTGGCGCCAAGTCCGAGCGAACCATCGCGCAGCGAACGCGGCACGGCGGTGATGATGTCATCCGACAGCGACGACACATAGGGGATCAACATGATACCCATGACGAAGCCGGCGGTGATGACACTCTGCGCCTGGATGAAGTTGGCGTAGTTACCCGTCGCCAGCCCGTTGATCTGCGCAGAAATGTCTCTGAGGAAAGGACCGACCGTCGTCAGCGCGAAAAAGCCGTAGACGATGGTGGGAATGCCGGCTAGCACCTCGAGCAGCGGTTTTGCCACCGAGCGCAGGCGGGGTGACGCATATTCCGACATATAGATCGCCGAAAACAGTCCGACGGGCACGGCAACCAGCATGGCGACGAAGCCGATATAAAGTGTGCCGGCAAGCAGCGGGATCAGGCCGAACTGTCCCGATGAATCGGTCGCACCGGCAGCCGCAAAACGCGGATCCCACACTGTGCCGAAGAAGAACTGGTGAGCCGGAACCATGTTGAAGAACTGGATCGCTTCCGTCAGCATCGACAGAACGATGCCGATCGTTGTCAGGATAGCGATGGAAGATGCGACAAGAAGAGCGCCGAGAATGACCTTTTCGACCTTGTTGCGTGCCCGGAAGCGCGGTGCAATCGCCCGCAGCGCATAGGTGGCGCCGCCAAGCGCGGCCAGCAGCACGACAGCGATCATCGCAAGACGGCTCGTGGCGGTCATGGTGTTCAGCGTTTGGGCGGCGTCAACCATGAACCGTTCCGGATCACCGGCAATCGCCACGCCCTTGGATGCAAGCAGAGGCCTCACCGCGCTTGTGTCCGCATCGACCTGCGCCGTTTCTTCCGGTGTCAGCCGCTGAAGGCCGCGGGCGATGGAGGTTACCATGCCGTAGGTCAGGCTCTGCTGCGCTTCGGATTGCGCCCGGATGTCTTCCGGGAAATCGCCGCGGACCGCTGATGTCACGATGAGCGGGCTGATAATCAGCCAGACGCTGAGAATGAACGCCGCGGGCAGTACCGCCCAGACGACCGCGTATGAACCGTGATAACCGGCTCGGGAATGCATGCTGGAAGGACGCCCACCAGACAGGGCAACGGCACGGCGGCTGCCGAGCAGATAACTGCCGATGCCGATCAGCGCCAGTATCAGCAAAAGGATCGATGTGTTCATTAGAGTTCCCTCGGCGTGCCGCAGGAGCACGGTGCGATATAGGGCAAATCAAAAAGTCATCAAAACGAGACCGCTGGACCATCCCGGAATGCCTGCCAAGTGACTGTATCAAAGTCCGGCAAGCGTCAAGGTTGATACATCCTATCCATCTGTAATCCATAGACAATCATGTGGACGACGATGAATAGGAACTGTCAACCGGAGACATTCGCCCAAGCGGAGAGGCACCGGATGGTATGAGGGGCGCGGCAGGCCGCACCCCTCCTTCTTCATTACATCGTGGAACCGGCCGAGAACTTGGCACGGATTTCTTCGCGCTCTGCGTCCGGAGCGGCAACCAGGCCGTAATTTGCGAGCGGGGAATCCGGGCCGATCATTTCGTCGGAAACGAAGAACTCGACATATTCCTTAAGGCCCGGGATAACGCCCAGGTGAGCCTTCTTCACGTAGAAGAACAGCGGGCGGGAAACCGGGTACTTGCCGCTGGCAACGGTTTCAGTGGACGGAACAACGCCCGAAACGGTTGCGACCTTCAGGCGGTCGGCGTTGTTTTCATAGAAAGCGAGGCCGAAGACGCCGAGGCCGGTCTTGTTGGCGTCGATGCGAGCGAGCGTCTCGGTGTAGTCGCCGTCGATGTCGACTGCAGCGCCGTCCTTACGGACTGCTACGCACTTGGCAGCAGCCTGCTTGGCGTCGGTGATCAGCGTCTTGATGACGTCGGTCGCCTTGGCTTCCTTGCAGCCGTCAGCCATGATCTTCTCTTCGAAGACTTCGCGGGTGCCGTGCTTGGAACCCGGGATGTAAGCGGCGATCGCTACATCCGGCAGTTCCTTGTTGATTTCCGACCACTTCTTATAGGGGTTGGCAACGAGCTTGCCGTCCTTGACGATTTCAGCGGCGAGAGCGAGGTAAAGGTCCTTCGGCTCAAGCTTGATGTCCTTGTTGGAAGAATCCATTGCGAAGACGATACCGTCGTAACCGATCTTCACTTCCTGAACGTCGGTAACGCCAGCAGCCTTACAGGCGGCCAGTTCGTCGCTCTTGATCTTGCGCGATGCGTTGGCGACGTCGATGGTGCCTTCGCCCACGCCCGAGCAGAACGCCTTCAGACCACCACCCGTGCCGCCCGACTCGACGACCGGAGCCTTGAAGTTCGGGAAGGTTTCGGCAAAAGTCTCGGCAACGATCTTGGCATAAGGCAGAACCGTGGAGGAACCGGCAACCTGGATCTGGTCGCGAGCAGCGGCGGCGCCAGCGAAGGCGACAGAAGCCACCAGAGCTGCTGCGGAAAATTTAACGAAGTTCATTTGTCTCTCCCGTCGTGGGCTTGTTTGTGGACGCAGCCGATAGCGGCACTCGCTCTTAGCATGCGCTCGGCGACCTCTTCTTAACCACCGTAGCCCCATCCTTTTATGTCACTTCGATGAAAGATTTGTGACAAGCTAAATAATTGATTTAAAATGCAAATTTACGTGATATTTTGTATGTACGGGTATTTATGTCAGAATCTGACGGTAAAATCCGTGCCGCTGCCCAGTTCAGATTTAATGATGAGCCGAGCGCGGTGGCGGGTGAGAATGTGCTTGACGATGGCAAGACCAAGCCCCGTTCCCTTTTTGGAGCGGCTGTCGGCGACGCTGACGCGATAAAACCGTTCCGTCAGCCGCGGCACATGTTCGGCCGGTATGCCCGGCCCCCGGTCGACGACGCTCACCTCTACCGGTTTGCCGGGCTCAGCCCGCAGCCAGACATCAACAATCTTGCCTTCCTGGCCGTATTTGCATGCATTTTCCACGAGGTTCTGGAATACCTGCACCAGCTCGTCGCGATCTCCCTGCACCTCCGCAGGACCATGCGGCAGATGCAGGGTGATATCGACATCGAGTTCGTTGGCAAGCGGCAGAAGCGTATCGCGCACATGACCTATGACGGGAACGAGATCGACCTTCTGATCCGGCGCGATATTGGCGCGCAGCTCCAGCCTCGAAAGGGACATGAGGTCATCCACGAGCCTGCTCATGCGGGTTGCCTGATCGAGCATGATGGCGAGGAAACGCTCCTGCGCCTTGGGATCGTTGCGTGCCGGCCCCTGCATGGTTTCGATGAAACCGCGCAGGGAAGCCAGCGGAGTGCGCAGTTCATGGCTGGCATTGGCGACGAAATCGCTGCGCATGCGGTCGATGCGGCGAAGTTCCGAGACATCGCGGAATGACAGGATGTAGAAAAGCGGGCCCGCCCCCTCGCCCATATCCGCACGGGCGATACGGACGATGAAGACCCGTTCCGAGGGGAAACGCTCGGAATGTTCGACCTGATTGGGCTCCCCGGTGGTGATGGTTTCGCGAATGACATCCAGCAGGCCCGGCGAGCGCAGCCTTGCGGAAATATGCGCCCCGGCGGGAAGCTGACCAAACGCCCGTTCGGCCGCGCCGTTCTGAAACAGCACGCTGGCATTCTTGTCGAGAATGAAAACGGGCGTATCCAGCACGGCAAGGCCCGCCCTGACGCCGGAAATGACACTTTCAGCCGGAACATCAGGCTCATCCACCTGTCCGGCCGCATTTTTGGCCTTTTCGGAAAAGGCCGGTTTTTCGCGAACGGCCAGAATGGCGATGACCGCGCAGAGCCAGAGGACGGCCGGCATATAGGGCGTGTGCAACTCGGAAACTGCCACGATGGCGAGCATGCTGACGACGAGCACAGGCAGCCAGTTCCGGCCAAGCTTCTTTGCCAAAAGCCTTAATCCACCATCGCCTTCCATGACTGCCATTTCAGCCTGCTTTCCACTCTCGCTCGACAGCGCATCGAAATCTCATAGGCCAGCTTCATGACAGAGATTCATCACCGCATATTTTCCACAGCGTATATGTGCAAATTCCACGCTGCAATCGTCACACCGCCACAGCTTTCTCAAGCAATCCTCTTTCGCTTGAATTCTGCCGGGCGATGTGAACTCATTGGCGGCGAGTTGCCTTTACACAACAACAGCCGGAGGAAACCATGGCCGATGAAACGAAGAAGCGGACAGTTGAGATTACCGTTGGCGGAAAGCTGCGCAGCTTTGACATCGACGATCCGGTTCTTCCCGACTGGGTGGAGGAGAACAAGCTCTCGGCCGGCAATTTTCCCTATGACAAAAAAATGAAGCGCGAGGAATACGATGCCGCGCTGGAGGCGCTGCAGATCGAGCTTGTGAAGGTCCAGTTTTGGCTCCAGGCCACAGGCAAGCGGGTCATGGCAGTTTTCGAGGGCCGCGATGCGGCCGGCAAGGGCGGCGCCATCTTCGCGATCCGCTCCTATCTCAACCCACGCTATGCCCGCGTCGTGGCGCTGACCAAGCCGACGGAAACCGAGCGTGGGCAATGGTATTTCCAGCGCTATATCTCGCATTTTCCCACGGCAGGCGAACTGGTTCTGTTCGATCGCTCCTGGTACAATCGGGCCGGAGTGGAACCGGTGATGGGTTTCTGCACCCCCGAGGAACATAAGCGCTTCCTCAAGGAAACGCCGCGCCTGGAAAAGATGCTCGCCCATGAGGACATCCACTTTTTCAAGTTCTGGCTCGATATAGGACGGGAAACGCAGATCGACCGTTTCCACGATCGCCGCCATAGCCCGCTGAAGTGCTGGAAACTTTCGGACATGGACATAGCCGCGCTGACGAAGTGGGACGACTACACGCAAAAGCGCGACGAGATGCTGGAAAAGACCCATACCGATGTCGCGCCCTGGACGGTGGTACGCGCCAATGACAAGCGCCGGGCCCGGGTCAATCTCATCCGCCACATTCTCAATTCGCTGGACTATGAAGGCAAGGACAGGAAGGCGATCGGCGAGATCGACAATAAGATATTGGGGGCGGGCCCGAATTTTCTCGGAAAAGCCGAAGAGAAATAAGGAGAGCCGCCTTTGGCGGCTGCTCGTACCCTTTTACTGACCCGGCAGGATGCGCACGGAATAAAGGTTGACCGGGCGGCCACTGCCATCGATATCGCTGTTGATGAAAATCCTGCCCGGCGCGTTGGGGGCCAGCGAACGCTCGAATGTCGCGTTCAGCAGCATGTCGGCGCGCTCGGCCGTGGCCGTAAAGCGGTGGCGCGAACAATCGCCCAAGGTAGCGAAATCGCATGCGACGGACACCTGTGTCTGCCGGTCACTGGAAGATTGCAGGGTAATGGATATGGTCGAGGATTTACCGGCCATGTCCCGCATCACTTCGACTGGAACCTCGATGCTGACGGCGCCATCCTGCGCCACGCTTCTCGACGTCACCCGAATTGCCTTGCCGGCGGGCGTTGCGATATTTTCGACATTGGCGCGTGGGCCTGCCGAAACTCCGGAATTACCGCGCTCGGCATTAAAAACCTCGACCCAGTCGTCGGAAAAGCCACGCCCGGCCGATAGGCTCGGGGCGGGTTCGGCGCCATTAAAGTCCTCTGCCTGCACCTGCGCCGGCGGATTGGGCACGCTGGTATCCCGCTGTTCCGGAGAGAGCAGGACACCCGAGGAATAGGCCCACCAGGCGCCGAAACCGACAAAGGCCAGAAGCGTGACATAGATGAAAAGCCGGGCAAAAAGCCCGCGGCGCTTGCGGCGACCAACAGCACCTTCGGGGCGGAAGGCAAGCGATGCGTCAGCCGCGCTGGAACCTCTCCTCGATGGTTTTCCGCCGCGCCGGCCTGGCCGGGGGGATGCCGGAGCCGTGGCGGCGCCGGGTCGCGCATCGCGCGTTTCACCGCGCAGTTCCGGCTCGACAGCCACTTCATCCCGATGGGGCGGCTGCGAAACGGGATCGACGGAACCATCATCCTGCGCCGCGCTTTCCTGCACGGGCGGCCGCAATTGCTGCTCCACCCTGTCCAGAAGCCGGTTGCGTTCCTCGTTCTCGATGAGGTGGATCAGGCTTTCAAGCCGCTGGCGCTGCTGGGCAACAATCTGCGGGTCGTCGATGCCCTGCTTGCGCAGGCCCGCTTCCAGCGCCTGACGGGACGATTGATAAATACGTGCACGAACTTCGGCGTTCGATCTGTCCGATTTTTCCAGAGCATTTCTGATTGCCGTTTCCAGTCCGCTCACGACCGATCCTTGTTCTAATGCGCTTTGCAAAATATGCGGCGCTGCGCCATGGGTTCACGATTCGGTAACGGCTATGCCGCCCCTCCGCAAGCATCGTTTGTGATAAAGACCGGATTGTCTTGGGGAAAATCGATCTATTGTGGCGCTACGAACGCAGGTTCGGCGACGCCTCGCGGTACTGTTTTCGCTTCCAATCCGACACCGAACACGATAATGACTTACGTGCGCGTAAACGTAATCTGGGGGAGGAGCCATGCTACCGTCCGTGCTGAAAGACAATCTGCGTCTTCCGGTCATAGCGTCACCATTATTCATCATTTCGCACCCGCAACTGACGCTGGCGCAATGCAAGGCGGGCGTCATCGGCGCTTTCCCGGCGCTGAATGCGCGGCCGGAAAGCCAGCTCGATGAGTGGCTGGCGATGATCACCGAAGAGCTTGACGCGCACAACCGGGCCAACCCGGATCGTCCGGCCGCGCCTTTCGCGGTCAATCAGATCGTGCATATGTCCAACCGGCGACTGGAACATGATCTCGGCCTTTGCGTGAAATATAAGGTCCCGGTGGTTATTTCCTCGCTCGGTGCCGTGCCGGAAGTCAATGCGGCCGTGCATTCCTATGGCGGCATCGTCCTGCACGATGTCATCAACGATCGCCATGCAAGGTCGGCCATCCGCAAGGGCGCGGATGGGCTGATCGCCGTCGCGACGGGCGCCGGCGGCCATGCGGGCACACTTTCTCCCTTCGCCCTCGTGCAGGAAATCCGCGAGTGGTTCGATGGCCCGCTGCTGCTTGCCGGCGCCATTGCCAATGGCGGCTCCATCCTCGCGGCACAGGCGATGGGCGCGGACATGGCCTATATCGGCTCCCCCTTCATCGCCACTCAGGAGGCCCGCGCCTCCGAAGCCTACAAGCAGGCAATCGTCGATGCGCATGCCAAAGACATCGTCTATTCGAACTATTTCACCGGTGTTCACGGCAATTATCTGAAAAGTTCGATCGTCGCCTCCGGCCTCGACCCCGACAAGCTGCCGGAAGCGGATCCCTCAAAGATGGATTTCGAATCGGCTTCCGGCGGCGCAAAAGCCTGGAAGGACATATGGGGCGCGGGCCAGGGTATTGGCGCGGTCAAGGCGGTGGAGCCGGTAGCGGCTCTGGTTGATCGGCTGGTCCAGGAATACGAGGTTGCGAGGGGCCGCATCTGCGCCTTAGCCTGATACGCCCCTTAAACATTGGACAGGCAAAGCTTTTTGCGGAAATTTCAAAAGCCACGCATTCAAGGCTTGAAATCCGTCGGCATTGCCTGTATCAGCCCGCCATGAAGCTGATCCGTGACAGACGGATCACAACCGGGCCGCTTTAGCTCAGTCGGTAGAGCACATCATTCGTAATGATGGGGTCGCAGGTTCGAGTCCTGCAAGCGGCACCAATCACATGTCCCTGAAATAACTCATAATTTTCGCTTGTTCGGGATGCGGGAGAGAGGTCACGTCTCCTGAAATGTCTCCCGATTGGTTTCCAACAAGCTGTTTACGTTCGGGGGTAAGGTCGGCAAGATGCCGTAGTGGGCTTTGCATTACACCTCCCAGATTGTCTCCGTCGCTAGATATTCCCAGATCACTGTGCGCACGGTGAGGCCATCCGACCAGTCGAGCGCATATCGATACCGTCCTTCTTCGACCACAACCCAGCCGCCGGCCATCGACGATCCGTCGATAACTCGGAGAAGCATGCGACTGCCAACCTCAGGCCAAACGTCTGATCCGCCGCCAATTTCTTCAAATGAATCGCGCTGTTCTTGGCTCATTTGGGAAACAGGCAGAAAAGAAACCTGGGCCGGCGGGTCTAGTTTAGGCTCTCCCAGCTCGTGATATGCGTGTCCTTGCGCATTCTTCAGGACCACTCTCGATATCCTTTGAGCATCGGGATAGAGAGTGAACGGTTGCAAATTGTCGAATAGTTGCAACTGCCCATCTGGATGCTGCTTCAGCGAACGAACTATGGTCCGGTTGCTTCTCAAGATGGTCGCCGCCTCAGCATGTGTGGCTGGATTCGGATATAAGGAACCTGCCATAACAGCATGCAAGACGCACAACAGGTATGTTTCATCCAAGGAAAATCCCGAATTGCATTCTTTGCAAACTACGACCTGAGGGAGATAACCATCAGGGACGTCTTCCCCAGCATCGAACCTGCGACCCTTGTCCCGAAGGTTTTTGGAAAGCAGCGACTTGGTGGGCACGTGATCGCGATTGACATCCAACCCGGCAATGGCCTTACCACAATAGATGCACCATGCCTTATGTCTGCTATCACTGAAATCGTCGCTGTATTCCATTTGCTTCCACTAGCGCCAACAACCCGCATGATCTCAGCAGAATTCTAAGTCGGACGATAGGTCCTCTTTGCGCACAGGCCCAACGTCTACGCGTAGAAGCTCGGCGCTCAGTCACCCTTCCATGCGGGGCGTGGATCTCGACGCCGCATTCCCGGCCGAGTAGAAATCAAATGGACTTGTGGCGATGAGGCAGTCGGGCATGGATCTGGACTTCGGCTACCTGATGAGGCTTGCTTCCCGGTGAATGGCGTGGACGAGCATCGAAGCTGGACAATGTCCCAGGTGAAGTCGAAAGACACGACCCCGGAGATCGTCGTCAGGCGCCTGCTGCACTCGATGGGCTATCGATATCGGCTCCATGGCGCGCAGCTTCCGGGCAAGCCCGACCTCGTGTTCTCCGGGCGCAAGAAGGTACTCTTCGTCCACGGATGCTTCTGGCATGGGCACGACTGTAAGCGGGGCGCCAGGATCCCGGCGACACGTCAGGAATACTGGCTCGCGAAGGTCGCCCGCAACCGGGAACGGGATGTCCGGAACGTGTCCAGCCTCGTACAAGCGGGGTGGAGTGTGATGACTGTGTGGGAATGCGAGCTGAAGGCCGGCCTTGCGCTGGAGGAGAGACTTCGCTCTTTCCTCGGTGAACGGTCGCGGAGGATTGGAAGCGCGGCAGCCACAGAGCATGTATTCGGCAGAGGACCGGAATAAACCTCTGGAAAGAGAACAAATCGTAAACTAATAGGGTTCTATTCTCATCCGGCTGTTGATAACCTATGAAAAAGAAATCGGGAGCGATCATGTCCAAGCCAACGTTTTACGAGTTCTTCGCCGGCGCCGGGATGGCGCGTGCTGGCCTCGGAAAGGGCTGGGAATGCGTCTTCGCTAATGATTTCGACCGGAAGAAGGGACTGACCTACCAGTTGAACTGGGGGCTCGGTGGCGAGCTCGAAGTCGGCGACATTCGTAAGGTCACTATCGACAAGCTTCCGGGCGTGGCCGACCTCGTATGGGGCTCGTTCCCCTGCCAGGACCTGTCGCTGGCTGGTGGCGGCGCGGGTCTCAAGGGCGAGCGCTCAGGAACGTTCTATCCCTTCTGGGACATCATCCGCGACCTCCGGGAGGACGGCCGCGCGCCCCACGTCATCGCTCTGGAAAACGTCAACGGCGCCCTGACCTCGCACGGCGGTAAGGACTTCGCCGCAATCTGCGAGACCTTCACGAAACACGGCTATCGCTACGGCGCGCTCGTCATCGATGCCGCCGTTTTCGTTCCCCAGTCGCGTCCGCGGCTCTTCGTGGTCGGAGTCCGAGACGACATCGAAATCGATCCTGCTCTCGTGGCGCCGGGAGCGACGATGCCGTTCCATACGCGTGGCCTCCGCAACGCCGTCGAGCGCGTTCCTGCGAAAGCGATGGAGAACTGGGTGTGGTGGAATCTGTCGATGCCCGCCATGAGAACGAGTACGTTTGCCGACATCATCGAAGAGAATCCGGCCTCGGTGGAGTGGCACACGCAGGCCGAGACGGCGAAGCTGCTTGACTCGATGTCTTCCATCAACCGCGCCAAGGTCGAGGCTGCCAAACGGGCTGGACGGCGGATGGTCGGAGGCATCTACAAGAGGACTCGTCAGGATGCCGAAGGTCGGGGCGTGCGCGCCGAAGTGCGCTTCGATGACGTTGCCGGCTGTCTTCGTACGCCTGCTGGAGGCTCGTCGCGCCAGACCATCATCGTCGTTGACGGCAACGTGGTGCGCAGCCGCCTGATCTCCACGCGGGAGACAGCCCGCCTCATGGGGCTTCCGGATTCGTACAAGCTGCCGAAACCGTACAACGAAGCGTATCATCTCATGGGCGACGGCGTCGCCGTGCCCGTGGTTCGCTTTCTTGCTCATCATTTGCTGGAGCCACTCGCGGGTGTAGCAACGTCGGTCGAATCAACCGACGGGATCAATGTGGCATGACGGCAGAGTCGCCGATTCCTTGCATAGCGAACGCGGATCTGCGGAGGCAGATCGAGACGTTCGCGGAAGTTCTGAAGACCGAATCCCACAAGCTCGGGGACCACGGACTGGACGAGAAAGAGTTTTACAACAGCGGTCTCTTCCGCGGTGCCGTCGAGCGGGTGCGAGGACAGTTCTCCGCGACGATGTCCGAGAAGAGGGAGTTCGTCCGACACGTCCTGAACCACATGCAGGACCAGGGCGCCATCGCCGAATGGCAATCTGCCGGCGAAGCGAACAGGCACGACTACGTCGTCGAGTTGTTGGACGGCAGGAAGGCGGCCATCGAGCTGAAGGGCTGTCTCGACGGCAACAACACCAACATCTTCGACAGGCCGCCCCACGTACAGGAATTCATCATCTGGTCGGTGTGCTCGAACCCCGGCGCTTCGCCGCCGCACAATGCATGGTCGGGAATCCACACGCGGCTCTCGGCCGAAATTATATCCCGGAGCCAGCGCGTCGACGGGCTGATCATCTGGGATTGGGCGTGCGGAACAATCGGCCGTCCATGCCCCAAGGTCGCCGCCGGCGCAGCGCCGGTCACGACCATTGGACCCTACGAACTGCCTCCACCGTGCATCTACCTGTTTCCCGGCACGATCCCGGCACCGCGAAACAATCCCTCTCCTCCGCCTCAGACGATCGATCAGGTTGGCATCCTCAAGGCATTCCACTCATGCTTCGGCGGGAACGATCACCACCTGCATCAGGTGGGTTTTACCGTCGAGTATCAAGGGGTCGAGACAGTCAGGACGACGACTATCACCCGCGACGGCAACGTCGTGAAGCAGTCGGCGCCGTCTCCGATCAAGAGAACATAAGAAGCGCTGTTGCCGGCATCATTCATCCGTTTCCCCAGTTTCTTCGTCCTCGTGGCCCTCTTCGACCCCAGCCTCGCCGCCTAAAGCGAAAAAGCGTTGCTCCGCCAGCCAGCGCATCCGGCTCGCCTGAGCCAGCAGGACGCGCCTCAGTCCCAGTCCTTTGAGCTCCCGTTCCGAAATAACCTGAGCGAGTTTGGAGACGGTAAGGGCCCGACGCGCCAGCCTGATATCGGGATGGCCGCGCAGGTCACGGATCTGCTCATTGAGGATCGTGCCTCTGAACGAAGCCGGTTCCTCGATCTCGACCTTCGGAGCGGGCGGGTCTTTTTCGTTGAGGATTACCTTGAAACGGCTCTGCTGGCGGAGACGCGTGAAGATCATGTGCTCCAACGCGTTCAGATGGTCGTTCGCCTCCTTGTACTTCGGGTGCTTGCTGCCGACACCCTGGAACTCGGGAAGCGGCCAGACTTCGATCTCAGCTACCTCGAATGGATCAAGAACGGACATAGCGACCGCATCGGTCCGCTGGTTCGTCAGATGGCGGCCGACGCGGCCCGAGAGCTTCTCTTTCGTCTGCCCTACGTAGATCGGTTCGCCATCGTAATCATAGAACGCGTACACGCCCCATTTGAATCCGCCGACAGCGCGCCTGAGGCCCGCTTCGTCTTCATGAAACGTTTCGCGGAAGAACTTCCGGATGCCCTTGCGTAGCTCTTCGGTCTCCATCGGCGGCTTCTTCGTCGCCGTGATGTCGACGCCGCCTGCAGCTTTCGATGGTTTGCTTCCTGTTGCGGAGTTTGCAGGCACGAACGCTTCCCCTCATAGAATCATCGGTTGCGGTGAAGGCTATCATTCGGTTTCGAGGAGATCGATCGTGCTTTCCCTATAACCCGGTGCAGACCGACGAGCGAACGCTGCAGCTCGGTACGGTCGGTTCGGCTCGGAGTTAGGCTTGATATCGGCCGGCGCCGAAGAACATCTTGATCCTCTCCCAACGGAGCTGCCATCCGTTGAGCGTGGCGAGGTACTCGGACTGCTTCCTCCGGCATTCGTCGAAGTAGTTCTCGCTGTCGAGAACGGCATCCTCGAGCTTCGCAAGGTTGAGATAGCGACCGTGTTTGTCGCTCCAGACGGAGACCATTGTTTCCTCGGATGGTGTGAGTGGCTGCCGGTCCATGCCGGTCGGCCGGCTGTATGTCGACTCGCGGCGTCGAAATCACGAAGGATTCGTGGCCGAAGGTTAATGGAATCCCGAAGACACGGCGTCGCTTGCCTCCGGTCCGCCGGTGACTCACCATTCTCCCGTCGAGAACAAAAGAAGACGGAGGACGACATGCCGAAACTGAAGTGGGAGAAGGGGAGAACGAGCTGATCCTGAAGATGCTGAAGGACGGCCGGCAGCCGGCGGAAATTCTCGAGCATCTACCCGACCGCACATTCGGTGCGCCGCAGACTTACATGACGCGTGAGGGTCTTTTTCATCTTGCTCCACCGCCTCCTGTTCGTTCGAAGGAACGGAGCACGACGGCCGGTATTCGCAGGTGCATGTGCTTCCGAAGGAACTTTGGTTCAGAATGGGTGGGGAGCCACATTTGCGGGCAGTGCAAGGAGACGAGCGAGTGCAGAGCTGCTTAACCGGCCTTTTACCCACCGTCTTGACGCCGGCGTCTCGGGCTCTCTGGTAACTTTTCCCTGGATCTTTTCCGATCGGATGTCGGTCGAACAACAGGGAGACGTATCGATGTTTGATTCCCGAAACCCCGCAGGCGTCGCCGCTCTTCAGCTCGGCCTCATCTCCACCGTCATCGCGACGACGATGACCGATGCCCTCGCCGCCGGCTTCCAGGCCGCCGACGAGCGTCGCGAATGCCGGGCGGCATACAAGTACGCCTGCGAGTTGGAGGAGGCGCGCGGGAGAGCCGACGATCTTGGACGTGTCGCTGTCCGCGCCGTCCGTCACGTTGCGTCCCTCGAAGCAGAGGTTCGACATCTCCGGAACGCCCTGCAGCAGCGCCAGGACCTCATCGACGGCATCAAGTCCGGCAAGATCGCGGTCGCACGATGACGACGGACGAGGAAAAGCAACTCTACGATCGCTTCAGCGACATACTTCACGAGATCCCCGGCCTGGACGAGGCGATCCTTCGGTTCGAGAAGAGCATGCGTCCTGAGCGCGAAAACGCCGCCCAGAGGCGGCCTCTGCAGTCTATCGGCGTGCGTATGTCAGCGACGGCGTCTCGTCGTCTTCGACCCGCCAACGACGAGCTTGCTGCCGACGCATGAACGCGTGCGACACGACCTCCTCCTTCGACGGCTCCGGAGCTTCCGGGGCCTTCTTCTTTGTCCGTGGGAACTTGCCGCCGCCCAGGTGCCACTTCGCACAGAGCGATCGATCTCCGGCAAGCCGAAGCAGGTCGAGGTCCGACATGAGCATCAGCGCGTGCCGCTGCGGCTCGGGAAGAATTCCGAGATCGATTTCCGTGCGAACGCGGGCGTCGGCATGTGCGTACCCCCAGATCAGAGCCACCCGCGTCTCAAGGTCGTCTGGCTCTGCTATGCTGGCGCGATCTCTGGCGTTCTGGAGTTCCTGCTGAACATCCTCCGTCGACAGGTTGTCGTGCTTCGCCTGGGGCACCGGCGGGTAATGCCCGAAGAGGCGAAGAACGCCCCATACGAGCCCGTTGAACGTGTTCCAGAACCCCCACCAAATCGATCTCAGAAAATTCAGCATATTCGTCCTCCCTCCGTGTTGTCTCGAGAAGGATGTCCGTCGGCATGGCAAGTAGCAACGACATTGCGGCAGCTCTGCTCGGGACCGTGCAGGATGCGAGCCAGCGAATATCGCAGGTAGACGATGCGGGGCTGCGAAAATCAAAGCCCCGGTGATTTCTCACTGGGGGCTTACGCTAATCGCTGATCTTGTGCTGGAAGTGGAAGGGAGGAAACCGGTTGCGATAGCCTTGCTGAGGTCGAAGCCGATGGGTTGCAGGCTCCGGCTGCGATGCCGAAGGCTCTGGATTCCTGCCCAGCCTGTTCCGGATCGCGTCCTCCGACTTCTTTCGCGAGAGAGCCGGGCAGATCGACGAGTAGTCCCGCGGGAGGTCGAAAACGCGGAGACAGTCCTGCCAAGACATCCAGTGCTGCTGGCGGAGCCACCGCTTGAGGCCTCTGCCGCTTTTCGCCGTCGGCGACACAGACGAGGTGATCTTCCTGGATCGCATCCTGCGGTCGCAGAACGGTGCCGACTTGAACACAGCTTTGAGCACAGCCTCCCCTTGAGCAGGCAGAGTTGCATCGATGATGCTTTTGCCGTGGAATTATTCGGACGAACAAACGGATGAAGTCTGCTGTCGGCCCATTGCGGTCATCACGGGTCGAAGGGATAAGGGCAGCTTCGCGCCTCCAAATCGGTCGTTGAGGCCGTCTTGGCACCTACCTGAAAGCGGACATCGTCGTGGCAGCGGCGTCACTTCACTGGTGCGCCTCGGCATAACTAGCCGATTTTCAAGAAGGTCATTCCAGCTCGCATAGCACCCTTGCCGTCAGTCTCCGGGTTGTCTCCGACCATCAATGTACGGTTTGGAGAGGTGCCGAGCAATTGGGCCCCGGCAAGGAAAATGCCGGGTTCGGGCTTTCCGACTATTTGGTGAGGGACCGGCCCAGTGCAGGCCAGAATTGCTGCCACAAGCGCTCCAGTCTCGGGAACAATGCTCCCACCTCGGCCAGGATGAGTGCGGTCCGGATTACAAACGACGAGTTGCGCACCGGCCAGTACGGAATTGGCTGCCGATTGGATTGTATCATATGAAAACGTCCGGTCGCGGCCGATCAGGACGACATCTGGCCGTTCCCGAGATATGTTTAAACCGAGGCTTCGCGCATACTCTTGAAGTGACTCGCTTGCCGCCATGGCAATCTGCGCCCCTGGCATTTTCTCCGCCACCATCCGGATCGCCGCCATCCCAGCGGTTACAATTCTTTCTTCAGCCACGGCAAATCCGAGCTGGTCCATCAGAATTGCGATTTCGAAAGCAGTGTGCTCGGCGTCATTGGTGACGATCGCGAAATTTCCTCGGCTAGCATCAATGAGATCGTGCGCCCACGGGAGGGCTTGGCCTCCGCTGATGAGCGTCCCGTCCAGATCGAACAGGACACCGTCTACGTTTAGAAAATCATCCATTCCGTGCGCTCAGGCAATGGAGACCCAGCGCAGGAGCTTCTCCCTGCGTTCGGGTATCGTGGAAATTGAAGATCATGCCAGACCTACTCCGCTGGAAAACCGAGTGCGTAGTCGCGGCCCTTGATTTCATAGCCGTCGAGCGGGAAGCGCCGCGACTCTTCAAGGAAGTAATTCAGATGCACCACGACACTGTCTGCGTTGATTGAGACTACAGAATAGGCTGGCGGTTCGTGGCTGCCGGGGATGTCTTCGCCATGCGGTGACAGTTCCAGCGGCACCTGGTGGTTGAGGCCTGGAATGAGGGAAAACGAGATGCCGTGCCAGTTGCCAGAAATCGGGCGATGGACATGCCCCAGGAAGATGTGGCGGATGCGATGCGAATGCGGCTGAAGCACCTGCCAGAGGGCGTCGGCATCCTGCTGCGTGATCGCGTCCATAGACGAGATGCCGGTCAGGATGGGCGGATGATGCATGAACATAAGGATAGGCTCGTTGCTCTGGGCGAGCTCCTCGGCAAGCCATGTCAGCCGTGTTTGGCAATAGGCTCCCGCATGACTGCCTTCCTGCTTGGTATCGAGAAACACCAGCCTATGACCGCCTTCGATGCGGCTACTCTGGACGAAGCCGTTGCCATCATCCATCGCCTCGGGAAACACGGTTCGCAACGAGGCCCTGTCGTCATGGTTGCCGACCATCATCACCACAGGGACCTTGAGGAGATCGATACGCTGGCGAAGTGCCTGATAGGCTGGAACCTCGCCCCAGTGAGCCAGATCGCCAGTGATGACCATGAGATCGGCGTCGGAATGGTCCGCATGGATGCTGACAATCGCTGCATCGAACCGCGCGCACGGGTCGAGCCCGTACAAGGTTGCCGGCTGCGGCACGAGGTGGATATCAGTGACATGAACGATCTTCATGGTGACCTTCCTGATGGTGAGGCTACGTGGCCGATTGGCCACGTAGCGGGAGGTTGGCAGATCAGCGACGCGGCAGGAGAGCCTGGGTGTCTGCTGCCATGTCGGCGAGAACCGCCTCGGCTTCCTCGGCGCGACTGCCGTCCATGACCGACTGCAACCGGTCCTTGATCACGTCTGTGATCTTTAGGCCGTTATCGCCGGGAAACGCGTACCAGCCGGTCAGATAGGGTAGCTGGGAAAGAGCAACCGCCTGGTTCGGGTTCTCGGCATAGAAATCTTTCAGGAGGTCGGCCGCCTTGGTGTTCGGCGCCATGTACCCGGTGGTCTTGACCATGATTGCGCCACCTTCGGGGCCCGTCGCGAACTTCAGGAATTCCCATGCTGCCTTCTGCTTGTCCTTGTCTTTGGCCGTGATTATCGCGACATTGCCGCCGGCCGGCAGACGCGAGACGCCTTCTTTCAGATCCGGATAGTTGCCGGTCTTTAGTTCGAACTTGCCGCCGATCTGCTTGGTGACGGCATTGACGCGAGCCGTTGTGGTTACCATCATACCGATTTTGCCGGCGGAGAAAGCCGCCAGCATCTCGTTCGGCGTCATGTTCGGCGACTGCGCCTCGATCACGAGACGTGCCAGTGTGCCGATCGCTTGTTTGCCGGCCTCGCCGTCGAAGGCGACCTTGGTTTCGTCCTCATTGAGCATCGTGCCCCCATTTGCAAACACCAGCGCCTGCCACAGCCAGTTTCCGGTGATCGCCCATTCGGTTTCGATACCGTCAGCCTCGCCCTGAGCCTCGATCTTCTTGGCGAGCGCGATGATATCGTTCCAAGTCTTGGGAAGGCTGTTTTCGTCGAGACCGGCCTTCTTCACGAGATCCATATTGTAATAGACGATCGGCAGTGAGATGGCATAGGGAAGGCCGTAAACCTTGCCGTCGACGGCGCCGGCCTGGCGCATGCCGTCATGATAGCCGGCGGCGTCGAAGTCCGTTTCGTTGGCGATGAAATCATCGAGCGGAACGGCGATTTCCTTGTCAGCAAGAACGCGTACGCGATTGAGGCCTTGGAAGGTGACGTCCGGTACATTACCGGTGATGCCTTCGCGCAGCACGCGCTGGGCGGCGTCCTCATAATCCTTGTAGGGCGTGCGGAACTCAACCTTGATGTCGGGATGCTTCTTGCTGAAGGCTTCCAGCATCTCCTTCTGGGTCGTGTCGAACAGTTCCGGATAGGCGTACTGCACGGTGATCGTAGTAGTATCGGCCATCGCTGCGGATGCCATCAGGGACAGGGCTGCGGCGGTCAGGATCGTTCTCATGGACAAGTCTCCGGTGGTTGGGGGGGTGAGAGGACTGCTACTTGATGCCGGTGAAGGCGATGCCTTCGATGAACCGTCGTTGCGCCAGCAGGAAGAGGCAAAGAAGCGGGGCAACAATGATGGTCGCGGCCGCCATCAGCGGGCCAAAGTCATTTCCGGCCTCGGCATTGCGGAAGGCCATGACGCCGAGCGGCGGCGTGAAGTACTTGTCGCTTGATACGGCGACCAGAGGCCAGAAATAATCGTTCCAGTGAGTGACGATCGAGAAGACGCCGAAGGCCGTGAGCGCCGGGATGGCGGCCGGCAGCATGACCCGCCAAACGATCGACAATTCAGACATGCCATCCATACGGGCCGCATCGACCAGATCATCCGGAACGCCCATGAAGAACTGCCGCATCAGGAAGATGCCGAACACTGAAATCGTGAAGGGCAACACCAGCGCGCTGTAGCTGTCGAGCAGGCCGACGTAGTACAGTAGGATGAACAGCGGCACAGCAATTGCCTGATAGGGGATCAGCAAGCAGAAGAGCACGAAACCGAAGGCTAGACGGCGACCGAAAAAATGCAGTTTGGCCAGTGCATAGGCTGCCGGCAGCGTGACGAGCACCTGCAGGAAAAAGATCGCTGCCGTAACGACGACGCCGTTCATGAGATAGAGCATCAGCGGGGCTGCTGAAAATGCTTCCGTATAATTCTCGATGACGGCGAGTTTTTGCGGCCACCAGCGCAACGTTTCGGAAAAGATCTCGTCGGCTGGCTTGATCGAGGTCGAAACCATCACGGCGAAGGGCAGAAGGGCAAAGGCAGCAATCAAGAGCAGTGCTGTGTGGCGAAGCGCCGAGCTTACAAAGGAACGAGCCGTCATGCGCCTTCTCCATTCTTCTTGAGGGATACGAAGCGCAGCAGGCTGACGCTGACGACGAGCAGGATGAAGACAATCGTGATCGCCGCCGCGTGACTGCTGCGGAAGAACTCGAAGCCTTCGGCATAGATCGTGTAGAGCAGCACTTCGGTCGCCTTGTTCGGCCCTCCTTGAGTGAGTGCATGAACCGTGTCGAAGACCTGGAAAGAGCGGATGGCGGAGGTGATGGCGACGAAAACGGCGACAGGTGCCAGCAGTGGCCAGGTGATCAGCCTGAACCGCTCCCAGGCATGCGGTGTGCCGTCTAGCTCGGCTGCGTCGTATAGATCGCGCGGGATGGCAGAAAGACCGGCCATGAAGAGCACCATGTTGAAGCCGAAGCTTTGCCAGATGCCGATGACCGCGAGCACGTAGAGTGCGATGTCGCCATCCTTGAGCCAGTTGTGCGAGGCAAATCCCAGGGCCTTCGCCGTCGTGTTGACGATGCCAAAGCTCGGGTGCAGCATGAACTCCCAGACGATGGCCATGGCAAGCAGGCTCGCCATCACCGGCATGAAAAAGGCGGTGCGATAGAAGGATCGTAACGAGGTTCCTGCGTCGATCAGAAGCGCACTGACCAGGCCTAGCAGCATCGAGCCGGGCACGACGACGGCAGAGTAGATCAGCGTATTGCTCAACGACTTCCAGAAGACCGGGTCATCGATCAGCGCTTGAAAATTTTCGAAACCGATAAATCTCAGCGAGCGATCACCGAGCTGATAGTCGGTAAAGGCCAGCACAAGAATCGAGGAGAGCGGCGCAATCAGGAAGATGATTGCCAAGATGGACGCCGGCGCGATGAGGGCAAGGCCTGCTCGGTTTTGGCTGGCGGAAAGGCTCATAGGGGAGCCTCCAGTCGGTAGCTGCCTTCTATTCGCCGGTTGTCTGTGCCGAAGACATGCAGGCGCGCTTCATCCATCACGATCCCCACTTTGTCGCCGATGGCTGGGCGGATGCCGCCCGGATCGCAGCGCACAACGACGAGGTTGCCGCCAGCGGTCATGACTTGGACGAAGAGGTCGGCGCCGAGATTTTCGATGTGGTGGATAACGCCGGCAAGCGGTGCGTTGGCTATGCCTGCTAGTCGAGCCGCCTCTGGACGAAAAGCCGCCTGCACCCGGTTGTTCGCGGTATCGGCGAAGGTGAAGGATAGGACGTCACCTTCAGTCAGAGCCGCCTGAAGAACGTTGATTTTGGGACTACCTATGAACTCCGCGACGCGAAGATCCAGGGGCATCTGGTAGATCTGGTCAGGCGTATCCACCTGCAGGATTTCGCCACCCATCATCACTGCGATACGATCGGACATGGTCATCGCTTCGGCTTGATCGTGGGTGACATAGATAAAGGTCGAACCCAATTGGCGGTGGAGCGCGGCAATCTCGCCTCTCGCCTGTACCCGCATCTTGGCATCGAGATTCGAGAGCGGCTCGTCCATCAGGAAGGCGCTCGGTTTACGCACCATGGCGCGGGCAAGTGCCACACGCTGGCGCTGGCCGCCTGAAAGTGAAGCAGGCTTGCGGTCCTTTAGCATAGAGATTGATAGGGCATCGCAAACTCTGCCCACTTCCCCTGCGATCTCCTTGCGCTTCGCCTTCGCCGACGGCAGAAGAGTGCCGAGGAGCGACCGCTCAGTGGTGTTCAGGCGGCGCATGACGAGCGGTACGGCGATGTTTTCCGCCACCGTCAGGTGCGGATACAGTGCATAGGACTGGAACACCATGGCGAGGTCGCGGTCGCGTGGCCGGATCCTATCGACAGTTGCACCATCTAGTAGGATGCTGCCCCCGCTCTGCTGTTCGAGGCCGGAAATGATGCGCAATAGAGTGGACTTTCCGCAGCCTGACGGGCCAACCAAGGAAATGAACTCGCCGTCCCGAATATCCAGATCGATCCTTTTCAAAACATGGGTCTCCCCGAATGTCTTAACGACAGATCTGATGTTTACGCTTGCCATGAAGGAAGGCCCAAAAAAATGTGTTCAATGGCTGGCCAGATACTTCATAGATTTTACATTACAATGACGCATTATAAATTCAGGTTATACCGCCCATCAGGTAGACACCTCTCATTTTTCGTGAGGCTCAATGCGTTCCAAGCTTAGCTATGCCCAGTTGCGAGCATTCAATGCGGTTGCAAAGGAAGGCAGTTTCTCGTCTGCCGCGCGTCGCCTCGGCCTCAGTCAGCCTGCCATAACGGCGCAGGTCAAAGCTTTGGAACAGAGCTACGGCGTGCTGTTATTCGAGCGCAGGGGGGACGGTGCAAGGATGACGCCACTCGCCAAGAGCTTGTTTCAGGAGACACAAGAGTTGCATGTTATAGAGGCTGTAGCCGCCGATATCCTGGGTGCATCGAGCGCGTTGAAGACGGGTGAACTCAACATCATGTGCGGCGCTCCGAATCCGGCAATGGCGCTGATTTCCGAGTTCAGGCGCCGTTACCCCGGTGTCCGGGTTACCGCCAATTTTGGTAACTGGCATCGGGTCACGACGGCACTTTATGAGCAACAATGCGACGCGATCATCCTGACAGGCGTACCGGACGACGATAGCCTGACGCGCATTCCGTACATGGAGCAGCGAGCGGTCGCGCTGGTGCCTGCCGGGCACCCGCTGGCAAAGCGAGGCAAGCCCCTTTCGCTGCATGAACTTGCCGATCAGCCACTCATTTTTCGCAACGACCAATCTCTCACGCAATCGGCGCTGAACATGGCAATAAGGAAGTCTGGCGTAAACCTTGAGCCAGCTCTCTCACTCGGCGAGCGTGAGGCGGTCTACGAGGCAGTGCACCAAGGACTGGGAATAGGATTCATGTTCGAACTGGCGGTCAGCCGGGCAGAAAGCAACGTTGTCCGCCTGCCCATAATGGAGCTGAACGACGTTTACGTTGAGCACGTCGCATGCTTGACCCGGAACATGAGACGGCACGAAGTTCGGGCACTGATGGCGCTGGTGGAATAATACCAACCTTCAGTGAATGTGACTCTCGTGGGGATTCCCTGTCAATCGGCGTCGTAACGGGACCCCTTATCGGCTCCCAAAAGGGACCCCTGCCTCTAGTTGCATCGGGTCAGCGCGCGTAGGCCCGGGGCTCTCCATTTAGCGCAAGGGCCTGCGGGCGCGGGTTGTTTGTCTTTTCGGCTTTAGCTTTGAGAGCGGTTTTTAAAGCGCCAGGATTCGTTCCCGGTTTCCACGATCTCGCAATGGTGGGTGAGCCTGTCGAGCAGAGCGGCGGTCATCTTGGCGTCGCCGAATACGGCCGGCCACTCGCCGAAGGCCAGGTTCGTCGTGACGATGATGGACGTCCGCTCGTAGAGCCTGCTGATGAGGTGGAAGAGGAGCTGGCCGCCCGCCTGGGCAAATGGGAGATAGCCCAGTTCGTCCATGATGACGAAGTCGAGCCTGGTGATGAAGTCGGCCAGCCGTCCCTGTTTGCCGCTACGTGCCTCCGTCTCGAGCCGATTGACGAGGTCGACGACGTTGAAGAAGCGGCCGCGTGCGCCATTGCGGATCAGAGCACGAGCAAGGGCGATGGACAGGTGAGACTTTCCCGTGCCGGTTCCGCCGACCAGAACGATATTGTGCTGCTCGGCGAGGAAGGCCCCGGTTGCGAGTTGGCGCACCAGGCCTTCGTTGACCGGCGTGTCGGTGAAGTCGAAGTCGTCGATGTCCTTGGCCAGCGGCAGCTTGGCGACGGTGATCTGGTATTTGATGGAGCGCGCTTGCTTCTCGGCGATCTCCGACTGAAGCAGGTCACCGACGATGCGCGGCGGTTCGTGCTGTCGCTTGATGCCGGAGGCCATGATCTCGTCATAGGCGCTACGCATGCCGAACAGCTTCAGCGTGCCCATCATGTCGAGGATTTGGGATCGTTCCATATCAGCTTGCCCTCCTCAGGCTGTCGTAACGGGCGCAGTCGGCCAGAGGCTCATGGGTCAGGCGAAGCGCATCGGGGATGGAAAGGATGGCGGCCGGCTGCGGATCACGCTTGCGGGCCAGAATGTTGATGATGACGGCGGCCGAGAACACGCCCTGATCGATCGCCTCCTGGCAGGCCGCTTCGACGGCGGGGAGCCCGTCCAGGCCCACGCATTCGAGGATCGACACCATCTGCCGGTCGCCGTCATGCATTGCCTTCAGCCGGCGGCGCACCTTCTCCATGGCGGCGGGCAAAACCCAGTCGTGGAACGGCGCACCGTTGCGCAGTGCTCCCGGTTTGCGGGTCAGGACCGGCACGTAATGCCAGGGATTATAGATCGTCTCGCCACGGCCGAAGCAGCGATCGTGTTGGCCGATTTCCACGCCATCCTGCCGGATGACGATGCGATCTGCATAGGCATGTATCTCGGCAGGGCGGCCGACTGCCGTAGACAGTACCGAGTATTTGTTGTTGTCGAAACGCACGAGGCAGGTCTTGCCGATCGAGGCCTGCACAGCGTGGAAGCCGTCGAATTTGCCGGGATAGCCGACCAGGTGCGGCCGCTCCGCATCGAACACCTCCCAGATCGTGCGCTCCGTCTGATCGACGTGCTTATGAGCGCGGGCGTAACTGATGCACTTGTCCAGCAACCAGCCATTCAGTTCATCGTAGGATTTGAAGCGCAGTCGCGGCGTGAAGAAGCGTTCGCGCACCAGATTGACCTGGTTCTCGACCTGGCCTTTCTCCCACCCCGACGCCGGCGTGCAGGCCACCGGTTCGATCAGGTAATGGCTGCACATCTGTAGGAAGCGGCGATTGTATTGCCGTTCCTTGCCGACGAAGACCGTCTCCACCGCGGTCTTCATATTATCATAGATGCCGCGCGTGCAGGCCCCGCCGAAGAAAGCGAACGCCCTGTCATGGGCGTCGAAGACCATCTCTTGCGTCTCGCGCGGATAGGCTCTCACATACATCATCCGGCTGTGGCAGAGCCGGATATGCGCAACCTTCACCGTCGTCGTCACGCCGTTCAGCACGACAATCTCGTGGCTCCAGTCGAACTGGTAGGCCTCGCCCGGCGCGTAATAGAGCGGCACATAGGCTTGCGCCGTCACGGACCCGCGCTCCTTCGCCCATGTTCGGGCGTAACGCCGGACTGTGTCGTAACCGCCCTCGTAGCCGAGGTCGCGCAAGTCCTCGAATATCCGGATCAGTGTCAGCCGTTCGCGAGAAGATTTGGCCTCATTGGCGAGGAGCATTCCATCGAGCTGACCGCGCCAGGGGCCGAGCTTCGGCTGAGGTTGACGGGTCCGTTCGTATTTGAACTCCGTCTCATCGGTGCGCAAAACCTTCCGCACCACTTTCCGCGATATGCCCAACTCCCGGCAGATCGCCTTGATCGACTTGCCCTGAACATGGGCTAGCCGCCGTATCTTCAGAATTGTTTCCACAATAAGCATCCGAACAAAAAGCCTCCGATGAAACCGGAGGCTGTTGTAACCCCATTGCAAATGGGGGTCCCGTTTGGACGCCGATCACCCCATGTGCGGGGTCCTTATTCCATGCCTAATCACAATGCGCGACGGACTGCACGCCGTCAGCAGATAGACAAACTCGCACAGAAGAAAGCTGCATGAAGCTTATGAACGTATGGCAAGGTACTGCTACATTTCTGTTGGGCGTAGCGGTCGGGGGTGTAGCGATCGCAGCAGATGGTTACCACCCCGCTCCGGTATGCGGCCTTCGGTAAATTCGACCCCACATTTGTCGAAGTCCAGGATGTCGACCGAACTAAGACACCCAGTGTGCAGGGTCGCTCGTTCAACAACGAGTGGACTGCTGTCGGTGTCGCTCCCGGCGACTTCCAGAAGACTGGGCTACGATCACCAACTACCATCGTCTTCAACGGCAAGCCGGTCCAGAACCTGACAGCTCTCATAGACACTGGTGCGGATTAAACTTACGTCGACGAACGGATTCTTATCGGAACCGGTGCCAAGCCCCTCGACGAAGGAATCACGACCGGCGGCCCCAACAGCGCTCCAGTCGTATCAAAGGTGTATGAAGCCGAAGTCTGGCTCCCTGGCGAGAGGCTGTTCCGGACAAAGGTACTTTCCGCACAGTTTGGAAAGCAGGACCAAGTGCTTATCGGCCGGAATTTGCTCGCCCATATGCGGCTTGAATGGGACGGTCCGCGGAACCTTGCGCGGATCGCCTATCCCGAATAACAGAAGACCACGTCTCCGGATATCTCCGGAAACAGCGTGAAACAGCGGGAATCAGGAGCAGTTAGCGGTGACGAGAATCCCAGACTTCTGGGGTTTCTAGCTTAAGACCCCAACCTTCGTAATGATGGGGTCACGTGTTCGAGTCACGTAAGCGGCACCATTTTCAAACAAAAATCCATCCCAAAAAGCACGTCCGTGCTTAAGTGAAACCAAACCGCCCCACACACGTTCTCCGGCTGGTCAACAGTCAACCGGAAAGCCTGTCATCGTGGACGTCATTCGTATTCTCATCGCCATCATCCTGCCGCCGGTTGGTGTATTTCTCCAGGTCGGACTGGGGCTGCACTTCTGGCTCAACATTCTTCTGACGCTGTGCGGTTATGTGCCCGGCATCATACACGCGATCTGGGTGATCGTGCGGAGGTGACGTTCCGCATCGCGTGACGATGGAATGTCCGCAATTTTTTAGCACGTGATTAAATTATCATGTGCTTCTGGAACCGCATCTTCTCCTTCACGTTATGGTGATGACATAGACAAGGAGAAAATCATGAACCAGATCATCTACATCGTCGGCCTCGTCGTTATCGTCCTGGCGATCCTTTCGTTTTTCGGCTTCCGCTGATCACCGTTGTCAATTCCATTGCTAGCGCTTATCCTAGGCGGTAGTGACACAGGACAGCGTTCATGGGTTGCTCCGCTGTCGGGTTTGTTTCGGGATCGCGTTGCTCTGGGAGGTGCACGATGAAGAACGAGAGATGGACAGAGCCTGTTGAGGTCAATCTGGATGCGAACGGCAAAAGTGTCGTCGCCGGCCCATTCGAAGCACTGACATTGTTGACCGAAGGCTGGCCAAATCGGCGCGGATTGAGTTTCGTGAGAGCCAGAAGTGCCTGCCGCGCTGCACTTGACGGGCGAAAATCGCCGGAGGAAGCGCGTAAGTGCTTCACAGATGCGGTTTCCGACATGCAGAAGAACCCACATTAATGCAGAAAAAACGGCTCCTTCGGGAGCCGTTTTTGTCAGGCTTTTCCGGCTGAAGATCAGCTGAAAACGCCACAATGCCCGTTGGCAAGATTATTCGCCTTACATCCAGTAAGGGGCGACGCCGTAATAGTCGTAGACCTTACGATCCCTTGCGTTCAGCAATTCGTCATCATCGAGATTGGCGAAATGCGGGGCATTTTCAATCTGTTCCTTTGTCAGGTCGATGCGGTAGCCGTCGAGCTCTTCGTCGTAATGCAGCTTTTCCCACGGCAGCGGATAGTAATCGTCGCCAATGCCGAGAAAACCGCCGAAGCTCAATACCGCATAGGCAACGCGGCCGCCGCGCTTCTCAAGAATGATGCGCTGGATCGAGCCGATATGCTTGCCGTCGGCGCCGTAAACGCGGGTGCCTTCCACCTTGTCGCTGGCGATGAGGCTGGGCGTGTCCTTCACATAGGGGTCCTGGCCGGCGCGGGGTTCCTGATGCAACATGATAGTTTCCTCCTTGATTTCCTCAATGGGTCACGTCTGTAAACCCGTCGCCGGAGAAATCGTTCCGGTGCGTTTCAGATGCCATCAGGGAATTTTTTGGAGAAAGAACGGAACAAAAGGAAGTTACTGGCGGCTCCTCTGCCAGACCGAGGGGGACACCCCGACCATCTTTCGAAAGACGCGGGAGAAGTGCGCCTGATCGGAAAATCCGGCTGCGATGGCAATGTCGGTAAGCGCCATCTCGGTTCGCATCATCAGATCCTTGACCCGATCAATACGCGCCTGCATCTGCCACTGGTGCGGCGGGACGCCGGTGGAGGCCTTGAAGGCATGGCTGAAATGGGATTGCGACAGGTTTGTAAGTTCCGCAAGTTCCTCCAGACGGATCGACCGAAGGCAATGTTCGCGAATATAATCCGTCGCCGCCCTCAATTGCCAGGCGGCGAGCTTGCTACGCTTTTTGACCGGCTCCCGCCTCACTTTCAGAAAATCCGTCAGCAGCGCCAGCACGAGGCTTTCGCCATAGAGATCGTGCAGCGGATCGGGATTGTCGCATTCGGCAGCGATCAACCGCGCCAGCGCCAGCAGGCGCTCATCCTCGAACATCAGATGCGGGTCGAGCAAACCGTGCGGATCGAAACCCTGCACCAACCGAGCCCCCAGCAGTCCAGCGTCGAAGTGCAGATCGAGGTGGCGGAGGAAGGAAACGTTGCTCAACTCCGCATGCACATCCAGATCGGCAGGCACGAAGGAAATACGGTTCACCTCGGAGGCGGTATACTTTCCGCGGCGGCAGCCGTTCATGACGAACCTGCCATCATCCTTTCCATCCATCTCCAGCAGAAAAACAAAACGCGGGTCCTTGCCGACATAACGTCCACCTGCTTTCGGTGCACAACGCACGTCCCAGAGATCGGCAACGATGCCGTTCCAGACCCTTGAGCGCGGGCCGCCTATAACGGCAAAACCGTCGATCTCATTTTCCATCCGCACGCGGAAAGCCATGGCTTCTCGATCCCGCAGGGCGCGCCCTGGCGCCACTATAACATGATAAGTTTATTCATGTTTATAGTGGCAAACCAATTTTCCCGCAACTGCCGCCTTTGACCAGGCCTTACCACTTCTTGGAAAGCTTGAAGGTGATGGTTCGGCTGTCACCCCAGCCGCAGACGGAGATACCGGCGCAGCCCTTGACGTATTCCTTGTCGAAGACATTGGCGACGTTGATGGATGCGGTCCAGTCGTCCTTCTGGTAACGGACCGCGGCATCGAAAACAGCGGCGTCAGGAACGCGCAATGTATTCGCCGCATCCGCCCAGGATTTGCCCTGATACCGCACACCACCGCCGATGCTCAATCCGTCAAGTGTATCCGTGGTGAAAGCATAGTCCAGCCACAGCGAAGCGGTATGGGCGGGCACGATCCATGGCGATTTGCCAATGAGATTTGGATTGGCGTCGCGGGTAATGTCGATATCGGTGTAGGAATAGGAGGCAAGTGCCTTCCAGTTTTCATTGAGATTGGCTTTGGCCTCCAGCTCGAAGCCGGTGGATTCGACCTGTCCGAACTGGCCGCTGGTGGTCACCCCACCCGCCGTATAGGACACGATAGCATTATCCTTGACCAGCTTGAAGACCGAGGCGGTGATGCTGCCATCGAACAACGTCGGCTCGTATTTGATGCCGGCTTCGAACTGGTGGCCTTGTTCCGGCACGGCGGGTGTGCCGTCTGCAAGCGTATCGATAAGCGGATTAAAGAAGGTGGCGGCGGAGACGTAGGGCGTCAGGCCATTGTCGAATTCGTAGGCAAGGCCGGCGCGGCCGCTCAGCGCGTCGTCATTGGAGCGGCGGGACAGGCCCGTCGGCAATCTGTTGTTCAGCTCCGTATCGACATAGTCGTAACGGCCATTCAGCGTCACAAGCCAGCCATCTCCGAACCGCAGCTGGTCCTGCGCATAAATGCCGATCTGCTGTTGGGTCACGATATTATCGGCATAAACGAAATTCGTTCCCTGCGCCGAACCGTAAACCGGATTGAGCGCGCCGATCGCATTCGAGCCGCAGCAGGCCTGCACCTGATCCAGCCGGTAATATTTATAGTCCAGACCAAAGAGCAGTGAATGGCTGACAGCGCCGGTATCGAACTGGCCTTCCACTCGGTTATCCACACCGAAGCTATCAAGCTTCGACACGCCGTCGTAACCGAAGCGGGTCAGCATATAGTCCTTGGTGATCGGATCGAGTCTCGGCTGGCCGTTGGCATCGGCATTTGCCCAGCCGCCGGGATAGGGCCCGGTCTCGTGCTTGTACAGATGCCCATAACGGGCGTTCTGACTGATCTTCCAGCCATTGTCGAATTCATGGCTGACCTCGTAGCCCACCATCGATTGATAGACGCGGCCGTTATCAAGGTCCGGCTCACCATAAAAGGCTTCACGGTTGAGCTTGCCGAAGGGCGCGTCGGCCACGGTGCCGACATAAGGCAGGAAACCGTTGCCCACATGCACCTGGTCAAGCGCCGAAAAATACCCATAGAGCGTGGCGCTTGTCTGCGCATCCGGCTCGAAAGTGACTTGCGGCATGATGAAGCCGCGCAAATCCTCGGAGTAATTCGTATAGTTGTCGCCGCCCGAGACCTTGCCGGTAACGCGGTATTTCCATACGCCCTCATCATCCACCTTGTCGCCGAGATCGAAACCGAAGAAAGCGTTGCCGAAATTATTGATGCCGATTTCCGTTTCGCGAACGCGTTCCTCCTGGGTGCGCTTGCGGATCATCTCAACGATGCCACCGGGATTGGCGCCGCCGTAGAGCACCGACGCAGGCCCCTTCAGGACTTCAACCCGCTCCAGACCATAGGCATCCATCTGGAAACCGCCGAAACCGTAACTGAACAGGTTCAGCCCATCCAAAAACACCCCAGTCTGGGTGGCCTGAAAACCGCGAATGTAAAACCAGTCCGTATCCGGATCCGTGCCAAAGGGCTCCGCCGTCACGCCAGGGGTATACCGCAGCACCTCGTCGATCTTCGTCACCGCGCCGCGATCGTTCATTTCCTGGCGGCCGACGACCGATACGGATTGCGGAATATCTCTGGTTTCCGTCTCGGTTTTTGAACCCGTCGCGCTTTTCTTCGCGACGTAGCCCCGGACGGGACCGGTTGCGTTTTCCGCGCCCTGCCCGTCAACGGTAATCTGCTGAAGGACGGTTGTGTCCTGCGCATGCACCATCGCGGGCGCCAGCAAAACTACGGCAGCCGTTCCCAAAGCCAGATGGCGCAAAAACATCCCATGCAAATTTTTCAAGATATGCCCCGAAAACATCGCGACCATATTGATATCCCAAGGGTCGCAGCACCTCAATTAAGCTGAGTATTTACATCAGGATTAAGGCACGATGCTTGTCGTTTTCTGGGTGGATTTGAAGCTTATTGGCCTCTCGCACAATTTTGCGCCCGCAATTTATCCGGCGGAGCTTCGATGTCAGCTCTTGCGCCGGCCGATCCTTGCAAGTTGCATGACCGGAAGCATGCCGATGACGACGATTGCCAAGGCTGCGATGGCCGCCTCCTCGTAGGTGCCACGCGCCGCTTCGCCATAAAGATGGGTGGCAAAGGTTTCGAAATTGAGCGGCCTCAACAGGAGCGTAGCGGGAAGCTCCTTGACGCAATCCACGAAGATCAGCAGTGCCGCAGCCGCAAGTGAGGCCTTGGAAAGCGGAAGATGGACGTGTCGGAATGTCTGCGTTGCGGATCGCCCGAGCGTTCGCGAGGCGTGATCGAAGGACTGCGGGATGCGGCTGAGGCCAGCATCCACCCCACCAGCGGCAATGGTAAGGAAACGTGCGGAATAGGCGTAGATCAGCGCGGCGCCACTGCCGATGAAGATGAGGCCTGTCGATATGCCGAACCAGTCGCGCATGGTCTCGTCGACAAAGCGGTCAAAGCCGCCGAGCGCGATCAGGACGCCGATGGCGATGACCGTTCCGGGGGCGGCATATCCCACCGTCGAAAGACGATAGGACCAGAGCGACAGGCGGCCCGGCGCAAGGCGCATGGCGTAAGCGACGACAAGGCCGAGAATGAGGGTGATCACCGTCGCCACCCCGGCAAAGACGATGGTGTTCAGGGCCTCATCGGCAAAACGGGGGGACAATCCGTTGAAACGAAACCGTTTCCATGCCTCGGTGACGAGATAGCTGGCTGGCGCCATAAAACCGATCAGGACCGGCAAGCTGCCCGACAAGAAAGCGGCCCAACCCTTCAGGCCATTGAGCCGCAGCGGCTCCAGTTGCCTGCTTTTCTGCGCAGAGACCGCGTAGCGCTGCTTGCGTCGCGCCCAGCGCTCAAGCGCCACGAGGGCGACAACGATGAACAGCATGGAAAGCGCAATCTGCGCCGCACCCGGCAGGTCGGATTTCGTGACCCAGGTGGTGTAGACGGAGACGGTGAGTGTGCGGACGCCAAGAAATTCGGACGCGCCGATATCGTTCAGCGCTTCCATCAAGGCAAGGCTGACGCCGACCGCAATCGCCGGGCGCGCCAGCGGCACCGCTACCTTGAAGAAAGCCGCACGTCTGGAGACTCCGAGCGTGCGCGCCGCTTCCAGCAGGTTGCCTGCCTGCGTGAGGAACATGGCGCGCACGGGAATATAGACATAGGGAAACAGCACGAAGCCGAGAAGGACGATGCATCCGGTCATGGACCTTATGTCCGGAAGACGGAATTCACGCGGGCTGGAATAGCCGAGCAGCCAGCGGATCGCGCCCTGCACAGGCCCGATGGGATGCAGAATATCCAGATAGGCGTAAGCGACGATATAGGTGGGCATGGCCAGCGGCAGCAGCAGCGCCCATTCCAATATTTTGCGGCCGGGAAAATCATAGGCGGTGACCAGCCAGGCGGCACAGGTTCCGACGATACCTGCCAGCAGCCCGACACCGGCAAGAAGGATCGCCGTATCCGGAAGCGCCGTCCAGAGCACGGTTGAGCCCAGATGCGACCAAAGGCCATCAGAACCCTGCAACGCCTGCGAGACAAGCGCCATAACCGGAACCATGGCGCTGCAAACCGCCAGCACTGAAAGGCACAGCCACCAGAAGGAGGATGAAAATCTGGCTCGGGCACGAGGTGACAATGGCTGGGTGGCGTCTGGGTTCATGTGCTTCTGGAAAATACGCGGAAAGGCGCCCGCAATTGCGAACGCCTTTCACATGTTATCGCTGATTGGCCTTTACTTGTCGAAACCGACCTTGTCGACCAGCTCGCTCGCCTGCTTGCGATGCGATACGATTTCCGTCAGCGGCTTGTTATCGATCTTCAGCGTGCCGAACGAAGCGACGATCTCGTTGAGAGCCGCGCCCTGCTTGACCGGATATTCGTAGTTGGCCTCGGCATAGATCTTCTGAGCTTCGTCGGAAACGAGATATTCCAGAAGCTTGACAGCTTCCGCCTTGTTCGGCGCATTCTTCGCCACGGCTGCGCCGCTGATATTGACCTGCGTGCCGCCATTCTTGAAGGTCGGCAGAACCACCTTGATGGCGTCGCCCCACTTCACCTGCTCCTCGCCGCCCTTGCCCGAGCGCATCAGGCCGACATAATAGGAGTTGGCGATACCGATATCGCAAATGCCGCCGAGGATGTCCTTGGCGACATCGCGGTCACCGCCACCTGCCTTGCGGGCGAGGTTTTCCTTGACTCCGGCAAGCCACTTCTCGGTGTCTTCAGCGCCATAATGGGCGATGTAGTCCGCAAACAGCGCCGTATTGTAGGGATGCTGTCCGGCGCGAATGCAGACCTTGCCCTTCCACTTCGCATCAGCGAGATCTTCATAATTGAAGGAAGCGAGATCGAGATCCTTGGCTGCATACAGAACGCGGGCTCGCATGGAAAGCGCGAACCAGTGACCCTTGGCATCGCGCAGCTCAGCGGGGATGGCCTTGCTCAGGGTCTCGGATTCGACCGCCTGCGTTACGCCCTTTTCAGCGAGATCGACAAGATTGCCGGCGTCCACCGTCATCAGAACGTCAGCCGGCGAACTCGCGCCTTCGCTCAGCACACGCTCCGCAAGGCCGTCCTTCAAAAACACGGTATTGACCTTCACGCCGCTCGAAGCGGTGAAGGAGTCCAGGAGGGGCTGAATGAGGCCGGGCTCGCGGGTGGTATAGATATTGAGTTCAGCGGTATTGGCTGCGCCGGCTGCAAAGGCAACCGTGCTGGCAAGCAGGGCGAACCCGGTAAATTTCTTCATGTTTTGTCTCCCTCTCCGATAACGGCAATAGGGGGAGCAGACATCATACATGATGATACAAATCAAGTTTTATTTCGCCATTTTCCGCCGCCTTTTGATCACCAACAGTTGAAAACGGGGAGAAAATGAACATGCAAATGAGCTCATTCAACTTCAGGTAAATATCAGCACGCCCTTCGGATCAATTCCGAAGCGTATCGCCCGCGTCTTGGCGGCTGTACGCTGCATTGTTCTGACGCGAAGATCAGCTGGTAATCCGGGCACGGCGATGCCGAGCTGTTCGATCTCCCCCAGGAAGACCCGGCTCGATATTTCGCCAGCGATACCTTCTTTCGCGGTGTCTTCGATAATCGAAATCGCATTGGGCCGAACATAGGCAACCGCCGCGAGGCCATCGGGCAGATCGGAGGCATCCCCCAGCAGGCCAAGCGGCGTTTCCACACGACCCTGCCTTACCCGTCCTTCAATCTTGTTGAAGGCGCAGAAAAAATCAGCGGCATAGCGGGTCTTGGGATGGTCGTGGATTTCGTAACCCGTGCCGCTTTGCACGATCCGTCCGCGCTGCATCAGAATCACGCGATCGCCCGCCGAAAGCGCTTCTTCTGGATCGTGGGTAACCATGATTGCCGTCGTGCCCAGCTGGCGTAGAAGACCGAGCGTCTCTTCGCGCACATCGTCACGCAATCCCCTGTCCAGATTGGAAAAGGGCTCGTCCATCAGCAGAAGGCCAGGCTGCGGGGCGAGTGCACGTGCAAGCGCGACGCGCTGCTGCTCACCGCCCGACAGCGTATGCGGATAGCGTTTCGCAAGTTCCTTGAGATGCACGTGTTCGATCATCTCGGCAGTGCGCGCCCGGGCCTGCGCTTTCGGCAGCGAGCGGAGGCCGAACATGACGTTCTGCTCGACGGTAAGATGCGGGAAGAGCGCATAATCCTGAAATACGAAACCGATATTGCGCTTTTCGGGCTCGATGAAAGCTCCAGACCCGGCCACGACAGCGCCGTTCAGGGAAACGCTGCCTTTATCGGGTGTCTCCACGCCTGCGATGATACGCAGCAAGGTTGATTTTCCGCAGCCGGAGCGCCCTACAAGGCAAATGATCTCACCGCTTTCGACGGACAGATCGATGTCGGACAATACATCCGTATCACCGAATTTCTTGCCCACCGATTTCAGTTCTAGCGCTGCGCTGCCTGCCATTTTTAATCCTGCCCTGCTTTGCGAATTATGTTGATCGCTCAAATCAGGATTAAAGTCAAAAAAGACCGGGAAAATGCGTTTCCATCACGAGTTGGCGAGATGTGCGGCAGCAATATTGACGTTTACGTTAGAGTTAAATAGGTTTCGCCGATAAGATGGACGTCAAGGGATTACGCGTCTATCATTCGTCACCGGGGAGCGGGAGGAGCAGTCGATCCGGTGACGTCACAAGTGGTTCCCTCACGCCGGCAGATGTCGACCGGTGCGGGAGCCTCGTGAACATCAGGCAGCCGAAAGCGCTGTTCACGCGTTCCACAGAATGCGCGGCGCGAAGAGACTCTGGGAGGAGCAGCATGAGTGAATTGTCCCTGGGACACCCGCAGAACGCCGTCATTGGGAAGCGCTGGCTGTCTTCCTATCCGCCGGGCGTTCCTTCCGAAATTCCCGTATCGACCAATGCCTCCCTCGTCGATCTTCTCGAAAAGAGCTGTGTGCAGTTTGCCGACCGGAAGGCCTTTTCCAGCATGGGAAAGTCGCTGACCTACCGGGAACTGGACGCTGAAACCCGAGCCGTCGCCGCCTGGCTGCAGGCCAGAGGACTGGAAAAGGGCGACCGGGTTGCCGTGATGATGCCGAACATCCTCCAAAATCCGGTTGCGGTTTATGGAATCCTGCGGGCAGGCATGGTGGTGGTCAATGTCAATCCGCTTTACACACCGCGCGAGCTGGAACATCAGCTGAAGGATTCCGGCGCGAAGGCGCTTTTCGTGCTGGAGAACTTTGCACATGTGGCGCAGCAGGCGGTGCCGAAAACCGCGGTGCGGCACGTGGTCGTCGCGGCGATGGGCGATCTTCTCGGCCTCAAGGGACATATCGTCAATCTGGTCGTCCGCAAGGTCAAGAAACTGGTGCCCGCCTATACCATTCCCGGCTCCATCAGCTTCAAGGCGATGCTGAAGGAAGGTCAGGGATTTTCGCTGAAGCCGGTCAGCCTCACGGCGCAGGACATTGCTTTCCTTCAATATACCGGGGGCACGACTGGTGTATCCAAGGGTGCGGTTCTCACGCATGCCAACCTTCTGGCCAACAAGCTTCAGATCAGCCTGTGGCTGGACGCCGCCTTCAACGGCCAGAAGGATCGCCCTGAAGTTCTCAACTTCATCTGCGCGCTGCCGCTCTGCCACATCTTCGCCTTGACGGTGAATTCGCTGATGGGCATTGCGCTTGGCGGCCACAATCTGCTGATTGCCAATCCGCGCGATATTCCCGGTTTTGTGAAAGAATTGTCGCATTATCAGCCGCATATTTTCCCCGGCATCAATACGCTTTTCAACGCGCTGATGAACAACGAGGATTTCCGCAAGCTCGATCTGTCGTCGCTCATTCTGGTTCTCGGCGGCGGCATGGCGGTGCAAAGGCCTGTCGCGGAACGCTGGCTTTCCATCGTCGGCTGCCCCATTGCGGAGGGTTACGGCCTCTCCGAGACATCGCCGGTTGCCACCGTCAACCGCCTCGATTCCACGGAGTTCAGCGGAACCATCGGCCTGCCGATCTCTTCCACCGAAATCGATATTCGCGACGAGGACGGCAACAGCCTGCCCACTGGAGAGGTCGGAGAAATCTGCATTCGTGGGCCGCAGGTGATGGCGGGTTATTGGCAGCGGCCGGACGAGACGGCAAAGGCGATGACATCAGACGGCTTCTTCCGTTCCGGCGACATGGGCTTCATGGATGAACGCGGTTATACCAAGATCGTCGACCGCAAGAAGGACATGATCCTCGTCTCCGGTTTCAACGTCTATCCGAACGAGGTGGAGGAAGTGGCCGCCAGCCATCCAGGCGTCCTGGAATGCGCCGCCATCGGCGTTCCGGACGAGCACTCCGGCGAAACCGTCAAGCTTTTTGTGGTCAAGAAGGACCAGTCGCTCACGGAAGCGGAACTCAAGGCTTTCTGCGCCAAGAACCTGACAAACTACAAGCGGCCGAAGATCATCGAGTTCCGTACCGAGCTGCCGAAATCGAATGTCGGCAAGATCCTGCGGCGCGAATTGCGCAATCTGAACTGAACGAAATCGAGCCGGGTGACCGGCTCTTTTCTTTTATCGAAGCCGCCTTGATTTGGCCGCCTGAAAAAGAATAGTTTCCTCATCCTTCCACGGAAGCCGAGGAGCACGAGATGCAGGCCACCATCGAAAAACTGAAAGCAACGGCGAGCAGCACAGCCGCAACCGATCTTCGCGCCGCCTTTGCGGCCGATGACAAGAGATTCAGCCGTTTCAGCGCCAAGTTCGACGACCTGCTGATGGATTATTCCAAGTGCGCCGTGAATGAAGAGATCGTCACGCTTCTCGAACAGCTTGCACAAGAAGGCGGCGTCGAGGCCAAGCGCGAGGAGATGTTTTCCGGCAAGGCGATCAATTTCACCGAAGACCGTGCCGTCCTGCATACCGCGTTGCGCAATCGCGGCAACACGCCGGTTCTCGTTGACGGCAAGGACGTGATGCCCGATGTGAACGCGGTTCTGTCTGCCATGGGCAAGTTTGCCGATGCCATCCGTTCCGGTTCGCTGAAGGGCGCGACCGGTAAAAAGATTACCGATGTCATCAATATCGGCATTGGCGGTTCCGACCTCGGCCCGGTCATGGCAACGCTGGCACTGGCACCTTTCCATGACGGCCCGCGGGCGCATTTCGTCTCGAACATTGATGGCGCGCATATTGCCGATACGCTGAAGCTCATCGACCCCGAGACGTCGCTCTTCATCGTGGCGTCGAAGACCTTCACCACCATCGAGACGATGACGAACGCCGCCACGGCGCGCCGCTTCATCGCCGAAAAGCTGGGCGAAGACGCCGTCAAGCATCACTTTGCCGCGGTTTCCACAGCGCTGGACAAGGTTACCGCCTTCGGCATCGAAAGCGACCGCATCTTCGGTTTCTGGGACTGGGTTGGCGGCCGTTACTCGATCTGGTCTGCCATCGGGCTGCCGCTGATGATCGCCATCGGGCCGGATAATTTCGGCAAGTTCCTGGATGGCGCCCACGCCATGGATCGCCACTTCCGCGAGGCGCCGGTCCGTGAAAATCTGCCGATGTTGCTCGGCCTGATCGGTTTTTATCACCGCAACGTACTGAATTACCCGACGCGGGCGATCCTGCCCTATGACCAGCGGCTGTCGCGTTTCCCGGCTTATCTGCAGCAGCTGGACATGGAATCGAACGGCAAGGGTGTGACCATCGACGGCACGCCGGTCGAAGGCCAGTCCGGCCCGGTCGTCTGGGGCGAGCCCGGCACGAATGGTCAGCACGCCTTCTATCAGCTGATCCACCAGGGCACGAGCGTCATCCCGGCGGAATTCATGATCGCAGCCAACGGTTTCGAGCCCGAACTGCGCCACCAGCACCAGCTTCTCATCGCCAATTGCCTGGCGCAGTCGGAAGCGCTGATGAAGGGACGGACGCTGGCTGAGGCAAAAGCCCAGCTCACCTCCAAGGGCGTGGACGACAGACATGCGGATTTCATTGCGCCGCACCGTGTCTTCACCGGCAATCGTCCGTCCATCACCTTCGTCTACGACAAGCTGTTGCCATTCGCGCTTGGCCGCCTGATCGCGCTTTACGAACATCGCGTCTTCGTCGAAGGCGTGCTGTTCCGCATCAACTCCTTCGACCAATGGGGCGTGGAGCTTGGCAAGGAACTGGCGACCGGCCTGCTTCCGGTCGTCGAAGGAAAGGAAAGCGCCGCTGGCCATGACAGCTCTACGCAGGGCCTGGTGAAGGCGCTGGCGGGTCTGGCGGGGTAAATCCAGGCACTGCAATTTACGAAAGCCGGAGGGCGACTTCCGGCTTTTTTCAATGCAGCGTTGATCGAATGTCATTTGGAGGTGCATATGTCGTTCCGGCCGGGCAGGGACTTTCTGGAGTTTCACAACCTGAGTGCGGACGCGATCTTCTCGATCATCGACCGCGCGTGCGCTCTGGCCGAGGACTGGTTACAAGGCACGATGCCACAGACGCTCAAGGGAAAACGTGCCGGGCTGATCGTTGACGACACCGGCTGGCGCAATACCGCCGCCTTTGATCTCGGTATCCAGGCGATGGGCGACACCTGCGTTACCGTTCCGATCAACTTTAACGGCCGAGAAGAGATTGCCGATCTGGCTGGTTATCTCGACAATTGGTTCGATCTTTTGATTATCCGCACGAAGGAACTCTCGACACTCCGGGCACTTGCAGCCGACATGCGCGCACCTGTCATCAACGCGCGGACAAAATTCAATCATCCATGTGAAACGCTTGGTGATTTAGCCTATGTGAAAAGCCTGAGGGGCCAGACAGCCGGCCTCAAAATCGTCGGTGTAGCACCGGACGCCAATATTTTACGCTCTTGGGTCGAAGCCTCGATTTCCCTGCCCATTCAGGTCACGCAGGTTTACCCGGATCAATGGCACGTCACGGATGCCGCGCTCATCAATCCGAACTTCCGGGCGAGCACGGACATGGACGAGCTACTGGATGCGGATGTGGTCATTACCGATTCCTGGCCGTCCGACGCCAATCATCATCTGGCCGATTATCGCATATCCGCCTCCCTTCTCGACAGGATGCGGCCTGATGTGATTTTTTTGCCCTGTCCGCCAGTCTCGCGTGGCCAAGAGGTGACCGCGGACGCAATGGCCCATCCGGCCTGTCAGAGCCGGTCGGCAAAAGCTTTTCTTCTACATGCCCAGAATGCCCTGATGGAATTTCTTCTCGCCTAAGGCACGGGCTCCAGCCTCAAATATAAAGCGCCGCCATCTTGCGCCACGCACCCGCCCGATGCGCGCGGCCTTCCCAGACATGCATCTGGTGCCCCACCTGCTTGCCCGAAAGCACGTGGCTTAAGTGGTGATTGTTGTCCAGAAAGGGGTCAGCGTCGCCAATGGTGAAGACCATGTCGATGCGGCGCAGGTGATCGAGCCGCCATGGGCAGTTTAACCCGGGGAGAAAGTGGCTCGGCATGTGGAAATAGACGTCATCGTCATAATAGCCGTCGAATAGATCACCGAAAGACTCCACCTCCATCGTCAGGTCATAGCGGCCGGAAAAGGCGACGAGCTTGGTGAAGAGATGCGGGTGACGGAACACGAGGCTGGCGGCCTGAAAGGCACCGAGGCTGCAGCCCTGCACGATGGTGCTGCCGTGCGGATTTTTCTCTGACATCAGCGGCAGCACTTCGCCCAGAATATAGGCCTCGAGTGCGGCGTGACGTCGGAGACGGTCAGCGGGGTGGTTGTGGCCCGCGTAGAAACTTTCCCGTGCCAGACCCTCGATACAATAAAGCTGGAGGTGGCCGGCCTCCAGCTTGTGAGAAAGACTTTCGACGACGCCCAACTCCTCATATTCGAAGAAGCGCCCGTCGCGTGTCGGGAACATCAGCACCTTCGCGCCGGCATGACCGAATATCAGGAGCTCCATGTCGCGATGGAGCCTGTGACTATACCAACGGAGATATTCGCGTTTCATGGCACCTTGAAAAACCGTCTGACCTTGTCCTTATGGACCGCATCTTGCGATGCGCTGTCAGGGTAATCGAAATGCCCGGCGTCGAGGATGAAGATTTCATTAAATTTTGACGGCGGCAAAGCGTTGGCCACCGCGAACTGGCAGGGCGGCGCCACGGCTGGATCAAAAAGCGCAGGCGCAATCAGCATGGGCACGCTTATGCGGGCGGCCGCGCAGGCCGCATCGAAGAGGCGCAACGTTTCAAGCACATGGGCGTGCGTCTTCGCATAGGTCTGGACGGCGTCCGCGCTGCCGACCGTTGGCAGCGTCAGCCAGAACGGTCGGTGGCCGAAGGTCGGCACGACGAGATGGCCGCGGTCGATACGCTTATCATAAGGGATCGCAAGAGCGCCGATACCACCCCCGAAGCTGATTCCGCTATAACCCACCTGCCCTTCCAGCCAGGGATAAAGGCTGACGAGCGTCGAGACCGCGATCCAAAGGTCATCGACACAGCCTCCGATAATATAATCGTCTTTCCGCTCGATATTATAGAGAACGTGAAGGGCCGGATCGGATGAAATCGGCGGACAGGCACTCAGCGACAGTCCACGAAAGCAGGGAAACAGCACGGCTGTCTCTTCCACCGACACATCGAAATCAGGCTCGCCGCGCCCGCCATAACCGTGGCCGACGACCAGGCCGCGGCGGACCTGTCCTTCGCGCGGCAACAGCAGCCATCCACCGATACGGAAACCGTCGGTGGAGGTGTAGGTCAGATCGAGGACCTGCCAACGGGGATCGCTCAGCTTGCTCCGGCGCAGCACCGGGCGCGGATCAGTGGCGAGCGCGCGGCGATAGCGCTTCTCCCAGAAGTCATCGAAACCGGGTGGCGCTTCCGGGGGCGTGATGGCAAGCAACTGCTCGCGTTGCATGCCGTAGGTCGGGTCGAAATCAAAGGGATGGGCTGTTGAAACACTCATGCGACGCTTGTTTCTCGAAAAAACAGCAGACACAAGCTTGATAATACCGAAATAACGGTTTTTCACGATTTTGGCGGCGTGATGCGTGTTGAACCATCTTTTCAAAATGGTTCAACCCTAACCCATCACAAGCCGATTTCGTGCGCAAAAGGCGGATTGGCGCCAGCGCGCGAAACGGTGACTGCCGCCGCCTTTGCACCGAGCGCAAGCGCCTTTCTGATCTGCTCTTCCGTCAGTGACGCCACCTGCGCCTTGGTCAGCAGGCCCTGCATTTTCAGCGACGCAAGAATGCCGGCATCAAAGGTGTCGCCCGCACCGACGGTGTCCACCACCTCCACGCGTTCAGAAGCAACTTCGACCTTCAGGCCGGTCGTATAGCCAACGGCACCTTTCGCACCGCGGGTGACGACGACCAGCTTTGCGCCATGGTGCAGCCAGTGGCGGGCAAGCGTGTCCTCATCCCCTTCCAGACCGAACCAGGCAAGGTCCTCATCCGAGAACTTGACGATATCGGACATGGCGGCCATGCGGCGGATGCGGGCCATATGCGACTGCTTGTCCTTGATGAAGCCGGGGCGGATATTTGGATCGAGCGAGATGACACGGCTTTCTTGCTCACGCGTCATCAGCGCTTCATAGGTGCTGCCGCAGGGTTCGGGGATGAGGCTGATGGCTCCGAAATGCAGCGCTTCGCAATCGGCGCCCAGCGCCGGAAGCTCGGCTTCGGTAATCATCCGGCCGGCGGTGTTCTCGTCATAGAAGGCATAGGTCGCGTGGCCGTCGACCAGCTTTACGAAGGCGATGGTGGTGGGGCGCGAGAGGGTGGCGCAATAGCTGAAATCGACATGGCTCGCCCTCAGGGTTTCCCGCAGGATATCGCCCATCATGTCATCGGAAAGACCGGTGAAAAAGGCGGAGGGAACGCCGAGACGTCCCAGCGCGATGGCCGTGTTGAAGACCGCACCGCCTGCATAAGGGGCAAAACCCGCCTCTCCCAGCGTTGTCTGCCGGGGCAGCATGTCGATCAGGGCTTCACCACAACACAGGATCATTACGGTCCTCCTCAAAACAGCAAATCAAATGGACTTAAATCGATTTAGACGAAGATGGATCGGAAGGCCAGCCACAAGCTGGCCACCCGCATCCGAAATCAAGATTGCGGCAATTCGCTGACACCGCCGCGCTTTGCCGACCAGGGCAGCGGGTTATCGAGGAAGGCTTCAACCTCGGAGAGGGTCTTTTCATCGAACAGTTTTTCAGCCCGGGCAACGGCCAGAACATCGCGCCAGGTCGTCAGGTAATGCAGCTTAACATTGCCGTTGGCAAAGCGTGCTTCCGCCTCCTGGAAGATGCCGTAATAGAAGAGTGCGATGCCGTGATCGACGATGCCGCCCGCCGCACGAATGGCGTCGATAAAGGTAAACATCGAGCCACCTGCGGTCGTCAAATCCTCGATGACGAGAACGCGGGCACCCTCGGGCATATGTCCTTCGATCTGGGCATTGCGGCCATGGCCTTTCGGCTTCTTTCGGCAATAGATCATCGGCAGGCCGAGGCGCTCGGCAAGGAAAGCGGCGAAGGGAATGCCCGCAGTTTCGCCGCCGGCCACACAGTCAAACTTCTCGAAACCGGCCTCACGCAGGACAGCCGCCGCCGCAAAATCCATGGCTGCGGAGCGAATGCGCGGGAAGGAGATGAGCTTGCGCATGTCGATATAGACAGGGCTCTTCATGCCTGACGCGAAGGTATATGGGCTTTCGGAATTAAAATGGACCGCCTTGATTTCCCACAACATTTTCGCAACCAGTTCCGCAACGACGGCGCGATCGGTGAATGTGAAGTGGTTCATAGGCGTTCTCCTTTTAGGCCTTGGTTTCTCGCTCCGAAAACCCGGATCGGTGTTCGGAAAGCACGCGTCTTCGTTCGGTATTTCGTGCGCCAGCCGAGGTGCCGGCGGACCATAACAAAACCGCCGGCAGTGCCGGCGGTCATAAAATCAGTTTACATCCCAATGAAGCGGGAACATCGGATCGAATACGGTCACCGGCCCGGCGCCCGTTTCGATCTTGGCGGGGAATGACACTGGCTCGTCGCGCTTGACCAGCGTGATCGTCTCCTCATTCGGCGCCAGACCATACCAGGCCGGGCCGTTGAGCGAAGCGAAAGCTTCCAGCTTGTCGAGAGCGTTTTCGTCCTCGAAGACATGGGCAAGGCAGCTCATCGTATTGATGGACGTGTAAATGCCCGCGCAACCGCAGGCGCATTCCTTCAGCGGGTCCACGTGCGGAGCGGAATCCGTGCCAAGGAAAAAGCGCGCATCGCCAGAGGTCGCGGCTGCCCGCAGCGCCAGCCTGTGCTCCTCGCGCTTGGCGACGGGCAGGCAGTAATAATGTGGCTTGATGCCGCCAACCAGAATGGCGTTGCGGTTGATGATGAGATGATGCGTGGTGATCGAGCCGGCCAGATTGGCCTTGGAAGACTTGATATAGTCAACGCCATCGCGGGTGGTGATGTGCTCCATCGTCACCTTGAGCTCCGGCAGGCGCTGGCGCAGCGGTTCCAGAACTGTCTCGATGAAGACCTTCTCGCGGTCAAAAATATCAACTTCCGGCGTTGTTACTTCTCCATGCACGCAGAGGGGCAGGCCGATCTTCGCCATGCGCTCCAGAACAGGCATGGCCTTGTTAAAATCGCGCACACCGCCGTGGGAATTGGTTGTGGCACCGGCGGGATAAAGCTTTACGGCGGTAATCAGGCCGCTTTTCTTGCCCTCTTCCACGTCGTCGGCCTGCGTGTCCTCGGTCAGATAGAGCGTCATCAAGGGCTCAAAGCTGTCGCCCGCGGGAATGGCCTTGACGATGCGATCGCGATAGGCGCGGGCATCTGCGGTGGTGACAACCGGCGGCACCAGGTTCGGCATGATGATGGCGCGGGCGAAATGCCGACTCGTATCCCCGATCACCCCTTCCAGCATGGCGCCATCACGAAGATGCAGGTGCCAGTCATCAGGGCGGCGCAGGGTGAGCGACTTCATCGGGATACCTCGGAGCATGATGGAATTGCGCCCGCTTAGCATCTTTTGTCGCGGGAAAACAGCCGCCCGACACGATCAGGCAGCCGTAAATGTCATTTTTTTGAAGCGCGCTTCAGATGTTGCCCGCTTCCGGACCCCAGACGTCGGTCATGGCAAAACCATCGGCCAATGGGTCGAAAGGATCGAGGCCGACCTGATGCAGACCGAAGGTAAAGCCGCGCCCGGCAATCGTGGGAATGACAGCCGGACGGCCCGCCACCTCGGTGACGGCGGAAAGGCCGACATCAAATTCCGAACCGATGATCGAGCGGGATTTATACTCGTCGCCCACCTTCACCTTGCCGCGCGCATAAAGCGTGGCGAGATTGGCGGAATTGCCGGTGCCGCAGGGCGAACGATCCGCCCGGCCCGGCCACATGGTGGTGCAGGTGCGGATGGAGCCGTCGGAGTCCACATCGCGGAACATCACATAGGCCACGCCCGATATGGCGGGGATTTCTGGATGCACAACGGTCATTTCGCGGTTGACCAGGTCCTTCAGGATCATGCCCGCAGAGACCAGCTTCGCGGCATTGGCTTTTTCGATCGTTAGACCAATCTGACGCACATCCACCAGCGCATAAAAAATGCCGCCATAGGAGATGTCCATCGTCACCTTGCCCCATTGGGGTGTGTCGATGCTGACATCAAGCGCATGCACGAAAGACGGCACCATGGTCAACTTGACCTTTTCGCAGCGCCCGTCGCGGCAGGTGGCCGTTGCCTTCACCAGACCGGCCGCCGTTTCCAGAATGATGACGGTTTCCGGTTCGTGCATCTCCACCATGCCGCTTTCCAGAAGTGCCGTCGTCGCGCATATGGAATTCGATCCGGAGCTGGCATGCGCCTGGTCCGGCTGAAGGATGACAAAGGCGGCGTGCGCATCCGGATGCTTCGGCGGCAGAAGCAGATTGACCGAGCCCATGGGCGTGCCGCGCGGCTCCAGCGTCAGGAAGCGACGAAGCGCCTCTCCCTTTGGGTCGGTATTCATCCAGTGAAGCTGTTCAGCCACCGTATTACCGGGAATTTTCGGCGCGCCGCCGGTGACGACACGGCCGATTTCGCCTTCGCAATGAACATCGAGAAGCTGAAGGGTGCGTTTCCAACGCATGGGGTCTTACTCCGAAAAGGGTTGTCGACCGACCATACAGATAAAAATACAAGCTGTATACAAATCTGCGACGCTCTGTGACAAAAAGCGCCTAGCGTTCCCGCTGCCCCTAACGCATCGCAGTTTAGCGATTGCGGCATTCCGCCCGGTTTCGATTGGCAGCGGCATCGCAGTTGATCCTTGACGACTGAAGCGCCTGATCGTCCACCACGGAGCCGGCCGTATCACCCACCGATCCCACGGTATTTTCCACCGAGCGGCCAAGCCGCTCCACCTGCCTGCCGTAGTTTTCCCGCGTGCGGGGATCGAACACAGCAATTGGCGCGCTGACCACAACGCTCGCTGCTGTTCCCACCGTCTGCGCGGCACCGATGCTGACGGCGCCCAAGGCTTCGCCCAGGCCGACATCGGAATCCGTCACGGTCTGGCCCGCGATGAGGCGGTCGCCGATCAGACGCACGACCTCCGGGCTTTCGGCAAACTTGCCGTGGTTCAGGCGGTCACCCGATTGCAGCTTCGTCAAATCGAGAACCGTGATACCGGCCTTCTCCAGCTGGCTGCTGTAAGGCTCAACGGAAGGATCGATCTGGCCAAGACGGTCAACATTGCCGGAAATGCGGCGCGACAGGCTGAGCGCGCGGTCATCCTGCGAAACGAAGAGCGTGAATTTCGGTGGTGTCTTGCCGAGGCTTGCGAACTGGCGGCTGAAGACATCCACGTCGAGATCAGGTGCTGCCAGAATGACGTTGCCGATCTTCGGATCGACGCGGCCATTGCGGATGGCCATCTGCCGCAACGCCTCCACCGCAAGCCAGGTGCCCATGGAGTGCGCCATGACCGTGACTTCACGGATGGATTTGTCTTTCGCCAGTCGCGTCAGCATCTCTTCCAGCGCGTCACGGGAATAGTTGGTGCTTTCCTTGTCGTAATTATAGTCGAAGATGCTGGCGCGTGACGGCCAGGTGAAGACGACGGGCACGACATCGGTTCTGGAATCATGGACGATCTGGGCAAATCGATAGACGGATTCCTCGTAGCGGTTGTTGAAACCATGCACGAAGACCAGCACGCGGCGGTCCTTTTCAATATGCCGGCCGATCCAGCTTCGCGTCTCGGCTTCGGAGCGGATGGGCTCGACCGCAACGGTAGTGAAATCCTTCAGCGGATTGGGCGGCAGCTTCTTCGGCCACTGCACCTGTCCGACCTTGCGGTTGGCATCCGGCGGTATCGAGACGGTGACCGCGTCGACCTTCAGCCCCGTACCCCGCTCGCCGCCGAAAAGAACCGCAGGATTGTCAGACGGCGCGCGTGTCGTCGCGACAAGGAGATTCACCGGCGTCGTACCGGCCACTGTTTGTCCCGTTGGCGTCATCACTCCGATCGGCCGCCCGCCGCAACCGGCAAGCAGGGCAACAATCGCGATCATGGCGACGAAGCGAATGGGCATTACATCACTCTCCTGCAACCCTGAGGCAGCCGGGTCGCTGCCGAGAGAGAGGATTTTCTACCGGAGGCGGAACTGACGCGCCAGCAACCACAGCGAAGTGGCGGATGATTTCCATCCCGGTGTGTCCAAACGGACCCAATTTCGCGTGGGCGCGTCCGATACCTCAGGCTGGATTCCTCATCCGCCGCTATTTCTGCGGCAGCATGGTGCCCCTTTCACGCAGGGCGCCATGCCACGAAAGCGCTTCTTCGATGAGATGCGGCGTGTGCCCTCCCCGCGAGACTGCCCGCTGGAAATAGTCCGTTAGCGCATCACGATAGGCCGGATGCACGCAGTTCTCGATGATGACCGCCGCGCGTTCACGAGGCGCAAGGCCACGAAGGTCGGCAAGGCCCGTCTCGGTCACGAGGATATCGACATCATGTTCGGTGTGATCGACATGGCTGACCATGGGAACGACGCTCGATATGGCGCCGCCTTTGGCGATAGACTTGGTGACAAAGATGGACATATAGGCATTTCGGGCAAAATCCCCCGAGCCGCCGATGCCGTTCATCATATGCGTTCCCCCGACATGGGTCGAATTGACGTTTCCGTAAATATCGAATTCCAGCGCCGTGTTGATGCCGATGATACCGAGGCGACGGATAACTTCGGGATGATTGCTGACCTCCTGCGGGCGCAGAATGAGCCTGCTTTTATATTCGGCCAGACGCGGCATGACCCGCTCGTTCATGGCGGAGGACAAGGTGATCGACGAACCCGACGCGAAAGTCAGCTTGCCCGCATCGAAAAGTTCGAATGTGGAGTCCTGCAGGACCTCCGAATACATTTTGAGATCGTGAAACGGCGTATCAATGAAACCGTGCATCACAGCATTGGCGATCGTGCCGATGCCGGCCTGAAGCGGCTGAAGTTCGTGGGTCATACGGCCTTGACGCACCTCGTTCAGCAGGAATTCAGTGAGGTGGCCGGCAATGGCCCTGGTTTCATCATCCGGCGGCAGCACTGTCGAGAAGCTGTCGCTCTTGTCACTCAGGACAATAGCGGCGATTTTTTCCGGCGGCACCGGAATGAAGGGTAGTCCGACACGGCTATCCGTCGCCACCACCGGGATGGGCATGCGGGTTGGACGTTTTGCGGGAATGAAGATGTCGTGCAGCCCCTCCAGCACCTCGGGCTGCGACAGGTTGATCTCGACGATCACCTTATCGGCTAGGATGGCGAAACTCGCGGAATTGCCAACGGAGGTGGTGGGCACGATGCCACCTTCAGCCGTGATCGCCACGGCTTCAACGATGGCGATATCGACGCCGTGAATCTGACCGCCGCGCAATTGCTCGACGGTCTCGGAGAGATGCTGGTCAATGAACATGACCTTGCCGTCATTGATCGCCTTGCGCAAAGCCGGATCGGACTGGAACGGCATGCGACGCGCCAGCATGCCCGCCTCGACCATGGTCTTGTCGAGATCATTGCCCAGCGATGCCCCCGTCATCAGGGTGATTTTCATGGGATGCAGCTTGGCACGCTCCGCCAGCGCCAGCGGCACCGCCTTCGCCTCCCCGGCACGCGTGAAGCCGCTCATGCCCACAGTCATGCCATCCCTAATGAGACTGGCGGCCTCTTCGGCACTGACGATCCGGTTCAAAAGGGACGCGTTGCGAATACGCTTTTCGAGCATGCACTTCTCCATGATCTGCAATCACGATGGCACGGCATTCGGCTGGCCACCTATTCGGCGACTATGGCGTGCAGTTTCATCGATGAAACTGACATAGATCAAGGGCAAGAAGGGAACCATCACTTCTGCGTATCAAATCCCGTTCAGCGACAGTAAGTGACGCATCGGCGCGACAGGCTGGCAGGCCCTCACACCATGCCGGCCCTGCGATCGGCAGGAGACTTCCGTTACGCCGTGATCGGCGAGGAGTGACGAGGCCTTGTTCGCGTCATCGCAGTGAGGAAAAAGCAACTCGTCAGGGGCCTTCGCAGACAGGCGCCCGCCCAAGCACGACCTGCCCCACTTCCACATCATAGGCACGCAGGCCGAACGCGCCGAGGCTTATGACCCGGTAACAGGGATTGCCGCCCGTCCACAGGGGATCGACAACGTCGATATCGGTGATAAAGCGATGCGCGCAGGCCTGACCGGAACTATAAGCGATGCCTTCGGCCGTCGTGCCTGCCATCGGCACATGGATATGGCCAAAGATGATGTGACGCACACCGGCCGGGTGAGCGACGAGCCGGCGCATGACAGCCCCGTCATCATGCATGCCGATATGTTCAAAATGGCGGATGCCACAATCCATCGGCGGGTGGTGAATGAAAACCGTCACGGGCAACTCGCCGGCGCTTTCCAGCGCGCTCTCCAGCCATGCCAGACGATCCTCACCATACATGCCGCCTATGACATCGGCTTCATGGCTGTCCAGAAACAGCAAACGACCAAAATCGGTGTCGATAAAGGACTGGATGTAACCGTTATCGTCGCGCGGCTGTTCGGGAAAGGCGGCCACGAATTCCGGGCGGCGATCGTGATTGCCGAGCATCAGCCGCACCGGCATGGAGGCCGACGCGAGGATGCCGCGGAGCAGCTCGTAGGCTTCCGGCTCACCGTAATTGCAAAGATCGCCCGTCATGACAAGAAGATCGGCGTCGGCGTGTTTTTCAACGATATCAGCGATTGCCGCGCGCAGCTGCTTTTCCGGGTCGACGCCATTTATGGCGACGCCGGGCAGCAGAAGATGGGTATCAGTGATCTGGATAATCTTCATTTGGGGCTTCCTGCGCAAAATGGCTGCGGGAACGGATTTCCCGCAGCCTCTCGATGGTGCTGATTATTTCAGCAGGGCGCTGGTCTGCTCGACGATCTGCTTGAGGCCGGCTTCCGGCGTCACCTCACCGCGCATGACGGTGCCGATGATATCGCGCTGGGTGCGCCAGATGCGGACGGAATCGCCGCCGGGGTAACCGGCCCAGGGCAGAGAACGGTCAGCCTGAAGCGAAGCGGTTTTCACATTCGGGTTCTCGACGTAATAAGGAGCGAGGAAGTCCGGGCCGGTTGCCAGCTTGTTGGTCGGCAGGTAACCGGTGATGCGAACGATGGTGTTCTGCGCTTCCGGACCGGTGATCCACTTCAGGTATTTCCAGGCAGCATCCTGCTTGGCCTTGTCCTGCGTCAGGATAACGGCAGAGTTACCGCCGGTCGGAACGCCGCCCTTTTCCTTGTTGTCCAGCGGGAAGGTCGCCGTCTTCAGCTTGAAGCGATCGCCAACCAGGCCCTGGATCGTCTGAACGTGAGCGGGCGTCGAGAAGATGAAGCCGGTGAGGCCTGCACCGAACTGCTGGCGCGACTGGTCCCAATCGAGCAGGTTCTGGCCACCTTCGGTGACGAACTGGCGGGTCATCTTCAGGGCGTTGAGGCCGATCTCGTTGTCGAAGGCAACGGTCTTGGTCTTCTCGTCAACGAGCTTGCCGCCCTGTTCGACGATGAGCGCCTGCCACAGCCAGTCATCCGGCCAGCCGTTGATATCGTAGCTCATGCCAGCAAACTTGGGGTCGAGAGCCTTGATCTTCTTGGCAAGAGCGATGAGCTCCGCAAAGGTCGTCGGCATCTTGTCCGGGTCGCCGCCGGCCTTGGTGACGAGGTCCGAGTTGATGTAGATGATCGGCGAGGAAGCGTTGACCGGCAGACCATACTGCTTGCCGTCGATCTGGCCGAGTGCCGCCATCTTCGGGCTGTAGTTCTTGTCGAGGAAAGCCTGACCGCCTTCGGCCTGAATGAACGGGCCGAGATCGGTGATCTGGTTGCGCGGTGCGAGCGTGTGCACCAGTTCCGCCGTCAGATTGTAGCCCGAGAAATAAACGTCGGGCAGATTACCGGTAACGGCAGAGCGCAGAACCTGCTGCTGGCCTTCGTTATAACCGGCAGCCGGAGCGAGAAAGTTTATCTTCACGTCCGGGTTCTTCTTCATGAATTCATCGGCCAGCGGCTGATGGAATTTCGTGAAGCCCGGCAGGTTGTAGAGAACATTGAGCGTGATTTCGTTGGCGAAAACCGGCTGAGCGAGGCCCGCAAAAGCCATGCCAAGGGCCAGACCGCCCATCACAGCGCGTCGGTTTAGTTTCATGTCAGTCTCCAGAGAGGTTGGGAGGAGGAAGTCTGAACGGCGTCACTTGACGCCGGTCATGGTAATACCGGCGATGAAATGCCGCCGTGCCAGGAGGAAGCACAGCACCATCGGCGCGGTAATCAGTGTCGCGCCCGCCATCAGCGCGCCGTAATTTGCGCCGGATTCAACATCGGCGAAAAACATCATGCCAAGCGGCGGTGGCGCGAGATTGGTGTCAGAGATAACAATCATCGGCCAATAAAGGTCGTTCCAGTGGGCGACGAGCGAAAAGACCGAGAAGGCGGCGAGTGAAGGCAGCGAACCACGCAGCACAAGCCCCCAGCAGATCTCCATTTCAGAGAAGCCGTCCATGCGTGCCGCTTCGATGATTTCATCCGGATAGCTGCGGAAGGACTGATTGAACAGGAAGATGGCGAAGACGGAGAGAAAGAAGGGCATCATCATCGCGAAATAGGTGTTCAGCAGCTCCGTCTTTGCCAGACCGACGAAAAGCGGCAGGGCAAGGGCCTGGATGGGGACGCAGAGCGCGGCGACGACCAGGCCAAGAAGCAGCTTGCGGCCCGGGAACCGCAGTTTCGCCAGAGCGTAGGCCGCCGGCACAGATGTCAGTATCTGGACGACAAGAATACCGAAGCAGACGATGACGCCATTGAGCATGAAGCGTGCCATGGGCACTTGCCCGGCTGCACGGGTGTAATTATCGGCCGCGTCGAATTTCTCCGGGATCGGCCAGAGCGAAACGTTGAATATTTCCGCCGGCGAACGGATTGACGTCAGCACCATCCAGTAGAACGGCAGGAACATCAGGAAAGCGCCGAGCGCCAACACAAGATGCGGAAGATATTTGCGGAGTGCGGCCATCAATAATGCACCTTCCGGTCCATATGCAGCGTCTGGCCGATCGAAAGCACCAGTACGATTGCGAGGAAGATCACCGTCAGCGCGGCGGCATAACCGGTGTTGGAATACTCAAAACCTTCGAGATAGAGATCGAACAGCAACGTCTCCGATCCGAAACGGCCCTTGGTCAGCACTGCCACCGTCTCGAACACCTTGAAGGCCGAGATGGAGGTGGTGACCACAACGAACATGGTCGTCGGTCCGAGCATCGGCCATGTCACCGTCAGGAAGCGGTCCACCGGGTTCTTCGCGCCATCGAGACGCGCCGCCTCGTGCAAATCCTTCGAAATGGCGGTGAGACCGGCAAGGAACAGCACCATGTTGAAGCCGAGTATCTGCCAGACGCCCATCAGCGCCATGGTAGGGATAAGGAGAACGGGGTTGGAGAGGAAAGCGACGGGCTCGAAGCCCATCCACTTGATCGCCGCATTCACCGGGCCGAGCGATGGATGGAGCAGGAATTGCCAAACGGTCGCCATGGCCACCAGCGTTGCGGTGACCGGAAGGAAGTAAGCTACTTCCCAGAAGGCGCGGCTGCGCTTGCGATTATAGACAAGCAAGGCTACGCCGAGCGCCAGAAACACGCCGAAGGGAATGACGATGGCAGCGTAGATGGCCGTATTCGTCAAGGCACGCAGGAAAACCGGATCCTGAAACGCCTTGACGAAATTTCCCAGTCCCACAAAGCGCGTGGACAGCGCGCCAAGCTGATAATCCGTGACGGAAAACCCGGCGAGAACGAGCATCGGCACGATATAGATTGCCAGAAGCAGCAAGCTTGCGGGTGCCGCAAAGATCAGGCCGCGCCGGATCATCCGCCGGTCGGCCTTTGAAAGCCGCGGGCGAGCGCTGGCACGCGCCGCGCCAGAAAAATCAACCGCCGTCATGCCGGCACCTGCTCGCGAACGGTCACCTTGCGGCGGAGACCGTCGGCGGCGAAAAGATGCGCGCGCTCCGGCACAAAACCGAGGGTCATGACGCCATTCGCATCAGCGCCAAGCGTTTCGCCGGCACCCTGTCGCAGGGTTATGGCCACCGTCTCATCACTTAAAAGACGGCAACTCACGAAGCGGTCTGCGCCATGGGTTTCGCTGCGGACCACACGCACGGCCAAACCTTCCGCGCCGGGACGCAGATCCTCTGCGCGAAGACCAAGCGTTGCGGGACCGGCGTCGCGGCCCGCGGCTTCGAGACCAAGATCCCGGGCGAAAGCCGTCACCTTGCCGCTGGCGGCGATTTCGACCGGCAGCAGATTGATGGAGGGCGTGCCGATGAAGCGCGCGACGGTGAGCGTGGCGGGCTTGCGGTAGAGTTCATCCGGCGTGCCAAGCTGCTCGATACGACCTTCAGACATCAACGCGATACGGTCGGACATCGTCATGGCTTCGATCTGGTCATGGGTGACATAGATGAAAGTCGCGCCGAGCCGCCGGTGCAGGCCTGCCAGCTCTTCGCGCATGTGGGCGCGAAGCTTCGCATCAAGATTGGAGAGCGGTTCGTCCATGAGGAAGGCGGCCGGCGAACGCACCAGTGCCCGGGCAAGCGCAACACGCTGACGCTGGCCGCCGGAAAGCTGCGCCGGCTTGCGATCCAGCAGATGCGCGATCTGCAGCGTCTCGGCCGCCTGCTCGACGGCTGCTTCGATCTCTCTCACCGTTTCGGCCGGGGCCGCAAACCGCCCGATCAGCGGTAGCCGCGCGGCAAAGGGCAAACGCCGCATCCTAAGCGGCGTCGCGATGTTCTGGCGCACGCTCATATGCGGATAAAGGGCGTAGGACTGGAACACCATCGCGAGATTACGGTCGCTCGGATCGATCTCGGTCACGTCCTGTCCGCCGATGGACACCGAACCGCGATCCGGCGTTTCGAGTCCCGCTATGATGCGCAGCAGCGTGGACTTGCCACAGCCCGACATGCCCACCAGGGACAAAAACTCTCCGGGGCGGATGGAAAGATCGATCTGTTTCAGAACATCGTCGGCGCCGAAGCCTTTGCCGATGCCCGAAAGTTCAAGTGATTGTGGCGTCATTCTGCGCTCCTTTTCTGAAGCGCATATGCTTATATTGTATGACAATATGACGAAGGTTTGAGGAAAGTTCGATGACACGCGAAAGCCCGGAAATCTCGGACAATCGGAAACCGCGATGAATGGGCCTTTACTCAAAACCACTAATATTGATGGGTATTTCCGCGCTTGTCCGTGAACCGAAAATCGCTGGGGGCGCAGATTTATAATGCGGCGAGAATCACATGCGCCTGAATTTTGCCGGTAACCTCACCGCTGCCATGGCGGGCTTCAATGGCTGCGGTGACGTAATCTGTCGCAGCATCCAGTGTTCCGGGGGCCCTTGCCTCGATTTCCGTGCGCAGAACTGTTCCCTGGCAATAAGCAACCGCCGGAATATGGGGCGAATCGGCCCGACTTTGTGTCGCCACCGTTTCAATCGTCACCCGGGAAAACCCCTCATCCTCCAATTCGCGGCGGATCGCGGCCACATCATGATAACCATGCGGGGTGCGTGCCAGGAAGCGGGGTGGATCATCGGGAAACAGGCGCGCCAACGCGTTTGTCACTTCATCTGCGAAGTGGTTTTCCCCAATGCGATCCCAGACATTGAATAAATAATGCCCGCCGGGCTTCAGCACCCGCTTTGCCTCACGATAGGCCGACGGCCGATCACCGAAGAACATTGCGCCGAACTGACAGAAGACAAGATCAAAGACAGCGCTTGCAAAAGGCAGGAGCTGAGCATCGGCCTGTTGCCATTTTATGCGGTGATCCGGTGCCTGCTGCGACGCGGCGAAGTCGAGCATAGGTTGATTGAGATCGGTCACCACATAGCTGGCGGCAGGCAATAGTCGGGACGTGAGTTCGCGCGTGACGGCGCCGGTTCCTGCAGCGACCTCCAGAATATCAACCGGCATCAAGGCCGCCGCCCGCCGCGCCAGATCAGTGGCGAAAGGTGCGAAAATCAACGGCACCATATAGCGGTCGTAATTTTCCGGAATCGACCCCGCAAATACCTTATCCGCTTCCAGCATGGCTTTCACCCCGAGCCATCTCACGATCGGATGATTTTAACATATATTCGGGATGTGTGGAATTCGTTCGGTCCTGCCGCGTGCCAGAGGGGCCGAGGAATCTGGCGGAACGGACTTGCTCATCCAAGCCGCATACGAGGCTAGAAATATCGCGTGTTTCAATGTTTGTTTTTAAAAAAGGAAATGGCGCACCCGAAGAGATTCGAACTCCTGACCCCCAGATTCGTAGTCTGGTGCTCTATCCAGCTGAGCTACGGGTGCGTGCCGTTCCGGTCGTTTCCGGTGGCGTGGCGATCCTCTAAAACGTCCTCATTCCGATTGCAAGCGATTTTGCTTCGAAATTGTCATTTTTCCGCAGCAATTCAATTATCGCATTGAAAATAAACGACATTCCTAAACGTGCGTTTTCGAGAGCGCGTGAGCCGCATATCATCCAGCGGGTATGAAGGCTGCGCTGGACTATCCGGGTGGGGGCCTTTCAGGCGGTTCTGGCCGCCTGCACCGTCGTGGCGCGATCGGCGATTTCGATGCGGAACTGCGTGCCGGGGCCCGGCTTCTCGACAAGCGCGATGGTGCCGCCGTGGGCCAGCACCAGTTCGCGGGCGATGACCAGGCCGAGCCCTGTGCCGCCGGAACGGGCCGAGCCCCTGAAGGCGGAAAACAGGTTCTCCTTGGCCTTCCGCGGCATACCCGGACCGTTATCGTCGATCACGATGCTGACGACGCTGCCGGCCCTCTGGCCCGAGATTGAAAGATACCTCGGCGCGGCATTGGCGGCATCGGATTGCAGGGCCTGGACGGCATTGCGACACAGATTGTGGATTACCCGGAATAGCTGCTCCGAATCCGCATCCACCGTCAACTCCGCGGGCACGCTGTCGCGGAATTCAATACCGCTGTCCGGCTCCAGCGCCAGGATATCGCGCACGTCCCGCACCAGAAGGCTCAACTGCACCATCTTGCGTTTCGGCGCACCTTCCGTCGCCTGGCCATAGGCCAGAACTTCGCCGGTATAGGCAACGGCACGGTCGATGGTACGCAGCAGTTTCGGCGCGAAGCTTCGCACCATCGGGTCCTTTGCGTCCACCAGACGGTCAGACATCAACTGCGCGGATGAGAGGATGTTGCGCATGTCGTGGTTTATCTTCGAGACGGCGAGGCCGAGATCCACGAGGTTTTTCTGTTGCCGCAGCGTTTTCTGGAGTTCCGTCTGCATATCGGCGAGATGACGCCCGGCGACGGCCAGCTCGTCCGTTCCCTCCTCCGGCACGAAAATCCGCTCCGGGTTGCCAGGATCTTCCGAAAAATTCTGCATGCCGAGCGTCAGCCGGCGTATCGGCCGTATCATGATGCGGTTGATGGAGATGAAAATGAGGCCGGCGGTGATCAGCGACAGAACGATGGAAATGAGGAACACATTGCGGGCATAGGCCAGCATGGCAGCCCTGAGCTTGTTCTCGCCCAGCACCAGTTCGATGATGGTGTCGCTGTCGCCAACGACATCGAAAACGCGGATGACGCGGTTACCGCCGAACAGCAGGGTGGAAAAGGCATCGCGTACTGCGGCCACCTGCGACACATCGGAAAGATCATATTGCTCATCGACGCCGGGCGGGGTTTCCGCAGCCGCCAGCAGCCGCGACGTACCGTCCTTGCGCAGGGCTATCAGTTTTGCCCCTGTCGCCATCAGGGTATCGTTCTGCACACTTCGCGGCAATTCGGCCTGCAGTCCGTCAATCACCGCGCCGGCCGCGGCAGCCGTATTCAGACGATCCCTCAACCAGGACAGGCGCATATTGGCGACGGAAGGCACGAAGATGAGCACTTCCGCGATCATGACAAAAATGACCGTGAGCAACAGCAGCCGCCCGGAAAGACCGGCAGTCAATCCCGGCATGCCGTGCGCCGGATTGTCTTCCGTGCGGTCCAAGCTGTCTACGCCTTTAGAAAACACCGGGCCCTGATCCTGTATGCGCGCCGCCGCTTCGGTTGAACGGCTCGGTTTATATGCACCAACGATAATAGGACCTAACGGATTTTTTTCCAATGCGCTGCGACGCAAGGTTTTCATCGCAATAAAACAAACGCCGCCACAAGGCGGCGTCTGAAGCAAAAAGGCGGCTTAGTTATCAGGCAACCCCGTCAGAATTCCTGCCAGTCCCCCTGCGCCGGCGCTGCGGCTGGCTGAGCGCTAAGTGCCCGGCTGACGCTGTTCATCAATTTGCGCGCCGGAGAAGCCACCGCCGTCGTTCTGTCTGACACTGCAACGGGCCGCATGGGCTGCGCGGCGCGGGCCGGACGCGACGCGGTCTCGGCGCGAAAGTTCCGCTGAACACCATCCGCGCCGACATTGAAGCGGGTCACCAGCGTGACAAGATGGTCCGCCTCGCTGCTGAGCTTATGGGTTGCGGCCGAGGTTTCCTCCACCATGGCGGCATTACGCTGTGTAACCTGATCCATCTGGTTAATGGCGGTATTCACCTCGTGCAGGCCTGTGGACTGTTCCTTCGCCGCGGTAGCTATGGAGTGGATATGCTCGTTGATCGCCAGGACGCGCATTTCGATCTCACTCAAAGCGCTGCCGGTTCTCTGGACCAGTGATACGCCGCGCCCGACTTCCTCACCGGACCTGGTGATCAGCGCCTTGATGTCCTTGGCCGCCGTTGCCGAGCGCTGTGCGAGCTCACGCACTTCCTGAGCGACGACTGCAAAACCCTTGCCTGCCTCGCCGGCCCTGGCCGCTTCCACGCCCGCATTCAGGGCAAGGAGATTGGTCTGGAAGGCGATTTCATCAATAACATTGATGATCTGGCTGATTTCCCGCGACGCATGCTCGATACGGTCCATCGCCGAAATGGCATCGCGTACGACATTGGCGGATTCTTCGGTCTTCTGCTTGATTTCAGCCACCATGGCGCTGGCTTCCTGGGCGCGGTCGGTGGAATTTCGGACGACGGCAGTGATCTCGTCCAGAGCGGCGGATGTTTCCTCGAGCGCCGCGGCCTGCTGTTCCGTTCGCCTGGAAAGATCATCGGCGGCCGAGCGCAATTCGCCGGCATTACCGCTGATACCCTCCGTGCTGCTGCGCACTTCGCGCATTGTTTCCCGCAGCTTGGCCAGCGTCTGGTTGACGTTCGACTGGAGTTCGGCGAACACGCCGCGGAACTCGCCATCCATCTTCTCCGTCAGATCGCCCCGCGCAAGACCTTCGATGACGCGGCTGGTCTCGGAGACACCATTGTCCACGCCGATGAGCAGGGCGTTGATCGTGGCTGCGAAACGGTTGAGGTTGTCGTCGCCATAATCCTTGTTGATACGGCGGCTGAAATCCCCTGCGGCGGCGGCATCGACGACAACGGCCATGCCGGCCTGCAGGTCGTCACTCTTGGCCCGCATGGCGGATTCCTGAGCGTTCATGCGGCGCACTTCGCGGCCATTGGTCTTGAAGACCTCGACGGCCGCGGCCATTTCGCCGATCTCGTCCTTGCGCCCAAGGTAGGGAACTGCCGCATCCAGATTTCCGTCGGCCACCTCGCTCATGACTTGGGATACCCGGCGGATCGGCGCACTCAGTTGACGCGTTCCGATATAGAGGCCGAAAGCAGCTCCCGTCCCCACGCCGGCGACAGTCACCGCGACAATCACCCAGAATATGGCAGTGCTGAAAGCGTCGACCCCCGCCTTGACGACTTCAAGCTCGGCAATGTCGTTTTTCACGATACTGTCGATCTCCGCCTGATAGGCCTTGCGATTAGCGCGGTTTGCTTCGTTGTTGCCCTGCTGGCTCGCCGCCTGCGGCCCGCTTTCCTTAGCCAGCCGGACGGTCTCCAGGCGGAAAGTCCGGAATTCCTTCGAGCGGCCGGCAAGCTTGTCGAAACCAGCCTTCTGTTCCGCCGGCACGAGCGGTGCCCAGCCGGTAATGAGCTTGTCCATGGCGTCGAGGTTCTTGACCATGCCGTCGGCAAAGGGTGCGGCCGCAGCAATGTCCGCCGCTGCATAGATGCCACGCGCCTCCATGACGACTGCCGTTACCAGACGGTTGAGCGCCTCGCCCTTGTAAGCCCGTTCGGCCGCTTGCTCGAAATGGTGCGACCGAACCCAGAATTCGTTGATCGCATAGATGGACAGCCCGCCGATGGTACAGGCAACAAGGCTCATCAGCCCGACAAGTAGATTGATACGACCGCGAATTCTCAATTTCGTTCCCCCAACAAAAACCAGCTGCGCGATGAAAATGGGAAGCTGGCATAACTTTTCGCGTCACAAGATTTATCAATGCGGCCTTAAGAAAGAATTTCAGATTTTATCGATTGCGGATGGGAATCGGCCCTCATCGGCCGTCGACGAGAGAAATCGCGGTGCGTTTTCCGCAAAAGGTGAAGGCCGAAAACCCCTTCGGCAATTGACTTTGCTTGGGCTATGCCCTTATAAGCCGCGCACGCTCGGCCATTGAAAGCTCGCCCAGGCGGGTTTAGCCGTGCAAAAAACGAAACGCTCTTGCAAATAATTGCAAATTCAAGAAGGGCCGCACACCGCGGTATTAAATAAATGTCGAAGCGTACCTACCAACCGTCCAAGCTTGTTCGCAAGCGTCGTCATGGTTTCCGTGCCCGCATGGCTACTGCCGGCGGCCGCAAGGTTCTCGCAGCCCGCCGTGCGCGCGGCCGCGCTCGTCTGTCGGCTTAATTGCCGATCTGTGGCCCGATGAAAGTCGCGGGCACATGAGCGAGACTAAGAAAAGCCCCGGCCGGCTTAAAAACCGGTCGGAGTTTCTTGCCGTTCAGGCAGGTGAAAAACGGCGGGGAAGCACCTTTCTTCTGGAAGTGCTTGATCGGAAATCCCCGGAAACCGAGCCTCGCGTCGGTTTCACCGTAACAAAAAGACAAGGCAACGCGGTCGAGCGAAATCGCATGCGCCGCCGTCTGAAGGAAGCCGTCAGGCTTTCTGCCGGGGTCGCAATGAAGCCCGGTCATGACTATGTGATTGTCGCCCGCAGGGATGTGCTTGATACGGCCTTCCCGAAACTTCAGTCTCTCCTTGCTGAGCGCATTGAAGGAACGGCGAAACCGAAACGGTCCCAGGAGACCCGCTCCAGGAAAGAATGATGGAAAAGAACCGCAATTACTTCATCGCGATAGCCCTTTCGGTTGTCATCGTCCTCGCCTGGCAATTCCTTTACATGAATCCGCGTATCGAGCAGCAGCGCCGCGCCGAAGAGGCCCGCCAGGCGCAGCAGCAGACCACGCAGCAACAGCAGCCGGCGCCGGGCGCCGCACCAGGTGCTGCCGTTGAAGGCGCACCGCCCGCCTCCTCACCGCAGACTGCCGCAACGGCGACCCGCGAAGAGTCGATTGCAAGAACCCAGCGTGTGGCCATCGACACCAATGCCATCGCCGGCTCGATCAATCTCACCGGCGCCCGCTTCGACGACATCCGGCTCAAGGACTACCATGAGACCGTCGATGACTCGAGCCCGATCATCACGCTGTTCTCGCCCGCTGACACCAAGGACGGTTACTTCACCGAGCTCGGTTACGTTGCAGCGCAGGAAGTCGGCGGCGTTCCCGGTCCGACCACCGTCTGGACGCTCGCAAGCGGCGACAAGCTGACGGAAAACACGCCGGTCACCCTCACCTACACCAATTCCAAGGGTGTGATTTTCTCCCGTACGGTTTCGATCGACGAGCATTACATGATCTCGGTCGCCGACAAGGTTGAGAACCCCGGCCAGGCGGCCATCTCCTTCGCCACCTATGGCCGCGTGACGCGTAACAACAAGCCCGCAGTTCCCCCGGTCTTCGTCATCCATGAAGGTTTTCTCGGCGTTTCGGGCAAAGATGGTAGCCTGACGGAAGAAAAGTACAAGGACGTCGAAGAAGCACCGGTAACGGTTGCCAAGGCGACCGGCGGCTGGCTCGGCATCACTGACAAATATTGGGCTGCGGCCATCGTTCCGCCCCAGACGACGCCATTCGAAACCCGTTATTCGCACATCACCGGCAATCAGCCGAGCTATCAAGCAGATTTCAAGAGCGACCCGATGACGGTCGAGCCCGGCCAGTCGATCGAGCTGAAGAGCCTTGTTTTCGCTGGCGCCAAGGAAGTGCCGCTGGTTGACCGTTACGAGACGACCTACGCAATTCCGAAGTTCGACCTTCTGATCGACTGGGGCTGGTTCTACTTCATCACCAAGCCGATGTTCAAAATGATGGATTTCTTCTTCCGTTATTTTGGTAACTTCGGCGTAGCGATCCTGCTTACCACCATCGTCGTCAAGGCCCTCTTCTTCCCGCTCGCCAGCAAGCAATATGCTTCCATGGCGAACATGAAGCGCGTGCAGCCAAAGATGGAAGAGCTGAAGGCCAAGCACGGCGATGACCGCATGGCCATGCAGCAGGCGATGATGCAGCTCTACAAGGAAGAAAAGATCAATCCTGTTGCCGGCTGCTGGCCGATGCTGCTGCAGATCCCGGTCTTCTTCGCGCTCTACAAGGTCATCTACGTCACCATCGAAATGCGGCACGCGCCGTTCTTCGGCTGGATCCACGACCTTTCCGCGCCGGACCCGACATCGCTGTTCAACCTCTTCGGCCTTCTGCCTTACGATGTGCCGCACTTCCTGATGATCGGTGTCTGGCCGCTTGTCATGGGCATCACCATGTTCCTGCAGATGCGCATGAACCCGACGCCGCCCGATCCGACACAAGCGATGATCTTCAACTGGATGCCGCTGATCTTCACCTTCATGCTGGCCTCCTTCCCGGCCGGTCTGGTCATCTACTGGGCATGGAACAATACGCTCTCCATCACCCAGCAGGCGGTCATCATGAAGCGCCAGGGCGCCAAGATCGAGCTGTTCGATAACATCAAAGGGCTGTTCAAGCGAAAGCCGGTGCAATCGAAATGAGTGAAACCGGCGCGGCAACCGAAAAGCCACTATTCGGACGACCCTGGATTTTCATTCGCGGCGTCCCCGCGATGAAATTCCTGCCGCCTGAAGGGCCGCCGGAAATTGCCTTCGCCGGTCGTTCGAATGTCGGCAAGTCCTCGCTCATCAATGCGCTGGTGGGCCACAAAGGGCTTGCCCGCACCTCCAACACGCCGGGACGCACCCAGGAACTGAATTATTTCGTTCCCGATGGCTACTCCGGTGCAGAGGGCGATCTTCCGCCGATGGCGTTGGTCGACATGCCCGGTTACGGTTATGCGCAGGCCCCCAAGGATCAGGTCGATGCCTGGACGAAGCTCGTCTTCGATTACCTCCGCGGCCGTGCGACGCTGAAGCGCGTCTACGTGCTGATCGATTCCCGCCACGGCGTGAAAAAGAATGACGAGGAGGTTCTGACCCTCCTCGACAAGGCGGCTGTGTCCTACCAGATCGTGCTGACGAAGACGGACAAGATCAAGGATGCCGGCGTGCCGCGGCTGATTGGCGAAACGCTTGAGAAAATCCGCAAGCGCCCTGCCGCCTATCCGGAAGTTCTCGCCACATCCTCGGAAAAATCAGTCGGGCTGGATAACCTGCGGGCCGAGATCATCAGAACGATCTCTCTTTGAGAGGCGTGCCTCTCAGGCGATGGTGAAAAGCAGAACGGCGGTCCAGAGCATCGCCGTCAAAGCCAGAAGGCGCCAGAAGCGCACGGAATGCCAGATCTCCGAGAGCATGGCTGCGAACATGCTGCCACTCCGCAACGGCTGGCTCCTGAATGGCAGACCGGATCGGCGGGGGTCCCGTTCCAGCAACGCAGCGACGGTCGCATTTTCGCGATATTCGGTTTCCGCCAGATTGTCACGCCAGCGCCTGACCATGGCCGCGAACTGCCTGTCGCGTTTTACGCGCTTGGCAAGCTCCGCCATGCTTTCCGGCGGCAGGGCACCCAGCACATATTCGCCCGCGAGCACTTCGTCCCGCAAACCGCTTTGCTTGTCTCGATCGGGTGCCGTCATGTGTTCAATCACTCCTCGGTCGTTCAGGTGCACCATTTCCACGGCGCGAGACATCTTCATCACCCTGAATTAACCCCTCCCCTTCATCAGCAAGGCTGGTCCCATTGGCCCTTTATGTCAATCTCATTACAGGGCCGGAACAGGCAAAAAAAAGAAATTTGACCGCAGCCGACACAATAAGGCCCGGAGGTTATTTCATCCGTCAAAGACTTGCTTTAGAGCGGTGACAGGCTTCAACGGCCGCAACCACAGACCGAGGTTTTTAGATGACGTCTTCCGAAAGCGAAACTCAGGCGCGGCTGCTCGCACAGGCTCTGCCTTTCATGCAGAAATACGAGAACAAGACCATCGTGGTGAAATATGGCGGCCACGCCATGGGCGATTCCACGCTTGGCAAGGCATTCGCGGAAGACATCGCCTTGTTGAAGCAGTCGGGAATCAACCCCATCGTCGTGCATGGCGGCGGCCCGCAGATCGGCGCCATGCTGAGCAAGATGGGCATTGAGTCAAAATTCGAGGGCGGCCTGCGCGTCACCGACGCCAAGACGGTCGAGATCGTTGAAATGGTTCTGGCCGGCTCGATCAACAAGGAAATCGTCGCCCTTATCAACCAGACGGGCGAATGGGCCATCGGCCTGTGCGGCAAGGATGGCAACATGGTCTTCGCCGAGAAGGCGAAAAAGACCGTGATCGACCCCGACAGCAACATCGAGCGCGTGCTCGACCTCGGCTTCGTCGGCGAAGTCGTGGAAGTCGACCGCACACTGCTCGACCTGCTCGCTAAATCGGAAATGATTCCGGTCATCGCACCGGTCGCCCCTGGCCGCGATGGCGCGACATACAACATCAATGCCGATACCTTCGCCGGCGCGATTGCGGGTGCACTTCACGCTTCGCGTCTGCTGTTCCTCACCGACGTTCCCGGCGTTCTCGACAAGAACAAGGAACTCATCAAGGAGCTCACCGTCTCGCAGGCACGCGCCCTCATCAAGGACGGCACGATTTCCGGCGGCATGATCCCGAAGGTCGAGACCTGCATCGACGCCATCAAGGCTGGTGTTCAGGGCGTGGTGATCCTCAACGGCAAGACGCCGCATTCCGTCCTTCTGGAAATCTTCACCGAAGGCGCCGGCACGCTCATCGTGCCCTGATGTGTCTCAGGGTGGCGGACGGCAAATCTGTCCGCCACATCAGGCATTCACCCAAATGCCAGGAGCGACAGCACACCGACCACAATCAGCAGGCAGCCGGACAGTTCAAGCCGGTTGATCTTCTCCTTGAAGAAAAGCACCGTCGAGGCGAAGGCGAACAGCATCTCCACCTGCGCCAGTGCCTTCACCACGGCGGCCTGCTGCAGGGTCATTGCCGTGAACCAGCCGAACGAGGCCGTGGCACCCACGAAACCGACCGCAAGCGACGGTTTCCACACCCTGGCGATGCGCCGCAATTCTTCCCTCTCCCGCCAGATGATCCACAGGAACATCGATACCGTCTGCATGACGATGACGATGACGAGGGTGAAGCCCGCCTGCATCATCGCATCCGGGGCAGGCAGGCTTGGTGCTAGCGCCAGCGATGCCGACCGATAGGCAACAGACGACAGTCCGAAGAACGCACCCGAGGCGAGGCCGATACCCGCCGTTCGGCTGAAGATCGAGGTGAGGAAGGAAGCGGGCGTTACTTCCGTGCGCGCCACGGAAATCAGCATGACGCCGGCGACCGAAATCGCTATCGCCGCCAATGTACCGCCCGTGACGCTCTCGCCTATGAAAATGAGAGCAAAAAGCGCCGCCTGTGCCGGCTCCGTGCGGGAATAGGCCGTGCCGACAGCGAAATTGCGGAAAGAGAACAGGTGCACCAGCAGGAATGTGGCGGCGATCTGCGCCATGGCCCCGACCGTTGCCCACACGGCGAAGGCCATGTTCGGCACCGGCAGCGGACGGCCAAGCCCAAGATGCAGGAATGCAAGATAAGCGAGAGCGAAGGGCATGCCGAACACGAAGCGCACAAACGTTGCACCCGTGGTGCCCATCATGCCCTTGAGGTGTTTTTGCAAAGTCGAGCGCAGGTTCTGCAAAAACGCGCTTGCGAAAGTAATGCCTATCCAGAGTTCCATGGCTTTGGCGGTATCATGCGCGCGAGGCCGCAGCCAAGCCCGAATTTCTGATCAATCGTCCTCTTTTCGATTTTCTTCCGCATTCGAAACAGGCATAAAGCTGCCCATGGACACAAAGCCGAAAAACCTGCCAGACGCCGCCGATTTCGCCCATGTCAGCGAATGGGTCTTCGATCTCGACAACACGCTCTATCCGCATCACGTCAATCTGTTTTCCCAGATCGACCGCAACATGACGGCCTATGTGGCGGAGCTTCTGAAGCTCGACCCCGACGAAGCGCGCGCCTTGCAGAAGCGTTATTATCACGACCACGGCACGACACTGCAGGGCCTGATGATCCATTACGGCATCAGCCCGGACGAGTTTCTGGAACGCGCCCATGCAATCGACTACTCGGCGCTGAAACCGCATCCGGAACTGGGTGAGGCCATCAAGGCTTTGCCGGGTCGGAAGTTCATCCTCACCAATGGCAGCGTCAAGCATGCGCAGGCTGCCGCCGGAGCGCTCGGCATTCTCGATCAGTTCGAGGATATTTTCGATATCGTCGCCGCGGGTTATTTGCCGAAACCTGCCAGCGCAACCTACGAGAAGTTTGCAGCACTTGCAAAACTCGATACGAAAAAGGCTGCGATGTTCGAGGATTTGCCGCGCAATCTCGCGGCCCCGAAAGCGCTGGGCATGAAGACAGTGCTACTCGTGCCATCAAATCTTGAGGGCGTCATCATGGAACGATGGGAAATCCCTGATGTGACAGATGAGCATATCGACTACGTTACCGACGATCTGACCGGGTTCCTGACAAAAACCATCGCCCGCTGAGTAGCGAACATTACCGAAGCTTCATGCACCTTACGGATGTTTAAGTGGTGGGGCTTGCTGGACGTCACTATCTTTTCTTCAGGGACACCAAAGAAAGGTAATGACGATGACCACACGCAAAATCGCCCTGTCTGCTCTTGGCGCAGCCCTTGTGCTCAGCACGGCCGCAACGGCCAGTTTCGCCGCACCCGGTAAAGGCCATAAGGATCGCATGCCGATCCGCCAGGAGGCTGCCTTCGTTCACCTGCTGAAGGTGGCCGACACGAACAAGGATGGCAAGATTTCCAAGGAGGAATTCACCGCCCGTCAGGATGCCCTGTTCGCTGAGATCGACAAGGACAAGGACGGCTCGATCACGCCAAAGGAAATGCGCGAATATCGTCAGGCAAAGATGGAGGCCTTCCGGGCCGCTCATCCGCGCCCCGAGCGGGAAGAGGCCAGGGCGGATGAAGCCAAAGCCCCTGAGGGCAAGCGTGCCGAGCGTGACCATGGTGGTCGTTTCGGCCATCAGGGCTGGGGCAAGCACGGCGGTAAAGGTGGCGGCTTCGCGCTGATCCGCTGGGCCGATACTGACGAGAACGGCCAGGTCAGCAAGGCCGAATTCGCCGCCGCCGGAGAAAAGATGTTCGAACGACTGGACAACAACAAGGACGGCGTCATCTCCATCGACGACATGCCGGACCGGCCGTTCCTCTAATCCAAAAAAGCAGAAAGCCCGCTCAACCGGCGGGCTTTTTCTTAATGCAGGCTGACGGTTTTAAGATCGTCTTCCGCCGCCTTGAAGAAGGTGCTCGAACGATTGTCTGTCAGGAGAATTGGCGTCCCGTCCGCGCCGAACAATGCCCAAAGGTCCAATTGCGGATCGAGATCGGGCGCCTCCGGGAAACAGCGGCTGACGTCTTCCGCTCGGATCTTGCGGATATATCCCACTTCTCCTTCGCCGATATGGGCGAGCTGGGATTGGGTGAGACGCGCATGCGCTTCTTTCAAAAGCATATTTCAGCCTCCTTCTTCACGCCGAGCGATTCATGTCCGATTCCGGCGTTCATGGTCTACTCTGAGACGGAAATATTAATTTTCTTTACCACGTTTGAAATTTCGGGCCGGACCAGATCGATGGAAAGAAGGCCGTTGCGCAGGCGCGCCTCCCTGACTTGCATGCCATCGGCAAGCACGAAGACCCGCTGGAACTGGCGTGCCGCGATGCCTCGATAGAGAAAATCGCGCTTCTCCTGTTCCTGCTGGCGTCCGCGAATGACGAGCTGATTATCAGCCGTCGTCACGTCGAGATCGTCCTCGGAGAACCCCGCCACGGCAATGGTGATGCGCAGGCGTTCCGGTACGTCATCGCTGCCGGGCAGGCGCTCAATATTGTAGGGAGGATAGCCGTCATTGGCCTTCGCCATGCGCTCCAGCGTCTTTTCCATAGCATCGAAACCCAGCAAAAGCGGGTGGGTGAATGGCGTCATGCGGCTCATATCTGTTCTGTCCTTGTAACCAAGCGACGTTTAGCGGCCCCGCTTCCGGCAACCTCGCCGGTCAATCGCACCGGCCCCTGCAATATGGGAAGCCGAACCGCGATGCGCAAGTCAAAGTGACCGGTGAGCGGCGGCAGGAATGAGGCTTGACAAGTGAGCACCCGCGGCTCGAAAAAAGCGCTCATCTCAACGGCGGGCAAGACATGGCAGAACGCAGAAAAATCATTATCGACACCGATCCCGGACAGGACGACGCAGCCGCGATCATGCTGGCCTTCGGCAGCCCGGACGACATCGAAATTCTGGGGTTGTGCGCAGTTGCCGGCAATGTTCCCCTGAAGCTGACAAGCCGTAACATTCGCATCATCTGCGAATTGTGCGGTCGCACCGACATTCCCGTTTACGAGGGCGCCGAAAAGCCGCTGGTGCGCAGGCCCATCACCGCCGAACATGTTCACGGCAGTACAGGTCTCAACGGCCCGGTTCTCGACGAACCGACCATGGAGGCAGAAAAGCAGCACGCGGTCGACTTCATCATCGAGACGGTGATGCGGGAGCCTGAGGGCACCGTTACCCTCTGCACCCTCGGGGCCTTGACCAACGTGGCGCTGGCGCTCCTGAAGGCGCCGGAGATCGCTGATCGCGTCAAAGAACTGGTGATGATGGGCGGCGGCTTTTTCGAGGGCGGCAACATCACGCCCGCGGCGGAATTCAACATCTATGTGGATCCGCAGGCTGCCGACATCGTCTTCCGCTCCGGCATGCCCATCGTCATGATGCCGCTCGATGTCACGCATCAGTTGCTGACGACCAAGGCACGCGTCAATCGCATTCGGGAGATCGGCGCGAGGCCGGCGATCGCCATGGCGGAAATGCTGGAATTCTTCGAGCGGTTCGACATCGAGAAGTACGGTTCGGATGGCGGTCCGCTGCATGACCCAAGCGTTATTGCCTATCTCATCAAGCCCGAACTGTTCGAGGGCCGCGAATGCAATGTCGAGATCGAGGTCCATTCCGAACTGACCATGGGCATGACCGTGGTGGACTGGTGGCGCGTGACTGATCGCCCCGCCAATGCCCGCGTGATGCGAAAGGTGGATGCGGATGGTTTCTTCGAGTTGCTGACGGAGCGTTTCGCGCGTCTTTGACGGACGCTGATAATAAAAAAGGCCGCTGGCGATACCAGCGGCCCTTTATATTTCAAACGGAAAACCGCATCAGAATTCCGTCCAGTCATCCTGAGCCAGCGCATTTGCGCCGCTGGTTCTAGGACGCGCGCGGGGCGCAGCTGGACGGGCGGACGTCGGGGCGGCAGCAGCGGGAGCGCGCATGGCCGCAGCGGCGGCACGCAATTGCTGGCTGGGCTGACCGCCGGAAACTACGAAACCGGCGACAAGCGATTTGAGCGTTTCGGCCTCGCTGTTGAGCGTCACGCTGGCCGCAGTGGTTTCCTCCACCATCGCCGCATTTTGCTGGGTGACCTGATCCATCTGCGTAACGGCGGAGTTGATTTCCTTCAGGCCCACCGCCTGCTCACTGGCTGAGGCCGAAATCTGCCGTATAAGCTGGTTGATCTGCAGAACTTGATCGGCGATCTTTTTCATCGTGTCGCCGGCCTTGCCGACCAGCTGAACACCCTCGCCCACCTGCGTGGCCGAGGTGTTGATGAGACCCTTGATCTCCTTGGCAGCAGTTGCAGAGCGCTGCGCGAGTTCGCGCACTTCCTGGGCGACAACGGCAAAGCCCTTGCCGGCATCACCCGCGCGGGCCGCTTCCACCCCGGCATTCAGCGCCAGAAGATTGGTCTGGAAGGCGATCTCGTCGATGACGCCGATGATGCGAGAGATTTCCGCCGAAGATTGCGCAATGCCCTGCATGGAGTTCACGGCCTGCTGCACGACCTCGCCAGACTTGCCGGCGTCTTCACAGGCATGGCTGACGGCACCGGCCGCCTCTGCGGCGTTTTCGGCGCTGGAATTGACCTGGGCGGTCAGCTCGTTAAGCGCAGCGGCAGTTTCTTCAAGGCTGGCGGCCTGCTGTTCCGTGCGATGCGAGAGATCGCTGGCGGCGCGGGTGATCTCACCGGTGCCATTGCCGATGCTGACGACGGTTGCGTTGACGGTGGAAACCGTTTCCTCGAGGCTGGCAAGCGCCGAGTTGAAGTCCTCGCGCAGCTTTGCATACTCACCCGGGAACTCGTCCTGAATGCGGTAGGTCAGATTGCCCTGCGACAGGGCATTCAGGCCGGAACCGAGAACGCTGACAATGTGCTGCTGCATACGGCTGTTTTCATTGCGCTCGAATTCAGAGCGCTGGCGCTCCGTTTCGGCGTGACCACGCTGGGCGTCGGCTTCGGCCTCCATCTCACGGATGCCGGCAAGCTTGGCGCGGAAACCTTCAAGCGCTGTCGCAACCGAACCGGTCTCATCCTGCCGGTGTTGACCGGAGACGGGCACATCGTAGCGACCGTCGCTCAGCGTCCTGACGTCGGTAACCAGCGATGCAAGCGGGTCGCGGACGAAATAACGGACTGCAAAATAAAGCGCTGCAATGACGGCGGCAAGAATGACGATTGCACCGATGATCATCAGATAGGTCTGCTCCTGAACCGGAGCGTTCAAGGCCTGATGGGGAATATCAACAAGGACGACCCAGGTTGCGTTGAGCCCTGGAACGGCGAAGGGATAAACGAGACGGTTATACGGCGCGTCGGTATCAAGGCCGAGGTCTTCGATGAGACCCTGCTTGCCGGAGGCAATCGCGGCCTGGACCGTGGCCGCGCCTTCTCCGTCATACGCTTTCATATTCTGCTCGGGCGTTGGCGGAACCAGCCACTGGCCGCCCTGGGAGACGAGCGTCACGCGACCAGTTTCAAAAGGATGCAGAGACTGCAGTTTCTGGGTGAGAGAGGCGAGTGAAATATCGACACCTGCCACACCGATCATCTTGCCATCCGACATGACGGGATAGGCAAGCGAGGTCATCGTGGTCGGCACTTCCGTGCCTTCGGCGAGATAAGGTTGGGTAATCGCTCCCTTGCCGGTCTTGGCGGCCAGCGCATACCACTCCGCTGCGTAATCGTTCTTGAAGGTCGAGAACTGGATATCGCCCTTCTGTGTCTTGGACCAGTAAGGTGCGAAGGCGCCGGTCGCATTGGTTCCGAGATCGAGCCTGCCCGCAATCTCTGTCGACTGGCCATCGAAAAGGCCGAGCTGCTCGCAGAACCAGCTGCCGAATGCAAAGGTATTCTGCTCCACATTGGCCTTGAGGATGTTGACGATGCCAGGGCGATCCATCGACTTCGCCTGATGCGCCCGACCGATGACGCCAGCCATTGAGCGGGCAGCGCTGCCGAGTTCACCGACGTCGGCGGCGATGACGTTGGCGATGGCGCGGGCTTCCGTATTGGCCTGATCCATGGTCAACGCGTGTACGCGCTCACTGGTCTGGGAGATGAGGAAAGAATTGGATGCAACGAGAACCGTGGTGATGGCACAGCCGGTTACGAGGATCAGCTTGGTCGCAAGCGACTTCACTTTGAGATTGAACATTTAGGCCCCAATGGAAATCGTCAACCCGAAGGAGCTGACGTCAACGGATGACAATCTCCGTCATGGAGGCCCGTCCGCATGGGACAGTGCGCTGCAGCGCGACAGGGCGAAGTTAGAATATGATTGCTAATTAAGCCCTAATAATACTTCGCCGCGCCGTGCATCTTCAGTGTTCGTAGTAGTCGGAGATGATCTTCCAGGCATCGTCCGCCGTTTCGGCAAAGTGCAGGAGATTCATATCCTCGGGAGCGATGGTGCCGAAATCCGCCAGGAACTCGAAATTGACGACGGATCGCCAGAACTTTTCCCCAAAAAGAATGAGAGGGATCGGGGCCATGCGCTTGGTCTGGATCAGCGTCAAGGCTTCAAAAAGCTCATCGAGCGTGCCAAAACCGCCGGGGAAAACCACCACGGCCTTTGCCCGCATCAGGAAGTGCATTTTCCGGATCGCGAAGTAGTGGAAATTGAAGCTCAGTTCCGGCGTTACATAAGGGTTGGGCGCCTGCTCGTGCGGCAGGACGATATTGAGGCCGATGGAAGGGCCGCCGGCATCCATGGCGCCTCGGTTACCCGCCTCCATGACGCCGGGGCCGCCGCCGGTGACCACCACATATTCCAGGTGACCGGATTTCGCGCCGTAGTCGGTGCAAAGGCGGGCGAATTTGCGCGCTTCGTCGTAATAAACCGAGGATTGCTCGAGATTGCGCTTCTGCGTTTCATTGCGCGCCGCCCAGGCCTCTCCTCCCGGTTCGGGAATGCGGGCGCCGCCAAACATGACGACGGTGGAATTGATCCCGCGTTCGGTGAGCGCCATTTCCGTCTTCAGAAGTTCCAGCTGCAGCCTGACGGGTCGCAATTCCTCGCGGCAGAGAAAGTCCGTATCCACATAGGCCAGCCGGTAGGACGGGGAGTCCGACTGCGGCGTCTTGACAACGACCTCGGCCTGCTGCTTGTCCACAGCGCTGCGCTTCAACGGGTCCCATACCCCGTCCTTGCGCCGCAATTTGCCGTTTTTCAGTCGTGTCATTTCCATGCCTTTCGTCTGCGGCGCCAAATCACCCAAATCGCATTGACGCCTTTCCAACACTCCCTTAGATCAAATGGCCAAAGCCTTCCAGCGGCACGGAACCCGCCGTGACCACGAACACACGCGACTTTAAGGAATTTTCCATGAGCCTCACGGATCTCTCTTCCCTCGAAACGATCATCGAAACCGCCTTCGACAACCGCGACAGCGTGAATGTATCGACGAAGGGCGAGGTTCGCGACGCCGTGGACACATCTCTTCAACTTCTCGACAGCGGCGAGGCACGCGTTGCTGAAAAGCAGGCGGATGGAAACTGGAAGGTGAACCAGTGGCTGAAAAAGGCCGTGCTTCTCTCCTTCCGTCTCAATGACATGGAAATCGTGACCGGTGGTCCGGGCGAAGCCACCTGGTGGGACAAGGTTCCGTCGAAGTTTGAAAACTGGGGTGAAAACCAGTTCCGCGCCGCCGGTTTCCGCGCGGTGCCAAACGCCGTCGTGCGCCGCTCGGCTTACGTGGCCAAGAACGTCGTGCTGATGCCCTCCTTCGTCAATCTCGGCGCCTATGTTGATGAAGGCACGATGGTCGATACCTGGGCAACGGTCGGCTCCTGCGCGCAGATCGGCAAGAACGTGCATCTCTCCGGCGGCGTCGGTATCGGCGGCGTTCTGGAGCCGCTGCAGGCAGGGCCCACCATCATCGAAGACAATTGCTTCATCGGTGCGCGTTCGGAAGTCGTGGAAGGCTGCATCGTGCGCGAGGGTGCTGTTCTCGGCATGGGCGTCTTCATCGGCAAATCGACCAAGATCGTTGATCGCGCCACCGGCGAGATCACCTACGGCGAAGTCCCGCCCTATTCCGTCGTCGTTGCCGGCACCATGCCGGGCAAACCGTTCCCGAATGGCGAGCCGGGCCCCAGCCTCTATTGCGCCGTGATCGTCAAGCGCGTCGATGAAAAGACCCGCTCCAAGACCGGCATCAACGAGCTTCTGCGCGACTGATATAAAGCTGATACCATGACCACGACCGATCCCGTTGCCAATCTCGCCGCCCTCATCCGTTGCCCTTCGGTGACGCCTGCGGAAGGCGGCGCGCTTACTCTGCTCGACAACCTGCTTTCGCCGCTCGGTTTTGTGGTGGAAAAAATGGTGGCGAGCGAGGCGGGAACACCCGATGTGGAGAACCTCTATGCCCGTCTCGGCAACGAGGGGCCACATCTGATGTTTGCGGGCCATACGGATGTGGTTCCCGTGGGGGATGAGGCCGCATGGAGTCACCCGCCTTTTGCCGCAGCGATTGACGGCGGCGAAATGTTCGGCCGTGGTGCGGTGGACATGAAGGGCGGCATAGCCTGTTTCGTTGCCGCCATTGCCCGCCATATTGAAAAACACGGCAAGCCGCAGGGCTCCGTCTCCTTCCTTATCACCGGTGACGAGGAAGGCCCATCAATCAACGGCACTTCCAAGCTGCTGGAATGGGCTGCTGCAAAGGGCGAGACGTGGGACGCCTGTGTCGTCGGGGAACCGACCAATCCCGACCAGCTGGGCGACATGATCAAGATCGGCCGCCGGGGATCGCTCTCCGGTCGCATCACGGTCCATGGCGTGCAAGGCCACGCCGCCTATCCGCATCTCGCCGACAACCCAATTCGTGGTCTGCTGCAGTTGACGCATGCGCTGATGCATCCGCCCTTTGATCACGGCACGGATAATTTCCAGCCTTCCAATCTCGAAGTAACGACCGTCGACACCGGCAACGCCGCCACCAATGTGATCCCGGCGCGGGCGACCGCCTCCTTCAACATCCGTTTCAACGACACCTGGACAGCGGAGAGCCTTCGGGCGGAAATCATCCGCCGCCTCGATGCCGCTGCGGCAGACGGCGAGCTTCGCCCCGACCGCACACCGGTAAAGTACGAGATCGTCTGGGCGGACCGACCGGCCCATGTCTTTTTGACCCGGAACAATGCCCTCATTTCGTCGCTGTCAGGCGCGGTGGAGGCCGTGACCGGCAAGGAGCCGAAGCTTTCAACCACCGGCGGCACGTCGGATGCGCGCTTCATCAAGGACTATTGCCCTGTCGTGGAGTTCGGCCTTGTCGGGCAGACCATGCACATGGTCGATGAGCGGGTAGCCATTGCCGATCTTGAGACGCTGACGCGCATTTACGAAACCTTTATCGAGCGCTGGTTCGCCCATGCCGACGGCAAGTGAAGTAAGGCTCTATCTGACGGGCCTGTGGCTGTTGCTGCTCGGCGACCATAATGGCGCACGTTATCTGGACCTGACCGAACGCGGCATGTGGCGGTCCTTCTATTCCGTCCTTTGGTGCCTGCCCGCCATGCTGGTTTCCTGGCTGTGGCTGCGGGCAGCGTTTCTCGCCAGCTACCCGCCGGGAACAGGAACGGGGTTCATCTTTTTCTTTCGCCTGGCGATGGTGGAGGCCATTTGCTGGATCGTGCCGCTGCTTTTGATCGGCATGTTGCTCTTTGCCTTTGGCGCACGTGAAAAATTCACGCCTCTCGTCACCACCATGAACTGGCTGTCGCTGCCCTTCTCATACGCCTACGCAGTTCTGATCCTGATTGCGTTCTTCCTGCCACCGTTGCAGGGGCTGATCGCGATTTTGTGGCTGGCGCTGCTTCTGTCGCTGGTCTTTGCCTTTTCACGGATCGTGCGGTTTTTTATCCGCGACCAGTCGCTGCTCGTCTCCGCCATCGTCATGACGCTACTGGTGCCCGGCATGCTTCTGTCGGAAGCGTTGCAGCGCTTTCTCGGTGTCTATCCGGCCTGAGAGAATTAGACGTCAATCCGCATCCCGCATCACCTCGGCTTCGGGGTGGCGGCGCGGCGGAATGACGTCGGGATAATCGACCTGCATGAAATAAAGACCGTCCGGCGGTGCGACCGGGCCACAGGCTTTTCGATCGCGTGCCTCCAGTGCGGCACGCACGTCCTCTGGCGTCATCGTGCCCTCGCCTGCCAGTTTCAGCGTGCCGGCGAAAGAGCGGATCTGGTTATGAAGGAAGCTCTGCGCCGTCGCGCGTATCTCGATGAGATCGCCATTGCGCGTCACATCCAGCCGGTCGAGCGTGCGCACGGGGCTGTTCGCCTGGCAGTGCACGGAGCGGAAGGTGGTGAAATCATGCCGGCCGACGAGCATCTGGGCAGCTTCATGCATGCACTCGTGATCGAGGTCCTTCGACACCCACCACGCCCGCTTGTGCTCCAGCGCCAGCCGGGCTTTGCGGCAGATGATGCGGTAGAGATAGTGCCGACGAAGGGCGGAAAAACGGGCGTCGAAATCCTCAGTCACGGAAGCGGCATCGAGCACGGCCACCGCTTCACCCGCCATGGCGAGATGCGCATTGAGGGCATTGCGAAGCTTATAGGGCTCCCAGTCTCGCGAGAGATCGACATGGACAACCTGCCCAACGGCATGCACGCCGGAATCGGTGCGGCCAGCGCCGCGAATGGAAACGCTCTCGCCGGTCAGCGACCGAACCGCAGCCTCCAGCGCACCCTGAACCGAGGGGCCGTTTTCCTGTCTCTGCCAGCCATAATAGGGCGTACCGTCATATTCGACGGTCATGCGGAAGCGTGGCATCAGCCGAGCCTCGTAGTGGCCGGAACCGGGGTACCGCGCACGAAATCGGCCGCCGACATCGGCTTGCCGCCCGCCTTCTGCAAACGGGTGAGCCGTAGGGCGCCGCTGCCGCAGGCAATGGTGAGAACATCATCCAGTGCGCTGCCTGCCTCGCCCATTCCGCTGGCGAGCTCGGACGCCAGTACCTTGACGCGCTCGGGCTTGCCGCCGATCTCCATCTCCAGCCATGCGCCGGGAAATGGCGAAAGGCCGCGAATATGATTATGCACATCCTGCGCCGGCCTTGAAAAATCGATACGGGTCTCGCTCTTGTCGATTTTTGCCGCGTATAGAACGCCCTCTTCCGCTTGCGGGACGAGGGGCAGGTCATCTGCTTCCAGCTTGTCCATCGCCTGACGCATCAACCGAGCGCCTGTCAGCATCAGGCTGTCATGCAGCACGCCAGCCGTCATGTTCTCGCCAATCGCGACTTTAGCGGTCAGCGCGACAGGGCCGGTATCCAGACCCTTTTCCATTTTCATGACCATCATGCCGGTTTCGGTGTCACCCGCCATGATCGCCCGCTGGATGGGGGCAGCGCCGCGCCAGCGCGGCAGCAGCGAAGCGTGACCATTATAACAGCCAAGCCGTGTGCCGGAGAGAATGGCCTCTGGCAAAAGCAGCCCATAAGCCACGACAACAGCCACATCGGCGTTGAGGTCCCGGAATTGCTGGCGATCTTCCTCCGCCTTGAAATTCAAGGGTGTCAGTACCGGTAAACCCAGCAGTTCCGCAGCCTGATGCACCGGCGATTTCTGCAGATCAAGGCCGCGACGGCCGCCTGGACGCGGTGGCTGGGTATAGACGGCAGCAATCTCGTGGCCCGCTTCCACCAGTGCACGCAACGTCGGAACAGAAAAATCCGGCGTGCCCATGAATATGATGCGAAGAGCCATGATTGCCCCCTGCCCTGTCTTCCGCTCCGTCAGCTGTGCGACGGATCAGACTTTTGCGCGGGCTGCTTTCGTAAATTTCTTGATGACCATGTCCCGCTTCAACCGCGAGATATGGTCGATGAACAGAACACCATTCAGGTGATCGATCTCATGCTGCAGGCAGGTTGCCAACAGACCATCCGCCTCGACCGTCTGCTGCTTGCCGTCACGACCGACATATTGCACCGTGAGCGACGCAGGGCGCTCCACCTCGGCATAATAATCGGGAATCGAGAGACAGCCTTCCTCATAGGTGGAAATATCATCCGAAACCTTGAGGATTTCCGGATTGATGAAGACGATCGGCGTCTTTTCTTCGCCTTCACGCGCAACATCGATCACCAGCAACCGGCGCGGCACACCGATCTGGATGGCGGCAAGGCCGATGCCGGGGGCATCATACATCGTTTCCAGCATGTCGTCCGCCAAACGCAGCACCTCGGCATCCACCTTTTCGATGGGCTTCGATTGCTGGCGCAGCACGGGATCGGGCAAAATGATAAGCGGTTTGATGGTCATGGCTTCCCATAACGTATCTCTCGCGCGGAGGAAATAAAAAACACGACGATGAAAACGGCTCGCGGCATCCGTTCTGCCGGACTCATTTCCGCCGCAGGAATGTTCTTGTTTTGATCTTCCGAATCGATCGAAATCTGCTAGATTTAGTCATGAACACAGACTTCTCCGTTCTCCTTCAACCCGCGCTGCGGGCCGGCTCAGTCGATATCAGCTTCGGCGCGCTTCTCGCTGCCGCGATTTTCGGCCTTGTCGTTACATGGCTTGTGACGGCAAACCGGTCGAAGAAAGCTGGGGCCGATGGCGAGATCTCCGACCTGCTCAAAACCCAGTCTGAACTGCATGGCCGGATCGCGGCCATGGCGGAAACGCTTGGCACGCGTCAGACGGAGATGAGCCAGACGCTGAATCAGCGTCTTGATGGCATGTCGCAGCGGCTGGGCGAAACGCTGACGGAGCAGACCCGGTCTACCCATGAAAATCTGAGCCGCCTTCAGGAGCGCCTGGCGGTCATCGATGCCGCACAGGGCAATATTCAGGATCTGGCCAAGGACGTGGTCGGGCTTCAGGCGATACTTTCCAACAAGCAGACACGCGGCGCCTTCGGACAGGCGCGCATGGAGACGCTGATCGCCGACGCCCTGCCGCCGGGTTCCTTCCAGCTGCAGCCGACACTTTCCAACGGTTACCGGCCGGACTGCACCATCAAGATGCCGAACAATGCGCCGCCGCTCGTCATCGATGCCAAGTTTCCGCTGGAAGCCTGGAACGCCATCAAGGCGGACGAGACGCCGGAAACCAAACGTGCCGCCGTGCAGCAGTTCCGCCGGGACATGGAGGTGCATATTCGCGATGTCGCCGAGAAATATCTCATTCGCGGCGAGACACAGGATACCGCCTTCATCTTCGTGCCGTCGGAATCGATTTTCGCCGATATCCACCAGCATTTCGAATATCTGGTGCAGCGCGCCCATCGCGCCCGGGTGGTCATCGTTTCGCCATCGCTGCTGATGCTCTCTGTGCAGGTCATCCAGTCCGTGCTCAAAGACCAGCGCATGCGCGAGCAGGCGCATCTCATTCAGGGTGAAGTGGCGCTGCTCATGGACGATGTGCGGCGGCTGGACGATCGGACGCGGAAGCTACAGGCCCATTTCGGGCTGGCGCAGAAGGACGTCGACATGATGCTTATCTCCTCCGACAAGGTACTGGCGCGCGGACAGAAAATCGAGGGGCTCGATTTCTCACCGACGGAAAAAGACGCTGCTCATGGTGAAATCGAACAGGCGCGTCGCTTTGCCGAAAACCGAGCCGGTGCGGCCAAGTTGCGGGTGGTTGACGACGAGTGATCGTCTCGGGCAAAGTCGCCGCCTTGCTTAAATTTCATACGGACCCAGCGCCCCATGATTACTGTTTTCGGCTCCATCAACATGGACCTCGTCGCGACCGCCAAACGTCTGCCCAAGCCCGGTGAAACCGTAACGGGAGAGACATTCTCCACGGCCGCCGGCGGCAAGGGAGCCAATCAGGCGCTGGCCGCACGGCGTGCGGGCGCCACGGTCAAGATGGCGGGCGCTGCGGGTGATGACACCTTTGCCGCTCCAGCACTGACCTTGCTGCGGGACGCGGGAACCGATCTGTCATTGGTCAAAACCGCGCCCGGCCCGACTGGAACGGCGGTTATCCTGATCGGCGAAGGCGGAGAGAACATGATCTCGGTCATTCCCGCTGCGAATGGTGAGGTCTCGGCATCCGACGCGGCAAAGACCATATCCGAAATGGCTGCAAGCGATATTCTCATGCTGCAGTTCGAGATACCGGCACCCGCCATCGAAGCTGCACTGACGGCCGCAAAGGCGAAACGCGTCACCACCGTCATCAACACAGCACCGCTGACCGCGGACGGACCGCGTCTCGCCAGCCTTGCCGATATCGTCATCGCCAATGAAACCGAGTTCGAGCTCCTGATCGGCAAGAATGGCCTCTCCAGCGACGAGCGGGAAAACGAACTCAAGGCCCTTCACGAGAGGACCGGCCAGACTTTGATCGTCACGCTTGGTGCGGATGGCGTGATCGCCATTCGTAATGGCAAGCTCTACAGGGCTTCCGGCCTGAAGATCGAGCCGGTCGATACGGTTGGTGCGGGCGATACCTTCTGCGGATATCTCGCCGCGAGCCTCGATCAGGGAATGGATTTCGAAAGGGCTCTGAAGCGCGCCGCGGTTGCGGGCTCGCTCGCCTGCACGCGTGCCGGCGCGCAGCCTTCCATTCCGCAGGCAGCGGAAGTTGACGCGGCCCTTTAAGGGGTCTTGCCGTTAGCGCATTTTCCAGACGTGAAACCGCTGCGCACTTTTACTGGAAATGCTTTAGCGACGGATGAAGGTGAGATAGGCCGAGCTGCGGCCTTCTCTTTTCGCCTTGTTCTCGTAACGCGTGCCCGGCCAGTTGGCATAGGGCGTGCGCCAGTCATCAGCGCTTGTCGCCGTCCATTCAAAGCCGCCGTGCCGGGCGCAATGCTGCAGCGTCCAGTTGACGTAAGTGTCGATGTCGGACGCAAAGCAGAACTTGCCGCCGGGTTTCAACACACGATGGAAACGGGCGAGATTGACGTCTGACACGAAACGCCGCTTCCAGTGCTTCTTTTTCGGCCAGGGATCGGGATAAAGCAGATCGATGTGATCGATCGATCCCTCAGGCAGCCAGTCGAGCAGCTGCGTCGCATCATCGTCGTAAAGGCGGATATTCATCAGTTCACGTTCGCGAACCGTGGCGAGCAGCTTGGCCATGGAATTGACGAAGGGTTCGACACCGATGAAACCCGTCTCGGGATTTTCGACCGCGCGGTGGGCGAGATGTTCGCCACCGCCGAAACCGATCTCCAGACGGATCGATCGCACATCTGCCGGAAAGAGCGCGGCGAGATTTTGCGGGGGCACGCTTTCCAGATCGATTTTCAGCAAAGGCAGCAGATTTTCGATCGTATCGACCTGCTGATTGCGCAGGGGCTTGCCCTTGCGCCTGCCAAAAAACGCTTCCGTCGCGCGCGAACGCCGTTCTTCCGTCATCTCATACTCTCAAGACCAAATAGACTTAACCCGCACAGCACCCCGTGAGGCACTGTGCGGGTTACAAAACTCGGTGACGGTATCTCTCAATCGCCGCCAAATAACAAGCGCGATATCCAGTTGACGCATTTTCCGGACGTAAACCGCTACGCACTTTTACTGGAAATGCTTAAGCGCTCAAAGCTTCCTTGAGCGGCTTCACCAGATCGAGCTTCTCCCAGGAGAAGGAGCCGTCACGGCCAGCCTTGCGGCCGAAATGACCATAGGAAGACGTCTTGGCGTAGATCGGCTTGTTGAGATCGAGATGACGGCGAATGCCCGATGGCGAAAGGTCCATGACCTTGCGGATCGCAGCCTCGACCTGATCTTCGCTGACCTTGCCGGTGCCATGCAGATCGACATAGATCGACAGCGGCTGGGCAATGCCGATTGCATAGGAAATCTGAATGGTGCACCGCTCGGCAAGACCGGCAGCCACGACGTTCTTCGCAAGGTAGCGCGCGGCATAGGCGGCGGAACGGTCGACCTTGGTCGTGTCCTTGCCAGAGAATGCGCCACCGCCATGGGGGGCGGCACCACCATAGGTGTCGACGATGATCTTACGGCCGGTCAGACCGGCATCGCCATCAGGGCCACCGATGACGAACTTGCCCGTCGGGTTGATATACCACTGGCAGTCGTCAGCGATCTTCAGATCACCGAGAGCTTCGCGGATATAGGGTTCGACAACAGCACGAACCTTCTTCGAATCCCAGCTTGCATCGAGATGCTGCGTGGACAGCACGATGGAGACGGCTTCGGAAGCCTTGCCGTCGACGTAACGGACCGTCACCTGGCTCTTGGCGTCGGGGCCGAGCTTGGCCGCCTCGCCTTCGCCGCTTTTACGGGCGGTGGCCAGCAGCTGCAGGATACGGTGGGAGTAATAGATCGGCGCCGGCATGAGGTCAGGCGTTTCCTTGCAGGCGTAACCGAACATGATGCCCTGGTCGCCGGCACCCTCGTCGCCCTGCTTGTCGGAAGCGTTGTCCACACCCTGCGCGATATCAGCCGACTGCGGATGCAGGAGAACGTCGATCTTGGCGGTCTTCCAGTGGAAACCATCCTGCTCGTAGCCAATATCGCGGATAGCCTTGCGGGCGGCGGATTTGAACTTCGAGGGATTGATAACCGGATGGCCGGCTGCGTCCTTGAGGACCTTGCCGTCCTTGTCCTTCTTCAGCAGCGTATCGGGAACCCGAACCTCGCCCGCAATCACGACGCGGTTGGTCGTTGCAAGCGTTTCGCAGGCGATGCGCACGGTCCACGGGTCCACGCCCGTTTTGGCCGCTTCACGGTAAATGAGATCCACGATTTCATCGGAAATACGATCACAAACCTTGTCCGGATGACCCTCGGCCACGGACTCGCTGGTGAACAGATAATTGGCACGCATGCGGGATTCCCCTCAAAGAACGGTCTTCGAGTTTGTTAGTCATTTCGGCCGCGAAAAACAAGGACACAACCACATAAATATATCTTTATGTGAGAATTCCTTTCTAATCTGGCACAAAAAAACGGTCCCTGCGGACCGTTGAGTGCCCGGCATCCCGTGCCGGAAATTTTCTGCGCTGCAGGGGCCAGGCCCTACTCGGCATCGCCCTCGGCGGCGAGCGCCTTGACGAGGTCGACCAGACGGCGACGGACTTTCGGGTCGGCGATCTTCACGAAGGCGCGGTTCAACTGCAAACCTTCAGCCGAAGACAGGAAGTCGACGACGTAATTGGAGCTTGAGGCTTCCGCCATGCCGGATGTGCCGCCAGCCTGATCGCCGGGTGCATCTTCGAAAAAAAAGGAAACCGGTACATTGAGGATCGCCGAGATATTCTGCAGGCGGCTGGCGCCAACACGGTTCGTGCCCTTTTCGTACTTCTGAATTTGCTGAAAGGTAATTCCGAGACTTTCACCCAGTTTTTCCTGGCTCATGCCGAGCATGGTTCTGCGAAGACGAATTCGGCTTCCGACATGAATGTCGATGGGGTTAGGCTTTTTCTTATTTTCGGTCATCATGCGGTCCTGACACTCGGATGGGTTGATATCTCGCTTCATTACTATTCGAAGAAATGAGCCGGTATTTCGACAGCAGCTAAACTTGTTTTACGACTGACGTATTCACTATGCAATTGCAGGAGTTCCCGGTCAATTCTGGCGCCGGGCAAAACTCCAGGCAGGAAATACCGCAGCGATCATCATCACGGAAAAAATCAACCAGAAATACGTCCGATGTGTGTCGTAAGTAAATGCGTCGTTTGACCCACCACTCAAAGTGGCGTCAACAATGCCCACCCGACCGTAATCCAATCCGGCAATAATGCGGCCATAAGGGTCTATAACCGCCGAGATACCCGTATTGGCACCGCGAATCACCGGCACACCCGTCTCAACCGCCCGCACTCTGGCCTGAAGAAAGTGCTGATACGGCCCAGGCGTATCACCAAACCAGCCGTCATTCGTCACGTTGAGGATCGCCGCCGAGCCAGCGAGAGCCGGAGTCATCTCACCGGGAAAAATGATCTCGTAACAGATCAGCGGATAAAAGGTCTTTCCGGATGGAAGCGTCAGGGGCGTGCGCGAAGAGGCTGCTGAAAAGCCCCCGGGCAGGGCGATGACATTATCAATGCCAAACTCCCGCAGGATACCCTCGAAGGGAACATATTCTCCAAAGGGGGTCAGATGGACCTTGTCCGTCGCGCCGATGATTTCTCCCTGACTGTCGATGGCGTAGACCGAGTTATAATAACGCGGCGGCCTGCCAGCACCCGCATCTTCCATCCTGACGGCTCCGGTGAAGAGCACCTGCCCGTCTTGCAGCGTCTTTGCGATCTCGGCCAGCGCGTCAGGATTTTGCGTCAGGATGAACGGCACCGAGGTTTCGGGCCAGACAATGATGTCGGGGCGCTTTTTGCCTTGGCCCGGAGGCAGGGCTGTCAACCGCAGATGCTCGCCGAAAATCTCGGCGCGGTCATCATTCAGCATCTTGCGAGACTGATCGATGGACGGTTGGACGATTCTAACTGTCACCGCATCTGCCGGTGTCTCCGCGGGTGTCTGGAGGCGGTAGAAGCCATAACCCACATGGCTGGCCAGCAGCAGCGCCGCCAGGGAAAGGCCGGGCCACATGCCTTTTCTCGTGGCGATGAGCGCGGGGGACGCGAAGATGAAAACGGCAAGCGTGGTCACACCGAAAAGACCGATCAGATGCGCCGACTGCATCATGACCGGGATCGGCATGATGCCGTAACCTATGGCGTTCCACGGAAAGCCCGTCGCCAGGAAACTGCGCAGCCATTCCGTAAATCCGAATGCGGCGGCAAGGGCGGCGATCCGGCCTAGACCGTTCGACCACACAAGATTGGCCGCAGCAACCGCGAAACCGTAAAACAGCGCCAGAAAGGCCGGAAGCCCAAGGATGGCAAGCGGCAGCGCCCAGGCAAATTCGTCCGCTTCAAGCAGAAGCGCGTTGCCCAGCCACCACAGGCCAGCCACGAAATAACCGAGACCGAAACACCAGCCTATAGCAAAAGCGGGAAGAATGCGGCTGAAGAGGCCGCCGCCCGGCTTGCCGGTGCAGCCATCCACGAGCCAGACCAACAGGGTGAAAGACAGGAAAAGCGCTGCGAAGAAACCGAATGGAGGCAGGGCGAGCGCTCCGACCGCGCCTGCAGCAATCGCCATCACTGCGCGGCTCATGCCGCCGGCCAGCATCACTCTGCCTGCAAGACGCTCCATGCCATCTCCGTATCATGCGCATCCGGAAACCCGCTCCAGGCAAGCCATTCCGCGAAATTTCCCTTTGTTTCGACGTAAAGGAAAAAAGATTCGCCGTCCACATCAGGCAGGGCAGATGGAGCGGGATCTCATGCCCGGGTAGTCGAACCCGCAGAATCCGGAAGATCAAACGGCGGGATCGACGGGGGCTACCCGCCTATCCTTTCAGTCCACGTTCTGCTGATGGGCGATCAACCGCGTCTCCGGCGGCGGCAATGCAATCACCTCACCGGCATCGCCGGGGGCGCGGTCGTCCTCCCCTTCGGAGCCGTGATCGCGTACGATACGAACGCCCTTGATACGCCTCGTATCCGCATCGAGGATCTGAAACTCGAAACCGGGCACGGCGCGAACGACCTCGCCCTTGGCAGGAATACGGCCCAGCGCGAAGAAGATGAGTCCACCGAGCGTATCGATTTCTTCCAGATGTTCGCGCACGTCGAATTCCGGACCGATAGCCTCGGCAAGTTCGGTGAGTTCCGCGCGGGCATCCGCCACGAGCACATCGGCAGAAAGACGCGAGAACATCGCCTCGTCCTTGTCGTGCTCGTCGTCGATGTCCCCAACCACCATCTCGACGATGTCTTCATGGCTGACAAGACCGTCGGTACCGCCATATTCATCGATCACCACGGCGAGCTGGGTTCTCTGGGCCTGCATGGTCTTCAGAAGATCGGAGGCCAACATGGACGGCGGCGCGAAAAGAATCTTGCGCACCAGCCCGGCGTCGGCAACCGTCTTTTCCAGATCGACCCGCGCCAGATCGAAATTCGGCCGCGGCGACCGCGGCGCCTTCACTTCACCGTAAGCGACGCCACGCGATCCCACCCGGCGCTTGTTGCGAGCCTGTTTGGCAACATAAGCAAGCAGATCGCGGATATGGATCATCCCCTTGGGGTCGTCCAGCGTCTCTTCATAAACCGGCATACGGGAACGTCCGGTTTCCTCAAACAGGATCAGCGCGTCACCGATCGTCATATTCTGATCGAGACCGTCAATATCCACCCGCGGGATCATGATATCTTCGACCCTGATCTCACGGAAACGGAGGATGTTGTGTAGCATCGCCCGTTCTTCGGGCGTAAAGGCGGCGCCTATTTCAGTGTCGTCCATCAGCGCATCGGTCAGATCCTCGCGCAGGCGCTCACCCTGAGACGGTTTCAGCAACCGCGCGATGCGCGACCAGATGGTCGATCTCGGTTTGGCATTGTAGTCCTGACGTAAGTGACTACTGCCCTCCTCCGAAGAGGACTGCTCGCCGTTTTCTCTGCCCTCGTTGGCAGGTCGTGCAGAATGTTCGTTCATGGCTCCAGACAATATTTAAAGCGGTTCTTGACCCGCATAGGGATCAGATAGGCCAAGCACCGCCAAAATGCGAGTCTCAAGCGACTCCATTTCTTCCGCTTCTTCCTCGTCCATGTGGTCATAACCAAACAAATGCAGGAACCCATGAACGAGAAGATGGGTCAGATGATCCTCGAAACTCTTCTCAAGTTCAAGGGCCTCTCGCTCTACCGTTTCTCTCGCGACGACGATATCGCCCAGCATAGGGCCGGGCATTCCGCCCGGTTCCAGCGGAAAAGCAGGGAAAGACAAGACGTTGGTCGCCTTGTCCTTGTCACGCCACTCGGCGTTGATTTCCCGGATATTTTCATCGTCGGTGAAGACCAGCGAGAGCTCGACCGGCAGTTTCGGGAAGGGTTGATCCTCTTCCCGCTTCAGAAAATCGACCGCCGCATCCAGCGTCTTTGACGCAAAGGCAGACAGGTCCTCTTCCGAGGACCAGCCTTCGGCCTCGACGCTGATTTGAATATCCAAAGCTGTCATTGTCTTTTCGTCAGTCGCCCTTCAGCAGGCTCTCATCCGGCACAGCCGTATGGGATTCATAGGCCCGGACAATGCGCGCCACCATAGGGTGACGGACAACGTCCACATCCTTGAACCGCACAACGGACACGCCTTCCACATCCGTGAGGATCTGCAGGGCTTCCACGAGGCCAGACTTCACGCCGCGCGGCAAGTCCACCTGGCTTGGGTCGCCGGTCACAATCATGCGACCGTTTTCGCCAAGGCGCGTCAGGAACATTTTCATCTGCATCGTCGTCGTATTCTGGGCTTCGTCCAGAATGACGGCGGCATTGGCAAGCGTGCGGCCGCGCATGAAAGCCAGAGGTGCAATTTCGATGACGCCTGCCTGAATGGCGCGCTCCACCTTGTCACCGGGCATCATGTCATACAGCGCGTCATAAAGCGGGCGGAGATAGGGATCGACCTTTTCCTTCATGTCACCAGGCAGGAAGCCCAGACGCTCACCCGCTTCAACGGCGGGACGCGAAAGGATGATGCGATCGACCGCGCCACGCTCCAGAAGCTGCGCGGCATGCGCCACGGCCAGATAGGTCTTGCCCGTGCCGGCGGGGCCAACACCGAATACGAGTTCGGATTGTTCCAAGGCGCGCATATAGACGTCCTGCGTGGGCGTCCGCGCCGAAATGGTTTTCTTGCGCGTGGAAATCTGCGCCATGGAAATCTTCGCCTTGCGCTCCATGGTCGGCAGCGTCAGCTGGTCGTCCGCTGCGACGGCCATGCGGATCGCCCCCTCTACGTCAGAAAGCTCGACGGCGCCACCCTTCAGCAAACGCTCGTAAAGGAAATCAAGCGCGCGGCGGGCCTGATTGGTGGAGACCACATCGCCGGTGATGGCGACTGAATTTCCACGCGGACGAGCGTCGATATTGAGGCGCTGCTCCAGAAGCTTCAGGTTCTGATCGAACTGACCGAATAGCTCTCCCGCTATCCTGTTATTCTCGAACGTGAGGACGAAGTGATTGGCGTCGGTCGCGGCTTGGCGTGGCTGGCGCGATGAATTTGATACCAATTCGTGTGCGTTCAAGCGGTCAGGCTCCTGTCCCAATCAGTGTCGGCTCCCCACTCTAACTCTCTGCCACCTCGGCAAACAAGCTGTTTGGACCCGTTGCGGTGATTCGTACATTAACAATGTCACCGATTTTCAAAGTCTTTGCATCAAGATTCACGGATTGCAGCCACGGAGAACGACCTATCAACTGCTCAGTCATGCGGCCGGGCTTTTCCAGCAGCACATCCATGGTCTTTCCGACCAGCGACTCCGCAAATTCCTTCTGTTGCCGCAGCAAGAGAGCCTGCAATCTTTCCAGCCGCTCGGCCTTCACGTCTTCCGCAACCTGGTCCGTGAGGTCGGCCCCCGGCGTGCCGGGACGGGTGGAGTATTTGAACGAGAAGGCCTGCGCGTACTTCACCGTTTCGACCATCGCCATCGTATCTTCGAAATCGCGATCCGTCTCGCCGGGGAAACCGACAATAAAGTCTCCAGACATGGCAATATCAGGGCGGGCGGCGCGGATTTTTTCAATAAGCTGGATATATTCCTCGCCCGTATGGCGACGGTTCATCGCTTTCAGAATTCGGTCCGAACCGGACTGAACCGGCAGATGCAGATAGGGCATCAGGATGCGCAGGTCGCGATGGGCGCCGATCAGGCGATCGTCCATGTCGCGCGGATGGCTGGTGGTGTAGCGAAGCCTCGCAAGGCCCGGAATTTCCGCCAGCCGGTAAAGCAGTTCGGCAAGGCCCCATTTTTCGCCCTTCGGGCCTTCGCCCTGCCAGGCGTTGACGTTCTGGCCGAGCAGCGTGATCTCACGCACGCCGGCATCGACAAGCTTCATCGCCTCATCAACAATCTGGCGCACGGGACGGGAAACCTCCGAACCGCGCGTATAGGGCACGACACAGAAGGTACAGAACTTGTCGCAACCTTCCTGCACGGTCAAAAAAGCCGTAACACCGCGCGTTCGCAGCGTGGATTTCTCGGCAACCGGCAGGTGTTCGAACTTGTCCTCAACCGCGTATTCGGTCTCGATGACGCGCTCGCCTCCACGTACCCGTTTCAGTGCTTCCGGCAGGCGGTGATAGGTCTGCGGGCCGATGACGACATCCACGGCGGGCGCCCGGCGAAGGATTTCCTCGCCTTCCGCCTGCGCCACGCAGCCGGCAACGCCGATCATGAATTCCCGACCCTGCTCTTCGCGCGACTTTTTCATGTCCCGCAGGCGGCCAAGCGCGGAGTAGACCTTTTCCGCCGCCTTTTCTCGAATGTGACAGGTATTCAGCAGAACCAGGTCCGCCTCGCCCATATCCTCCGTCTGAACATAACCGTCCTTCGCCAGCGCATCGCTCATGCGGACGGAATCGTAGACGTTCATCTGACAGCCATAAGTCTTGATGAAGACCTTTCTGCTGTTTGCCCCATCGCGCGCGATGGATGCGGGCTGGCTGTTCGAACCCTCGCGGGCGATCATGGGTGGGGCGTCAAGGCCAAGCGTTTCCTGGGTCATGGCGGCTATCTAGTGTTTTTCACGGCCAGATTAAACAGAAAAATGCCGGAAAAGCTACGATCTCACGAATTCCGCCAGCCGCCGCGCAGGCTGAAGGCCAGCATTGAGCGGATGGAGGCGGCGATATCGGTCGCCAGTCGCTTGCGGTTGTCGGTGCTGTGGAACGGGACGCTGTCACCAAATGTCACGTCGACATCGATGGCGCCCGCTTTGATGATGCCGAGCAGATGCGGCACGAGCGTGATGCTGCCCGGCCAGGCGGCGATGACGCGATGGTAGCGCCCCATCGCCATGCCATGCAGCCGCGTATAGGCGATGGCGACCGGCTGGACATAAACAAGCTTGCCCGGTACCTGTTCTGCGGCGGTGGACGCCGCACCGAAGAGCGAGGATTTGACGGCCAGCATGCGGTTTCCGTCCGAGGTAGTTCCTTCGGGAAAGAGGACAACAATCTCGCCATCGGCCATGCGGCTGGCGATCTCGCTCACCTGCATGCCGGTGCTGCGTTTCTGCTCGCGTTGAACGAAGATGCTTTTCTGCAGCCGCGCGAGCCAGCCGAAAACCGGCCAGTCGCGCACCTCGGTCTTGGCGATGAACACCACGTCGGCAATGCTGCCCAAAACGAGGATGTCTTTCCATGAGGCGTGATTGACCGCGAGCATTAACGGCTTTGCCCGCTCCGCTTCCCCGTGGACATGCACGCGTATGCCGAGAACATGGCAGGCGATACGATGCCAGACGCGGGGAATGCGGCGGCGGAGCCGCCAGTCGAAGGCAAGGCCCAGCAGTTGAAGCGGCAGCAAAACAAGCGTGACGATCAGGAGTACGACCGCAATATAGGCTGTCCGCAGCCACATCATGATGGGAACGCCCGCTTGTTCACCGGCGTCTCAGTGTTCGCCAGGCTTCAATGGCACGCCGTAAAGTTCCAGCCGGTGATCCACGAGCCTGAAGCCGTGTTCGCGGGCGATCTTCTCCTGCAGAGCTTCGATCTCAGCCGAGTGAAATTCAATGACGACGCCATTCTTCAGGTCGATCAGGTGATCGTGATGCTCTTCGGGCACGGTCTCGTAGCGTGAACGGCCGTCGCGAAAATCGTGACGCTCGATGATGCCGGCATCCTCGAACAGCTTCACCGTTCTATAGACGGTGGAAATCGAGATGCGCGGGTCCACGGCGGAGGAACGGCGGTAAAGCTCCTCGACATCTGGATGGTCGGCCGATTCCTGAAGGACGCGGGCGATGACACGGCGTTGGTCGGTCATCCGCATACCGCGTTCGGCACAAAGCTCCTCCAGCGTTTTCGAAAGGTCTGTCACGTCTTATGGCCTTTTGAGAATTCCGGTTTGCGGCTTTCGCCGAAAAAATGCCTGTCGCAGGGAACTAGCGAAGATCGCGGCGCATGACAAGCGCCGTCGACTTCGTTCCATCCTTGGCGGTGTAATAGGCCTTGCGTTCCGCGACGGTTTTGAACCCGAGCTTCCTGTAAAGACCCAGAGCGGACGCGTTGTTATTATCAACTTCAAGGAACATGGTTTCTGCGCCGCGCATCATCGCCTCGCGGATGGCCGACTGCATCAAACGCCAGCCGAGCCCCGCACGTGCGAACTTTTCGGCAACGGCAACGGTCAGGATTTCAGCTTCGCCCGCCACTTCCCTCGCCAGCACGAATCCACCGAGCGGCTTGCTGAAAAAGGCGTTTGTCTGTCGGGCAACGGCACCGAAAACCGATCCCTGCGTCAGCAGTCCCGAAAACTCCCCGTCGTTCCACGGGCGCGGAAAGCGCAGCGCATGCAGTTCCGCAACCGCGGCGCAATCCTCATGCTGCATCGGCACGATCTCGAAATAGGGCTTCCAGCTTAGATATTCGTCAAACATAACAGGAATCGGGAATCAGAAACATGCACTCATGCATGCCGTATCAGGCAACGTCCTGACGTGCCAGCGCAAAACCGGTTTGTGGCCGGGCATCCGGCCCACGCAGATAAAGCGGTGCCGGTTTCGGCTGCCCTTCCGGCTTGCACGCGCCAGCACGGGCAACGGAGGCAATCGGAAAGTGGTCCGGCCCGGACCCGCTTTCCTCTCCTGCAAACAGCGGCGCGGCGGAGCCGATGACGGAACCATTAAAACCGGAAAGAACACTCTTGGCGTCATCCAGAGACAGAAGCGCCGCCTCGTTGAGTGGTAATCCGTCCATGCCGAATGTCTGGAGATAGGTTTCGCCACGTTTGGCATCCAGACCGACCGCCACTGGCCGGTCGGGGTTTTGCAGCAGATGATGCAGGGCAAGCGTTTCTAGCGTGGTGACGCCGACGGCCTCGACGCCGAGCGACAGGGCAAAACCGCGCGCCGCGGCAACACCGACCCGGATGCCCGTGAAGGACCCGGGGCCGATGGTCACAGCAATACGCCCGACATTCCGCAGCGACAGTTGCGCCTGCTCCAGAGCCCCATCGATCACGGCCATCAGCCTTTCGGCATGGCCCTTGCCAATTGTTTCGCAGACTTCTCCAAGCACCCTGTCTGAGGTGCTGTCATAGATACAGGCGGAACAATCCACACCTGCGGTGTCGAGTGCGAGAACAATCATGATCTGGCTTTACAGCATTATACCGCTTCGACTTCGCGCACTTCCGGCACGAAATGGCGAAGCAGATTCTGAACACCATGCTTCAGCGTGGCGGTGGAGGATGGGCAGCCCGAGCACGCGCCCTTCATGTTCAGGAACACCGTGCCGTCGCGGAAGCCGCGGAAGGTGATGTCGCCGCCGTCCTGCGCCACGGCGGGACGGACGCGGGTTTCCAGCAGTTCCTTGATGGTGGCGACGATGGTTTCATCACCCTCTTCGAAGAACTCGCCTTCCTCATCCGATACTTCGGCCGCAATGGCAGTGCCCATGATCGGGCGGCCGGACATGAAGTGTTCCATGATCGCGCCCAGAATGGCGGGCTTCAGGTGCTGCCATTCCGCGCCGTCCTTGGTGACGGTGATGAAATCGAAACCGAAATAAACGCCGGTCACACCCGGTATCATGAAGAGGCGCTCTGCCAGCGGCGAAGCCTGGGCCTGCGACGGGTTGAGGAACTCCACCGTTCCGCTTTCGAGCACGACCTTGCCCGGCAAGAACTTCAGCGTTATCGGGTTCGGCGTGGCTTCCGTCTGAATGAACATCGTCTGTCTCCTTCGAGGTCGCCGTTCACGCCCCGCAATTTAGAATTCTTCCAAAAAATACGCCCGGCGAAGCTACACTTCAAGCCCTGACATGATAATTACATTCAAGAAATCGTCAGGCCCTGAATCTCGCCCGAAACCGGATCAGCAGAGAGCGTCGATTTCCTCATCGGACAAAGTATCCGGCAACACGGTGACGGGGATCGGGAAGGCTGCCCCTCGCCCGGCGATGGAGGAAACGAGCGGTCCCGGACCTTCCTTCGTCGATCCCGCCGCCAGAACGAGAATGGCGATATCGCGGTCTTCCTCGATCAGCCCGTGGATCTGCTCGGTGGCGCTGCCTTCGCGGATCACCGCTTCCGGCTCGATGCCGATCGTCTCGCGCACCTTCTGGGCGATCTTGGCAAGCGTGGCTTCCGCCTCCTCGCGCGCCTCGGCCCGCATGATCTGCTCGACGCCAAGCCACTGCTGGAAATCGCCTTCCGGGATCATGTAAAGCAGCACCAGTCCGCCATTGGAGTTCTTGGCGCGACGACCGGCATAGTGCACGGCCCTCTCGCATTCCGGCGTGTCATCGATAACTGCAAGAAACTTGCGCCGATGCCCTTCCAGACGCGACAGCCGTTTTGAAACCATTCTGCACTCCCTAGGTCCGCCGTGATCCGTAAACCGCCCGACGGTTCGGGCGGAGATTATATCAAATCACGACAGGCGCAAACCGCCCGACGCATTCGAGCAGCAGCGACCTGTCAGCGCAGGAAGCCAATGATGTCGCGCACCTCGTTCATGGTCTTTTCGGCAATGGCGCCCGCCCGTTCGCCGCCCTGCTTGAGGATGGCGTCGATATGGGTCGGGTCATCGAGAAGGCGGCGCATCTCATTGTTGACGGGGGCCAGAACATTCACCGCGAGCTCGACCAGAGCCGGCTTGAAAGCCGAGAACTGTTGTCCGCCAAATTCGGAAAGAACGTCGGCCTTCGTCTTGTCGGAAAGCGCGGCATAGATGCCAACGAGGTTGTCGGCCTCGGGGCGACCTTTGAGGCCTTCCACTTCGCTCGGCAGCGCATCAGGATCGGTCTTTGCCTTCTTGATCTTCTTCGAGATGGCATCGACATCATCCATCAGGTTGATGCGCGACAGATCGGACGGGTCGGACTTCGACATCTTCTTGGTGCCGTCCTTCAACGACATCACGCGCGGGGCCGGACCGCCGATCAACGGCTCCACCATCGGGAAATAGGCGTGCACCGGCTCATCGCCGACCGTTATATCAAGCCCGAGGCCCGCCTTGCGGATATGGTCGCTGAAATCGATGTTGAATTTCTGGGCGATGTCGCGGGCGAGTTCCAGATGCTGTTTCTGGTCGTCACCAACAGGAACATGGGTGGCACGATAAACGAGAATGTCGGCAGCCATCAGGCTCGGATACGCAAGGAGGCCGAGCGACACCTGTTCGGCATTCTTGCCGGACTTGTCCTTGAACTGCGTCATCCGCTCCATCCAGCCAATGCGCGCCACGCAGTTGAACACCCAGGCCAGTTCCGCATGCTGCGGGACGGCCGACTGGTTGAAGACGATATGCTTCACCGGATCAATGCCCGAGGCGATGAAGGCGGCCGCGATAGAGCGGGTCTGCGCCTTCAGGTCCGAGTGAACGAGCTGGGCGGTGATGGCGTGCATGTCGACGACGCAATAGATGCAATCATTATCTTCCTGCAGCGCCACGAATTTGCGGATCGCGCCGAGATAATTGCCGAGATGCAGATTGCCGGTCGGCTGGACGCCCGAGAAAACCAGCGGCTTGAATGCGTTCATTGTCGTCCTCGAAAAGGCTTGTGGAGGGCCCCGCCCCGTGATTGGAATTGCACGCGCGCTTATGCACCCGCAGCCCCTCGCAATCAAGCGCTTTCAGGGCCTGTCAGCCGCGCGGTTCCAGAAGATCCCAACGATTTCCATAGGGATCGACAAAGACCGCAACGGAACCGTAAACCTCATGGCGAGGCTGTTCCAGAAAGCGCACGCCGCGGGCAAGCATCGTCTCATAATCGCGTTGGAAATTGTCGGTATGCAGGAAAAATCCGACACGGCCGCCGGTCTGGTTGCCGATGGCAAGGCGCTGCTCTTCACCATCGGCCTCGGCGAGCAGAAGGGCGCCACCGTCAGCGCCCCGCGGCGTGACCACCAGCCACCTCTTGCCGTCGTCCAGTGGCTGATCGGAGAGGCACTCGAAGCCGAGAACATCGCAATAAAACGCCTTCGCCCGATCGTAATCATCAACCATGAGGGTAACGAGGGCGATGCGGCGGTTTTCAGCAAAGGACATCAGCCAGCCTCCGTCTCGACGTTCTTTTTTCCGCGCTTGCGGACGGCCCGCTTCACCATGCCGATGTCGGCACCTCCAGACACGAAAGCCAGGACGAAATAAACCAGCATGGCGGCAAAGACGAGGCCCATGATCGTGCCGGCCCGCACGAAAATGGACGAGGCGGAAGACAGCTCGAAGGTCAGCCACGTCAGCGCATAATGCACAAATACGGCCATCAGTGCCGCGGCCACGAGCAGGCGCGGGATACGGGTGAGTAGCGGAATATCCAGGTGCCAGTGACCGCGCCACAAAAGCATGCCGAACAGCAGGGCGGCATTCACCCAGCCGGCGGTGATTTCGGCAATGGCAATGCCCGGGCCGCCAAGACGCGGGAAAAGCGTCAGTGCCAGCGAGACGTTCACGACAACCGAAATCGCCGCGAAAATCATTGGCGTACGGGTATCCTCGCGCGCGAAAAAGCCCGGAATGAAGGCCTTGATGAGCACGAAAGCTGGCAGGCCCAGACCGTAGATGCCAAGAATTTGCGCAACGGTGAAGGTGGCCGAGGACGAGAAATTGCCGCGCTCGTAAAGGAAACGAACGATGGGTTCGGCCATGACGAGAAGAGCGGCCGCAGCGGGGAGGGTCAGGAACAGCACGAACTCGACCGAGCGGTTCTGCAGGCTTCCGGCCTCCACCATATGGCCGCCGCGCAGCGCCCGCGCCAGTTCCGGCAGGAGCACCGTGGCAACAGCAATGCCGACGACGCCGAGCGGCAGTTGATAGATTCGGTCCGCATAGGCAAGCGAGGATATAACGCCCTCGCCGCCGGAAGCGATGTTGGTGTTGATGAGCAGATTGATCTGGGTAATGCCGCCGGTGATGGCTGCCGGCAGGGCAAGGACCAGAAGACGCTGCACGTTCTTGGTCAGCCGTGGTCTGCGGAAACCAATGCGCATGCCGGCATTGCGCACCGCAATCCAGACGATGGCGAGCTGCACAAGACCTGCCACCATAACGCCCCATGAGAGCGCGTAACCGACCTGGAGCGGATCGTAATTTTTCCACCATGCCAGCGCGAGCACGCCGATGAGAATGATGTTGAGGAAAACGGGAGCAATCGCAGCCGCGAAATAACGGTGCAGAGAGTTCAGCATGCCGCCCATCATCGCCGCCAGCGACATGCAGGCGAGATAGGGGAACATGATGGTGGCAAGGTGGATGGTGTTTTCGAACTTCACCGGGTCATCGACGAAACCGGGAGCAATCACCGTGCGCACGATGAAAGGCATCGACAGTTCCATCAGGATCGTCAAGGCCAGCAGCACCGTGAACAGGACGCCGAAGACCTCTTCCGAAAAGCGCCTTGCGCCTTCCATGCCATTCGCTTCGATTTCCTTGGCGAAAAGCGGCACGAAGGCAGAGTTGAATGCACCCTCGGCGAAAAGCCGCCGGAAGGTATTGGGAAAGCGGAAAGCGGCGTTGAAAGCATCCGCCACCGGCCCGGTGCCGACGGCGGCTGCCATCAGCGTTTCGCGCAGGAAGCCGAAGATGCGGCTGCCGAGCGTGGCTGTGCCGACTGTGGCGAACTTGCCGATGAGACTCATGGGACTTTCAAGCCTTTGCCGTGCGCGCGGCCGGCAGCGCCGCCACGTCTGGATGGGCGATGATGCCGTTTGGCATGCGGTCGCGCAATTCGTCTTCCTGCTCGCTCATGACCGCCTTCAAACGTTGCGCGATGCTGGCCTGCCGGTTGTCGTTCGTCACCTTCTGACCGAAGAGATCAGTGACGTAGAAGGTATCGATGACTTTTTCACCAAATGTCGTGATGCGGGCGGAGTGAATGTCGAGTGACAGGTCGGCGATGACAGCCGTCATGTCGGCCAGAAGCCCCGGCCGGTCGAGGCACTCGACCTCGATGACGGTGAACTTGTTGGACAAGCCATTCGAGATCGTCACCGAAGGTGGAATGGTGAAGGCGCTCTTTTTCTTCCGGCTCTTGGTGCGCGTGGCGATCATTTCCGGCAGGCGCTGCTTGCCGGAGAGAACTTCCTCGATCAGTTTGCCGACATTGTTGCCACGCCGCGTCTCGTCCTCGTCGATCGGAAATTCGCGGTTGATGAGGATCGTATCGAGCGCCCGCCCGTCTGAGGTGGTGAAAATCTGCGCATCGGCAATGTTGGCGCCGGCCGCGGCGCAGGCGCCGGTTATGATCGAAAGCAGGCGCGGATGGTCGGGCGCCAGAACGGTGATTTCCGTGATGGCGTGGAAGGAATGGGTGCGCACCATGGTCGAGAGCGCCTTTTCCTGCTTGTCCGCCTCGCGGATGAAGCGGGTGTGTCGCACCTGATCTTCCAGCGCCACCGTCAGGAGATAAGGCTCGTAATGCAGCTTGGTGTATTTGCGCCGCGCCTTCTGGCCCCAGTCATCAAGGGCGTCGTAGAGCGCCTGCCGGGCAATCTGTGCGCGCTCCTTGCGCGAAACTTCCGAGAAACCGCCGGAGAGAAGCAGTTCCGTCTCATAATAGAGCGAACGTAGCAGCTGTCCCTTCCAGCCATTCCACACACCCGGACCGACAGCCCTGATATCGCAGACGGTCAGGATGAGCAGCATCTTCAGCCGCTCCATGGATTGCACCTTGTCAGCAAAATCGGTGATGGTCTTGCGGTCGTGCAGGTCGCGCGTCTGGGCAACCATGGACATCAGAAGATGCTGCTCGATAAGCCAAACGACGGTTTCGGTCTGCTTGCCGGTGAGACGGAAGCGCTGGCAGAGCTTGCGGGCGACGCGGGCACCGGCGATCGAATGATCTTCCTGCCGGCCCTTGGCGACATCGTGCAGCAGCACCGCCACATAAAGCGCCTCGCGTTCCTCGACGCCGGGCATCAACTGATTGGCGAGCGGATGGGCATCGACAGCCGTTCCCTTATCCACTTCCGACAGCACGCCGACAGAACGAATGAGATGCTCGTCTACCGTGTAATGATGATACATGTTGAACTGCATCATCGCGACGATCTTGCCGAATTCGGGGATGAATTTGCCGAGCACGCCTGCCTCGTTCATACGGCGCAGCGTCAGCGCCGGATCACGGCGCGATGTCAGGATCGACAGGAAAAGCCGGTTTGCTTCCTCGTTTTCCCGCAGCTCGTCATTGATGAGCGAAAGCGAACGAGTGACCACGCGCAAGGCATCGGGGTGCAGTTCGAGATTGTTGATATCGGCGATATGGAAGAGCCGGATGAGGTTGACCGGGTCGTTCTTGAAGACGTCGGGTTTCGCGAGCGCGATGCGCCCCCGGTCCTCGACGAATTCCACGGAACCCGGAATCTTGCGAACGCGGTGGGCGAAGCGGCTGAGCACACCGGAAAGGCCCGGCACGTCCTTCGCCTGCCTGTCTTCCAGCCCGGCGCAGACGATGCGGGTCAGATCGCCGACATCCTTCGCCACGAGGAAATAGTGCTTCATGAAGCGCTCGACGGCGGAAAGGCCGGGGCGCGGCTGATAGTTCAGCGCATCGGCAATTTCGCGCTGAATATCGAAGGAAAGGCGTTCTTCCGCCTTGCCGGTGATGAAATGCATCTGGCAACGGACGGCCCAGAGAAAATCATCGGCCTTTTCGAACAGTTTCAGTTCTGACCGCGACAAAACGCCGAGTTTGACGAGATCGGCCGTATCACGGACGTGGTAATAATATTTGGCAATCCAGAACAGCGTGTGCAGGTCACGCAAGCCGCCCTTGCCTTCCTTGACGTTCGGCTCCACCAGATAACGCGTATCGCCGGCCTTGCGGTGGCGCTGGTCACGCTCGGCGAGCTTGGCGGCAATGAATTCCGGGCCTGTGCCGGTGACGACTTCTGACTCGAAGCGTTTTTCGAGATCGTCGGTCAGGGACTTCTTGCCGCAGATCGCCCGCACTTCCAAAATAGCGGTGCGGATCGTCATGTCGGATTTGGAGAGGCGAATGCACTCATCCACCGTGCGGGTTGCGTGGCCGACCTTGAAGCCGAGATCCCAGAGGAGATAGAGCACGAACTCCACGGCCTTGTGCATGTCAGGCGTGTTCTTGGTGGGAAGCAGGAACAGGAGGTCGATATCCGATCCCGGCGCCAGCGTGCCGCGTCCATAACCGCCAACCGCGGCGACAGCGATCTGTGGCGCATCTTTCGGATAGACGTATTGGCAGGAGAGATCATAGAGCGTTTCGATCAGCCGATCCTGCAGCCAGGAGATGCGACGGGCGCAATCAATACCGCTGCCATCGGCTTTGAGCAGTTCCCTGGCCTTTTCCCGGCCTTCCGTACTGGCCTTGCGGAAGATCGGCAGTAAATCGGACTTGATATCGGCGATGCGTTTGCCGTCTTCCCTGAAGATGACGTCGCAGTCTCGCTTCAGCGCCGATACATCGAGAATGTCGGAAAAATCCAGGTCCTTGATGGCCATCTATGCCGTTATCCATGTCCTGTGGGAAACCCCACCGCTTGCGATGGGAGTGTCCTATAAAGAGTTTCAGAGGCTATGGACAGGCACTCTATGCCTTCAAGCCTTGCCAAGTTCTTTCTTCAACGCATAGAGCGCGTCCAATGCCTCACGCGGTGTCATTTCGTCCGGATTGAAGCTTTTCAGGGCTTCCTCCACCTTTGATGGTCCTGCCTTGCGCGTTTCCTCGCGGCGAACCGCGATCTGGAACAGCGGGAGATCATCAATCAGCTGGCTTGCCGGGTTCTTGCGGTCGGCATCTTCGAGCTTCGTCAGCACCTCGCGGGCGCGTTCCACCACCGAAGCCGGCAAGCCCGCAAGCCGTGCGACCTGAATGCCGTAGGAACGATCCGCAGCGCCCGGTCCGACTTCGTGCAGGAAGATGACGTCACCTTCCCACTCCTTCACCCGCATCGTGGCATTGGAAAGGCGGCCAAGTTTTTCCGACAACACCGTCAGCTCATGAAAATGCGTCGCGAAGAGGCCACGGCAGCGATTGACCTCATGCAGGTGCTCCACCGACGCCCAGGCGATGGAAAGTCCGTCGAAGGTCGCCGTACCCCGGCCGATCTCGTCCAGAATGACCAGCGAGCGGTCCGTCGCCTGATTGAGGATGGCGGCGGTTTCCACCATCTCCACCATGAATGTCGAGCGGCCACGCGCCAGATCGTCAGACGCGCCGACACGTGAGAACAACCGGTCCACAACGCCGATATGGGCAGCTTCCGCCGGCACGAAGGAACCGATCTGCGCAAGGATGGCGATCAGCGCATTCTGGCGCAGGAAGGTCGATTTACCGCCCATGTTGGGACCGGTGAGCAGCCAGATCGCGCCGTTCTTGCCGCCATTGACCGCCGACAGATCGCAATTGTTGGCGATGAACGGCCCAGCTGACTGCCGCCTCAGCGCCTGTTCTACAACCGGGTGTCGCCCACCCTTGATCGAAAAGGTCATAGAGGCGTCGACGATCGGTCGGCAATAGGCCTGTTCGGTTGCGAGATAGGCGAGGCTCGAGGCGACATCGATGACCGCAAGCGCCAGCGCGCCGGCCTTGATCGCGTCGGCCTGCTGCACCACCGCCTTGACCATCCGTTCGAAGGCTTCCAGCTCCATGGTGAGGGCTTCGGCAGCAGCATTGGCGATGCGGCTTTCGAGATCGGCAAGCTCGGTGGTGGTGAAACGCATGGCACCGGCCATCGTCTGGCGGTGGATGAAGCGGGCCTTCGCCTCGTCGGTCGCCGTCATCACATCGGCATTGCCCGCCGTCACCTCGATGAAATAGCCCAGCACGTTGTTATGCTTGATCTTGAGCGACTTGATGCCGGTCTCCTCGGCATATTGCAGCTGCAGGCCGGCGATCACCCGACGCGACTGATCGCGCAGCGCCCGCACCTCATCGAGTTCGGGATTGGCGCCCTCACGCAGGAAGCCGCCATCGCGCTTCAGAAGCGGCAGATCGTCGGCCAGCATCGAGCCGAGCATCGCTTCCAGCCCGCTCGGCAAGGCTTTCAGATCCGCAAGGGCTGAGGCAAGCTCCTCCGGCAACAGCCCCTGATCGAGAATGGCGGCAATTCTCTCGGCCGACGCCAAGCCCTGCCGGATCGCGCCGAGATCGCGCGGGCCGCCGCGCTCCAGCGCAAGGCGGGAAAGCGCGCGCGGCATATCGGCCACCTGCTTCAGCGCATCGCGCAGACCGTCGCAGAGGGAGACATCGTCAATCAGATAAGCAACCGCGTCGAGACGGGCATTGATCCTCTCCGGATCGGTCAAGGGTGACATCAGCCGCTCGGCGAGAAGCCGCGCACCGCCGCCGGTGACCGTTCGGTTCAGCGCATGCAGCAACGAGCCATCCCTCTCACCCGAGAGCGTCTTCACCAGTTCCAGATTGGCTCGGGTGGCGGGATCGATGAACAACGTGGAGGCAGCGCTTTCGCGTTCCGGCGCGCCGAGCGGCGGGCGCTCGGCAATCTGCGTTTTTTCGACATAGGCAACGGCGGCAGCGGCAGCGGCCATTTCCACGCGCGAAAACGTGCCGAAACCATCGAGCGTCGAGACGTTGAAGTAACGCGCGATCCGCCCTTCAGCCGTAGCGCTGTCGAACAGAATGGCCGGCTGCGGCACCGCCACGCGGCCCAGCATATCGAACACCGGCCGCAATTCCTCGTCGTGGAACAGGCTGTCGGCAACGATCAGCTCGCGCGGGTCGATACGCCAGATATCGGCAAGAAGCCGCGTCAGCGTCGTTTCCGCCAGACGGAAGACGCCGGTGGAAATATCAATCCAGGCAAGCGCGAACTGTGCCTCCGCACTGCCGCGAATACGAGCAAGCGCCATCAGATAGTTGGATTCCGTTGGCGAAAGCAGCTTTTCTTCGGTGAGCGTGCCAGGCGTGACAAGCCGCACCACATCGCGTTTTACCACGGATTTCGATCCGCGCTTCTTCGCCTCGGCCGGGTCTTCGACCTGCTCGCAGACGGCAACGCGATAGCCGCGCATGATGAGCTTCTGGAGATAATCATCCGCAGCATGGACGGGAACGCCGCACATGGGAATATCGTGACCCATATGCTGGCCACGTTTCGTCAGCGTGATACCGAGAGCGCGGGAAGCTTCCACCGCATCGTCAAAGAACAATTCGTAAAAATCGCCCATGCGGTAGAACAGCAGCGAACCGGGATTGTTCGCCTTGATTTCGATATATTGCTCCATCATCGGAGTGGCCGTCGCACGGCTCTCTTCCGAGATCAGGGAAGCGGTTGTCAGAACGTCCGTCAATGGCCTGCCGATGTCATATCGTGTTGCGGAAAAGGAGCGCTGACACTAACGGGAATGGCTACCTCAAGACAACACGCACGGTACCGCTGCCCACAGGAACATCCCCTCCGGCTACGCAGAACCCGCTCAGCCGTTGATACGTTCGGTCTCGCCGCCATAATAGCTGATGTATCGGCCGGCGATCGACGAAACCGGCAGCACCACCAGCACGTCGGTCGTGTTGAAGGCGTGGTCTACCACTGCGCCGGAGCCGAACATGGCGCCGAGGCGCATATAACCCTTGATCAGAGGCGGCATGGCGTTCAGCGCCTTGCGGGCGTTCAGGGCTTCTGCCGGAACGAGGTCCATTTCATGGTAGAGCTCAGGAAGAGCAACCGCCTCCCACTCCCCCTTCGCAAGGCAGTTATGGTGCAGGAAAGACAAGGCGAGCGCATGTGCTTCCGGCTGCACACCCGGGAAGGAGGCGCAGCCGATCATGGCGTCCATCCGGTGTTTGACGGCGTAGGACCAGTTGCCCTGCCACAGAAGCTCGACGGTGCGCTTGGTACGATATTCCGGCAGCACGCAGGAGCGGCCAAGCTCCATGAAGCGCTTGCCCGGGTGGCGCGCAACGAGACCGGCGATGTCGAATTCGCTGGCGGAATAAAAGCCATTATTGGTGAGCGCGACTTCCTGACGCAGCAGGCGATAGGTGCCGACGATCTGATCTTCGCTGTCGCCCTCGATCGACTTGTCGAGCACGAGCAGATGGTCACACACACTGTCCCAGGCGTCGAAGTCGCGCTGGCGCCGCATCGCTTCTGCCGGAAGCCTTGCCTTCATCTCCTCGACGAACACCCGGTACCGCACGGACTGCGCAGCATCAATCTCGCGTTCATTTCTGGCAAGCCGGGTTTCCAGCGTGCCGATGCGACCGAAAAGGCCCTCATTGTCCTGAGCTGTCTCCGGACGAGGAGTAATGACAACATTGTTTTCACAAATGTCGTGATTGAGGATTTCGGCAACCATGGGGAATCGCTCCGCCACCAAAGAATTTTCCTGTCATAAATCACTATTTAACGACAGAATAGTGACAAAATGCAGCCAGAGCGAGTCTGTCAATTTACGATAGCGACAGGCGTTTCGCCTCCAGCAGACGACGGATTTCCTCAACCAGCCGTCGCGGGTCGGCAGGTTTCGTCAAAATCGCGCCAGCACCAGCCTTCAGCAGGATTTCGGCGGTCGCGTCACTGGTATCGCCGCTGAGCACGATGACAGGAATATTTCTTTCGCCCTGCAGCATATGGAGGAGGTCAGGGAGCGCTTGGAGCCCGTCGCCGCCCGGCATGTTGAGGTCGGAGACTATGAGATCAGGCAAACGGGATACGCCCTGCTCCAGAGATTGCCGCAAGGCCGCAAAATCCCCGACGGCGCGGACGATATAGCCGCTTTTTTCCAGAACGGCGCGGATGATGCGCTGATTAACAGCATCGTCTTCCGCCACGAGTACCTCGATACCGCTCGCTCTCTCCACCACCCGCGAGGAAAATCCCACATCCGGGTGGTTGTCGTTGATGGCGTCCCGTCGCTCTATGCCGCGCAGACGACCGCACAATACGTCGATGAGGGATTTTTCCCGCAGCGGCCGGATCAACCACGCGTCGAAGGCCACATGCATTGTCGATGGCCGCTCTTCGGGGCTGACGAGCAGCGTGCGGCGAACATTGCCGTCCGGCCAATCCTTCAGTGCATCTTTGAACAACGGCGAAATGCGCCGGTCGACGATGACATCGGTAAGGGGGGCGGTCCCGATGGCGGAACTCTTCCTCAGCTTTTCCAGATCTTCAGGCTGATGGATAAGTGTGCATTGCCCGCCGAAGGCCTCGATCGCCTCCATCGTGACCGCTGCCGCCACACCCCTTGGTGCGACGAGCAGGACATTTGTATGTCGCAGGCAATGGCGCCGCGCCGGATCCGCCATTTCGGCAGGCGCGCCTCCCGGGCGAAACGCCAGCTTGAAAGTGCTACCCTTGCCCTTGCGGCTGGAAACCGTGAGACGGCCGCCAAATTCCCGCACGATACGGGCGGAGATCGCAAGTCCAAGGCCCGTGCCTGCGCTTCGCTGCGACAACGGGCCAGCCTGTTCGAATTCCCCAAAAATACGGGCCTGTTCCGCCCGGCTCATGCCCGGGCCGGTGTCTTCGACGGCGATGTGCAATTCGTCACCGATCATGCGCGCCCGGATGACGACGCCGCCTTCCCGCGTGAATTTGACGGCATTGCCGAGGAGATTGAAGAGGACCTGACGAAGCCTCGCCGGATCGAAATCGAGATGATCGGATACTTCAGGCGCAACGAAGGATGTAATCTCTATACCTTTTTCATGGGCGCGATGGGCGAGCATCTCAACGATGCTCTCAATCAGCCGCCGCAGGTTCTCCGCGCGCGGATTGAGCCTGAAGCGGCCAGCCTCCATGGTCGAATAATCCAGCAGATCCTCGACCAGCTGCACCAGTGACTGGCCGGATTGCCGCATGCCATCGAGATAGTTGCGCTGCTCATCGCTGAGTTTCGTCTGCGCCAGAAGATGGTTCATGCCGAGCATGCCGGAAAGCGGCAGGCGGATTTCATGACTCACCGTGGCAAGCAGCCTCGCCTTTTCCGCCTCGGCCTTTTCGGCGCGCAGGCGGGCATCTTCCCTTTCGGCAAGTGCAAGCCGCTCCTCAGTCACATCTCTGGCGATGCTGCTGATGTGAAGACGGCTGCTTGCCAGATCGCGGGTCACGACATCATGCCAGGAGAAGATGCGCTGACCGAACGGGGTCGCGATCTCCACATCATAAGCGTGGACCTTTTCGCCCGGGCGGAAAGCGATGCCGATTTCCTCGCAGCTCAACCCTTCCGGGGCCGTGCAGCCGGTCATTTCGCGAAACACTCTATTCGCCTCGACAATACGCCGGTTCATGTCGCGGATCACGACTATATCGCCCATGAACTCCTGCATTTCGGCAATCAGAGACCGGTTTTGCGTCTGGCGCAGCCGGAGATCTGCTTCTGCAGCCAGGGCATCGGGCCGATGCAAAGACTCATCAAAGAGCGCATGGAAAAGGACACCGACGAGCACTGCGCCGAAGAAGATCGCCATCGCAACAGTCACAGCATAAGGCACTGCAAGCGCGATAAGGGAAGCGGAAAAAGCCCCGACCGATAACGACACGGCGACATAGAGCGCGATCGACCCGGTACCGGTCGCATGTCCTTCATCTGCAGGGCGTGCCGTCGTATCGAGACGATCCGCAGGCTGCACCGTTGTGGCAGCCGGGCCAAGGCCATCCGAGACTTTTTGCCGAAGTTTTGCCAGTTCGCTCATAGGCAACCGCTACCACGGCAGCGGTTTTGATATGTTTGGCCGAAACGGTAAAATTTTACTTTTTAGCCGCCCGGGCGTGCAAAAACTCGTCGAGAATGACGCAGCCTGCACCGATGGTTATGAAACTGTCAGCAAGGTTGAAAACAGCGAAGGACCATGTCTGGGTGTGGAACAGGATATAGTCGATGACGTGCCCGTAAAAGAAGCGGTCTAGAAGATTACCCGCTGCTCCGGCGATGATGAAGGCAAAACCGAGATGGGCGAAGGTGCGATCGGCAGCAGTCTTGCGCCATAGCCACAGAACGAAGACAACGATGACGAGCCGCATGCTGACGATGAACCACCCGTGCATGTCTTCGAGCATGGAAAAGGCGACACCAAGATTGTAGGTGCGGTAAAGCGCCAGAAACGGCGCGACAGGCACCATCTCCTGCAGCGGCAGATAGGCCTCGACCAGCTGCTTGACGATTTGATCCAGCACCAGCGCGGCGACGATCAGGGCAAAGGCCGGGCCAAATTTCGAGAACAATGCCGCCTTGGCCATTACGTCACCGGTGCGAGTTCGAGGAGATGTCGCCGTGCTTCGAACAGCATGACGGCGGTTGCGATGGCGAGATTAAGGCTGTCTGCGCGACCCTGCTGGGGAATGCGCGCCAGCTGGTCGGCCTTGCCGGCAAGCTCCGGCGGAAGGCCGGATTGTTCATTGCCCATCAGGATCACGACCGGCTTGCCGGCATAATCGATCTTTCGATAATCCACAGAACCGGCAAGATGGGTGGCGACGACGCTGACATGTGCCGATTTTTTCCAGGACAGGAATTCCTCGACCGAGGCGCGCGCAACGGGCGTGGCGAAGACCGAACCCATGGTGGCGCGTACCGTTTCCAGCGAAAATGGGTCCGTGCAATCCCCGACCAGAATGACCCCCGAGGCACCAGCCGCGTCCGCTGTGCGGATGATGGTGCCGAGATTGCCGGGATCACGAACCCGGTCGAGTGCGATATAGGTCTCGCCCTTTTCCGGCCGGATATCCTTCAACGGCTTCCATTTCTGCTCGAAAATGCCGACGACCATTTGCGGATTGTCTCGGCGGGTGATCGAGGCGATGACCTTTTCGCTGACTTCGAGCACCAGCCCGCCGGATGCGACCGTCTTCACCGCCGCCTGCTCCACCAGCGGCTTGCCCTTGGCGGCCTTGGCGTAAACCAGCGTCTTTATCGTCCAGCCGAGTTCGAGGGCATCGATGACCAGCTTCAGGCCTTCCGCCATGAAAGTGCCGGTCTCCTCCCTGCCCTTTTTCTGGGTGAGCGCCTTAATGTCCTTGATGATGGGATTGGCGAGGCTGGTCACTTCCTTGACCTGACCAACCCGGCGCGTTGTATTTTCGCGCATATCCTTCATTTCGGCTCCCAGCGGCTGAACAGCGATGTGGAAAGCACGCGGCCCGGCGTCTTGCCGTCCAGCCCGGCTTCACGGATGACAAGTTCGCCGGACGTGACGACGCCAGCGGCGCCGCGCATGGTTTCACGCATCAGCTCATGCATTGAATAGAAGCTCGCCCTGATCGAATAGGCTGTCAGCACCAGGCCGAGCGCCTTGGGCGACAGGATTTCCCGGCAGATGTCCAGCATCAGAGGCAGATGGTCGAACAATTGCCAGACCTCGCCGTGGGTCCCGCGGCCGAACTTCGGCGGGTCGGTGAGGATGATATCGTAGCTGTTGCCGCGGCGTTCCTCACGCTGGATGAACTTCATGGCGTCTTCGCAGATCCAGCGGATCGGCGCCTGCTCGAGCCGGGCAAGGGCCTGATTTTCCTTGGCCCAGCCGATCGCCTTCTTGGAGGCATCGACGTGGGTGACTTCAGCGCCCGCAGCCGCCGCAACCAGCGAGGCGACGCCTGTATAACCGAACAGATTGAGCACCTTCAGCGGCCGGTCAGCCGTCTCGATGGAATGTTTCAGCCACTCCCAATGAACGATCTGCTCGGGAAAGACGCCAACATGCCGGAAAGCCGTGAAGCGGCCGAGAAAATCGACGCCCAAGAGCGACAGGGGCCAGGTTTCTCCGAGCGCTTCCTTGGGAAACCGCCAGCGGCCCATGCCGTCCTCGTCCGTATCGCCGGTAAAGACGGCATCGGCATTCTGCCATACGCGGTCGGGGATCGACGGTCTCCAGAGCGCCTGCGCCTCGGGACGGACGATGCGATAATCGCCATATTGCTCGAGCTTCAGGCCGTTGCCGCTATCGATGAGGTGAAAATCACCGGCGCCGCTCGATTCCAGAATGACGGGAACCTGTTCCGCAGGCAGTGCGCCGGTGCGCTGCATCAGTGCGCGCGCAGGAACCTGTTCGATGGCGGCGGCTACAACGGTTTTTTCCTTCGGTGCGGCCTTCTGCACGCCGCGCACCGCATCCGGCTCGCGCTTTTTCGGCGCGGGATCCGCGCGGCGCGCCGGCTTTGCGGCATGAGCCTGTTTTTTCTCGTTTCCGGCTCGCGCGCGATTGCCCGGCCGGCTGTCTTTTTTCTTCAATGGAAATCTTTCCGCTTTTGCCCGCGTCTTATCGCGCCAGCAAATAACATTCCGTAGGCCGCTCGACTAGAGCCGGGACCAATGCTGGCGCCATCACTTTGCCGGGAGTTGTCCCGCCTGTGGAAGCTGGCCGGCCGCGGCAGCCTTTTGACGGTTGGCCTCGTCGTGCCAGCGAACGGCTTCCTTCGCCTCGATGCGGGCGCGTTTGCGATGTTTGCCTTGAGCGAACCAGGTGGCCGCAGACCCCAGCAGCACACCAAAAATGACCGCCAGAAACAGGAAAACGAAAAATGGCGCGGTGAAGGACAGAACGCCGTCTTCCGGTCGGAAGGGGTTGAGCGCCAACGTCACGGACTGACGATTGGCAACACACAGGATGACGAGGATAATCGCCAGCGGAAGCAGGATGATGAGGTTGATGATTTTTTTTGACATCCGAAAATACTCCATCGCCGCGAGGAAGGCCGGCTCCGTTTCAGTCGCCGGCGTCAAGAACGATCAATCGTCCTCTTCGTCACCCATTCCGGGGTTCAGGCGTTCACGCAGTTCCTTACCCGTCTTGAAGAAGGGCACCCATTTTTCCTCGACGAAAACCGATTCACCCGTGCGCGGGTTCCGGCCCGAGCGCGACGGACGGTTTTTCACCGAAAACGCGCCAAAACCGCGGAGCTCAACACGATTGCCTGCCGCCAGAGCGTCGGTGATTTCATCCAGCACCGCATTGACGATGTTTTCCACGTCACGGTGATAAAGGTGCGGGTTACGCGCAGCAACGATCTGCACCAGTTCAGATTTGATCACGGTTGCCCCCCTGAAAGAATTGGATTTTTAACGCGGCTCAACCTGCCAAACGGAAACAAGACCGTCAAGAAACAACTTGTCCGTACCGAGCTGGCCAGGCCCTGCGAAGGGAATTAAATCGTCATATCCCAGAAACTTCGCTATTTGCGCAACACTGAAAAGCGCGAAAGGCGAATTGGAGGACGGCGCACGCCATTCGACAATCGGCAAATCCTTTGCCACACCGCGGGTTTCGAAATAAGCGCGAATTTCCTTTTCGCCGCCGAGCGTGTCGACCAGCCTGTTGGCAAGAGCCTGACGGCCGGTATAGATCGATCCATCAGCCAGTTTCAGCACATCCTCGCGTGGCAGTTTGCGGCGATCTGCCACAAGGTCCACAAACCAGCCATAGCTGTCCATCACCATGGCGCGGATCATCGTCTTTGCTTCTTCCGGCGCCTCGTGGAACGGTGAAGGCTCCGCCTTCATCGGCGACGACTTGATTTCCTGCAACGAGACGCCGAGCTTGTCCATCAACTGGCCAAGTTGGGGATATTGGAAGATCACGCCGATCGAACCGGTGATCGAGGTTTCTCCGGCAACGATGACTTCGCCCGCCGATGCGATCATGTAACCTGCGGAGGCAGCGAGCGTGCGCACATCCGAAACGACCGGCTTCTTTTCTGCGACCCCTCGAATGGCCTTAAAGATGCGCTCACCGCCATAGGTGGTGCCGCCTGGCGAAGAAATCGACACGATCAACCCTTTGACATTGTCGCTCTTGGCGATCCTGTCGAGCCGCTCGAGAAGTTCGGTATTGTCGGTGATCAGGCCAGAGACCTCGACGCGGGCAATATGGGGCTTCGCACTCTGCTGCGGTCCATCCCAGAAAAAACGGTAGAGGCCGAAGAAACCGGCAACGAGCAGAAGAACGGCGGCAATCCGCCAGAAAGTCAGCTTGCGGCGCAACCGCCTGCGATCCGCTATCGCCATATTGTCCATAAAAACCTCTGTCATCCGCTCTTGCGCTTCAGGCCATATGGTTCTTCTAACGCGAAGCCGCAAGGAAACAATAAGGAAACCAGAATTACGATAAAATTCGCATTTCCCTTGCACCTTTCCAGACAAAAACCATATTGGCAGGACAAAGCACTCGTGCCAAAGACATTTAGATAGAGACACAAGCTTCAATTGTGCGCCTGAAAGGCGCCGGGAAGCATTCCGGACCCGCTCTTATGCTCGAAAGACTCCGCGAACCCGCGCCAGCATTTCCGCTGCCCAATGACCAGAACGGCGCTTACGGGCGTGCGCTCCGGCATTCAGCGCGTGTGAAACGGCTGAAAATCATTCTGCCGCTCGGGGCGGCAATCGTTTCGCTTGCCTTCATCGCTGTCTCGGTTATCCGAACCTGGGCGCCTGAAGAAGTCTCCCTCGAAAGCGCGAGGATAGAAGACGGCAAGATCGTGATGGAAAAACCTGCCGTTGCGGGCCGCAACGAGAAGGGAATCGATTACTCCATGAACGCCGACCGCGCGTTGCAGGACATCGCCAACCCCAATCTGATGACGCTCGAAAAGGTTCTGGCGGCGGTTCCGGTAAACGACAGTGTCGCGCAGGTGATCGCCCAGGAAGGCATTTTCGACCGCGCTACGAACAAACTAAAGATGACCGCCCCTTTTGACATCAATCTCAGCAATGGCATACAAGCGAAATTCCAGTCTGCGGAAGTCGATCTGAAGGCCGGGAAAATGAGCAGCCAGCAGCCGGTTTCAATCAAAACAAACGACGGCTCGATTGTTGCGCAATCGATTGACATCGCCGATAATGGCAAGACAATTACATTTTCGGGGCAGGTACGGGCACGTATCGCTGCATCCAATATCAAAAATGAAGGCAAGTGAGAGCCCGGTCCAGATGATGCAAATTTCCCGTCCCGTTTTCCTTGGCAAATCCGCAGGCTTAACAGCCGCAGGTCTTGTTTTTTCGTGTCTTGCAACTGTGGCTTTCGCCCAGAACACCACCAGCAACATGCAGGGTGTCAAGCTTTCCGGCGATCAGCCGATTGCGATTGAAAGTGACCAGCTCGAGATTCGCGATCAGGAGCGTAAGGCATATTTTACCGGCAACGTGAAGGTTGTGCAGGGAACGACCACCCTGCAGGCCGGCAAGATGACGGTGAATTACAAGGGCGAGGGTTCCTCGCTCACCAGTGGCGACGCCAACATCGAAAAAATCTTCGTGGACAATAATGTCTATCTGACGTCCGAGACCCAGAAGGCGACGGCCGATCACGGCGAATTCGACATGGCGGCGCAGACCTTCATTCTGACGGGCAAGCAGGTCGTGCTGTCCGAAGGCACCAATGTCTTCACCGGCTGCAAGCTCACTGTTCTGATGAATACGGGACAGGCCAAGCTCGAAAGCTGCGGCGGTCCTGTCCGGATCATGCTCGATCCGAAATCGCAGAAGAAACAGTAGTCTTTCCTCGTGAAGATACCCTCGATCTCAAAAATATTCGGCGGCGGGCGCCACCGATCCGCGGACGCCGCCTCACCGGCGGACAAGACCCCCTATCAGGGCACGCTGATCGCGCATGGTTTGACCAAGACCTATAATACGCGTCGCGTGGTCAACGGTGTTTCGCTGGTCGTTCGTCGCGGCGAGGCTGTGGGCCTGCTCGGGCCGAACGGCGCCGGCAAAACCACCTGTTTTTATATGATCACGGGCCTGGTTCCGGTCGATACCGGCAAGATCGCCATCAACGGCAATGATGTGACCACCATGCCGATGTATCGGCGCGCGCGTCTCGGCGTCGGTTATCTGCCGCAGGAAGCCTCGATCTTCCGCGGGTTGACCGTGGAGGAGAACATCCGCGCCGTGCTGGAAGTGCACGAGCCGGACGCAGCCAAGCGCAACCGCAAGCTCGATGAGCTGCTGGAAGAATTCCATATCGCGCAGCTGCGCAAGTCGCCCGCCGTGGCGCTTTCGGGTGGTGAGCGCCGCCGTCTGGAAATCGCACGCGCGCTTGCGACAGATCCGACCTTCATGCTGCTCGACGAGCCTTTCGCGGGCGTCGATCCGATTTCGGTCAGCGACATCCAGAATCTGGTAAGGCATCTGACAGCGCGCGGCATCGGCGTTCTCGTCACTGATCATAATGTCCGAGAAACGCTTGGCCTCATCGACCGCGCTTACATCATCCATGCAGGCGAGGTGCTGACGCATGGACGTCCCGACGATATCGTCAACAATCCGGATGTGCGTCGCCTCTATCTCGGCAATAATTTCAGCCTTTGAGCTGCAGGGCGCGAAAGATTCTTCATCGCGCCCTGCCCTGACGCTTGACCAAACAAAATAAAAAAGCAATTTTTGGGCCAAGTTCTGTCGTCTCGGTAAAATTTCTGGAAAATCTGGCGACGGAGAAGCTGTAAAGGGAGTTTCGCGTTCGCCATGGCATTGTCTGCCAGCCTTTTGCTGCGTCAAAACCAGTCTCTCGTGATGACACCGCAACTGATGCAGTCCATCCAGCTGCTTCAGATGACGCATTTCGAGTTGACGCAGTTTATCGCGCAGGAGGTGGAACGTAATCCGCTGCTGGAAATTGCGGCAAACGATGGCGATTTGAGCAATGACATGCCGGCGGAAGCCGACAATTTCGGCGACAGCGATGGTGACGGCGCGGGAAAATCCCCCAGCGTGGCCGCGGATAGTGAAGACTGGTACGGGGATCGCGCCGCCAATCTTGGCGAGCAACTCGACACGAGCTTCGAAAACGTCTTTCCCGACGATGGCGAGCCGAGAAAGGCCGATGCGCCCGAACTGGCGAGCCAGTGGAAATCGATGCAGGGGCAGGAATCCGGCGAAAGTTACGATCTCGATGACTTCGTCGCTGCAAAACAGAGCCTGGGCGACCATCTCAGTCAGCAATTGCCGCTCTCCATCTCTTCCCCCGAAGACAGGATGATCGCCGATGTGCTTATCGGCCAACTCGATGAGACCGGCTATATCGCCGCAGACGCTGTCGACGACGTCGCCGAGCGGCTGGGAGCGGCTCCCTCGACTGTCGAGCGGGTCTTGAAGACACTCCAGGGCTTCGATCCTCCCGGCGTATTTTCACGTTCACTGAGCGAGTGTCTGGCGATCCAGCTCGCGCAGAAGGACCGGCTCGACCCGGCCATGCGGGCTTTCATCGACAATCTCGAGCTTCTGGCGAAGCGGGATTTCGCCTCCTTAAAGAAACTCTGTGGGGTCGATGAGGAAGACCTGCTCGACATGCTGGCGGAAATCCGCACGCTCAATCCACGCCCCGGTGCAGGCTACGATTCAGCGGTTTCGGAGACCATCGTTCCCGACATCATCGTTCGTCCCTCCTCTTCCGGCGGCTGGCTGGTGGAAATCAATCCCGAGACCCTGCCACGCGTGCTCATCAACCAGAGCTATTTCGCCGAAGTCTCGAAACACAAGGCTCGCGCAGGAGAGGACCAGGACTTTCTGGCTGAATGCATGCAGACCGCCCATTGGCTGACCCGCAGCCTCGACCAGCGCGCCCGGACGATCATGAAGGTTGCGACGGAGATCGTGCGTCAGCAGGATGCCTTTCTCCTCAATGGCGTGGATCACCTGCGGCCGCTGAACCTGAAGACGGTTGCGGACGCCATCAAGATGCACGAATCCACCGTCAGCCGCGTGACATCAAAGAAATACATGCTGACGCCACGCGGGCTGTTCGAGCTCAAATATTTCTTCAGCGTATCGATCAGCGCTGTGGAAGGCGGTGACAGCCATTCAGCGGAAGCAGTTCGTCACCGCATCAAGGCCATGATTGCGCAGGAAGCGGCTGATGCGGTGCTTTCCGACGACGATATCGTAGACAATCTAAAGAAGAACGGTATCGATCTCGCCCGCCGCACCGTCGCCAAATATCGGGAGGCGATGAACATCCCCTCCTCCGTGCAGAGACGCCGGGAAAAGAAGGCTCTTGCCAGGTTGTCCGCCTTCTGAGCGATGAACCCGATCACGTTTATGGCGGTTTTTTGCCGCACCATTGACTCTTGTCGCGGCAAGGGCTAGAAGCCCGCCGCACACGTAAGCAAGGTCATTTGTAACGGATTCATCTCCACCGTCCATGGGCGTAAAATTCGAATGAGGGCTTTTTAAGGTCTTCGAAACGCTTGGATGCGCGCGCGGCTTGACGTAAGCTGGTACTCGCAAATCACTACAAAAAGGAAAATTTCCATGAGTGTGCGTGTATCTGGTAAACATATGGAGATCGGTGAATCTTTCCGTCAGCGGATTGAGGACAATATAGGTCTGGCGGTTACCAAATACTTCGATGGGGGGTATTCAGGCCAAGTGACCGTAGAGAAGTCCGGATCGCGTTTTGCGGCCGATTGCAAGCTGCATCTCGATACGGGCGTTGTATTGCATGCGGCGGGTCAGGCGAATGATCCGCAAGCGAGCTTCGATGCCGCCGCCGAGCGGATCGAAAAGCGCCTGCGTCGCTACAAGCGCAAGCTCAAGGACCATCACAATGGTGCGAACGGCGTGTCGCAGGAAATTGCCTATACGGTGATGGATGCTATTCCCGATGAGGACCACGAGGTCCCCGAAGATTACGCACCCACCATTGTGGCCGAGAGTTCGAAACAGATTAAGACCATGTCTGTTGCCAGTGCCGTGATGGCGCTCGACATGACCGACGAACCGGTTCTGCTGTTCCGCAGCCCGGGCAAGGAATATCTCAACATCGTCTACCGGCGTCACGACGGCAATATTGGCTGGATCGACGCGGAAACGATCAAGAGCTGAACAGTCTGACAAGACGTGGAAGGCAGGACGCGAAAGTGCATCTGCCTTCCGCCTCGTCTCGATGGCATGAAGGAAAAAGAGAATGGCGTTGGCAGATTTGCTGCAACAAGATGCGATTATTCCCGCCCTCAAGGTGAATTCCAAAAAGCAGCTGCTTCAGGAGCTGGCCGCAAAGGCAGCCAGAATTACCGGAGTCTCGGAACGGGAAGTGTTCGACGTCATCCTCCAGCGTGAAAAGCTCGGCTCCACCGGTGTGGGGCACGGCATTGCCATTCCCCATGGCAAGCTCAACAGCATCCAGCAGATCACCGGTGTTTTCGCACGTCTTGAAACGCCGGTCGATTTCGAAGCGCTGGACGATCAGCCTGTTGATCTGGTTTTCCTGCTGCTGGCGCCAGAAGGTGCCGGCGCCGACCATCTGAAGGCACTTTCACGCATTGCGCGTGCCCTGCGCGACCCTGAACTGGTGGCCAAGCTGCGTGCTACAGATTCCGATACGGCGATCTACGCCTTCCTTAATCAGGAACAGGCAACGGCTGCCTGACGGCAGGCCTTCTTTTCCCAGTTAATGGCAATAAAAAACGCGCCCTGAAGGCGCGTTTTTCGTTACGTCGGCACAGATGGCCTCAAGCGTCTTTTTCATTGACCGACGCGGTGCCCGGTTCGGCCGAGGCAGCGGTTTCCGCCTTCGGGCCGCCCTTGGAGACACCGACCATGGCGGGGCGCAGAACGCGGTCGCCAATGGTGAACCCGGCCTGAATTACCTGCAATACGGTATTGTTGGGAACCGTCGTGTTGGGAATTTCAAACATGGCCTGGTGGAAATTCGGGTCGAACTTCTGGCCTTCGGCATCGATCTTCTTCACGCCATGGCGTTCCAGCGTCGACAGCATCGAGCGCTCGGTCATTTCGACACCTTCAATCAAGCCGTTCAGCCCGGCTTCGCCATTGGTCTTGAGCTCAGCGGGAATGGCCTCGAGAGCGCGGCGAAGATTGTCTGAAACCGCCAGCATGTCGCGGGCAAAAGCGGCCATGGAATAGGTCTTGGCATCCTTCACGTCGCGTTCTGTGCGACGACGAAGATTGTCCATTTCCGCGGCAAGGCGCAGGAACTTGTCGCGCAGGTCGGCATTTTCCGCCTTGAGCACTTCGACCGGATCGGGCTCCGCCGTTTCAGCCTGTTCTTCGCCTGCCTTAACAGGTTCGACAAACTCTTCCGCGACGTCCGCGTCAGGTCCGGGCTTTTTTGTATCGTCGGTCATGACGTTCTCCAGATTAGACTGTTAGTGGTTGCGCCCGATATCGAGCTTTGGCGGGCAAAAATCAAGGCTTGCGGCGAAAAGCTTGCCGCATTCTCGTTCCTTGCCGGCTTGTCTATCTCTGTTTGCGGGAAAGGCGGGCCATGATCTGCGCGGTGTAATCCACCATGGGCACGATACGGGCATAATTCAGCCTGGTGGGCCCGATGACGCCGACCGCACCAACGACACGATTGTCCTCGTCACGATACGGCGCGACGATGAGCGAGGAACCCGACAGCGAAAAGAGCTTGTTTTCCGAACCGATAAAAATCCTCACTCCCGACCCACTTTCCGCGAGGTTGAGGATTTCAATGAGGTTTTCCTTACGCTCCAGATCGTCAAAGAGCAGGCGAACACGATCGATGTCTTCCTCGCCGGCCAGTCCCTCCAGCAGATTGGACCGCCCGCGAACGATGAGACGACCAAGCTTGCCGTCCTCGCTATCGCCCGCCCAGACAGCCAGACCGCGTTCGATGAGATCCTGTGCCAGCTTGCCGAGTTCGGACTGCAGCTCCGCCTGCTGCTTCTGGAACTGGCCACGCAATTCCTGCAGCGTCTGGCCGGACAGATGGGCATTGATGAAATTCGCAGCCTCGGTCAACTGTGACGAAGAAATGCCAGTCGGTAACTCTATGATGCGATTTTCGACCTGATTATGATCACCCACCAGCACGGCGAGCGCCTTGGTGGGTTCGAGCCTGATGAATTCGACATGCTTGAGCACCACATCGTTCTTGGCCGTCAGCACCAGGCCTGCGCCCCGCGACATCCCGGACAACATGCGGCTCGCCTCCGTCAGCAGCCCTTCCAGCGATTGCTCGTGACCGGCGACCGGCCCGATCTGACGATCGATGCTTGCGCGTTCCTCCGCTGGCAGATCGCCTACCTGCATGAAGGCATCAACGAAAAAGCGCAACCCGGTCTGGGTGGGAAGGCGCCCAGCGCTGATGTGAGGGGAATAGATGAGGCCCAGTTCCTCCAGATCGCTCATGACGTTCCGGACGGAGGCCGGTGAAAGCGACATCGGCAGCAGCCGCGACAGGCTGCGTGAGCCCAACGGTTCGCCGGTATCGAGATAACCTTCGACGATGCGCCGGAAAATTTCCCGCGACCGTTCATCGAGAAGCGATGCCTGATCTTTTGAAAGCGGTGCAGAAAAGCCCATTCGTCCGTTCTTTGTCGTCCATATCTTGTCTGCCATCAATATAATGCGTCGCGCGGCCGCGGCAAAATGGAAATTGGCTTTGCAAAAGCCAGGACCTCGCCTTAGAAGGCAGGGACCAACATGGAGAGTGGATCATATGCGGCCTTCAGGCAGAAAAACCGACCAGATGCGCAAGGTTTCCTTCGAGCGCAATTTCTCGAAACATGCCGAAGGATCCTGTCTCGTGAAATTCGGCGACACGCATGTGCTCGTCACCGCAAGCCTCGAAGAAAAGACGCCGCCGTGGCTGCGCAACAGCGGCAAGGGCTGGGTTACCGCAGAATATGGCATGCTTCCGCGCTCCACCCATGAACGCATGAAGCGCGAAGCTGCTTCCGGCAAGCAGGGCGGCCGTACGCAGGAAATCCAGCGCCTCATCGGCCGCTCGTTGCGCGCCGTCGTTGACCTTCAGGCGCTCGGCGAACGCCAGATCAGCATCGATTGCGACGTCATCCAGGCCGATGGCGGTACCCGCACCGCCTCCATTACCGGCGCGTGGATCGCGCTGCACGATTGCCTGAAGTGGATGGAAACCCGCAACATGATCAAGGTCGAGAAAGTCCTGAAGGATCATATCGCGGCGATCTCCTGCGGTATCTTCGCCAACCAGCCGGTTATCGATCTCGACTATCTCGAAGATTCCTCCGCCGAGACCGACGCGAATTTCGTCATCACCGGCTCGGGCGGCATCGTCGAGGTTCAGGGTACTGCTGAAGGCGCGCCCTTCTCCGAAGAAGAATTCCTGACGCTGCTCGGCCTGGCCAAAGCCGGCTGCAGCGAATTGGTCGCCCTTCAGAAACAGGCCATCGCCTGAGCCGACAGGAAAGCGTGATGCGCAAGCTCGATACCAGAACCATCGTCGTCGCCAGCCACAACAAAGGCAAGATTGCCGAAATTGCCGATCTGATCGGCCCTTTCGGCTTTTCCGCCAAGTCGGCGGCTGAGCTCAACTTCGAAGAGCCGGACGAGACAGGTACGACCTTCGAAGAAAATGCCGCCATCAAGGCGCTTGCCTCTGCTAAGGCATCCGGTCTTCCGGCTTTGTCCGACGATTCCGGTCTGGTTATCGACGCGCTTGACGGTGCGCCCGGTGTCTACACCGCCAATTGGGCGGAGACGGCCGACGGCACACGCGACTTCGCCATGGCGATGCGGAAAGTTGAAGATGCGCTGGCCGAGCACGGCGCATCGAAACCGGAAGATCGCACGGCCCGCTTTGTCAGCGTGCTGTGCCTGGCCTGGCCCGACGGTCATGTCGAGTATTTCCGTGGCGAGGTGGAAGGCACTGTCGTCTGGCCACCGCGCGGAACGAGCGGATTTGGCTATGATCCGATCTTCAAACCCGAGGGTTACGACACCACATTCGGTGAGATGACCGCGGACGAAAAACACGGCTGGAAACATGGCGACAGCTTTGCGCTATCGCACCGTGCCCGTGCGTTTAAAAAATTCGTAGAAACCTGCCTGGAGGCATGAACCCGATGGTCGGGGAGCATCAACTTTCTGCCCCCGGCGCATCGCTTCTGCCGGATACGGGCGATCCCGGTTTCGGGATTTATCTGCATTGGCCCTTCTGCGCGGCCAAATGCCCCTATTGCGATTTCAACAGCCATGTCCGCCACCGGCCGGTAGATCAGGAGCGGTTTACGGCTGCCTTCCTGCGTGAAATGGAACATATGCGGTCGCTGAGCGGCCCGCGCGTCGTCACCAGCATCTTCATGGGCGGCGGCACGCCATCGCTGATGGACCCGCAGACAGTCGCAGCACTTCTTGATGGCGTCTCGCGCTTCTGGCATGTGCCGGATGGTATCGAGATCACCATGGAAGCCAATCCTTCGAGCGTCGAGGCAGAGCGGTTTCGCGGTTACCGGGCGGCGGGCGTCAACCGCGTCTCTCTCGGTGTGCAGGCGCTGAATGACCGCGACCTGAAATTCCTCGGACGGCTGCATGATGTCGCTGACGCCCTGAAAGCCATCAGGCTGGCGCGTGAGATTTTCCCGCGTATGTCCTTCGACCTCATCTATGCCCGCCCGAACCAGACGGTGGCCGAATGGGACGCCGAGCTGAAGGAAGCAGTCTCCTATGCCGTTGACCATCTGTCGCTCTATCAGCTGACGATAGAAGAAGGCACGCCCTTCTACGGCCTGCACAAGGCCGGCAAACTCATCGTGCCAGATGGCGAGCATTCGGCCGTGCTTTATGAAGCCACTCAGGAAATCACCGAGCGTTACGGCATGCCGGCCTACGAGGTTTCCAACCATGCCCGGCCCGGTGCTGAAAGTCGCCACAACCTCACCTACTGGCGTTATGGCGATTACGCGGGCATCGGTCCTGGCGCGCATGGGCGTCTGACGCGCGGCTCCTCCAAGCTCGCAACGGCGACCGAACGCCACCCTGAGACCTGGCTGGAAACCGTTGAGCGGGAAGGCCACGGCATGATCGATCAGGAACTCCTCGGCGTCGATGAACAGGCCGACGAATTGCTGCTGATGGGCCTTCGCCTGCGGGAAGGCATCGATCTCGCCCGCTGGAGCGATCTTTCCGGACGCGACCTCGACCCGGAAAAGGAAGAGTTTCTTCTCCAGCACGGCTTTGTGGAGCGGCTCGGAAACTCCCGGCTGCGCTGCACGCCATCGGGCATGCTCATTCTGGACGCCGTCGTCGCCGACCTCGCCTGCTGACACCCGCGCATCCGGCTTTAGTCCTCAAACAAGAAGAGAATAAAAAAGCGGCCCGGAGGCCGCTTTGTTCATGCGTTGTTTTCGTTGATCAGGCGCTTCAGCAGCTCGACCTCATGACCGAGCTTGGTATCGCCGGAGATCAGCTCCTCGATCTTGCGCACCGCATGCAGAACCGTGGTATGGTCACGTCCGCCAAAACGGCGGCCGATCTCCGGGAAAGACCGCGGCGTCAGCATCTTCGCCAGATACATGGCGATCTGGCGTGGCTTGACGATGACTCGGGTGCGGCGGTTGGACACCAGTTCCTGCCGCGACACGTTGTAATGCTTGGCGACGATCCGCTGAATATCCTCAATACGCACGCGCTTGGCCTCGCCCGTGCCGACGAGATGCGACAGTAGTTCATCGACCCGGTCGACCGACAGATTCGGTTCGAAAGAGCGCCGGAACATCAGCTGGTTGAACGCACCCTCAAGTTCGCGGCCGCTCGCCGTGACGCTTTTGGCGACATGGGTCAGGATTTCGTCCGAAATATCAAAGGAAGGATCTTCCTGACGGGCCGAACCGAGGCGGCGGTTGAGCATTTCATAACGCATGTCGTAATCGGGCCCTTCGATCTCGATGGCCATGCCGCCCTGAAGGCGGGAGCGCACGCGCGGATCGAGCGATTCCAGTTCCCATGGAGCGCGGTCAGCCGCAACCACGACCTGCTTGGCGCTGTCGAGCAGCATGTTCAGCAGGTGGCAGAATTCGTGCTGGATCATCTTGCCCTGCAGAAACTGCATGTCATCGATGACGAGCAGATCGATATTGCGCAGCGTATCCTTCAGCGTCAGAGCGTCATTATCACGGATCGCGGTTGCGAAACGCCACATGAAATATTCGGCCGTCAGATAAACCACGCGCGGATTGCGCGGGCTGTCGATGGCCGCATTCGCGATGGCCTGCAGAAGATGTGTCTTGCCGAGGCCCACACCCGCATGGATGAACAGCGGATTAAAACGCACGGCGCCAGCGCCGGCTTCTGCGATCGTCTTTGCGGCTGCAAGCGCAACACGGTTGGACGAACCTTCCACAAACGTCTCGAAGGTGAAACGGGTATCCAGCGGTGAACCGAACAGCGGACCGGAGCCGCCCTGACGCAGGGTTGCCTGCGCGGCCACGGGCTGCGCAGAAGGCGCCGCCGCGGGCTGCTGCGGGACAAAAGGCTTGTTGCGCTGAACCGCCCCGATTTCCTGAGCGGGCTGTGTCCGTTCCTCAGCCTGGGCCGGACGCACCGGGCGGCTGGCCGAGCGGACCAGAATTTCCACCTTCAGCACATCCGGATCCTCGCTCTGCACGAGGCTGGTGATCAGGTCCATATAACGGTTATTGATCCAGGACTTCAGAAAGGTCGTCGGAACGGTAAAACGAACGACGCTTTTCGAAACGGAATGGAGTTTCAGCCGTGCAAACCAGCTCGCATAGACTTCCGGACCAACCTGTGCCTTGAGCCGCGCGCTAAAACGTTCAAACAGCGCATCATGCTTCATTGCCGATTTGTCCCCTGCCGCCTCTGAGCAAGCTGCATCACATGCCTTTGGTGCGCGGTCCCCATCAGCCACCGCACCCATCGCCAAATTCAATTGCATATTGCCGCCTTTCAAATTGCCAATCATAGCCTGACGATCAAAATAGATCGCCAGAGATCCCCCTCGTTTATTCCCGCCCTCAGCGTTCCCCTCGAAAGAACGTCAAAGACTATTCTCGTTTGCGAGCCGGTTTCCCATTTCCCTCTCCCTCATGGAGAGGCCTGCGACACGCTCAAAACGCTCCTTTCGCCACAACCTTAAGGCGCATTTTTGAGGACAAAAAGCTCCCGCCCGCTCCGAGACCGAAACGGTACAAAAAGCTCCATGACCTGAAAAAACGGACCTCGAAAGACCCGTCAGCAAGAAGGTGAATATCGTCGATACGAACATCGAGATAATCTGTGGACTGAGATCCGCACCCCTTGTTGAAATGCATTTAGGCAGGATCGTGGGGAGAGATCAATGGCGTTTTTTCTGCAAAAACGTAGATCGGCCATTGACTCGCAAAGGCCGTTTTGCATCACCGTCAAGGTTCAAAGCAGAATCGCTTATGAATCAATGAGATTCAATTTTGGCGTTTTTTGAGAGCCTGTTTCGGCAAAAAAATAAAAATCTTCTTGACTCAAAACTTGCCGCGACTTCCGTAGAGCAAGCTTCCCATTTCGGAGAAGACCTCCGGCAAGTATTTGTTTTTGCTAAGTTTTTCCTGTCGTTCAGTTGACACGCATTTGTCACGTTACGGGAGGAATGATTAACAGGCGGTTAGAATCAGAAAAAGCCCGGTCAAAGACCAGGCTTTTTGAATAATTATTTGTAATTAGCCGGATTAGGCGGAAAGAGCCTTCACGCGCTGTGCAAGACGCGACACCTTACGGGATGCCGTGTTGCCGTGCAGAACGCCCTTCGTGGCGGCGCGCTGGATCTCGGGCTGAGCTGCCTTCAGAGCTTCGGTAGCGACAGCGAGATCACCGGTAGCGATTGCTTCCTCGACCTTGCGGATGAAGCCGCGAACGCGCGAACGGCGAGCCTTGTTGACTGCGGTACGGCGAGCGATCTTGCGGGTCGCCTTTTTCGCCGAAGTTGTATTGGCCATGTATGCCTCTCTTCGAATTCAAACCAAATTCCGCAACCAGAGGATCGGGTCTTTCGAAGACCTCACGTAACCCAAGAATGCGGGAGTAATTTCGGACAAGCCGGATGGCTTTCCTTAACCGTGGGCGGGCATATACCGCTAAAGCTTACGCCCGTCAACGCGCAAAACGCTTAAAAGCGCCGATATTCCGAATCCTTAGCGATTCCGGAAAGCAGGTTTGCGCTTTTCGACGAAGGCCGCCATGCCCTCCTTCTGATCTGCCGTGGCGAAAAGCGACTGAAAGGACCGTCTTTCATATCTCAGACCTTCAGAAAGCGGCACTTCGAAGGAACGATTGACACTTTCCTTGGCCATGAGCACGGAGGCACGCGACAGCGACGCGATGCGGGTGGCGGCCTCCACCGCCTCGTCCATCAGGTTCGCGGCCGGCACGATTCTCGATACGAGACCGGCGCGCTCGGCTTCCGCCGCATCCATCATGCGGCCAGTCAGAACGAGGTCCATCGCCTTTGCCTTACCCACCGCACGCGTCAGCCGCTGGGAGCCGCCCATGCCTGGAATGACACCCAGCGTGATCTCCGGCTGGCCGAACTTTGCCGTATCGGATGCTATGATGAAGTCGCACATCATGGCGAGTTCGCACCCGCCCCCGAGGGCAAAACCGGAAACGGCGGCGATGACGGGTTTGCGGGTGGCCGCAACCTCGTCCCAGCCGCCAAGAAAATCGCCGACATAGGCATCGACGAAATCCAGCCCCTGCATTTCCTTGATATCGGCACCAGCCGCAAATGCCTTCTCAGAGCCGGTGATAACGACCGCACCGATGGAATCGTCCACGGAAAATGAAGACAGGATGTGTCGCAGCTCTTTCAGAAGCACGGAATTGAGAGCGTTTAGCGCCTTTGGACGATTGAGCGTGATGACCCCTACCTCGTCGCGCTTTTCGACCAATATCGTTTCATAATCCACGGCAGTCTCCCCTTCTCCGTCGTTCGTTCATTTCTGGCAGGCGGCGCAATAAAAGGTGGAGCGGCCAGCCTGCACCACCCTTTCAACCGTACCCCTGCAGCCGGGGGTACGGCAAGGCTGCCCCTCCTGATCGTAGACCGAAAAGGAATGCTGGAAATAACCAAGCGTTCCATCCGTCTGTATGTGGTCGCGCAATGATGAGCCCCCGGCGGCGATGGCATCGGCGATGACATCGCGGATTTTCTCCGTGAGATACACGAGCTTCGCTGTGGGCTTGCCACCTTTCGTTACCAGCGTTCCGGCGGCACGCAGGGGGGAAAGATGGGCGCGCCACAGCGCCTCGCAGACATAGATATTGCCGAGGCCGGCAATAACCTTCTGGTCCAGCAGCGTGCTTTTCAGCGGTTGGCTTTTACCGTCGAACCGGCTCGCGAGATAATCCGCGCTCAGCGTATTGCCTGTTGGCTCCGGGCCAAGTTCCGCAAAGGCGGGATAAAGATCGAGCTTGCTGCGCTCCACCAGATGCATGAAGCCGAAGCGACGCGGATCATTATATATAACGCAGATGCGCTCTTCGCCTTTATCCAGATAAAAGACGACGTGGTCGTGCTTGCCGTCCTTCGAGCGGGGATGGTGGAACACGCCGGGTATGCTGCCTTCTGCATCGGCTTCCGCTTCCACGCGGAAAGAGCCGGACATGCCGAGATGGGACACGATTGTCAGCCCGTCCTCCAGCTCGATCAGAAGATATTTTGCCCGCCTTCCGAGCGAGATGATTGTCTTCCCCTCGATAAGCTCCGCGAAATCCTCTGGAAACGGAAACCGCAGGTCGGGGCGGCCGAGATGGAGCTTGCGAACCCTTGCCCCTTCCATGGCGGGAGCAAGGCCGCGTCTGACGGTTTCGACTTCTGGCAATTCTGGCATCTGGCTTATCCGGCAGTTTTTCGTTAGGACCATGTGGTCTATAAAGTGCACGCGAAATGTCGCGCCCAGGCGATGCGGCAACAGATAGCGTCGCCATGGCGTTTCCGCTATGGTCCGCCACGCAATAAATATGGAGACAGACGATGACCGACGCCCGTACCACCGCCCAAGGCGGCATGGAAACGTCCTATGGCTTCCACAAGGTGGACGAAGGCCAGAAGCAGGGGATGGTCAACGAGGTCTTCCACAAGGTGGCCAAGCGCTACGATATCATGAATGACGTGATGTCGGCCGGCCTGCACCGGCTGTGGAAGGACGCCATGGTGTCCTCGCTTTCGCCGCGCAAGGATCCCTCCTACAAGGTTCTGGACGTGGCTGGTGGTACCGGGGATATTGCCTTCCGGATCATCGAAGCTTCCAACCGTCTGGCGCATGCCACCGTTCTCGATATCAACGGCTCAATGCTTGCCGTCGGCGGAGAGCGCGCGGCGAAAAAGAAGCTTTCGGACAATTTGACCTTCGTGGAGGCCAATGCCGAGGAACTACCTTTTGAGGCGAACAGCTTCGACGCCTATACGATTGCCTTTGGCATTCGCAATGTTCCGCGCATCGACGTTGCGCTGAAGGAAGCGCACCGTGTGCTGAAGCGCGGCGGGCGGCTTCTGGTGCTGGAGTTTTCCGAAGTTGAGATGCCGCTGCTTGATCGCGTCTACGACGCGTGGTCGTTCAATGCCATTCCGCAATTCGGCAAGATGATCACCGGCGACGCCGAACCCTATCAGTATCTGGTCGAATCGATCCGTAAATTCCCCAATCAGGAGGATTTTGCGACGATGATCCGCACCGCCGGCTTCTCCCGCGTGACCTATACCAATTACACCGGCGGTATCGCCGCCCTGCATTCCGGCTGGAAGCTCTAAGACCATGGCCGGCACAGGCAGGAGACAAGCATAAGCATGAGCACTTTGGGCGCATATTTCCGCCTCGCAAGGGTTGGCTGGGTTCTCGTGCGCGAAGGCGTCGTGCTGGCCCTGCCGTCCGATGACCTGCCCGCTCCCGCGCAGGTGTTAAAGGCCCTGCTGAAGCCATTCGCCCGTAGCAAGGCGAAAAGAGCGCAGCGTAGCGATCGGCTGGCGGTGGCCGTCGAGCGGCTTGGACCGTCCTATGTGAAGATGGGTCAGTTTCTGGCCACCCGTCCGGATGTGGTGGGCGCGGAGTTCGCGGACGATCTCGCAAGCCTTCAGGACCGCATGGCCTTTTTCCCAGCCGCAGCCGCCAAAGCGAATATCGAGGGATCGCTCGGACGGCCAGTTTCGGAACTCTACAGGGAATTTGGCGACCCGATCGCCGCCGCCTCCATCGCCCAGGTCCATCCGGCGATTGTGGATACGCCAAAGGGGCCACGCAAGGTTGCCGTGAAGGTGATCCGTCCCGGCGTGCGACAACGCTTCCAGAACGATCTCGAGGCGATGTATCTGATCGCCGACCTGCAACAGCGCTTTGTCCGCTCGGCCCGTCGTCTGCGCCCAGTCGAAGTGACGCGCACGCTGGAGCAGACCACCAAGATCGAGATGGATCTGCGGCTTGAGGCCGCCGCCCTTTCCGAGCTTGCGGAAAACACCAGGCAAGATCCCGGTTTTCGTGTTCCCGAAGTCGACTGGGAACGCACCGGTCGTGACGTCGTCACCATGGAGTGGATCGACGGCGTCAAGATGTCGGACATTGAAGGCCTGAAGGCCGCCGGTCACGACCTGAACAAGCTCGCCGACACACTGATTCAGTCCTTCCTGCGGCACACCCTGCGCGACGGTTTTTTCCATGCCGACATGCATCCCGGCAATCTTTTCGTCGATCCGCAGGGCATGATAGTCGCGGTCGATATGGGCATCGCCGGACGGCTCGGGAAAAAGGAGCGGCGGTTTCTCGCTGAAATCCTCTACGGCTTCATCACGCGCGATTACATGCGGGTGGCGGAAGTACATTTTGAGGCCGGTTACGTGCCGGGCCATCACGACATAGCGAGTTTCGCGCAGGCGATCCGCGCCATCGGCGAGCCAATTCACGGCCAGCCGGCCGAGACGATCTCCATGGGCAAGCTCCTGACCCTTCTCTTTGAAGTCACTGAGCTTTTCGACATGGAAACCCGGCCGGAACTCGTGATGCTGCAAAAGACCATGGTGGTGGTGGAAGGCGTGTCGCGTATGCTCAATCCGCGCTTCAACATGTGGAAGGCGGCTGACCCTGTTGTCAGTGGCTGGATAAGGGACAATCTTGGCCCGAAACGTATCGTAACCGATCTAAAAGACGGCGTGAAGGCCGCCCTGAAGCTCGCCGAGGCAGCGCCGGAGATCGCCGCCAAGACGGAGAAGCTGCATTCCGAACTGATGTATATGAGCGAGCACGGCTTGCGTTTCGACGCCCAGACCGCAGAAGCCATCGGCAGGGCAGAAGCGCGCCATACCAGATGGGGGCGAATAGCGCTGTGGGTTATTGCGCTGACGCTTGTCTTTATTGCCATCAAGGTAAGCTGAACATCTCGGCACGTTTTCGTGCCATGTTTGTGTAACGTCTCGAGGTAATAAAGACCTAGCCTTTCCTCGGGTCAGGCAGTTGTGCGGGTAAAGGGCTGCTTTGAAGCTGCGATAGTGCGCGGGTGTTAGAGACGGATGATGCCGGACGGGATTTGATTGTGATGGCTAAAGCGCAGATACTGAAACAGACCCTCTCCTATTCCTCCTGGCCACTCGTCTTTGTTGGCGGCCTCGTGGGGTCATATTTCGCCTTCTCGAGCAGCCATCCGATCGCGGCGTTTCTCAGTGTCTATGCCTGCGCGGTTATCACTCTCTTTCTTCTCGAACGCTATATTCCCTATGAAGTCGAATGGCTCGAAGGGGATGGCGAGACAATGACGAGCATCGGCCACACGCTTTTAACCAAGGGGCTGGTGCAACTTGCCGCCGCAGCATCGGCCATCTTCCCGATGCTGGCCGCGAACGTGCTCCAGCCGCTCGCGGCAATGCGCTTTGACCTGTGGCCATCGCATCTGCCACTGGTGGTGCAGGTCTCGCTTGCGGTAACGATTGCCGAATTCGGTCTCTACTGGGCCCATCGCATCGCGCATGAAACCGTTTTTTTCTGGCGGTTCCATGCCCTGCATCACAGCGTCGTACGGCTATGGGTCGTCAATACCGGGCGGTTCCATGTGGCCGATTCCCTGTTCAAGATCGCGCTCAGCCAGATTCCGCTTTATTTCATGGGTGCGCCGCTGCAGGTGTTCTGGTGGCTGGGTGCTGTGACCGCATTCATCGGTATCTTGACCCATTGCAATGTCGACATGAAAACGGGTGTGCTCGACTATGTCTTCAGCACGCCGCGCCTACATCGTTGGCACCATTCAAAACAGCTTCCGGAAGGCAATACCAATTACGGCGAAAACCTCGTCATCTTCGATATTCTCTTTGGCTCCTACCATAACCCTGACCGACCCTCATCAACTGATATCGGCATCAAGGGTGAGATCGCCAAGGGCTTTTTGCCACAGCTCGTGCAGCCCTTCACCAAAGAAGGCGTCCGCCAGATCATCGGCAAGGACAAAAAGGTCAATTGAAGCGGAAATTATAGGGCGGGTGCGGGATCGATCACGATGCCCAGCTCGCCTCGCAGTTTTTTTGTCAGGCCGGCTGCCACAAGCTCATAGGAGCGGCGAACATAGTGCTCCACTTCTTCCCGTTCGAGCGGAGAATGATCGGCAATCGATATCCATTTGCGTTTGGCAAAATACGGCGCCTGGGCGATACCTTCGAGCGCAGTGAGGATTTCAAAGCTCTCCTCCGAGCATTTCACCACCAGCCGCCAGTCTTCCCGTTCGCCCAGCACGGCAAAGACCTTGTCGCCCACCTTGGCAACATGCGAATCCCATTGATCGACGAAACGCACGCCCGGCCATTCGCCAAGCATCCTGTCGAATGTCTTGCGATCAAAGATGGTCATGTGAGTTTCTCCGCGACAAAGGCTGCCAGACGTTTTGCCACTTCGGCCTTATCGAGATCCGGCCATGCCTCAACACCCTCAGCCGAAATGATTTTCACGCTGTTGCGGTCTCCACCCATGATTCCGGTTTGCGCCGAGACGTCGTTGGCGACGATGTAATCCGCGCCCTTGCGTTCCAGTTTGGCGCGACCGTTTTTTTCCACGTCCTGCGTTTCGGCAGCGAAGCCCACCACAAGCTTTGGACGGCTTTCATGGTGGCCGATGGTTTTGAGAATATCGGGATTTTCCGTCAGCTGGAGCGCCGGCGGCGCATCACCCGGCTGTTTCTTGATCTTTTGTTCTGATGAACCCGCCACCCGCCAGTCGGCGACGGCGGCAACCATGACGGCGATATCCGACGGCAGCCTTGAGATCACCGCGTCCCGCATTTCTTCAGCGCGCTCGACATGGATTACCGTCACACCGGCGGGATCAGCAATGGTCACCGGCCCGGAAACCAGCGTTACGTCTGCACCGAGTTCCGCGAGAGCCGCTGCAATCGCATGGCCCTGCTTGCCCGATGAACGGTTGGCGATGTAGCGCACGGGATCGATCGGCTCATGCGTAGGGCCGGAGGTCACGATCGCCGTCTTGCCCTTCAGGGGCTTCATCCCCCCATCCAGCAGCGCTTCAACGGCTTGGACGATCTGTAAAGGCTCCGCCATTCGGCCGAGACCTGCCTCCCCCTTCTCAGCCATCTCGCCGGCCATTGGTCCGACGAAAAACACACCGTCTTTCTTCAGCGTATCGACATTGCGCATTGTTGGCTTTGCCGACCACATTTTTGGGTTCATCGCCGGCGCAACCAGCACCTTGCGGTCGGTCGCAAGAAGGACCGCCGAAGCTAGATCATCGGCCAAACCATGTGCCATCTTCGCCATGAGATCGGCGGTGGCGGGCGCCACCAGCACGAGATCGCAATCGCGCGCCAGCCTGATATGACCGACATCCTGCTCGTCCTGCCGTGAAAAAAGCTCCGTGAAAACATGGGTGGCAGACAGCGCGCCGACGGCGAGCGGGGTGATAAATTCCTGCGCGCCTTTCGTCATGACAGGCGTAACCTTGGCGCCGCGCTCTTTCAGACGGCGGATGAGGTCGAGGCTCTTATAGGCCGCGATGCCGCCTGATATGATGAGGAGAATATGTTTGTCTGAAAGCGCCATGATGCCGGACCAGTTTCCCGTTTCAGCGGGAAACTAGAGCATTTTCAGTGAAAACGTAATCACCTTCAATGCTCTAGCTCTTTGTTTTTTCACATTTCTGGACGGAAAGACGCTTGCGCATTTTTCCTGAAATGCTCGGCCCTTGGCATACAAAGTGCAACCCGGCCGATATCACGCCGCCTTGGCGACGTGATATTCCTTGATCGCAACCATCTTGATCGCGGGGAAACGCTCGGATTCATAACGCAGCGAAAAGGCATCCTGCGCCAGAAATACCGGATCGCCATCCAGGTCGCGGGCGATATCGCCACGCTTGACGTTGAGGAACTTGTCCATTTCTGCCGGCTGATCGGACGAAATCCAGCGGCAGACCGAGAAGCGCGACATTTCGAAGGAAACCGGCAGGCCATATTCGCCCATCAGTCGTTCCTTCAACACGTCAAGCTGCAGCGCACCAACGACGCCGACGATGGCTGGCGAGCCGTCTTCCGGCGAAAAGAGCTGCACGACGCCCTCTTCGGCCATTTGCTGCAGGGCTTCCTTCAGCTTCTTCGCCTTCATCGCATCTTCCAGACGCACACGGCGCAGGATTTCCGGCGAGAAGTTCGGCACACCCTGGAACACGAGGTTTTCACCCTCGGTCAGCGTATCGCCGATGCGGAGCGTGCCGTGGTTCGGAATGCCGACCACATCACCTGCAAAGGCTGTGTCGGCCAGCTGGCGTTGCGAGGCGAAGAAGAATTGCGGCGCGGTGAGCCCCATCTGCTTGCCGGTGCGTGACAGGCGCGCCTTCATGCCGCGCTCCAGCTTGCCGGAGCAGATGCGGGCAAAGGCGATACGGTCGCGGTGGTTCGGGTCCATATTGGCCTGAATTTTGAAGACGAAGGCAGTCATTTTGTCTTCGGCCGCATGCACGGTGCGGGTATCCGCCACCTGATCGCGCGGTGGCGGTGCGAAATCGCCGAGCGCATTGATAAGGTCACGCACACCGAAATTGCGCAGCGCCGAACCGAAGAAGACCGGCGTCATATGACCTTCGAGGAAAGCCTGCCGATCGAAGGGACGGCAGGCTTCCATCGCCAGTTCCGTTTCTTCGATGAAAGCATCGCGCTCATTTTCCGGCAGTCGATCCGCCACCGCCTGCGGACCGTTAACCTTCATGGCCTCCACCTGCGTGTCGACGCCACGGAACGTGCTGTCGGCAAGATGATAGGCGCCGCAGAAGGTTTTGGCGCGGCCCACCGGCCAGGTGATCGGCGCCGTATCGAGCGCCAGCTTCTCCTCCACCTCGTCCAGTATCTCGAAGGGGTCGCGGCTTTCGCGGTCCATCTTGTTGATGAAGGTGATGATCGGAATATCGCGCATGCGGCAGACTTCGAACAGCTTCAGCGTGCGCGGCTCGATACCCTTGGCGGCGTCGATGACCATGATCGCCGCATCCACGGCCGTCAGCGTACGATAGGTGTCGTCGGCGAAATCTTCGTGGCCGGGCGTATCGAGGATGTTGAAGACGCGGTCATTATATTCGAAAGTCATGACCGAGGTGACGACCGAAATGCCGCGCTCGCGCTCGATCTTCATCCAGTCCGAACGGGTCTGGATGCGGTCCTTTTTCGCCTTCACTTCACCGGCAAGCTGGATCGCTCCGCCGAACAGCAGCAGCTTTTCGGTGAGCGTGGTTTTACCCGCGTCCGGGTGCGCGATAATAGCAAAGGTGCGGCGGCGGGAGACCGCCTCGGCAAGTGTTTCGGCCATCTGACAAATCCTGTGGAATTGCGGGGTATCTAGCGTTTCAGGCCCGGTTTTGCAATTGACCTTGCCGCGATCTCGGCAAACTAATGCCGCATGACCGTTCAAAACAACAATCTGCCTCCTCTTCGTCTCGCCCGCCTCGCCCACGGCGCGGGCCTTGAACTCCCCTCTTACGAGACCGGCGGCGCCGCCGGCATGGACCTGCGTGCAGCTGTGTCCGTGGGTGAGCCGTTGACCCTGAAACCCGGTGAACGGGCGCTGGTGCCGACCGGCTTCGTGTTCGAAGTTCCCGCCGGATATGAGGCGCAAATCCGCCCCCGCTCCGGCCTTGCCATCAAGAACGGCATCACCTGCCTCAATTCCCCGGGCACGGTGGACAGCGATTATCGCGGTGAGGTGAAAGTCATCCTCGCCAATCTCGGTCAGGACGATTTCGTCGTCGAGCGCGGCATGCGCATTGCGCAGATGGTCATCGCGCCCGTGACGCAGGTGACTGTTGTCGAAGTGATGGAAACTTCGCAGACGGCGCGTGGCGTCGGCGGTTTCGGCTCTACCGGCGTTTAGCGACACCCCTGGTGCAGAGGAGCGGACTGATTGTCTTTGCCCGGCATTTTCGCTATGGATCTGGCGGATTTTCAGGGAACACGATCATGACGCTGACCACCCTATTCGCTTATGCCACCGCCCTCTTCATCGCTGCCGCCATTCCCGGCCCCGGCATGACGGCAATCGTGGCGCGGGCGCTGGGTTCGGGCTTTCGGGAAACCTTTTTTATGGGTCTCGGGCTGGTGCTTGGCGACATGATCTATCTGACCGCTGTGATCCTGGGGCTGGCCTTCGTCGCGCAGACCTTTCAGGAGGCCTTCATGGTCCTGAAATTTGCAGGTGCGGCCTATCTTCTCTATATCGCCTGGAAGCTCTGGACCGCCGGTCTCTTGCCGCAGGACCTGAAGGCGAAGAAGAGCACCAGCATGTCCATGTCCTTCCTGTCCGGCCTGCTGATCACCCTCGGCAATCCAAAAACCATGCTTTTTTATGTGGCGCTCGTGCCGACGCTGATCGACATCCGCATGATCGGCCCTTCGGAATATGCGACGCTTCTTGCCATCACCTTTGTCGTGCTGATGGCGGTTCTCCTGCCTTACATCCTGCTTGCGGCCAAAGCGCGCAACCTCCTGAAAAGACCGAGCGCCCTGACAATTCTCAACCGCACCGCGGCGGGCATTCTGGCTGGAACAGCGACGATGATCGCTATCCGCAGCACGTAAAACAAATTCGTGCATTTCCGCGATCTGGCGTGAAATTATTCCCGCAATTCACGGATATTAGGACGAACGTTCGCTAGCTTGCGGAGGTTATTGCTCCTATTCTGCCGCTCAAATCTTGCGGTCTTTACACAGGAGAGCATCATGCCGGAAGCCAGAAAGCCCGGACGCGGACGCGTCTATTCCTCGATTACGGAAACAATCGGCGATACACCGATCGTGCGGCTCGACAAGCTGGCGAAGGAAAAAGGCGTGAAGGCCAATCTTCTTGCCAAGCTCGAATTTTTCAATCCCATCGCTTCGGTGAAGGACCGCATCGGCGTCGCCATGATTGAAGCTCTGGAAGCCCAGGGCAAGATTACGCCCGGAAAGACGACGCTGGTGGAACCGACCTCCGGTAATACGGGGATTGCGCTCGCCTTCGCTGCCGCCGCGAAAGGCTACAAGCTGATCCTGACCATGCCTGAAACCATGTCGGTCGAGCGTCGGAAAATGCTGGCTCTCCTGGGCGCGGAACTGGTGCTGACCGAAGGCCCGAAGGGCATGAAGGGCGCCATCGCCAAAGCGCAGGAACTGGCAGAAACCCTGCCTGACGCCATCATTCCGCAGCAGTTTGAAAACCCCGCCAATCCGGAGATCCACCGCAAGACGACGGCTGAAGAAATCTGGAACGACACCGAAGGCACGGTTGATATTCTGGTCTCGGGTATCGGCACCGGCGGCACGATCACCGGCACGGGTCAGGTTCTGAAATCCCGCAAGCCCGAGGTGAAGGTGATTGCGGTGGAGCCCGCCGACAGCCCCGTTCTTTCCGGTGGCAACCCCGGCCCCCACAAAATTCAGGGCATCGGCGCCGGTTTTGCCCCCGCCATTCTCGACACCGGCATTTATGACGAGATCGTAACCGTCACCAATGATGAGGCTTTCGAAACCGCACGTCTGGCGGCGAGGCTGGAAGGCGTGCCCGTTGGCATCTCCTCGGGTGCGGCGCTGGCGGCGGCAATCAAGGTCGGTGCGCGTGAGGAAAATGCCGGCAAGAACATTGTCATCATCATTCCCTCCTTCGCGGAACGTTATCTTTCGACAGCACTTTTCGAAGGGCTTGGGCTCTAGCCCCTTCTCGGCACCCGGTTGCGGAAGAGCGAATATTTGACGTGCCGCCGGTTTGCCGGCGGCACTTCTGTTTCAAGGCCCCCTCATTCGGCCCATCACCTACCGAGCTGTCCAAACAGCATTTTTACCCGTCATTCCCGGAACCACCTGATTGACCGGCAGGCATAAGCGTCCTTCCCAGACAAAGTGCCCGTAGCTGGTTTTACGCCGCGGCGGTTAGCCTTTCGCCGGCGATACGATAGGACACTGCTTCGGCAATATGGATACGCCCAACCGTTTGTCTGCCATCCAGATCCGCCAGGGTGCGGGCCACCTTGAGAATGCGATGGTAACCGCGCGCTGAAAACTTCATGCGCTCCGCCGCATCACGGAGCAATTGCAGCCCGGACTGGTCCGGTTCGGCGTATTTTTCGATCATTGCTGTCGTGCAGCGGGCGTTGGTGCGGATGGCAGGGAAGCCCGCTGTCGCATAACGTTCCTGCTGGGCAAGGCGCGCTTCGGCGACGCGCGCCGCAACCACGGCGCTCGGTTCGGCCGTCACGGGCCGAATGAGATCGGCGGCGGAAACGGCGGGAACGTCGATACGAATGTCGATGCGATCGAGCAGCGGGCCGGAAATGCGAGCCTGATAGTCTGCCACACAACGTGGGCCTCTGGCACAGGTAAAACCCGGCTCTCCCGCCATACCGCACCGGCAGGGATTCATTGCCGCGACAAGCTGGATTTGCGCGGGATAGCTGACACGGTGATTGGCACGCGCAATAATGCATTCGCCGGTTTCGAGCGGCTGACGCAGGGCATCCAGCACCTGCGGCGAAAATTCCGGGAATTCATCCAGAAAAAGAACGCCATGGTGAGCAAGCGAAGCCTCGCCCGGTTTGGCCCGCAGCCCGCCGCCGATCAGGGCCGCCATGGTGGCGGAATGATGCGGCGTGCGGAAGGGCCTGCGATCCGAAAGCTTGCCACCCGACAATTGGCCGGCAATGGAATGTACCATGGACACTTCCAGCAGTTCTGCCGCCTCCAGCGGCGGCAGGATCGAAGGCAAGCGGGCGGCGAGCATGGATTTTCCCGAGCCGGGCGGGCCGACCATCAGCAGATTATGGCCGCCGGCGGCTGCCACCTCCAGCGCCCGCCGGGCGCTCTCCTGCCCCTTTATGTCAGCTAGATCAGGCAGATTGACCGGATTGGCGCGAATGGCGGGCGTCGGGCGCGAGAGAATCTGCGTGCCACGAAAGTGATTAGCGAGCGCAATCAGGCTGCGCGGGGCAAGAATATCGATCCCGGCTCCGGCCCATGCCGCCTCCGGGCCGCAATCAGCCGGGCAAATCAGTCCCTTTCCAAGCGCATTGGCCCCGATCGCTGCCGGAAGCGCGCCCGCAACCAAGCCGATAGTACCATCGAGATTGAGTTCGCCAAGGACCACGTAACGCCCCAGCGCGTCGGCCGGTATGGCTCCCAAGGCGGCCATGAGGCCAAGGGCAATGGGAAGATCGAAATGCGATCCTTCCTTTGGCAGATCGGCAGGGGCAAGATTGACCGTGACCTTCTTTGCCGGCAGCGCCAAGCCTGAGGCATGTAATGCCGCCTGCACGCGCTCCCGGCTTTCGGCGACGGCTTTATCCGGCAGACCGACAATCTGGATGCCGACCCTTCCCGGTGCGACCATGACCTGCACCTCAACAGGCACACCCTCTATGCCCTGAAATGCCACCGTATTGACCCGTGCCACCATGGCCTGCCCCCGCAAACCGCCGCGCTTTCAGAGCCTTATGCTCTATCCACGACCATTGCCAAGCAACGTGCCACAGGTCAAAGAATAAAACAAGAACATCCAGCGAACAATTTATCGCATCCGCTGTGTTTTAGTTGTATCGAGTTGTATAGCCGGAACAAACCGAGAGCGATTTATGTCTCGTCAAATATCCTGAGCTTCGCGCTTTTTCTCGATGGCGTCCCACAGCAGGCTCGCCACATCGGCGCCGCCGAATTTCCGCACCTCTCGAATGCCGGTCGGCGAGGTAACGTTGATTTCGGTGAGGTAATCGCCAATGACATCAATTCCAACGAACAGGAAACCACGCTCGCGCAGGGCGGGGCCGATACGGCGGCAGATTTCCTTTTCGCGCGCGGTCAGTTCCGTAGGCTCAGGCCGGCCGCCAGCGTGCATGTTGGAACGGGCATCGTTTTCCGCTGGAACGCGGTTGATCGCACCCACCGGCTCTCCATCCACCAGCAGGATGCGTTTATCGCCCTTGCGGACGTCGGGCAGATATTCCTGAGCAATGTAAGGTTCGCGGAACATCTGATCGAACATTTCCAGCAGCGAGGAGAAATTGCGGTCGTCCCGCGCTGAATGAAAGACGCCCGCACCGCCATTGCCATAAAGCGGCTTGAGAATGATATCGCCCATTTCGTTACGGAAGCGCGCGATTTCCGCGACATCCTTCGTGATCAGCGTCTTCGGCATGAGATCCGCGAATTCAGTGACGAAGATCTTCTCCGGCGAATTGCGCACCCAGGCGGGATCATTGACCACCAGGGTCTTCGGATGAATGCGCTCCAGCAGATGGGTGGAGGTAATATAGGCCATGTCGAATGGTGGATCCTGACGCAGATGGATGACATCCATCGTGGACAGATCAACGCGCTCCGGTTCGGAAAGCGAGAAATGGTCACCCTTGATGTCGCGCAGCTCCATCTGCTCGACGGTCGCGTAAATCTTGCCATCGCGCATGGAAAGGCGGTCGGGCGTGTAATGGAACAGCCGATATCCACGCGCCTGCGCTTCAAGGCTCATAGCGAAGGTGGAATCACCGCCGATGTTGATGCCGGAGACATGATCCATCTGGATCGCGACGTTCTTGATCTTCGCCATGCGCATGTTCCTCTCGCAGCATACGGACGCCTGCGATCCGCTATGCCGTGTCTCATCTTTCAAGCGTTCCGGCAGGACCGGAAGAGACCCGGAAATGCTTCAGAAAACTTGAAAGATGTAGGGCAGCGACCATTCAAACGCAACTGCTGCGAGCCGTGGTTTCTGTGAGTTTTATTGAACCTTCATAATTCCCACGGCGAAGGCACACCCGCGCCCGCCAACGGCATGGGCGACGGCTCAGGCTGCCAGCTTGTAGGAGCGACCGGCGAACAGCTTGTTCTTGACGCGATAGGCAAATGCCAGCGCCGTGGGGAACGGACGACGCATGAAGGCAACCTTGCGCACATAATGATCAACACGCCAGGTGGCCCATGTTCCGGCCCTGAAATAAGCGACGTCACCGACCCGCAGGATGCTGACCGAGCCGTCCTCGGCCGTCACATGCACCTCGCCTTCCAGAATATAGACGGTCTCATCCCAGCCGAAGAACCAGCGGAATTCGCCTGCAGTGCAATCCCACATGGCAGTGCTTGAGGCACGGTCGCCGCTTCGGGAATGATCCGCAGCACGTGCCTGCGGGTTGCCGGTAATGATCCATTCAGGATTGATAGGCGCCGGCTGAAGCCGCAGATCGGTGCAGGATGCGCTGACCACGGCATCGTCTTTTTTCCGACGCAGATAGGCCGGCAATATCGGCACCGTACGGATAGCCATGGTTGCGGCCGCCGCGAACATCATTTTGAACGACATATGAGAAAACCCCCGTGAAATATTGGAGGCCTTTTATCATCGGGATCGTAACAAACCAGTTTTGACAATCGGCGCAATTTTAGCCATCGCGCCGATTTCAGGTGACGAACTCAGGCCGTCGCCAGTTGAGCGTCCTGCAACACCGTCTGTTCCGCTCTGCTGGCGATACGCTTGCCAGTTTCGCTGGCGAAGAAGTGCAATTTTTCCGGAGCAATCGTCACCGAAAGCGCGGACGGAACCTCGACGTCAGCCGGAAAGGCCACGGTCAGGCTCTGATCGCCGATCATGCCGTGTATAAGGCGTTGCGAACCCAACTCCTCAATATAATCCACCCGAAGTGCGAAACCCTGGGCGTCAGCAGCAGCGAGACGAAAATCTTCCGCCCGCATTCCAACAGTCACCGGGCCGGACGTGGGGGCGAAGCCATTGAGCGCAAACAGCGACGGCCCGATGGCAAGGCTATCGCCGTGCAATTCGGCGCTGAGAAGATTCATGGCCGGAGAGCCGATGAAACTTGCGACGAAGGTTGAGGCAGGCGTGTGATAGACATCCAGCGGCGCACCGATCTGCTCGATACGGCCGCCATTCAGCACGACGAGACGGTCGGCCAGCGTCATGGCTTCCAACTGGTCATGGGTAACGTAGATCGATGTCGTGCCTAGACGTTTTTGCAGCCGCTTGATTTCGCCGCGCATGGAAACACGCAGCTTGGCATCGAGATTGGACAGGGGTTCGTCGAACAGAAAGGCAGCAGGCTTGCGAACGATCGCGCGCCCCATGGCGACGCGCTGCCGCTGACCACCGGAAAGGGCGCGTGGCTTGCGGTCCAGATAGGGTTCGAGTTGCAGCATACGCGCCGCTTCAGCCACACGGGCGTCAATTTCCGCCTTGGGTGTCCTGCGGTTCTTCAGCCCGTACTCCAGGTTCTCGCGTACCGACATATGCGGGTAAAGCGCGTAGTTCTGGAAGACCATGGCGATATCGCGGTCGGCCGGATCGGTCTGGTTGACCACCCGGTCGCCGATCTTCACCGTGCCTTCTGAAATATCCTCAAGCCCGGCGACCATACGCAAAAGCGTGGACTTGCCGCAGCCGGAGGGACCGACGAGAACGATGAACTCGCCGTCCTTGATGTCGATATCGACATAATGCACGGCGCGCACGCCGCCATGATAATCCTTGCAGACCTGACTGATTTCTATCGCGGCCATTTCGGTCTCCTTATTTATCGCTCTCGGTCAGGCCCTTGATGAACCAGCGCTGGAAAATAACGACGATCAGCACGGGTGGCAGCATGGCCAGCACGGCGAGCGCGAAAGCTTCGTTGTAATCGGGGATTTGCGAACCGACCCAGACCTGCAGGATCGACTTGATGCCACGCATCAGGGTGAAGAAACTCTCATCCGTCGTCATCAGCATGGGCCAGAGATACTGATTCCAGCCATAGACGAACATGATGATGAAGATCGCCGCCATCATGGTGCGCGACAGCGGAATGAGAACGTCGACGAAAAATTTCACTGGCCCCGCACCATCGATACGGGCAGCCTCCAGCAGCTCCTCAGGCACGGATTTGAAGAACTGCCGGAAATAGAAGGTGCCCGTCGCCGAAGCGAGAAGCGGCACGATCAGACCGGTATAGGAGTTCAACAGTCCGAGTTTGCTCATTACCTCGTAGGACGGCATGATGCGCACTTCGAGCGGCAGAAGCAGCGTGGTGAAAATGATCCAGAAAGCGAGCGTCGCAAAACGGAAGCGGAAATAGACGATCGCATAGGCCGCTGTCATCGACAGGACGATTTTGCCGACGGCAAAGCCGATGCCGAGGATCAGCGAATTCAACACCATGTTCAGGCCTGTAACCTGTCCGGTGAAACCACCCTTCTGGGTAAGAACCTTCTCATAGGTCTCGATGAAATTGTCGCCGGGAATGATCGCAAGGCCGCTGCGGTGAATTTCAGCCGCCGTGTGGGTGGACGTCATGAAGGCCACGACAACAGGCAGGATCAGAAACAATGCGCCAATGATCAGCACCAGATGATCGAGGGGTTTGGTCTTGTACATAGTCTTTTCCCTCAATTGTAATGGATACGCTTCTCAATGAAGCGGAACTGGATGATGGTGAGGACGAAAACGACCAGCATGAGGATGACGGACTGCGCCGAGGAACCGCCGATGTCATTGCCGCGGAAACCGTCGAGGAACACCTTGTAGACCAGCGTAATCGGGTTGTTGGCGGCCTTATCCTTCACCATCACGTCAATAACGCCGAAGGTGTCGAAGAGCGCATAGGTGATGTTGATGATCAGCAGAAAGAAGGCCGTGGGCGCCAGGAGCGGCATGATGACGGTCCAGAACCGGCGGAAGCCCGAGCGGCAATCGATGGACGCGGCTTCCCGCACGGAGACCGGAACGCCCTGGAGACCGGAGAGGAAGAAGATGAAGTTGTAAGGAATCTGCTTCCAGACCGCGACAACGATCATGGCAAAGGCCGTATCGAAATAATTGAGGCCGACCTTCATGTCCCAGCCGAGAAACGCGGCCATCTTCACGAAGGGGCCGATATGCTGGTCGAAAAACATCATGCCGATAAGGCCGGCGACCGGCGGCGCAATGGCGTAAACGGAAATCAGCAGCGTCTTGTATGTCGAACTGCCGCGAATGACCGCATCCGCCTTGACGGCGAGCAGCAGGCCGAGCGCCAGCGAAAAGAAGGTGACGAGCACGGTGAAGACTACCGTGAATTTCGCGATGCTGAGATATTCGGGGCTGAAGATCGCATCCGAATAATTGGCGAGTCCAACGAAGGAAGCGCCGAACCCGAACGGGTCTTCGATATAGAAAGACGAATGGATGGCCTGAACGGATGGCCAATAGAAGAAAATGAAAATCACCGCAAGCTGCGGTGCCAGAAACAGATAGGGCACAAAGGACGAAGAGAACTGCACGCGCTTCATGCCGGCTTCTGCGGGCTTGGCGGGTTTTCCAGCCTTTGCGGACCGACCGGAGAAAAACCGGCGCGGTTGAGACGATGTATAGGCCACGCTTGCGCCTCCTTATCCAGAAGTGAGCCTCCCTTCCGTCAGAAAGGAGGCTCGACAAGATCAACGGTTTCGAAGAGATCGATCAGCCGGCCGTCTTCGCGAAGCGGGCCAGAAGGTCGTTGCCTTCCTTCTCGATGATTTCGAAAGCAGCCTTCGGCGTGACTTCGCCGGAGAAGATGCGGTTATATTCGCGTTCCATCACGGCGCGGATCTGCGGGTAGAAGCCGAGGCGATAACCCTTGGACCAGTCGCCACCCTGCAGTGACAGCTGCTGGATGCCGACTTCGGCGACCGGCTTTTCCTTGTAGTAGCCTTCAGCCTTGGCCTTTTCATAAGCGGCCTTGGTGATGGCGACGTAACCGGTTGCCTTGTGATAGAAGACCTGGATTTCCGGCGAGGTCAGGAACTGGAAGAAGTCGGCCACGCATTTGTTTTCGGCTTCGGACTTGCCCGACATTGCAAAGAGGGCGGCGCCGCCGATGAAGGAGTTGGTGCCCGCGCCCTTGATGGAGCCCCAGTAAGGGAGGAAAGTTGCCGAGAATGGCATTGTGGCCGTCTTCTGGAGGCCGCCGAAGGAACCCGACGAACCGATCCAGAGTGCTACCTTACCTTCTTCGAAGGGCTTCTGGTTGTCGTTCCAGCCGGCGCCGTAATAGGCAAACAGGCCCTTGTCCTTCCAGTCCTTCAGCTTCTCGAACATCATGACGAGGTTCGGGTCGGTGACCTTGAGCTTGGTGTCGGTGACGCTGTCGTAACCATTGTTGTTCGTGGCGAACTGGATGTTGTTACGCGAGAAGAAGTTCTCCGTGAACTGCCAGGTCAGCTGCGACTGGACGAGCGGAATATAGCCGGCTTCCTTCAGCTTCGGCGCGACCTTTTCAAAGTCTTCCCAGGTCTTCGGAGCTTCGACGCCGGCCTTCTTCAGGGCCTCGTCGTTGATGTACATGATGGGAGCGGAGGAATTGAACGGCATGCCAACGAACTTGCCGTCAGCGGCAGCGTAGAAGTAGCGCACGCCGTTGATAAAGGCGTCGCGATCGAACTTGTAACCGGCCTTGGTGATCAGGTCTTCGGCAGGAATGACCGCGCCCTTGGCGTTGATGATGGTGGCAGCACCTGCATCGAAAACCTGAAGAATGTTCGGCTGTTCGCCCGAACGGAAAGCTGCGATGCCACTGGCGAGAGCTTCTTCATAGGAGCCCTTGGAAACCGGCGTCAGCGCGCATTCTTTCTGGGCTTCGTTGAATTTCTGGGCGACTTCGTTGATGACTTCGCCGTTACGGCCGCCCATGCCATGCCACCAGGTGATGTTGGTCGCAGCCATGGAAGAGGTCGCGGAGATGCTGACAGCCACAGCGGCCATGGAAATCTTCTTGAACATATCAAATCCTCTCCACCATTTATTGGGGTGAGGATGCGAATAGAGAGGTTCAATGACGCCTCTTTGACAGTTCCATGTCAGATTTATTACAGCGGCGGATGAAAATCTCAGTCGGATATGCGTTTCAGGGGCCGCGCCGGGTTCCCGACCACCGTCACGCCTGCAGCGACGTCGCGTGTGACGACCGAACCGGCACCGACAATCGCACCGTCACCCACTGTCACACCCGCAAGCAGAATCGCTCCGCCGCCGATCCAGACGTCGCGACCGATGGCCACGGGTTTTGCGATTTCAATGCCTTGGGCACGCGGCACCGGGTCGAGATGGTGTTCCGCACAGTAAATCTGCACCGCAGGCCCCAGCATCGCGCCGTCGCCTATCGTTACCTTAGCGGAATCGAGAATGGTGCAGCCCGCGTTGAGATATACATTTTTTCCGAGCGTGATGTTGAAGCCGTAAGCGCAATGAAACGGCGCTTCGAGAAACGCGCCTTCCCCGACGGAATTAAACAGCGCGCGCAGCAGCGGTGCAATTGCCCCGCGCTCATCCGGCGGCATCGTATTGTGCTGGTGGACGGCCCCTCGTGCGCGCCGGCGCAATATATCCAGCTCGCCATCCATGCAGCTGTACCATTCGCCCGCGGCCATTTTTTCACGCTCGGTGGACATCGTCTCCCCTTCAAAAGGCATCGATAAAATGCTGCGGCAGACCTCGCGGCAGAATGGCGACGATATCGAAGCGCAGTGAAAGCCGCCCGGCATCGCCGTGGCGGGCCAGCCACAGGTCCGCAGCCGCCCGGATGCGTTGCTGCGAATGAAAGCCGACGGCATCGATCGCGCTGATGCCGGACGGCCGGGCCTTGACCTCCACAAACGCGACGACGTCCGCCTTGCGGGCGACAAGGTCAATCTCCCCCAGCCGGGTGCGATAACGAATGGCGAGAATGCGATATCCCTTCAGCAGCAGAAAAAGTGCCGCCCAATATTCCGCAGCATGACCACGCCGCTCGGCTTTTCGCCTTTTATCGTTTCGCCAGTTAGCGGCCATCCGCTTCCTTCATGTCCAGCAGCCTTTGATAAAGCTCCTTGCGCGGCAGGCCCGTCAGCTTCGCCGCTTCGCCTGCAGCCCTTGCAGCGGGCATGGTGGCAATCAGATCCTTCAGCAGTTTCTCGACATCCTCGATATCGGGAATCTCGTCATAGGAAGGCGGCTCCACCAGAAGCACGATCTCGCCCTTCACCACACGGTCACCGTCATAGTAATCCGCAAGCTCACCGAGCGTGCCGCGGCGGAATTCCTCGAACGTCTTGGTCAGCTCGCGGCAGACCACGGCACGGCGCTCACGGCCAAGCACTTCCGATGCGACCTTGATGGAAGCGCTGATGCGATGCGGTGATTCAAAAAAAATGAGGGTCGCGGGGACTTTCGCCAGTTCGGCAAAACGGTCGCGCTTGCCGCGGTCCTTTACCGGCAGGAAACCAGCAAACAGGAAGGCGTCACTTGGCATGCCCGAACCGACCAGCGCGGCTAACGGCGCCGAGGCGCCCGGCACCGGCACGACGCGATGCCCGGCCTCGAGTGCAAGCTGGCCAAGCCGGTAACCGGGATCGGAAACAAGCGGCGTTCCCGCATCCGACACCAGCGCCACGGATTTTCCTGCTTCCAGCGCCGCGATGAGCTTTGGCCCCACTTCGTTCGAATTGTGCTCGTGATACGCAAACGGACGGGTACGGATACCGTAACGCTCGAGCAGGATGCGCGTGACGCGGGTATCCTCGCAGGCGAGAACATCAGCAGAAGCCAGCGTCTCCAGCGCGCGAATGGTGATGTCGCCCAGATTGCCGATGGGGGTGGCGACGAGATAAAGCGCGCACTCCAGCGGACGCGCGGGAATTGTGGCAGCCCCGATCCTGAATTCCTTCACCGCCTGCCTGGCGTCAATCTTCGATGTTTCTTCCGTCACACGGCTTCCAATCATTCTTGCCGATCATTTCCGGCCGGTCGCTCCAGTTATTCCTCTTTATGGGCAATTGAAAACCGGCGAACAAGGGCAACAGGCGGCGCCAGCCTGTGGATCATGTTGTATAGCAGCAAAATGACCCGCGGCAGACGAACTCGGCTCTTGCATTCTCCGCAATAACTCTGCCATTTTGCCCGTCCACATTATCCGGCATTTGCCGGTGAAGACTCTTCTTGCCGATCCGGCGGTGGCCGGTTCGCAACGGTTGAAAGCGGTAGTGTCCATGCGTATTACTCTTGAGCGGTCGAACCTTCTGAAATCGCTGAACCACGTCCACCGGGTCGTCGAGCGTCGCAACACGATCCCGATCCTGTCGAACGTTCTGCTGCGCGCTTCCGGCGCCAATCTTGACATGAAGGCGACCGACCTCGATCTCGAAATCACCGAAGCGACCCCGGCCATGGTGGAGCAGGCGGGCGCCACCACCGTGCCGGCACACCTGCTCTATGAAATCGTGCGCAAGCTGCCGGATGGTTCCGAGGTGCTTTTGGCGACCAATCCGGACGGTTCCTCCATGACCGTTGCGTCCGGCCGCTCGAAATTCTCGCTGCAATGCCTGCCCGAGGCGGATTTCCCTGACCTGACCGCCGGCACCTTCAGCCACACCTTCAAGCTGAAGGCGACCGATCTGAAGATGTTGATCGACCGCACGCAATTCGCGATTTCGACTGAAGAGACACGTTATTACCTGAACGGCATTTTCTTCCACACCATCGAAAGCAATGGCGAGCTGAAGCTGCGCGCTGTCGCAACCGATGGTCACCGTCTGGCACGCGCCGATGTGGACGCGCCGTCCGGTTCCGAAGGCATGCCTGGCATCATCATTCCGCGCAAGACTGTCGGTGAATTGCAGAAGCTGATGGACAACCCCGAGCTTGAAGTCACCGTCGAAGTCTCGGATGCGAAAATCCGCCTGACCATCGGCTCGGTCGTTCTGACCTCGAAGCTGATCGATGGGACTTTCCCGGATTACCAGCGCGTGATCCCCACCGGCAACGACAAGGAAATGCGGGTCGACTGCCAGTCTTTCGCCCAGGCTGTCGATCGCGTTTCGACCATTTCGTCCGAACGTGGCCGCGCCGTGAAACTCGCCCTCACCAATGGACAGCTCACTCTTACCGTCAACAATCCCGATTCGGGCAGCGCGACGGAAGAAGTTGCCGTCGGCTATGACAATGATTCGATGGAAATCGGCTTCAACGCGAAATATCTGCTCGACATCACCTCACAGCTTTCCGGTGACGACGCGATTTTCCTTCTGGCAGATGCAGGGTCGCCGACGCTGGTTCGTGACACCGCCGGCGACGATGCCCTGTATGTTTTGATGCCGATGCGCGTGTGAGTACGCTGATTTCTTTCCATTTTAGCCAAAACGCCGGTGGATCGCTCCGCCGGCGTTTTTTTATTCGATTATCGTCACCTTGGACCCGGAGGCGAATTTTCCCAGTTGCGACATTTTGCCTTGTTTTTGCGCCAAATGGGATCAACATTGCGTAACTGTTTTTTGACAATGACCAAATGCATCTGAGGGGAATTATGGCACTTAACCTGAAGCAACGCCTTGAACAGAAATTCGAGGAAGAAATCCGCTTTTTCAAGGGCATGGTCAGCCAGCCGAAAAAAGTCGGCGCCATCGTACCGACATCGGCCATCACAGCGAAAAAGATGGCGAGTGTCATCAATCCCCATTCCGGCCTGCCGGTTCTTGAACTCGGCCCAGGCACGGGTGTCATCACCAAGGCCATCCTGGCGCGCGGCATCAAGCCGGAGAATTTGACCGCCATCGAATATTCGACCGATTTCTATAATCAGCTGCTCAAAAGCTACCCCGGCGTCAACTTCGTCAATGGGGATGCCTTCGATCTCGATGCGACGCTCGGCGAACACGGGCATCAGATGTTCGACAGTGTCATTTCAGCCGTGCCCATGCTGAATTTTCCGATGGCCGCCCGCATCAAGCTTCTCGACGAATTGCTGAAGCGCGTGCCGCATGGCCGCCCCGTGGTGCAGATATCCTATGGCCCGATCTCGCCGATCGTCGCACAGCCGCATCTTTACCACATTCGTCATTTCGATTTCATCGTGCGCAATATTCCGCCGGCGCAACTGTGGACCTATACTCGGGCCTGACGTCCGGCAGATCGAGAAAATCCGTCATTTCCCGGTCGTAGCGCATGGTTAGGGTGTCGATGCCCTTTCCATGGCCTTTTGGGGACCGATTGCCGTGCATGCTCTCTACATTACCCACCCCCAGGTCAGTATAGATCCGGCTGTTCCCGTTCCTCAATGGGGGCTTTCGGAAAGAGGTGCCGAGCGGGCGCGAGAGGCAGGCCGCCTGCCTTGGGCGCTGGCATTGCGCCATATCGTTTGCAGCGCCGAGACGAAGGCGGTTGAAACCGCCCGTATCCTTGCCGAGACATCCGGAGCGGAGATAGAAATCGTCGAGGAGATGCATGAAAACGACCGGTCCTCCATCGGTTTCCTGACGCCACCGGAATTCGAGAAGGCGGCGGACTGGTTCTTCGCTCACCCGCAGGAAAGTTTTCGCGGCTGGGAGCGGGCAATCGATGCGCAGGCGCGGATTGTCAATGCCGTCAGAGCTCTTCTTGACCGGCACGATACACATCGGCCTATCGCCTTTGTCGGCCATGGCGGTGTGGGCACACTTCTGAAATGCCATATAGAAGGCCGCCGCATCAGCCGCAGCGAGGACCAGCCACCCGGCGGCGGCAATCTCTTTCGCTTCTCCATCGCCGACTTTTCACTTGCAGCCGCCTCCCCCGCATGCGACTGGACGGCAATGGAAACATGGCAGGGATAAGACAATGACCGCGCGCGAAAAACTCATCGTCGGGCTCGATGTTCCGACTGTGCAGCAGGCCGAAGACATCGTTTCAAAAATCGGCGACGAGGTTCTTTTCTACAAGATCGGTTATCAGCTCGTCTTCGCCGGCGGTCTGGAATTCGCGCGCGACCTTGTCCAAAGCGGCAAGAAGGTCTTCCTCGACATGAAGCTGCTCGATATCGACAACACCGTCGCCTCCGGTGTCGAAAACATCGCCCGGATGGGCATGTCGATGCTGACGCTGCATGCATATCCCAAAGCCATGCGTGCTGCCGTCAAGGCGGCGGAAGGTTCCGGCCTCTGCCTGCTCGGTGTCACGGTGCTGACGTCGATGGATGACAGCGATCTGGCCGAAGCCGGTTACGCCGCGGATGCCCGTTCGCTGGTGCTGCGCCGCGCGGAACAGGCGCGCGAGGCGGGCATGGGCGGCATCGTCTGCTCGGCGGAAGAATCGACCGCCGTGCGCGAAATCCTCGGCCCCGATCTTGCGGTCGTTACCCCCGGCATTCGCCCCGCGGGCGCCGATCTCGGCGATCAGAAACGGGTGATGACGCCTTACGACGCCATCAAGGCGGGTTCGAGCCATCTGGTTGTCGCCCGACCGATCGTCAGGGCGGAAGATCCGAAAGCGGCGGCCCGCGCCATTCTCGATGACATGCTGCGCGCCAGCTTTCCAGCCAATCAATAATGACGACAGGAGGAGATGAAATGGCGAAGGGATATTGGATCGCCCGCGTCGATGTTCGCGACAGCGAGCGTTACAAGGACTACGTCTCAACGGCAAGACCCGCCTTCGAGCGGTTCGGTGCGAATTTCCTCGCTCGTGGCGGTGCTTTGACCGAGCTTGAGGGCAAGGCACGGGCGCGCAACGTCGTCATCGAGTTTCCTTCGGTGCAACACGCCATCGATTGCTATAATTCCCCCGAATACCAGGCAGCCGCCAAAATCCGCCAGGAAGTCGCGGATGCGGAAATGGTGATCGTCGAGGGAATTTGACGGTCGTCAACCCTATGTCCCAAACCCGCCTCTCCCCGGCGAGAACATCTCTTCCCGTGCGCGCGGCTTTGGGCTAAGAGACTGAAAAACGCTTTATCGACAGCTTCTGAGGAGCCTCCCATGACCTTGGCCAACCTTCCACCCCTCGTCACCGTATTCGGCGGTTCGGGTTTTGTCGGGCGGCATGTGGTGAGACTGCTCGCCAAGCGCGGTTATCGCATTCGTGTCGCCGTGCGCCGACCCGATCTCGCCGGCTTTTTGCAGCCGCTTGGCAATGTCGGCCAGATTTCCTTTGCGCAGGCCAACCTGCGTTACCGCGATTCCGTCGTCAAAGCCGTGGAAGATGCGGATCATGTGGTCAATTGCGTCGGCATCCTGACCGAAAGTGGCCGCAACACCTTTGACGCCGTGCAGGAATTCGGCGCGAAAGCCATCGCCGAGGCCGCCCGCGATGCCGGCGCCACGCTGACGCATATTTCCGCCATCGGCGCGGAAGCCGGTTCGTCCACGGGTTACGGCCGCACCAAGGGCCGCGCCGAAGCTGCTATCCATTCTGTTCTGCCCGCCGCCGTTATCCTGCGTCCTTCGATCATCTTCGGACCGGAAGATGATTTCTTCAACAAGTTCGCGAAGATGGCCCGCGGCATGCCCTTCCTGCCGTTGATCGGTGGCGGAAAAACCAGGTTCCAGCCGGTTTATGTCGAGGATGTCGCGGAGGCCGTCGCCCGTAGCGTTGACGGCAAGCTGAAACCCGGCGCCATCTATGAGCTCGGCGGCCAGGATGTGATGACGTTCCGCGACTGTCTTGAGGCCGTTCTTGCCGCCACCTATCGCGAACGTCCGTTCGTCAATCTGCCTTTCGGCGTTGCCTCGATGATCGGCAAGGTTGCTTCAATGGTGCCGCTGATCACGCCACCGCTGACATCCGATCAGGTAACCATGCTGAAAAAGGACAACGTCGTTTCCGCCGAGGCGGAAAAAAACGGCCTGACGCTGGAAGGCATCGGCATTACGCCCGTTCGTGTTGCGTCTGTTCTGCCGTCCTACATGGTGCAATATCGCCCGCACGGCCAGTTCTCGAATGCGGGCAAGGCGGCCTGAGCTCTGCCGCCATGCGGCACCTACTAGAAAGGCGGGACTTGTTCCCGCTTTTTTTGTGCATTCTTCATCGCAACCAAACCGCTTTCGGTGCATTTCTCCTTAGATAACGGGGAGGAGACGACATCAATATCGGAGCGGGCGAGCCGCTGGAAAAGGTTAACGGCGGAAAGGTCTCCGCAGGCAAGCGTGGCACAAGCGCAACTGTGGAAAAGACTTCGCATTAACCCGGTATTCAACAAGCTGCTTTATTGATATTCGCCACATTCCAAACATATCCCGAACCCTCAATTCACACACGGCGGCACGATCCGCGCGAACGAACGTCTGAAAGGCAATCATAAAATGGGCAGATCTATCGCACTCTTTTTTGCGTGTGCGGCTTTGGTGGTTCTGGCGGGTTCATTCATGGCACCGGGCACGGTTGCAGCGGGCAAGAGCGGTTGTGCTCCGGCTTATGGCGTGGACCCCTGTGCGACGGCTTCGATCAGCACCAACTGACCAGCCTTTAGAAGTTTAAAAAAAAGCGCCGCCGGTTTTCCGGGGCGCTTTTTCTTTTTCAGTCCATATAAATTAAAGCCTCAGCCCAGGACCAGAAGCGCGATAAGTCCCAGAGACCCGATGGCGATGCGCCACCAGGCGAAGGGCGCGAAGCCCCGTCGCGAGACGAAATCCAGGAGCGAGCGAACGACAAATAGACCCGAGACGAAAGCGGCGATGAAGCCGACGGCGATCAGAGCGCCGTCATCGAAACTCAGGGCATCGCGGTTCTTGTAAAGATCGAGCGTAAACGCGCCGAGCATGGTCGGCATCGCCAGGAAGAACGAAAATTCGGCGGCGGAGCGCTTGTCCGTGCCCATCAGCAACGAGCCGACGATCGTGGCACCGGAACGCGATGTGCCGGGAATCATCGCGAGGCACTGGAAGAGGCCGATCTTGAATGCAAGCGATGGCGGATAATCCATGATGTCGGTATATTTCGGATTTAGCGGCATGCGGTCGACGGCAAGCAAAATGACCCCGCCGATGATCAGCACCACGCAGATGAGCATGGGCGTTTCAAACAGCACGGTCTTGATGAAGTCATGCGCCAAGGCGCCGATGATGGCCGCCGGCAGGAAGGCGAGAGCGACGGCCAGCACGAAGCGGCGCGCTTTCGCGCTTGTCGGCAGAGCGAGCGCTATCGATACAAGCTTTTGGAAATAAACAAGAAGTATCGCAAGGATCGCACCGAGCTGGATGAGAACCGCAAAGGTGTTGCCGGGTGATTTGAAGCCGAGGAAGTGCCCTGCCAGCAGCACATGCGCCGTTGACGAAACGGGAATGAACTCCGTCAGACCCTCGATGATACCCAGCAGAAGCGCGCTGATGATCGATTGGTCACCCATGAGGAATCCTTCTTTTCAGGGGGAAGTGGCAATGGAAGGCAATTCCGTTAAACTTGTTTTAAAGTAGCCAAGCTCTTATAGCGTCTTGATGAAGCGAAACTGAAAAAGTTTTCCGGCAGATGCCGATCATGACAACCAATCGTAAAAATTGAGTACCGATGCCAACTCTCTATCACTCTCCGATGTCGACCGCATCCCGGTTCGTTCGTCTGATCCTTGCGGAATACGGGTTCCAGACCGATCTCGTGGAGGAGCAACCGTGGGAAAGGCGGCGGGAGTTTCTGGCGCTCAATCCGGCCGGCACCCTGCCGGTCTATCTCGACGACAATATGCGCTCCCTCAGCGGGCCCTACGTGCTTGCGGAATTTCTCGATGAAACCCATGGGGTTTTGAAGCGTGACAGGCGTCTTCTGGCGGAAGACCCGTTTCAGCGGGCGGAAATTCGCCGCCTGACGGAATGGTTTCTGCAGAAGATGGAAAATGACGTGACCCGGCCGCTGGTACGGGAGCGTGTTTACAAATTGCAGATGACGACCGCGCAAGGCGGCGGCCCGCCGGATTCCAAATTGCTGCGCACAGCCCGCAACAATATCCGCCAGCACATAAAGTATCTGGAATGGCTGGCCGGTTCGCGCACATGGCTGGCGGGTGATCGGCTGAGCTATGCCGATCTTGCCGCCGCAGCCGCGGTTTCGGTTCTGGATTATCTCGGCGAGATCAACTGGCTCGAGGCGCCCATCGCTAAGGAATGGTACCAGCGGGTGAAATCCCGTCCGTCCTTCCGGCCGTTCCTGAGCGAGCGTATTCCGCGCCTCGCCCCCTCCTCCCATTATGCCGATCTGGACTTTTAAGTTCAGCCTTTCGGTTATTTGCTGCGGCCCGGGACTGCGCCTATATATGACGCGCAACAACCCGCAGGAGAGACTACCATCGACGTTGCCGACGAGAAGCAGCGGATACGCGCGCGCAAACTGACGGATTTCATTCGTCAGGAAGCCCTTTCGCTTGGCTTCGATCTATGTCGCGTCACAGCGCCGGACAGCATTCCGCTCGCACCGGAACGGCTGAGAGAATTTCTCGGCAAAGGTTATCACGGCACGATGGCGTGGATGGAAGAAACCGAGGCCCGGCGGGCGGAGCCGAAAACGCTGTGGAGCGATGTACGCTCCATCGTCATGTTCGGCCTCAATTATGGTCCCGACGAAGACCCACGCAATCTGCTCTCGAAACCGGACAAGGCAGCCATTTCGGTCTATGCCCGCAATCGCGATTACCACGACGTCATCAAGGGGCGGCTGAAGGAAATCGCCACGCGCTTTGCCGCACGCGCCGGCGAGGATGTGAAGGTCTTCGTCGACACCGCCCCGGTGATGGAAAAACCGCTCGCCGCCGCCGCCGGTCTCGGCTGGCAGGGCAAACACACCAACCTCGTCAGCCGCAGCCATGGTTCCTGGCTGTTCCTCGGCAGCATGTTCACCACCGCTGATCTCTGTCTCGATGAGGCCGAGAAGGATCATTGCGGCTCCTGCCGGGCCTGTCTTGATGCCTGTCCAACGGCGGCCTTTCCCGCCCCCTATCAACTCGACGCCCGTCGCTGCATCTCCTATCTCACCATCGAACACAAGGGGCCAATTCCGCATGAGTTCCGGCCGATGATGGGCAATCGCATCTACGGCTGTGACGATTGCCTCGCCGCCTGCCCATGGAACAAGTTCGCGGCCAGCGCCTCGGAAATGAAATTGCAGGCGCGCGAGGATCTGAAAGAACCGTCCATCGATTTCCTCCTGACATTGGATGATGCTGCCTTCCGCAGCTTTTTCAGTGGCTCTCCCGTCAAACGCATCGGCCGTAGCCGATTTATCCGCAATGTGCTGATTGCGGCCGGCAACTCCGGAAACCGGCAGTTCGTGGAACGATGCAAAGCTCTTGCCGAAACGGACCCTTCGCCGGAGGTACGCGGTATGGCCGCATGGGCTTTATCGCGGCTTATGGACAGAGGAGAATTCCGTACATACTCTGCCACGCGCGCACCGGAGACTGATCCGGAGGCGGAAATGGAATGGCAATTGGCAGAGGCGTGAACCATGCATGTGATGATTTTTGGCGCGGGTTATTCGGGGAAAGCCATTGCCAACGCGCTGAAATCCCAAGCAGCAGGGATCTCCGGCACCACGCGCAGTCAGGACAAATTCTCTGGCCTCGCCAGCGCACACATGACGCCCTTGCTCTTTGACGGCGTCCAGCTCAATGATGAGCTCGTCGCTGCGATGGGCAATGTCACGCATCTCATACAATCCGTCGCGCCGGGCAAGGATGGCGATCCTCTGCTTCCGCTTCTGGGCGGCGACTTGAAAAAGCTCCTGCCCAATCTGGCATGGATCGCTTATCTTTCTACCGTGGGCGTTTATGGCGACCACGGCGGCGCTTGGGTGGACGAGACAACACCCTGCCGCCCCGTTTCCCCACGTTCTGTTGAGCGGGTAGCGGCTGAGGCCGCATGGACTGAAGCGGCCCGCGACGCCGACGCGCCGCTTTCCATCCTGCGTCTATCCGGAATTTATGGCCCGGGGCGCAATGCCTTCATGAATTTCGAGAAGGGAACGGCGCGGCGGCTGGTGAAGAAGGACCAGGTATTCAATCGCATCCGCGTGGAGGATATCGGCGCGGCGGTTGCCTTCCTGGCACAGAAACACGAAGGCGGCATCTTCAACGTGACCGATGATGAACCCTGCCCCCCGCAGGATGTGGTAAGCTTCGCCGCAGCGCTGATGGGAGTGGAACCACCACCCGAACAGGCCTTTGAAACTGCCGATCTAACACCGATGGCGCGCTCTTTTTATGGCGAGAACAAGCGCGTTTCCAACGCCAGAATTCGCGATCTGGGCTTCGATTTTCGCTTCCCGGAGTACAGGGTCTCGCTTCGACAATTATGGGAAAACGGCCTCTGGCGAGGCTGAAAAATGCCATCTCCAAAAGCGATGAAAAATCCTTCCAATCCCGCTTTTGCGGATGGTTTTCGTCTTATTTCAGCCAATTAGGATTTTATTAACCAAGCCGAAATCACTAAAATCGTAGTCATTAGAAAAATATTTCACTCACATTTCGTGAAGTGGATTCACGAAGCCGTGACTTGCAACAACATTCCCATTGAGCATTGATTCTTCGTTATTTTTTCCGCTTCTTCAAACGGGCGCGGCAATGGCAGCTTCCGGCCGATGATCACGAATGTTACAGTCTGTAACAGTTCGTGATTTGAGATCAGCTTTTTTTCGCCATTTTTCCCTCGCCCTACAATCTCGCATCAAAAGGCGTTCAGGCCAGTTCATGGCCGTTTAGCAAGGGCACAATCAATCGGCGCGGGGCCGATTTTCAGGGAAGCACTGTTTTGAATATCCGTCGTATAACTTTCACCGCTGCAACTATCGCCGCCTGTTCCATCATCGCGCCTCTTCAGGCGAATGCGGCAAATGGTTGTGGAGGCGCATCGTGGTATGCGTTGACCTCCAAGACTGCTTCTGGCGAGCGTATGAACGCCGCCAACCTGACCGCCGCTCACCGCTCCCTGCGGTTCGGCACCAAGGTCAAGGTTACCAACGCGCGCAACGGCAAGGCCGTTGTCGTTCGCATCAATGACCGCGGGCCATTTATCAAGGGTCGCGTTCTCGATCTTTCCAAGGCTGCGGCCAAAAACATCGGCATGATCAACTCCGGCACTGCCAAGGTCTGCTACGAGGTCGTCAAAGCCGATTGAGCCTTGCCCTCGCCGCCATTCGCGTCTACCAACCGGCCTTGTCAGGAAAACGAGGTAGACAATGCGATTAGGCGGGCGTTTGGCCGGAGCAATCGAAGTATTGGCGGATATTGAGGGACGCAGGCGTCCCGTCGCCGATGCTCTGAAGGACTGGGGCCTTGCCCATCGTTTCGCCGGGTCGGGCGACAGGGCCGCGATCGGCAACATCGTCTATGATGCGTTGCGCATGAAACTGTCGCACGCCTGGCTGATGGATGACGACAGCGCCACCTCACTCGGCTACGCTGTTCTGTTGCGTCAATGGGGCAAGAGCTTCACGGAACTGGCAGCGGAATTCGATGGTGACAAATTCGCGCCTGCCGCACCGGACGCAGAAAGACAGCAGGCATTTCTCTCCCGTTCCCTTGCCGAGGCGCCGGCCCATGTTCAGGGCGACATTCCCGATTGGGTGCAATCTTCCTTCGAGACCGCATTCCGGGAGCGCTGGCTGACTGAGGCTCAGGCGCTCAATGAGCGCCCTACTCTCGATCTGCGTGCCAACACCTTGAAGGCGACCCGTGAAAAGGTTTTGAAGGTTCTTGAGGAAAGCGGCGCGGAGGCCACGCACATCGCCCGTCAGGGTGTTCGCATTCCCGCAGGCGAAGGCCCATCCCGCCTGCCGAACGTCACCGCCGAACTCTCCTTTCAGAAGGGCTGGTTCGAAGTGCAGGACGAGGGGTCGCAGATCGTCGCCGATCTCGCCGGCGCGCATGAGGGTGATCAGATCCTCGATTATTGCGCAGGCGGCGGCGGCAAGACGCTGGCCATGGCTGCCAGCATGAACAACAAGGGTCAGGTCCACGCCTTCGACGCCGACCGCAAGCGCCTTGCGCCGATCATCGAACGGCTGAAGCGGGCCGGCACGCGTAATGTGCAGGTTCATGACCGCGCATCGGGCCTCACGCCGTTTCAGGAAAAATTCGACCGCGTTCTCGTCGATGCCCCCTGCACCGGAACCGGAACATGGCGGCGGCGCCCCGACACCAAATGGCGGCTGACCGCGCGCAATCTGGAAGAGCGCGTGCAACAGCAGAGCGAGGCACTTTCGCAGGCCAAGGGATTCGTGCGCCCGGGCGGAGAGCTGCTCTATGTAACCTGTTCGGTGCTTCCCGAAGAAAACGAACAGCAGGTCCGTCGTTTCTGCGAGCAAAATCCAGATTTTGCCATTGGTTCGGCGTTGGAGCGGTGGCAAACGACTTTCGGCAGCAATGCCAACAAACCGCATTCTTCCGACGGCAAGACAGTGACGCTCACGCCTGCAACCACAGATACGGACGGTTTCTTCTTCTGCCTGATGAAACGCAGAGCATAAAAGCATTTTGCATCCAGGGATTTTACCTGGGAAATACAGCACAGGCTTGTTTCAAAGCATTCTAAACTAGAATGTTTGACACAAGTTTGTGATTGGGTCAGAACTCGCTTGCCGCAGCGTGAAGTTATTTCATGCCTGCTCAAGGAGAGGGATCATGATCCGCAAAACCATTCTCAGCGCTTCTTTCGCGCTTCTTGCCGCATCGGCGGCTTTCACCGCGGTTCCTGCAAAGGCTGCCACCGACGCGGCCGCTGTTGTCAAGCACTATGCCGATGTCGCACATGCGAAATACGAGGATTCGCTGATCACAGCGAAGGCGCTGGATAAGGCCGTCGACGCATTGATCGCCACACCGAGCGAAGAAACGTTAAAGGCCGCGCGGGAAGCCTGGATCAAGGCACGTGTTCCCTATCAACAGTCGGAAGTCTATCGTTTCGGCAACCCGATCGTTGACGATTGGGAAGGCAAGGTGAACGCCTGGCCGCTGGACGAAGGCCTGATCGACTACGTCGATGGTTCCTATGGCACGGAAAGCGACGAAAACGAGCTTTATGTTGCGAATATCATCGCCAACCCGAAGATCAAGATCAGTGGTGAAGAGGTCGACGCCTCCAAGATCACCCCGGAACTCATCGAAAGCCTGCACGAGGCGGGCGATGTCGAAGCCAATGTGACGACAGGTTACCACGCCATCGAATTCCTGCTCTGGGGCCAGGATCTGAACGGCACCGGGCCGGGCGCAGGCAACCGCCCTTACACCGATTATGACAAGGCGAAATGCACGAACGGCAATTGCGATCGCCGTGCCGATTATCTGAAATCCGCCTCCACCCTGCTGATCAAGGATCTGCAGGAGATGGTCGACGCCTGGGCGCCGGAAGGCGAAGCAACCAAAACGCTGGAAGGCGATCCGAAGGCAGGCCTAACCGCCATTCTCACCGGCATGGGCTCGCTCTCCTATGGTGAATTGGCCGGCGAACGCATGAAACTTGGCCTTTTGCTGCACGATCCGGAAGAGGAGCATGATTGCTTCTCCGACAATACCTATAATTCGCATCTCAACGACGCGATCGGCATCGCCTCGGCCTATACCGGCGACTATACCCGTGTGGACGGAACGAAGATGACTGGCGCGTCGCTCTCGGAACTGGTCGGCTCCAAAGACAAGGCGTTGAACGACGAGATGCTGGCGAAGCTGGACAAGACGCTCAATGCCATGCACGCGATGGAAAAGCGCGCTCAGACGGTCGAGGCCTACGATCAGATGATCGGCGAGGGCAACAAGGAAGGCAACGCCGTGGTTCAGGCCGCCATCGATGGCCTCCTCGACCAGACGAAGTCGGTCGAACGCGTCATTGCTGCACTCGATCTCGGCAAGATTGACCTCGAAGGATCCGACAGCCTCGATAATCCGAACGCCGTTTTCAAATAAACGGCAAAAACTGGCCGCAGGGAGACTGCGGCCTGTTGCTCCCCGCACGCGTTTGACTTTCATGGAAATGTCTCTGTCGCCGATCCGTAGGCCGTTCTTATTCGCCGGGGCAGCCTGTCTTTTGGCGACGGCGACGCTTGCCGCATCCTTGCGTGACGATCTGACGGAAAATGACAGAAACCGCGTTCTTGCCGTAACCGCTCCGGCGATCGATTTTACCGGCCCGGAGCCTTTCGAAGCCATGTCTGGCGGGGCGTCGACCAATACCAACAGAACTGACAGCAACGCGTTTTCCCATCCGTCAGCCACCATGCCCCCGAAGCGGAGGCAGGATTTTAAGCTTGGCAACGCGCTGTTTCAGAAATTGTGGGTCTCTTCTCCTTCTTCCACGCAGGCTTCAGACGGTTTGGGGCCGCTCTTCAACGCCCGATCCTGCCAGACGTGCCATGTGAAGGATGGCAGGGGCCGTCCGCCTCTTGCCGGCGAAGACGCCGTCTCTCTGTTTCTACGGCTGGCAAGGCCGGCTCGAGACGAGGCGGAACGGACGGCGATCGCGCGCCATGAAGTGTTGAACTTTCCTGACGACACTTATGGACGGCAGCTTCAGAATCTTGCCATTCCCGGCCTTGAGGCCGAGGGCAAGGCTGTCATCACCTATACGGAAAAGCGAGTGTCCCTGGCGGATGGTGAGATGGTGACGTTGCGCCAGCCTGATTATGCCGTGGCAGAGTTGAAATATGGCCCGCTCAGCGCCGATACTTCGCTGTCAGCACGCATTGCCATGCCGACCCTTGGGCTTGGCTTGATAGAAGCTATCAGCGACACCGATATTCTGGCCAACGCCGATCCGGACGACAAGAATGGGGACGGCATTCAAGGGCGTCCCGCTTGGGTCAAGGATCATCGCACCGGCGAAAAGAAAATCGGGAGGTTTGGTTGGAAAGCTCAGAACGCGAGCGTACGCGACCAGAGCGCAAGCGCTTTCTCCCACGATATCGGCATCTCCACACCGGATGCGCCGAATGCCTATGGCGACTGTACCGACAGGCAGAAAAAATGTCTCGCCATGCCAACGGGCGTGCAACCGCGGCTCGGGCCGGTGGAGGCGCCGGATCAGGTTCTCGATCTCGTGACCTTCTACACTGAAAACCTCGCCGTGCCGCAACGGCGTGATGTCGGTGAGCCGATGGTGCTGCGGGGCAAGCAACTCTTTTACGCATCGGGCTGCACGGCCTGCCACTCCCCCAAATTCGTCACCCGACGCGATGCCGCCGATCCGATGCATGCGTTTCAGCTTATCTGGCCCTATTCCGATTTTCTGCTGCATGACATGGGAGAGGAGCTTGCCGATGGCCAACAGGTGGGCGAAGCAAGCGGACGACACTGGCGGACCCAGCCTCTCTGGGGCATAGGTCTGACAGAACGCGTGAATGGCAATGGTTTTTACCTGCATGACGGGCGCGCGCGCAGCCTGACGGAAGCGATATTATGGCATGGCGGCGAAGGTCAGAAAGCGCGCGACGCCTTTGCCGTCTTGAAAAAATCCGACCGGCAGGCTTTGCTGGCCTTTCTGGAGTCTCTTTAATGAAAAAAGCCATGCGAAAAATCTCCGGCCTCATATCCATGCTGATGCTTTTGACGACACAGCCGGCCATGGCCCAGGATGTGGAACTGATGCCGCCGCCACCGCTCGACCCCGCACAGGTACGCGGCGTCATGGAAAAGGCAGTGAACGGCTTCATCCGACCCGGCTACGACCACTTCCGACGCTCGGCAGAGACGCTGGAGGACAGCATGAAGGCTTTCTGCGCGGCGCCTTCTGCTACGACGGAGAAGACGGCGAAGGACGCCTTTGCCGATGCGGTCTCAAGCTGGTCGACCATAGAGATCGTGCGTGTCGGCCCTGTCATCGAACAGAACCGTTTCGAGCGCGTCCTTTATTATCCCGACAAGAAGGGGCTCGGGCTGAAACAGGTTCAGCGTTACCTTTCCGACAAGGATGAAAGCGTTACCACCGCCGAAGGCCTGAGTGGCAAGAGCGTTGCCGCACAGGGGCTGGGCGCCCTGGAATTCATTCTCTACGGCACCGGCGCGAACGAACTTCTTGATAAGAAGGGCGATTTCCGCTGCCGTTTCGGAGCCGCCATTGCCGGCAATATCGCCGATGTCGCGGCAGAGCTTTCCGATAGCTGGAACGCGGCCGATGGCGCACAGAAAAACTGGACGCAGCCGGGGCCTGATAACCCCGTCTTCCGCGACGAACGAGAGGCGCTGGTTGCCCTGCTCGGCATTCTGGTGCACGGCGCCGAGGCGATCCGCGACCAGCGGATCGAGACCTTTTACAAGGGGCCGGACAAGGCGACGTTTCCCCGCACCGCCATTTACTGGCGGTCTGGCCTGACATGGAGAAGCATCTCCACAAACATCAAGGCCATTCAGACACTGCTGCATACCGCCGATATGGCCGAACTCGTCCCCCCCGACCAACGCTCCATCGTAAATTCCATCGACTTCATTGCCAAATCGATGATCCGCGTGGCCGGGACAATCGATGCAGATGTGCAAAAGGCGCTGGATCAGGACGATCAGCGAGCGAAGGTGGATTATCTTCTGCTGAACGGCAAAGACCTTATCTACCGGTTAAACGATCAATATGGCGGCGCGATTGGCCTCAGTTCCGGCTTTTCTTTCGCCGATGGGGATTGAGCCGATGATCTCCGGCGCCAGGCGGACACTGATAGATCGGCGCAGCTTCATCAAAGCGGCGGGAGTTTCCTTCCTCACCGCCTTGGCTCCCCGTTCACTTTATGCGCTTGAGCGGACAGACGCGGTCTTTGCTTCTGCCTTCCGCGCCCGTGACGGGTCCTACGGCATTGCGACGGTGAGCGAGGGCGGCGGGATCATCGACCGCGTCACGCTTCCTGCCCGCGCCCATGGAATGGCGACGAGCCGCGCGACCGGCATGACCGTGGCCTTTGCCCGCCGGCCGGGGACATTCTTTATGGCCTTCGACCCCGGGGGGCATCGCGAACCGATCGTGATGCACACGCCGGAAAACCGCCATTTCTACGGTCATGGACAGTTTTCGCCAGATGGGTCGATCCTCTATGCCAGCGAAAACGACTTCGACGGCAATCGTGGCGTTATCGGGCTCTATGACGCCAGAAACGGCTTCATACGCATCGGCGAATATGACGCGCATGGCGTCGGCACGCATGACATGACGGTGAGCGACGACGGGCGAACGATCATCATCGCCAATGGTGGTATCGAAACCCATCCGGATTTCGGCCGCACCAAGCTCAACGTCGACAGGATGCAACCTTCTCTCGTGCTGCTGGACGCAGCAACCGGCCATTTGATTCAGAAACACGCGATGCCGAACGGACTGCGGCAGCTATCCACACGTCATGTCGATATCGGGGATGACGGGCGCATCTGGTTCGCCTGCCAGTATGAAGGACCGCGCAACGATCTTCCGCCACTTGTCGGCCATTTCTCTAGGGGTGAGGATGTAACCTTTGTGGATCTACCGGAAGAAACAACGGTCCGCCTTGCCAATTATGTGGGTGCCATCGCCGTCAACCGACGCGATCAGCTGGTTGGCCTGACCTCGCCCAACGGCAACGCCGCCGTGACGCTGGATGCAAAAACCGGGCGTGTGGTTTCCGAGACGACAGTGCGGGACGCGGCAGGTGTTGCGCCCGCCTTAAGAGGCATCGCGGTTTCGTCCTATCAGGGGTTTTTCGGAACCCGGCGCAGCGATGTGGCATGGGACCAGCACATCGTGCGGCTATCCAGCTAAAATATTGAAAAAACAGGGGAACAAAAGCCCAGCCGGCGCATTGGACCGATTATGAGAAATCTTGCGATCTATATTGTCTTTGTGGTTGTCGTTGTTGCCGTAGGGGCGTTGATCGGCGTCAACAATGTACCCGGCGAATGGTATCAATCGCTGCAGAAGCCTTTCTTCAATCCGCCCAACTGGATTTTCGGGCCTGTCTGGACCGCGCTTTACGTGCTGATCGGCGTTGCTGGCGCGCGGACATGGATTCGCAGGCCGATGGGAACGCGCATGCGGCTCTGGTTCACCCAGATGGTACTGAACTTTCTGTGGTCGCCGATCTTTTTCGGCATGCAAAGTCCGGCTGGCGCATTGATTGTCATCATCCCGATGCTGATCAGCATCGTCGCCTTTATAGCGCTCTCCTATCGTCGTGACCGCATATCAATGTGGCTTTTCGTACCCTATGCCGTATGGGTCGCCTTTGCGACGGTGCTCAACGCAAGCATCGGCATGCTTAACTAAAGTGCTTGCGCATTTCCAAAGGAAAAGCGCGCTGGATTTTTCCTAATTTCTCTAATTTGCCGCATCGCCCTTGTCTTGCCTGCCGCCCCGCGCCATGTCAGTTTGCGATGAGGCAGAAGCAGGCAGGCAGGCCATGGAGATCACTGATCCCGGCGATTTTCGTCAGCGGATAGAAAGAAGCTTTGCGCGGCAGGGCGTGGTTCAGGCGATTAACGCCGAAATCAGCCGTATCGAACACCGGCTGGTGGAAATCGAACTCCCTTTTCATGAAAAGCTGACGCAGCAGCACGGCATACTGCATGCGGGTGTCATCGCCGCCGGTCTGGATACCGCCTGCACCTATGCCGCCTATACGATCATTGAGCCGGAAGCCTCGCTGCTGACCATCGAGTTCAAGGTGAACCTCATGTCGCCGGGACGCGGCGAGCGGTTTCTGTTTCGCGGCGAGATCATCAAGCCCGGCAATAATCTTATCGTCGCCGATGGTCGCGCCTATGCCCTGTCCGATGGGCCGGCAAAGCTGATCGCCTCAATGACGGGCACGATGATGGTGGTTAAAGGACGCGAGGATATTACCGGATGAGCTACCAGCTTATGCATGTCGCGGATAAATCACTCCTGTTCGTCATGGCGGCTTCCGCCGAATACGGTCCCCACCTGCAGTCACGCATCACACCGCTGATGACCGGTGTTGGACCCGTCGAAGCGGCTATTGCGGTCACGACCGTTCTTGCCGGTCTCGATACGGCGGGCCATCTGCCAGACCTCGTTGTGTCGCTCGGCTCCGCCGGTTCCCGCACGCTCGAACAGACCGCAATCTACCAGGCAGTGTCGGTTTCTTATCGTGACATGGATGCCTCTCCCTTCGGTTTTGCGAAGGGTTGCACACCGTTTCTCGACCTGCCGGCGGAGGTGGCCTTGCCCTTGCGGATACCCGACGTTGCCGGGGCGCGGCTTTCCACCGGCGCCAATGTCGTTTCCGGCGAGGCCTATGGGCTGATCGACGCCGATATGGTGGAAATGGAGACATATGCAGTTTTAAGAGCATGCCAGCGTTTCGGTTTACCGCTGATTGGCCTGCGCGGTATTTCCGACGGCAAGGCCGATGTGAAACACGTGAATGACTGGACCGAGTATCTGCACATCATCGATGAAAAACTGGCGGATGCCGTTGACCGGCTCTGTCGCGCTATCGAAGACGGCGCGATAGCCCTCTGAACCTTGCGATTTTCGCGATTTTCTACTGTTTGCCACCCGCTTCCGGGTTGCCTAAAGCCGCCATTTTCTTTAAAGGCTCGCCATGACCCAGATAGCCCATCCCGACAGCATTCTCATCATCGATTTCGGCAGCCAGGTGACGCAGCTGATTGCGCGCCGCATCCGCGAAGCCGGGGTCTATTGCGAAATCCACCCGTTCCAGAATGCCGCAGAGGCGTTTGAGAAACTTCAGCCCAAGGGCGTGATATTCTCCGGCGGCCCCGCATCTGTCACGGCGGAAGGAAGCCCGCGCCCGCCGCAGGCAGTGTTCGACAGCAAGGTACCGATCCTCGGCATCTGCTATGGCCAGCAGACACTGTGCACACAGCTCGGCGGCGTTGTCGAGGGCGGCCATGCGGCGGAATTCGGCCGCGCCGATATCGACATCAAGAAGGCTAGCCCGCTGTTCGAAGGCTTCTGGGAGCAGGGCAAAAGCTACCCGGTGTGGATGAGCCATGGCGACCGCGTGACGAAGCTGCCGGAAGGCTTCGAGGTCATCGCAACCTCCGAAAACGCACCGTTCGCCATCGCAGCGGACGAGAAGCGGCACTATTACTCCACCATGTTCCATCCGGAAGTGGTGCATACGCCCGATGGCGGCAAGCTGCTGTCAAACTTCGTGCACAAGATCGTTGGTCTGAAATCCGACTGGACGATGGCGGCCTATCGCGCCGAGATGATCCGCAAGATCCGCGAGCAGGTCGGCACCGGCCGGGTGCTCTGTGCACTTTCAGGTGGCGTCGATTCTTCGGTTGCAGCTATTCTCATTCATGAGGCTATCGGCGACCAGCTGACCTGCGTTTACGTCGATCATGGGCTGATGCGGCTTGGGGAAAGCGAACAGGTCGTCGGCATGTTCCGCGACCACTACAATATTCCGCTTGTTCATGTGGACGCATCCGACCTGTTCCTCGGCGAACTCTCCGGCGTTTCCGATCCGGAAGTGAAGCGCAAGACCATCGGCCGTCTGTTCATCGAGGTTTTCGAGGCCGAAGCGGCCAAGATTGCCGCCGATGGCAAGGGTGCTCCGAACTTCCTCGCGCAGGGCACGCTCTACCCCGACGTCATCGAAAGTGTCTCCTTCTCCGGTGGCCCTTCGGTGACCATCAAGAGCCACCACAATGTCGGCGGTCTTCCCGAGCGCATGAACATGCAACTCGTCGAGCCGCTGCGTGAACTCTTCAAGGACGAAGTGCGCGCTCTTGGCCGCGAACTCGGCCTGCCGGAAAGCTTCATCGGCCGCCATCCCTTCCCCGGTCCGGGTCTTGCGATCCGATGCCCCGGTGCGATTACCCGTGAAAAGCTCGATATCCTGCGTAAAGCGGATGCGATCTATCTCGACGAGATCCGCAAGGCCGGTCTTTACGACACCATCTGGCAGGCTTTCGCCGTGCTGCTGCCGGTCCAGACTGTTGGCGTCATGGGCGACTACCGAACCTATGACTTCGTCTGTGCGCTGCGCGCGGTGACCTCGGTGGACGGCATGACTGCGGATTTCTATCCCTACGACATGAACTTCCTCGGCCGTGCGGCAACCCGCATCATCAACGAAGTGCGCGGCATCAACCGTGTCGTCTACGATGTCACGAGCAAGCCGCCCGGCACGATCGAGTGGGAATAATTCGGGCCTACCCAAACACCGCCGATAGCCGCCGATATCCCTCCATAACACGCTGAAAATAAATAATTTTTCTCCCGCCATCTTTCGCTGTCAATCGCTGGGCAAGCCTCGCGATCGACGGCGGGGCTGACGGTATGGGGCGTCTTGTGACATCGCAGAATTGCATATACCGTCATGGCTTAGAGAGCTTGTGACGGTATTTTTTTGACCTTATTCCATTGAGAATAAAGGGAAATCTTCCGTAAGGATTGATCCATTTTGGCCTGACGGTATTTTTGGGGCTCTCTGACGTTTCTTGAACGAAATCGGAGGGTCCGATGCTTACTGATGCTGCGATCAAGTCACTGAAACCAAAGGATAAATTATACAAGGTCTCTGACCGTGACGGTATGTACGTCGTCGTGAACCCGTCGGGCGCCGTGGTATTCCGCTATGACTACCGTATGCACGGTCGAAGGGAGACTTTGACGCTCGGCCGCTACGGGCCGGCGGGCCTCTCTCTGGCCCGTGCGCGGGAGAAGTTGATCGACGCGCAGCGCTCGATTCAGGAAGGGCGGTCGCCCGCCCAGGAGAAGCAGCGCGAGAAACGCCGCATCAAGGAAGCGAAGAGCTTCGGCGAGTTTGGCGAACGCTGGCTGCAAGAGCACCGGATGGCGGAAAGCACCCGCGCGATGCGGCGCTCGATCTACGAGCGCGACATCCTGCCGACGTTCCGCAACCGGCTGCTGACGGAAATCACGCCTGAGGATCTCCGGGCGATGTGCGATAAGGTGAAGAAGCGGGGAGCGCCGGCCACGGCCGTCCATGTCCGTGACATCGTGAAGCTGGTGTTCGCATTCGCCAAGTTGCACGGCGAGAAGGTGCCGAACCCCGCCGAAGAGGTCGGGCCTGCCTCGATCGCGACGTTCGTTCCGAAGGACCGTTCGCTCTCGCCCGCCGAAATCCGGGTCATGCTCGGCCAGCTTGAGCATGTGGCGACGTTGCCGACGATCCGGCTCGGCCTGAAGCTGATCCTGCTATAGCGCGGCGATTAGGATGAGACGCGGGCGACAATCTGGATGAGATTCTTAGGTCGCGGTCGGGGTCAGATTATCATGCTGATTGTCGCTGACAAGTTCTTCGTCATTTTCTGATTGCCGCTCCGCGACAGACAGCGTTGAGGTCCTGATTGTCGCAAACGAAGCGGGTCGGCCTCGCTGGCGCTTTTCCTCAAGTGCTGCTCTGCGGCGATAGCTTTCGACATTCATCTCGAAGATCGTGGCATGGTGCACGAGCCGGTCGACTGCGGCGAGTGTCATGGCAGGATCGGGAAAGACCCTGTTCCACTCTCCGAACGGCTGATTGGCGGTGATCAGGATCGACCTGTGCTCGTATCGGGCCGAGATCAGTTCGAAGAGCACACTTGTTTCCGCCTGGTCCTTGGTGACGTAGGCGAGGTCATCGAGGATGAGCAGGTCGTATTTGTTGAGTTTGTCGATGGCTGATTCAAGCTGGAGTTCTCGACGGGCAACCTGAAGCTTCTGCACAAGATCGGTGGTTCGGGTGAACAGGACCCGCCATCCGTTCTCAATCAGCGCGAGACCGATGGCAGCAGCAAGATGGCTCTTTCCTCCGCCGGGCGGACCGAACATGAGGATGTTCGCTCCCTTGGCGAGCCAACTGTCGCCGGCGGTAATTGCCATGACCTGGGCCTTCGAGATCATAGGTACAGCGTCAAAGGCGAAGCTGTCCAAGGTCTTTCCAGGCGGCAGGTGCGCTTCGGCGAGATGCCGTTCAATCCTGCGATTTGCACGTTCTGCCAGCTCGTGCTCGGCAATAGCCGACAGGAATCGAGCTGCTGGCCATCCTTCCCGGTCCGCCTGCTCGGCAAATTGCGGCCAAAGCGTTTTAATTGTCGGCAACCGAAGTTCGTTGAGCATGATACCGAGCCGTGCTTCATCGATGGCGTGTGCGTTCTTCATGCGGCTTCTCCCGTCCCGATCAGGGCCTCATAACCGTTAAGCGATGCGAGTTGCACATGAACGGTCGGCAGCTTGGCCGGGTCCGGACCGAAGAGCGCTCGCATGGCAGCCAGGTTGGGTAACTCACCAGCATCGAGTGTCCTGGCCAATTCTTCGGCAAGTTCGCGTTCGCAGCCGCGGTCATGCGCCAGTGCCAGAAGCTCAACGGTGATCTTGCAAGCCTGCTTATCGGGAAGATGTTCGGTCAGGGCCTCGAAGGCCTTGCGATATTCTTCTCGCGGGAAGAGCTTGTCGCGATAAACGAGGCCACGGAGCGCCATCGGCTTTTTACGCAGGGAATGGATGACGTGGTGGTAGTTGACGACCTGGTCGTGTCGCCCGTCAGCGTGGCCACGTCCCCGGCGCAACGTCATCAGATGCGTACCGCCAACGAAGACATCCAGCCGATCGTCGAACAGGCGAACTCGTAACCTGTGGCCGATCAGGCGGGACGGCACGGTGTAGAAGACCTTGCGCAGGGTGAAGCCGCCCGTCCGGGACACAGTGACAACAATCTCCTCGAAGTCCGTGGTCCGGCGCTCAGGCAGCGACTGCAGATGGGACCGCTCTGCATCGATACGCCTGCCATGGGCAGCGTTGCGACGGCTGACGATCTCGTCGACAAAAGCGCGGTAAGAACCGAGATCGTCGAATTCCTTGGTGCCCCGCATCAGCAGGGCATCGTGAACAGCGTTTTTGAGATGACCATGCGAGCTTTCGATCGAGCCGTTCTCATGCGCGACACCTTTGTTGTTGCGCGTCGGGGTCATCCGATAATGGGAGCAAAGCTGATCGTAACGGTGTGTGAGATCGACCCTGGCGTCGGCATCGAGGTTGCGGAATGCCGCCGACAGGCTGTCGCTGCGATGATAAAGCGGCGTACCACCCACGGACCACAGGGCATTTTGAAGTCCTTCGGCCAGCGCGACGAAGCTTTCCCCGCCGAGAATGACATGGGCGTGTTCGAAGCCCGACCAGACGAGCCGAAAGTGATAGAACAGATGATCAAGCGGCTGGCCGGCGATCGTTACACCAAGGCCGCTGGCGTCGGTAAAATCCGAAAGGCCCAGTCGGCCTGGCTCGTGCGTCTGGCGGAAGATGACCTCCTGCGCTTCGCCATTGACAGCACGCCACGACCGGATGCGTCGTTCAAGCGTACGGCGGATACCTTCAGATAGTTCTGGATGTCGGCGCAGCATCTCGTTGTAGACGGCGACGGCACGGATGCCAGGGGCGGCCTTCAGCAGCGGGACGACTTCAGTCTCGAAAATCGGCTCGAGGGGATCAGGGCGGCGACGTCCACGCGGCGCTTTGCTCTGAGATGGTAGGTGTACCTTCTTGTCGAGGCGGTATGCCGTGGCTCGGCTGATCGACGCTTTTGCCGCGGCGATCTCTACGGAATGCGTTTGTCGGTACTTCATAAAGAGTCTCATCTGATGATCGGTTAAATGGCGACCCGGCACAAACTGGTTCTCCAATCCAGAAAACCGCAAATGTACCGGACCGACCGCGATCTTGAGACGCCGAAAATCTGCGCCACGCCGGGGTATGACTACGATCGGGCTACGCCCTCACTTCGTCACACCCCGGCGCAAGTCTCATCCTGATTGACGCTGAATCTCACCTTGATTGCCGCTATGCATCCTGCTTACCATGGTCCGCAAGAGCGAGCTGCAGGACGCGGTGTGGGATGAGGTCGACTTCGAGAATGCCGTGTGGTCGATCCCGAAGGAGCGCATGAAACGCTCCAAGCCGCACAACGTCTATCTGTGCGAACAGTCGCTCGACATCCTCGTCGCGCTCAAGACCTGTGCCGGCAATTCGCGCTACCTGCTGCCGTCGCGCTACGACGCGGATGCGCCGATGTCGCGCGCGACCTTCAACCGCGTCACCACGGCGGTCGTCGTGCAGGCCAAGAAGGCGGGACTGCCGCTGGAGCCCTTCACCGTGCATGACCTTCGTCGCACGGGCTCGACGCTGCTCAACGAACTGGGCTTCAACAGCGACTGGATCGAGAAGTGCCTGGCTCACGAGGACGGACGTTCTTCGCGCGGCGTCTATAACAAGGCCGAGTATGAGCACCAGCGCCGGCACATGATGCAGGAATGGGGCAATCTGATCGACGCATGGGTCGGCGGCCAGAAATACACCCCGACGCTCTATCCGACCTCCATGGACCTTCTGGCCCCGGAGCCTAGCCTTTGACCGGACGGGTCTTCCTGAGCGTGACGTCGGGCGCCGGCGCACGCTTGGCCGTCTTCGCTCTGGAGGCTCGGCGACGTTCTTCGAGCCAAGCCTCAACCTCGCCGAGATCCCATACCACGGTTCGAGAGGTCAGGTAGAAGCGCTGCGGAAACTCGCCGCGCTGCTCCATGTCGTAGATGGTGGTGTCGGCCAGGGGGACGATCTCGCGAAGCTGGTCCCTGCGGATGGTGCGTTTGCTAAGAGGGGGCGACGGCTGGTTCATCGTCCATCTCCGCCGCGTCCGATCCCGCCAATCCATGTGTTCATGCCAGACCTCCTTCGTTCAACCGGGTCAGCGACTTGGCTGCATTCCCGGCGTCTGGCGAACCATGGCGAAAGATCTCTGGCCGGTAGCGTGCCGTATTTAAGCACATATGTGTGCGGCACCCCCGTCATCTGCGGCGCAGGTCATTTGCGTTTGCACCATTCCACACCGGCAATCGGCTTAGAGCGATCAACCTGTTGACCGTCGCGCCTTGGCGAAACCGCGGTCGGTGGCGATGAAGCGTTCGAGCATCGGCACGATCAGCTTGGCGGGCTCGATGGGCGCGCCGCCTTCGGCCAAGAGGCGGCCGTAGTCGGACAAATCGCGATGGAGCGTCGCTGGCAGCTCCAGCGTAATCTTGACGGGTTTATCATCGGCGATGGGGCCGAGTTTCAGCTTGGTCATGGTCAGCTCCTGTAGGGTTCGAGCACCAAATCCTTTGTAACGATGACGCGCACCGGGAAACCGGGCCGGATGGTCAGCGTCGGGGCAACCTGCAACTGGCGCTGGACGATCTGCTGACCGGCCTGATTCACGGTGTCCTGAGCACCGTCGCGGATGGCGCGGATCAGGCGGTCATTGTCGTCGGTGGCGAGTTCCGCGCCGACGCCAAGCAGGGTCGAGAGCGCGGCGGCCTTGGCGAGATCCCACCAATGATAATCGACACCATCCTCCAAACCGGCATAGCCCTGCGTGTCCGCGCCCGGCTGGCGCTCGAGAACGATGGAACGGCCGTTCGGCATGATGAGGCGGTTCCAGACGAGTAGCACGCGGCGCTGGCCGAACTGGACGCTGTTGTCATACTGGCCGATCAGCCGCGTGCCCTGCGGCACGAGCAGGATGCTGCCGGTCGGGCTGTCATAAATGTTCTCCGTGACCTGCGCGGTGATCTGGCCGGGAAGATCGGAACGAATGCCGGTGATAAGCGCGGCCGATATGACTGCGCCTGCCTGAAGCACGAAGGGCGACGCCGGCGGCGTTACGCGATCCGGCGTGACCGTGCGCCGGTCCGCTGCGGCGTTGAGGAAGGCCAGTTGCCGGTCCTGTGCGGTCGGTTGCCCTGCTGCGGCGCTACCGGCGTCGAAACCGGCAAGGCCCGGCATTGCGCCCGGTGTCGCGGCGGTCGAACCCTGCCTCGTCTGGAAGAACACGGTGCTGAGGCGTGCGGCTTCCTCCTCGGCGCGGCGGCGCTGCTCGGCCTCGTCGACACCCGGCGTCGGAACGACGGCCGACGCGACCGGCTGACCGGCATTCTGCGCGGACAGGATCGGGCCGCCGAGATCGCCCGGCAGCGCTGGCCCAAGGACGGGGCCGGTGTAGTCACGCGGCAGGCCGGCGAGACCGTCGGCGGTCTGGCGGTTGTTGGTGGAGTATAATTTCTCGCCGCCATCGCTGCCCGTGCGTGTCTGGAGCGCGTAGATCAGTGCCCCGCCGATCCCGACCAGGGCGACAGCCGCGACGCTGGCGAGCATCTTGCGTGACAGGCGCGTGACGCGCGGAGCTTCGGCGCGCAGGCGCATCGGAGCGGCGTTGGATTCGGCTTCACTCATGACTGCGGCCTCCCGTCAGTGCGGACGATCCTGACGGTCTGCTGGCGGTCGCCCGCGCCAAGGCGCAGCTCGGCCGCGCCGAACAGGCGATCGACGATCAGGATGTGTTGATGGATGCGAGTGTTGGCGATCTGGGCCTCGCCTTCGGGGCCGATGACAAAGATCGGCGGCATTTCGCCCTGCACGATGCCGCGCGGGAATTCGACATAGACACGGCGGCCGTCGTCATAGACGGCGACGGGCTTCCATGGCGGATTGACGCTGCCGGTCAGGCCGTAACGGTAGTTGCGCGCGGTGACGACAGGGATGACCGGCGTTGCGGGAACCGCCTGACGCCCGCCACCTGCCGGCTGTGGATAGGACCAGGACACGGCGGGCATATAGGGCTTCTCGCCGGAACGCAGCTCGACCATGTAGGTGCGCCGGTCGGTGGTGATGACGAGATTGGTGGTGATGTCGGCGCGCGTCGGCTTCACCAGCACATGCACGCGGCGGGCGACGCCGGAACCGGATTCGGTATCGCCAATGATCCAGCGGGCGGTATCGCCAGCGGCGATCGGTCCCGCGCCCGTCAGGGTCTCGCCGGGTTCGAGCGTGATGCTGGTGATCTGGCCGGGCGCGGCATAGACCTGATAGAGCGCGCCTTCCGACCACGGATAGACCTGTATGGCGTTGAAGTAGCCCTCCCGGCGCGGCTGCACACGGGCAGCGACATTAGCGTTTTCGACGCGGCCGGTCGCGGTGCTGGCCGTCTGGCCCCCGCGTGCGACCGTCCAGGCGGGAGGCACATGCAATGGCTTCAGCCGCTCATCCGTCACGGCGACGGGAATGGCCGGCAGCGGCGGGACGCTATTGTCGTAGCTGATCTGCGGCGGTTTGGTGGAGGCGCAGCCGGCGAGCATGGTCGCCGAGAGCAGAACGGCCGCGATGGCGGGCTTGCGAATAGCGCGGTTCATTGGCCCATCTCCCGCGACCAGTTGATGGCGTTGACATAGATGCCGAGCGGATTGGCTTTCAGCCGTTCCGCGTCGCGCGGCGGCTGCACGGCAATGGTCAGGATCGCGGTCCAGCGTTCTGTGCCCGAAAGCTGGCCGTTCTCGAAATGGCGTTCCGTCCAGGCGACGCGGAACGAGTCGGGCGATGCGCGGATGACGCTGGAGACATCCACGGCGATCTGCTGCTTGCCGACCTTGGTGAAAGGGTCGTTGGTGCGGGCGTAGTCGTTGAGCGCGCCTGCTCCGCGATCGGTGGTCCATTCATAGGCGCGAAGCCAGTTCTGCCGGACGATGATCGGATCGGCGGGGATGCTGCGCACCTGTTCGATGAAGCGGCCGAGATGCCACGCGATCTGCGGATCGGTCGGGCGGAAATCGGCGGTCGCAGGGGCGACGGTCTGGGCCTGGCCGAGCTTGTCGACCTGCACCACCCAGGGAACGACGGTGCCCTGCACCGACTGCCAGACGAGAGCGACGGCGAAGCCTGCGGAAAGAACTAGCGAGCCGAAGGCCATGTAGCGCCAGTTCTTGGCCTGCACGCGGGCCGAGCCGATACGCTCGTCCCAGACCTGGGCGGCCTTCTGGTAAGGCGTCTCGGGTTGAGGTGTTTTGCCGTAATGCGCGGCAGGACGCTTGAAGAGATTCATGAGCGGTCACTTTCAGAGAGGTTGACGGAGGAACCGGAGCCGTGGCTGTCGCCGGAGCGGACGGCATGAGCCGTGGACTGGACGCCGTGGGAGAGACGCTGCGAGCGCTGCATCCGCTTCGCCCAATCGGGTTGGCCGTTGGTGGTCTGGGTGGCGGATGCGTCGGCACTGGCATCGGCGGAGCCGCCAATGGTCCCCATGGTCGAGGAGCCGCCCGTCGCGCCAAAACCGCTCTTCACGCCATCGGAGAAGCTGGATTTGACGCTCGCCGCCGCACGGCGCAGCGGCGACAGGGCGGCGGAGCCTGCCGCGCGTCCGACGCCGCCCATGCCGGATGCCGCGCCCGCTGCGCCGGACTGGCCGAGCGAACCGAGGCTGAAGGCGGCGGATGCCGCGCCGGCTGCGGTCGCGCCACCACGCACGGCGGCAGCGCCGGTGGAAAGCGCGGCTGCGCCGCCTTTGGCGGCAAGGCCGGCAGCGCCAGCACCGGCGAGCACCATGCCGCCTGCGGCAAGGCCGGTGCCAACGGCAGCGCCAGCGCCTAGCTGGGGGCCGCCAGAGACGAGGCCGTTGGCGATGCCGGGACCGAAGATGCCGAGGCCAAGCAGAGACAAGGCGGCGAGTACGACGGCCATGGCATCGTCGATGCTCGGCGTCTGACCGCCGAAGCCCTGCGTGAACTGACTGAAGAGCGTCGAGCCGATACCGATGATGACGGCGAGCACCAGAACCTTGATGCCGCTGGAAATCACGTTGCCAAGCACACGCTCGGCCATGAAAGCGGTTTTTCCGAAGAGGCCGAATGGGATGAGGACAAAGCCGGCGAGCGTCGCCAGCTTGAACTCGATCAGCGTCACGAAGAGTTGGATCGCCAAAATGAAGAAGGCGAGGATGACCAGCGCCCAGGCGAAGAGCAGGCAGGCGATCTGGATGAAATTCTCGAAGAAGGCGATCCAGCCCATCAGGTCGGAGATGGATTCGAGCAGCGGCCGCGCCGCATCGAGGCCGGTCTGTGCAACCTTACCGGGGCGCATCAGGTCGGCGGCTGAAAACCCGGTCCCGCTGGCCTTCAGGCCGAGGCCGGCGAAGCTGTCGAAGACGATCTTCGCCAGGTTGTTCCAGTTGCCGATGAGATAGGCGAAGACGCCGACGAACAGCGTCTTCTTTACCAGCCGCGCGATGATGTCGTCATCGGCGGCCCAGGACCAGAACAGCGCCGCCAACGTCACGTCGATGACGATGAGGGTTGTGGCGATGAACGCCACCTCGCCGCCGAGCAGCCCGAAGCCTGAGTCGATATAGCGGGTGAAGGTTCCGAGGAAATTGTCGATGACGCCTGCGCCGCCCATGGCTCACCGCCCTTCGGGGGCGGCGGGCGCGGGCGCGCGGCCAAGGAAGCGGTCGCGGGTTTCGGCCCAGACGCGCATGCACTCGCTATTCTCGGCCGCCTTCTGCCCAAGCTGCTGGCACCGGCGTTGTCCTTCGCGCAGCGGATCGCGCGCGGGCTCCTGAAGGCTGGCCGGCGCGGGCGCCGGAGCCTCTTCCTTGCGGGTCATCTCGATCGCGGTCGCCGTGATGGCGACCGCGACGAAGACGATGGCGCCCAACCGGGCCAGCATCTTGCCGTCCATGATCCTCCTCCCTTCCGGCCTCAGTTGCCGTTGCCGAACATCCACGCGTTGCCGGGCGAATAGGCGGTTCCCGGCGTCAGGAAGCGGCGGCGCTGTTCGCGGCCCTGTTCGGCGGCTGCGGCGCGCTCGGCCTCGGTTAGCGCACCCGCGCGGCCATTGGCGGCGAGGAGCGCGACGAGATCGGAAAGCTGCTGGGACTGGAGCGCGAGGAGCTGATTGCCCGCCTGCGTGGCCTGAAGCGCACCGGTCGCACCCTGGCTCTGCCCGATCAGCGCTGACATCTGCGAGCGGTTGGTGTCGATGTTGCCGACGACGCCAGCCTGCACGCGCATCGCATCCTGAAGGCCGCCGACGGTGTTTTTCCAGCGGTCGCGCGCTCCCTTGACCATCTCGGCGTCGGTCGCCGACATCGAGACATTGCCGTATTGGCTCTGGAACGCCTGATCGACCTTCTGGATGTCGAAGGCGATGTTCTGCGCCTGGCCGAGAAGCTGCTGGGTGCGCTGCACGTTCTGCTGCAAGGTCTGGAGGGCCGAGAACGGCAGGCTGGCGAGGTTCCTGGCCTGATTGATGAGCATCTGCGCTTCGTTTTGCAGGCTCGTAATCTGATGGGTGATCTGTTCTAGCGTGCGCGCCGCCGTCAGGACGTTTTGCGCATAGTTGGTCGGGTCATAGACGATGCGGCCAAAGCCGAAGGCGTGGGCCGGCTGCGTCGCCAGCATGGGCGAAACCGCGAGCATCGTTGCGGCCAGGACGGCGGCGCGCGAGCGGGTAAGACGGGTCTTCATGGCAGAGTCTCCTTTTCTGCTTGGGGGAAGTTCGGGATGAGATCGGCGGCCCAACCGGCGTCGCGGGCGCGCAGCCACGCGGCGAGGAAGCCGTCGCGGCCGTGTTCGGCGACGAGGTTCGCGATCAGGGTCTGGTCGGATTTGGAGGATGCGGCGCAGAGCGCGAGGCCGACTTCGCTGAGCCCCAGCTCGAACAGGCGGTTGCCGCGCCGCGACTGGCAGTAATAGTCGCGCTTGGGCGTGGCCCGCGCGAGGATTTCGATCTGGCGGTCATTGAGGCCGAAGCGCCGATAGATCGCCGTGATCTGCGGCTCGATCGCGCGTTCGTTCGGCAGCAACAGCCGCGTCGGGCAGCTTTCGATGATGGCCGGCGCGATGCTCGAATTGTCGATGTCGGACAGGCTTTGCGTGGCGAAGATGACCGATGCGTTCTTCTTGCGCAGCGTCTTCAGCCACTCGCGGAGCTGGCCGGCAAAGCCTTCATCGTCCAGCGCCAGCCAGCCTTCGTCGATGATGAGCAGCGTCGGCCGCCCGTCGAGCCGGTCGCCGATGCGGTGGAAAAGATATGACAGGACGGCAGGCGCGGCCCCCGTGCCGACCAGGCCCTCGATCTCGAACGCCTGCACGGCGGCGGAGCCCAGATGCTCGGTCTCGGCGTCGAGCAGCCGGCCATAGGCGCCGCCGACGCAGTAAGGCCGGAGTGCCTGCTTGGTGTCGTTGGACTGGAGCAGGACCGCGAAGCCGGTGATGGTGCGTTCCTCGACGGGCGCCGAGGCGAGCGAAGTCAGCGCCGTCCAGATGTGCTCCTTCACTTCCGGCGTGATGACGATGCTTTCGCGCATGAGGATCGCAACGATCCAGTCGGCCGCCCAGGCGCGTTCGTAAGTGTCGTGGATTCGGGCGAGCGGCTGGAGCGAGACCGAGGCGTCCGAGCCCTCGGTCAGCCCGCCGCCGAGATCGTGCCAGTCGCCGCCCATGGCGACGGCGGCGGCGCGGATCGAACCGCCGAAGTCGAAGGCGAAGACCTGGGACCGCTCGTAGCGCCGGAACTGCAAGGCCATGAGGGCGAGCAGCACGGATTTGCCCGCGCCAGTCGGGCCGACGACCAGCGTGTGGCCCACGTCCCCGACGTGGAGACTTAAGCGGAACGGGGTCGAGCCTTCGGTCTTGCCATACAGCAAGGGGGGCGCACCGAAATGCTCGTCCCGTTCCGGCCCCGCCCACACCGCGGAGAGGGGGATCATGTGGGCGAGATTGAGCGTCGAGATGGGCGGCTGGCGGACATTTGCGTAGGCATGTCCGGGCAACGAGCCGAGCCAGGCATCGACGGCATTGACGGTTTCGATCATGGCCGTGAAGTCGCGGCCCTGAATGACCTTCTCGACCAGGCGCAGCTTCTCGTCGGCGAGACGCGGATCGGCGTCCCATACCGCGATCGTCGCGGTGACATAAGCCATGCCCGCCACGTCCTGACCGAGTTCCTGCAAGGCCACGTCGGCGTCGGCTGCTTTGTTCGCGGCGTCGGTGTCCAAGAGGGCGGACGCCTCGTTGGTCATCACTTCCTTGAGGATCGCGGCGATGCTCTTCCGCTTCGCGAACCACTGGCGGCGGATTTTGGTCAGCAGCTTCGTCGCGTCGGTTTTGTCGAGCAGGATCGCCCGCGTACTCCAACGATACGGAAAGGCCAGCCGGTTGAGATCGTCCAACAAACCGGGCGTCGTCGCGGTCGGAAAGCCGATGATGGTGAGGATGCGCAGATGCTCGGAGCCGAGGCGCGGTTCCAGCCCGCCGGTCAGCGGCTGATCGGCGAGCAGCGCATCGAGATAGATCGGCGTCTCGGGGACGCGCACGCGATGCCGGTTGGTCGAGACGGTCGAATGAAGGTAGGTCAGCGTCTCGCTGTCATCGAGCCAGGCGCATTCGGGCATGAAGCCGTCGAGCAGCGCCAGCACGCGATCCGTGCGATCCACGAACGTGCGCAGGATCTCGTTCGGATCGACGCCGGTTCGCTCACGGCCCTCATAGAGCCAGGTTTCGGCGCGGGCAGCTTCCTCGGCCGGCGGCAGATAGAGGAAGGTTAGGTAGTAACCGGAGACGAAGTGAACGCCTTCCTCCTCGAAGTCGGCTTTGCGCTCGGCATCGACCAGACCGGAAGCGGCGTCCGGAAAGATGTCGTTCGGATAGGTCGCTGCCTGATGGCGCTGCGCCTCCACGAAGATGCTCCAGCCGGAGCCGAGACGACGGAAGGCGTTGTTGATGCGGCCGGCGACGGCGACCAGTTCGGCGGCGACGGCGCTATCGAGATCAGGTCCGCGAAACGACGCCGTGCGCTGGAACGAGCCGTCCTTGTTGAGGACGACACCGGGGCCGACCAGCGCGGCCCATGGCAGGAAATCGGCAAGGCGGCTGGCGCTGCGGCGATATTCGGCGAGGTTCATCATGGCGAGGCCCCCTCAGACCGACAGGTTGGCGGGGATGCGCAGATGCCGGCGGCCGACTTCCACGAAGAGTGGATCGCGTTTCGCGGCCCAGACGGCGGCGAAATGGCCGATGGCCCAGATGGCGAGGCCGACCAGCCAGAGGCGCAGGCCGAGGCCCACGGCCCCGGCCAGCGTCCCGTTGAGGATCGCGATGCTCCTTGGCGCACCGCCGAGCAGGATGTGCTCGGTCAGCGCGCGGTGAACCGGGACGGTGAATCCCGGCACACCCAGTTGTTCGAAAGCGACCGCCATCAGACCAGCGCCCCGCCGCCGAAGCTGAAGAAGCTGAGGAAGAACGAGCTGGCCGCAAATGCGATCGACAGGCCGAAGACGATCTGGATCAGCTTGCGGAAGCCGCCCGACGTATCACCGAAGGCGAGCGCGAGGCCCGTGGCGATAATGATGATGACGGCAATGATCTTGGCGACCGGCCCCTCGATCGACTGGAGGATTTTCTGGAGCGGCGCTTCCCACGGCATGGATGAGCCGGAGGCATAGGCCGGCGGCGTCGCCGTCATCACCATGATGGTGACAAGTGCGGTCGAGGCAGCGAGACGGTCATAGGCACCGCGCAGAACGGAAGGCTTCGGCGGTTTTTGGACATTGATCGGGGGCTTCATGGGGGGTCTCCTGTGCTGGTGGGGATGGCTTGGGTGATGGCGTAGTCCCCGTCCGGGCCGAGCCCTTCGACACGGGCGAGTTCGGCGAGCCGGCGCGCGGAGCCGCGGCCGGAGAGGACGGCCACGAGGTCGATCGTCTCGGCGATCAGCGCGCGCGGGACGGTGACGACGGCCTCTTGAATGAGCTGTTCGAGCCGGCGCAGCGCACCGATGCCGGTTCCGGCATGGATCGTGCCGACGCCGCCGGGATGGCCGGTGCCCCAAGCTTTGAGGAGGTCCAGCGCCTCGGAGCCGCGCACCTCGCCGATGGGGATGCGGTCGGGACGCAGGCGCAGCGAGGACCGCACGAGATCGGAGAGCGTGGCGACGCCTTCCTTGGTCCGCATGGAAACGAGGTTGGGCGCGGCGCATTGCAGCTCGCGCGTATCCTCAATGATGACGACGCGATCGGTGGTCTTGGCAACTTCTGCGAGCAGCGCGTTGGTCAGCGTGGTCTTGCCGGTCGAGGTGCCGCCCGCGACGAGGATGTTGGCGCGCGATGCGACGGCTTCGCGCAGCGTCGCGGCCTGATCGGCGGTCATGATCCCGGCGGCCACATAGTCGTCGAGGGTGAAGACGGCGATGGCGGGCTTGCGGATGGCGAAGACCGGCGATGCGACGACGGGGGGAAGCAGGCCCTCGAACCGCTCGCCAGTCTCGGGGAGCTCGGCCGAGACGCGCGGCGACCGGGCGTGAACCTCTGCGCCGACATGGTGGGCGACCAGGCGCACGATGCGCTCGCCATCGGCGGGCAACAGCATCTCGCCGGTGTCGGACAGTCCTTCGGAGAGCCGGTCGATCCAGATGCGCCCATCGGGGTTCAGCATCACTTCGACGATGCCGTCGTCCTCAAGGAAACGGGCGATGGCCGGGCCGAGCGCGGTGCGCAACATGCGCGCGCCGCGCTGGATCGCCTCTGGTTTGTGATGAGTAGAAGAAGTCATGCCGTCCCCAAATCCGAGGGGACGCAACAGACAGTTCCCCGATCGGGGATGATTAAAAGAGCCCGAAATCGGGCCTGTTCAACAAGTATCGAGCGCCGTGCGGAAGTCGGCGGCTATCGGCGGTGAATAGGATGGGTATCGGGAAGCGACGTTTGGAGCCGGTACTGATGCTGAGCGTAGGTCAGTTATGATTCGGTCTGATGCGTAGAAGGCGACATGTCGCAAAACTGTCCGGCCAATCAGGGAGTGTCAGGAATTCTGTGCAGGGGGCCGGTTTCATCAGTTGAAGAACCGCTCGCCGAAGATAACGGCGAACTGTGTTTTTGCCTCGACCCACCCTCGCGGCGCGCGCTTCCACTGCTCGGCCGCATTATTGAGAACCAGATATAACAGCTTCATAGCCGCTTCGTCACCCGGGAAATGCCCGCGTGACACTGGCAGATGGCAGACCTATCCTGGTGAGGAAAGCTCTCCCGCCAACCAGTCCAGATAGTCCCTGATAGCGGCCTCATCCCGCTTACAATACGACCATTTCAGGTGCTTCCGCACCGTGATGAACCCCGCTTGCTTGAGAATTTCCAGATGCCGACTTGCCGTAGGCTGCGCAACGGCTAGGGCCTCGGCAATCAATGTCATGCAGACGCCGAACTCGACCGGATCGGCGGACCATTGATGGCCGAAATGCTTTTGCGGTTCCGCCAGCAGTCGGAGGACCGTTAGGCGCTGCTCGCTCGCCATGGCCTTGATTTGGGTTGCTCTGTCCATGTTTTCTATCATATAGTCATTTAGCTAAATTACAATGCGAGTCGTTATCATGCTGGACCTGCCCAACACCACGATCATCGAAGGAAATGCCGTTCGTTGGGGTAAGATTGGGAACGGGCTGCCACTGGTGGCGCTTCATGGGACACCCTTTTCCTCGCAAGTCTGGCGCAGAATCGCGCCACAGCTCGCCGACCGTAGGACGATCTACTATTTCGATCTGGTCGGCTACGGGCTGTCGGAGATGCGCGAGGGGCAAGACGTGTCTCTGGCCGTGCAGAACAAGACCCTCGCCGCTCTGTTCGCAGAATGGGACCTCGACCGCCCCGATGTGTTGGCGCATGATTTCGGCGGGGCTACGGCGCTGCGCGCCTATTACCTGAACGGTTTGCGCTATCGTTCCATGACTATCTTCGACGCCGTTGCCCTTGCTCCTTGGGGGTCCGCTTTGGTGCAGCATGTGCGCAAGCATGAAGCTGCCTTCTCAGGGATGCCGGACTACATGCACCGCGCGATTCTGCGAGCCTACTTGCAGACCGCCGCCTATAATCTGCTGTCAGAACAGGCATTGGAAATCTACAGCGCACCGTGGTTCGGGGCAGTAGGGCAGCCCGCGTTCTATCGGCAGATCGCGCAGATGGATCAGAAACACACCGATGAGGTCGAAGGACGTTACGAGCGGATGGAATGCCCGGTGACAGTCCTTTGGGGCCAAAATGACGAATGGATACCCTTCGAGAAAGGCGTGGCCCTGGCGACGGCGATCTCCGATGCCGAGTGCATCGCCATACCGGATTCCGGGCATCTTGTTCAGGAAGATCGCCCCGAGGTTATCGTGGCGGCTGTCCTGAAGCAGCTCGCCCAAGGGTAGCACGGCATTATCCGCAGAGCTTGTCGGCATGTCGCAAAAATCCCGATTAAAGCGAGATTTTCGCGCCTGATTTTCAATCCGTAGCAGAATATGGATTTTTGCGAATACCACAATGGCGCTAACTTGATTGTCGATTCTTCATTGGGTTTCAGCGATCGTCGCTGTGTCGTCAGGGGAATTGATATCCTGCGGCAGCTCCGTCGGAAACCTGTCGCGAGTCGCCAGACGCTTGCCGGGTGTGGTCTGCACGATGCTGACGAAGCGCTTGACGCGAGCCGCAACCTACGCGGCTTCGGCCATCGGCGATGGTGGCACTTGTGCGCGTGACCCTGCGAAAGCGTTGATCTGGAAGGACCGCCGCATCTAGATTTGGCAGCTATAGACGGCGTTGACGCAGCACAGGGCTCCGAGCAAACCCCGTTATCGTACAAACTGGAGGATCATCATGGAAGGTGTTGTCGAAATTGAGCGCTGCGAACAGCAACTGCGCGAGGCTATGCTACGCAGCGATGTCGCGCAGCTTGATCTTCTGCTGAGCGACACGCTGATTTTTATCAATCAGGACGGAGCGCGCCTTACCAAAGCGGATGATATCGCCGCGCATCGGACAGGCCTGCTGACGATCACGGCGCTCTCCGAGAAAGGAGAGCGCATCATCCAAAGCTTTGGTGATACCGCGACCGTCTGCCTGACCACTGAGGTGGCCGGCGAGTACGCGCTCCAGAAATTTGTCGGTACCTTTGCCTACTCGCGCGTATGGCATCACAAGGACGGGCGCTGGCAAGTTGTGCTCGCGCACTGTTCGGCCGTCAATCTTGCAGATTAAATCATCGACGCTGTGTAGCGGCAATTAGACACTCCGGAAAATGATCAAAGATTAGGCGGGTTGGTTGCTCGTCTTTGGCGCTTCCGTCTCGACTTCTGTGGTGAGCGATCCGACATCACGCGAAAGGTCTTTGAGGAACCTGTCGCCGGTCGCGAGGCGCTTGCCGAGCGATTGCAGAAAGCCGTCGAACCGCTCCGCGCCCTTGGCGCGCGCCGATGCCTGCGCATTGTCGGAAAGCGGCGGGGTGAAGATCAACCAGTAGCGGACGAAGAGCGCCAGCGTCTCGCCGAGCACGGCGACATCCTCGTCGAGCGCACCGATCTGGCGGCCGAGCCGGTCAAGCCGGCGCGACATGGCGGCTTCCAGCTTCTCGCTGGTGTCGCCCGACAGGAAGGACGCCACGGCAGCTTCAACGATGGCGGATTTGGAGATGTTGCGGCGGAGCGCCAGCGCCTCGACCTGCTTGAGCAAGGTCGGATCGAAATAGACGTTCATGCGGGTGCGTGAGGTCATGGGCGGCTCCTCAAAGCTCGATGCCGTCATTGGGGTCGAGCGAGGCTTGCCGCGCGACCATCCGCATCCGTGCCCGCATGGCGCTCGCCTTGGCGGCGTCGACATCGGGCTCCTCGTCCAGCAGCTCGAACTCCTGCGCGGGCGATGGCGGCGGCAGGATTTCTTCATGCTCGGGCAGCTCGGGTTCGCGGCGGATGCCGGCATTGGCGGGATCGCCGCCGTCATCCCCGTTAGCGCCGGCGCCGGCATGGCCCGCCGCGGCCACGACGCGGCCGGACCAATCATCGGTTGTCGGAGCATTGGCCGGCGTCGCGGCCAGCTCGGGCGGCGCGATGATGCGCTCCTGCAAGCGCGCATCCTCGAAATACTTCGCCTTGGTCGCCTTGATCGGCGGGGTGCCGGCGACCATGACGATTTCCTCATTGGGCGGGAGCTGCATGATCTCGCCGGGCGTCAGCAGCGGGCGCGCCGTCTCCTGCCGCGACACCATGAGATGGCCGAGCCATGGTGAAAGCCGATGGCCGGCATAGTTGGTGGCATCGCGCAGTTCGGTCGCGGTGCCGAGCGCGTCCGACACGCGCTTGGCGGTGCGCTCGTCATTCGTCGCGAAGCTGACGCGCACATGGCAATTGTCGAGGATGGCGTTGTTCGGGCCATAGGCCCGTTCGATCTGGTTGAGCGATTGGGCGATCAGGAAGCCCTTGAGGCCGTATCCGGCCATGAAGGCGAGCGCCGATTCAAAGAAGTCGAGCCGGCCCAGCGCCGGAAACTCGTCCAGCATGAGCAGTAGCCGATGGCGCTTCCCCGTCGTGGTCAGCTCCTCGGTCAGCCTACGGCCGATCTGGTTGAGGATCAGGCGGATCAGCGGCTTGGTGCGGTTGATGTCCGACGGCGGCACGACGAGGTAGAGGCTAACCGGCCTCCTGCCGTCAACAAGATCAGCGATGCGCCAGTCGCAGCGGGCGGTGACGCGCGCGACGACCGGATCACGGTAAAGACCGAGGAACGACATGGCGGTCGAAAGCACGCCCGAGCGTTCGTTGTCGGATTTGTTCAGCAGCTCGCGCGCCGACGATGCGATGACGGGATGCACCCCCGCCTCGCCGAGATGCGGCGTGTCCATCATCGCGCGCAAAGTGGCTTCGACCGGGCGGCGCGGATCGGAGAGGAAGTTCGCGACGCCGGCCAACGTCTTGTCGGGCTCGGCATAGAGGACATGCAGGATCGCGCCGACAAGCAGCGAATGGGAGGTCTTTTCCCAGTGGTTGCGTTTGTCGAGCGAGCCTTCGGGATCGACCAGGATGTCGGCGATGTTCTGAACGTCGCGGACTTCCCATTCCCCTTGCCGGACCTCCAGCAACGGATTGTAGGCGGACGATCGGGCATTGGTCGGATCGAAGAGCAGCACTCGGCCATGCTTCGTGCGAAAGCCAGCGGTCAGGCCCCAATTCTCGCCCTTGATGTCATGGACGATGCAGCTTCCCGGCCAGGTCAGCAGCGTCGGCACGACGAGGCCGACGCCCTTGCCGGAGCGTGTCGGCGCGAAGCAAAGCACATGCTCGGGGCCGTCATGGCGCAGATAGTCGCGCTCGTATTTGCCGAGCACGACACCATCGGGACCGAGTAGGCCGGCGCTGCGAACTTCCTTGTCCTCGGCCCAGCGTGCCGATCCATAGGTCGCGACATTGCGCGCCTCCCGCGAGCGGATGATCGACATGGTAATCGCGGCGACGATGGCGAGAAGACCGCCGGACACAGCGATGATGCCGCCCTCGGTGAAGATTGTCGGCGCATAGGCGTCGAAGGAGAACCACCACCAGAAGAAGGCCGGCGGATAGTAGATCGGCCAGCCTGCCAGCTCGAACCACGGACTTCCAAGCTGAGGCTGAAATCCTAGACGCCATGCGATCCATTGCGTGGCCGCCCACATCATCACGAACACGAGGGCCAGGACGATGACGATCTGACCCCAAAGGATTCGGCCTCCACGCATACAAGCTCCAATCGGTAAAAGCTGTCGGAGCCGATCAGAGAATAGGCGGTTTCGCGAGGGACAAGAAGAAACGTATAGCTGGAGGGGTTCCGGTTACTATCGGCGGTAAAAAGGACGGGGCACGCTTGTGCTACCGTCCGTCTTGTTACTGAGTCATCGGTCTAGCCGATTCGTGTTGGATACGTTTGAGTGGGTCAGCTTGGCCCATCTTATTCGCAAGTGCCAGCAGGTTTCGCAGTGCCGCGCCCTGATTGAATGGCGACCAAACCGCCGAAAACGCTACTGGTTGAGGCTCGTCAGTAATGGGGAGGAAAACGACACCGGACACTGACAGCAGAGCTGTGGCAGCTCCGAAGATGGTGATACCAAACCCCTGTCCGACCATCGACAACAGAGTGTCGCGTCCGACATCGACACGAAGGATTGATGGCGCAGGCCATAGCCCGGCAAGACGTAGCACGATGTGGTCATGCACCTGTGGTCCGGTACTGCCATAGCGGACCAAGAAGGTCTCTTCTGCCAGCTCGCTCCAGGTAAGAGAGGATTGACGCGCCAACGGATGCCGCTCAGGTAACGCGACCATTAGCGGCTCGGTCCAGATTGGCCGAGTATGGCAATCCGGCAATTCGGGTGTTCCGGCTACGAACACGACGTCGAGCCGGTTGGAGCGCAAATGCATGAGCGTTTCGCGGGCTGTGCCCTCAAGGATCTCGATATCGACACCTTGATGCTTGTCGCGGAAACGCTCGATTAGCCTTGCGAGGAAGCCGCCAGAAATGAGAGCGTGGACGCCGATACGCAAACGTCCGCATTCTCCCGACGCGGCCATGCCGGCAGTGTTTACCGCATAGTGAATTTGATCAACACCGACGGCGACAAGCTCAACAAAGCGGCGACCGGCTTCTGTTAGCCGAACACCTCGCGCATGACGCTCAAACAGAATGACACCGAGATCTTTTTCTAGCGCCTTCACACGCGCGCTGACGCTTGACAGGCTGACGCCGAGTGCTCTGGCAGCGTGACGAAAGTTAAGATGTTCCGCTACGGCAAGGGTCTGGATCAGCGAGACGAGAGGGATGCGCGAGCTTAACGCCATCGGCGTCTCCCTTTGCGAAGCATTCGTCGAGGCCAAACGCCGGCGCCGCATTGCTATCCGCTCCCAATCGCCTGAAAGCTTGCGTTCGATGGCGGTATGAGCAGCGGCAGGCATTGAAACGATAGAGAAAAGAAAGGCGCGCTCATTGGTCTCTTCACGGCCCCTGATGATCGAGCGCCAGCTTGACGGCTAGCGCAGCCAAAACACCTGCCATCATTCGTTGCTGGAATTTCAACCAGGTCGGACGTGTCGAGAACCAACTCGCCACAGACCCTGCCGTACAAACGATTGCGAGATTGACGGAAAAGCTCACCGCAATCTGCGTCAGGCCCAATGTGAAACTCTGAAGCAGAAGATGCCCTTTCGTCGGATCGATAAATTGAGGAAGTAACGAAAGATAAAGCAGTGCGATCTTCGGATTCAGCAGGTTGGTGACAAATCCCATGAGGAACAGTTTTCGGGGGCCATCAATGCCCAAATCAGTTCTTGGAGAGAGGACAGACGTTGCGCCAGGTCTGATGGCGTTCCACGCCAGATAGAGGAGATACGCCGCGCCGGCCCACTGGAGAGTTTCGTATGCGTAAGGTACGGCCAGCAGGATCGCTGTTAGCCCGAATGCTGCGCTCACCATGTAGAAGACGAAACCGAGTATTACCCCGAGCAACGAAATAAACCCCGCCTTCCGTCCCTGAAGAATAGAACGCGTTAGCAAATAGATCATGTTGGGGCCTGGGGTGAGCACCATCCCAAGCGAAACCAATGCAAAAGCTGACAAACTAACCAGGGACACCATTAAAAAAACGCTCCAGACAGGTTCCCTAGTAATATTGCCCCGACTATGATATCGGTGCAAAATAAATATTGCACTCGGAGCAATTGAATGAGTGACTTCCGCGAGATTGCCGATGCGATCGCATGCGACATTGCCTCCGGACGCTTGCGGCCGGGAGAACGCCTGCTGCCACAACGCGAGTTTGCCTATCAACGGGGAATCGCCGCGTCCACGGCCAGCCGAGTTTATGCGGAACTCTCGCGACGGGGATTGATTTCAGGAGAAGTCGGCAGAGGGACTTTCATCAGGTCGGCGCTGGCCCAGTCTGATCCTGCGCTTACCGAGCCAGCTTTCGCCCCGCTCGATCTCGAACTGAACTTTCCGATTTTGCCTGAACAGGCCGCCGATTTATTGCAAGCCTTTCACTCTACGCTCCGGTTGGACACGATTCACCAAGCGCTCCAGCCTGTCGGGGCAACAGCTTCGCTCCCGGCCAGGACAATCGTATCAGGATTTCTGGCTCGCGGTGGGTGGACGCCGGAGGCTGCAAACATTCTGTTCACTGGCAACGGCAAGCAAGCAATCGCCGCGGCCGTGGCAGCGCTCGCCAGACCTGGCGACAGGATTGGCGTTGAAGCGCTGACCTATCCTGTCGTCAAAGGCATTGCCGCGCGGCTCGGGGTATCGCTGGTGCCGCTCAAACTCGATGTGGAAGGTATAGTGCCCGATGCACTTCTGGAAGCACATCAGGCGGGGCCGTTGAATGCAATCTATCTTCAACCGTGCCTGCACAACCCGCTGGGCATTACCATGGGTGTTTCTCGACGACGAGAAATCGCCAGGATACTTCAGCAAACTGACATGATTGCAATCGAGGACGCGATCTATGGCTTTCTCACTGACGCGGAGCCGCTGGCGGCTCTGGCGCCTGACCATGTCATTGTGGTTGACAGTTTCTCGAAGCGTGTCGCGCCTGGGGTGACTTTGGGCTTCATCGCCTCGCCAGCACATCTGTGCGATCGGATCGCTGGCGCCATACGCGCCGGCGCATGGTCCGCTTCGGGATTGCCGCTCACGGTGGGTTTGCAGTTGATCGTGGACGGGGCGGCTGACCGAATTGGTAAGCTCAAGCGGGACGACGCGGTTGCACGACAGGCGATGGCACGAGATGTGTTATCTGGCTTGAGAATGTCGAGCGATCCTCGCGCATACCATCTTTGGTTGGAGCTGCCCGGTGAATGGAGGGCAGAGACCTTCGTCGCGGCAGCATCCAAGCGCGGGATCGCCATCTGTGGGGGAAGCGCGTTTGCAGTTGGCCCAGGCCATGCACCGAACGCCGTGCGAATTGCGCTTTCAGCGCCGCCGCGCGACGCTCTGCTTGCAGGCTTACGAATGCTGCGCAGTTTGATCGGCGAAGATATTGCTGATGTCGGGTAGCACCTCGCGGATACCAAGCTGAAAACAGTGCTGATCCGCTTCGCCCTCATTCTAGGCAGAACGCCATCTGGCGACTGATTAGACAAACTGCCATCGTGACGCGGAGCAGGTTGCCAGCCTCGGCGAGCAAGCGGTGGGGCGCATGCGCGTCAAAGCCCCAATCCTCTTTGTCGTCCCAATTGCCACGATACCGAACCGGCCTGCATAACACCCGTGATCTCGCGGCTGAGGTGTCGGTCTATGACCGGCCGCCAGGGGACCAGCGTGAATTCATGGCTCTGCTCGACCACGGCGAACTTGCCGCTCGATAGCTGGACGGTCCCGGTGAACTTCCCACTGACGGTCTCGCCATCGCTCGCGGCACGAAACGGAAGGTTTTTGGTCGCGGCCATCTCGCCGCCGATGCGCTCGATCTCCCGCGCACGCAGCGTGGCGAGGAGATTGCGCCGGTAGAGCGTGCCGCCGTTCGGGCCGGGCGACGCATCGCCGTGATCGATGTGATGCTGGCGGCGACGATCCATCGCCTCGCACACCTGCTGGCCGAAGCCCGTCGGTGCAAGGTCGGAAGCATCCGGCGTCACCAGCCGCCGGTCGAGCCAGGTCGCGCCGTCCGCGCCGATCTGCTGTTCGAGCCGGGCGGCCGAGAGGATGCGGATATTGGTCTGCCGGTTGCGGCCCGCGTCATAGGCGGCGGCGCGGCTCTCGAAGTCCCCGGGGATGCGCCACTGGTCGGCGTCGATCCGCTCGGCGATGCCGGCCCGGCGCAGAGCTTCGAGCCGGCGCACATGCGCATCGACATAGCCCTCATAGTCGCCGCCCGGCACGCGGCCCTCGAACTTCGCCTGTTCGATATGGCGGCTCGGCCGATAGACGCCACCCTCGGCGATGCCGGCGATGGCGCGGTCGGATGGCCGCTGCGCCGTCTCGGCCGGGCCGATCTCGACGACGCTGCCGATCCGCGCATCCTCGACGCGAGCCGGGTCGATGCCGGCGATATGGTGGGTGCGCCCGTCCACGCCGTCGACCACGACGGTCAGGTTCTCGCCCAGCTCGTCGGTCAGATATTTGTCGACGACGCGGCCGGTGATCGGGACTTCGGGCGCGGCGTCGTGAATCTGGAACGTTATCGGATCTCGCTCCAGCCCGTCGGCCTTCAGCGCCTTGTGCATGTTGCGGATGATGTCGCCGCGCTCGCCCATCTCGCGCAGCGCCGGTTCCATCCGCTCGCTCAATTCCCAGACACCGGGCGCGTGCTCGGTGGCGAGACCCATCTTCTCCAGCTTGCCGAGACGGCGCAGGCGCAGCGTCCTGTCGAACTGGCGGCGATGATCGGCCGGCTCGTGGCGCAGGTCGAGGAAGCGGCCCTCGGCTTCCCCGGCCATGGCGCGGTCGACGCGGGTGAAGCGGTCCTGGCCGATCTCGGCCGAGAGCTTGCGGCTCTGCTCGATCTCGGTGACGGGGCCGAGTTCGAGCGTCGCCAGATCGCTCGCCCGCTCGCGGATGCCGTTGGCGAGATAGTCGCCGTTGATGACGAGGTTTTCGCCCAGCTCGTCCTTGCCGCGCACGATGACATGGACATGCGGATGGCCGGTGTTGTGGTGATTGACCGCGACCCAATCGAGCCTTGTGCCGAGATCGGTTTCGACCTGAGCCATGAGGTCGCGGGTATAGGCGGTGAGGTCCGAAAGCTCCGCGCCGTCCTCGGGCGAAACGATGAAGCGGAACTGGTGGCGATCGTCCGCGCCGCGTTCGACGAAGGCAGCCCCATCGGCGCGATCGTCGGTCGCCGAATAGAGCTGACCGCGCTCGCCATCGCGCGAGCTGCCGTCACGCTGGATGTAGCGGATATGGGCGGCGGATTTTCCGTTCTTGCCGGCGCCCTGGACGTAGCGGGTTTTGACCACGACGCGACGCTGGCCGGGGCTGCTGTGCTTCCATCCACCCGACAGGGTGCGGGCGCGCACAAAGGCCGCGCCACGCCCCCGTTTCAGGCCCGGCCCGCCGCTCGTCCGCGAAGCCTTGCCGCCCTTGGCCGACACCTGCGATCTGCCGCGCTGCGACGATGATGCCGGCGACCGCGACGGGCTGTTGCTCTGCTGGCGAACGATCTTCTTGGCCTGCGTGAGAAAGCTCTTGGTCTTGCCGAGCTTGGGCGCATCGTTGCGGACGCGGCCGGGCCTCGGGCGGAAGCGAAACTCCTCGTCGTCGCTCAAACCCGCGCCTCCGGCCCGAAGACGCGAAAACGGCGAAAAAGGCCCGATTTCGGGCTATGGTGCCGCTCGAAACCCTGCAACGCCAAGGCTTTGCGCGTCATCGCGGCACGCGAGGGCCTAAACCAAGGTGCCGTCAGCGCCGCCCCAAAACAGTGTGCAGACAAGGGCTTGCCCTGAAACCGCCGCCGCATGGTGCCGGTTTCCTTTATCTTGCCCTCCGCCTTCTCTGACCTTTCCGCCCTTCCGACCGGGAATGCAGCCAGGCGCGACCCTGCCTGACTGCACACCGGAACCAGCGCGAACAGACGTGGGAACGCCATCCCCATGGCGCTCTCCCGTCGTCGGCCCGCGCGACGAACATGCTGCCGTCACGCGGCTCCGCATCGCGGCGCTCGCGCACCGGAACGGTCGGGCGAGCGTCGCCTGATGTGCCGATAGTCTGCACCGGATCGGCGCTGCGCCTGTCGCTCGGACGCATGACGAAGAGCGGCGCATCGCGCCAATCGGGCGGCGGTGCGGATTGCTTCTCCGGTGCTCCGGCTGCGACCGAGCTACCGAGCGCCGGAGCGAGCGCGGCGACATAGGCGCGGGTCTCGGCCGGCAGCGGACGACCTGTCGCCCGATGCTCGTCATAGCGGCCGGGACCGGCATTGTAGGCGGCGAGCATCGCCGCGACAGTGCCGTAGCGATCCCACATCTCGCGCAGATAGGCGGTGCCTGCGAGGATGTTGTCACGCGGATCGTAGGGGTCGCGGCCGAGGCGGTAGCGGACGCGCAGGCCTGCCCAGGTATCGGGCATGACCTGCATCAGCCCAATCGCTCCCGCCGACGAGATCGCGCGCGCATCGCCCGCGCTTTCGGCGCGCAGCACGGCACGAATCCAGTGTTCGGGAATGCCGAAGCGCTGTGACGCCTCGGCGATATGGCCGCCATGCGTAGCGGCGGCGACTGTGCGCGCGACCGGCGCGGATTGCGCCAGGGTCGTCGCCGGTCCCGCGCCGAGCGCGAGCGCGCTAGCGGTCAGGATGACGGCATAGCGCCGTGCCCGCCTTTCTCCGCCGAACCGCCAGCCTGCCAGCGTGCTCGCTGCGGTCAAGGGTGCGCGCGAAGCGCCGGCCGCGGGCCGCCCTTGACCTTCGCTCCGCGCGCCGGCCGACTTGTGGTCGAGCGGGATGAAGGAATGAGACGGCTTTCCCGCGAACAAAGGAATACGAGCTTTGAGCGCGATGGTGGCACGGGACCGCATGGCCTTAGTCCCGCTCTTCGCGCGGTTTGAGGCGCGTCCAGTGCAGCGACCATGACGATCCTTCATCGTCGTCGCGAAACAGGTTGGCGCGGATCGGCTGCGGCAAGGCGGGATCGTCAAGCAGGACGGAGAGATATTCACCGGCCTTCTCGCCGGTGCGTTTCCACGCCGCGCCGATCTCTGGGCCGTCAAGGGCGATGAGATGGACGCGATAGTCCGGCGCGTTCTCCGCGTCGGAATGTTCAGCGGGAACGATGACGAATTCGCGCTTGAGGGTGAGCGTGACGAGCTCGCCGGTGAAGCCGGATGCGTCGCGATGGAATTGACCGATCTGCGGCATGACTATCTCCATGCGGTGGTGTTGGGAAAGCCATCGGCGAGCACCGCTCCCGTCGATGGGGAAGCGGTCAGTGGGTCGGCGCGCGCCAGACGAAGCGGCCGTCGCCGTCTTCGTCGGTCCAGAGCGGCAGCACGCGGCCAATGACGGCGCTGGCCGGAATGGGGCCGAAGTAGCGGCCGTCGAGGCTGTTGGGGACGTCCCAATTCATGAGGAAGAGCTGGCCATCGGCTATGACGCGACAGCCCTGCCAGACCGGCAGCTCCCGTCCTAAACGGTCGCGGGCGAGCGCCGAGCCGATGGCGGTTCCGTCGATCAGAATGTCGCGGCCGATCCGACAGACCTGTTGCCCAGGAAGACCGACGACGCGCTTCAGAAGCGGTACGCCGCGCCCGACATAGCCGCGCTCGACTATGAATCCGGCGAGCGGTTCGGGTGGCATCACCGCGACCAGCTCGGGCACGGCGAGCCGATCAGGCGGTTCGATCGTGTAGAAGCCGACCGGCGCGCTGGCGGTGACGTTCCAGAGGAGCCTCAATGGCATGTCCGCGACGCTGGTGGCGGCGATGCCGGTGACGGCGAGCAGCGCCACCGCGAGGGTTAGGCGGCGGCTCATGGATCAATCCTCCGGCGGCCGATCCATGCGGCATGGCGCTCGGGCGTGTAGGCGGCCGGCTCCAGCCCGGCGCTGAGCCGGTTGTGGACGTGCCGCCAGTGATCGGGGGATGCGTCGGCCGGATCGAGGCCCAGCGCTTCCACGGCGTCGATCGCGGCGAGCGCGCGCTGCACCTTCGGCCAGCCGTCGAGACGCAACAGGATCTCGCCACCGGGGCGAACGAAGGGCAGCGTCTGGAACGGCTCGCCGCGGCCGATGGCGCGCACGATGTCGATGCGCGAGATGATCGTGCCATGCTCGCCGGCCGCCCAGCGGACGAAGGCGAAGATGCTGCCCGGCGCGAAGCCGACGACGCTGCGGCGACGGTCGAGGATTTGTTCGTAGACTTTGCGGCCGAAGCGTATCCAGTGCTCGACCCTGCGTTTCTCGAAGGTCAGCTCGACGAGCGTGGTGAACGGCGCTAGCCCGTCCGGCAGCGGACGGCCATGCGCGCGATGGGAGGCTTTGCCGCTCATGACCGGCCTCCATGGCGGTCGTCGTCGGCGAGCATGTCTCGCAGCACGTCGGCGATGGAGCGGGCGGCACCGGCACCACGCCTCGTGCGCGGGTGCGTCAAAGAAGAAAAGTTAGATTCTCTGTTAGACTCTAAGTTAGCAGTCGGATTCCGCGTTTCGGGCCAAAGGCTTAACTGGGGTCCGTGCGCCCGAAATCCCGATAGCGCTGCGCCCGAAGTCCCGATACCCTTTGCGCCCGAAGTCACGAGTGTTTCCACAGCGTTGTCCACAGGCACTGTGGACGGATCGAGTGGCCGGATTTGCAGCAGCTCGCGGCGGCCTTCGCGGTAGATTTCGAGGCGGTAGCCGAGCAGCGATTGCCTGGCGGCGATGCGGCGCAGGTCGAGCGCGAAATCGGAAATCCGCGCGAGGCTGCCCGACTTCTGGTGAAGATGGGCGACCTCGAACAGCCAGCCGTGCGGCTGGTGGCCGGCGTGCTTTCGGGCAACGCGATAGAGCCAGCGTTCGATGCCGCCGGTCAGCCGGAAATAGGCCGGGTCGATCGCCAAAACCAACGAACGGTCGGCGACGCCGCGATAGAACCAGTCCGGCAGGACGAACTCCATGCCCTCGACACGGCCGTCGCGGGTGGTCAGCTCCTCCCATTCGTTGATCCAGGAGAATTGATGCCGCCGCCAATGCTCGCCTTGCCGGATCGTCGTGCGGATCGACGTCGATTGCAGGCGGATCAGCGCGTTCTTCAGCAGGCGATATTCGCGCGCGCCGGTGGCGCGGCCGATCGCCACGAGAAGCTGATAGGGCGTGAAGCGGAAGAAGCGCGAGGTGGTGAGGCCGTAGTTCTCGGCCGCCACGATCTGCGAGGCGGCCCAGATCAGCACGTCGGCGTCCCAGATGGTCGCCATGCCATATTCGGCCATGCCGAAGACCTCGACGCGCACACCAGCGGATTCGTAGAGGATCGGCGCGGTTCGCTTGGCCTTGGCGAGCGAGAAGAAGGGCCGCTCCATCAGGTCGCGCTGATCGCGAGGGGCGGCGTCGCCGGTTGCGACCACGAAGGGGGCCAGGTGGTTGCGCTCGCTCGCCTCAGTCGGCTGCGCGGGGCTATTATCGTCGTGCAGCATTCAGCACTTGCCCCGCTCTTCGGGCGTCAGCGGACGCGCGGGGAAAACTGTGCCGACATTGGTGTCGCGGGTGGATTTGCGGATGCCGATGTCGGCCCACTCTTCCAGATCGCGGATCGCATAGAGGACGCGGCCGCCGATCTTGCGATAGGTCGGGCCGGTCCCGTAGGTGCGATGTTTCTCAAGGGTGCGGATGGACAGGCCGAGGAAACGCGCGGCTTCCTGAGTGCGCAGCAGGCGCGGCGGCATATCCGCATTGCGGATGGCCATGGATCACCTCCAGGTTCGTCGTTGATGCGCGCTGCCGTGATGGCTGCGGGCTACGGCGAACGATGGCGGCGGACCGGCGACGTGTAGCGTGCCGCATTTGCGCATACGCGCTGGCGGCACCCCTTGAAGGCCGTCGCAAAGCGAAGAAGTTGAGAGAATTCAGCGGCTCGCTGCCGGCCGTATGGATTCGGTCAAGACATTGCAGCGTGTTTCGGATATGACTGTGAGCGGAGCAGAGACGCGCTGCTCCGGGGCTTAGTAACCCCTGGTTAGCGGTTGGTGTCGGCCGTGACGGCACCACACTCCTTGACCTATGGTCGGGGAGCCTGTGGCGTATGCAACAGGTTCACCGAACTAAAGGCCATAGGGCCGTCTAACCACGGTTACTAACTCCCCGATCACCAAGAGTCAGAGAGGATGTTTGCGGGGGCGCACCGCAGACGAAACCTTCCCTATATGGGGATTGCTTATGCAAACGCCTGTTGAACTTGATCCCGATGTAGACGACCAAGCGCCAAGCGGAGGTGACATTACGCCTTATGATGAACGGCACTACGTCACCTATTTGCGCCTTCTGGACGCGCAGGCAGCAGGTGCGGATTGGCAGGAAGTCGCTCGGCTCGTGCTGCATCGCGATCCTATCAGCGACGGGGCACGGACGCGGCAATGTTGGGAAAGCCATCTCGCGCGAGCCCAATGGCTAACGAATACGGGATACCGTCGTATTTTAGAGCAGGCGGTCGCGGCCAAGCGTTGATCACTGCCGACGAATTATCGAGCGGGCGATTTGATAGGATAATGCAGCAACAGGCGATAGCCGCCCCGCATCATGTTCAGGCCATGCGCTACCAGGCGGCGAGCCTGGTTCTTGCGTGGATCAATCTCCCAATCCTCCTTGGTGCCTCGAAACCCAAGCAAGACTTCGGCGATGGTTCGATAGCTTTCGCTTCGTAATCGAGCGTCGAGGGCTCGCAAGGATCGAGTATGAAACCGGCGCAATTGTGCTGGCATGGTGCGAAAATCTGGCCCAGGATCTCGCCCATTAAGTGATCGCCAAAATCGGCGAGCAGCATGAGCACGAAGCTCCATATAAGGGTCCATCGGAAGCGATACGGCATAGAACGCTGCCGCATCAGGCAGGGACTGAGGCAGCCAGAACTGGTGTGTGACGCCATCCACATTCCAAAGGCCATGCCAACCGTCCACTGCATACCGGAGGTCGAGACCGGGCAGATGGGTCAACCTCACGATTGGTTCTGTCTCCCCGGTCTCAGGCGGCGCCGGCAACAGGCGGATCGCTTGTGGTTGAAGGATTGGAATCCAGAACAAGGACTGTCGGTCAGGAGGGATTTCAGGGTTACACGGGAAATCGCAAACCCCATCGCCGCGAGAATGTTTCCAGCTCCTCCGCAGTCGGCTCCGGCTTTCGCGTTATACTCTGGAAATCACGATGATAGTCCTCGTGACGGCGGAGATACTCCCAGGCAAAGCCGGCAGGGGGAATAGCTTTTGCGTGCCCGTAAGTCGCCGGGGCACGCCAATCGACGCTTAGCATGGCGTACCCTCTCTACTCGCGGGCGAACGATACTGCGCCCTGACAGAGAGATTCCGAGACTATGGAAATTTAGAATAGCCTGAATAAAGAAGAACGTTGTTCGCGCAAGCGGAACGCTTGCCCACCGATGATTTCTTTTTGCGCAACATTGATTTTAATAGAAATAAATATATCCTCTTGGCAATCATTGATTGTAAACTCTAAAATAAAGAATGCCAGATCTGAATTTTCAGGATATTGCTCGGCTCAACTGGATTGTTGCCGTTCGGCTTCTCCTGCGGTCCCGCTTGATGGGCTGTTCGCCAATAACTGACTTTTTGTCGGTGACGTCGCAATCGTCTGACGTTCCGACTCGAAGGGAATGTCGTCTGCACGGTGGCGAAGAGGAACGATTGATAGCGATGCTTCGCTCTCGGCGACGCGTTCCTCGATCGCCAAGAATCAGATCCTGCAGTGACCAGGCGGACACTCGCTGTGGTATCGTAGCGAGCCGACCAGATTTTGTAAATTCAGCGGCATACGTCTGAACATCCGCGGACAGTGGCTACGCGGGGCAGATCGTGAACCGCATATTTTTGGAGGTGCACGTCACAAACTGCCTTTGTGGATCGTCATAGGGATGTAACGCTCACTATAGGATGCGACTATGACGAATAAGCCCGTAAATCATTACAAGAATGTACCCAATGTCTTCGTTGCGCTGGAAAAAGTGCACGTTGCTATCGATGAACATGGTCTGGACCGGATGTTACACCATCTCGTCCAGCTCCGTGCATCCCAGCTTAACGGCTGTGCTTATTGCGTGAAGATGCACACGAAGGAAGCCAGAGACGACGGCGAGACCAATGAGCGGCTTGATCGCTTGGTGGTTTGGGATCATGTGAGCGACTTTTCCGCCAAGGAACGCGCCGCTCTTGCATGGACGGAAGCGCTGACCCAGATCGAACGCAAGACCGACTATGGCGCGCTGCGCGCCGAACTGCGCGCGCACTTCAGCGATGCCGAGATCAGCGCGCTCACGACCACTGTTGCGATGATCAATCTGTGGAATCGCATTCAAGTGTCTGCGCACTGACATGGGGGGCGACGCAGACATTTTCGAGACCCGGCGGCCGTTTCTGACTGGTTTGGCTTACCGTATTCTCGGCTCATTCGCGGAAGCGGAAGATGCTGTTCAGGACACATGGCTGAAGTGGCGAAGCGCTGAGCACGGGGCTGTTTCCGATCCCGCGGCTTGGCTGACCACCGCCTGTACGCGCCGTTGCATCGATATGCTGCGCTCGGCGCGCCGCACGCGGATTGACTATGTAGGCGCGTGGCTGCCGGAGCCGATCCAGACGATGACCGAGGAAACGCCGGAAAGCGTAGTGGAACTGTCCGGATCACTCTCTCTCGCCTTCCTGCTCATGCTGGAGCGTCTCGCCCCAAAGGAACGGGCGGCTTTTCTCCTGCGCGAGATCTTCGACCAGTCCTACGAGGATGTCGCCGCTACGCTAGGCGTCCGGGAGGCGGCCTGCCGCAAGCTGGTTTCACGCGCGCGCAGTCGTGTCGGGCGTGCAGAACCGGGTGCGACCGTGCCAAAGGAGCGACAGGACGAACTGCTCGCAGCTTTTCAGACAGCGGTCACGACTGGAATGACCACGGAACTCGCGGCGCTGATGGCAGAGGACATCGAGCTTCGGGCCGATGGCGGCGGCAAGGCCCCAACCTTGCTCATGCCCCTGTTCGGCAAGACGGACGTGCTCAATTTCCTGGGCGAAGCCCTTCATGGCTACTGGCAGGGTTACAGATGGCAGCCCGCCGACATCAACGGTAACCGTGGAGCGCTTGTCTTCGACGGTGCGAACATCGCCGCATCTGTCAGCCTCGCCTGCGACGCGCGAGGTTCACTGAAAGGCGTCTACATCATGCGCAATCCCGACAAACTCGCGCGTCTCGGCGGGGCAGAAAAGACTCTTCAATGACGAGGACGGACACGATTTCAACCGCGCCAGGCTGGGGCGATCTGCTTTCCGGCGGCAACCTGATCCGCTCCCTCGCGTTGAGCGGCGGGGTCGCCCTTCATGCGGTCAACCTCTACATTTCGACAACGATCCTGCCATCCATCGTCCGTGAGATCGGCGGATTGGACTACTACGCCTGGAACACGACGCTGTTTGTCATCGCGTCGATCCTAGGCGCAGCGCTATCCTCTCCACTCCTTGTCCGCGGAGGGCCGAGGGGCAGCTATCTCGTGGCCACGGTCATCTTTATTGGCGGTACGCTGGTATGCGCCACTGCCAGCACGATGGAAATCATGCTGGTCGGGCGGTTCATCCAGGGCTTCGGTGGCGGCGTATTGCTGGCGCTGGCCTATGCCATGGTCCGCCGGGTCTTCGCGGAACCGCTGTGGCCCCGCGCATTGGCGCTTCTGTCCAGCATGTGGGGCATTGCAACCCTTCTCGGTCCAGCGGTCGGTGGAATCTTCGCCGAGATCGGCCTGTGGCGCGGCGCATTCTTCTTCCTGGTTCCGCTTGCGGGGATCGTTGCTCTCGCGGCAGTCCTCGTCCTACCGGCACGCGAGGAGGGATCGGGTGAGATGGAGCCGCTGCCTGTCGTGCAGCTTGCTCTGCTGACGCTCGCCGTCTTTGCCGCGTCCTGGGGCGGCGTCGGCGCCGGGATATCGTCAACGGCTGGCGCAATGACGGTGGCTCTGGTTCTGGTCGCACTTATGGTCGTGGCCGAGCGTCGGGCGAAGCACAGACTGCTCCCGGCCGGCACGCTCACACTACCCACAGCGCTCGGCAGCCTCTACGCTGCGTCCGCGCTTCTGGCTGTCACGGTCACCTGCACCGAGATCTTCCTGCCGCTCTTCCTGCAGGAGTTGCATGGCAGCTCGCCTCTTCAAGCCGGCTACATCGCCGCCGTTATGTCAGCGGGTTGGACTGCGGCGGCAATCTATGGGTCCGGGCTTCAGGGTAATCGCCGCATCAGGGCGGTGCACGCAGGGCCGGTTCTATCTCTTGTCTCCATGGGTGTGCTCGGTGTCGTCATACCCTGGCCGAGTGTGGACAGCGATTGGCTTCCACTCACCCTCATCTGTGCAGCTCTGGTGATCGGCGGAGTAGGCGTCGGCCTTTCCTATCCGCATCTGTCGACTGCTGTGCTGCAGGTGGCGCCAGAGGGCGAGGAAGACAATGCGGCCTCTTCCATCATGACGGTGCAGCTTTGCGCCACGGCATTCGGAGCGGCCTTCGCGGGTCTGGTGGTCAATCTTGCGGGGGCGAGCGGCGATGGTGACGGCATGGACACGGCCAATGCGGCCAGGTGGCTCTGCATCGCCATGGCGGTGGCTCCGGCGCTCTGCCTTGTCGTCATGAATAGTGCGTCGTTCAGGCAGGCAACTGACAGGTGTCGGTAAGACCTGCTGGAGAACGCGCCTGTGCGCACGTGAGTTGCGAAAACGTTCCAACAACTCATTTGAAGCGCGTTCAAGCAACCAGGGAGACATATCTATGCAGTTGGAAGAAGTGGCTTTCCTGAAGCCAAATACAGACCTGCTCAATCGCCTGCTGCCGGTCGCACGAGGCGTATTTACCGACACTTTCTCGCAGCGCTACGAGCCAGCCGCGTTCGAGCGTTTTTGTGAGGAAGTGTATCGTCCCGGCGGGACCATGTCGCGGGACTTCAACGCGCCTGGCGTGCGCTGGCTGGTGGGGGTGGCCGCAGGTCAGCCGATCGGCTATGCGAAACTGACCCCGCTCCGCGCGCCTGCCGTTAATCCGGATCCGACAGCGTTGGAGCTGCAGCAACTTTACGTCGTGCGGCAGTGGCATGGTACCGGCGTTGCTGATCGCCTGACGAGTTGGGCTCTCGAAACCGCAGCTACCGAGAATGCACGCGAAGTTTACCTGACGGTCTTTGATCACAACGAGCGTGCCAAGCGATTCTACGCTCGTTACGGCTTTGAAGAGGTAGGACGATGCACGTTTCAGCTCGGCGATCGTGTGGACGACGATCGAATTTGGCGTGTGCGCTTGCCCCGATAGCCTATCGGGTTGCTGTGTCCTTAAAGTCTCTTTGAACGACCGCTAAGTGGGAGCGATAGCCGTGCCCCCCTGCTCAGCATGGAGAGTTAGTCAGATGGCATTTACTCAACCAATCAAGGATGTTGGCGCGTTGACCGACTTCGGGCGGCAGCAGCTTTCCGAACATTTCTTTATGCGCGAGATGTTGTATTCGGAGGTCGGTAATTTTTACGGAATTCCGAATGTTCCCGACGATCCTGAGCTTGCCTTGCAGGTGGGGCGTGCGGTCGCAACGCGGCTGCTGGAGCCGCTAAAACGCGCGTTCGGCCATGTGTCGGTGCGCAGCGGTTACCGCTCTCCAACCCTGAATGCCTTCTGTAACGAACGTTTTCGAGCGGGAGACACCGCCTGCTGGTGTACAGACAATGATCTGAATGCTGCACGCCACATTTGGGACCGGCGCGACAGCGATGGGCATCTTGGCGGAACCGTAACCGTTTTCATCCCGGCCTATCTCGAATTTTACAGGAAAACCGAAGACTACCGACCTCTCGCGTGGTGGATTCGCGATCACATAGACGACTATGCCGAGCTGTTCTTCTTTAAGAACCTCTGCGCATTCAACATCCGTTGGTATGAAGGGGCTTCGGACAAGGCGATCTGGCATCTCGATCCGCCAACGCGCAATATACTGACCAAACGGGGTATCGACGGGTTTGATGGAGACCACAGTCGGTTCTACCGCTCAATCCTCGACACGCGTGAATAGGAACACTTTCGTATCATTGCGTATCGTTGTCAGGGGAGCGGATCAGCGTGCGCTGTATGCGCTACCTGTTTTCCCGAGTGGTACAGAAGTTCGATTATTGCGACCCACGTAATAATGAAGTGCCAATTTTGGTCGTTCTGCCTGAACATCGTCTGTAGCACCTTGCAACTGCGGATCGGGAATAGACCCGGACGACACTCGCAGGAGCGCAGAATGAAGCTTTATCACCATCCGCTGTCGGGCCATTCTCACCGGGCACGGCTCTTCCTTTCGCTGCTCGGCCTGTCTCATGACCTGGTCGAAGTCGATCTCAAGTCGGGCGCACACAAGAAGACGGACTTCCTCGAAATGAACCCGTTCGGCCAAGTCCCCGTCCTCGATGACGATGGTGTCTTCATTTCCGATTCCAACGCGATCCTGGTCTATCTTGCGAAGAAGGCCGCTCGCACCGATTGGCTACCGGAAGATGCGAAGGGTGCTGCCCTCATCCAGCGCTGGCTGTCGGTTGCCGCCGGCGAAATCGCCTATGGCCCGGCCGCCGCGCGACTGATCACGGTCTTCGGCGCCAAGTTCAATCCGGAAGAAGTCATCAATCGCGCGCACACGGTACTGGGCAGAATGGAAAGCCAGCTCAGCGATCGCGACTGGCTGGTTGGCGACCGCCCGACGATCGCAGACGTCGCCATCTACAGCTATGTGGCACGCGCGCCCGAAGGAAACGTCGATCTTTCGGACTACCCGGCCGTCGGCGCCTTCCTCCGCCGTGTGGAAGCGCTGCCGGGTTTTGTGGATTTCGTCCGCACGCCGGTCGGCCTCGCAGCAGCCTGAATGCGATCGGAGCGCGCCTGCCCGCGCGCTCTGCCACTCCTGGAGGGCGGGACATGCACGACAAGACACTGCCGACATGGCACGAAGGCGAAAGGCTTCTTCAGGAGAAGGTGGGCGTCGTCGAGCGCATGGCCGTCGTCGGCCAGCGCGTCGTCCGCGGCTACATGCCCGACCAGCATCGCGACTTCTACGCCCAACTCCCCTTCATCGTGCTCGGCAGTGTCGATTCCAGGGATGACGCGTGGGCGACCTTCATCGAGGGGCGCCCCGGCTTCATGTCCTCTCCTTCGCCGACCGCGCTCGACATTGCGGCGCCAAAGGACGCAACCGACCCGGCCAGCGAGGGCATTGCGGACGGCAAGCCCGTCGGTCTGCTCGGCATCGAGATGCACACCCGTCGGCGCAATCGCATGAACGGGTTCGTTTCCGCGATGAAGGACGGCTTTCGCGTCAATGTCGACCAGAGCTTCGGAAACTGTCCACGCTATATCCAACTGCGTGATTTCGCATTCACTCGCGAACCCGGGCAGGCATTCACGGGCACCATAGAGAACCTTCCCGAATTCGACGGCCCGGCCCGTGCCATGATCAGAAGCGCCGACGCCTTCTTCGTCGCATCCTATGTCGACCGCGAAGACAGGCGGCAGGTGGATGTCTCCCATCGTGGCGGAAATGCCGGTTTCGTCCGTGTCGGGGATGACGGGACGCTGACGATCCCGGACTTCGACGGCAACCTGTTCTTCGCGACGCTCGGCAACATCCTGCTGAACGGCAAGGCGGGGCTCCTTTTCGTGGACTTCACGACAGGCGATATGCTGCAAACGACCGGTGACGCCGAGGTCATTCTGGACTCCCCCGAGATCGCTGCCTTTCAGGGGGCCGAACGACTCTGGGCGTTCAAGCCCCGGCGGATCGTCCGCCGCGCCAATGCCCTGGCTATGTGTTGGGGCTTCCAAAAGGACGGTTGGTCCCCAAGTACCCTGATGACGGGCAACTGGGCGCAGGCAGCCGACCGGCTGCGCGCGGCTGAACTTGCCAGACAGTGGCGCCCGCTGACTGTTACCAGGATCGTCAAGGAAAGCGAAACGATCCGCTCGTTCCACCTGCAGCCAGGCGATGACGCGGGACTTCTGCCGCATGCCGCCGGGCAACACCTGCCGATTCGCGTGACGCCGCCAGGCCGCGAAAAGCCCGTGATCCGCACCTACTCGCTTTCCGTCGCGCCCTCGGACGGCATCTACCGCATAAGTGTCAAGCGGAACGGACTGGTATCGCAGTTTCTGCATGACAGCGTTGCCGTCGGCGACATAATCGAGGCGCGAGCACCCGCCGGCGGCTTCACCATCGACGCCCGGGCGACACGCCCGGCCGTGCTCGTTGCCGGCGGCGTCGGGATTACGCCACTGCTCGCGATGCTCCGTCACATTGTCTACGAAGGGCTTCGCACGCAGCGCGTTCGTCCCGCCACGCTGTTCCATGCCGCGCGTTCAAAGGCCGAGCGTCCCTTCGAAAAGGAAATAGCCGAACTTGCCGACGCGACGAAAGGCGTGATGCGCGTTGTTCGGGTCCTGAGCGACACCGACGGCGCCGAAATGGGCATCGACTACGATACCGTCGGCAGGATCGACATGGCGCTGCTGACCCGCCACTTGCCGTTCAACGACTACGACTTCTATCTCTGCGGCCCGCCGCAGTTCACCCAGGCGCTTTACGACGGGCTTCGGGGCTACAATATCGCTGACGACCGCATTCATGCCGAGACGTTCGGCCCCTCGTCTCTGAAGAGAGACTCTGACTCGGCCGCGCCTGCGCCGGTTCCGGCCCGCCCACCGCCATCAACCCGACCCGTGCCTGTCGTGTTCACGAACTCGCTGAAGGAGGCGCGCTGGATGCCCGATTCCGGCTCGCTGCTGGAACTGGCGGAAGCGCGCGGCCTCGAACCCGAGTTCAGTTGCCGCGCGGGAACCTGCGGCACATGCCGCACCAAGCTGATCAAGGGCAAGGTGACCTATGTGAAGGAGCCGACCGCGGCGATCGACGAAGGCGAGATCCTGCTCTGCTGCGCCGTCCCTGCAGACGCGGTCCGCGGCGGTATCCAGTTGGCGGTCTGAGGACGGGCATTACTGCGTCACGCGCAATAGTACCTTCCTCGTTTTCGACGTTCAGCCTCAGGCGCTGCGGCATCATTCTGCACATACGGGAGCCGCGTCTCTCACAACCGCCAAGAAGTTACAGATGTCACGCATGACGGTGACGTCATCGCGCCACCCCTTCCCTTTTCTTTACAGCAACCCGAGGAGTTGAATGATGTCTCGTCCCCCGCTTCCCCCGTTCACCGAACGGAGTGCCATCGAAAAGATCCGCCTCGCGGAAGATGGCTGGAACAGTCGCGATCCCGCAAAGGTCGCTCTCGCCTATACCCTGGACACACGATGGCGCAACCGCGCCGAATTCGTGACCAACCGTGCAGAAGCGCAAGCCTTCCTGACCCGCAAGTGGAACAAGGAACTAGAATACCGCCTGATCAAGGAGCTCTGGGCCTTCACAGGAAACCGGATCGCAGTGCGCTACGCCTACGAGTACCGCGATGACAGCGGCCAATGGTTCCGCGCCTATGGCAACGAGAACTGGGAATTCGCCGAGGACGGCCTGATGCGGACCCGCCATGCCAGCATTAACGAACATCCGATCACCGAGGCCGATCGCAAGTTTCACTGGCCGCTTGGCCGCCGGCCGGACGATCACCCCGGCCTGAGCGACTTCGGCTTTTAAAGCAATTCCAGCAAAAGTGCGAAACGGTCTCGCCTACGGAATTTCACTAAAACAAAGAGTTAGAGTGTTTTCGCGATTCAAGGAAAAGCGGAAATTCTCTGGATCACGGTCCACGTTTGGGAGATAGACCATGACCGGGTTCAAGCTCGACGAGCGCATCCGACTGCCGGTGGAACTCGCGCTCACTGCGACTAGCAACGATCCTCTCCTGCTGCGAAAACAGGAAGAATCCGCGCGCGCCATAGGCATGACGGGTGCAGAGATCGACGTCGCACGAAGGGGGTTCAGCTTCGATGTCAAGACTTCGATGGCGATAGCCCTGGCGCTGGCGGTTTGTGAAGAAAACCGTCAGCGCGCCCTTCGCACAGGCCTGTGTGCGCGAAGCTGCGCGGAAATCGAGAAGATGGCTGCGGCATTCCGGCAGTCGGGCTCCCGACCCACGGCCGGTTTCACATGAAGACTTGCTGCCTTGCCTACGACATCCCTACTATCGTCTCGAGCGCCGGGAAGAAGGGGAAGCGGATGGATCGTTGGCAGGCAATGCGGATTTTCGTGAAGGTCGCCGAAACCGAGAGTTTTGCAGAGACTGCCCGCCACCTGCATATGAGCGCGCCTGCGGTGACACGCGCCGTCGCTTCGCTCGAGGATCTCATCGGAGCCCGGCTGTTCGTGCGAACGACGCGCTCGGTGAAGATGACCGAGGCCGGATCGCGCTATTTCGAGGATTGCCGCCGGATCCTTGCGGACATCGCCGAAGCGGAGGCCGCAGCGGGAGGCTCCTATGCCACGCCGACGGGAACGCTTTCCCTGACCGCTTCAGTGTTGTTTGGTCAAATGCATGTGCTTCCGATCGTGATGGACTATCTCGACACGTATCCCGCCATGAAGGCCAAGACCCTTTTCGTTGATCGCCCCGTCAACATTGTCGATGAAGGGATCGATGTGGCCGTCCGTATCGGTCGTCTCCCGGACTCAGGTCTTTCGGCCATCAAGGTCGGCACTGTCCGGCGTGTCATCTGCGGATCGCCGGACTATTTCGAGCGTTATGGCATTCCGAATACACCAGCGGACCTCAAGGATCACCGCATCGCCGTCTCGACAGGCGCCTGGGCCTCGCCTGAATGGCGGTTCGCCAACGAACAGCGCGTGACGATCGACGCCACCCTCCAATGCAATACCAACGAAGCGGCGATCACGTTCGCGCGACAAGGCCGGGGGCTGACGAGAGTTCTCCACTACCAGATCGGACCGGCACTTATGGCAGGAGATCTGCAGATCGTACTCAGCGAGTATGAAGAGCCGCCGATGCCCATCCATATCCTGCATCCAGAGGGCAGGTCCGCCTCCGCCAAGGTTCGCGCGTTCGTGGGTATCGCTAAAGCAGTCCTTCGTGAGAACCGTTTCCTCAACTGAATCCTCTTGCGAAGACTTCAGTCCGTGACCTCTCAGGCTTGAGCCGACCTAGCGGGTGCGACGGCACGACAATCTGCATCTGTGACGTCAGGTTTGTTTCCGAAACCAGTCCAGCAGCGTCGTGAGCCGTTCTTTTGCCGGGTGGCTCGTGAGGAAAACCGCCCAGTAGGTTGGCCCCGGCAAGGCGATGTCCGACAGCCGCAGGAGCGCGCCTGTCTTCAATTGATCTCCGACGAGATGTTCCGAGGCGAGCACGGCTCCCTGACCTGCCAGAGCGGCGTCCAAAGCGTGGACTTCTTCGGAAAATGTCTGGCTGATTTTCGGTGAAGCGCCGTCTGCCCGTGCATGGGCCTGCCACCGCTCCCAGTTCGGCGCATTAGCCGCTCCCGATCTCCAGCGATAGTGCAGTAACGGGAGGGCGAGGACTTGATCCGGCGAAAGCAGTTCCGTGCCCGACAGCAGGCCGGAAGCGCAAACGGGTATGAGGCGGTCTGGAAATAGCCGATGCCATTCGGCATCCGTGCCGGGGCGCTCGGCATAGCGTATCGCCATGTCGATGCCCGACGCATGCAAGTCCGCAACGCGGTCATCCGCCTCGATGGCGACGCTCAATCCTGTCTGCTCGCGCAGTCGCGGGAGACGAGGCATCAACCACCTGCTGGCAAAAGCCATGGTGACGGAAAGGCGCAGCGGGCCATCCTGACGGTCTGACAACTGCTCAATGGCGGTTGCGATGCGATCGAGGGAATCCCTGAGCACCGGAAACAGTTGTTCGCCCGCAGGTGTAAGGCGCACCGGGCGCGGATAGCGCCGAAATAGCTCGACGCCGAGAATCTCCTCCAGTTGTCGCACCTGATGGCTGATAGCCGTTGGTGTCAGATGCAGCTCCTCGGCCGCAGCTGAGAAATGCAGATGCCGGGCCGCTGCCTCGAAGGCTCGCAGGCCGTGGAGCGGTGGAAGCTTTCGCAACTATAGACCTCCCGAGGCTGATCATTATCCATGATGAATCTGATTCATCCAGCCCCTGAGATATACGCTTTGGCCAGCGTTTTCCACGCCTGATAATTCCAACGGCAGACCCAACCATCAATGAAAGGAAAAATCGATGAGCTGGCTTTATCTTGGAGCTGCCGTAATCTTTGAAATCGCCGTCGCGATCAGTGCCGGGAAGGCGAAAGGTTTCACGCATATCGGGTGGACCGCCGTAACTCTCGTCAGCGGCGCAATCGCCACCTTCTTCCTCAGTCTCGCGCTGCTCACCTTCGATGTTGGCGTTGGTTACGCCATCTGGACCTCGGTCGCGGGCGTCGGCATTGTCATCCTTGGCGCGCTGTTCTTCGGCCAGCAACTGAACGTGAAGAAGCTGCTTGGGATCGCCCTCGTCATCGGCGGGGTCGTCGGCCTGCGCCTTAGCGGCGCGGCATAACGCTCAATTTTCCTCCATCAATCACTCCCAATCTGAAAGGAAGCCGAAATGACAAATGCAACCGAACAACCGCAAAGCAGCGGACGCGCCTGGGCCATGTTGATGCTCGCGAGTGCCTTCGAGATTGGCTATGCGATCAGCGTCGGAGGCAGCCAGGCCTTCACGGTCCTGGGCTGGTCAATCGCCGCACTGCTTTTCTTCCTGCTGACGCTCTATTTCCTCAGCGCTGCGCTGCGGACCATCGACGTCGGAATCGGCTACGCTGTATGGGCAGGCATCGGCTCCGTCGGCGCGGCCGCGGCAGGCACCGTCCTTCTCGACCAGCCCCTGACGCTGATGCAGGCATTCTGGCTCGCGGTGATCATCGCCGGCGTCGTCTGGTTGAAGCTCTCCGACAGTCCGAAGCTCCAGGGGGCATCCTGATGGTCGCCGGCGCTTCATCCCGCCTGACGCAGCTCATGGAGGAGGCCGTCGCCTTCTCCATGGAGCATGTCCACGAAGGCGGCATTCCATTCACCGCCTTCGTCGTCGACCGCCACGGCCATATCCTCGGGCGCGGGGTCAACCGTGTTCGGGCCCATCACGATCCCACCGCTCATGCCGAGGTCGAGGCGATACGTGATGCCTGTCGCACGCACGGCACGACCCATCTGACCGGAGCGACGCTGCTCGCGTCGGGAGAGCCCTGCGCGATGTGCTACATCAGCGCGCGCAGTGCAGGCATTTCGCAGGTCTTCTTCGCTGTCGACCGGGACGAGGCCGCCGCGCATGGCTTCGATTATCGCGGAAGCTATCGTCTCTTCGCCGATGACCCTCGATCATGGCAATCGCCTAACGTGAGCAAACTGGCGGTGTCAGAGGGATTGCATCCTTTTCAGGCGTTTTGCACGGAACGACGCGCTCCATAGGCGCAGCGTCTGGACATGAGCATCGCGGCTTTACGAGGTCCGTCTCCGCACAGAACCTCTGATCCTGACCGAAAAAGACCTGCCCATCGCCTGGTGTGGGCGGCTATTGCTTACAATGCTTGCCATTCTTGCGTGATCGGAAGCGAGCGGCGGCGCATCTTCCCTCATCCACCGATCATCACTCGCTCGCATGAGCGACTTGATTCTCGTTTGCGGGTGGCTGACTGATCGATGCACTAGATCAGACTCATCATCTCAATGTCGATATCTTTGCACGTCTATTCATGAGTTCATATGCCTTAGGCCACCGCGGCGATATGCGCGCCCTTTGGTTTCAACGCATGATCATGAGAAGGACCGCAATTTTGACAGACATCCCCATCAATATATCTGTGCTTGGCTTGGGCGAAATGGGGTCGGCGATTGCCAGAGCCTTCATGGCTCGCGGATTTCCTATCACCGTTTGGAACCGGACAGCGAGCAAATCTACCCCTTTCCGTGAAGCCGGCGCTAAGGTCACACTCATGGCCGCCGAAGCTGCAGCAAACAGCGATCTCATTGTGCTCTGCCTTCTCAATAGCCGCGCAGTCGATGACGTCGTGCAGTCGCTAGGCAGCGCTGTATCCGGCAAAACCCTGGTGAACCTCACTAGCGGCGCTCCGGACCAGGCGCGGGCTTATCAGCGCTGGGCTCACGATCACGGCGCGGAATATCTCGACGGGAAGATCATGGGCGATCCTTCTTATGTGGGAACGCCAAACGTGACTTTTACTTACAGCGGTTCCGCCGCCGCATTCGCTACCCATGCATCAATTCTGAAGATTTTGGGCACTATTGGGTATCATGGCGAAGAACCCGGTGCGGCGGCGGTGGAATTCATGGCCCAGGTTGCTATTGGCTATGAGATTTTGATCGGATTTCTCCACACATTGCGATTGGTCAAGGCCGAAGGCTTCAACGTTGAGCAATTCACCAAGCGTGTAGCAGCTTCGATGGCCGGCTATCCTCCGCTCCTGGAAGCGATGGGTAAGGCCGTAGACACCGGTGAATACGGCCCTGATCTCGGTTCGCTCAACGTACAGGCCGCTTTGATGGACGACATGATTGGGCACCGTGAATCCATGAGTGTAGATGTCATGAGAATGCGTGAGGTCAAGACGCTGATGGATCGAAGGATCGAACAAGGGCACGGGGACCAAGGGTTCTCAAGCCTCTACGAACTCCTTGTTACGTCGAAAATGACATAACCTGCTCTGATGAGCCGGATGTCAATTTCCGGCTCGAGCAGGAGGAGGAACGAAGTTAGCTGATCAACAAGCTGGCCAATTTCTGTGCTACCGGCCCCAGCGTCTCGTCCCGGCGATGGGCAACATAGGCGCTGGATACGACCTCGCCATTGCGACCCATGGCGGTGACATTGAGGCGCACGAGCGTTCCTTGTTCCAAATCCCGTTCAACGAGCCAATAAGGGAGCCGCCCCCAGCCTGCTCCCCCCAGGATGAGATGGTGCTTGGTATCCTGCGTGTTGACGCGGCAGGTCTGTGACGAAACGACTCCGAAGTCTCGGCCCGCCGATATGTCGGACGGATCGGCCAGAACGATCTGGAGATGATCGGCAACATCCATCAGCTCCAGCGGATGGCCCGCGTGGCGGAGGGCCAGCGGATGGCTCGAAGCGACGACCGCAACCTGGCTGATGGATATCAGCGGCTCGAACTTTATGCGCGGGTCGCGGAAATCTTCTCCGACCATCACGGCAAGTGTACAACGGCTCTTCCTGAGCGCATCGAGCGGACCACCCATAGCCTCTGACCATACCCGAACGGCGACGGCGGGGTATTCGAGTCGCATCAGTGAGATCGCGCGTGCGACCTCCTGCATGGGAAAGAGCGTGTCGACAGAAATCGCGAGTTCCGTCTCGACGCCATGCGCAAAGCCGCGCGCCTGGGCGCGCAATACGTCCACGCGCAGAATGATGTCGCGTGCGTTGCCCAGCAATACCTGCCCCTGCGGTGTCAAGGCCGGCTTGTACCCGGAACGGTCGAACAGTTCCACGCCAAGTGCGGCCTCAAGGTTGGCGATGGTGGCGCTGACGCCCGATTGTACGCGCGAAAGCTTCTGGGCTGCGGAGCGGAAGCTGCCGCTGTCGGCAATTGTTACGAAAGTCCGGATCTGATCGAGTGTAAGGGCATCCAGCATGATCTTTCCTTGTGATCGTCTATATCATTTTTATATCACTTATTTCGCTCATGCATTTGATGCAACCTTTCGCTCAATGAAATCAATGAGAGGTCAACGAGATGACGAAGGTGCTGGTGCTTTACTATTCCTCTTATGGGCACATCGAGACGATGGCTTCGGCCGTGGCTAACGGCGCGCGTGAGGCGGGTGCGACGGTGGCGATCAGGCGGGTGCCTGAGCTTGTTCCCGAAGCGGTTGCTGCAAAGTCCGGATACAAGGTCGACCAGTCCGCGCCCGTCGCAACGGTGGCCGAACTCGCGGATTATGACGCCATCCTCATCGGAACGCCGACCCGCTTCGGCAATATGGCGTCCCAGATGAAGAACTTTCTCGACCAGACCGGCGGGCTCTGGTTCGAGGACAAGCTGGTCGGAAAAGTAGGCAGCGTCTTCACCTCGACCGGCAGCCAGCATGGCGGGCAGGAAACAACGATTCTGTCCACCCAGACCGTTCTGTTCCACCTCGGCATGATCATTGTCGGCTTGCCCTACAGCTTCAAGGGCCAGATGCGGATGGACGAAATCACCGGCTGCTCGCCCTATGGTGCATCGACGCTGGCCGATGATGGTCAGGGAGGGCACCGCGAGGTCAGTGAAAACGAGCTGGAGGGCGCGCGCTTCCAGGGTCGCCATGTCGCCGGGATCGCGGCCGCCCTCGTGGCCGGGCACGCGGCAAGGGGCTCGTGATGGACACGCCATCAACAACGAAAGCAGTGTCTACGCACTGGACCGCCGTGTTCGTCATCGTCGGCAGCGGGATTGCAGCCGCCTTGCAGGTTGGCAAGGCGGCGATTGCAGCGCCCCTGTTGCAGAACGATTTTGGAATCGGGCTGACGGCGATCGGCTGGCTGACTGGAATATTTGCGCTCATCGGCCTTGTCGGCGGCATTCCGACCGGGGCGTTTGTCGCGCGTTTCGGTGCACGGCGCATCCTCATCATCGGGCTTTTGGTCACGACAGCCGGCGCGGCCCTTGGCGCGGCGGTACCGGGACTGCCCAGCCTGTTTACCGGCCGCATTATCGAAGGGGCGGGTTTCCTGCTGGTGACGGTCGCGGCGCCCTCATTGCTCCAGGAGGTTACGCGACCTGCTGATCGTGATCTGGCCTTCGCCCTCTGGAGCTGCTTCATGCCAATCGGCATGGCGGCGGCGATGCTGGTGGGGCCGTTCTTCGAGGACTGGCGGACAATGTGGTGGGCGAGCGGCGCGCTGGCGCTGGCCATCTGCATCGCCGTTCCACTTGTCATTCCGGCCGGCGGGCAAGGCCAGATCATGTCCTGGAACAGCTTGCGCCGCGACAGCATGACCGTGGCACGCGACCGGGGCGCTGTGGGGTTGGCGATCACCATTGCGCTTTACAGCATGATGTTCTTCGCGGTCTTCAGCTTCCTGCCGGTGCTGCTGATGGAGCGGTTACAGGTGACGCACCAGACGGCAGGACTGCTCAGCGCACTGGCCTCGGCCGTGAACGTCATCGGCAATCTGACGGCGGGTCTGCTCCTCTCCAGGGGCTTTAGCCGTCCGGCGCTCCTGATCACCGCGTGCCTCGTTATGGGACTGACCAGCTTCGGGATCTTTCTCCCCGTGCTGCCGGACGGTGCGGCCTTCGGCCTGTGCCTGTTGTTCTCGACTGTCGGCGGTGTGATCCCGGCGATCCTGCTGTCCTCCGCGCCACTCGTGGCGCCAGCGGCAGGGTTGGTTCCGGTCGTTCTGGGTCTGATCATTCAAGGCAGCAATCTCGGGCAGATTCTTGGCCCGACAGCCATCGGCGGCGCACTGGATCGCTTCGGCTGGGATTCAGCCGCCTACATCGTGGCGGGCACGGCGGTGATTGCCGTGCTCGTGGTGGCCTCGACGCTCAGGCGGGTCGGGGCACAGCGGGTAAGCTTCGGGATGGGAGAGCACTGATGAGCATCGAATTCAACCACACGATCCTCGCGACGCAAGACGCAAACGGCTCTGCCCTGTTTCTGGCTGAAATGCTTGGGCTCCAGCCGCCGCGCAGATGGGGGCCATTCTGGATGGTCACCACCGACAATGGCGTCAACCTCGACTATATGGATGTGGGCCATGCCGTCGTTCCGCAGCATTACGCGTTCCTCGTCGATGACACGAGTTTCGACGCTTTGCATGACCGGCTCGACAAGCGGAGCTTGCCTTACTGGGCCGATCCCCAACGGCGGAAGCCGGGGATGAACAACCACGATGGCGGCCACGGGCTCTATTTCAACGATCTCAACGGGCACCTGCTCGAAGTGATAACCCGTCCCTACGGTAGCGGCGGCTGGAACCCATGACCGATGATCGCGGAAAGCCTCTCTCGCAGAGGCCGAAAGTTCGGCAGATCCTGGAAACCGCCATCTACGTGCAGGACGTCGCGCGCGCTGCGCAGTTTTATGACCGCGTTTTCGGCTTTCCCGATCTGGTGTGCAACGAACGCGTCGTCGCCTATGACGCCGGGAACGCAACTGTTCTGCTGCTGTTCAAGCGCGGCGCAACGCTCGTTGACCTGGTACTGCCGGGTGGGACCATTCCCTATCACGACGGCACCGGACCGTCCCATTTTTGCTTTGCCATCGACCCGGATGCATTGCCCGGCTGGGAAAACCATCTGGAGGCGCAGGGCATCGTGATCGAAGCGCGGATGCGCTGGGAACTGGGCGGAACCAGCATCTACTTTCGTGATCCCGACGATCACCTGATCGAACTGGGGACGCCGGGTATCTGGCGAACCTTCTAGAACTTGAACCAAAGAAATAAGGACAGTGCCATGAAGGCCCGTTTCGACTTTCCCGCTATTGCGCCTGACGCCTATGAGGCGGTGGCCGATCTCGACACCTATGTGCGCAAAGCGTCCGGGATTGAGCCCCGGCTTCTGCACCTGCTCAAGTTGCGGGCCTCACAGATGAACGGCTGCGCCTATTGCGTTGATATGCACGTCAGGGAGGCGCGTCGCGATGGGTTGAGCGAGCAGTGGATCAACCTGATAGGCGTCTGGCGGGACTCGCCCGTCTTCGATGCTCGTGAGCGGGCGGTGCTTGGCTGGACCGAGGCGCTGACAAACGTTGCACAGACACACGCGCCGGACACCGACTTTCAGCCGCTCCAGGCCTTCTTTACGGAGGCGGAGATCACCCGCATCAGCGTTGCAATCGGGACGATCAATATCTGGAATCGCCTCTGCGTCGGATTCAGGTCGCAGCATCCGGTGGATGCTAGCTGAGCGAACGCGGCTGTTGAGTGACGCTCTGCGCGATCTGCCCGGGCAGATCAAACCAAATGAAAAAGGAAAATGACATGACCAATAGCCCGCCAATCACACGGTTCATCGGCGTAGCCGAGCGCACCTTGCAGGCCTTGTTGCAGCGCCAGCTACAGAAGGCAGGCATGAGCTTTCCAGAATGGGTTGCGCTGACAATCCTGTCCGGAGGTCAACTGACTGCGGAAGGGTTGGCCCAGGCGATCGCCGATGCGCGCGTGGTGGTCCCAGGCAGAGAAATGACCGTCGTGGATGACCTCATCGGGAAAGAACTTGTCGCGCGCGGCCAGAACCTTTCCATGACACAGAGAGGGCTTGACGTGTTCCAGCCACTTCGTGACAGCGTGCGCGGCGTTACGAGCCGCCTTGTGGCCGACGTCCCAAGCGACGACCTGGCCGTAACCCGACGTGTCCTCGAAACGCTGACCAGCCGCGCGGTCGAACTGCTCCGCAAAGACGATATCTGAAGGCTACTCTTGATGCGCGCTATCGTGATGAAAGAGTTCGGACCACCAAGCGTTCTGAGAATTGCTGACCAGCCGGAACCTGTTCCCGGCCCTAATCAAGTGACTATTGAGGTGGCCTATGCGAGCGTAACCTTCATTGAGACGCAGGTTCGTGCTGGCAACAGCCCGTTTGGAAATCCTCCCCTCCCTCGTATACCCGGCAATGGCGTTGGCGGAACCATCGTAGCTACTGGCCCGGGGGGTCGATGAATCTATTTTGGGGACAAACGTTGTTGCTACAACGGGCGGGACCGGCGGCTACGCCGAGCGCGCGCTTGCCAAATTGAGTGACGTCGTCACGCTGCCAAAGGGCATTGGAATAAAAGATGCGGTCGCACTGCTGGCTGACGGACGAACGGCACTCATTCTGTTCAGGCAGGCTGATATCAAGCCCGGCGAGCGGGTTCTTGTAGAGGCCGCTGCCGGTGGCGTGGGAAGCTTGCTTGTCCAGCTTGCAATCGATTGTGGCGCAGTCGTCGTTGGCGCATCGGGAAGCGCAAAAAAAGAACAATTCGTTCGTTCGCTTGGCGGGCACTATGTTGACTACAGCGCTCCTGACTGGGGGGAGACTGCTCGAACAGTTCTCAGGCAGAAGGATGGCATATCAGCATTCGATGTTGTGTTTGATGGTGTCGGCGGTCAAGTCGGAACGGAAGCTTCCAAACTCCTTCGTCCGGGCGGGCGCATCAGTCTCTACGGAATTGCAAGCGGTTCCGAGACCAACCTTTCCGAGAGCCCCTCTATCCAAGTCATGGGACTTTCGACAGCGCCAAGTGCTTCGGAGACGTTTTCCTATATCGAGCAAGTTCTCGAACTCGCAGTGAGCGGCAAAATCCGGCCTGTGATCGGACAAATCTTTCCGCTGGCGGATGCTGCACTGGCGCATGCGGCGATTGACGCGCGCACCAGCGTCGGCAAAACGCTCTTGATCTCGAAGCAACCTAGCGTGTCATGATGGACATCGCGATCCCAACGCCACCGGCCCGAGCAGGTCTACGCGAGTGGCTTACCGCCTTCATGCAGGCTTATCCTGCGATCGATCTCGATCTCGATCTCGATTTCACCGACCGGCTTGTTGATGTGATCGATGAGGGTTTCGATGCCGTCATTCGCGCAGGTGAAGTCAACGACTCGCGCCTGATGACCCGAACGTTGGGGCCATTCCGCCTCATGCTGGTAGGTTCGGCCGACTATATCGAGCGTCATGGGGTGCCAACGGAGATCGAGCATCTCAAGGAGCACGCCTGCCTCCACCATCGGTTTGCGACCAGCGGCAAGCTGGAACGCTGGCCTTTCGTAAAAGATGATCAGCCGATCGACATCGACCTTCCACGCGCTGCGGTGGCGAATACCATCGAACCGTTGATCGATATGGTGGCGGCAGGTCTAGGCATCGCGTGCCTCCCCGATTTCGCGATTGAGCAGGAATTGAGGAGCGGCAAATTCAGGGTCGTGCTTGACGAACATACCCGCCACGAAGGCACGTTCCGCATTCTCTGGCCGTCGAGCCGTCACATGTCGTCCAAGCTTCGAGCGTTCGTAAACTTCATGGGAAGCAACTTCTTCACCGGACCGTAGGGCTGGCTCGGGAAAACTGGACAGGTCGGATAAGTGGAGTTTCTGAAGGCGGCATGATGGCCGCGACCCGAGAGACCATGACGAGCACGCCTGCTACGTGCTGAACGAGATCGAAACGCCTTGGCCGCCATCGGTTTCGCGTCACAGCGAAATCATTCCTTTGATCACTGCACAAATTACCTCGGGATCATCCACCGGGATATTGTGGCGACTGTTGCCCGCAATGATGTGGCGCGAATGAGCGGTAAGTGCTGCTAGTTCGTTCTGGTTCTGCAGATGAATATTCCAGAGAAGATCGGAAACGAGCCAGGTTGGCGCTCGCTTGCCCGCAGTAATGACTGTTAGCGGAACATTCGGGAATGTGGGAGCTAAGAAAATCTCATTGCCGATGTCGGCCATGAGAACCACCTCCGTGAACATGCCCGGGCCAAGCCATCTGTCCCATGCGCGCGCCACCCACCGTGAGAAGCGGACCAAAGCGTCACCTGTGTCGGCAAGACGATCTTCCTGTTTCGGATGCGTCGCATCCGCCATAACAACACCGGCAACCATGTGCGGATAGTGCCGTGCAATGAGTTGTGCATAGAGGCCGCCCAACGAGTGGCCCACCAGATAATAGGGTGGGGGCAATTCCAACCTGGCGAGCAGGTCAAGCAAAGCGTCCGTTTGGTCACGACCGATTCTGGATACCTGTGAATTTCGCACTGTTGACGGTGAGCGATCATAGACCAAGACGCAGCATGTATCCGAGAGACTGGACGCGACCTTGTCCCAGTAGCGCATTTTCATGCCGGCGCCAGACATGAGAACCACAACCGGGCCCACCGTGCCGAAAACGCGATAGGTCTTAATCATGGCGCCGATCAAAGATTGCAAGAAAGCTGTTCACCTCGGACAGGAATTGGTCATGAGCTTCGAGTTGAGCCCAGTGACCGCAATGGGGCACGATAACCAAGCGGGACTGAGCCATACGCGAAGCAGCGCGTTGGGACGCCTCTGGCGGCACCAGCCGGTCCTCGACACCATGAAAGAATAGTGTGGGGACGGTAACATTATGAACGTAACTGGACATGTCGTTGCGCATGCCATGCTGCCCGAGGGTTACCTGATTATATCGGGCATAGGCGATGCCACCGCGCGGCTGCCTCGCCTCGCGAACAAATTCGGCAACGACCTCTGGCGGTATATTGGACGGGTCAGCCACCATGGTGCCCAGAGCGGCGACAGTGAAGCGATTAGAGAACCTGATGGCGGGTAACAGAAGCCAGTCCGGCGTCTGCGCTGCCAGCCAAGCCAGGAAATGAGTGTACTGATGATTGCCGATCATCGGAACCAGTCCGCCTGGTGCGATGAGAACAAGACCTGCAACCCGCTCGGAATGGCGAAGGGCAAGGTTGAGTGCGACATCGCCGCCCATGGAGACGCCGAAAACAATGGCGCGACTGATGCCGAGTTGGTCAAGCAAATCGATCGTCACAGCTGCAAGCGCGCCAGGGCCACCGACCGGTGCGGCCGCCACGCTGCCCCCAAATCCTGGCAGATCCGGGGCCCAGACTGAACGACTTTGGCTCAGCGGGTTCATAAGCCGATACCAGGAAATGCCAGCATTGTCGCTGCCGCCGCCATGGATGAGTAGAATGGGCAATCTGGTATCGTCGTCAGAGCCTGAGGGTGCATGAAGCACGCGGAGCAGCCCAAAACTGGTTACCACGCTTCTGGATTTCGCACCTGGAGGAACGAGCCGTGTCATAGAAGCATTCTCCGTTTCTGTGATCGATAGGCAAGGACACGATAGTCCACCAGGCTGATCTGCGTCAGTACGCGGGACGCGATCAATATGATCGCTTTGATCGATCGAAGGATGTGATGACGACTTGGCAGTAACGCGACGCGTCCTCGAAACATTACCCAGCCCTAGGGGTTCGACAGCGGCATGGCTTGGGATCACCACGAAATCAATGTCCATTGGCGGTGGTCGATCGTCGCTTGAGCTGGCCGTGGTCGGCGGCGGTCGTCAGGTCCGCTTCGTCCAGCGGAACAGCGGAGCGGTGAAGATAGACTTCGCCGCGAATGCTGCGCAGGCCGGTGCCGATCATGGCGTCGAGCGACACGGCATCATGCGGTCAGCCTTTACTGCAAGGGGTCAAAGCTCAGCGGCCGTGGCCGCCGATTTTTTATCCGCGCGTCGTGACTCTGGATCGCCAGAGCGAACAGAAGCCCTAGCGTCGGCAAAACAGCCGACAGCAGCAGGTTGGTGTGAAGATCGAAACGGTCGACCGCCCGACCGCCCACGAACGATCCCAGTGCGATGCCGACATTGAAGATGGAGACAAACAGCGACGTGGTGATCTCAATGGCCGAGGGCGCGGCTTTCATCATCCAGGTCCGCAAGGCGACTGAGCCCCCGCCATAGGCAAGGCCCCACAAGATCAGAACAATCGCACCAGTTGCCGGCGAGCCGCCGACAATGGCGAAGCCGAAGATGGTTGCTGCCAGCGCGACCGCGATAACGATCAGCGTGGCACCGATCTGCCGCGACGCGATGATTCCGGCGAGGAAGTTACCCGCGATCCCCGCCGCCCCATACGCGAAGAGAGGGGAACCTTGCCGCCGAGGTGCCCCAGGGCTGGACCCACGGCGCGCGACCGGCTTCCAGCTAGGCAATGATCTTGCCGGTGATTTCGTCATAAAGGTTCGCCCGGTCGGCGCCGGTGCGTGGGATGCGGTCATGTCTGGACATCGCGGTTCTCCGCGACGGGCGCCGGAAGCCTCTCCTCCAGCTCTCTACCTGTCACGGCCAAACCGGCCCGCACTCTCCCTCTAGGCGGGGATACACCACACGTCATCGAGGCGCTGAACTCTAAGCTCAAGCGGGCGGCGCGAACCACAAGCCATTTCCCCAATGACGATGCCACTATGAAGCTGCCTTAACTGGTCTCAAACACGCGGCCTAGGACTGGAACCGGCTGCCAGGTAATGGTTCAAGGCAAAAACGAGTTCGCCGTCGCCGACAGGTTCAAGGCCCAACGACGAAACCGGTCCGACGCACAGAATATCTGAGTCCTGGTCGAGATATCGAATCATGATCATCGCTCGTGACATTGGCACACTCTTCAGCGCCCAACCCGGCTTCCGTGTCACTCATGTAATTGCGGGTTGTTGGTAGACTATCGCGCCGCTTAGTGAGCTGGATCTGAAAATTAACCATGTCCTGCCAGCGAAACGATGCTTCTGACGCGACGAGGTAAAATTCCCACATCCGCGCGAAACGCTCATCATAAATCTCAACGACCCGCTCACGATTGGCCAAGAAGCGTTCCCGCCAATTGCGCAGCGTCTCGGCGTAATGAAGCCTAAGCACTTCGATGTCGGTGACGATCAGGCCAGCCCGCTCGATGGCGGGCAATATCTCTGATAGAGCTGGGATATATCCTCCTGGGAAGATGTATTTGCGGATGAAAGCGGCTGTTGACGATGGACCCGAGGTTCGACCGATCGTGTGCAGCAGCATCACGCCATCGTCGGTCAGCAGGCGCGCGATCTGTTTAAAGAAAGTGTAATAATGATTGATGCCTACATGTTCGAACATGCCAACAGAAACGATCCGGTCAAAGGGACCATTCAGGGTGCGGTAGTCCGACAGCACAAACCGGGCTTTGCTATCAAGTCTGGCTTCTTGAGCCCGTTTGCGTGAGACGACATGTTGCTCCTCCGAAAGCGTTACTCCGAGCACATTAGTATTGAACTGGTGGGCAAGATACAGACCCATGCCGCCCCAACCTGACCCGATGTCAAGCACCTTCTGTCCTGGTTTCAGCGACAGCTTCGCTGCAATATGACGCTTCTTGGCTCGCTGCGCTTCCTCCAAGGTCATTTCAGGTTGCTCGAAATACGCACAGGAGTATTGAAGGTCCTCGTCGAGAAACAGTCGGTAAAGTTCCTCGGAGAGATCATAGTGCCGATGAACGTTGTCTTTCGATCGGGCGGCGGAATTAAGCTGGTGAAATCGGCGAGTTAGGAACTGAAAGCGCTCCAAGAACTTTACGAAAAATGATCGGCTGCCGTGTTGCTCCATGTTGACGAAAGCGATGCGCAGGACATCCATAATTTCCCCGACGATCACGTCCAACTCGCCACGCATGTAGGATTCAGGCAACGCGAGATAGGGGTCAAACGCTATTGCGCGTTCAGCGTGCGTGGTGTGCAGCACAATGTGAACTGGATTTCCTGTTCCATCCCCGAATTGATGCAATTCTCCATTCGCAGTGGTTACGCGGAGGCAACCCGACTTCACTAACCGGTGGAGAAGCTTTGACAGTGCTCGATTCATTTTCAGCCCCAAACAGCTACGTCGCCTCCACTGCACACGGAGCGAAGCGTTGAGATTGTTGTATTCATTAGATTTGGGCGAAAAATGCCCATTAGATCTGCCTTCGTGAAGTGATTAAAATATTATCATCATGATCGTTATTACAGATCAGGGTATGGCACTCGCCAGCCGAAACAGCCCACTCAACTTGGGGTGCGCTCCAGCTCAAGTGAATGATGAAAGCTGCGGTAGCGCGGATTGCACGGCCCACGCCGTGTCGGTTCGCGCGGCTAGAGCGTGTCGCGTCCGACGCGCTTCAAGATTCAGGCCAGCGAGCAGGAGCGCTCCGACATTCGTGGGGCGCGCGAGATGTAGAGCAGGCGGCGCAAGCGCTTCTTCGCCAAGGCCTTGCCTCGCCTGGTCTTCATTGACGAGACGTCGACCAACACCAAGCTGACCAATCGCTCCGGCTGGTCGCACAAAGGTGAGCGCTACAGGACGCATGCTCCGTTCGGCAAATGGCATACGCAGACCTTCATCGCTGGCCTGCGCTGCCACGGCATGGTCGCACCCTCGAACATTGATGCCCTGATGAACATGCTTTATGACGATCTCGGGATCGACTTGACCGCCTTGGGTTGCGGCTGAAGACTCGGAATCCAGAAGAGAGATTGCTGATCGGACGGCGTTTCAGGATCGGTCGGAAAATCGCAACCCCCAAGCGCTGCACGAAGGCTTCCAGGCGGTCCGGGTCTGGCTCGCTCAATCCGGCGATTGCCTGAAACTCGCGATGATAATCCACGTCGCGGCGCAGATATTCCCAGGCGAAGCCGGCGGCAGGAATACTCTTCGCATAGCCGTATTCTGCCGCTGAACGCCAATCGATGTTCAGCATGGCGTTACCTCTCTACGCGGGCGAACTACGTCAAACCCGAGCAAAGAGTGTCCGATGCAAGCCTAAGTGGTTGAAGTTAGTGAATCACGAAACGTTATACGGGTCAGCCGACCGAGTGTGGTTACTCTGTTCTTAATATGAAAGCTGTCGTTTTGCGAGCCGGGCATAGCCCGGCGAGCGCGGCCGTGGGTTCGGGCATGGCCGCACCGCCGATCCGCTCGCCGGATCGGCGCGATTTTTTCCGCCCTGTGATCGTGGGAAGAGAAAGGGCCGCCGGGGGCGGCGGCCCTATCGTGGTCGGGTCAATTCCCCTTCAAGCGCTGCATCCCCTCGGCCAGCGTCCAGAGCGCGCGATTGAGGCCAACGTTCTGGTCAATGCCGTTGATGGCGCGGGTCTGCGTGCGGCGGATACGGCCATCCGATGTCTGGCGACGTCCCCGCAAACCGCCCCGGATGAGGTTTTCCTGAATGACGTTGAACGTGCTCCAGACGCTTTGCCCGGCATCCTCATGGCGGCGCGGCATGATGATCTGATCCGGCTGAACCGGGCTTTCCTCCTCGCCGTAGCGGGCGACAAGGCTGGCTTCGGCCAAGACCCGCTGCTCGTCCCGCGAAAGCCGCGTTTCCTTCATGGTCTCAGTGGCGTCGATGAGGCGCGGGAAGTCTTCGGCGACGGTATAGACGCCCTCGATGATCTGATCCTGAATGCCGCCTTTGTGGGGAACGCGGATTTCCTCGAACCGCTCGCCCGCAATCATGCTGTTGGTGCAGACGAAACGCAGCATCCCGGCGAACATCTGATAGGCGCTGGTCCCGTCATGGCTGTTGACGATGATGACTTCGGCGGCCTCCGGCTTGCCGATCCCGCCATCGCGGCGCAGGCGCAGCATGTGCTTGGCGTGGCCGTGCCGTGAACCGTCGCGCGGAACCGACTGCACGGCGAAGAACGGGAACCATCCTTCGCGGCGCAGGCCCTCCACGATGTCGATGGTGGCGACATAGACGTAACGCTCGGAACGGCTGTCATGGGCCTCGCTGGCGAAGATCGACGGGACGTGCCGATAAAGCGCCTCGTTATCCAGCGGCTCGCGCCCGCTGATCTGGTGGGAGTTACGGCCGAACCGGGTGGCGAGCTGGTGATACATGGTCTTTCTCCTATGGGCTTGGGTTGGAGCGCAGCGCTGCGCTGCAACCCTGCCCGTCGGCGAGACCGGGGGGTGCAAGGTGCAAGGGCGACCGGGACGGAGGGGGATCACCCAGCCTGCACGGAACGGCGGAACGACGTGGAGGAAGGCCGGGGATACCGTCCCGGTCGAGCGCCAGCGATCCCTTGCGCCGCGCCGGGGGGAGACCCCCAAGCAAGCCGCCCAGCCAGAGCGAAGCGGAAGCCGGGCACGAGATCCGATCGGGAGTCCGTTTTCCCGACTCTCTGTTCTTAGACGGCGGCGGACATGAGCATGAAGAAGCCCCGCCGCGGCGGGGCTTCTTGAGGGGATGGCCTTAGTCGCCGTTGCGGCGGGACCAGATGAGGTTGTGACCGCTGCCGTCCTCGGCTTCGACCAGGCTGGCGTAGATCGGGGCCGGGAAGCTCGGATCGTCCAGCTTGACCGAAAGGTATTCGCGGCCGGTTTCGCGAGCGGTTTTCTTCCAGGCCGCGCCGAACTCGGTCGCGCCGGCGAAGATGCGGAAGTCGGGGCCGCGCTCGCTTTCGCCCTCGGAGGGGACGAACTTGGCCTTGACGTTGAGGGTCAGGGTCTTGACCGCGCCGGTGAAGCCCGCACCGTTTTCTTGTCTGGTGAAGGTGCCGATGGTCGCCATTGTCGTATTCCTTTTCCTGTCGGGCCGCACCATTGCGACCTCGATGGGAGTCGTGAGACCGGGGACGCTCGGCCCGCACCCGAAGGGCTGGAACGAAGTGGAAGGCGGCCGGCGACGGCTTTTTTGCTTCGCGATGCAAAGCCGAACCGGGGTTCCCCATGCGGCCTGCCGCATGGGGTGGTTGGGCGGCGGAAAAAAGCAGGCGACGGACGTTGCGGGAGACGAGCGAGGCGAAGCCGGTCTTCGGTCAGACCCATGCCAATCGAGATCGCGGATGGAGCGCCCGTTTCAGGAAATCGGGGAATACGGCAATGGCGGCCGCCCCTGCGCCTCGACGCTCGAGAACGGAAACGGCGTGGGTTCCTCTGGTCGATCCACCGCCGCCCTGATCTTTATCGTCATGGCCCGGCCCCGGCTTTCCGGGGGCGATGCCGAACCTGTGGCCCCTGTTCTCACACCTTCGCTGTGCTGACCGCACACGATGCTGCCGAAAGTCCACCCGCGCGATGTCGCGCCGCCGATCCTCTCGACCGAATGGGCGATCCGTGTTTCCCGGCCTGCTCTGTCAGCGGATCGGCTCCGGGCGTCACGGTCCCCAACACGTCTATCTCGATGCGATGGCGACCAAGGCCAGCCCTCGGACGCCTCGCCGTGGCGGGGCTTCCGGCGAAATGACCGCCGCCGCCTCTGTCGCGTTAGTGATCGAAGCCGAATGGCGGAAACGCGCCGAAGGCGTGGTTTCGGCGCAGCCGAGAGCACGGCCCGAAGGGCAACGCCCTATCGTTCGTTGCGCAGATTATCCGTCACGATTTCGAGGGAGAGGCTTCTTCCAGCCGCGCAACGGCCTTGGGATCGGAAGCCTGCTTATGCAGAGTGTTCCAATCGTCGGGCGGGTTGCCATCGTCCAGCATTCCCTTGAAAACCTTGTAGGCGTCCGTTTTGGAGCCGTAGGTCCGCAAGCTGTTCTCGTCGTTCACCCAGGCGAAGATGATGACCTTGCTGGCGCTGCTGTAGCGGAAGAAGAGCCGGAAACGGCCATTGCCGAACTTGGCGCGAAACCAGTGCTTGCGGTCATCGCCAAGGGTCGAGCCTTGGCGAAAGATGGCCGCTGTCGGGTCCGACGGCACATTGACGGTGACGAGCAGGACCAAAGCCGCGAGCAATTTGGCGTCGGCGGATTTCTGATAATCGTCCGGTTTCTTCGCCTTGAGCGCGTCGACCGCCTCGATCAGCTTTTCCCACTGATCGAGAAAGAGAGGGTGTGCGAGGACGGTCCAGCCATTGATCGTCGGCATATCAGATCGAAACGTCCCCCTCGATCTCGGCATCGAGATCGACCGTCATGCCCGCCGTCAAGGCAACGGCCCGGTCGAGCAGGGATTGCGGGAACGGAAGAACAGATTTCTCGGGGTGCTTCGCCATGTCCCGCGCGAGAAATTCGAGGAAACGGTCGATCACGGGATCGGCGGTTTCCTCGGCTTCCGCCTTCTGGACATAGACGCGGCGCTGTTCATCGACGACAAAGGCAATGCGCCCGCCATAATCAACGCCCAGCGCCTGCCGAACGGACTTGGGCACGGTGGTCTGTCCCTTGGCGGTGATGGTGCTTTCTTCTTTCAGCAGGGCTCCCATGGCGGGCCTCCTTAAATCGGTCGAATGCAATGTAAGGAATATTCCTTACGATGTCAAGAATTGGCCGTTGCCTTGCTCTGCCAGCCGGTTTCGCGCCTTATCTGGCAGGCTGGCCCATGCCGCCCGCGAGCCGCATCAGGGCGGACACAAAGACGAAGGCCCCGCCAAGGATGCAGAAGATTTGCCGCCAGATTTCGGAGGGCACGGATTCCTTGGTGACGCCATGGACCAGCGCATATCCTGCGACGGCGGCGGGCGCGGCGAAGACCAGCGCCACGATCAGGCGCAGGATCGGTGAGCGCAGCGTGTCGAACAGCAGCGCGAGAACGCCGAAGGCGGCGACGGCGGCGACGAAGCCGACAAGGCCCGCCCCGATGAAGCCCGCGCCGGTATGATAGGCGAACTGCGCGGCGGTGACGCCGAGCATGAAGGGCAAGGCATAGACGGCGAGCGTATAGGCCAGGACGCAAAGCCCGGCGATCAACACGACGCTCATCAGCATGACGGCAACCATGGTTCTCCTCCTTCACGGTGGTTCCGGCCGTGGCGACGGTCGAGGTGATCGGGCCGCGCGACTGCGCGGCCCGCGATTTTTCCGGGCGGGAAGAAAGCCGGGGCCGCTTGCGCGCCCCCGGCCTGCCTTCCTCATTCCGCTGCGATGGCGAAATGGTCATCATGGGCTTCCTGCGCGGGGGCGGGTTCGACGGTATCGAGGGCGACCGTCTCGGCCTGCTGGTCGAACCATGCGGGACGCGCGGTGCGCAGCACGGGCGGAAGCCAGCCGGTCCCGGCCAGAAGCTGCTCGGCGGCTTCGGCCATCTCCGTCTTCTTCTTGTCCGCGATCCGCTCCGCTGCCTCGTCGCCAAGGGCCTCGCGCACGGCGGCGAGGATATGGGCCTTGGTGATGCGCCCGAAATAGCTGCGCACGGTCGGCGTCCAATGTGCGGTCATGTCGAGCGTCACCGCCGTCGCCAGCTTGTCCGCCGTCTCATGGGCGCGGCGCTTGCTGCTCTCCCACGACAGCTTCACCGCATTGACGGTCAGCGAGGCGCAATGCGCCAGCAAAGCCATCAGGCTCGCATGGTCCAGACCGGCAACGAAGCCCCAAAGGTCCGCCACGTCGCGCGGCATATCCGCCGCCCATCCGGCATGACGGTCGTTCAGCATCTTCGCCGCCGCCGTGTCCTCGATGCCGTCCGCGTGGGCGGCGAGGTAATTGCTGGTCGGGCTGATTTCGAGGCAATGGGCCGTGCTGCCGCCCCGATAGTAGGTCTGCGCGGCGAGCGTATGGACCACGGCGATCAACGCCATATCCGGTTGCTCGCCAAGGGCGAGGCGCAGGCCAAGGGTGCGATGCGCGGTCAGGTCGCGGATGAGGGAATCGGGCAGCGGCTTGCCAGCATCCCCGGCGTCTTCTTCCGGTTCGGCTTCGGAGAGGTCATCGCCTTCGCCGTCCTCGCCGTCACCGTCGAGGATTTCACCGTCACCGTTGACGCGCACACCGTCGATGACGGTTTCGCCGCTCTCGGTTTCCTCCGGTTCCGCCTCCGGTGCCTCGTCCTCGGCGCGGATGAAACCGCGCTCGATCCGCACGTCGCCGTCATGGGCGACGACGACGAACACGCCGCCGCGCGCGATGTCGTCGGGATCGTAGGCATGACGCTTGGCGTCGATCCGCTCGATTTCGGCTTCAAGCTCCGCGAGCCGCGTTTCCACCTCGGCCGGGAGGTCGATATCGGCATCCTCCCATTCCGCGTTCAGAGCTTCAAGCTCGTCCTGCGCCGCGTCGTAGGCAATCGCGTCGGCCTCGGAAAGCTCCACCGGATGCCGATAGACACGGCGCATTCCGTGCGCGTGAGGGAAGTCCAGATAGGCGGCGGTCCACTTCCAGCCCTCGGCCTGCTGCACGTCGGCGGCGATCCGTTCCAGCTTCTCCACGGCAAGCCGGTCCAGCAAGGCCGGGTCTTCAAAGAAACCGCCGCGATCCTCGGTGAACAGGTCGCGGATGATGGTGCCGCCTGCCTCGGTATAGGATTGCGCGCCGACGAAGACCGCGCAGCGATCCGTCGCCGCGACGTTCATCTTGGTCAGGTCGCGCCGGATGATCGACGGATCGCGGTTATAGGACAGGTTCTCATAGACGTGTTCCTGCCGGGCGTGGTCGTCGGTGATGGCGAAGGCCATCAACTGATCCAAGGTCAGGTCGCCATCGCGATAGACCTGCAACAGCTTCGGGCTGACAGCGCCGAGACGCATCCGCTGCTTGACGACATGGGCGGTCACGCCGAACCGGGCGGCGATTTCCTCCGCGCCCCATCCCCGATCCTCCGAAAGCTCGCGGAAGCGCTCGAACTGGTCGGCGGGGTGGAGGTCTTCGCGTGTGACGTTCTCGTCGAGGCTGATCTCGGCGGCGTCGTTCGCCGTGTCGATGACGCAGCGGATGAGGTCGGTCTTCTTGATTTCCTTGCGCTTGACGCGGAGCATCTGCGCCAGCCTGCGGCCTTCCCCGATGCTGACGAGATAGAAGCCGGTCGGCTCGCCCGCCGCGTCGGTTTCCGGCTCCACCACCAGATTTTGCAGGATACCCTTGGCGGCGATGCTCGCCGCCTTCGCCTCGATAGACGCTTCGCTGTGCGGGGTCTTGCGGGCATTCCTCGGATGCTTCTTGAGCTTGTTGAGCGGGATGAAGACGGTCGTGCCCTGTTCGACGGTCGGGGCGGTGTTGTCAGTCGTGGTCATGGTCTTTCTCCTATGGGCTTGGGTTGAAGCGCAGCGCTGCGCTGCAACCTTGCCCGTCGGCGAGACCGGGGGGCGCAAGGTGCAAGGGCGACCGGGCCGGAGGGGGATCACCCGGCCTGCACAAGCGGTTCGAAGCTCTTGGCGAGAGTGAGAAACACGCATCCGCGCGGAAGGCTGGGGAGACCGTCCCGATCGAGCGCCAGCGATCCCTTGCGCCGCGCCAGGGGGCGGAGCCCCCAAGCAACCGGCCCGGCCAGAGTGGAGCGGCGGCCGGGCGAAAGGACGGGATCAGGATATGAAGGCCAATGGGCCTGGCCTCCGTGAATCCTGATCGCCTTTAGGTTTCACTTAGAAGGAAGCGGCCTCCATCCGTTACGGCAAAGCCCCGTCCGCACTCTCACTCTTGCGGGCTGTCGGCATTCCCGAACAATACCTTGCTCTGCTCCGCGACAAGCTTCTGAAACTCGGCGTAACAGGCTGACAGGCGGACGCACTGGATTTTAAGTTCCTGGACAACCGCGTCCAGTTTAAGCGGCGGCGAGCCGCCGATTCCGTAGGAGGGCGTTATTTCGCTCTTTGCCCACAGGCGCTTGATTGATTGGGATAGCCCAAGTTCGACCCGTGGCGTGAACCTGTGGGTGTACTTACTCCGGAAATCGTCCGTGGCGGACTTGAAGTCGCCCATGTCGACGGTGTTTAGCGCCCGGTTCAATTTCTTCCATGAGCGCCAAGGCTTTGCGGCCTTGACCGCCACCTCTTCCTTGATGCCCCAATCCTCCGGCAGAGCGGAAAGATCGTCCGCCCACTCGCTTCCTTGGGAAACCCGGTTCGCCTGATGGGACAGATGCGCGACCGCAAAGAAGAACCGGGCCTTGAGCGTGTATGGGCTGAGCAGCGCCGTTGAAGCCAGATCCTGCACGAACTCATGCAGCAATTGGTTCGTCTGCTCGACATCAAGCGCTTCGATGACGCTGCCCCATGCTTCCAGACGCATGGTGAGGCTGATCAGGTGATTGATCCCGTTTGCAAGGTCGCGTGCGGCATCATCCGCGAGATCGCGATAGGCCATTCGCTGAAGGCCGAACTCGCTATCCAGCCGGACTGTCTGGGGCGGCTTGAACCAGCCATAGGGCATGAAGGGCGTAAATGCCTCGGCTGCTCTGCAAGCCTTGCGGTACTCGACATATTTCGAGGCGAGAAAATCGTCTTCCTGTTCCATCGTAATTTTACGCCTGCGTCCCCACAGAAGGGGGCGGTCGAGACTTCGACTCGGCCGCGGGGGAAGGCTTTCCTCCTTCACTCGACTCCGTGTTCATGCCTGTCCTCGATGGGAACAGGGATGAGGTCCAGCGGTCCCCAACCGCGCAAACGCAATTGCTTGAAGTCTTGACTGGAGAGATCGACCGCGATTTCCGTAGTGAACGGACCGACATAGGTACTGGCGTCGAAATCTCTGAAATTGATGCCCGCGGCGTTCATTGCCTTGAACACCCTGCAAATGGCCGAGACACAAATCGGCACGAGATCGAGATAGGTTTGGTCGTCAGGGTATCGGTGCTGGGAACGAAATTTACGGATCGCTGGAAGCCCGAGCTGCGAGTCGATCAACGAAAATCGTGCGGTGGCCGTCGCGCCCCTCACAAAGGTATCGAGATATGGCGATGCGCGTGAAGGATCGAGCCGCGCGTCCAGGTCGTCCAATCGTACATGGTGGGACATTCGGACCGGAGCACCGTGCAGCGTGGGGTGGCTTGCGAGCAAAAAGGAGGCGCCGAGCCAGCGTTCCACGCCACCTCTATCGAGGTGCAGGCGTCGCTGAAGGCTTCGAAACAACGGGTGGTCGCGGTGATGGATCGCGTTTCGTACTGCGATCACAAGGGCCGTGTCCCCGTGGTCGAAATACGGAAAGAGATGCTTCGATACATCATAGAGTGTATGAAAGCTCTCAAGCATCATTTCAAAAGAGCGATCGATATTGTCAATCGCTTCTTCTGGGTCGATCTTGAATAGATCGCCGAAGCGCATATGCGCTTCACCGTAAATTCTCATAGTATTTGCGAGTCTGCTGATCGCATTCTCGATGATTTGACTGCTATCCAACGGCTTGTCCTGGCGCGGCGCGCGGTTCGTCAGGCGTCTGGCCCGATCTTTGGGGATCTTGAAAATATCGCGTGCCGAAGCTCGATCTCCGATCCGGCTGTGCGGGTGAGGGCCTTTTTTTCACGAGCTAGGTGGTCCACAAATCGTCGGGACCGAGGTAGCTCAAGTCGAGCTGGGCGACGTTCAGAGCCACGTTCGTTCGTACGAGACCGCGTCGATTGGGGTTGAGCGGATGTAACAGCAGTCCGATTGCATGCCCGTCGGGCGCTAGAACCAGCGGCTGTCCGTTCCGATGAAAGAGGCTGACTGGCGTGCCCGGAGGCGCGGGCGCAGCGAACCACTGAACATTTCCAAGATAGTCTCGCCGTGCCCAGGTCCGGTTATTCGCCGGTGCGAACTCCTGGATGAATTCGAGCCATAAGGCCCGCGTCTCGGCGGTCGGCCAGTCGGGTTGCGCCGACCAGACCGCGAGACCCGGAGAGCGCAACCATGCGCGCAATTCCGCGCCGGTGTTAAAGGTGGCGGCTGTGTCGGTGACGGCTTTGATAGCCGCGAGCCGTGAATTGAACCCCGCCTGGATCAGAATCGAGGCGGATCGGTTCATCGTCCCCGTTTCGACAGCGGGCACAGCCAGGGCAAGCTCATGGTCGTCCAGAGCCAGTTCGAATATACCGACGACGTCGCCATTGGCCGCGGCACGAACGCGCAAGGCCTCCATGCCCCAAGGCAGGCGATAAACCAGGCCGCCCTCGATAAATTGTAAGGCTTCGGCTTCCTGCCCGGCGACGATCGCGGCCAATGGCTGCCCGAGTAGCCAGCATCTAAGGATGTCGCGCCAATTCGCCGGGAATGGGTCCGGCTCAAATGGGTAGAAGGTGAACACGCGCTCGGCGATACCGGTGATCGCAGTGATTGCCGCCTCATGGTCCGAGGCCGCGAGCGCCGCGTTTGCGTGTATGAGAAGGAGGTTTGCTTCAGGCGCAACTGCGTCCAGCGCATGTCCCGCTTTGAGGCCGAGCCCGGCCAAGAAGTAGCCGCGCCGCCTGGCGGCGGTCGAATTCGCCCAGATATACCGGCTCCGCGTCAGTAGAGTGGTGCGATAGGCAGCGCGTGATGCGTCGTCGACGCGCAGTAGGCGGCGTTGCCAGAGCGAAGATTGAAGGATGTTGTCGAGTGCGGCCTCGATCTGGTTATCGGGCACGTCGGCCTCGCCGATGAGGCTGAGAATCGCAGTGTCGAGCGTCGCCATATGACGCTCCCACTCTTTCATCGCCCGCTCACGCTTGTCGGCCTTTTCGCCGGCAACCTCGGGGAAGGTCCACGCTGCGGCATTGTTGACGACGTAGGCCATCAACTGGTCGAGGTTGCCGCCAAGCCGCGCGTGCATGCGGCTGAGCAGCGAGAGGATGAGCTGAATGAGCCCGCTTTCCATCTCGCGAGCACCGAGGTCCTCGATCAGCCCGACCCATTCGTCGTGCTTTTTGTTCTTCGCGTCCTCAAAGATGGGATAGAGGACAAGGCCTTCGACATCGACATAGGCTCGGCCGGCGCGGCCGATGACGTTCTTGAATTCGGAGACCTTGATCTTCTCGCCGTGCCGGTAGAGCGAGTGCATGATGACCGCGGTCGCCGAGAGATTGAGGCCCTGCGCCAGTGTCGGCGATGAGATCGTGACCTTGAGCACACCGTCACGCAGTAGGCGCTCGACTTCCTTGCGATAGGCGGTAGGCAAGGCGCCATGGTGAAGCGCCACACCAAGTCGAAGGCATTTCAGGATGTCGCTGTCCGGCCCTAGCCATTCTTCACCGAGCGCGATGGCGGTCTGCAGGGTTGCCGGATTGACCGTGAGCAAGGACGCGAGTGCGCCGCGCGAGTGCAAGTCAACGATGACCTTGGCAAAGGGTTCGACGCTTCGGCGCTCCGGGCAATAGATCAGAACGGTCTGGCCGTCGCTGACGAGACGCCATGCGGTAGCAAGGCTCAATTCCTGCTGGTTATCCGGGAATAGCCTGGTGCGAAGCTTTTTCGGCGGCACGAACAGCGGCGGTGCCGCGCCGGTGAGAAATCGGGGCACGAAGGGCTTTTCCTCGCCAACGCGAAGATTGAGGCGCGCTGCCGGCGAGTTCCAGATGACCTCGCCGAAGCGCAAGCGCGTCGGGCGCCAATCGTGTTTGATGGGACCTCCCGGTTGATCGCGCCGCAGCCACGCCGAGAAGTCTTCCATTTGATCGCCGTCGGGAAGAATTGCGGACAGGCAGACAATGCGGCGTTGATCGGCGTCCTGACGACGCAGGAGGCGCTGAATCTGGACCTCGTATCGAACTTCGCGTTCGCCGGGACCGATCATATGGCCTTCGTCGAACACGAGCAGGCCCACATCGTCGAGCAGCGACGGATCGTTCCTCAAGGCGAAATCGAGCTTCTCGGGAGTCGCGACGACGATGTCACGCTCGCGTATGGCATCCTCATCGAAGCCGGACACGCCGATGCTGCCGTAGAGGGCGGAGATGGTCTTGCCGAGCGGCCCGAAGGTGCGTTGAAACGTGGTTTCCGTTTGCGCCGACAGGGCGCGAAGCGGGGTCACGAACATGACGCGCCGCCCGCCGGCCAAGCATCTCAGAATGGACAATTCGGCGATGCGAGTCTTGCCGGCACTGGTCGGCAGCGAAACGACGAGGTTGTCGGTCTGATCGACAGCGCGCGACGCCGCCTCGGTCTGTGACGGCCACAGGTCGACCTCCGCCCTTGGGCGGCGAGCGAGCAAGGCGATGAAGAGTTCGCGGAGGCCTGGCCATGACGGAGCAGCGCCGCCGCCGGGAAGCAGCGGGACCTTTTCGTGGAAGGTGTTCGACCAGAGATCGGAAAGCAGATGAATGGCGACTCGATGCACCCACCATTGCGGCAGAAGATTCAATTCCGCGCAGATGTCGAGACTTTCGCGAAGTTGGCCGATCGCTCTGTCAAGAAGCGCACGCTCGCCTCGGTCCAGTGCGAGAAGGAACATCGCGAAGGCGCCGTAAAAGGTGTCCGTCAGCGCCAGATCCAGCCCCTCGAAGAGGAAGTCCTGGCCATCACGGTCCTCTGCATCGGCCGCTGGCTCGGCGAGGCGCTGCTGAAAGAGCGCGGCAATGGTTGCGTCCGAACCTCGGCCGTCCAGCCGGAAGGCGTATACTCGTGCCCTCAGCGCGGTGATGTCTCGGCGCATCAACAGCGCGAGTGCCTGCTCGATCGGGGAAAAATTCTCCTTGGCCGCGACGACCGCAAGGAGTGAATAGGCGCGAGCTGATAGATGCGCGAGGTGATAGCTTGCGGCTGCCATGACGAAATGGAAGTCGCGATCCGCCTCGGCACGATTGCCTTTGGCCATAACTGCCTCGAGCGCGGTCGCCGCCTGCTCGAATGCGATACGTGCCTGGTTTGGATCGCCGCCAAGTTCGAGGAGACGCAGCCCCAGCCCAAGCAACCCATAGGCGTAACTATGGAGATCGAAGCTGAGCTGGGGTGAGAAGGCGGGGGCGTCAGGAGGTAAAACACCGTCACGCCAGATCATGGCGCGCGCCTGGCCCCGCGCGATAAGTCTGCCTCGAAAGCCCGCCGTCGCCGCGTCCGTGATGGCGGCTATGATCGCCTCAGGGTTGGTTGGCATCGGCGATGACCTGAGCGTAGACGGCCCCGACGAAGGCGGCATGGCCGTCTACGTGTAGGCCGATGCCCCATTGTTCAATCGGACCGGGATAGGCCTGCAGAGCCTGTGTCAGCAGTGCCTGCGGGGAGTTTCCTGAGAAGGTGAAGAGGAGATGCTTTACGCTCTCGGGTGGAATGCCGTGCCGATAAAGCGCATCGTCGATCGCGTCGACGAGCGGCATGTCCGTGCCCAGCTCCATCAGTCTGGCCGAGATGAAGGATAGAGAATGCGACGATGGCAGACCGCCATCCTTGTCGAGGCCTGTACGCGCCTCTTCAAGTGTCTTGGCGCGAAGGGCGGCGCGGCTCTTCGCTTCCGTTTTCAGGAAGCGAAGGCGTTGCGTCGCCGGGTCGAGGATCATCCCTATGACGTCATCGCCGCGCATCGCCATGTCGCGGTGATCTCCCCAACGTAGCCGTTTGATGGGCGCGCGATAGCCGCTGTGCGCGTTGATCCATTCGGTGGCGTAAATCTCGCCGAGATCACCCGACCGTATCTGAGGAGTTTGCGGCAGGAGGTCGGTGATCATCTTTGCCGCCCCGGCTTTGCCCAATCGTGCCAGCGCTCTCGCGATTCGTTCTTCAGCGGCGTAGTGAGCGGGCACGGCCGTGGCCGTTACCTGAACGCCAGTTGCCGAGTTCGCCGGTCGGCCCGTCATGACGCGCATGTGGTGATTGCCTATGGGCGTGTCGGAAAAGTCGCACCAATCGTTGAATTGCACCATGCTCCGCCCCCTCAGCTCGGGAGGAGGTCGCGAACGCGAAGGAAGGGCATGCCGGTTTCGGCTGCCCTGCGCACTTTGCGTTCCAGAACCTGGTTGAGAGGTATCTCTCGGTCGAGCATCTCGTAGAGGTCAAGGCCGTCCATGCAGATGACGCGCTTGCCTCGGCCGAAGGCGACGAGGCCGTCTTCGGAAAAGCCGCTATTGCTCACGAATAGACCGCGCGTCCAAGCTGCTTTCTGCTCGATCTTGCCATGGAAGACGTGCAGGTCCGCGACCCCGATTGGCTGACCATGCCATTTGGCTTCCACCAGATACGTCTCGCTACCGAGCTGAAAGCTGCCGTCAATCTGCTCGCCGCGCAGCCGAAACGGCTCCTGTGCGGCAAGACCGAATGCGTCGAACAAGCCCTTGAGGAAACCTTCGAAGGCGAAGCCGCGTGCCTGGGCGGTCAGGGAGGAGACCCGCAGCAGCTCAGACTTGATGCTCGCTATCTTCTGACGATCGACAACGAGCGTAGATGCGGATCGTGCCGGCTTCGGAGGGGCGCCGCCAGAGAGGCGGTTGATCAGTCCCTGATAGCGCGTCTCGGCATTGGCGACGGGGTCGGTGGCGCCGGAGCGGGCAAGATATTCGCTGCGGTGCTCCCAGAGCGCCGTCAGGGCGCGGACAGCGGTCGCGTCGTCACAGGTCTGCAAGAAATAGCGCAGGCGCTTGCCCTTTGAGGCGCCGTTTACCGCGTATTTCGGATCGTCGATGTTGACCTTGAGCTCGGAGACGAAGAAGTCCGAGAAGCTCGGATCGGAAAAATCCAGCACGAAGCCGGGGCCTCGGACGAAGTCGACGAGGTCGTCAATAAGGCGCAGATCAATGGATCGAATCGAACTGATAACTTTTCCCCCCAGCGAACAGCCTTGAGTTAGCTGTTGATCGTTTCTTGTAGCTCGGCAATTTTTGCAAGTATGTCGTCGAATGACGGCGGTGTCTGGTCAAACATCATCGGCGCCATCGCCCGATAATCGGCCCGTAAGTCTTTAACCCGCGCCTCGTCCGGCACCAGCCGGAGCGTGCCTGGCCGAGCCGTTTCGTAGCTTGCCCAGCCCGAGCGGAAGAAGGTGGTTTTGTGCTGTGCGACCTGCGCCAGCAGATCGAGATCGGCAACAGCGGCTCGCCCCTCGTCCGTGTCGAGTAGCATGGAGAGGTCGTAATAGTGCCGCGAGAAATATTGCGGCGTAGGGGATTCTGCAGGGCGATGCGCCTCCGCGTGGAGCGCGGTCCCCTTCTCCCAGAAGGTGCGCCGAGCTGACAGCACGGTCACGCTGGTGTCGGGTTCGACGAAAAAGTCGGGATAGTCGTCGGCCGCATAGGGGCGGATGACCTTCTCTTCGGTCGGCCAGGGATCGCCGCGCGCACCGAGTTCGAGTTTCACGCGTGGAGTGATGTAGGCCATGCCTTCATATTCGGTGGCAGGCAACGCCGTCGGGTACTGGAAGTTGACCGTCTGCGCGTCGGCGGCATCGATCTCTAGCGACCACTCGCCGTTGGCTGGCTCGCCGAGCTGTTCGACGATAGCGGCGCGAAGCGCCGGCAGGAGTTGCTCGGCGATGTGACGCTCGACGTCGCCGACGAGATCGTCGATCAGCTTGGCCGCCTGCTTCCTGCTGAGTCCCTCCTTCTCGGGGTCGCGATCGCCGGTGTAGCCCAGTTCAGCCCGATCGAACGAGAGATCGATGTCCTCCGAGAAGCGACGAATGGCCCCAAACGCCTTAGAGAGCGATGTGCCGCCCTTGAAGACGAGGGTGGCCGTCGTCCCCTTTGGCAGACCGAACACACGCCTGAGGGTCCAGCAGACCCAGAAATCCTTTTCGATGATCGTGTCGGCGACACCCCGGCCGGCACCGGTCTCCCCGAAAAGGGCGGCGCGGTCGTCAGCGGGGAGCAGGGCGACCTTATCCATCGATATCGGCCATCGCTCCGTTGGCGATCGAGACGAGGGTAGGCCGCATCCAGGCCGGAGCCTGAAAGGCGGTCGAAGCCAGTGTCTTCTTGTCGATGGCCGACAGCCGGCGCGCGGCGACTTGCACGACGTCGGCCGCCCGTACAGGGCCGACATGGCGAAGGGCCTGAACGACCGTTCCGGCAGGGCTTCCGGGGGCGATGAGATGCTTGGGCGAGGCGTGACGAATATCAACGACGCGCTTGCCCAGCACGACGCGCCGGGAGGGACCGTCGGTCAGGTAAGTGCTTTGGGCCGGGACCTGTGTCGAAAGGCCAAGTGCGTTCGCCGCCCGCGCGCCGGCGATCTGAACCTGCGAGCCGGTCTCCCGGGCGAGCGCCTTGGCGACGTCGTCGGGAGCGGGAGAGAGCTGGCCGAGCTTCGGATGCAGCTTGGGGAAGTCATAGAGTCCACGGGCGAGGCGGCGAAGCTGACCACTCTTAACTAGCCGGGACAGCGCTTGATCGATGGACGGGCGAGCGGCGACGGCGAGGAAGTCGCTGGGCGTGAAGACGCTGCCGCGCCCGCTTGCGCGGACACGTCTCATCACTCGATCAGGAACGGATGCGGCCGGGGTTTTCATGTGTCAGAAAATAAGCTATCTTTTTCTGACATTCAAGGGGCGCCTTAGGGGCTGTTCATGGGCAGCGGGTAAGTTCCTTTGGGCGCCGAAGATTGGGGCGCCCGAAGACAATTAAAAAACGGGGGGGTGCTCGGTGCGGATCAAGGAAGTTCAAATCGAGAATTTTCGGCTCCTGCGCGATGTCACGGTGGGGTTCGAAGATCGTACCACGTTGATTGTCGGCCGGAACAACAGCGGCAAAACGTCGATTGCAGAGCTGTTCCGGAGACTCCTCGGCGATAAGGTGCCATCGTTCAGGATCGAGGACTTTTCCCTAGGCTGCCACGAGTGCTTCTGGACGGCATTTGAAGCAAGCAACGCGGGGACACCTGCACCCGACATCGTCGAACTCCTCCCATCCATCAAGATTACGATCGACATCACCTACGATATTGACGCCCCCGACCTCGGCCCGTTGAGCGAGTGCATCGTCGATCTCGATCCGGACAGCAGCGACGCAAGGCTTGTTCTTACCTATGGCCCTCGGCCAACCGCACCTGCAGCGCTCTTCACCGATCTCGCCGCCGGCGATGACGTGGCGATCAACCGCCGCAACCTGTTTCGGGCGTTGGGCAGTCGCGTCCAAGCTGCCTACGCGGCATCGCTGGAGGCCGTCGATCCTAATGACCCGACCAATCGAAAGTCGCTGGAGCCGAAAACGCTCACGACGCTCATCCGGGGCGGCTTCATAAACGCGCAGCGGGGCCTGGACGATGACACGCATCGCGAGCGGGACGTTCTGGGGAAGGTCGTGGAGGTACTCTTTCAGTCGGCGCTGACCGATCCCGTCGATCCAGAGAGGCGGACAACGGCCGAGCAGCTTAAGGAGGCCGTGGAGCAAATCCAAGGCGACTTACATGCCGGCTTCAACGCCAAGCTCACCTCACTCCTGCCGACGTTCGACCTGTTCGGCTATCCCGGCCTCTCCGATCCGGGCCTCGTTACCGAGACCAGCTTCGATGTCGAAAAGCTGCTGAACGATCACACCAAGGTTCGCTACGTCGGCGTGAACGGCATGACCCTGCCCGAAACCTACAATGGGCTCGGCGTGCGTAACCTCGTCTATATGCTGCTCCAGTTGTTACGTTTTTTTCGCGAATATCAGGCCACGCCGACCGCGGCCGGGGTGCATCTGATTTTCATCGAAGAGCCGGAGGCGCACCTGCATCCTCAGATGCAGGAGGTCTTCATCCGGCAGCTCGATCAGATCACCAGCGCCTTCGTCGCTCAGCTCAACGAGAACCGGCCGTGGCCGGTCCAGTTCGTCGTCACCACCCACTCTCCCCACATGGCGAATGAAGCGCGCTTTGAGGCCATGCGCTATTTCCTCTCAGTACCAGATGGGGAAGGCATGCGCCGTTCGGTCGTCAAGGATTTGCGTAAGGGCATGGGTGGCGCGACCGAGCCCGATCGTGAATTTCTGCATCAGTATTTGACGCTGACGCGGTGTGATCTGTTCTTCGCCGACAAGGCGGTCCTTATCGAGGGCACGGCAGAGCGGATTTTGCTTCCCGCAATGATCCGCAAGACGGACAGCGCCGCCACTGGTCAACCGCAGCTCGGCAGCCAGTATCTCACGGTGATGGAGGTCGGCGGCGCCTATGCCCACCGCTTCTTCGATCTTCTGTCCTTCCTCGAATTGCGTACCCTCATCATCACCGACATCGACGCGGTGAAGCCGAACGATGGCGGGAAGCGTGTCGCCGTGCCTGTTGCGGAGGGCGCGTTCACCAGCAACGGGTGCTTGAAGGCCTTGTTCGGCGACGACGTCTCGCCGGAGGCTCTGTTGGGAAAGACTGCGGCCGAAAAGACAACTGGCATTCGGCGCATCGCCTTTCAGATTCCAGAGGCCCAGGACGGACCGTGTGGCCGCAGCTTCGAGGACGCCTTCATCCTGGCCAACCCTGCGCGCTTTCCCCTTGGTGATGGCGATCGCGCGCTTGCGGCCTATGCGCTCGCCGGTGATCAGAAGAAATCTACGTTCGCGCTAGAGCACGCGATCGAGCACATCGAATGGAATGTTCCCCGATATATTGCCGAGGGACTGCGCTGGCTGGCGGAAGGCAATCCCGCCCCCGCGGAGCCGGCTCCGCCAGTCGCGGTAGAGATCGTTGCTGACGCCGCGGGCGTCGCGGTGAACGTGGCCGAGGTTGGCGACAATGGCTGAGGAAGCGGAAAGTCCCGCAGACGCCGCCGGACGCGTCGCCCTTGAGCGGATGTTTGCCTGTCTCGATGAGGGGCGCAGCTTTCGTCTGGAGGCAGGCGCTGGCGCTGGAAAGACCTACTCCCTCGACAAGGCGCTTCGTCGCCTGATCGACCGCCGGGGCGCCGAGCTTCTTCGTCGCGGCCAGCAAGTCGGCTGCATCACCTACACCAACGTCGCCAAGGATGAGATCATCTCCCGCATCCAGGCTCATCCGGCGGTGCGTCCCGAGACGATCCACGGCTTCTGCTGGTCCACCCTTCAGGACTTTCAATCGATGCTCCGCACACTTGTGCCAGCTCTTGACGGCTGGGCCGAGCGTCTCGAACCTGTTGGCGGCATTGGAGCACGCCGCGTCCATTACGAGCTGGGATACCCCAGCGTCGGCGACCAGCAGGTGACGCTTCGGCATGAAGACGTTCTGACGCTGATGATGCAGGCGCTTGACTATCCGAAGTTCCGATCGGTCCTGACGGCGCGTTATCCCATCCTGCTCATCGACGAATATCAGGACACTGACGCCGGTTTCGTCGATGCGATCAAGGTCTGGTTTCTGGACACGGGCCAAGGTCCGCAGCTCGGCCTGTTCGGCGATCACTGGCAGAAGATCTATGGCGAGGGCTGCGGCCTGGTCGAGCACGCAGCGCTGGAAGTGATCGACAAGAACGCGAATTTCCGATCCACCGATCCAATCGTCCAGGTTCTCAATCGAATGCGGCCGGCGCTGCCGCAAATGGTGCGTGATCCTGCGATGCCGGGCGAAGCGCGCGTGTTTCACACCAATCTCTGGCCCGGCGTCAGGCGAACCGGGCAAGGCGGCGGGCACTGGACCGGTGATACAAGCCCCGAGGCGGCCAAGGCGTATTTCGCGCACATCAAGCATAGACTTGCGGCCGACGGCTGGGACCTCGGGGTCGGGAAAACCAAGATTCTCATGCTCAGCCACAGCGTCCTTGCGCGCGAGCAGGGCTATGCGAGCATCCCGCCGATCTATGGCCAGTTTAATGATCCCTGGCTGAAGAAGGACGATCCCCACATCAAATTTCTGGCCGACCATTTGGAGCCGGCTTGCGCCGCCTTCGAGGCGAAGCGTTACGGCGAAATGTTTGGATGCTTCGGAACCGGGATGCCCAAAATCCACAAGCACGCGGACAAGGTGTCATGGACGGAGGCTATGACCGCACTGATCGCGCTGCGAACATCGGGGACGATCGGCGAGGTTGTCGATTTCATCGCCGCTCAGCCGCACATGCGCCTACCCGAGCCTGTGGAAGAAGCGGAACGACGACTGGCCGACGCCGGCCCTGAGGCGATGGACGGGGAGTCCCGCCGCGTCACCCGGCTTCGGAAGTTGCGTGCGGTCCCCTACACGGAGCTGATCGCCCTCGACCAGTTCATCGACGGACACACACCCTTCGCCACCAAGCACGGCGTGAAGGGCGCGGAGTTCGAGAATGTGTTGGTGATCGTCGGTCGTGGGTGGAACAAATATAATTTCGGCCAGATGCTCGAATGGATCGAGCCTGGTCCGCCCGCCGACAAGATTGAGTTCTTCGAGAACAACCGCAATCTGTTCTATGTGGCATGCTCGCGGCCGAAGATCCGCCTAGCGATCTTGTTTACGCAGCTGCTCAGTGCAGACGCGATGGCGCGGCTCACAGCTTGGTTCGGGGCCGACAACATTGTCGCCTTGCCGGCTGACCCCGCGGCAGTGCCTGCATGAGCCTGGACCTGCTCGACTTTGCCGGCATTGAGGAGGCTGACGCTCAGCATGTTCGAGCCGCGATCCAGCGTGGCGACAACTTCCACGGCTACATCCCTTCGGAGGCGCTCCATTTCATTGTGCGCAATTATCAGGCGCTTGGCCGGTTGCAGGTTTTGGAGCCGGCATGGCTCGATTGCTATGTCCACTCGTCGCACTTCAGCGCCTATGGGGTCGAGACGATCAAGGCGATCTTCGATGCTTGTGATCGGCAGCGGCTGCGCACGCTCAAGCCTCTAACGCAGATCACCGGCGACCGCGCGACGCTGTTTCGAGGATGCGCAGGGCCCGTCCACACACTGGGAATGTCGTGGACCTCCTCTCTCGATAAGGCGATCTGGTATGCTGCTCATCACGCCTCATACTACGATCTCCCCGATTATGCGGTTTACGTCACCACCATCTCGGTCAGCGAAATCTATTGCTGCTTGGACCACTACGACCACGACTGTATCGCCCATCCGAGCTCAGCATGGCGTGTGGATGTTCCGGCTGAAGAGTTCCGATTAGACAGACCTCGTTGACGACGCCGCGGACCGGGGCCGGTATGTTCGCGTATGAGAGAAGACTCTGCTATTGAAGTGACGGTACTTTCTGAAGGTTGCGAGTGGAGCACGGCTTGGTCTGCGGCGACCCTTGGGAACCCAATCGGCAGCGATAGATGCCGAAACCACGCGAAAAAATTTGCAACGGAATTTCCTTTTAAAATCAACACCGTAAGATTTTGACGGTCCGAGCGTCGGCTTTCGATGCTGCGGATAAGAAAAAACCCAGTTAGATCAATGACCTAACTGGGCGAAAAACAATTGAGTGGGAATAGGACCATACTCGATACGGTGAGGTTGCTGCCGCAACGCCACCGTATCTAAGGAAGAAAGACGACGCCGCGACTAGTTCGCGGCGTTTTTGTTTTGTCGGATGAGATAGATCATCTGGGCAGTCAGGCCGACCACGAGGATCGCCAGCAATCCTGCCTGGGCGCCGAGAAGCAGCGGCGATTTCAGGTCTGTCACTATCGGATGACCGTCGGGAACACGGCGCAGAATTTCACTCACCGTCGGGACCATCAACAGAAACGCGGTAATGCTGAGACAGATGGTTTCAATATATCTGGCGATACGCGTTGAACCCAGAACGCGTTCGATACCGTAGCCTGCAAGCAGGAACAGGATGGTCAGGACGCCAACGACGTAGCTGATTGGCTGATGCGCCACAAGAAAGACAGTTGCAGCGCCAATCAGCATGGACACAAAGTAGATTGCCCCGGGCGTGGATCGGGGGACGATGCGACCGTAACGGGTAAACATGAAAATGGCCGCGGGAATGGCGGGCAGACTGCCGAGCGTGTGGATCCAGCCAAGCGAAGAAATACCGAACATGCGAAATTGCCTTTCTCTTCCTGAAAGATGGGGTGGTCCGGAACGCAGATTGTCGCCGGCATGTCTGCCAGAGCAGCGTCATTAGTTGATCGGTCGGTCTCGTTTGGGTCATGCGTCGACGCCCCTCGCAAGATGCAGTTCAAGCGGTGATGCGCTCCAGCATCGGGCGGGTTATGGCGCCAAAGCTTGTGGCATCGCCATGTGCGCGCGCTGAGAGCATTGCGCCGTGCACGGTGGCCATGAACATCTCAGCATTGACCCGCGCTGTGCCGGTTAGTGCAAGGCGCCCCTGGGAAGCGCCGCGCTCCAGCACGGCTGTAAGCCAGTCCGAGAGACTCCGAAAATGCGCACGCACCTCGAGAACGACCGCTTCGGGAAGAATCGGTATTTCGCCGGCAAGCAGCGCACAGACGCAGAAGGGATGGGTTGCATCGGCGATGCAGCGCTCCCAATAGCCGATATAGGCGCGAAGCTGCTCCAGCGGATCTGGAATGTGCTGCTCCAGCGCGGCGATACCGGCTTCGGCCTCGTGCCTGTACTGTGACACCAGTTTCGCGACCAAGTCCGCCTTGCTGGGAAAATGGTGATGGATACTCGCGTTGCGAATGCCGACTACATGGGAAATATCGGCATAGCTAAAACTATTATAGCCCCCTCTCACAATCAGGGTCCGGGCGCACTGGAGAATGTCATCGGCTTTGGTTTTAGAGCTTTTCATGCTTTTACCTACCAACTAGTAGGTAGAATGTCAAACACGTTTTTCGCAGTGAATAAGCTCCGGCGATGGGATCCGGACGAGGATCGACCCCGACGATCACAGGCGGAGAACCATAAAAGAAAGGCATGCCCTCAGCCATTGCCCCGTCATTGCCTGGCCCCCATCGACATGCCACTCGCATTGGCTTGTTGGTTGGCCCTGCTTCCCGCCACCTTGGCTAGCGGAATGCTGGTCCCGCGGACCAGCTGGGAAGATCGTATGCTCCAGACAGAGTTGCCGGGTCATACGGATTGCGTTCGCGAAAGGCCGTATCGGATATTGCCCCGCATATGGTGAAGTTTTGTTCGCTTTTTGTTCTTCCAATTTTCCTCGGCGATGATAATATTGCGGCCTTGAGCAAAGGCCGTGGAGCATCGTCGTGAGTTTCGAGTTGACGGATAATGGAGGGTCAGGGCAGCTTTTCCTCGAAGGATTCGATCTGGAGAAGCAGCGACGGGTCAATCCGCGATTTGGCAACAAGGTCTTAATCGTGCTGAAGCCGCCCGTGGCCTTGGCGGAGAGAATTTTCACCGATGCATCGTGCCATGCCGCCGGGCGGACGAAGCGGGCGGCCCATCCAGCCGAGCTTCTGCATATCACCCTCCTTTGCGTCGGGTGTTTCGACACCGTGCCTCGCGGTTTTGCAAACCGGCTGAAGGCGGCACTGGGGGAAATAAGGGCGCGTCCCGTTCCGATTACGTTCGATGGCAGCTCGCTTTTCGGCAATCGCAGCTGTCTGGCGCTAAGCAGCCGCCGCGAGATGCTGGAGCTCAGAGCATTGGCGAAGATGGTGCAGCGCGCGCTTTGGCGGGCCAATCTGCCCTTTGTCGCCGCATCGTCGTTCACGCCGCATCTCACCGTGGTCTATGGCTGCGGGAAAATCGACATCATGCCTGTTGAAAAACCATATAGCTGGCTGGCGGGCAGCTTCGAACTCATCTTCAGCCATAATGGAGAGACGCGGCACGAATCTCTCGGGCGCTTCCCGCTTTCGGCGAAAGCGGACCGCTATGAGCAGCCGGAAAGTCAATTATATCTGCCGGAAAAAATATTCAGGCCGCAGAAGCGGTCGGCGCACAAGATGGCGGCGCGATAACGCTTGCGTGAAAAAGCACGGCATACATGCCTAGCATTAGCTGCCCCACTGCTGTTAGACGCAGAGGATGCGCCAGCAAAAGCGCAGTTTGTAGCGCCCGCCGAGAACCGGGTGTTCCGGTATCTGGCGCGAACGAGGCGGTGCCGCCTCGCCGGGAACAATAACCAGCTTAGAGCTGAACCTTGTCGAATGCCTTGCCATCGATGCCGAGCGCTTCGAGATCGGCACGGGCGGGCTTGCGATGCGCGCGAACAGCGGCCGAAACCGAGAGCGCTGCACCGAGAACGGCGAAAGTTTCACCGAAGAAGTTACGCGATGTCTTTGCAACCTGACGCATTTTTCTCTCCATCTTTGATGCCCAGATAATGGGCATTTCCGCACCGTTCTACAACTCACGATGTAGCAGGGAAGCCATGCAGCTTTGCTCGCGCTCGTTCGGATATCAGCCATTGCGATTTCGCATGGCTCAGGCTTGGCGTCTTCAAAAGGACGCAGGGCGCCTCAGCCGGCGGGTTGAATAAGGCGGATATTTTGTTATGCCGGAAAGCTTGAATACAAAGAGGCTGGCAGCATGACGATCATCATTTACGGCATCAAGAACTGCGACACGATGAAGAAGGCCAGAAGCTGGCTGGAAACCCATGGCGTCGACTATTCTTTCCATGACTACAAGGCCTCGGGCATTGACCGCGCCCATCTGGAGACATGGTGCGATGCCGCGGGCTGGGAAACGGTTCTCAACCGCGCTGGTACGACCTTCAAAAAACTCGATGACGGCCAGAAGGCTGGCCTGAGCCGCGAGAAGGCCATTGCACTGATGCTGGAGCAGCCCTCCATGATCAAGCGTCCGGTGCTGGAGGCGAAGGGCAAGATAACCGTCGGTTTCAAGCCTGAAACCTACCAGACTCTTTTTGCGTGACTGCAATCTGCCATGTCCAAAACAACCCGCGCCACCCAGATGCTGAACAAGGCGGGCGTCGCCTTCACCACCGTTACCTATGATTACGACCCGAATGCAGACCGCATTGGCCTGCAGGCGGCCGAGGCGATCGGCGAGCCACCGCATCTGGTGCTGAAAACGCTGATGGCGGAGCTGGACGGCAAGCCGGTCTGTGTCGTCGTCCCTTCGGATCGTGAGGTCAGCATGAAGAGGCTTGCGGCCGCTTTCGGAGGCAAATCCGCCAGCATGATGAAACCTGCCGATGCCGAGCGTGCCACCGGTTACCATGTCGGCGGCATCAGCCCTTTCGGGCAGAAGAAACAGGTGCCTACGGCCATCGAGGCCGAAGCGATGACGCATGATTATGTCTACATGAATGGTGGGCAGCGCGGCTTGCAGGTGAGGCTTTCTCCCCGAGATGCCCAAACGGCACTGAAGGCCATTGCCGCACCGCTGGTCGCCGATTGAGGCGCAAGGGGCGCGCCTGAAAGCGTTTGGCTTTCAGAAGGAATGGGCTATGGTCGGCGCCTCCGATTGAAATAGACGAAGGCAGATCATGACTGTTTCCCCCATCGATCCCGTCAAACTCGAAAAACTGGCCGAAGTCGCCATCAAGGTCGGTCTGCAATTGCAGAAGGATCAGGATCTGGTGATTACCGCGCCGTTGGCAGCGCTGCCGCTGGTGCGATTGCTGACAAAACATGCCTATATGGCGGGCGGCGGACTGGTTACCACCTTTTACTCCGACGAAGAAACCACGCTTGCCCGCTATCGCCATGCGAGCGACGCCAATTTCGACCGGGCTTCCGGCTGGCTTTATGATGGCATGGCAAAGGCCTATTCGAACGGCGCGGCGCGGCTGGCAATTGCCGGCGATAACCCCATGCTGCTGGCCGAACAGGACCCCGCCAAGGTTGCCCGCGCCAATAAAGCAAACTCCACCGCCTATAAGCCGGCGCTGGAGAAGATTTCCAACTTCGACATCAACTGGAACATCATCTCCTATCCGAACCCCTCCTGGGCAAAGCAGGTGTTTCCCGACGTGACGGAAGACGAAGCGGTCCGCAGGCTTGCCGACGCCATCTTCGCTGCCTCGCGGGTGGATCTGGCTGATCCGGTCGCCGCATGGGCTGAGCACAATGCCAACCTTGCCAAGCGCTCGGCGTGGCTGAATGGCGAACGTTTCGCTTTACTGCATTTCACCGGCCCCGGCACGGATGTGAAAATCGGCCTGGCGGACGGCCACGAATGGCATGGCGGCGCCTCCACCGCCAAGAATGGGGTCACCTGCAACCCCAATATCCCGACCGAAGAAGTGTTCACGACACCGCACGCGTTGCGCGTCGACGGTTACGTCTCCAGCACCAAGCCCCTGTCGCATCAGGGAACGCTGATCGACGATATCCAGGTGAAGTTCGAGGGTGGACGCATCGTCGAAGCCAAGGCTTCGAAGGGCGAAGCTGTATTGAACAAGGTACTCGACACTGACGAAGGCGCGCGGCGTCTCGGTGAAGTGGCGCTGGTGCCGCATTCCTCGCCGATTTCGGCAAGCGGCATCCTGTTCTACAACACGCTGTTCGATGAAAATGCCTCGTGCCACATCGCGCTCGGTCAGTGCTATTCGAAATGCTTCCTCGACGGCGCGTCGCTGTCGCAGGATCAGATCAAGGCGCAGGGCGGCAATTCCAGCCTGATCCACATCGACTGGATGATCGGCTCCGACAGGGTGGATATTGACGGCGTGAGGCCGGATGGCTCCACGGTTCCTGTCATGCGCAAGGGCGAATGGGCCTGACGACACCTATCTCGGCAACTGGCTGCGCTGACTGAGCCAGATGCTGAAGAGCACCGCAACGAAACCTGCGATCTGCGCTGGCGTGAGGCTTTGGCCGAGCGCCAGCCAGCCGAGCAGGGTTGCAACGACCGGGCTTAGAAAACCAAGCGATGCGGCGGCGGAAGGTTCGATGCGGGCAAGTCCGCGGAACCACAGAAAATAGGTCAAGGCAGCGCCGATAAGACCCAGATAGGCCATGCCGAGAATATTGGCGGCCGTCGGCGTCGGCAGTGCGGGTTCAAAAAAATACGCGACCGGCAGCAGCAGGATACCACCGGCTGTCAGTTGCCAGGCGGTAAACGTCAGGTTCGACACCGGCGGACGCCATTTGCGGGTCAGCACTGTTCCAAAAGCCATGGACACGGCACCGGCAAGGCCTGCCGCCACGCCGATACCATCCATCGCAGCCCCCGGCGCCAGAACCAGAAGCGCCACACCGACAATACCCAGAAAACCGGCCGCGATAGCCAGCGGCCGGACCGGTGTCGCGAGAAACAGCCGGGAAAGGCCAATCACGATCAGGGGCTGGACCGCGCCCACCGTTGCCGCCACGCCGCCGGGCAGCCGATAGGCCGAAACGAAAAGCATCGCCCAGAAGAACGAGAAATTCAGTGCCCCCAGAATGAGGCTGCGCGGCCACCAGATACCGTTTGGCAGTTTTCTCACGAAAAGCAGCAGCAACACGCCAGCCGGCAATGCGCGCAGCATGGCGACATGCAGAGGGTATCCATGAGGCAAAAGCTCGGTGGTGACGAAATAGGTCGTGCCCCAAATAGCGGGAGCAAGAGAAGTCGTCAGCACATCGGCGGCATAGGCTGTATTTTTCTTCATTTCAAGAATCTCTATATCAAGACAAATGCACCCTAAGTGATTTTATCTTGACGTCAAGATACTAATTGTTATGCCTTGATGATGAGCAAAGAACCACTTGACCGCGTCGATCACATTCTGGCGCAATGGCGCAGGGAGCGGCCCGATCTCGATGTCGAACCCATGGCGCTGCTGGGGCGCCTGAACCGTCTCACGACCCATCTAGCGCGAGAGGTGGAGACCGTGCTGCTGAAGCACGGACTTTCCTCCTCCGCTTTCGATGTTCTAGCGACATTACGGCGTTCCGGATCACCCTACCGGCTTTCCCCCGGCGATCTGCTGGCGATGACAATGGTAAGCTCCGGCACCATGACCAACCGCATTGACCAGCTCGAAAAAGCTGGGTTTGTGAAGCGCATACATAATCCCGACGACCGGCGCAGCGTCTTGATATCGTTAACAGAACCGGGATTTTCGATTGTCGAGGAAGCGGTCGGCGCACATGTCGAAAACCAGCAGCGTCTGGTCTCCAGTCTGAGCGAGGAAGAGCGCACGACGCTGAACCAGCTGTTGAAACGGTTCTTGCGGGATTTCGAAGCATAGGCATTTCCGCTGGCAAACATAATGCTCCGTGATGCCGCTTGTTTCGCGCCCAAAAATCCTGTAAGCAATTTTCCGTAAACCTGTACTACAGGTTGGAGGAAAAATGTTAAGTGCCATTTCGCATGAATCCGGCCTCGTCAGCAGCACGATCGGCGCGATCACCCGTCATATCCGCGAAAACGAACTTGCGCCCGGCGCCAAGCTCCCGAGCGAACTTTCGCTCTCGCAGCAGCTCGGCGTTTCCCGCACCGTCGTCCGTGAGGCCTTCCGGTCCCTATCGGCCATGCGGCTGATCGATGTCAGCGCCGGCAAACGCGCTACGGTGGCGACGCTGGATCATGGTGCGATGTCGCTGATGTTCGAACATGGCATTCACACTGAGCAGATCAACATTCAGCAGATCTACGATGTGCGCCGCACGATCGAGGTCAGAACCGTGACGCTCGCGGCGCTCAGACGAACGGATGCGGAAGCGCTCACCATTCTCGACCATGCCAACAACATGGAGCGGGACTTTGGCGACAATGACAAGGTCATGGAACATGATCTGGCGTTTCACCTTGCTGTTGCAAGAGCCTCCAAGAACCCGGTTTTCGAACTCATTCTCGGCGCCTTTCAGAATGTGACGCGCCAGACGTGGCCGATCGGCTGGAAAAGCCGCACATCCGATGCACAGCGACATGCTGCAGGCGAACTTCACATCGCCATCGGGCAGGCCATTGCCGCCGGTGACCCGCAAACCGCTTCAACGCTGATGGCGCGTCATTTCGATGAAAGCGTTCACGCGCTTCTGGCGGCCGGCATCGCCTGATTTTTTCAACGCAGTCCCAGACGGAAACTGACTGCCTCTGGAGGAGACACTTCATGAAAATCACCAAACTCGAGACCGTCCGCGTGGCGGAACGGGCAAACCTGCTCTGGGTTCTGGTCCATACGGATGAAGGCATTACCGGGCTTGGCGAAACCTTTTATGGCGCCGAGACGGTGGAGACCTATGTGCATGAATATATTGCACCCAGGGTCATCGGCCGCGATCCGCTGCAGATCGACCTTCTGGCGCAGGATCTCGTCGGTTATCTCGGCTTCCGCTCATCCGGTGCGGAAGTGCGCGGCAATTCGGCATTCGATATTGCGCTTTGGGATATTTTCGGCAAGGCCACCAACCAGCCGATAGCCCAGCTGCTCGGTGGTTTCAGCCGCAAGGAAATCCGCACCTACAATACCTGCGCGGGCACGGAATATATCAAGAAAGCCACCGGCCAGCAGACGGCCAATTACGGCCTCTCCGGTGGCAAGGATTATGACGATTTGAACGGCTTCCTGCATCGCGCGGACGAGCTTGCCCATTCGCTGCTGGAAGACGGCATCACGGCCATGAAGATCTGGCCTTTCGATGCAGCGGCGGAGAAGACGCGCGGGCAATATATCTCGATGCCGGACCTGAAGACTGCGCTTGAGCCGTTTGAAAAAATCCGCAAAGCGGTGGGCGACAAGATGGATATCATGGTGGAGTTTCACTCCATGTGGCAGCTTCTGCCCGCCATGCAGATCGCCAAGGCGCTCACGCCATACCAGACCTTCTGGCATGAAGACCCGATCAAGATGGACAGCCTTTCCAGCCTGACGCGGTATGCCGCTGTTTCGCCCGCACCGATTTCCGCGTCCGAAACGCTTGGCTCCCGCTGGGCCTTCCGCGACCTGCTCGAGACAGGTGCTGCCGGTGTGGTGATGCTTGATATCAGCTGGTGCGGCGGGATTTCCGAAGCGCGCAAGATTGCCTCGATGGCGGAAGCCTGGCATCTGCCTGTCGCCCCCCATGATTGCACCGGGCCGGTGGTGCTCTGCGCCTCCACACATCTGTCGCTCAATGCGCCGAATGCGCTGGTGCAGGAAAGCGTGCGTGCCTTCTACGAGACCTGGTATCGCGATCTCGTGACCGCATTGCCGGAAGTGAAGAACGGCATGATCACCGTGCCGCCCGGCGCTGGCCTCGGCATGGAGCTGCATCCCGATATCGAAAAGACCTTCACCGTCAGCCGCCGTTTTTCAGATGCGGCATCGATCTGATCAGAACAGGCTGCCCTGGTTGCCAGGGTCCGAAGAAGCCGGTTTGACCGGCTTCTTTTTCAACGCGACGGGCGTATCCGGGGACGGCGTCCTCTCTCCCGTTGTGATGGCGGAGACGCGACCGTCGGCAAATTCCATAGAGACGACAGCGCCTGACGCGATAGCCGCCGCACGAGTCAGCGGCCGGTTCTCATCATCGCGGATCACCGCGTAGCCGCGATTCAGCACGTTCTTGTAGGACAGCGATTGCAGGATACGATCATGGGCGGCGAGACCCGAACGGTTCTGCGCCATGCGATGCAACACGGCGGTATCGGCGCGGCGAGACGCGGTGACGACGCGTTCCTTCTGCCGCTCCAGTTGGCCGAGAAGTCGGGCGGGGAGCGAACGCAACGCGGAATCGAAAGCATCAACGCGGCCCTTGCCCTGCAACAGGCGGCGTTCCACAAGGGTCTCAGCCCGGTGCATACGTTCAGTAATCCGCTGCCTGTGGTGTTTGAGACCATTCAACAGGGTTTCCGGCCTGAGACCCGAGGCAGAACGTTCGAAGGCACGGCGCTTGTTGAGAGCTGTTATTTCCAATCCGCGACCGAGACCGCTCGCGGCTTCGTCGAACCGGCGGCGCGGCAAAGCAAGAAGCTGATCAAGCGAAGGCAGCGCGCGCACCAGCGCCCGCACACCTTGACGGCGATTGTCCATCTGCCGCAAGACCGAACCGGAAAGGCGGGCAGCGAGGCTCGACAGCTGCGCTTCGAGTTCCGCCCGCACCGGCACCGCCATTTCGGCGGCTCCCGTCGGCGTCGGGGCGCGCACGTCGGCGGCATAATCGATCAATGTCGTATCGGTCTCGTGTCCGACGGCGGAAATCAGCGGGATTTCGCTCTCGGCAGCGGCGCGCACGACGATTTCGTCGTTGAAGCTCCACAAATCTTCCAGACTGCCGCCGCCGCGGGCAACGATTAGCACATCGGGACGGACAATTTCACCACCGGGCTGAAGCGCGTTGAAGCCGCGAATGGCGTTCGCCACCTCCTCACCCGAGCCTTCGCCCTGCACTTTGACCGGCCAGACGACGACATGGACCGGGAAACGATCCGAAATGCGGTGGAGAATATCGCGGATGACCGCGCCCGTTGGCGAGGTCACAACTCCAATGACGCGCGGCATGAAAGGCAGGCGGCGCTTGCGGGCCGGATCGAACAGCCCTTCCGCCGCCAGCCGCCGGCGGCGATCTTCCAAAAGCGCCATCAGCGCGCCGGCGCCGGCAGGCTCAAGGTTTTCGATGACGATCTGATATTTCGAGGAACCGGGAAAGGTGGTGATCTTGCCGGTGGCGATGACTTCCATGCCCTCTTCCGGGCGGAATTTCAGCCGCGAGAAGGTGCCCTTCCAGATCACCGCATCGATGCGGGCGCGATCATCCTTCAGTGAGAAATAGGCGTGTCCTGACGAATGCGGCCCACGATAACCAGAAATTTCGCCCCGCACCCGCACCTGTTCGAACGCCGTCTCCACCGTGCGTTTGATGGAGCCCGACAGTTCGGAGACCGAGAATTCGGCAAGATTGCTCAATGCGGCGTGGGAGAAGATATCGCTCATGCCTTTTTGTAACCAAAAGCCGTCGATTCGGAAATGCCAGCGCCGGCCAGCGCTTTTTTAACCGCGATGAAACCATATCCTCAACTACAGAGTTAGGAAAATGGGGAATGGAGGAGAAAACAAGGGTTCGTTAGGGAAGACGGCGTTACGTCTGTCCCAGGCCCGGCAACCAAAGAGGAGGCGGCATCATGATTTTTCTCACCGCCACAGTGCTTGGCGTAACCGCAGTTGCGTTACGTTCGGTTTTCGGCATCGTTTTCATTTGCATGATGATTATCGGTGCCTATGGCGTGGCGATTGCACTTTCTCCCACGGCCGTACCGCTGATGTCGCTGCTTCTGGCACTCGCCGGTTACAATTTCGGTGTCGTCGGTGTCGTTATCAGCCTTCTCGTGCTGCAGCGCCCGCGTTCCACTCAGCCAACCCTCTAAAAGCCCCCCGGCCTTGAGGCTTCCGCGCTTTGCCCTTACCGAGATTTGCGGGCTGGCCGCCGACATCATCGTTACCTGCCTGCTTATGCTCTATCTCGGCGTTGCTCCGCTCGTCGCCCGCGTGCCCGGCGCGGCAACGGGGCTCGCAACAAGCTGGCGGCTGAACCGGGTCAATGCTGCGGCATCAGTTAGGCCGAACGGTTTTTTGATGAACGCCGTAACTTTCACTTCACGTATTGTCAGCGTCGGGCTTTTTGCGCTGCTGCAATGGCGCAACCCCCTGGTGCAACCGCTCGTGCCACTTGTCTTTTCAGCATTCGCGGCACTGGTGCTGGCGCTTTACGGCTATTGGCGGCTTCAAAGGCAACGGCAAGAGCGAGACTAAACCGTTTCCCAGCCGTCCTTTTCCGCCGCCCGGTAGATGGCGTCGATGAAAAGCTGGTTCTTCCTTGAGCTTTCCAATGTGACGACGTCGCCCTCACCTTTCGCCGCACGGGCAAAGGCTTCCGCTTCCAGCTTGTACTGACGGCTGTCCTGAAACCGGAAGATTTGCGAGGCGTTATGGGTCTGATTGGTTAACTCGATCTCTTCCGCACCCCACCGATTGGCGTTGAAAGGCGACTTTACCTCGATGTAACCGTCCGTGCCGTGAAAGACCATGAGCTGGCGGGAGGCGAGTTGTGTCGCCAGATAGAAGCTCAGTTCAAAACCGCCGAAATCGGCCCTGACGCTAGCGTAGATATCCGTGCCGAATTCACTGTCGCGTTCGACGGTTGCTTGCACACGTTTCGGTTCCGCACCGGTGGCAAATCGCGTCACGATCGTCGGGTAGACGCCGATATCCGGCAGGGCGCCGCCGCCCAGTTCGGGAATATTACGCATATTACCGGGATCGCGATTGAAGTAGGTGAAAGCGCCCTGCACATGTTTCAGCGAACCAATTGCGCCCGAAGCCAGCAGTTCTTTCACTTTCGCCCAGACCGGAGCGTAGGCCACCATGAAGGCCTCGGATACGATAACGCCGTTACGGTCGCGCGCGGCGATAAGGGCGTCTATCTCCTCGGCCTTTAATGAAATCGGCTTTTCGCAAAGAACATGCTTGCCGGCATCAGCCGCCCTGACGGTCCATTCCACATGCTGCGAGGTGGGAAGCGGAATATAAACCGCATCGATGACATCAGAAGCCAGCATTTCTTCATAGGAGCCGAAAGCGTAGGGCACTGAAAAGCGATCGGCCACCGCGCGCGCTTTGGCAGGATCGCGGCTGGCGATGGCGCTGACCACACAGTTCTGTGCATCCTGTATTGCCGGAATAACGTGGTCCTGAGCGATTTTCGCCGTTGAGATTATTCCGAAGCGCAGCATTCCGTTCTCCCGTTCTGTCATTCCTGGAAACTTAGCACCGCCACACACTCTGGCAAGCCGCGGCAGCGCGACTGATAAAGAATGGCCGAATTTGTCCGGTCATTGTCGGTCTGGCTGCTTTTATACGTACATCAAAAGGGAAATGATGCTAGATATGAACCCAACGGAGAACCGTGAAATGTCCTCTTCCAACACCGCGCTGCTTGTCATCGACGTTCAGGAATCCTTTCGTCACGCCCCCTACTTTGATGAAAGCGGCCTCTCGCTTTATCTTGAGAAGCAGCAGGCGCTCATCGATGGCGCCAAAGCTGCTGGTATTCCCGTTGTGCAGATCTTCCATGTCGATGGTGACAAGGCCTTCTCAAAAGACAGCGGTTACATCCGTGCACTTGAGGGCGTAAGAATTACCCCAGATGTCACCTTTCACAAGAACCGCCATTCGGCCTTTGCCGGCACCGGTCTTGAAATCTGGCTGACTGAGAAGGGCATCAACCGATTGATCGTCTCCGGCATCCGTACCGAGCAATGCTGCGAAACCACGACCCGGCACGCTTCCGATCTTGGTTACAAAGTCGACTACGTCAGCGAAGCGACGCTGACTTTCCCGATGACACATGCTTCCGGCACCGTTTTCAGTGCGGAAGATATCCGCAAGCGAACCGAACTGGTGCTGGCTGGCCGCTTCGCGCGCATCGCAACTGTCAGCGACGTGCTTGCAACCATCAAAGAGGCCGCCTGATGGATGAGGGCGGCACCCGCGTCGTTCCCTTTTATACGCTTGTGCCGCCACATGCGCTGTTGCTCGATATAGCCGGCCCGCTTGAGGTGATCCGTTATGCCAACGGGGAACAGCGCGACATTCATTTTGACTGCCGGTACATTGCTGCGAGCGACGAACAACAAACTTCCATTGGTCTTGCGCTTGCCCGGCTTGAGAGCTTGCCGGCGACGTTGCCGGAAAATGCTCTTCTACTGATCTCCGGGAGCACATCACGCTTCGACAGTGATCCGGGAACGCAGCGTGAGCGGCAGGCGCTGGCGACATGGCTGCGCCGTGCAGTGCGTCCCGACACCACGGTGATTTCCATTTGCTCCGGCGCGCTTCTGGCGGGCGAAGCGGGCCTTTTCGATGGACGCAACTGCACGACCCATGCCGACTGTATAGAGGGGCTACGCCGCATTGCGCCATTGTCACAGGTGGCCGAAAACCGCCTTTTCGTGGAGGACGGCAACCGTTTCTCCAGCGCCGGTATTTCCACCGGCATCGACCTGATGCTGCATGTGGTCTCCCGGCTGACATCGCCTGCGGTTGCGGCACGCATCGCCAAAACCATGGTGGTTTATCTCAGGCGTAGCGGTAACGATCCGCAAATCTCCCCCTGGCTCACAGGCCGCAACCACATCCATCCCGCCATTCACCGGGTGCAGGACCGCGTGATGGCCGAACCGGCGCAGGACTGGTCGCTGGAGCGGCTAGCGGATATCGCCGCGCTCAGCGAAAGGCATCTCTCACGTCTGTTTCGCGAGCATGCCGGCATCAGCGTCATCGATTATGTCAACCTGATGCGGGTCAACCTCGCCCGTGATATTCTCGCAAACAGCCGCCTTGATATGGAGGCCATTGCCGAACGGGCGGGTTTTGCCTCCGCCCGGCATTTGCGGCGGGTCTGGCAGCAGCATAACCGGTATCCGCCCAGCCACTATCGCGGCTTTCACGCCTGATAATCTCGGACCTCCCGCAGCCTGATGATTGCCATCAAAGGAATTGAATGGTTATGCCGGCGGGCAGTTGCTAACCTTGCGATAAGACAGCAACAGGAGCATTCCCCGTGGAAAAACGAAGCCTCGGCCGCACCGGCCTCTCCATCGCCCCCATCGTCTTCGGCGGCAACGTGTTTGGCTGGACAGCGGATGAAAAGACGTCCTTTGCCCTGCTTGACGCCTTTTTTGATGCGGGGTTCAACGCCATCGACACGGCGGATGTCTATTCCGCCTGGGTGGATGGGCATGTGGGCGGTGAATCCGAGGCCATCATCGGCAAGTGGCTGAAACAATCCGGCGTCAGGCGCGAGGACGCGGTGATCGTCACCAAGGTAGGTTTCGACAATCGCGGCCAGAAGACCGGTCTCAGTGCCAAGTGGATCGCCGAAGCCGTCGAAGCTTCGCTGAAGCGGCTTCAGACTGATTATATCGACCTTTACCTCGCGCATAAGCCGGATGCCGACGTGCCGCTGGAAGAAACACTTGTCGCCTTCGCAAAACTGAAGGAACAGGGAAAAATTCGCGCCATAGGCTGCTCCAACTATTCCGCGAGCCAGCTTCAGGATGCGCTGGACACGGCAGAAAAAAATAATCTTCCGCGTTACGACGTGCTGCAGCCGGAATACAACCTCTATAACCGCAAGGATTTCGAAGGCCCGCTTGCCGAGCTTTGCCAGAAGGAAGAGATTGGCGTCATCAATTATTACAGCCTAGCGGCCGGCTTTCTGACCGGGAAATATCGTGCCAAGGCCGATACAGAGGGCGTCGCCCGCAGCTATCGCGTGGGCGAATATGTCAATGCCCGTGGCCTTGCCGTCCTGGGGGCCATGGATGCGGTGGCAGTCGAAACGGGGGCCAAGCTTGCAGATATTGCACTGGCCTGGCTGTTGAGAAAGAAGGCGATAACCGCGCCCATCGCCAGCGCCACCAGCCTGTCCCAGCTCGAAAGCTTCAAACGCGCCGTCGAGTTGACCTTGACGGATGAGATGATGACGCTTCTCGACAAGGCGGGTGCATAAATGGAGCTTGTAATTCGCGATGCGCAGCCGGCTGACCGGGCGGAATGGCTGCGCCTGTGGAACGACTATCTCGCCTTTTACGATGTCGATCTCGCCGACGAGGTAACCGACCATACCTGGGAGCGCATTCTCGACCCCGCCTCGCGCGTTTCGATTCGGGTGGCAATGCTTGGCGACCGCATGGCCGGTTTCGCCATTCACCACTTCCATGATTCCACCTGGGTGAAAACGCCTGACTGCTATCTGGAAGACCTTTTTGTCGATGGCGAAATCCGCGGTAAGGGGACGGGCCGGGCGTTGATGGACGACCTTATCGCTATCTGCAAGGAAAAGGGCTGGTCCAGGCTTTACTGGAACACCGGTGAGGACAATCACCGCGCCCAGAAGCTCTACGACAGCTACGTGAAAAGCGACGGCCATATCCGCTATCGCATCACCTTCTGATCACCCCCGGAAGCGGAAGAAATCCACGAAGGCCCTCAGCGCCGGACGCATCTGCCGGCGCGAGGGGTAATAGATGTAAAATCCATCAAACGGCGCGCACCAATCCTCGAGAACGCGGATCAGCCTGCCCTCCCTTATATCGTCTTCGACACGCTGTTCAAAAACGAAGGCAAGCCCTGCGCCGTCTATCGCCGCCCGGCGAATGAGACTCTGGTCCGACAGGATCAGCGGCCCCTGAACGTCGACCACAAGCGCTTTGCCATTTTTCTCCAGCTCCCAGCGATAGATCAATCCACTCGCAAAACGCCGGCGGATGCAGCGATGCCGGATGAGGTCCCTCGGATCACGGGGAGGCGGATTTTCCGCAAAATAGGACGGTGCGCCGACAATCGCGCCACGCCAGGCCCCGCTCGCTTTCACGGCGATCATATCTGCATCGAGATGTTCCCCGAGACGAAGCCCGGCATCGAAACCTTTTGCGACAATATCTTCAAAGCGATCATCGGTCGAAATTTCGAGGGAGATTTCGGGGTAGAGCCGCAGGAATTCCCCCAGCCGGGGCACAATAAGATCTTCAGCGGCAAGTCTGGGGAGAGTGATGCGCAAAGGACCTGCGGGTCGACCGCCCTGTTCGGCAAGGGTATCGATGACGGCGTCGATATCGGCAAGCGCCGGACCCAAGGTTTCGAGAAGCCGCTTTCCCTCCTCTGTCGGAGAAACGCTGCGGGTGGTACGGTGAAGTAGCCGCAGGCCCAGGCTCGCCTCCAGCGACGAGACCGCATGGCTGACGGCGGAAGGGGCAATGCCGAGTTCGGCAGCCGCCTTGCGAAAGCTCCGGCCTTCGGCAACGGCGGAGAGAACGGCCAGTTGGGAGAGTTGCACACGGTTCATTGTTCTAAATTATAGAACAACCCACGCGGATTTGCAGTGATTATTTTTGCTGCTCTCATTCGCTATGTTCCCATCACGCCCTGATGACGGGCGGTTCCTTATGGAAGGACGAACAGATGAAAAGCAGAACCCTTGGAGACAATCTGACCGTATCGGCGCTCGGCCTCGGTTGCATGGGAATGACCCATGCCTATAGCCCGACGGGCGATGAAAGCAGTGCGATCGCGACGCTGCATCGCGCTGTTGACCTCGGCGTTACATTTTTCGATACGGCGGAAGTTTATGGGCCCTACACGAACGAAATTCTCCTCGGCAAGGGCCTGAAGCCTTATCGTGACAGGGTGGTGATTGCCACCAAGTTCGGCTTCAAGATTGATGGCAGCAAACCCGCGGGCCAGATGATGGTGGGAACGGACGGTCGACCGGAAAATGTTCGTGCCGTCGCCGAAGCCTCCCTCAAGCGCCTCGACGTTGACGCCATCGACCTCTTTTACCAGCACCGTGTCGACCCGGATGTGCCAATCGAAGAAACTGTTGGGGCGATGGCGGAGCTGGTGAAGCAGGGCAAGGTAAAACATCTCGGCCTCTCCGAAGCCAGTGCCGAAACGCTTCGAAAAGCCCACGCCACCCACCCGATTGCCGCCATTCAGAGCGAGTACTCGCTGTGGACCCGCGACCCGGAAGAAAATGGCGTGCTGGATACCTGCCGTGAGCTGGGCATCGGTTTCGTACCGTTCAGCCCGCTTGGGCGCGGTGCGCTGACCGGAGCGCTGAAATCGCTGGACGGACTTGCAGCCGATGATTTCCGGCGTGGCCTGCCGCGTTTCCAGGGTGAAAACTTCGACGCGAACCTGGCGCTGGTCAGACTTCTGGAAGACATGGCTGCCGAAAAGGGTGTGACTGCCGGGCAACTTGCATTGGCCTGGGTGTTGGCGCAGGGGCATTTCATCGTACCGATCCCGGGCACCACGAAGATTGCCAATCTGGAGAAAAACGTCGCGGCCGCTGATGTGTCCCTGACGCCGGAAGAAGTCGAAAGCCTTGGCGCGTTGCTGGCTCCGTCCAAGGTTGCGGGCGAACGTTATCCCGAACGCATGTCACAGATGGCCAATCGTTAAAAAACAAAAAGCCGCGGTGGTTGCCGCGGCTTTTTTCAATCTGTTATCCGACGTCAGGCGCGCAGAACGCCGCCTGTCGATTTCTCGACATTGCCGACGATCTTGGCCGTCAAGGCTTCGAAATCCTCATCGGTCAGAGTCTTGTCGACCGGTTGAATCTGCACTTCGATGGCGACCGACTTGCGGTTTTCTCCGAGCGATGCGCCTTCGAAGATATCGAAGACATTGACGCCTGTGATCAGTTTGCGATCAGCGCTCGTTGCCGCCTTGATGATCGCCCCCGCCTCTACGGCCTTGTCGACCACGAAGGCGAAGTCGCGCTTGACCGCCTGGAAGGGGGAGAGTTCGAGCGCAGGCTTGGTGCGGGTGGCTTTCTTCTTCGGCTCCTGCATGGCGTCGAGATAAATCTCGAAACCGCAATAGACACCCGACACATCCAGCTCGGACAGTGTTTTCGGATGGAATTCACCGAAGTAACCAAGCACGACCTTCGGGCCCATCTTGATGGTGCCGGAGCGGCCGGGATGATACCAGGCAGGCCCGCCGGCCTCGATCTGGACATTGGCCATGGGGAGGCCGCAGGCTTCCAACACCGTCAGTGCATCCGCCTTTGCGTCGTAGACATCCACGGGCTTGCCGCCGCCCTTGGACGCATTGGACCACATGCGGCCGCTGCCAGCGAGCGAGGCCGTGCCACGGCGAACACCGCCAGCAACACGGCGCTGCGTATCAGGCGTGTCGCCTTCATAGGTGCCGGAGACCTCGAAGATTGCGACGTCACCATAGCCCTTGTCGGCATTGCGCTGCGCGGCGGTCAGCAGGCCCGGCAGCAGCGAGGGCCGCATATCCGACATATCGGCCGCAATCGGGTTGGCAAGCTTCAGCGCCGGCGAGCCGCCGCCGAATAGCTTCGCCTGCGCTTCCGGAATGAAGGACCAAGTGACGGCCTCCAGCATGCCGCGGCTTGCCAGCGCACGGCGCGCGGTGCGCGTGCGGACCTGCAGCGTGGTCAGGATGCGACCGTTGACGGCACCGAAGCTTTCCAGCGGTTCCGGCTTGATATTGTCAACGCCATGAATGCGCATGACCTCTTCAACCAGATCAGCCTTGCCGTCGACATCCGGGCGCCAGGACGGCACAGTGACGGATACGCGCTCGCCCGTTCCCTCGACCCCAAAACCCAGGCCCTTGAGGATGGCCAGGCTCTCTTCAGCCGAGACTTCGAGCCCCGTCAGCCGCTTCACTTCCGCAAGCGGGAAATCCACGACCCTGGGCTGATATCCCTTGTAACCAACGACCCTGGCTTCGCCGGCAACGCCGCCGCAGAGCTCCAGAACCAGTTCGGTGGTCCGCTCCAGGCCCGGAACCATGTATTCCGGATCGACACCGCGCTCGAAACGGTAGCGCGCATCGGTGATGATGCCGAGCGAACGGCCGGTCTTGGCAATGTTGATCGGGTCCCAGAGGGCGGATTCGATCAGCACGTCGACGGTGTTTTCGTCGCAGCCGGAATGTTCGCCACCCATCACGCCGCCGATAGACTCGAGGCCCTTTTCATCGGCGATGACGACATTGTTCGGGCCGAGCTTATATTCACGCTGATCGAGCGCGAGGATCGTCTCACCCTCCTTTGCACGGCGAACAGTCAGATCACCCTTGACCTTGGCAGCGTCGAAGACGTGCATCGGCCGGCCCTGATCGAAGGTCATGTAGTTGGTGATATCAACAAGCGCATTGATCGGACGCAGGCCGATCGCCAGAAGACGCTGCTGCATCCATTTCGGGCTGGGGCCGTTCTTCACACCGCGCACGATGCGTAGCGAAAAGCCAGGGCAGAGGGCGGGATCGTCCAGTTCCAGCTTCACATCGACGGGCGTTGCGCCTTCCACCTTGAAGGAGGGTGCAGGCTTTGTCTTCAGCTTGCCGAGACCGGAGGCCGCGAGATCACGCGCAATGCCGTAGATCGAGGTGCAGTCCGGACGATTGGGCGTGAGATTGATCTCGATGACAGGATCATCGAGGCCGGCATATGATGCGAAGGAAGTACCGACGGGCGCATCCGCCGGCAGGTCAATGATGCCGTCGTGATCGTCGGAAATGTTGAGCTCCTTTTCGGAGCACATCATGCCATGGCTTTCCACACCGCGAATCTTCCCGATGGCGAGCGTGACATCGATGCCCGGGACATAGGTGCCGGGACGTGCGAGCGCACCGACGAGCCCAGCGCGCGCATTCGGTGCACCGCAGACGATCTGCACCGGCTTGCCGTCACCGGCATCGACCATCAGAACTTTCAGGCGGTCGGCCTCCGGGTGCTTGTCGGCGGAAACCACCTTGGCAATGACGAAGGGCTTGTAGGCCGCCTTGTCGTCAACATCCTCGACCTCAAGGCCAATCGCCGTCAACCGCTCGCAGATCTCGTCCAGCGTCGCATCGGTATCGAGATGCTCTTTCAGCCAGGAAAGAGTGAATTTCATGTCTTTGCTCCTTGGCTAACCGGATTAAACGCTCAGACCGCCGAACAGCGTCGGCATGTCGAGCGGGCGGAACCCGTAGTGGTTCATCCAGCGGACATCGGCGTTGAAGAAATCGCGCAGATCGGGCATGCCGTATTTAAGCATGGCGATGCGGTCGAGACCCATGCCCCAGGCAAAGCCCTGATATTCATCCGGATCCAGCCCGCCGGCGCGCAGCACGTTTGGGTGCACCATGCCGCAGCCGAGAATTTCCATCCAGTCCTTGCCCTCGCCGAACTTGACGATGGGGCCGGAACGGTCGCACTGGATATCCACCTCGAAGCTTGGCTCCGTGAACGGGAAGAAGGACGGGCGGAAGCGCATGACGACGCTGTCGACCTCGAAGAAGGCCTTGCAGAACTCCTCAAGAATCCAGCGCAGATTGCCGACATGCGCCTTCTTGTCGATGACAAGACCTTCGACCTGATGGAACATCGGCGAATGGGTGGCATCGGAATCCTGGCGATAGGTCTTGCCGGGGATGACGATGCGGATCGGCGGCTTCTGGCTCTCCATGGTGCGGATCTGCACCGGTGAGGTGTGGGTGCGCAGCACCTTACGCTCGCCTTTTTCGTCCGGCTGGAAGAAGAAGGTATCGTGCATCTCGCGGGCCGGGTGGCCTTCCGGGAAGTTCAGTGCCGTGAAGTTGTAATAGTCAGTCTCGATGTCAGGACCTTCGGCGATGGAGAAACCCATATCCGCGAAGATGGCAGTGATTTCGTCGACGATCTGACTGATGGGATGAATGCGGCCGCGCTCTGCCGGAGACTGGCGGACGGGCAGGCTGACGTCCACCGTTTCGGCCTTGAGACGCGCGGCGATGGCGGCGTCTTTCAGCGCGTTCTTGCGCTCGCCGATAAGGTCGGTAATTTCGGTCTTGAGCTGATTAATGGCGGCGCCGCGGGTCTGGCGCTCCTCCGGGCTCATGCTGCCAAGCGTCTTCAGAAGCTCCGAAACCGAGCCCTTCTTGCCAAGCGCGGAGACGCGCACGGCTTCGATGGCCGGTTCATCGGCAGCGGCGGCGATCTCCGACATCAATTGCGATTTCAAGGTATCAAGTTCAGTCATCTTTTCCTGCCTTGCCGGATTTTTTAACAGCGGCGTCGGTGTTCACAGCATTCATCAGATAGTCGGTCGCCATGATAAAGCGTCGCAGATCACTACCCATCCGCACGCGCCCGATCAACCGGGCAAGCGGTAAAAAACGCCCGAGAATGCGGGTCAAGCGGGTTAATTCTTCCAGTGCGCGGGGTGGAGCATTTTCGAGCCAGCGCGAAAAGGCGGCGTCGCGGGTTTTGGGGGCATCATTGGCGCGCGTGGCAACCTGCAGAAACAGCAGCCAGATATCACGAGCCTGCGCCGTTTCCAGCGGCATGACATCCTGAGGGCGCTCCTCGAAATCCATGAAACCGATACGGCCATCCTTCAAGAAGAAGTCTCGTACATGCGGGCGGCCGTGGCAGAGGCCTGCGGCATGCAGCTCGCCAAGTGCTTCTGCGGATTTAACAAGCAGGGCGTCATGCTCGATCGGATCGGAGGCCTTCAGGGCATCCATGCGCTCCATGAGCGTCGGGCCTACATCTCCCAGCACCACGGCCGTGCGGGATGAGTAGATCAGCGGCGGAACCGGGAAGCCGCGCTGCTGGAACTGCTGCAAGGTTTCCAGTTCTCGCTGCATGAGGCCCGCGCCATCAAGCGGCTCGGAAGGGCGAAGAAAAGCGTAGGGCAGCAGTTTTGACAGCAGCTTCTGAATTTTCATCCACCACGTCACACGCTCCGTGCCCTGCCGTTTGATCCACACCGTCAGCTGCGAGAGTTCAACCTTCTGAATGCGACGGTCACTTTTCAGGAGGACACGCATCACGATTGCGATGTCATCGTCGTCGAGATGAACGCGAAAACCTTCCGCTTCCACAACCTCACTTTTATTGACCTGCATTTCGTCCACCAAAGGTTTCGCTTCAAACGGCGTGAATACTCCAACTCTTCTAAATTTCTAAATTAAAAAACGCCGTTAGAAATGTATGGCAGCTGAAAAGAAAAAACCCGCGCCGGTTGCCCGACGCGGGTTCAAATGAACAACAGATTGTCCGCGCCGTAATTACTTTACAGCGGTTTCAAACTCGTTGGCCGTACCAGCATCCTTGAGGTACTCAAGCGCCTTCTTCGCTGCTTCGACGAGCGCGCCGAATGCTGCCGGCTCATGGATAGCCATGTCGGACAGAACCTTGCGGTCCACTTCGATGCCAGCCTTGTTCAGGCCGTCGATGAAGCGGCCATAGGTGAGGCCGAATTCGCGGACAGCAGCGTTGATACGCTGAATCCAAAGAGCGCGGAAGTTACGCTTGTTGACCTTGCGGTCGCGGTAAGCGTACTGCTTGGAACGATCCACGGCAGCCTTTGCTGCGCGGATGGTGTTCTTGCGGCGGCCGTAGAAACCCTTGGCTGCCTTGAGTGTCTTGGTGTGCTTGGCGCGGGAAGTTACGCCACGTTTTACGCGTGCCATGTCATGATCTCCTTAAAGTGTCCAAAAATGCGGAAAAGTCTCAGAGACCGTTCGGCAGGTAGTTCTTGACGACCTTCTTGCCGTCAGCTTCGGCGAGAACCATGGTTCCACGCGCGTCGCGAATGAACTTGTTGGTACGCTTGATCATGCCGTGGCGCTTACCGGCGGCGGCTGCAACAACCTTGCCGGTTGCAGTGATCTTGAACCGCTTCTTTGCAGCGGACTTCGTCTTCATCTTGGGCATTTTGCTACTCCGTTTTTGTATCGAAACAGGCAGACGAGGCCTATTTCAAGCTATTCAGGAACGGCCTCGGCATGCCCTGCCGGACCGTTCGGACGCGCGCTTATAACCGCAGTCGGTTAAAAGCGCAACGGGGAAAGCGAACTTCCCCGTGCGGCTCATTACGCCAGTTCTGTGGCGGTATAAGTTATTTCGGCGCGAGAACCATCATCATCTGACGGCCTTCAAGCTTCGGCTCGGCCTCCACCTTGGCAATCGCCTGAGTGTCTTCCTTCACCTGAAGAAGAAGCTTCATGCCCAGTTCCTGGTGAGCCATTTCACGGCCACGGAACTTCAGCGTCACCTTCACCTTGTCGCCATCTTCAAAGAAACGGCCCATCGCCTTCATCTTCACGTCATAATCATGCGTGTCGATGTTAGGGCGCATCTTGATTTCTTTGACTTCGACGATCTTCTGTTTCTTGCGCGCTTCAGCGGCCTTTTTCTGGGTCGCGTATTTCAGTTTGCCGAGATCGAGGATCTTGCACACCGGCGGTTCAGCGTTCGGCGAAATCTCAACGAGATCGAGACCGGCCTCCTCCGCCAGTTTCAATGCCTGATCCGTCGGCATGCTACCGAGGTTCTGGCCCTCTTCATCAATAAGCTGAACTCTGGGAACCCGAATTTCCCGGTTGGAGCGCGGCCCCTCCTTGACGGGGGCATCGGCTTTGAAAGGTCTGCGAATGGTCGTATTCTCCTGATCTGTTTCTGGATCACGTCGGCAAAAAACAGCTTGTTTGGTACAAGCGGCGGAAATGTCGTTATTGCCGTGGCGAAGTCAATAGCATATCTGCCCGAAAAGATCACCTGTTGTCACGGTTTTTGCAAATACGCCGCCGTTGTTGCACTAAAATCAGGAGAATTGCATATACATGAGCGAACAAGCCGCCGAATTCCTGCGCGTAGGTCCCGATAACGACAGCCGCGAGATTGCCATTCTCCATCGTCCGGCGATTTCCGGCAAAAGCGCACCCATGCTGGTGTGGCTCGGCGGCTATCGTTCAGACATGACCGGAACAAAGGCGGTCGAACTGGATCGCTTTGCAGCGGAAAACGGCCTTGCCTGCCTTCGGTTCGACTATTCCGGCCACGGCGCGTCCGGCGGAGATTTCAAAAAAGGCACGATCTCCCGATGGCTGGAAGAGGCACTCGCCGTAGTGCGTGCAAAGGCGCCGTCGAGCGTCATTCTCGTCGGCTCTTCGATGGGCGGATGGATCGCCTTGCGCATGGTTGAGGAACTACGCAAGACAGGTGGCGCCCCATCCGTCACAGGCCTGATCCTCATCGCGCCTGCGCCTGATTTCACGGCGGAACTGATAGAGCCCAGCCTGACGGAGGCAGAAAAGACATCGCTGCTGGAGAGGGGATATTTCGAGGAGCACTCGGAATACAGTCCCGAGCCCAACATCTTCACCCGCGCGCTCATGGAAGACGGCCGGCAGAACCGCGTGTTGCAGGGCATCATCACCACCGGTTGCCCCGTTCACATCCTGCAGGGCATGCGCGATCCCGACGTGCCCTATCAACACGCGCTGAAACTTCTGGAACACCTGCCAGCCGACGACGTGGTTCTGACGTTGATCCGCGACGGCGACCACCGGCTCTCCCGGCCACGGGACATTGAAAGGATGCTCACGGCGGTGAGAGCCCTTGCAACATAGGCATTTCCGCAACGCTCTTAACCATATTCAACGAGTCTTGCGCGCCATTGATTGCTAAAGATTGACTCCTGCCCCCCAACCCTCTTAACTTTTCATTAAGAATTAAGGGACGGGTTTCATGATGAACGCACCGCTGGCGCGTGCGCTGCTGTCTGCAGTTGCCGCCGGGCTAATGACTGCTGCCTCCGCCATGGCGGAAACCAAGGGAAGCCCTTCCATGGTGACGGGCGGGATCACCTCCCAGCCGATCGGCCATTACGAGTTCTGTCAAAAATATGCCGATGAGTGCAACATTCGCAGCAAGGCGACGCCGCCGCCACGCGTCACCGACTATGGCTGGGGCGTCATTCGCGAGGTCAACACCTCCGTCAACACGACCATCGTGGCGATGACCGACCAGGAAATCTATGGCAAGGACGAGGTCTGGGAATACCCGACAACCGCCGGCGATTGCGAAGATTTCGTACTGCTGAAGCGCAAGAAGCTGATCGAGCGCGGATTTTCCGTGGCCGACCTGCTGATAACAGTCGTTCGCAAGCCTGATGGTGAAGGTCATGCGGTGCTTACCCTTCGCACCACGGATGGCGACTATATCCTCGATAATCTCACCGACGACGTGAAGCTCTGGACCGACACAAACTACACCTATCTGAAGCGGCAGGCGTCCTTTAATACGGGCCGCTGGGTTTCCATCGAGGATGGTCGGGACGTTCTGGTCGGCGCGTTGCGCTGATCTGCATGAAATCGATTATATCGAAAAGCCCGCGGCAGGCGCCGCGGGCTTTTGCCTTTTAGCCATTGCCGATGATAATGCCGGCCGCCAGCACCAATGAGCCACCGAGGACCACCTGAAAGACGGCGCGCAGGAATGGCGTTTCCATGAAGCGGTTCTGAATGAAGGCGATAGCCCAGAGTTCCACGAAAACAACGATCGCGGCAATAGCCGTGGCTGTCCAGAAATGCGGGATGAGATAGGGCAGCGCGTGGCCGAGGCCGCCAATGGCCGTCATGATGCCCGATGCCAGGCCGCGCTTCAGTGGCGAGCCGCGACCGGAAAGCTTGCCGTCGTCATGAGCGGCTTCCGTAAACCCCATGGAGATGCCCGCGCCGACGGAGGCGGAAAGACCGATGAGGAAGGTCTGCCAGGTATCCTGTGTGGCAAAGGCCGCTGCAAAGATTGGCGCCAGCGTCGACACGGAACCGTCCATAAGCCCGGCGAGACCCGGCTGCACATAGGTCAGGAGGAACTGACGCTTGGCGGTCTCCTCTTCTTCCGTTCTGCCGTTTTCATCGAGATGTTTTTCCTCGAGCATATGCGCGATATCCTCGTGGCCGCGCTCTGCCTCCGCCAGATCACCGAGCAACTTGCGCGTCGAGGCATCCGTGGTGCGCTTGACGGCTTCGTCGTAAAAACGGATTGCCTGCGCTTCCATCAATTCCGCCTGGGCGCGAATTTTTTCCAGTGAGAGATTCTTCACGAGCCAGTCCGGTGTGCGTTCGTAGAAACCACGCACATGTTCGCGGCGTATCAACGGTATGGTTTCTCCGAAGCGGCGGCGATGCATGTCGATCAACACGTTTCGATGCTGCTGCTCGACCTCGGCCATGTCGTCAAAAACCTTCGCCGATTGAGGATATTGCGCGCGCAGGTGATCGGCATAGGAGCGGTAGATGCGAGAGTCATCTTCTTCCGACGAGATGGCGAGCGCCAGGATTTCCTGTTCGCTGAGGGAGGAAAAGGGACGTTTGGAAAGCGAGAAAAGACTGTGGAACATGGCTGAAACCTTTTTAGAATAATTCTAAATACATCCGCATCACCCCGCGATCAAGCCATCTTAGAATAATTCTAATCAGTCAAAGCGCCGCATTGCCGATGGCAGCGCAGCGGCGTAAATTCGTTGGGAAAGGATCGATGATGCAGAACCCAGCCGCGGCAAGAGCCGCCCACAGCGCAGAAATTCAGGACAGGGCAGAAAAAGCGATGGCGGCTATCGGTGTCGATGCCCGTTTCATCGATCTGCTGGTGGAAACATTTTACGGTCGCGTGCTGAAGCACCCCGCGCTCGGGCCCGTTTTCGATGCGCGGCTTGCAGGCCGCTGGGCGGAACATATGGCCAGGATGAAGCAGTTCTGGGCGGCCGTCGCGTTCAAGAATGGCGGATATGGCGGCAAGCCGGTCCAAGCCCATCTTGGCGTAAAAGGCATGACCGCCGAGCTTTTCCCCCAATGGCTTGCGCTGTTTTCCGCCACACTCGATGACATTGCACCGGGCAGAGAGGCGCACGACTGGTTTATGGAAACCGCTGAACGCATCGCCAGAAGCCTGACGCTCTCGCTCTTTTACAATCCGGCGCTCGATGATCCCGCGTTGACGCGATCGTCGTCTTAACCGCAAGGCGCGGGGCCTGGGTACGGCACCTGATTGCAGAGTTGGAACGATGACGAAGCGCCGCGCAGGAGCGCGCAGGTTTCGAACATTCCCTCTTGATGGCCGCAAGGATAAATGTTTAGTAGCCGGCGGGAGGCGTACCGTGCGGTTCGCCTGTAATATGAAGCATAGCAGGGCTTATCGACATGGATCGCAGATCATTTATCCGCAAGGCTGGCGCCGTGGGCGCCGGTGTTACCGCAACGGCGCTGGCCGCTCCGGCCATCGCACAAGAAAATCCCAAGATTACCTGGCGGATGACGTCGTCCTTCACCAAGGGCCTCGACATTCTGTTCGGCGCGGGCCAGATCGTCGCCGATCACGTTAAGGAAGCTTCCGGCGGCAATTTCGTCATTCAGCATTTCGCGGGCGGAGAGATCGTGCCGGCCCTGCAGGCTGCGGACGCGGTGACGGCCGGAACCGTCGAAATGGCGCATACATGCGCCTATTATTACGTTGGCAAGGACCCGACCTTCGCGCTCGGGACCTCGGTTCCCTTCGGCCTCAATGCGCGCCAGACGAATGCCTGGTTCAACCAGGCCGGCGGCAACGAGCTGCTCAATGAGTTCCTTGCCCAGCACAATATCTACTCGATCCTGCTCGGCAACACCGGTGCCCAGATGGGCGGCTGGTTCCGCAAGGAAATCAACACCATCGACGACCTCAAGGGTCTGAAGATGCGTATTGCCGGCCTCACCGGCCAGGTGATGCAGAAGGTTGGCGTGACGCCGCAGCAGATCGCCGGCGGCGATGTCTACGCCGCGCTCGAAAAGGGCACGATCGACGCCACCGAGTTCGTCGGCCCCTATGATGACCAGAAGCTCGGCTTCTACAAGGTCGCGAAATATTACTATTACCCCGCATGGTGGGAAGGCGGCCCGGCCGTTCATGCCTTCGTCAACCTGCAGAAGTTCAACGAACTGCCGGAAAACTACAAGCGCATCCTGAAAGACGCCTGCGCCGCGGGCAGCGCCAGCATGCTGGAACGCTACGATGCGCGCAATCCGAAGGCGCTGAAGGAATTGGTAGCGCAGGGCGCGATCCTGCGCCCCTTCAGCCAGGAAATCCTCGATGTCTGCCACAAAGCGGCGCAGGAAACCTACGCGGAGATTTCGGCCAAGAACGAGAGCTTCAAGAAAATCTACGAGAGCCAGCAGGCCTTCAAGAAGGATGCCTATCTCTGGGCACAGATCGCCGAATACACCTATGACACCTACATGATGATCCAGCAGCGTAACGGCACGCTCTGATCGACAATCATTTCCCGACGATCTTCAGACGGTCATCCGGCATCTGCCGGGTGGCCGTTTTGTTAGACGAGACCAGTTTCCACACCTGCCGTTCCCGCCAGTCGACCGGGCTCATGCCGGTGACGCGGCGAAATTCCCGGTTGAAGTTGGACTTGGTTTGAAAGCCGGAAGAAAACATGATCGATGTCACCGATTGCTCCGTCTCCTCCAGCAACCGGCAGGCTTCGCGGATGCGCAGCTGGTTGACATATTGCGAGACGTTGACGCCAAGCGAACGATTGATCGCACCCGAAATCTGCCGGCTCGGCAGGCCGAGGCGTCTTGCTAGGCGCGACAGGTTGAGATTTTCGTCGCGGTAGAGCGCCTGCGACGTCATCAGGCGATCGAGGCCCGCAACGATCTCGCGGTCCTGTTGTGATGGTTCCGAAGGAGGCGGCACCTCTGCCGGCGGCTCCGCGGCCGCTTGCGACGCCTTGCTTTTCCCGGCCATGGCCGCCATCAGCCCGATCAGCAACAGGCCGAAAAGATTGGCGTTGCTGACGAGCGCCGCGACGTTCTCGCCATGTGCCCATTCGAAATCGAGAAACACCAGAAGATCGAACATAGCGGAAACGCACAGCGCCGCAGCAGCGATGATGAGCGCCTTGTGTGCCGAAGCGACGCTCGCAAATTGCGCCTCGTCCAGCCCATCAGGCCCTTTTCTTCCGAGCAGCAGCAGGGCGGTCGCATGGCCAACGAAGAGGGCAATCAGGCCAAGATCGATAGCGACCGGGAATGTGAATTCCAGAAGAATGACCAGCAGAGGGGACAGGGCGAGGCTTGCCAGCATGGCCCTTCTGCTTTCCGGCCCCACCTTCATCAGGCCGCGAAAGGCAATGTACACAAGTGGTGGCAGGCAGGCGGCCAAAACCGGCAGAACGTATCGCACCAGGCTCACACCATATCCCCAGCGCAGGCCGACGAGCACAGACTGCACGGCGCAAAGGGCGATAAGCGCCAAAAATACGCGGTTTGTCCGCACATCGTCTCCGCTTCGAAAGAAGACGATGAACATGACCACCAACAACAGCGCCACGACGAAAGGCAGGGGAATGAAAAGCACGATAACCATCCCGGAGCGAAACCTTGTCGCACTTCATGGACCAGATCGCGTTTCGGTACGACCTTTAACGCGATCGAGGACGCAAAAAATACGTGGCGGCGCAGATTGAGCCCCGTTCTTCCCAGAAACACGAGGTTTTCATGCGCCCTGTCACCACCATAGCGACCATGTTATTTTCCGCTTTCGTCACTCAACCGGTTTTTGCGGCGGACGCCGTCGGCATCAGCGAAACTACCGTCCATTCGCCAGCTCGCGGCAAAGACCTCGCTCTCACCGTCTGGTATCCATCTGACGGAAAGGGCACACAGAAGCCTTCCGGCGAGGACCGAATTTTTCAGGGCACGCCCGTGTTCAAGGATGGTGCGGTGAAAACGGGCCGCTTGCCGCTCGTGCTTCTGTCCCACGGCTCGGGTTCAAGAGTGTCCGGCATGGCATGGATCGCCGCGAAGCTTGCGAGCGAGGGCTTCATCGTCGCCGGCACCAACCATCCCGGCACCACCAGCGGCGATTCCACGCCCGCCGATACGCCGAAAATCTGGGAGCGAACAGACGATCTCTCAACGATCATTACGGTCATGACGGCAGAAGGCAAGTGGTCGAATGCGATCGACACGAAGAGGATCGGCGTTCTCGGCTTCTCGCTGGGCGGCAGCGCGGCGATGGAGATTGCGGGTGCGCGCGCCGATCTCGATGCCTATGCCCGCTATTGCGAGGACTATTCTTCGATGATGGATTGCCAGTGGTTCGCCGGCGGCCGGGGTTACCTCAATGGCGAGCCGGTCAGCGTTCCGAAGCTGGATATAAGAACCCTCGACAAGGCCCATTTCGAGCAGCAGAACCGCGATCCCCGCATTCGCTCCGCCGTGCTGATCGATCCCGGCCTGGCGCTGGCTTTCAAACCGGAGAGCCTGAAAGCGATCGATATTCCGCTGACCTTCATCAATCTCGGCAGCAAAGGTAAAATTCCGCCGGCCGTGCTTGCGGATAAACTCGCAGACGACGTGCCCGGCGCGACCTATCTGCGGGTGGACGACGCCAACCATTTCAGCTTCCTGCCCCTCTGCAACCCGGATGCCGATGCATTTCTCAAATCCATCGGCGAGCGTGATCCGATCTGCGAACCGGCCGGACCACGAGACCGCGCGGATATTCACGCACAATTGGAGACGATGATCCTTACAGCTTTCAACCGCACGCTGAAGCCGGGCCAGTGAGGCTGCAGTCTCAAAGGCCTAGCCGATCCGCTTATAGAACAGGGTCGTGCTGCAAAAGCGTCCATCCGGAAACAGGGCGTAATCCGGAATGACGCCGACCCGTTCCCAGCCGAGACGGGGATAAATCGCCTCGGCATCGCTGCCAGTTGCCGTATCCAGAACCAGAAGGGTACGGCCACGTTTTGCCGCTTCCTCCTCCACCCTTTGCATGAGCTTGCGAGCGACGCCAAGGCCTCGGGCGGATGGGTGCACGAGAAGTTTCATCAGATCGCCGCGATGCGGCTGATTGGGCTTTGAGGCAAGGCCGACCTGCACGGTGCCGACCACCTTGCCATCCACTTCCGCTACCACATGAATAGTCGCACCCTGACCTGCCGCTTCAGCCACGGATCGCCAGAAGGGTTCGGCATCCTGCGGGGAAAAGGGCAACATGAAGCCGACGGAGGCGCCGCCGTTCACGCAGGCGGCGAGGACTTCGCAGAGTTCTGGCAGGGCATCGATGGTCTCTTGCCCGTTCAACATGCGGATGATGGTCATAAAAACTCCTGTGGGGAAATCAGCGCTGTCTTTGATCCAGCACAACGGCATAACGGGCAGGTTTTTCGGAAGGATTGTGGAAGACGTGCCCTTCTCCGACCGGCATGAAAAGGCAATCGCCCGGCTCCAGCCGGTGAACGTTTCCGCCGCTCGTCATTTCCAGCACGCCTTCGAAAAGCCAGACATATTGCGTCATGCCCCGGCTTGCCGCATGCGGCGGAAAACCGACGCGCGCGCCGGCTGGAAATTCGACTTCGACAATATCGACATCCGATCCCACACGCGGCGGGGAAATGGCGCGGCGGACATAGCCTGTCTCGGGATCTTTCCAGAGCTGCTGGTCGCGCTTTCTCACCAGCGGAGAAACGGTTTCCTCATTTTCGGCGAAGAAACCGGAGAGCGACAGGCCAAATGCCGCGCAGATGCGGGCGAGCAGCGACGCGGTGGGGCTCGCCTCTCCCCTTTCAATACGGGAAATCATGGCGCGGCTGACGCCCGATTCGGATGCAAGCCTGTCCAGCGTCAGGCCGCTTTCAGCCCGCAACGTTTTGATACGCTCGCCGATCGAGCGTTCGAGAATGTGATCTTCGTTTTCCATCATATGAGAATTTCACTCTCACATGATGGAGTCAATATCCTTCATAGTGGAAATTGTCATTTTTCCGCCGGGTGCTTATCGGCAAATAGGCGTCAGGCGCCGACCTGGGCAATCCAGTCATTCAGATTATAGTAGTTCGTTACTCGACTAACCTTTCCATCTTTCAGGTCAAAAAAGGCGCCGGCCGGCAGCACATATGTCTGACCGTTCGCCTCGGGCAACCCTTCGTCAGTCTTGAGATATTCGCCATTGACAATGAATTCGGCGGACGCGCGCTTTCCATCCTCGCTCGCCATGATCACCATATCGGTAAGGTTTTCCTTATAGCAGCGGTTCATATGATCCATGAAGGACGCAAAGGCGGCCTTGCCGGTCTGGCGCTCGCCCTGATTAATGTCATGCACCACCTCATCGTGAAGCAGCGCCAGGAAGGCATCCATATCCTGACGGTTGAAGGCATCGTAATAGGCGCGGATGGTCTCGGCAGCGGTCATCGTCTTCTCCGTTCATGCTTGCGCGGGTGTTCCATGACGGTATAACCAGTGCAACCGAGAGTGAAAATGCCCATGACCGTCGAAATCAAGTCTCTTTCCGGCATTGACGCCACACCTTATTTCGATGACCTCGCGCGCCTGCGGATCGAGGTGTTTCGCGCCTTTCCGTATCTCTATGACGGCTCGCTGGAGTATGAGCGCAAATATCTTGCGACCTATGCCGATACGGACGGGGCGATCTTCGTGCTGGCGCTCGATGACGGCAGAGTGGTCGGCATGTCCACCGGCATGCCGATGGCCGCCGAAACCGACGAGGTGAAAACGCCATTCGTGGAAGCGGGCTACGATCCGGACCGGGTATTCTACTTCGGTGAAAGCGTGCTGCTTCCCGGCTATCGCGGCCACGGCGTCGGCGTGCGCTTCTTCGCGGAGCGGGAGGCACATGCAAAGCGGCTCGGCTTCAACCAGTGCACCTTCTGCGCTGTCGAGCGGCCTGCCGACCATCCCCGCCGGCCGACGGATTACGTGCCGCTCAATGCCTTCTGGGAAAAGCGCGGTTATCGCCACCACCCCGAGCTGCATACAAGCTTCATCTGGCAGGACCTCGACGAAAGCACCGAGAGCCCCAAACCCCTGTCATTCTGGATGAAGACCATTCTTGCCGGAGATGGAGACACATGACACGCCTCGCCGCCAGCCAATATGCCATCGAGCTGATCGAGACATGGGAGGCCTATACCGCCCATCTGTCCGCCGTTGTCCGCGAGGCCAAGAGCGAGGGCGCAGAACTCCTGCTGCTGCCGGAATATTCGGCTATGACGCTGACCGGTCAGTTGCCACCCGACATCCGTTCTGATCTGCACCGTTCCATCGAAGAGATACAGCCGATGATCCCCTCCTGGGTAGAGCTATGCGAGGAGCTGGCGCGGCAACATCAAATTCTGTTCCAGCCCGGCAGCGCGCCTGTGAAGGACCCGGACCGCAAATTCCGCAATCGCGCGTGGCTTTTCGGTCCGGATGGCCTGATCGGTTATCAGGACAAGCAGATCATGACCCGCTTCGAGCGGGAGCAATGGAACATCCATGCCGGCGTCGAGGGCCTTAAAGCGTTTGATACGCAGATCGGCAGGCTGGGCATTCTCATCTGTTACGACAACGAGTTCCCGATGCTTGGCCGCAGGCTGGCGGAACTCGGCGTCGAACTGGTCCTCGCGCCCAGTTGCACCGATACCCTCGCGGGTGCCTATCGGGTCCGCATCGGCGCGCAGGCGCGGGCGCTGGAAAACCAGTATGCCGTCCTGTCATCGCCCACCGCCGGGGAAGCGCCATGGTCCCCGGCCGTCGATGAAAATCGTGGCCGCGCTGCCCTTTACGTGCCGTCGGACTACGGCATGCCAGCATCCGGCATCGTCGCGGAAAGCGAAAGTGATGCGGTGACGCAAAGCAGCCTTTTGATCGCCGATATCGATCTTGCCGCAGTGGCAAGGCTGCGCACCGAAGGACAGGTGGCCACCCGCCGTGACTGGCCGGAGCAATTTGCGATCTGAAAAGCCGATTTTAAAAGGCTTTTAACCAAATTCCCGCTTTGCGGCATGACAAGCCCCTGCTATAGCGCGGAACATGAGCACAAATTCGACCCGCACGCCCCTGGACCATATCCGCAACTTTTCGATCGTTGCCCACATCGATCACGGCAAATCGACGCTGGCCGACCGGTTGATCCAGTCGACAGGCGGCCTCGCCGAACGCGACATGTCGGAACAGGTGCTCGATTCGATGGATATCGAGCGCGAGCGCGGCATCACGATCAAGGCTCAGACCGTGCGCCTGCATTACAAGGCGAATAACGGCGAGACCTATGTGCTGAACCTTATCGACACGCCCGGTCATGTCGACTTTGCCTATGAAGTCTCCCGCTCGCTTTCGGCCTGCGAAGGTTCGCTGCTGGTGGTCGACGCTTCGCAGGGCGTGGAAGCCCAGACGCTCGCCAATGTCTATCAGGCAATCGACAATAATCATGAGCTGGTCACGGTGCTCAACAAGATCGACCTGCCTGCGGCCGAACCCGACCGCATCAAGGAACAGATCGAGGAAGTCATTGGCATCGACGCTTCCGATGCGGTGATGATTTCCGCCAAGACAGGTCTTGGCATTCCCGATGTTCTGGAAGCCATCGTCCACCGCCTGCCGCCGCCGAAGAGCGATGTCGGCGAAAACGGGCCGCTTAAAGCGTTGCTTGTTGACAGCTGGTACGACACCTATCTCGGCGTCATGGTTCTCGTGCGCGTCATTGACGGCGTGCTGAGCAAGGGCCAGCAGATCCGCATGATGGGTTCGGGCGCGAAATACGGCATCGAGCGCGTCGGTGTCCTGACCCCGAAGATGGTCAATGTCGATAGTCTCGGCCCCGGCGAGATCGGCTTCATCACCGCCTCTATCAAGGAGGTGGCCGATACACGCGTTGGCGATACCATCACCGACGACAAGCGCCCGACGGCGCAGGCCCTGCCCGGCTTCAAGCCCGCGCAGCCCGTGGTGTTCTGCGGCCTCTTCCCGGTCGATGCGGCCGACTTCGAAGATTTGCGCGCGGCGGTGGGCAAGCTTCGCCTTAACGACGCCTCCTTCTCCTTCGAAATGGAATCGTCTGCCGCTCTCGGCTTCGGTTTCCGCTGCGGCTTCCTGGGCCTGCTCCATCTCGAAATCATTCAGGAACGCCTCGAGCGCGAATTCAATCTCGATCTCGTCGCGACAGCGCCTTCGGTCGTTTATGAAATGACGCTGACGGACGGCACGGAAAAGGAACTTCACAACCCGGCCGACATGCCCGACGTGGTGAAGATCAAGGAAATCCGCGAGCCCTGGATCAAGGCCACGATCATGACGCCGGATGAATATCTCGGCGGCATCCTGAAACTCTGTCAGGACCGGCGTGGCCTGCAGACCGAGCTGACCTATGTCGGCAACCGCGCGATGATCACCTACGAATTGCCGCTCAACGAAGTAGTGTTCGATTTCTACGACCGCCTGAAGTCCATCTCCAAGGGCTATGCCTCGTTCGATTACAACATCATCGATTATCGCGAAGGCGATCTCGTCAAGATGTCGATCCTCGTCAATGGCGATCCCGTCGATGCGCTTTCCATGCTGGTCCACCGCTCGGCGGCCGACCGGCGCGGGCGCGGCATGTGCGAAAAGCTGAAGGAACTCATTCCGCCGCACATGTTCCAGATCCCGATCCAGGCCGCCATCGGCGGCAAGGTCATCGCCCGCGAAACCGTGCGCGCGTTGCGCAAGGATGTAACGGCGAAGTGCTACGGCGGCGACGCCACACGCAAGCGCAAACTTCTGGACAAGCAGAAGGAAGGCAAAAAGCGCATGCGCCAGTTCGGCAAGGTGGAAATTCCGCAGGAAGCCTTTATCGCCGCTCTGAAGATGAACGACGAATAAGCGGCGAAGTACCGCGATTGCTTTTGAAAGGGAGGCTTGCGGCCTCCCTTTTCCTTTCAAAAACACCGTTCTCAGGCGTGCAGCTTCGCGCCTTTCGTAATCTTGTCGACGATTTTCTTATCGGCTCTAAGCGCCATTCCGACAACCTTTGCGGTTTCCGGAGAAAATTCCGAGAAGACCTGACGGTTCGCCGCGTCGTGTCCGGTGGAGAACATTTCCTCGATATAAAGCGATGTCGTGACATCACGCTCAAGAGAACGCTGATGGATTTTGCGCAACGCCTCCTGATCCGCGGCCATCACGACAATCGGCTGGACAGACAGAGGATTGTAGACGTTCCCCGCCCCGTTGCGGTATGGTTCCCCGATGATCTCTCCGGTCTGGGCTACGATCCCGGACATGAGAAATGCGGTGACGTTCAATTTTTGCCAAACGGCAAGGTCGTCACGAAGGACGACGGCGATCTTGGTGTCAAACATGCGAACTCAATCTGGCTGTGGTTACGAAGGAGAAGCAACCCTACAGCCTCTGCATGCCACCGATCTTGAACGTTCGTGCAAATTCGAGGGCATCGTGCAGGCCCCCGCGAGCGACGGTTTCGAGCGCATAGAAGCGCGCTTTCACGGTAATGCTTACGCGCCGCACCGGCATGATACCTATGCGCTGGGCGTTACGCTCTCAGGCGTTCAGACCTTTTCCTATCGTGGCGCATCGCATTTCAGCATGCCCGGAAATGTGATCGTGCTGCATCCCGACGAAGTTCACGATGGCGGCGCCGGCACGGATGAGGGCCTGCGCTACCGCATGCTTTACCTTCCGCCTGAAAAGATGATGCAGGCAGGACATAAGTCGCTGCCTTTTTCCAAACATCCCGTTATCGAGGACGAGGCCTTTCGCCTATGCCTGATCGAAGTGCTTGCCAACCTCGAAAGCGAGCCGGACAATCTACTTGTGACAGACTGGCAGGCGCGACTTGCGGATCTGCTCTGCAAACATTCGAATGAAAGAACTGGGAATATCAAGCGAGTTGACAGGGCCGCCGTCTTGCGGTGCAGGAATTACCTGCTGGAGAACAGCGCCGCAACCGTGGGATCGGAAGAGCTGGAAGAGATAAGCGGGCTCGACCGCTTTACGCTTTTTCGGCATTTCCGTTTCCTGCTCGGAACGAGCCCGCACCGTTATCTCATCATGCGGCGGTTGGAAAAATGCAAGGAGATGATGCGGGCTGGTGGCAGCCTTGCGGAAACAGCCTTCGCCTGCGGGTTCGCGGATCAGGCACATTTCACGCGGCATTTCAAAAATGCCTTCGGCATGCCACCGGGGCGCTGGCTCAACCTCGTTTCACATTGATCATTGCGGAAACAGGATCGACCGATGCGCCGCCGCACCGGCCATTGCGCCGTCACCAACCGAAAGGGCCACAGAGCCGGCAGCCCTTGCCACATCGCCGCAGGCAAATATGCCGGCAATGGTGGTCTGTTTCATCGGATCAGTAACGACGGTCGATCCCATCGGTCCTTCCTCGATGGCGCAGCCAAGTTTTTTTACCCAGTCTGAGGCGATACGCAATTTCGGCTGGGTGAAAAGGCCCGCCAGTGCAACATTACGCCCATCCACCAGAGCGATATCCGCATGTCCGGCGATTTCCCGGATATGCGTTTTTTCCACATGGACCCCGCGAGCAGACAGAAGCGCATCCTGATCAGCATCCGGCTCGAAGACGCCATTGGTAAAGAAGGTCGTCTCCCCCCAGTCCGGGAGCATCAGTGCATGATGTATGGCCAGAGGTGAAGCCGCGATAACGCCGATCTTTCCCTGATCCAGTTCGTAGCCATGGCAATAAGGGCAGTGGAAAACAGAGGACCCCCAGCGGTCCTTCAGCCCGGCTATATCCGGAAGTTCGTCGGTGACGCCCATGGCGAGAATGAGACGGGCGCCGCTTTCACGGCGACCGCCATCGATTTCAACCTCAAAGTCACCAAAAGTCCCTTCCGCATCCGTTACCCTCCCCCGCGCCCACTCGATCGTCGGGTAGCGCTCGATCTGGCTACGTGCCTCGCTCACGATCTCGCCGGGCGCCTTGCCGTCCTGCCCAAGAAAACCATGGGAGTGGCTGGCAAAGCGATTTCGTCTTTCGCCTGCGTCCACCACCAGAACCCGCTTCCTTGCGCGGCCCAGCTGCAGGGCGGCGGATAACCCGGCGTAACTGCCGCCTATTATGATCACGTCGAATTTCATGATGCACCCATAGTTTGAGACCGACCGTAACCGCGGTCCATATCATGCTACTTATACTGTTACATGAAAGATCGAGTCAATGGTCATGCAACTTATATTGTTACGTCAGCCGGAGGGTGGTAAGCGTGAATGCAAACAGGCGGGCTTCAACAATGAGACACGACACGCGACTTTCCCGGGTGCTGCATATTCTGATCCATATGGAAAAACACGAGGGCGCGGCGACTTCGGAAAGTATCGCAGCCATGTTGCAGACCAATCCGGTGGTGGTGCGCAGGACGATGGCGGGCCTGCGCGAGCAGGGATATGTTTCTTCGGAAAAAGGACATGGCGGAGGATGGGTTCTGGCGCGCCCACTCGATGAGATTACATTACTCGATATCTACAGAGCGCTTGGCGCACCCGGACTGTTCTCTATCGGGCTGGCAGGTGACAATCCGGATTGTGTTATTGAACAGGCAGTCAATGCTGCACTTTTCGAGGCCATGACCGAGGCGGAGAGCATTTTGTTATCCCGCTTCGGAAATATTACGCTTTCGGCGCTGGCGGCAGAATCGATCACCCGCTGGTCAAAAGTCTCCAATCATCCTTCCGCCATGGACCAGCTCTGAGCGAGCAAACCAGCGATTGCTCAATCGAAAAAACCGCCTGCTCGGAAGCAGGCGGCTTCATCATGTCCAGTCAGCCATTAAGGCTTGGTCTGGGTTCCACCCGTGTTCGGACTTGCCGGGGCGGCGTTATTTGCCGGCGGCGTTGCCGGGGTAGTCGGTGCCATCGGTGCCGGCGCCTGGTCCGTCGCAGCGGGTGGCGTAGTGGACGACGTCGTGGCCGGATCGGTGGTCGGGCCGCTCATCTGCGACCAGGCGAAGACGCCCACCAATACGACGACGATGATTGCCAGCCATGGCACCCAGGACGACGAGGTGCGGGCACGCGGTTCGTTATTGATATTCAGTTCCGGACGAAGATCGCGGTCCGGACGCGGGTTGTTGGGATCGAATGTCATGGTGTTTCCTCCTCTTCATTCTGCCGAGAAAACGACGTTCCCGCGATTTTGTTCCGATCAGTCGCCCCTGCGGTCAGGACGAAGGTGAAACGGGCGGCTGACGAAGAGCGTCTGCAAGCACGGTCATGACGTGTGGACCACCCATTTGCGACACGTTGAAACGCATGAAACCGGACGCGCTCTGCGAGGAACTGAACACATTCCCCGGCGCGAGCACCAACTGCTGCGCGAGCGCGCGGCGCGCCACATCGGCAGCATCCGCGCCTTCCGGCAGGCGGCACCATAAAAACATGCCCGCCTGCGGTTCGATCCACGGCACGCATCCAAGTGAGATGAGGCGCGCCGCCGACTCCGGCATCGCCGCCGCAAGCCGCAGACGAAGCGCCTCGACATGTTTGCGATAACTGCCATCCGTTAGAAGCGACAGGACCAGCGCGGCTGAGAAATGCGCTCCGCCAAAAGCGGTGGCGATCTTGAGGTCGGTCAACGCTTCCACCCACGCCAGGGGCGCTGCTATGAAACCGCAGCGCACGGAAGCCGACAGTGTTTTTGAAAAACTACCGATCTGGACAACGCGGTTCAGGCCGTCGAAGGCCGCCAGACGCGGGGCGGCCTGAGTTTCGAAATCGGCGAAAATATCATCCTCAATGATGGTCAGTCCCGACTGTTCGGCCAACATCAACAAACGGTGGGCATGAACGGCGGAGAGCCGCGCGCCAGTGGGATTATGGATCGCGGAATTGGTGATATAGAGCCGTGGCCGGTGCTCTTTCAGCGCCTGCTCGAAAATAGGCAGGTCCGGCCCTGTAGGTGTATAAGGCACGCCAATGGCCCTGACGCGGTGCGCGCGCAAAAGGGCGTGGAAATTGAAATAACATGGATCGTCGACGATTACTGTATCTCCAGGCTGCAGCAAAAAGCGGCACAGGAGATCGATTGCCTGGGTACCGGAATCGGTCAGCATGATCTGGCTGGCCCCGGCCTGAACCCCGTGATCGGCCAGCCTGCGCGACAGGAGCTGCCGCAGCGGCAGAAGCCCCATCGGGCTCGCATAATCCGTCAGCAGGGCGGCATCCGCGCGCGCAAGCCCCCTGATCGCCCGCCGCATTGCCTCTTCCGGCATCCAGGACGCGGGAAGCCAGCCGCAACCGGGCTTGGCAAGGACGGACCCTTCGTCCAGCGCCTGACGGGATACCCATAGCGGGTCCACCGCCCTGTCAAGCCGGGGCTCGATATCGGCGAGAGACAGGGGCGCAAGCGGACCGGCTACAAAAAATCCGGAGCCCGGCCGCGAGCTTATCGTGCCATCGGCCACCAGCCGGTCATAGGCTTCGACAACAGTGGAGGTGGAAACGTGCATGGCTTTCGCCAGCCCGCGCACCGAAGGCAGGCGCGCGCCTGGAACGAGGCTGCGCGAAGCAATGCGCTGGCGAATGCTCGCCATGACCTTTTCTATGCGCGTACCGGGTTCGATCTGCGCGAGGGTTGAAAACCGCCCGTCCACAACTCTCTCCATCCGTACTGGAACATCAACCATAACAGTTTCTTTAAATTGTACATGACTGTCGCTGTTGCCGCCAGCAGTTCCGGAGGAAGAAGGACAAAATGCAGGAGATGACGATGGACAAGGCGACAAGCGGCTGGCTGAACGGTCTGACGGGCGTGGTGATATTTAGCGGCTCGCTGCCCGCCACGCGCGTTGCGGTGACGGGTTTCGATCCCGTGTTCCTCACTGTGGCCCGCGCCAGCATTGCGGGTCTATTGGCGGTGGTGCTGCTGCTTGTTTTCAGGCAAAAGCGCCCGGCGCGCCATGATCTGACATCGCTCTTCATCGTCTCGCTTGGGGTTGTCGTGGGCTTTCCGCTGTTGACGGCGCTTGCCCTCCGGCACGTTACCTCGGCGCATTCCATTGTTTTTGTCGGGCTGTTGCCGCTGGCCACCGCAATCTTTGCGGTTCTGCGCGGAGGCGAGCGCCCGCGCCCGGCCTTCTGGCTGTTTTCCTGCTTGGGCAGCGCCCTGGTGGCGGGCTTTTCGATGTGGAATTCATTTTCGACCGGGCTTGAGGCCTCGCTTGCCGGCGATCTCCTGATGCTCGGCGCAATCATCGTCTGCGGACTCGGTTATGCAGAGGGTGCCGCCCTTTCCCGCAGGCTGGGGGGCTGGCAGGTCATTTCCTGGGCGCTGGTTCTCTCCCTGCCGGTGATACTGCCGCTCGCGTTTTTCACAGGGCCGGAAACGCTTGCCGGCATCGATCCCCAGGCTTGGGGCGGCCTTGCCTATGTTTCCCTGTTCAGCATGCTGATCGGGTTCATCTTCTGGTATCGCGGCCTGGCGCAGGGCGGCATTGCGGCAGTCGGACAATTGCAGCTGCTGCAGCCGTTCTTCGGCCTCGCCCTTGCCGCAACCCTGCTGCACGAAGAGGTAAGCCCTGCCATGATTGCCGTTACGCTGGTTGTGGTGCTCTGCGTCGCGGGCGCCAGAAAATTCGCGCGCTGACACGGGCGATCCTTCAGCTGGAACGGCGATCTACCCAGCGGTGCCATGCATCTTCGCTGCCGTTGAAGACATTGAGATCGATGCGGCCATCGACGCCATGTGACAGGCCCGAGCCGGAATATTGCCAGAACAGCCATTTGCGACCGGGATAGACCACCGATGGGTGCTGGGCGACGGCGCGCAGCCAGAAAGGATAGTCCTGGAACTCGCCGGTCAGGTTATCCTTGTAAAAATCCGGCGCGGTATAAATGATCGGCCGCTGCCCGTAATGGCGCTCGAGCTTGTTCATGAAGACGCGCATCTTTTCCAGAACGCGCTCACGGGAATGGCGCATCTTGCAGCTCGACTCGCCGTTATATTCCACATCGATCACCGGTGGCAGTGCGTCAGGATCGCGTGGCACGTTGCGAATGAACCAGTCTGCCTGTTCGCTGGCCGAACGGCACCAGTAGAAGAAGTGATAGGCGCCACGGCGAATGCCCGCGGCCTTTGCACCCTGCCAGTTGGTGCGGAACATCGGATCAAGGTGATCGCCGCCATCCGTGGCCTTGATGAAGGCGAAATTGGCCCCGCGGGTGCGCAGCAACGGCCAATCGATATTGGCCTGCCAGCGCGAAACATCCACGCCGTGCACCTGGAAATGCCGCGGCTGAACCCGGCCGAAATTGATCGGTTTCGCATCGCTGAAGCTGGAACGGAAAATGCGGGAGCGGATCTGCGCGCCGGCGCTCGCCGCCGGAGCCGCCGCCATGGCCAATTGGACCGGACGCTCCATCGGCCGTTCGGCCGGGCGTATCATCCCGGCCTGCGGCGGGACCGGCAAACGGATTTCAGGCGCATCCTGCGGCAGCGACGCCCTCGGCGTGACGGCGGAAAAAGCTTTGGGCTCTTCCGGCACCGGCCCACCCCAGGCCAGTACTTCCTGCCGCGGTTGAGCGGTTATCGGCTGCGAGCCAACACTTGCCTGCGGCACCGGCGCTGATGGCGTGACAGAACTCGTGGTTTCCTTTGACGGCAAGCCGGCAACCAGGCTTTCCGGACCGGAACTGGACGTGCAGCCGCCAAGCAGAAGGCAACCGAAAAAAAGTGCTGGCACAGCCGAAGAACGCATGAGAACCCGTACGCAAAACAAATCGGGGACGCACTGGCGCCACCCGGAGACCTCGAAATACAAATGCTAACGGAAGATTATCAAAAAAGACTGAATCTTATCTTTACGCCGGCACCCACCAATGCGCCCTTCATTTCTGGCAGGTAAATTGCATTCCGGTTCTCACTGTACGACTCAGGCCGTCATGGTGCTGAGATCAACGGTATCGGCGCCGGGGGAATTTCTCTTGATCGACTCGATCGCGTGAATGGCCGAGGCCTTGGCCTTATAGCCTTCAGAGACAAACATCGTCTCGCCGTTCGAAGCCTTGAAGCGAAAGCGAAATTCTCCGGCTTTGTCTTGATAGATCTCGAATTTGTACATGGGCTTTGCGGCTCCTTCGCGCTGAAAAATGAACTCCACGCAATTCTGGTCTGGCACCATGATATTCGCAACAGAAAATCCGTCAGATGAGCCGCACCCAGGCACGGGCAATCTCCAGACCCGCTGCATCCGCCATCCCTGCGCGCAGGTCGCGATGATCGGGATATTGTGCCAGCCAGCCGGGCGCCATTTTTTCGATGGAAGCGGGAAAGGCCTCGCACCAGCCGTCAACGACTGCGGCGGAGGCCTCGAAATGGAACTGTGTGCCATAGACCGCCCGTCCGAGGCGAAAGGCCTGATTCCGTGTCGCGGCATTGGTCGCAAGCCGGGTGGCACCGGGTGGTAGTGTAAATGTATCGCAGTGCCATTGAAAAATCGGAAAAGCTCTATCCAGCCCGGCCAAAAGCGGATCGGAAATGCCCTCTTCCGTGAGGGACACCTTTTGCCAGCCGAATTCCGGTGGACCGGAAAGAATATTATCGCCACCATAAGCGCGGGCCAGCAGCTGGCTGCCGAGGCAAACACCCATGACTGCCCTGCCCGCATCGCCAAAGGTTTTCATCAAACGCGCAAGCTCTGGAAGATAGGGATAGAGGGCATCGTCGAGTGCGTTCTGCTCTCCGCCCAGAACGATAAGGGCATCATGACCGCCCGCATCTTTCGGAAGCGGTTCCCCCGCATAGGCGCGAATGACGTGTACCTCCGCATTTGCCTCCGCCAATGCCACGCCGAGTTGTCCATGCGGCGTGCCCGCCATGTTTTCGATAATTGCGACGCGCATGCGACCTCTTGATGATAACAGATGATTCAGCCGGCGGGTTTCGCCGATTGAATCCAAGCTTCATCATGATGAAAAGGGATTTTCAAGAGGTACGGCAGCAGTGGCGTGGCACAGCATGGGCCCCGCCACTGGATATTAGAATTCCCGCGAGAGCTTCGCGTCGACCGAATGCCGGTTGCCGCCCCGAATCGTGAAGAACAGGAAAATCGCCGCCCAGAGAATCGATTTTTCCGCACCGCCCAGACCTTCCGCCTTCACCACACCATGGAACCAGACCGTTACCAGAAGGACGATCATGGCGGCGAAGGATGCCGGCCGCGTGAAAAGGCCGATGGCGATGAAAATACCGCCGAAGAATTCCGTTGCCGCCAGCAGCGGCGACCATAAGACGCCCGGGTAAAAACCGAGGCTCTCCACCATGCCGACCGCCCCGAAGGGATTGAGAATCTTGCCGAACCCATGGGTAACCAGCAGAAGTCCCGCCGTGACACGCAAAATGGTCTCCACCACATCGTGTGTCCCGTTGTAAAGCGGTGCAACGGCGGGAACGAACAGACGCTGACGATTATTGTCGAACTGGGCCATAGGATCTCTCTGTTTGAGCATTCGATTGACTTATCTGTTCGCAAAGCCCCGTGATAAGAACAAGCATATGCCGGGTAAAAACATGAGCGTTAAAGTTAACATTATCGTGACTCGGCCGCGAAGGAGACGTGATGATGACCGACACCAAACCGCGCATAACGATACGCTACTGCACCCAGTGCAACTGGTTGCTGCGGGCTGGATGGATGGCGCAGGAAATCCTGCAAACCTTCGCCTTGGATATCGGCGAAGTGAGCCTTGTCCCCTCAACCGGCGGCGTGTTCGAGATCGGGGTGGACGGTACCATTATATGGGAACGTAAACGTGACGGCGGTTTTCCCGGCCCAAAAGAGCTCAAACAGAGAATCCGCGACATCATCGACCCGGACCGAGACCTCGGTCATGTCGACAGGACGAAGCACGAAGGCCTCGACACCTGACCCGGCGACGGGTTTCAACGGCATCAGACAAGTTTTTTCCCTTTAAAATCAATGACCGTCATAAAAGTTCAAAAAGCCTGTTGACACCGGGCGGCTGCCCTCGTACATCGCTCTCCGTCGCCCAGATGGCGGAATTGGTAGACGCGCCAGCTTCAGGTGCTGGTACTCGCAAGGGTGTGGAGGTTCGAGTCCTCTTCTGGGCACCATTCCATTTTTGATCTTAGCCAGATCAAATACTTAGACGAAAAAACAGCAACATTTGGCCCTCCTGCAGAACGCAGGGGTACATGTTGCGGTTTTTCGTTTTGCTGAGGTCCAGCGCCAATCTTACCCTTAGGAAAAGATGCAGATGACGAGCCGAGGCTCACGCCTTCACGTCATCGAATATGGCGGCTCGATCGTTCGGATTTGAGGCGGACCAAGCCTTGTTAAGGCTGGGCGTCTTTGTCGCCACTGTTTTGCGAATGCTGCTCACAATTGGGCGTACAGGAAAGAACGGTTCGCTCCGTCTGACGGAAAACACGGACCGTATTGCCTTCATCAATGGAGACGAGAATCCGCTCATCGACGATTGGATTCCCTTCGGCGTCGAGAAGTACGAGATTTGTCGTGCCGAAACTGCGGCCTGTCAGAACGATCGTGGTGGCGTCGGCAACCGTGGCATCGGCAACTTTCGAGTTGCCGACGATAACCTTGCTGACAGGACGGTCGAGACGGAGGACGCGGGCGTGATTCATCGAGACGCGCAATATGTCTTCCTGGGCAAAACCGGACTGGAACGCCCCTCCCAGAATGACCGACAAGCCGACCACAATTTTCGTCAGTTTTCCGGATGACACGCTTTTTGCCCTTGCTCACTAATCAGCAGTTTACCGCGTCAAAGAATGCGTGGTTTTAGTGAATGAAGCGTTAAGTGACGAAAATGCGTGATGCGCACGGTAACCATGCATAATTCCTGGCATTCCCGACGTGCGCCGCCCCGCATCATAACTGAACATCTGTGTCTCATTGAGGAACCCGTTTTCCCAAAATGAGAACAGCCCTTCGACAGAAGAAGTTTGTTTATAAGCAAATATAGAAATACATTAAATACTTTTCATATTTATTTACCAAAGGAAACTCATCCTGCCGTTTACTTTGAGTTAATCGTTTTTTTTAAGCGCTTGGAAATCGCTCGTCTGTAGTTTGAAGGCAACCGAACAACGGAGAACAGTTGTCGGCGTGCTGAACTACACAAGAGTTAGGAGATACTCATGACCAAGATTTTCGCTCGTTTCCTCAAGGACGAATCCGGCGCTACGGCAATTGAATATGGCCTGATTGCTGCCCTGCTGTCCGTCGCAATCGTTGGCGGCGCAGGCGTCGTCGGCACACAGCTCGACGCGCTCTTCGACCGCATCGGTACGACTATGACAACCGCTCGAAATACAGCTTTCTAATTGCTTCCAATCTGAGATCGAAATGCCGCTCAAAACTTGTGAGCGGCATTTCACATTGTGTTCAATACCTGGAATACCTGTGCACGCCGCCTGGAAGTGTTCGAATAAACGGGAGTTTCCTTCATGGTTATAGCCGTCATCTTCCTGGCACTTCCGCTTTGCCTTGCATTCGCGGCGTTTACCGACCTGCTAAGCATGACTATCCCCAACCGGATTCCGCTGATTTTGCTGCTGTCGTTCATCGTGATCGCGCCTTTTTCCGGCATGGGCTGGCATACTTTCGGAATGAGCCTTGCCGCGGCGGGCGTAGTTTTTGCTGCCTGCTTCGCGCTTTTTGCGGCAAACGTCATGGGTGGTGGAGATGCGAAACTCCTGACTGGCGCAGCGGTGTGGTACGGCTTCAGCGTTTCCCTTGTTGAATTTCTGCTTTCAGTGACATTCGTTGGAGGACTGCTGACCCTCGGCATTTTGCTCTTGCGGTCGCGCGCCCAGGAAATCATGGCCAGCGGCATTCCCGTGCCAGCTTCGCTGCTCGTGGCAAAAAAAATTCCCTATGGGATCGGCATCGCCATTGCAGGGTTCCTGACCTATGGTGACGCACCGATAGTAAAAGCGGCAATCGCCAGCCTCTCCTAGAGAGAATTACTGCGTTGCCGGAATTAAGGCATCATTAACTACAAATCCAAGCACAATATTAACCATAATTACACCAATCGCGCGCCATCCTGAGGGGAGAAGAATCTGATTCCCTCAAGGATCGAGCATGAAACCGTCGCGTATCGTCATTATGTCCGTTGCTCTGGTGGCTGCCGGTCTTGCCGGCCTTGTCGCCATGAATATTTCCGGGACGAAGCAGGTCATCGAAAAGGCGGAAACGATCATCCAGAAGGAGCCGACGGTCAACGTTCTGGTTTCTTCAGTAAATCTTCCCGTCGGCAGCCGCCTGAATGACAGTTCTGTTCGCTGGACGCCCTGGCCGCAGGGCAACGTGGTCGATAGTTTCATAACCGACACAAAAAATCCGGACGCGATTAAAGACCTTGCCGGTGCAGTCGTGCGGTTGCCCCTATTCGAGGGCGAGCCGATACGGCCGGAAAAAGTGGTCGATTCCAATGCACGCATCATGTCTTCGCTTCTGCCGGCGGGCAAACGCGCCGTCGCGACGGAGATTTCCGTTTCAACCGGTGCCGGCGGTTTCGTTCTGCCCAATGATCGCGTCGACGTCATCATGGTCCGGAAGGGTGACGGCGGTAATTTTCTGACAGAGAATGTCTTGAACAACGTCCGCGTCCTGGCAATCGACCAGCAGATCAAGGAAGGCGAAGACGGCATTTCTGCGGTCGTTGGCGCAACAGCGACACTGGAACTGACCCCCGAACAGGCAAAGATCATAACCGTCGCGCAGCAGATGGCGGATCGCCTGACGCTGGCCTTGCGATCCGTCGCCGATGCGCAGGAGAACGATACATTATCAGCCGGTTATCTTCTCAACGGCGGTGCAGGGCAGCCAGAAATCCAGGTGATCAAATCGGGCTCCATCGTCAAGGGCGGTCAAGGAGCAACACAATGACCGGGGGGTTCATGACAAGACGTCTGGCAAAAGACCTACGTTCATCATTCGTTGGCGGGCTGGCGTTCTGCGTGGCCTTCTCAGGCGTTCCGGGCCCGCATTCGCCCGAATTTCTGCGCTTCAGTGAAGCAAAGGCTCAAAGCGCCAGTATCGTGCGGATCACTGAAAGCGGCTCGGGCATCCGCAAGCGGCTGAAGCTTGGTCTCAACAAGGCGCTGGTCATCGACCTGCCTGAGGACGCCCATGACATTCTTGTCGCCGATCCCAGCCTCGCGGATGCGGTAACGCGTACATCGAAACGCATTTACCTGTTCGGAAAAACAGTCGGTCAGACCAATATCTTCATTTTCGGCGAGGGTGGGCGCGAGATCGTCAGCCTTGATCTGGAAGTGGAGCGGGATATTGTTGGTCTTGAAGCCAATATTCGTCGCTTCATCCCTGAATCCGACATCAAAGTCGAAATCGTCTCCGACAATATCGTTCTCACCGGATCGGTACGCACACCGCAAGATTCGGCGCGTGCAGTTCAGCTTGCCGAAGCCTTCTTGAAAGGCGGTGAAGCCACCACCCGAAATATCTCGCTGACGGGCGGAAATAACGGGGGTGACGCAGCAATTTTCGCCGAAAATCGCCAGGTATCGCAGATCGTCAATATGCTGACGATCGAGGGCGAGGACCAGGTGACACTGAAGGTGACCGTCGCTGAAGTCAGCAGACAGGTGCTGAAGCAACTTGGCTTCAACGGCTCGATCAGCAGCTCGACAAGCAACAACGGTTTCGAGTTCTCAAACCCCTCCAACCTCGGGAATGCCATCGACAGCGCCACGCGCATCGCCAGCGGCGCGATTGGCTCCGGCTCCCTGAGATTTGCCTCTTACCTGAATGCCATGGAGCAGGCGGGAGTAATGCGGACATTGGCGGAACCGAGCCTCACGGCGATCTCTGGCGAACAGGCCAAATTTTATGTCGGCGGGGATTTTCGAATTGCTGCGGAACAGGATGTTTCGCTCGACAAGGACACAGGTATCGCGACCGTCAAACGCGAAACGGAAACAGTCGACTACGGTATCACTTTGAACTTCAGGCCAGTGGTGCTTTCACCGGGCAGGATAAGCCTCAAGATAGAGACCAATGTGTCCGAACCGACCTATGAGGGCAATGTTGTCACCGGAAATTACGGGCGCAACATCCCGGGTTCGACCTACATGTCCGTTCGTAAACGTGAGACATCGACAACGGTCGAGCTTCCGTCGGGCGGTTCGATCGTGATCGCAGGTCTCGTTCAGGACAATATCCGCCAGGCCATGTCGGGGCTTCCGGGCATGTCGAAAATCCCCATTTTCGGCACGCTTTTCCGCAGCAAGGACTTCCTTCGCAACGAAACGGAACTTGTCATCATTGCAACGCCCTATCTGGTGCGCCCGGTCGCGCGCAACCAGATTGCCCGCCCGGATGACAATTTCAATCCTGAAAACGATGCCGCCATGTATTTCATGAACCGTGTCAACAAGGTCTATGGCCGCAAGGATCAGGTTCAGGCAGCTCCCTATCAGGGATCAGTGGGGTTCATCTACAAATGACGACACGCGCACGAAACCCCCTCTTCAGAACAGGCCTCCTCAGGTCAGGAAACAGCATGCGGGAAACATCCTCCTCTTCTTCCCTGGGGCGCGCCGGGCTTGTCGCCGTGGTTGCACTCACCGCCGGCCTTCTGCAAGGCTGTGCGCGCGATCCGCTCACGACCAACGCCATTCCCGACGATTACCGGACCCGCCATCCGATCACCCTGTCGGAAGCGGAACATTCGCTTGATATCCCGGTTTCGGCAGGCGATAGCCGTCTCACCACGGCGATGGCGGACAATATACGTGGTTTCGCCCAGAATTATGCGTCGATGTCGACGGGTGTCATCAACATCCAGATACCATCGGGATCAGCCAATTCGGCAAGCGCCGCTAGAATGGCGAAACAGATCCGCACTACGCTGTCCGGCGCCGGGGTCGCACCGGGCAAGATCATGGAGACACGTTACGCGGCTTCGCCGAACGGCGACTCCGCCCCCATCCGACTGAGCTATGTCGCTATTACCGCCATGACCGGGCAATGCGGCCAATGGCCGGAAGACCTTTCGGACAACACCTTCGCCAACAAGAACTGGTACAATTTCGGGTGCGCTTCGCAAAGCAATCTCGCGGCTCAAGTCGCCAATCCGATGGATCTGGTCGGCCCGCGCGGCATGAGCCCCATCGATGCCGAGCGCCGCGCAGTGGTTATCGATACGTATCGTAACGGCAAGAACACGGCCACCGCAAACTGATGCGGTCCCAACAATTGTCACGGCAGGAAAGACGATGAGCGCTGTAGAATACGACATCAAGTCAAGCGACGGAGCAGACACCCTGCAGCCGGTGCGCACCTCCGATATGGACCGCCTGCGGCCCCTGCCCCGCATCTCTATCCACGCCTTCTGCGTCAGCGACAACACGCAGGGCGTCATGGACGCATTGTCCGGTGACAGGCGCATGAGCAAGGTAACATTGCGGGTGACGAAGGGTGACATCAACGCTGCGGCCACGATGTTCTCTGCCTCGCCTACGCCAAATCTCATCATTCTGGAGACGGCAAGCGCGCCGGCTTCGCTGCTGGATGACCTTGCTCCTCTCGCGGAGGTTTGCGACCCCTCCACCCGTGTCATCATTGTCGGCCGCCACAATGACATAACGCTCTATCGCGACCTCATCCGCAACGGTATTTCCGAATATCTGGTCGCCCCGGTCAACATGGCCGATCTTCTGGCTTCGATCGCCGCGATCTTCGTCGACCCCGAAGCGGAGCCGCTTGGCCGCAACATCGCCTTCATTGGCGCCAAAGGTGGGGTGGGCTCCTCGACGGTCGCACATAATTGCGCCTTCGGCATCTCGACCCTGTTTTCGACGGAAACCATTCTCGCCGACATGGATCTGGCTTATGGCACAGCCAATATCGATTTCGATCAGGATCCGGCCCAGGGCATGGCGGAAGCGGTTTTCTCGCCGGAGCGGCTGGATGAGGTATTTCTCGACCGCCTTTTGACGAAATGCTCCGATCACCTATCGCTGCTCGCGGCACCGTCGCTTCTTGACCGGACTTACGATCTAGACCGCCAGGCCTTTCTGCCGATCCTTGAGGTTTTGCAGCGTAGCGCCCCCGTCGCCGTCCTCGACCTTCCCCACCAATGGTGCGACTGGACACGGGCTGTGCTTGCGGAAGCGGATGAGGTCGTCATCACCGCGGTTCCGGATCTTGCGAATCTTCGCAACACGAAGAACCTGTTCGACGCGCTGATAAAACTGCGCCCCAACGATAAATTGCCGCATCTCATCCTCAACCAGGTGGGCATGCCGAAGCGACCCGAAATCGCTCCGGCGGATTTTTTCGACCCGCTGGAAATCGAGCCGATTGCGATCATTCCATTCGAGGCGCAATTGTTTGGAAACGCCGCAAACAGCGGACGCATGATTAGCGAAATGGATGAAAAATCCCAGATCGCAGAAACCTTCTCGCAAATTGCCCATACCATCACCGGTCGCACGGTGCTGCGCAAAAGCCGGCGCGGCGGTCTGGACAGACTTAAGAATATTCTCAAGCGCAAGTAGGGATTCCCTCCGCGCCTATTGACGGAAACGCCGATGTTCGGAAAACGCGGGGCCGAGGGCCCAGCCAGAAGCACGAAGCCGGATCCCGTCGCACCTGTCCCCATGCAGGTGGCGGCGCCCGAGCCGCGCTCTCTCTCCATCGACACGCTCGAGCCGGGCCAATCACCCGTAGCGCGACAGATGGCGGTCACGCAGCCGGCGCAAAAAAAGCGCGCCCGCACGGAGGATTATTACAATACCAAGAGCCAGGTATTTTCCGCGCTCATCGATACGATCGACCTTTCGCAGCTCGCCAAACTTGATGCGGAGAGCGCGCGCGAGGAAATTCGCGATATCGTCAACGACATCATCACGATCAAGAATTTCGCAATGTCGATTGCCGAGCAGGAAGAACTGCTTGAAGACATCTGCAATGACGTTCTCGGTTATGGGCCGCTTGAGCCCCTTCTTGCCCGCGACGACATCGCCGATATCATGGTCAATGGTTCTGGCCAGACCTTCATCGAAGTCGGCGGCAAGACCATCGAATCCGACATCCGCTTCCGCGACAACGCGCAATTGCTTTCCATCTGCCAGCGCATCGTCAGCCAGGTTGGCCGACGTGTGGATGAATCGAGCCCCATATGCGACGCCCGCCTGCCGGACGGCTCGCGCGTCAACGTCATCGCGCCGCCGCTCGCCATCGACGGCCCGGCGCTGACAATCCGAAAATTCAAGAAGGACAAGCTTACGCTCGACCAGCTCGTGCGTTTCGGTGCGATCACACCCGAAGGCGCGACACTGCTGAAGATCATCGGTCGTGTCCGCTGCAACGTCGTCATCTCGGGCGGCACCGGCTCCGGCAAGACCACGCTTCTCAATTGCCTGACGAGCTTCATCGACAGGGATGAGCGCGTCATTACCTGCGAAGACACCGCCGAACTGCAGCTGCAGCAACCGCATGTCGTCAGACTCGAAACGCGGCCTCCGAACATCGAAGGGGAAGGTGAGATCACGATGAGGGATCTCGTCAAGAACTGCCTTCGCATGCGGCCGGAACGCATCATCGTCGGCGAAGTGCGCGGACCGGAGGTATTCGACCTGCTCCAGGCGATGAATACCGGCCATGACGGTTCAATGGGAACGCTGCACGCCAATACACCACGCGAGTGCCTCAGCCGCATCGAATCCATGATCGCCATGGGCGGCTTCACCCTGCCGGCCAAAACCGTGCGTGAAATCATCTCGGGATCGATCGATGTCGTCATTCAGGCGCAGCGCCTGCGTGATGGTTCACGCCGGATAACCCAGATCACGGAAGTGATCGGCATGGAAGGCGACGTGATCGTCACTCAGGATTTGATGCGATACGAAATCGAAGGTGAGGATGCCAACGGCAAACTGATCGGCAGACATGTATCGACGGGCATCAGCAAACCCCATTTCTGGGACCGTGCACGCTATTATGGCGAGGAAAAACGCCTGGCCGCCGCGCTCGATGAAATGGAAAAGACCTCCTAAGGGAAAGCGACCGCCATGGACCCGACAATCCTCTTATTGGCCGCGCTCGTCGCCGTTTCGGCGGGCGCGCTCGCTTACGCTTTTCTTTTCCAGCAGATAGAGGTCGAAAAAAAGTCCACCAGCCGCTTCAAGCGGGTCCAGGCCGCGGAGACGGACCACACCAACATCAAAGCCGCACGTGACCGCGTGCATGAGCTCAGCAAACGCCGCAAATCCATGCAGGACAACCTGCGGGAAATGGAGAAAAAACAAAATGAGAGGGCAAAAAAGGCAAAAAATGTCGGTTTGCGCGAAAAGCTCGTTCAGGCGGGGCTGACGCTGTCCCTGCGACAGTTTCAGCTGCTGAGCGTCGGCGCGGCGGGCTTTGCCACCCTCATCGCACTTCTTTATGGCCTGTCATTGCTTATCGCCCTACCGATAGGCGCCGTTATCGCGCTGGGGCTGCCGCGCTGGGCACTGGCGTTCCTCCTCAAGCGCCGGCAGAAAAAATTCCTCGAAGAGTTTCCCAACGCACTTGATGTCATGTGTCGCTCGATCAAATCCGGCTTGCCGCTGAACGACGCGGTGCGATTGATCGCATCTGACGGGCAGGAGCCGGTGAAAACGGAGTTCCAGCGGGTTGTCGACGCGCAGCAGGTCGGCATCGGCATTCCCCAGGCGATCGAGCGCATGATGCTGACAATGCCGCTTTTCGAAGTGAGCTTTTTCAGCACCGTCATCAACATTCAGGCGCAGGCCGGCGGCAACCTCTCCGAAGCGCTGTCGAACCTTTCAAAAGTTCTGCGCGACCGCAAGAAGATGCGTGCCAAGGTGAATGCACTTTCGATGGAGGCAAAGGCGTCTGCGGTCATCATCGGCTCGCTGCCCTTTGTCGTCATGATGCTGGTGCACTTTACCTCGCCCGAATATCTATCGGTGCTTTTTACCGATATTCGCGGCCATATCATTCTTGGGGCGTCGGCCGTCTGGATGTTGATCGGGATATTCATCATGCGCCAAATGATCAATTTCGATATTTGAGGGCGCAGAATGAGCGGGAGTTTTCTTTCGAGCCTCACCAATCCGCAAACGATCGTCGCCGTTCTGGTGACGCTGGCGGTTTTCGCCACCCTTTATACGCTCATCATGCCGGTTTTCGAGCGGAAGGATTTCGCCAAACGCATGAAAGCCGTGTCGTCGGAACGCGATCTCATCCGCAGCCGCGAGCGCGAGCGGCTTGCGACCGTTACCAGGGAAGGCAAAACTTCCCTGCGCGGCAACAATAACAAGTCCGCCCGGCGCATCGTGGAAAAATTCAACCTCCAGGAAGCGCTTGCGGACAAGAACACGATGAACAAGCTGCGGGCAGCAGGGCTTCGTTCCCAAAACGCGTTCAACACGTTTCTCGCCGCCCGCTTCATCCTGCCTTTCATTTTTCTGGCCGTAGCCTTCACCTGGATCTTCGTGCTCGGCAATCTCTCCGACAAAGCCTTCATTGTCCGGCTGATGGCTGTGTTACTGTTCGGCTATATCGGTTTCTATGCTCCCAATATTTATGTGTCGAACCGCATGAACAAACGGCAGGCGTCGATCAAGAAAGCCTGGCCGGATGCGCTCGACCTCATGCTGATCTGCATCGAATCCGGCGTGTCCATGGAGGCCGCGATGCGCCGCGTGGCAGAGGAAATGGGTGAGCAGTCACCCGAACTGGCTGAAGAAATGATGCTGACGACGGCGGAACTGTCGTTCCTGCAAGACCGGCGGGTCGCTCTCGAGAATTTCGGCACGCGAACACAGCTCGAAGCCGTGAAAAGCGTCGTGCAAGCGCTTATTCAGGCGGAACGTTACGGAACGCCGCTCGCTCAGGCGCTGCGCGTTCTCGCACAGGAAGGCCGCGACGAACGCATGAACGAAGCGGAGAAAAAAGCGGCTGCACTACCGCCGAAGCTGACCGTGCCGATGATTGTATTTTTCCTGCCGGTCCTCATCGCCGTCATTCTAGGCCCTGCCATCATCCGCGTGCTGGACACGTTCTGAAAAACATGCCGCCCGAATTTCGCGGCGACGCGTCAAGTTCCGGATATAAGGACGCGGCATCGCGCAAAGCATCAGCCCGCCGCCTTTCCGTCTTTTTTTGCGAGCTGCTGCCAGGAATTTTGCTGGGACAGCATTGCCCGCAGATAAGTCAGGTTTGCCTGGGCCTGCTGCGGCGAGAGTTCCTGTACCGCAATGCGCTCTGCTTCGGCGAAGCGACCCTGGAGGCCGACAACGAGCGCGAGGTTCTGGCGAACGCGGCTGTCGGCGCCAGGCTGGGCGATGGCCGATTGCAGGTAGGTTTCGGCAGTGCGCGGATCGCTCGACAGCACATAGGACATGCCGAGATTTGAAAGCACGCTCGGATCGTTCGGCTTCAGGTCAAGCGCCTGCCGATAGCGGGAGCGGGCTTCGCTCGAACGTCCAAGCTGGTCAAGCACCGCGCCTTCGGCCGAGTAGAGGCGCCAATCGGGTCGATCGGGTGTCTGCGCCCGCTGGATGGTTGAAAGCGCCTGCTCCAGCTGTCCCGCAGCCGCCTGTGCCTTGCCATACGCGGCAAGCACGTCGCGGTCGGCGGGATTGGCGATGGCTATCTGCTGCATGACTGCAAGAGCCTGCGTGTTCTTGCCCGTCATCATCAAGACGCTGGCATAATTCATGCCCACCGACTTGTCCTTGGGATTGCGTTCATAGGCTTTGCCGGCGGTTTCTTCCGCCTGGCGAAGCTGGTCCATGTTCATGTGATCATAGGAGCGCGCGGCGGCGGGAATGGAGCCGGTAGACATCCGGTCCGGTTTGTTGGTGCTTGCACATCCAGAAACCGCAAGAACCAATGCTGCAAAACACGCGCCCCGCAGCAACCCTGTCCGGCCTGTCTCAGCCAAAGAAAAAGCAGTCATGGCAGCGCCCTCGCCCAAGAATGACAAATCTTGCGCCCGACAAACGACAGACTCACATGACGCAACTTTCGCTTAAGCAATAATCTGTTAACCCTAACAGAGCGTTAATCGCACCGATTCTCGACATTTACGGAAGCACATAATGGCGCCCTATCAGTTCATCGAACGCCCGACCCCTTTCAGCTCAAAGGCAGGCAGTACACTGCCGGTTTTCGCAGTCACGCCCGCCCACATCGAGCAGGGCGCCATTGACCCCGTCGCTCTGGACTGGGCAAAGAAAGCAGGGTTCAAGGCGGAGGCCGGTGCCATCCTGCTCGTTCCCTCTGCCGATGGTTCGCTCGGCGGCGTGCTTCTCGGCCTTGGCGGCAATCCCTCTGAAATCCCGTTCATCACCGGTAAACTCGCCCGCGAACTGCCTGAAGGCGAGTGGCACATCGAGACCGCACCACTGACGGCCAATCGCCTCGCTCTCGGTTTCGGTCTCGGAAGCTACCGCTTCGACAAATACAAGACCACCAAAACCAGCGGGGCGAAGCTGCTCATTCCCCAGGATGCCGAAGACGGCGAGATCAAGCGCATTCTCGCGGGCGTCTTCCTCGCGCGCGATCTCATCAATGTGCCTGCCAACGACATGGGACCGGATGAGCTGGAGATCGCTTTCCGGGCCCTTGCCGCCCATTACAAGGCGAAGGTGAAGGTGACCACCGGCGACGACCTGCTGAAGGAAAACTTCCCCCTCATCCACGCCGTCGGCCGCGCCAGCGAAAGCGCACCACGCCTTCTGGAAATGAACTGGGGTAAAAAGGGTAATCCGCGTCTGACGCTTGTTGGCAAGGGCGTGTGCTTCGACACCGGCGGTCTCGATATAAAACCCGCAGCGTCCATGGCCCTGATGAAGAAGGACATGGGCGGCGCCGCCAATGTCCTTGGCCTGGCTCTGATGATCATGGACGCGAAGCTGCCGGTCGACCTGCGCGTCCTCGTGCCCGCGGTCGAAAATTCCATCTCTTCCAACGCCTTCCGTCCCGGCGACATTTACCGGAGCCGCAAGGGGCTGACGGTGCAGATCGACAATACCGATGCGGAAGGCCGCCTCGTTCTGGCGGACGCTCTGGCCTATGCCGATGAGGATGCGCCGGACCTGATGATCGACATGGCAACATTGACCGGCGCCGCCCGCGTCGCGCTCGGTCCCGATCTGCCGCCCTTCTACACTGACGACGACGATCTGGCCCATGACATCGCTGAAGCCAGCATCGATACCGACGATCCGCTGTGGCGCATGCCGCTCTATATGGGATACGACAAGGACATTCGCTCGCGCGCGGCCGATATTACCAATGCGCCTTCCGGCGGCATGGGCGGATCGATCACCGCCGCGCTGTTTCTCAAGCGTTTCGTGACCAACACCCGGCGCTGGGCGCATTTCGATATTTACGGCTGGTCGCTGAATGAAAGGCACCACTCATCGATCGGTGGAGAAGCGCAGGGTATTCGCGCCCTCTTCCATTATATCGCACATCAGTTCACGAAATAACGGCTTTAGGGGCGCTTCGTCGACCGGAGCGCCCCGCTTTGATCAAACCAGAACCTTCTGTTCCTTGTGATCTTCCTGGCCGAAGAATTTCAGGTAACGCTCCACTTCGGCCGGTTCACCGGTTGCTTTTTGCGGATTGTCCGAGAGTTTCACAGCCGGCCGGCCATTGGCATCGCTGACCTTGCAGACGATGGAGATCGGCTTGAGGCTGGCGATGGTTTTTGGCGCGCAGCCAGCAAAATCATTTGTGAGGTTGGTGCCCCAGCCGAAGCTCATGCGAACGCGGCCTTCGAAATGCCTGTAAGTGTCGATGATGGCATCGACATCGAGGCCATCGGAGAAGATCAGCATCTTCTTGCGCGGGTCGCGACCCATCTTCTGCCACCACTCGATGATCTTCTCGCCACCCTCGATCGGCGGTGCGCTGTCCGGGCGGAAACCCGTCCAGTCAGCCACCCATTCCGGCGCATTGCGCAGAAACGCCGCCGTGCCGAAGGCGTCGGGCAGAACAATCAGCAGGTTGCCACCGTAAAGCCGGTTCCAGTCCTTCAGGACCTGATAGGGCGCGGCAGCCAGCCCCTCATCCGTCTGCGCCAGCGCCGCGACCACCATCGGCAGTTCATGCGCGTTGGTCCCGACGGCTTCAAGGTCCGAATCCATGGCGAGCAGCACGTTGCTCGTACCCGTAAAGGCCGGCCCGATGCCTTCCTTCAACGCCTCGACGCACCAGCGCTGCCACAGAAAGCTATGGCGGCGGCGGGTGCCGAAATCGGAAATGCGCAGGCCCGGCAGTTCCCGCAGCCGCTCAACCTTCTCCCACATCTTGGCCTTTGCGCGGGCATAGAGAACATCCAGCGTGAAATAACCGAGCGAGCGCATGGCGCTACGCGAACGCAACTCGTTGATGATGGCGAGCGCCGGGATTTCCCAGAGCGTCGTGTCCATCCAGCGGCCGTGGAAATTCAGCTCGTACTGCCCGTCGCGCTTGAAAAGCTCATATTCCGGCAGTTGATAGCTTGATAGCCAGGAGAGAAATTCCGGCTCGAAAATCTGCGAGCGACCGTAAAACGTGTTACCCGCAAGCCAGATATTCTCTTTTTTGGAAAGACGCAGCGTACGCGCATGATCGAGCTGTTCGCGCAGCTCCATCTCGTCGATCTCCTCGGCCAGCCGCACCGTCTTGGTGCGGTTGATCAGCGAAAACGTCGCGTCGACTTCCGGATAAAGCTTCCAGATCATCTGCAACATCAACAGCTTGTAGAAATCCGTATCGATCAGGCTGCGAACGATCGGGTCAAGTTTCCAGGTATGATTGTGGACACGGGTGGCTATATCGGTCTTCGTCATACTTGCATTCCCCAGTATCGGCCAAAGGTCAGAATAGCCGATGTCAATCCGCACCCCGGCAGGTATCAACCCGTCATGCGAAAGATTTATCTGAAAAAGCGACAACAAGTCCAGAGCACCGGTCCGGCAAATGCCTCACCAGCCCGCCCGCGCGTTGATTTCCCGGCAACCTCGTTATCGTTTTCAGCCAGGGGCTACGGGCACGCCGCGTCAGAAAGTCGGATCAACGGGATTGATGCCGGGGTACCAATCCTTGGAAACGGGGTTACGTCCGCCAAAGCTGGAAATACCGTTTTCATCGGTGCAGCGGTAACCCTGGACGGGAATTCCGCGACTGCCGAAGACGGTCCGGTAGGGCCCACGTGAATATCCGGTACTTCCCAGTTCGCTATGGCAGTTATAACGGACCTTGGGTTGGAGCGTTCGAGGGTCTTTTACACCGGGCAGGTTGGCATAGGCGTCGGGTGCCGGGGCAAAACCGTTCTGGAACACCGTCTGGGCCTCTGCCGAAGTGCTCAATAAGACCGCCGCGAGGATCGCTGCCAATCGTGCCGCCGTTCTTGTCTTCATCAGTGTCCGTCCCGTACCATTATTGACAGCATGTAGGCCGGCGACGGCTGTCGCACAAAGGGCAAGACGGGAACAATTTCGTGAAGCGCTCCCTCAGTCCTCCATGCGACGGAACGCCGTCGGCTTTTCATAAAGCCAACCGATGCGCTCAATGGCTGCAGCGAGATTTTCGCGCGCGACATTCATGGTATGGCCGTTGGCGTGCAGCAGCGTTTCCTCATTTTCCATCAGCCCGACATGGCCTTTCCAGAAAACCAGATCGCCGCGCCGCAACTCGTCCCGCTCTATTTCCACACCGAGCGATTTCACCTGCATGTCGGTATCGCGCAGCACCCGCCGGCCCGCCATCGCCATGGAAAGCTGTACGAGGCCTGAACAATCGATACCAAAGCCGGAGCGACCGCCCCACAGATAGGGGGTTTCGATGAAGCGCAACGCCACCGCGACATAGTCGTCGTCAGCGGCAGCATCGACGGTCCGGCAGTGGGCGGCAATGACGCCTTCGCCATTTTCGGTCATGAGATACCGGGTGCCACGGGTCTCCTCTTCACCGACGATCCGGATCAGGCTGCCCATGGACAGCGCCGCCACCGGCGGCTTGCGCAGTTCGGCCGAAGGATAAACAAAGGTACGGGGAGCAACGATACGGTGAGTGGCCGCGACGACATCACCAATGGCCGTTTCCGGCACGTAACCCGCATAACCATCCGCATCCGCCTGCACCCAGGCCCAGCCGTTCGCCCTGTCGAAAACGCGCAGGGTCTCGCCGAACAGCAGTTCGGTATCGATACCGGCGACAAGGTCCGGCGTGGGCCGCAGGCCGATGACAGGTACCACGACCTGTGCGGGAGATCCGCTGACGAAACGATCGGCCTGCACCGCCCCTTGCAGTTTTTCGTCGGCGAGATCGGAGCGGAAGACATTCAGGCGGCGGTCGAGCATCATGGGGTTCACGTCCAGAGGTTAGATATTACGGGCCTGATCAATAATCAGATCGCCGAATTTTTCCAGATAAAGCGCACCTGTGACGGTGCGCTTTATCACGACATTGCGCCTGTCCCGCTCATCCCGGGCCCGGTCAACCAGCCCTAGCGCGCCGAGACTGTCGAGCGCGCGGGTGATGACCGGCTTGGTCACGCCCAGCAGGCCGGCGAGGCCGCGCACGGTATGCGGCGGCGGCACAAGATAAATCTGCAGCAGGATGGCCGTCTGACGCAAGGTCAAATCGGGCGCATCGGCCGTGACCTGCGCCATCGAGACGCGATGCCAGAGCCCGAGGGCGGCCGTGGGCGAAAGTTCTGCAGGCAAGCCGATAAACCTTCCAGTCGTTGTCCTATCGTTTTCATGCAACAGCGCGAAAAACTCAAGAACCATCCCCACAAACAGAACCGCCGCACGGCGCAGATCCGAAAGATCGCGCGGCGCGGCGGTAATTGTTGACCCGTTTTTGGGCCATATGTCCCCTCTGGACTTGCAAGATGAGATGCAGAAATCGTGCCAGTTTTGCTGCGCCGCACAAGTATATTTTAAATCAGTGACTTAATGGATAAATGACGCGCGCAGCGAAGGCGTTTGCAAGGCGTAAATGGCGATAAAAAGAGGCAGGAACGAACTCAATGCTTAAAAACTGTCTCCCGCCGTGACGGCGGAAGACAGGGGTATTGTGGATCAAATCTCTGCGCCGCGTGCGGCATCGACTGCATCGGCATTCTGCTGCCGATTATAGCGGATCGACGACCAGAGCGAGATACCGATCAGGGTTGCGCCGCCAAGGCCCGTGATGACTTCAGGTATATGCACCATGGTCTGCACATACATGATGACCGACAGGATCAGGATCGCATAAAAGGCGCCGTGCTCCAGATAGCGATATTCGGCAAGCGTTCCTTTCTCGACCAGCATGATTGTCATCGAGCGCACGTACATGGCGCCGATGCCGAGGCCGATGGCGATGATGAACAGGTTCTGCGTCAGCGCAAAGGCACCGATCACGCCATCGAAGGAGAAGCTGGCGTCAAGCACTTCGAGATAAAGAAACGCACCGAAACCGCCCTTTGCTGCGCCTTCCAGCATTTCCTGGCTACGATCGAGAATGCCGCCGACAACTTCTACCAGCAGGAAGGTCAAGAGACCCCAGATCGCCGAATGGAAGAACGTGTTGGCCGCGACCGGGCCGAGTTCCGGGTTGTCGCTGGCGCCGATGATGCGCGAAAAGATCAGCATGACAACAAGCACGAAGGCGATCTCGATGCCCTTGACGGAGGAATAGGTCGCAGCCTTTTCCTCGATCCAGCGCACCCAATGCACGTCCTTTTCATGGTCAAAGAAGAAGTTGAGACCGACCATCATCAGGAAGGTGCCGCCGAAAGCCGCAATCGGCAGATGGGCGTCCTGCATGATTTCCGCATAACGTTCCGGCTGGGTTGCCGCCATGACGATGGCCGTCCAGGGACCGACATTGGCGGCGACGACAACGATCAGCAGCGGGAAGACGATACGCATGCCGAAAACGGCAATGAGAATGCCCCATGTCAGGAAGCGGTGCTGCCAGACCGGCGTCATGTCCTTCAGCTTGTTCGCGTTGACGATGGCGTTATCGAAAGAAAGCGAGATTTCCAGCACCGCCAGAACGACGCAGATGAAGAAGATCGTCGCGGTACCGCCAACCGTACCGGTCATTTCCCAGCCAAGATAGCCGCCGAGGATGAGACCGACGATGGTGACGATAAAAGCCCACTTGAAGTAGGAGAGCGTGGTTTTCTGGGCAGCGCTCATGTCCGGTCACCGTTCATTACGAGGACGGTTGCAGACCGACGCAGGGCGTCAGGCCGCACGCAGAAAGCACGCGCGCGAAGCACATTCAGGTTTTTCATAGTTTTTAATCCGCCGGCGAATTTTGCAGGCGGTACCGACATCACGAGAGCGCCGTAAAACTCTCGCCAGAGGGGCCCGGCACCTTTGTTTCCTCTGCCCTTGCAAGACAAATCATCGCAGGGCCCCTTCTTACTCCCTGAAGATCACGCCTTCGTCAAGTCCCGTGATTGCAACCAGAGATCAAACCTGCTCTGCGGCCAGATCTTCGGCGGTTTCGCGACGGCGTTTGAGCGTATTTTCGCGAAAGAAGATGTAAAGGCCCGAAAGAACAATCAGGCCCGCGCCGACCACGATACTTGTCTGGGGCACATCGCCGAAGAACAGCCATCCAAAAATGACCGCCCAGAGCAGCAGCGTATATTGCAGCGGCGCAACCGTTGCAGCATCGGCAAGTTTGAGCGCCCGGTTGACCAGCACATGCGCCGCCATGGCGACGACGCCGAGCAGGCCGAGGAAGGCAAGATCAAAACCGGATTGCACCGGCAGCCATCCCGACGGCGTGACGAGCACGGCGACAATGCCCGCAAGCGCCGCGCCGATGATCTGCCAGAAGGCGAGCACCGTGTCGGGCGTATTGCGCAGCTGGCGGCCGGACAACATCATGAATGCAAAGGCAGCGCTGCCGAGGATAGAAAAGAGTGCAGCGGAGGTGAGGCTTGCCGAGCTCGGCTTGAGCGCGATGAGAACGCCGACAAAACCGATGCCAATGGCCGTCCATCTACGCCAGCCGACCTTTTCTCCGAGCAGAAACGGGGAGAGCGCAGCCACGTAAATCGGCGCCGCGAGCCAATAGGTCATGACGTCCGCCAGGGGCAGCGCCGCGACCGCGAAATAGAAACAGAAAAGCTCGGCCGTGGAGAAAAAGACGCGCGCCGCCTGAAGGCCGGGCCGTTCGATTTTCACGAGGCCGGAGAGGCCGGCTCTCCAGACGATCGGAACAAGGATGACCAGCGCCGCGGCGCTTCGGATAAGGATCACCTGGCCCTGGCTGTAGGTCGATACGAGCCATTTTCCCATGGCGTCGTTCAACGCGAACAGCAGCATTCCAAGCAGCATCACGGCCACGCCGAGGCCCGTCGGCGAAAGCTTTTTTATCATAGTCGACATGTCAGTTCCGATCTCCCAATGGTTGCATTGGTCGTCCAACCAGCCGTCCTTTGTCAAGTCCAGAACGGACGGGTTTGCACAATTAATAGTACTATTACGCCGGAGCTTCGGATATCAGGTGAAGATGCGTCGTTCTTCGGCCACGAGTTCCTGGAGAAAATTGACCGCCGTGCGGACACGGACCAACTGGCGAGCGGATTCGTGATAAGCCGTCCAATAGGACCGGCTGATGGTGAGATGCGGGATGATCCGTATAAGTTCGGGATATTGGCCCGCGATGTAATTGTGCAGGATGCCGATCCCTGCACCGGATCGTACTGCCTCCGTCTGGCCGGTAGCGCTTGAGATTTCAAAGGCGGCGTCCCAGTCACGCATGATTTCGCCGGTGAAGTTCAGCGAAGGCGAAAAGATCAGGTCCTCCACGTAACCGATCCGCCGGTGGCGTTTCAGTGCCTCGACATCATCAGGCGTTCCGTAGTCAGCCAGATAATTCGCCGAGGCATAGAGGCCGAGTGAATAATCGGTGAGCTTGGAAAACATCAGCCTGCCCTGTTCCGGCCTTTCGATAGTGATGGCGATATCAGCCTCACGTTGCGAAAGCGAAAAGGAACGCGGCACCGGAACGAGCTGGATTTTCAGATCGGGATAACGCGCCGTCAGTCTGCCAAGCCTTGGCGCGAGGAAGGATACGCCGAGGCCGTCCGGCGCGCCGATGCGCACCGTTCCCGCAACCGCCGTATCGACGCGACCGAGATTGGCCTGGGCATTCAGCATTTCAGTTTCCATGCGCTCCGCACTCGCAAGAAGCCGCTGACCCTCCTCCGTCAGTTCGCAGCCATTGGTGCTGCGCAGGAAGAGCTGGGTGCCGATGGCGGCTTCCAGCGCGGAAACCCGGCGGCTGAGAGTGGCATGGTTCACACCGAGCTTTCTGGCCGCGGAAAGAAACTGGCCGCTTCGCGCCACGCTCAGGAACAAACGTACATCATCCCAGTTCATGCCACGTTCCTTGTGTCTATTTTTGCACAATTGATGCTTATTTCAGGCGATTGATTTGTGCAAATCGAAAGGCAATGCTGCGCCATCACATTCTGGAGGAACACCATGAAGGAAATCGGTCATTTCATTAATGGCAAACATGTGCCGGGCACCAGCGGCCGCACATCGAATGTCTACAATCCGGCCACGGGCGAAGTTCAGGCTACGGTCGCGCTTGCCAGCGACGCCGAACTGCGCGCGGCTGTCGAAAGCGCCAAGGCGGCACAGCCGAAATGGGCTGCGACCAATCCGCAGCGTCGTGCCCGCGTTTTCTTCAAGTTCGTCGAACTTCTGAACCGAGACATGAACGAGTTGGCGGTGCTGCTCTCCAGCGAGCACGGCAAGACCGTCGAAGATTCCAAGGGCGATATCGTCCGCGGGCTTGAAGTCTGCGAATTCGTCTGCGGCATTCCGCATCTGCAGAAGGGTGAGTTCACCGAAGGCGCGGGCCCGGCCATCGACATGTATTCGATCCGCCAGCCGGTCGGCATCGGCGCAGGCATCACCCCGTTCAACTTCCCCGGCATGATCCCGATGTGGATGTTCGCCCCGGCGATCGCCTGCGGTAACGCCTTCATCCTCAAGCCTTCCGAGCGCGATCCCTCGCTGCCGATCCGCCTCGCGGAACTGATGATCGAAGCCGGCCTTCCGGCCGGCATCCTGAACGTCGTCAACGGCGACAAGGGTGCCGTCGACGCCATCCTCACCGATCCCGATATCGGCGCGGTTTCCTTCGTCGGCTCGACGCCGATCGCCCGTTACGTCTATGGCACCGCTGCCATGAACGGCAAGCGCGCGCAGTGCTTCGGCGGCGCAAAGAACCACATGATCATCATGCCGGACGCCGATCTCGATCAGGCCGTGAACGCGCTGATGGGCGCCGGTTACGGTTCGGCCGGCGAGCGCTGCATGGCTGTTTCCGTTGCAGTTCCTGTCGGCGAAGAGACGGCAAACCGTCTCGTTGAAAAGCTCATTCCGCAAATCGAGGCACTGAAGATCGGTCCTTACACCGATGACAAGGCTGATATGGGCCCGCTCGTCACCAAGGAAGCCCAGACGCGCGTCAAGGGCCTGATCGACAGCGGCGTGGAACAGGGCGCAAAGCTCCTGGTCGACGGCCGCGACTTCAAGCTGCAGGGCTATGAAGACGGCTATTTTGTCGGCGGCTGCCTGTTCGACCACGTCACCCCTGACATGGACATCTACAAGACGGAAATCTTCGGACCGGTTCTGTCGGTCGTTCGTGCCAAGAACTACGAAGAGGCGCTGGAACTGCCGATGAAGCATGAATATGGCAACGGCGTCGCCATCTTCACCCGTGACGGCGATGCAGCCCGCGATTTCGCAAGCCGCGTCAATATCGGCATGATCGGCATCAACGTTCCGATCCCGGTTCCGCTCGCCTACCATTCCTTCGGCGGCTGGAAGGCTTCGAGCTTCGGCGACCTCAACCAGCACGGCACGGATTCGATCAAGTTCTGGACGAAGACCAAGACCATCACCTCGCGCTGGCCGTCTGGCATCAAGTCGGGTGCCGAATTCGTCATGCCGACGATGAAATAAGCCGCAAGCAGGCAATACAAAAAAGCCCCGCTGTTTTGCAGCGGGGCTTTTTTGACTGGAATTCATCCGTCCTGGAAGCAGGGCCTGAGATCAGTTGGTCGGGCCGTCATTAAAGCCCACTTCGTCCACCAGTTCGGATGCCTGCTTGCGATGGGCGGCGATGTCCGTCAGCGGCAACCTGTCCGGATTGATGGGGCCGAAGCCCTTCACCACATCCGACGGCTCGGCGCCGGGCAGCACCGGATATTCGAAGACCTGCCTGGCGTAGATTTCCTGTGCCTCGCGCGATGCCAGGAATTCCATGAGTTTCAGGGCATTGTCCTTGTTGGGGGCGTATTTCGTCAGGGCCATGCCGGAAATATTCACATGCGTGCCGCGGTCGCCCGCATTGGGAAAGATGACCCGCACGGAACCCGCCCATTCCTTTTCTTCCGGCTCGCGGTCATTTGTCAGCATCAGGCCGACATAATAGGTGTTGCCAAGGGCAATATCACACTCGCCGGAAAAGATTGATTTCGCCTGGCTGCGGTCGGTTCCATCAGGTTTGCGGGCAAGGTTGTTCTTCAGGCCGGCAAGCCAGGTGCGGGTATAATCGACACCATGATGTGCAATCATTGAGGCGATCAGCGCAATATTATAGGAATGCTGGCCGTCGCGAATGCAGATCCTGCCCTTCCATTTCGGATCCGCCAGTTCCTCATAGGTGATATCCTTCTGGCTCACCCGCTCCTTCGAGGCATAGACAACCCGGCCGCGTGTCGTCAGGCCGAACCATTCGCCCTCGGGATCACGCAGATTGGCGGGGATATCCTTTTCGATGACGGGATCGTTGAGAACAGGCTGCGTGACACCGCCCTCCTTGGCCTCGACCAGACGGGCGATATCGACCGTCAACAGCACATCGGCCGGCGAATTGACGCCTTCTGCCTGGATGCGTTCCACCAGTCCCTTGTCGAGAAAAAGAACATTCGTCTCTATTCCCGTTTCCTTGGTAAAGGCGTCGAGCAGCGGCTGGATCAATTCAGGCTGGCGATAGGAATAGACATTAACCTCTCCCTCTGCCCAGGCTTTGGGTGCGCAGGAAAGGATCATCATCCCTGAAAAAACGGCAGCGGAAAAATATGATTTCAAGCTTGCCATTGTGAATGCCTCCATTACATTCCGATTCTTGACTTGTTTGTTCATGAATCATGAAGGCGGTCAACAAGGCTGTGTGAGAAATCTCGGATGGATGCCAGTTTTTTCGGTTTCTGGAATTGTTCTAAACTGAAAAAGAGACTATATAACTCCACATTGAGAGTTAGGAGACCAGCATGCGCTTGACCAAACAGACCAACTATGCCGTGCGCATGTTGATGTACTGCGCCGCAAATGAAGGCCATCTGAGCCGCATTCCGGAGATTGCCAAGGCCTATGGCGTTTCCGAGCTGTTCCTGTTCAAGATCCTCCAGCCGCTCAACAAGGCCGGCCTAGTGGAAACAGTTCGCGGCCGCAACGGCGGCGTGCGGCTTGGCAAGCCTGCCGAAAAGATCAGCCTGTTCGATGTGGTCAGGGTCACCGAAGACAGCTTCGCCATGGCGGAATGTTTCGAGGACGGCGCCGTCGAATGTCCTCTTGTTGACAGCTGCGGCCTGAATTCGGCACTGCGCAAGGCGCTCAACGCCTTCTTCGACGTGCTGGCCGAATATTCGATCGACGATCTCGTCAAGGCTCGGCCGCAGATCAACTTTCTGCTTGGCCTCGACACCACGATGCCGAAGGTCGCTGCCCTTCCGGCTGCATGATCGTCTTATTGCTTCCCTGGCGATTACACCATAGCCCGTGCCCATGAGGTCACGGGCTTTTCTTTAAGGAAGCCGCGCGAGACAGAATATTTTTGATCCCGCGTGTTGACCTCGCGAACGGAAGCGGCGCATTTGGTCGCGAGCTTTTTCAAGCAACCAATCAGCGTCGCAATGATCATCAAGCCTGAATTCCATACATTTGCGCTTACCGCGCTCATCGGCAGCATAGGTGCGCTGCTCGCCAGCCTCATCGATATCCCGGCACCCTTTCTATCCGGCCCGGCACTTGCGGTGACGATCTCTGGACTGGCAGGCCTCAGGCTTGGCATTCCCGCCTTCATCCGCAATGCCTGTTTCGTCGTTGTCGGCATTTCGATGGGAACGAGCGTGACGCCCTCCGTGATAGACGCTGCGAAGACCTGGCCGGTGAGCTTTGTCGTCGTCCTCGTCGCTGTCGTCATCATGCTCTATGTCGCTTACTGGATACTGCATTACGGTTTCGGTTACGACCGGACCACGGCAATGCTCGGCGCTTCCCCCGGCCACCTCAGCTATATCATCAGCCTCGGGGCCGAGACGAAAAGCGACCTCGCAACCGTCAGCATCGTGCAAAGCGTCAGGGTACTTGCGCTCACTCTTTCCGTACCGCTGATCGTGGAATATTTCGATCTTGTCAGCACCGAACCGCTTCTCACCAAACCGCCGATGGATCTCCTCACCTTGGGACTGACCATCGTCGCTTCCCTGATGACCGGCTGGCTTTTCCTGCGCTGGAAGTTTCCTGCTGCCCTGCTGCTCGGCGGCGTCGCGATCTCCATTGGCACGCATATTACCGGCCTCACTGAAGGCGGCGTCCCGACCTGGCTCAGCCTTCCAGTGTATGTGCTGATCGGCTGCCTGATCGGGACACGGTTTTCGAATGTCTCGCTGATGGAGGTGCGCAAGGGCTTTGTAGCGGGCTTTGTCGTCACCATCGCCGTCATGGTGATCGCCGGCAGTATTGCCTGGATGATTTCCCACGTGACCGGCGTTCCGCTCAATGCGGTAATGATCGCCTATTCACCGGGTGGCCTCGAAACGATGGCTGCGATGGCGGTCATGATGCACGCAGATACCGCCTATGTCGGCTCGCATCACGTCATCAGGCTTCTGTTCCTGTCGGTTCTTATGCCGCTCGTCATGGGGAAGGATGCCCGAAAACAAGACGGCGAAACCTGACATCTGCCGGAAAAATGCTGGCAGCATTGCAACCTTTTTCTCTCCGGCACGTTCAGGCTTAGCCGCAATTGCGGGCGGCGACCTTTCGCCTGTTCGGCAGGCTGACCCATCGGAGGACCATTCATGAACCGCTTGATGACGTTGACGGGCGCCGGACTTGCGCTTGCCTTTTCTGTTTCGATCGCTCAGGCGCAAGTGGTCGTGTCGTCGAAAATCGACACGGAGGGTGGCGTTCTCGGCAACATCATTCTCGCCGTTCTCAGCAAGAACAATATCGAGACGACGGATCGCATTCAGCTCGGCGCAACGCCAGTCGTCAGAAAGGCGATTACCGCGGGCGAGATCGACATCTACCCCGAATATACCGGCAACGCCGCCTTCTTTTTCTCCAAGGCGGATGACCCTCTCTGGAAGGACGCTGCCAAGGCCTACCAGGAAGCAAAGACGCTCGACTATGACGCCAACAAGATCGTCTGGCTGACGCCCTCCCCGGCCAACAATACCTGGGCAATCGCGCTGCGAAAGGATGTTGCGGACAAAAACAAGCTGAAGACGCTCTCCGATTTCGGCAAATATGTTGCCGACGGCGGTGAAGTGGTTCTTGCCGCTTCTTCCGAATTCGTCAACTCCGCTGCTGCCCTGCCGGCGTTTCAGACCACTTACGGCTTCACCATGAAGCCGGACCAGTTGATCACGCTGTCCGGCGGCGATACGGCCGCTACCATCGCAGCCGCAGCCAACCAGACCAACAACGCCAATGCCGCCATGGTCTACGGCACGGATGGCGGCATCGCCCCGTCCGGTCTTGTGGTGCTGGAGGACGACAAACATGTGCAGCCTGTCTATCAGCCGGCGCCCATCATTCGCGAAGAAGTCCTGAAAAAGCATCCGAATATCGAGGAACTTTTGAAACCCGTGTTTGAAAAGCTCGATCTGGCGACCCTGCAGGAGCTTAACGCCCGTGTGCAGGTGGGCGGCGAGCAGGCAAAAACCGTCGCGCTCGACTTCCTGACCAAGAACGGCTTCGTCAAGTAATAGTCTGTGGTTCCGGGCGACGGGTCGGGAAAAATTCGTTCTTCCGGCCTTCGCCTGATCGATGAGACAGGGGAGCGGGATTTGACGAAATGGCCTGACAAGGTGGGGGTGGTGATTTCATGCCTGCTTCTCTATGCGCTTCTCGTGGCGCCCTTCATGACATTCCGTGCAAACCGGATCGTTCAGGGTGAGACACGAACGGTTTTCGAAGCCCTCCCGGCTTTGGCTGCCGCCATTATCACCACCGTCGTTCTTCTTGCTGCATTCATCGCGTTCTTTCGCTTTTCCGCCCGCCTCAAACTCACGATTGCGCTGGTCGGGCTTGCAGTACTGGCGGTTTTCGTGGGTCAGGCTGCTTCTTTCCTGACACCGGAGGGCAATAGTTTTGCCCGCGTCTCGCCTGCCAGCGGTTTCTGGCTGATTTTTGCCGGGCTGGCTCTGCTTGCTACGGATTGTATAGCCCGTCTCAGGCCCAGGCCCGTCGTTCGGATTTTGCTGTTGCTGCTGGCGGCGGCTGCACTTGCGGCCGTGCTGACAAGCGGTCTCTGGAACGATCTCTCGATCATCAGGGAATATACCGGGAGAGCCGACACATTCTGGACCGAGGCACTGCGGCACGTGCAGCTCGCCATCGGCTCGCTCGTTGCGGCGACGCTCGTGGGCATTCCGCTCGGCCTCCTCTGCTACAAGGTGGAGCGGCTGCGGGCGGGCGTGCTGAACACCCTCAACATCGTCCAGACCATACCCTCCATCGCTCTTTTCGGTTTGCTGATCGCGCCGCTTGGATGGATCGCAGCGACGGTGCCGGGCGCGGCAAAGATCGGCATCGCCGGCATAGGCATGGCGCCCGCCTTCGTGGCGCTATTTCTCTATTCGCTGCTACCGGTGGTTTCCAACACGGTGGTTGGCCTTTCCGGCGTTTCGCGAGCAGTCCGAGAGGCGGCGCGCGGACTCGGGATGACTTCGACGCAAAGCCTGCTGCGGGTGGAGTTTCCGCTGGCCATGCCGGTCATCCTCACCGGCATCCGCATCGTGCTGGTGCAGAATATCGGGCTCGCGACGATCGCGGCGCTGATTGGCGGCGGTGGTTTTGGCGTTTTCGTCTTCCAGGGCATCGGGCAGACGGCGATGGACCTCGTGCTGCTGGGTACCGTGCCGACCGTTCTCCTCGGCTTTGCGGCAGCAATCACGCTTGACGCCCTCATCGACAGCAATCTCTTCAGCGCAGGCGGAAGGCAAAAGGCATGATCGAAATAGACACCATCACGAAGCGATATGGCGATACGACCGTTGTGGACCAGGTGTCACTAACGGTCGCGCCGCGCACCGTCACCGTCATCGTCGGCACGTCGGGGTCGGGAAAAACCACCCTGCTGCGCATGATAAACCGGCTGGTGGAGCCAACTTCCGGCGCAATCCGGATAGACGGAAAAGATGCCAGCGCAATCCCCGGATTCAGGCTTCGCCGCCAGATAGGCTATGCCATTCAGGGCCATGGCCTGTTTCCGCATCGAACGGTGGCGGAGAATATCGCGACCGTGCCGCAGCTGATCGGCTGGGACCGCAAACGCATCGCTGCGAAGATCGATGCGCTGATGCATCTCTTCCAGCTCGAACCTGCGCTTTATGCCGAGCGTTTCCCACATGAACTTTCCGGAGGCCAGCAGCAGCGTGTCGGCGTGGCGCGGGCGCTGGCCGCTGAACCGAACATTCTCCTGATGGACGAGCCATTCGGCGCTCTCGATCCGGTTATCCGCGCCAAGGCCCAGAAAGACCTCATCGATATACAAAAGAAGCTGGGCGTGACCATCGTTCTCGTCACGCACGACATGGACGAGGCTTTTCATCTGGCTGATCGTATCGCAGTCATGGACAAGGGACGTATCGTGCAGGACTGTCCGCCGGCAGAACTGGTGCTGAAACCCGCGAATGACTTCGTGCGCACCATGATCGGGGAAAACGAACGCGCGCTGAAACTGCTCTCGGTCCTCTCGGTTGCCGATGTCGTGGAGCCGGGAAGCGCCGAGGGCGAGCCGCTAAGCGAACATACAAGCCAGCGCGACGCGCTTTCGGCCATGTTATGGGCGGGCCGCGATGTCCTGCCAGTGATAAAAGACAGCGGACAGCCCGCGGGCCTGGTGCGGCGTGACGTTCTCCTCCAGCGCGCCGCCGGAAACCGATGAGAAAAGCCGCTTCTTTCTTCGCCCTGGGATTTCTGGTGCTGGCGCTGATGGCGTTTCTTGCCTCGCCCCAGAGCTTCTCGCCCCTGTTCAGCCCCCTTGTGCAGGCCAATGCGCCAGCCATCTACACGCAGGCCAATCTGCTTTCCCTCACCCTTTCGCATCTCGCCACTGTCGCTATCGCAACGGGGTTTGCCACGATGATGGCGGGTGCGCTCGCCATTCTCGTAACCCGGCCCTTCGGAAGGGATTTCCTTCCGCTCTCCCGCAGCATCGTCAATATCGGCCAGACCTTTCCCCCCGTGGCGGTTCTGGCGCTTGCGGTGCCGATAATCGGTTTTGGCGAAAAACCCACTCTGATCGCGCTGTTTCTTTATGCCCTGCTGCCCGTCTTCGAAAATACGCTGACCGGACTTACCACCCTTCCGCCAGCAGTGGTGGATGCCGCAAGAGGCAGCGGCATGACCGGCTGGCAACGGCTCGTAAAAGTGGAGCTGCCGCTCGCCCTGCCGGCCATCCTCGCCGGGATCCGACTTTCGGCGGTCATCAGCCTTTCCACCGCCACCATCGGCTCAACAGTTGCCGCAAGGACGCTTGGGGAAGTTATCATCGCCGGCCTGCAATCCAACAATCTCGCTTTCATCCTTCAAGGCGGGCTTATCGTTGCGGCACTGGCGATCCTGATCCACACCGGCCTTTCCGCCCTGGAAAGGACCGCGGCCCGCAGAACCGGGCAATGAACAGGACATGCGTCACATTTTATATTCCCGGCGTTCGCCGCACATGGTAGGGGCAAACCGTCGAAACAGAAATTTCAGAGGTTCGGGTGACACAGGCAATCGTCGTGATGGGAGTGAGCGGTTCTGGCAAGTCCACGGTCGCGGAAGGTCTGGCGGAGAAACTGGGCATTGCCTTTATTGAGGGCGATAAACTCCACCCCAAATCCAATGTCGACAAGATGTCAGAGGGTATTCCCCTTACTGATGAAGACCGCTGGCCCTGGCTCGATCTCGTCGGCGCGGAACTTCGCAAAGGCAGCGAAAGCAACGGTGTCGTCGTTTCCTGCTCGGCGCTCAAGAGAATCTATCGCGACCGCCTCCGCCAGGCCACAGGCGGCCCGCTGGCGTTCGTCTATCTGGATGGCAGCCTGGAACTGCTTAGCCGGCGGATGGGCGAGCGCAAGGGCCATTTCATGCCGCTCTCGCTGCTTCAGACCCAGCTTGCCACGCTGGAAGTACCGACGGGAGAGCCCGGCGTCGTGGCTGTCAGCATCGATACGACACCGGAAGAGATCGTTTCGAACGCGCTTTCCGCTTTGAAAACGGTCGTGTTTTAAAGCCCGAGCCTGTCTCTCAGGCCATACCACCAGGCGCCAAGTACGGTCAGCGGAACGCGGAACGTCTTGCCACCCGGGAAGGGATAGTTCGGCAAGGAGCTCCAGATATCGAAACGTTCGGCGTGGCCTGCGACGGCCTCGCCCAATATCTTGCCGAGCAGATGCGTGGTCGTTACCCCGTGACCGCTGTCGCCATGGGAAAAGTAGATATTGTCCGACAGTTTGCCCATGTGCGGAATACGCGTCAGGGTCAAGGCGAAGTTGCCGCTCCAGGCATACTCAATCTTTATCTTTTCCAGCTGCGGGAAGGTCTTCAGCATGTTCGGGCGGATCACGCCTGTCAGGTCGGCCGGATCGCTGCCGCCATAACCGATACCTCCGCCGTAAAGCAGACGGTTGTCCGAGGTGCGACGGTAATAATCGAGAATGTAATTGGCATCTTCGACGCAGTAATTGGCGGGCAGAAGCGCCTCAATCAGATCGGCATTAAGCGGCTCCGTTGCCATGACCTGGCTCGAGACCGGCATCATCCGTTCGCCGATTTCCGGCAGCAATTTGCCGAGATAAGCATTGCCGCAGACGAGAACATATTTCGCCCTCACGCTGCCCGTTGCCGTCCGCACGACGGGGTTTTCCCCCTGCTCTACCGCAATGACCCGCGAATTTTCGAATATACGAGCGCCCAGGCTTTCGGCAGCCGCCGCCTCGCCCTGCACGAGATTAAGAGGATGGATATGGCCGCCGAAACGATCGATCATGCCACCGGCGTAACGATCGGTCTTCACGTAGCGGCCGACATCCGCTCCGGAGACCATTTCCAGGCCGCCATGACCATGTTTTTCCCAATGGGCCTTGTGTGCCTCCATTTCGCGAATCTGCTTTGACGTGAAGGCGGCGAAGAAACCGCCGTCGACCAGATCGCAGTCGATGGCATATTTGGTGACGCGGTTGCGGATGATCGCGCCGCCTTCAAGCGACATCTCCCCAAGCTTCACTGCCTTGTCATGCCCGTAGCGGCCGGCGATGGTTTCGAGATCCCGGCTGTAACCGTTGACGATCTGCCCGCCGTTGCGCCCCGACGCGCCGAAGCCGACCCGCACGCCTTCCAGCACAATGACCGCGTAGCCACGTTCACTGAGTTCAAGGGCGGCGGAAATGCCGGTGAAACCGCCGCCGATCACGCAGACATCGGCTTCCAGCGCGCCCTCAAGCGTCGGGCGCACGGTTTTGACATTAGCGGAGGCCGCATACCATGACGATGTGTGGCCGGGATTGGGAATGTTGGTGACCTCAGCCATTTCACACCGTCCTGATATAGGCGTCATATTCGACGTCGGTTACACGCAGGGAGAATTCGGAAAGCTCCTGCTGTTTGCAGGCGGAAAACAGCGTACGGTATTTTTGGCCAAGCGTCGCATAGGCGAAGCTGGACCGCGTGAAGCGTTGCAGCGCATAGTCCCAGTTGGTGGGCAGCGGCTCATGGTTGATTGCGTGACTGTCGCCGGAAATCGCGCCGCCGGGCTGGCGCTTCTCCTTCATGCCGGCGAGCGCGGCGCTCAGTATCATCGCGAGAACCAGATAGGGGTTGGTGTCGGCGCCGGCGACGCGGTGTTCGATACGCGTCGCCGCCTTGCTGGCAACAATGACGCGCACCGCTGCCGAGCGGTTATCGATACCCCAGGAGGCGTAGGTCGGCGCATGTTCGCTCGGTGTGAGACGGCGATAGGAATTGGCATGAGGTGCAAAGATCGCCATGCTCTCTCCCATGTTTTCAAGGAGGCCGCCGACCGAATGCAGCAGCGCATCCGAAGGGCCGTTTTCTCCCGCGTAGATATTCCTGCCATCCCTGTCGAGAACGGAGAAATGCACATGCATGCCATTGCCTGCCTGAAGCCCATAGGGCTTGGCCATGAAGGTGGCGTCGAGGTCATGCCGGCGCGCCACTCCTTTAACGATACGCTTCAGAAAAACGGCAAAATCGGCAGCCTGCAACGCGTCAGGCACGTGATTGAGGTTGATCTCATATTGGCCGGGACCATTTTCCCGCAGCGTCGTATCGGCAAGCACGCCCTGCGCGCGGCACGCTGTCGCGATGTCGTGGAAAACATCTTCGAAATCCTGCAACTCTGAAATCGACAGGACCTGCGTCTGGCCCGTATGCCACCGGCCCTCGCGGCTGTGCGGCGGACGCACGGGATCGAGCGCCGAACGAACGGGATCGATCAGGTAAAACTCGAGTTCAGTGGCCACGACAGGGGTCAAACCCGCTTTTTTATAAGCATTGAGAACCTGCGCCAGAACATGGCGCGGATCGCCGTAAAAACCGGTTCCATCCGGATTCTTCATGGCGAGCAAAACCTGCGCCGTCGGCCGGCCGAGCCATGTCACCCGCGACAGTGTGCCGGGAACGGGAAAGCAGAAGCCGTCCGGATCACCGGTGCCCTCCGCGAGGCCCGCAGCGTGGACATCACGGCCCCAGATATCCAGCGCATAAACGGAACGGGGAATGGCCATCCCCTTTTCAAGCACGTCGATTGCCCGTTCGCGCGGAATCCATTTGCCGCGCGGCACGCCGTTGGCATCTATGACAAAGGCTTCGAGTATTTCGATATCGGGGTTATCGATGAAAAATTTCTTTGCGTTTTCAATATCATCCATCATGCACCAGCAAGCCGTTTCCATCTCTGACCATGCGCAGCAATCTTCGCTAGCGAAAATCATCCTGCTGCTGATAGATGAGAAACCTCGCCACCATGATGACGTCTGCCCCTTTTCCCCTTTGCATGGGACCATGTTACGTGGCCCGCTCACAGAAGGCCAGCGGATTTCGTTCTCAGGGATTGAACCTTCCCGGGCGATACGCGTCAATCGCGATAACAGGCGTTTCGCCCAGCATCGTTTCAGCCAGAACACGACCGGTAATGGGCCCGAGCGTCAGCCCGTGATGGGCGTGGCCGAAGGCAAACCATAAAGTCCGGTGACGTGGCGCCTTGCCGATTATGGGCATCATATCCGGCGTGCAGGGCCGGGCACCCATCCACGGTTCCGCATCCAGCCGGCCGCCAAGAGGAAAGACGGTCCGCGCCACCCGCTCCGCCCGTTCAATCTGCACGGGCGATTTCGGCGCATCGCGTTCGGCAAATTCCGCCCCCGTCGTCAGCCGGATACCTTTTCGCATCGGCGCAAGGAAATATCCCCGCTCTGCATCGATCAGCCAGTTATTGAGCTTAGTGCCTTCCTGCGGCGCGTAATGCATGTGATAACCGCGCTTCACGCCGAGCGGAAAACGGTAGCCCAGTCGCTCGGTGACGGTATCCGCCCAAGGGCCTAGTGCCACGACGGCATGTTCGGCCTCGACTGCGCCGGTTTCGGTGCGCACCGTCCAACCGCTTGCCGTCTGACTGAGGGTGGACGCATCGCCCCTTGACACTCGTCCACCGAGGCTCTCGAACAGCCGGACATAAGCGAGCGTCAGCGCATGCGGATCGAGCACCGACCAGGGATCGTTCCATTTCAGGCCGCCGACGAAATCATGGCTCAGATGCGGTTCGGCAGCGGCAAGTTCCTCAGCGTCGAGTTTCGTATGGGAAATGCCATGGTCTCGCGCCAGACGTTCGGCAAAGGCAAAATCAGCGTCCCGCCGTGCGGCGGTTCGGTAGGCCTCCATCCAGCCATTCTTGACGATCAGGTCACCGGCTTTGGCCTCGTCGATCAGGATGTTGTGCTCGGATACCGAGTGCTCGATCAGCGGTGCATAGGCCCGGGCAATTGCCGCATGGCGCGCGGCTGCGGAATTATACCAGTAGCGGCCCAGAAAAGGCGCGATCTTGGGCAGAGCTGAGAGGTGATAACGGGCATCGATGCTGTTATTCAGGGAATAGCGCAGCAGCAGGGCGAGATCCTGCGGAAAGGCATAGGGAACCACACCTTCTCTCTGGATCAACCCGGCATTGCCGAAAGAGGTTTCCTCACCCGGTCCGCGCCGGTCGACCAGCACCACCGACCTGCCCCTGCGGGCCAGCTGCAAGGCGGTGGAAACCCCAATGATCCCCGCCCCCAAAACGATCACATCCGCTGCCATGGCAATCAATCCGTCTCTGCGTCACATACCCAGCAACATGGGTCGGCATTTTTCGCGAAGCAACAGAAAAATCATTGCCTTAACAGAAACACCACGCGGCCTACTGGCTAATGGCCTTCGTTTTCACGGCCTCGATGTGGAAGGCAGCCGCCAGGAGCGCCCGGGTATAGTCCTGCTGTGGACTGGCGAAGATTTCCGCCGCCGGGCCGCTCTCCACCACCTTGCCGTGACGCATGACGATCAGGTCGTTGGCAAGTGCCTTCACCACCTTCAAGTCGTGGCTGATGAAGAGATAAGCGAGTTCATGCTTTGCCTGGAGATCACGCAAGAGATCGACCACCTGCGCCTGCACACTCATGTCGAGTGCCGATGTCGGCTCGTCCAGCATGACAAAACGGGGTTTAAGCACCATGGCACGGGCAATGGCGATGCGCTGGCGCTGGCCGCCGGAAAATTCATGCGGATATCGCCAGCGGGTGGCCGGATCGAGACCGACCTCTTCCAGCGCGGTGGCGACGCGCGTATCGCGTTCGTCGGCAGACAGCGACCGCTCATGCACCTTCAAGCCCTCGGCGACGATCTCACCCACCGACATGCGCGGGCTGAGTGAACCATAGGGGTCCTGAAACACGACCTGCAGCCGGTTCCTGAGCGGCTTCATCATCTCATAGGAATAGTGGTCGATCGACTGGCCGATGAAGCTGATACGTCCTTCAGATGCGATCAACCTGGAGAGCGCGAGACCAAGGGTCGTCTTTCCGGACCCGGATTCCCCGACCACGCCCACCGTCTGGCCGGCACGCAGCGTGATATCGATACCGTCCACCGCCTTCACATGGTCGACAACGCGACGCATCAGCCCCGCCTTGATGGGAAACCAGACCTTGATATCGTCGCCCTGCATGACCACAGGCTTACTGCTGTCGGAAACCGGCGGCTCGCCCTTAGGCTCCGCCGCCAGCAGGTGGCGTGTATAGGCATGCTGCGGATCGTTGAAAACCTGTTCGACGGTTCCGGTTTCTACGATCTTCCCCTTCGTCATGACGCAGACGCGGTCGGCAAATTTGCGGACGATGCCGAGGTCATGGGTGATGAACAGCATGGACATGCCGTGTTGCTTCTTCAGATCACCGAGGAGTTCAAGAATCTGAGCCTGAACCGTCACGTCCAACGCCGTCGTCGGCTCGTCGGCAATCAGCAGTTTCGGCCGGTTTGCCAGCGCCATGGCGATCATCACACGCTGTCGCTGGCCGCCGGACAATTCGTGCGGATAGGCTTTCAGGCGTTTTTCCGGTTCACGGATGCCGACCTGGCGCAGAAGCTCCAGTGTGCGTTCACGCGCCTCGCTCCCCGTGATTGCCTGATGCAGCTCAAGGATCTCTCCGATCTGACGCTCGATGGTGTGAAGCGGATTGAGCGAGGTCATCGGCTCCTGGAAGATCATGGTGATATCGTTGCCGCGCACCGCACGTAGCGAGCGCTCCGGCAATGTCAGCATGTCCTTGCCATCGAACAGGATTTTGCCCGAGGGGTGGCTTGCTGCCGGATAGGGCAGCAGTTTCAAGATGGAATTGGCTGTCACCGACTTGCCAGAGCCGGATTCGCCGACAAGGGCAACGACTTCGCCCGGCATCAGGTCAAAGGAGACGTGATCGACCGCAACACTTGTCGCGCCGCCCTGGTGGAAGGCGACGGAGAGATCGCGAACGGAGAGCAGCGGCTGGATATTTGTTTCCGTCATGGCGATCACCGGAACGTCTTGCGTGGATCGAAGGCGTCGCGAACGGCCTCGCCGATGAAAATAAGGAGCGACAGCATGATGGACATGGTGAAGAAGGCCGTGAGACCGAGCCAGGGCGCCTGAAGGTTATTCTTGCCCTGCGCGATCATCTCGCCCAGCGACGGTGAGCCCGGCGGCATACCGAAGCCCAGGAAGTCGAGCGAGGTAAGCGTGGTGATGGAGCCGGAAAGAATGAAGGGCAGGAAGGTCAGCGTCGCCACCATGGCATTGGGCAGAAGATGCCGGAACATGATCGTCCAGTTGCCGACGCCGAGCGCACGGGCGGCACGGACATATTCGAAGTTTCTGGCACGCAGGAATTCGGCACGAACGATGCCGACGAAGCCGACCCATGAAAACAGCAGCATGATCCCAAGCAACACGAAGAAACCGGGCGGCAGAATGGCCGCAATGATGAGCAGGATGTAAAGCACCGGCATGGACGACCAGATTTCGATGAAACGCTGCAAAAGCAGGTCCGTCCAGCCGCCGAAATAGCCCTGAATTGCGCCGGCGGTGACGCCGACAATGGCGGAAGCAATGGTCAGCGTCAGGCCGAACAGCACGGAGATGCGGAAGCCGTAGATCATCCGCGCCGTGACGTCGCGGGCCTGATTGTCGGTGCCGAGCCAGTTCAGATTACCAAGCGTGCAGCCGGGATCGGCATCGCCCTGCGGATAGGCCGAGCAGCGCTCCTTTTTATCCATCAGCCAGAAAGGTGCCGTGGGCGCGGAATGCGGAATATTGGAATTGACCGTCTGGTAGGAGTAGCGGATCGGTGGCCAGATCATCCAGCCATTGGCGTTGATCTCGTCCTGAATGAAAGAGGATTTGTAGTCGGTCTGGGCCAAGAACCCGCCGAATTTCTCCTCCGGATAATCCACCATGACCGGCACCAGCAGCTCGCCCTTGTAGGAGGCGAGGATGGGTTTGTCATTGGCGATGAATTCCGCCATCAGGCTCAGGAAAAACAGGATCAGGAACAGCCAGAATGACCAGTATCCACGGCGGTTTGCCTTGAAATTCTGCCAGCGGCGCTTGGTCGTCGGCGAAAACCACGGGCGCTTGGGATTTACCAGCGTCTCGGTTCCTGCAGGATGAGCGAGCGACATCACACGTCCCTCCGCTCGAAGTCGATACGCGGATCGATCCATGTGTAGATGAGGTCAGAGAGCAGGCCGACGACAAGGCCCATCAGCGAGAAGATGAACAGTGTGCCGAAGACGATCGGGTAATCCCGGTTGACGACCGAGAGATAACCGAGGCGGCCGAGACCATCCAGCGAGAAGATATTCTCGATGAGCAGTGAGCCTGTGAAAAAGGCCGAGATGAAAGCACCCGGAAAGCCGGCGATCACGATCAGCATCGCGTTGCGGAAAACATGCCCATAAAGGACCTTGCGCTCGGTGAGACCCTTGGCGCGGGCAGTAATGACATATTGCTTCTTGATCTCGTCGATGAAGGAATTTTTGGTCAAAAGCGTCGTTGTCGCAAAGGCGGAGAGCGACAGAGCGATCAACGGCAGGGTAAGATGCCAGAAATAGTCGATGATCTTCTGCCACCAGTTCAGCTGGTCGAAATTATCAGACACCAAGCCCCGCAGCGGAAACCAGTCGAAAAATGATCCGCCGGCGAAAAGCACGATGAGCAGGATGCCGAACAGGAAACTCGGCACCGCATAACCGATGATGATGATGCCTGAGGTCCAGACATCGAAGGTCGAGCCATCGGAAACGGCCTTCCTGATGCCGAGCGGAATGGAAATCACATAGGATATGATCAGAATCCAGAAACCGAGCGAGGCCGAGACCGGCAGCTTGTCAATGATGAGATCGATGACCGACGAATTGCGGAAGAAGCTGTCGCCGAAGTCGAAGCGAATGTAATTCCACATCATTTCAAGGAACCGGGTGAGCGGCGGTTTGTCAAAACCGAACTGCTTTTCGAGCTTCTTGATCAGCTCCGGATCGAGCCCCTGTGCACCGCGATATTTCGAACCGCTTTCATCGAAGCCGCCTGATTGCCCCATGAGATCGCCGCCGCCCGAGAGCCGGTCGGAGGCGCTGTCGCCCTGACCCGTCAGCTGCGCGACGACCTGTTCCACCGGCCCACCCGGGGCGAACTGGATGACAAGAAACGAAATGCCCATGATGCCGATGATGGTCGGGATCATCAGCGCCAGACGTCTGAGGATATAGGCGCCCATCAGCCTTTTCTCCCAGCCGTTCGGTCAGCGATTTTCGTCTCGGTCAAGCCCGGTCCTTTCCTCAAAGCGGCGTCACGCGAATTTCAAGCGATTCGTCTCGGCCTATGTGAATCAAGCCTTGATCGCGAAAGCAAGGCCGGCGTCATTTTCCGGCCTGGCTGGACCACCAGGCTTCAGGAAAACCGATGCCATATTCAGGCAGGTTTTCCGGGCGGATAATCGTGTTCCAATAGGCGATGAACAGCTCGCCGCGGTAGAATTGTGGAATGACATAGCTGTTGGCGAGCAGCACCCGGTCGAGCGCCCGGGCAGCAGCGACCTGCTCATCGCGATTGGGCGCAAAAATGACTTTGCGCACCAAAGCATCGACGGCCGGGTTCTTGATGCCGGCGAGGTTGTTCGATCCCTGACGATCAGCAGCCGCCGAACCCCAGTAATCGGCTTGCTCGTTGCCCGGATTGGCCGACGTCGCCCAGAGCTTGACGATAATGTCGTAATCGAAGCTGCGGGTGCGGTTCGTGAATTGCGAGGCATCGACTGTGCGGATGGTCGCGTTGATGCCGATTTTCTTCAGACTCTGGACATAAGGAAGGATTGTTCGTTCCATGCCGGCGGAATCAATCAGGAATTCCATATCGAGTTGCTGGCCGGTTTTCGCATTGACCATGCGATTGCCGCGCAGTTCATATCCCGCCTCCTTCATCAGCCTGACGGCTTCGCGCAGATTGTCGCGTTGCTTGGCCGGATCGCCCGCCACCGGATTCTTGTATTCCGTCGTGAAGACCTCAGGCGGGACCTGATCCTTTAGCTCCTGAAGCAGTTCCAGTTCGCGACCCGTCGGCAGGCCTGACGAAGCCAGTTCGCTGCCCATGAAGAAGCTGTTGATGCGCTGGAACTGGCCGTAAGCCAGCGTGCGGTTGAGTTCCTCAAAATCGAAGGCATAGTTCAGCGCCTTGCGCAGTTTCGGGTTCTGGAACTTTTCCCGCCGCATGTTCGGCACAAAGGCCTGCATGATGCCGACGGAACGGTAGATGTTCGGCAGCTCCTCCTTCTTCACCCGACCGTCTTTGACAGCGGGAAAATCATAACCCGTGACCCAGCGGCTGGAGGAAGCCTCCCGCGCGAAATCGATCGTGCCCGATTTAAACGCCTGGAATTCCACGTCCTGATCGGCAAAAAAGGTGTAGGCGATGGTTTTGAAGTTGTTCATCCCGACATTTACGTTGACGTCCTTGCCCCAATAATCGTCACGGCGTTCATAAGTGATGGTCGATCCGGGGGCGACGGCAGCGATCTTGTAGGGGCCGGAACCCATCACAGGCTCCAGCGTGCCGCGCGATATGTCACGCGGTTTGCCGTCCGGGCCGGTGCCCTCCCACCAGTGCTTGGGAACGATCAGCAATTGACCGACGATCTGCGGCAGCTCGCGATTGTTCTTTTCATCGAAGGTGAAGGTGATGTCCCTGTCACCGCTCACCTCCGCCTTGGTGACATGGGTGTAATAGGTCGCAAGCTGCGGGCTCAGGTCCTTGGCCTTTTCGAAGCTGAACACGACATCCTCAGGCGTCACAGGCTTACCATCCGCCCACTTGGCCTCCTGACGCAGGCGGAACGTCGCTTTGGAGATATCGTCGGGATAGCTGACGCCTTCCGCCAGCAAACCATAGGAGGCCGACAGTTCCTCTTCCGTCGATTTCATCAGCGTATCGAAGACGAGCGAAAGGCCCGTCGCCGCCTCGCCCTTCGCCAGCAGCGGGTTCAGCGTATCGAAGGTGCCCGATGTGGAGAGGCGCAACGTGCCGCCTTTTGGTGCATTGGTGTTTACATAATCGAAATGGTCAAATCCATCGGGATGCTTCAGCTCCCCGACCGTCGAAATCCCCTTTCGCCAGACATCGCCCGACTGGGCGGAAGCCGCCGCCGGCATCAGAAGGGCGGACGCCATAAGGGCGATAAGAAGTCGGGATTTCAGTGGTGCCAATATCATCGGGTCAATGTCCCTGTTTTGTGCCTGTTGCGGAGAGCATAAAAGAAACATTGGCAAAAAACAGATGCGCTGTCTCACAAGCTCTTTATCAGCGTCGTTATCCCGCCCTGAAGGGCAACACGAAACACGGTTTTAACAAAATCCCGTTCCAGTTTATTCTTGGGGCAAGAGAATCAACTGATCGGACGGGCACGGCTATATGACGGCGGGATCATCGAGAATTTTCAAGGCGACCATGCTGGCGATGTCGGTCGTCTCGTCGCTGCAGTTGCAGATCGAAACCGCGTCAGCCGAAGACAGGCCCGCAAAAGAAGTGTTCGGCCACATGGCGCTGCCTTCTGCCGCAGCATCCCAGCCGATCGGCTCCTATGCCAAGGGTTGCCAGTCCGGCGCAGTCGCCATGCCAACGGATGGTCCCGGCTGGCAGGCCATGCGCCTTTCGCGCAACCGGCGCTGGGGCCAGCCGCAGTTGATTTCCTTCCTTGAGCAATTTTCGCAGGACGCCCAGAAAATCGGCTGGCCGGGCCTGCTGCTTGGCGACATTTCCCAGCCGCGCGGCGGTCCGATGCTGACAGGCCATGCCTCGCACCAGATCGGCCTCGATGTAGATGTCTGGTGGCGGCCCATGCCCACGCCTCGGCTCACTGTCGAACAGCGCGAAACGGTGCCCTTCATCTCCATGCTGGACAAGAGCAAGTTTCTGACGGTTGACGACCGCAAGTGGTCGCCGCTGAATGCACGGCTGGTGATGATGGCGGCAAGTTACCCGCAGGTGGAGCGTGTTTTCGTCAACCCGGCGATCAAGCAGAAGCTCTGCCAGACCTGGACCGGCGATCGCACCTTCATGGGCAAGATCAGGCCGATCTACGGCCATGACGAGCATTTCCACATCCGTCTCGAATGCCCGCCCGGCGCGCCGAACTGCAAGCCGCAGGCCGCCGTCGGCAAGGGCGATGGCTGCGACAAGTCTCTTGCCTGGTGGTTCACCAAGGAGCCATGGGCGCCGCCGAAAAAGGACCCCAATGCCAAGCCGGTGAAACCGCGTCCCGTCATGGTTTCCGACCTGCCCGCTGCCTGCGCCGCCGTGGCCGCCGCTCCTTCCGCCAACCCCGAGGGGATTGCAGCCCAGGCTTATTCAACTTCGCCGACCCAGGCCGTGCGCCAGCAAAGCGTGGAACAGGTCATTCAGGCGGCCCCCGCCCTGCAGCCGCCTTCGGATATTCCACTTCCGACCCAGCGCCCGACATTGAACTGAAACAGAAATGAAGCATTCAACAGCTTCCCTTTTCAAATGGCGGCAAGCTGTTATAGAAGGCTTCAAATCGATTTAATTCTACGGGGACGGGCTGGGACCATGGAAGGACAACGCTGTATCGCGCTCATCGCTCACGACGAGAAAAAGGACGATATGGCGGATTTCGCCCGTCATCACCAGAAGGCGCTTGCCAATTTCAAGATTGTCGCAACCGGCACCACCGGTGGACGGGTGCAGGAAGCCTGCCCCGGGCTTGAAGTCATTCGCCTCAAAAGCGGCCCTCTCGGCGGCGACCAGCAGATCGGCGCGATGATCGCCACTGGCCAAGTGGACATGCTGATCTTCTTCACCGATCCACTGACGGCAATGCCGCATGATGTCGACGTGAAGGCTTTGACGAGGCTTGCCACGGTCTATGATATTCCCATGGCGCTCAACCGCGCCACCGCAGAAAATCTCATCGACTTCCACGTCGCCAACTGACCCTCCCACCATGGAACAGGCAATGCCGAAGACGTCCGATACCGAATATCTGTCCTTTCCAATCCTTCTTGGCGACATCGGCGGCACCAATGCCCGCTTTTCCATCCTGATCGATTCCTTTGCGGAGCCTGTGCACCTCACAACGGTGAAGACGGCGGAATACCCAACCATTGACGACGCCATCCAGCAGGCTGTTCTGGACAAGACCTCGCTTCAGCCCGTCTCGACCATTCTTGCCATTGCCGGCCCGATCGAAGGTGACGAGATACCGCTCACCAACTGCCATTGGGTCGTCAAGCCGAAGGGAATGCTCGCCAATCTCGGCCTGAAGGACGTCATCGTCATCAATGACTTCGAGGCGCAGGCGCTCGCGATTGCGGCTCTGGATGACAACAACCGTGACGCCATCGGCTCCGGCAAAAAAGACGTGCTGGCCTCCCGCGTCGTTCTTGGACCGGGCACGGGACTTGGTGTGGCCGGTCTGGTTTATGCGCGCCATATGTGGTTTCCGGTTCCGGGCGAAGGCGGCCATATCGATATCGGCCCGAGAAGCGCGCGTGACTACGCGGTTTTCCCGCATATCGAAACCATCGAAGGTCGCGTCGCAGGCGAACAGATTCTGTGCGGGCGCGGGCTGGTCAATCTTTACCGCGCCGTCTGCAAGGCCGATGGCATCGAAGCCGTCTTTTCCGATCCGGCCGATATTACCGCGCAGGGGCTCACGGGCGAGAATGCACAGGCCAAAGAAACGCTTTCGCTTTTCAGCACCTATCTCGGCCGCGTGGCGGGTGACCTCGCGCTAATCTTCATGGCCAAGGGCGGCGTTTATCTCGCGGGCGGCATTTCGCAGAAGATCATTCCGGCGCTCAAGAGCCCGGAATTCCGGACCGCCTTTGAAGACAAGGCGCCGCACAGTGCGCTGATGCGGACCATCCCCACTTTCGTCGTCACCCACCCGCAGGCGGCCCTTTCCGGCCTCGCCACCTATGCGAGAACACCTTCCGATTTCGGCCTGGCGCTGGACGGGCGGCGCTGGAGGGTCTGATCGCCCGAACCGTTCCGACGTGATGCTTGCGAAGCGGGCGGACGGTCTTTAACGTCAATGCGGAACACATCAAACATCCGATACCGGCGGGTTCCGATCCGCCCGACATGAGAAGTGAGTGACAGCATGGGCAGCAGCGGCATGAAACTGGTGGTGGTCGGCGCGGCGGGCCGCATGGGACAGGCGTTGATCCGCCTCATTCACCAGACGCCGGGCGTTCAGCTGCATGCTGCGGTCGCGCGCGAGGGTTCGGCCTTTGTCGGCCGCGATGCCGGGGAGATTGCCGGTCTCGGCCCCATCGGCGTCGAAATCACCAGCGATCCGCTGCAGGCATTTCTCCACGCCGAAGGGGTGATCGACTTCACTTCACCGGCAACCAGCGTCACCTTTGCCGGTCTCGCTGCACAGGCCCGCATCGTGCATGTCATCGGCACCACGGGCTGCGCGCAGGAAGATGAGGAAAAATTCAAGGCGGCGTCGCGCCATGCCCGCATCGTCAAGTCGGGCAATATGAGCCTCGGTGTCAACCTGCTCAGCGTCTTGACGCAGCAGGCGGCGCAGGCGCTGGATGCGCAGAACTGGGATATCGAAATCCTGGAAATGCACCACAAGCACAAGGTGGATGCACCTTCCGGCACAGCGCTGCTGCTGGGCGAAGCCGCCGCCGCCGGCCGCAACGTCGATCTTTCCACGTCATCCGTTCGTGTGCGTGACGGCCATACCGGGGCGCGTGAGACCGGAACCATCGGCTTTGCCACCCTGCGCGGTGGTTCGGTGATCGGTGAACATTCTGTCATCTTCGCCGGCGAAGGCGAGCGCGTCGAACTTTCCCATTACGCTGGCGACCGCTCCATCTTCGCGCGCGGCGCAATCACGGCAGCGGTCTGGGCCTTCGACAAGAAGCCCGGTTTCTATTCGATGCTGGATGTGCTGGGGTTGTCGCAGGCGGAATAGTCTTCCACCTCGATTTTGACCCTAGTTTTCCACCGTGAATTCGACCGTATCGGCCGAGAAGCGGCTGATGGCGTATTGCACCGGCACGCCGTCCATATCTGCGTTCAGCGCCTGTGTTATAAGCAGGATGGCGCCTGGTGACAATTCGAGATCGGCGAGATCGCGCGTATCCGCGTGACTAGCGGAAATGACGGTCGAAATGCGCACGTAGTCAGCCACGCCAAGCATCTTGAACGCAGCCGTAATGGAGCCGCTTTTCTGATAAGCCTCTCCTATTCCGGCAAAACGGTCGGCGGGGAACCACGTGGTCGAGCGAGAGACCGGGCGAGTATCCGCCTTTCGGAGCGTTTCGAGACGTATGAGCGGCGTACCCAGCGGCAATTGCAGTCGCGCCGCCAGATCGGCATTGGCCGGCTCGGTGATGTGGGAAAGCAGCAGCGCCTCCATTTCCTTTACCTGATCGCCGATGCCAGCCGTAAAGCGCGTGCGCAGCGATATCGGAAAGCTCAAACGCTCCTTGCGGGCGATGATCGTGCCGCGTCCCTGCATCGGCTCGAGTATGCCCTCGCTCGCCAGTGCGGCAATGGCACTCCGGACAGTATGGCGGTTGACGCCGAATTTTTGCGCCAATGTCATTTCTGGCGGTAACATTCCGGTTTCGTCGTGATCACCAGCGGCGATTTCGCCTCTGATCCGGTCGGCAATCTGCCGCCAGAGCGCCACTCCATTCTTTCTTTTCATCGTTGCCGAAGGGCTCATGTCACACGCTTGTCATTCATCGCCATTACTTGTAGCTTATATTGTATAGTTGTCTATATCAATAGACATTAGAGGTCAAGCGATGACGAACGATGCGGCAGACATACACGCAGGCAGAAAAAGAGCGGCAGCGCTCCTTGCCCGTGCCACGGTTCAGGAACTTGAAACGGCCTGGACCCGCCAGGGTGAGCACCCCAAAACGGAAACCGTACGCGGGCCGGAAACCGGGCTGGTGATGGTCAAGGGCCGGATCGGCGGTGGCGGCGCTCCTTTCAACCTCGGTGAAACGACAGTCACCCGGGCGACGATCAAGTTGGCCTCCGGCACCGTTGGTCATGCGCATGTTCTCGGCACCGGCCGCAAAAAAGCCTGGTACGCCGCCGTTTTCGATGCGCTCTGGCAGGAAAGCCCGACACGGGATTTCATTGAGACCGAGCTTCTCTCGCCTCTCGAAAAAAGGCTGACCGCAGAGAAAGAGCGGACAATGAAAGAGACTGCCGCCACACGGGTCGATTTCTTTACCATGGTTCGAGGAGAAGATTGATGGGTGTCAAGGCCGAAGCACTGACGGGCGGTTTCTCCGACGCCGTCTTCGATTCCCAACGGGTTTTCAAAAAACTGATGGACGGCATGGCCCGTCCGGGCACCACACAGGCGGTCGAAACAGCAGTCTTTCCGCCGCTGCCGCTTGCCGCGGCGACCGGAGCGGTTCTGCTGGCGCTCTGTGACCATGACACTCCGGTCTGGCTGAGCAGCGCACTGCGAAAAACCGCTGTCCCCGGCTGGATCGGTTTTCACACTGGCGCAGCTGCGACAGAAGAAAAGGGCACGGCACATTTCGCGGTCTTCGAGGCCGGCAGCGCCATTTCGTCCTTCGGTCTCTTCGCCCTGGGAAGCCAGGAATATCCCGACCGTTCCACCACGCTCATCATCGAGTTGCCTGATCTCGATGGCGGTCGGGAACTGCAGCTTTCCGGCCCTGGCATCCGCCACGTCAACGTGATCAGTCCTTCCGGTCTGCCCGACATATTACCGAGGCTCTGGGCGGAGAACAACGCTTTCTTCCCGCGCGGCGTCGACGTGATCCTGACGGCTGGCGATAAATTCGTCTGCCTGCCGCGCACGACGCGCATCAAACTCGTGGAGTCATAAGATGTATGTTGCTGTCAAAGGCGGTGAAACCGCCATCGCCAATGCCCACCGGCTTCTGGCCGACAAGCGGCGCGGAGACCGGGACCTGCCGGCCATGACGGTCGCGCAGATCGTTTCACAGCTTTCGCTCGCTGTCGACAGGGTGATGGCGGAAGCGTCTCTCTACGATCAGTCGCTCGCAGCCCTTGCCATCAAGCAAGCGCGCGGCGACATGATCGAAGCTATCTTTCTGCTGCGTGCGTACCGCACCACGCTGCCGCGCTTCGGTTACTCGGTACCGGTGGACACAGCTGATATGACGGTGAAGCGGCGCGTTTCCGCGACTTACAAGGACCTGCCGGGTGGACAATTGCTGGGGCCGACCTTCGATTATACCCACCGCCTGCTCGACCCCTCTCTTCTCGAAGACCAAACGGTCGAAGCAGCAACCCAGCGGGATAGCGAGCCGGAACATGTCATGCGCGTTTCCGATATTCTCGCCCAGGAAGGGCTGATCGAAAGCGATGGCGAGTTGCCGGACGACCATATTTCCGGTGACCTGACGCGGGAACCGATGGAATTCCCGATGTCGCGCGATCTGCGCCTGCAATCACTGGCACGCGGCGATGAGGGTTTTCTTCTGGCGCTCGCTTACTCCACGCAGCGCGGCTACGGCCGGACACATCCTTTTGTCGGCGAGATTCGCATCGGTGAAGTTGAAATCCAGCTAGACGTGCCGGAACTTGGCTTCTCGGTCTCATTGGGCGATATCCAGGTTACCGAATGCCAGATGGTGAACCAGTTCAAGGGTTCGTCCAAGGCCCCTCCGCAATTCACGCGCGGTTATGGCTTGGTGTTTGGTCAGAGCGAGCGCAAGGCGATGGCGATGTCGCTGGTCGACCGTGCACTACGCGCCGGCGAATTCGGCGAAGATGTCGTAGCGCCAGCGCAGGACGAAGAATTTGTCATCTCACACGCCGATAACGTGCAGGCAACGGGCTTCGTCGAACATCTGAAACTGCCGCATTACGTGGATTTCCAGGCTGAACTCGGACTCGTCCGAAAAATGCGTGCTGATTTCGAAGCAACGAACGCGACTGGCGCGGAATGGATGGGCGATGCGGCCGAATGACTCAGCGGCTGTGCTGCTCGCCAAACCAGTAAGCACAAAAGACGGTCGTTGCTGCAAAGACAGCAAAGAACACGGCTACAAGAATTCCAATCTCCATGAGCTTGTACTCCTTTTTTCACAAGGCTAACGCGCAATGCTTGAAGAAGTTTCATTTGACGACGGACTGGCTGCCTACAACTTCGCCTATCTGGACGAACAGACCAAGCGGATGATCCGCCGGGCAATCCTGAAAGCCATCGCGATTCCGGGTTATCAGGTTCCCTTCGCTTCCCGTGAAATGCCCATGCCCTATGGCTGGGGCACGGGCGGTGTGCAATTGACCGCCTCCATTCTTGGCCCCGACGACGTGCTGAAGGTAATCGACCAGGGAGCCGATGACACGACCAATGCGGTTTCCATCCGCGCCTTCTTCCAGAAGGTGTCGAATGTTGCCGTCACGACCCGAACGAAGGATGCCACCATCATCCAGACGCGGCACCGCATTCCGGAAGAGGAACTGCATTCGGGCCAGGTGCTTGTCTATCAGGTACCCATTCCCGAGCCGTTGCGTTTCCTCGAGCCGCGCGAGACCGAAACGCGCGTCATGCACGCGCTGGAGGAATATGGCCTGATGCACGTCAAGCTCTATGAGGACATTGCCCGCAACGGCCGCATCTCCACCACCTACGCCTATCCGGTGAAGGTGGCCGGGCGTTATGTGATGGATCCATCGCCAACCCCGAAATTCGACAACCCGAAAATGCACATGTCGGACGCGTTGCAGCTGTTCGGTGCCGGGCGCGAGAAGCGCATCTATGCTGTACCGCCCTACACCGACGTCGTCAGCCTCGATTTCGAGGATCATCCTTTTGAAATCCAGCGCTTCGACAAGCCCTGCGCGCTGTGCGGCGCAGAAAATGTCTATCTCGACGAGGTGGTGCTTGATGACAGAGGCGGACGGATGTTCGTCTGCTCCGATACCGATCATTGCGAGGACCGCCGCGCCCATGGCCACAAGGGCCATATGCTGGCGGATGTGAAGGAGGCCGCAGAATGAGCGACGCACCGCTTCTCAAAGTCCGTGACGTTTCAAAATATTACGGTGACCGAGCCGGTTGCCGCAATGTCTCTTTCGAACTTTATCCAGGTGAAGTTCTCGCCATAGTCGGCGAATCCGGTTCCGGCAAAACCACGCTCCTCAACTGCATTTCCACCCGGCTGATGCCAACGGCAGGCAGCGTGGAATATCGCATGCGCGACGGCTCTATGCGCGATCTCTACCATATGGGTGAGGCCGAACGGCGTTTCCTGATGCGCACCGACTGGGGCTTCGTGCATCAGAACCCGGCAGACGGGTTGCGAATGGCGGTTTCGGCCGGTGCAAACGTCGGCGAGCGGCTGATGGCAGTTGGCAACCGGCATTACGGGAATATCAGGCAATCGGCCAGCGAATGGCTGGAGAGGGTGGAAATCGGCACCGACCGTATCGATGATCAGCCGCGCGCCTTCTCAGGCGGCATGCGCCAGCGTTTGCAGATCGCCCGCAATCTCGTCACCTCGCCGCGCCTGGTTTTCATGGATGAGCCAACAGGTGGTCTCGATGTGTCCGTGCAGGCGCGTCTGCTTGATCTTGTGCGTGGCCTCGTTAACGATCTCGGCCTCGCCGTCGTCGTCGTCACCCACGACCTCGCGGTAGCCCGGCTGCTGTCTCACCGCATGATGGTGATGAAGGGCGGCGACGTCATCGAGCACGGCCTGACCGACCGGGTGCTGGACGATCCGCGCGAGCCCTATACGCAATTGCTTGTTTCCTCCATCTTGCAGGTTTGACGCCATGCCGACGCCTCTCATCGTTTCGGAAGTCTTCAAAAGCTTCACCATGCATCTTCGCGACGGCATCGAACTGCCTGTCGTCCGCGATGTCAATTTCTCTGTCTGCAGCGGCGAATGCGTCGTGCTCGGCGGGCCCTCCGGCATCGGCAAGAGCTCGATCCTGAAGATGCTCTATGGCAACTATGCCATAGACAGCGGACAGATTCTGATCCGCCATGAGGGTGAAGTTGTCGACATCGGCAGCGCCTCCCCTCGCACGATCCTCGACATTCGCCATCGCACCATCGGTTATGTCAGCCAATTCCTCCGCACGGTACCCCGAGTCGCCGCCATAGACGTTGTTGCCGAACCGCTTCTGGCGCGCAGGATTGCCACTGAAGAGGCACGTGAGCAGGCGGCCGCTCTGCTTTCGAAACTTAACCTGCCGCGCGAATTGTGGTCGTTGCCGCCCGCCACTTTCTCAGGTGGTGAACAACAGCGCGTCAACATCGCCCGCGGCTTCATCACCGATCATGCGATCCTGCTGCTCGACGAGCCAACTGCTTCCCTTGATGCCACCAACCGGCGTGTCGTCGTTGAGATGATCAGGGAGAAAAAGGAAAAGGGCACGGCACTGCTCGGCATCTTTCATGATGAAGAAGTGCGGGAAGCCGTGGCCGACCGCATTCTCGACGTTTCGCAGTTTTCTCCGCGGAAGGCTGCAGCATGAGTGTGAAGGTCGGCCTTGAGCCCGTCATCCACGAAACCGCCCGCGTCACCAACAGCGCGATCGGCCGCTACACCGAAATTTCGGAGCGTTGCCGCATCGAGGAGGTCGAGATGGGCGACTATTCCTATGTCATGCAGGACGGCGCCATCTGGTGCGCGACCATCGGCAAATTCGTCAACATCGCTGCCTCCGTCCGCATCAATGCCACCAATCATCCCATGCAGCGGGCGACCTTGCATCATTTCACCTATCGCGCGCGCAATTACTGGGACGATGCGGAAGACGAGACCGATTTTTTTGCCGCTCGCCGCGCCAGACGCGTTGTGATCGGTCACGATGTTTGGATCGGCCACGGCGCCACCATCCTGCCTGGGGTCGCCGTTGGAAACGGCGCGGTGATCGGAGCAGGTGCTGTCGTCTCGAGGGACGTAGCGCCCTACACCATCGTGGGAGGTGTACCCGCAAGACTGATCCGGGAGCGTTTCCCCGCAGAACTGGGCCGGCAGATGGATGACCTCCGCTGGTGGGATTGGGATCACAGAAGACTGCGCGACGCGCTCGATGATTTTCGCAGCATGGCGGCCGAGGATTTCATCATAAAATATCGCGGCTGAAACATTACAGACCTGATCGACCCCGGGAAGTTCCCGGGGTTTGCTTTTTCAGTTTGGTGTCCTGAAGACGCGGCGGGCCGGTTCCCAGACATTCGCCGGCAAACATGCGGCCGCAACACTTGAGCTCTTTGTAATATTTTCTTCATCAAACTGACATTCGCACTTCACGCACCGCTGTTACGCCGAACCCCGTCAAAAGAAGATTGGACGGGGAAATGAGCTTTCACCTGAAGCAAGTCACGCGCCGTTTCGGCAATCACACCGCGGTCGATTCCGTGAATGTCGAAATTCCGCAGGGCCAGATGGTCGGCGTGATTGGACGTTCAGGCGCCGGCAAGTCGACGCTGCTGCGCATGATCAACCGCCTCGTCGATCCGTCCTCGGGTTCCATTTATTTCAATGACACGGAAGTCTCGTCGCTGAAGGGGGCTGCACTGCGCAACTGGCAGCGCGACTGCGCCATGATCTTCCAGCAATTCAATCTTGTTCCGCGCCTCGACGTGCTCACCAATGTCATGCTTGGACGCCTCAACCACCGTTCCACGGCATTGAGCCTTTTTAACATCTTCACACATGAAGAGCGCCTGATGGCCATCGCCGCGCTGGAGCGGCTCGGCATCGAGCATGTGGCCATGCAGGCGGCCGGTACGCTTTCCGGCGGTCAGCAGCAGCGCGTCGCCATCGCCCGCGCCCTGATGCAGTCTCCGAAGATGGTCCTTGCCGACGAGCCGATCGCCTCGCTCGACCCGCTGAACGCCAAGATCGTGATGGACGCGCTGCGCGACATCAATGAGCGTGAAGGTATCACCGTCATTACCAACCTGCACACGCTGGATACCGCGCGCAACTATTGCGAACGCATCATCGGCATGTCTCAGGGCCGGGTCGTGTTCGACGGAACGCCCGCCGAACTGACGGCCGCAGCCGTTACCGAGATTTACGGAACCGATTCTCAGGGATCCGGCATCGACGAGACCATGACCTCGACCAGCATCAATATTCCCGGCGCGCAGCTTGCCGCGCGTCCGGTGCAGCAATCTGCCGGTCCCGAACCGCTCGCTCTCGCCGGGCTCTGAGGGAACCGCCCAGCATCGTTTGCGCCCGCGTCAAGGGCCGATGGTTCACAACAAACTCCGGCTTGCCGGGAAACAGGAGAAAGTCCATGTTGAAGAAAATCCTTCTTTCGGCAGTCGCCCTTGGCGTTCTGGCCGGTTCCGCCATGGCCCAGGACGTCAAGGTCCTGCGCATCGGTCTCGACGGTTCCGAAAACGAAGCGGACCAGATCCGCAACACGAAGTGCGTAGCCGATGGCCTGAAGGCCGCGACCGGCGTTTCCGAAGTTCAGATCTTCCCATCGCCGGACTATAACGGCGTCATCCAGGGTCTGCTCGGCGGCACCATCGACATCGCCTCCATGGGCGCTTCTTCCTACGCCAAGATCGCCCTGGCCGATCCGAAGGCCGTTGATCCGATTCTGACCACCGCCGGCGCTGACGGCTCGACCGGTTACTACACGATCATGGTTGCCCGCAAGGACAGCGGCATCAAGACGCTGGCTGATGCCAAGGGCAAGAAGATCGGCTTCGCGGACCCGGATTCCACTTCCGGCTTCCTCGTTCCGAACGTCGCTATTCCGAAGGAAACCGGCGTTCCGGTCAAGGAATACTTCTCCGAAACCGGCTTTGGCGGCGGCCATGAGAACCTCGTTCTCGCCGTTCTCGACAAGAAGTTCGATGTCGGCACCACCTTTGGTTCGGGCGTGGGCAAGTGGGAAGAAGGCTACACGGCCGGCAACCTCTACCAGATGGTCAAGAAGGGCAACCTTGACATGGACGATATCGTCGAAGTCTGGAAGTCGCCACTGATCCCGAACGGCCCGCTGATGGTCACCAACAAGCTCGGCGACGCGATGAAGCAGAAGGTCGAAAACTTCTTCATGGAACTGCCGAAGAAGGACCTCGCCTGCTTCCAGGGCTTCACCCAGGGCAAGAACACCGCCTACATCAAGGTCGATCCGTCTTTCTACCAGACGATCATCGACGCCCGTAAGTCGGTTATCGGCGGCTGATCCTCAGATCATATCCGGAAGCGGCGGTGCCTTGCGGCGCCGCCGCTTTTGCAAATAAAGGAAAAGCGGCATGGCGACCACACTGCACCATGGTACCTTCTCGCCAGAAGGATTGAGCGCATCGTCCCAGACGGTCATGCGTCATTATCAACAGCAGCTTGCGACTCGGCGAATCTATACCGTCATTTCGCTCGTGATCTTTCTCGTCATCCTTGCCGCCTCCCTGAATTTCGCCAATGCGGCCAACTCAGGCAAATTTTTCGAGCGCCTGCCCTATTTCTTCGATTTCATGAAGACCTTCGTACCCGATAGTCCGCTGGAAATCTTCCGGGCCATGTTTGACCTGCCGTCGCCCTATGCGGACGGTTCGCTGAAATACAACTATGTCGCGGATCGCGTTTACATCACCAGCGGTTTCTACATCCCGCACTTCATCTACCAGCTGATCATCACTCTCAATATTGCGCTGGTCTCGACAATCATCGGCACCGGCTTCGCCTTCGTGCTCTGCTTCTTCGCCTCCACCAATCTCGTTGGCGCCGGCCTTGTGCGCTGGTTGGTGCGCCGGGTGATGGAAGTGCTGCGCGCCTTTCCTGAAATCGTCGTCGCCGGGCTTTTGACAGCCATTCTGTCGATCGGTCCGATCGCGGCGATCATCGCAATCTCGGTCCATACCATCGGCGCTCTCGGCAAGCTCTTCTTCGAAGTGGTGGAAAATGCCGACATGAAGCCGGATGAAGGCCTGCGCGCCGCCGGTGCCAACTGGCTGGAGCGGGTGCGTTTCGCCATCGTGCCGCAGGTGCTGCCAAATTTCGTTTCTTATGCGCTGTTGCGCGCCGAAATCAACGTGCGCGCCTCCACCATCATCGGCGCCGTGGGCGGCGGCGGCATCGGCGAAGTGTTCCGGCTGTCCATCGGCAATGATCATGCGTCGAAGACCTATGCCATCATCATTCTGCTGCTGATCACCATCATCGCCGTCGATCAGTTTTCCGGCTGGCTGCGCCGCAGGCTGATCGGCCATCAATCCTTCGAATTCGGACGGGGAGCGGCCTGATGTCTTCCAGCTTCATTCTCAACACTGCCGAGCGCGAGAGGCTGACGGCTGCGCATCCTGAGGTATTCAATCGCAGTTTCATGCAGCGATATGGTCTGCTTGTCGGACTTCTTGCCGTCACCGCCTACCTCGTCGGCTGCTTTTTCCTCTTCAATGTTGGTCCGGCTTTCATGCAGGGCCGATGGGATCGCGCCTCCAGCTACATCCAGGACTGGTATTCCTGGCGCGCCCAACCGCGCCTCCGTTTCGAAGCCGGCAAGGTTGAACCGCAATGGTCGAGCCGCGGTCAATATCCGGTCGATGCGAAGATCGACTGGCTGCAACCCCTGCCCGATGGCGGTTACAGCGTTGTTTATGTGGGTTCGGAAAACCGCCTCGATGTGACGCCAACCCGCGTGGATGTCTATGTCGACGGCAAGAACTATCCCGTCATGATCAACGACGACGGCGTTGTTGCACCACAGGGGCTGCCTGCCGAAATCCAGCAGGACGGCAAGAAGGTGCTGGTGCATTACGGTTTCGCCGGTCAGGCGGAAATCCGCACCAGTCAGGTTTATGTGCAGCGCCGTTTCCTTGGATGGGCGAACTTCCTGTTCGATACGAAATCGGAATTCTGGGGCAAGGGTTATGGCGAGCTTGCCGCTCTCGCTCTCTGGGAAGAGAGGCTCGATCCCGCGCGCTCCAATCTCAGCCATATGGTCGATGATTTTCTCGACAACAGTGTCTGGCAACACGCCGACATCCTGTCCAAGCTGATGCAAACGCTGGTCATGGCTTTCGTGGGTACGCTTTTCGGCACCGTCGTTGCCCTGCCGCTCGCCTTTATCGCCGCACGCAACATCACCGCGAACAGGGCGGCGAACTGGGGCATGAAGCGCCTTTTCGATTTTCTGCGCTCGATCGACATGCTCATCTGGGCACTGTTCTTCACCCGCAGCTTCGGCCCGGGACCGATCCCCGGCATTGCCGCGATCTTCTTCACCGATACCGGCGCGCTCGGAAAGGTCTATGCCGAGGCGCTGGAGAATGTCGACGACAAGCAGCGCGAGGGTGTCAAATCGGTCGGCGCCTCGCCGATTGCCGTCAATCGCTTCGGCGTGCTGCCGCAGGTTCTGCCGGTGTTCATTTCACAGTCACTCTATTTCTGGGAGAGCAACACCAGGTCCGCCACCATCATCGGTGCGGTGGGAGCCGGGGGTATCGGCCTGAAACTGCTGGAAGCGATGGGCACCAATGCCGACTGGGACAAGGTGGCCTATATGGTCCTGCTGATCCTGTTCGTCGTTTTCCTGTTCGACCACATTTCTAACTCGCTGCGTTCGCGTCTGATCGGAAAAACGCAGCATTAAACCCGGTAAGGCGGGACTTCACGTGACGCCGCAAGCGTTCGTCATCCCGCCCCGCACATCAGGAGAAGCAACTGATCCTTTCTCCGTTCCGCGTCCGTAGGGCTAACTTATCCCCAAGCGCACCCGGAACCTCTATGAGGTTCCGGGTGCGCTTTTTTCCATCCGCATCATCATTCTGTCACGGAAAGAGATTACTTCGCACTCCTGACCTTGCGGGAGGCGGGCGAGTCACGCCAAATAGCTTCTCATCCCTGGTTTTCCATGACACCGAAGAGTGCTTGCCGTGCGCTATGCCATCTATTTTTCTCCGGCTAAAGATCATCCTCTGACCGAAACGGCATCCCGCTGGCTTGGACGAAACGCGTTTTCCGGCAGACTGCATGATGACCATGCCGACTATGCGGAGATGACGGAAGAGCCCCGCCGTTATGGCTTCCACGCAACCCTGAAAGCGCCTTTCGAGCTGTCCGAGAAATACAGCGAAGCAGAGCTGCTGGTGGCCGTGGCGGACTTTGCTGCAAGCCAGCCGGCCTTTGACATTCCGCGTATCGTGGTTGGTGCACTTGGGCCATTCTTCGCCCTGGTGCCGGATCGCATTTACCAGCCGCTGCAAGACTTTGCAGCGGAGATCGTGGATCATTTCGACCGGTTCCGCGCCCCCCTGTCCGAAACAGATATTGCCCGCCGCCGGCCGCAGATGCTGACCGAAAGCCAGCGGGAAAATCTTTCGCTCTGGGGCTATCCGCATGTCATGGATGATTTCCGTTTTCACATGACGCTGACCGGCCGGATCGACGAAAGCGAACAGCCCGCCGTGCGTGAGCTTCTCACCGCACGATTTGCCGAATTCACCGACAAACCCCTCACCGTTTCCGGCCTCGCCCTGTTCATTGAAGAAACGCGCGGCGCCCCCTTCACCGTTCACAGCTGGCACCCGCTTGGCCAGCAGCCAAAGGAAGATGCGACACCATGACTGAGCACGCCCTTTCCAACGCCCGTATCGTTCTGGAAGACGATATTATTCTGGGCTCCGTTCTGATCCGCGACGGCAAGATCGCCGATATCAGCGAAGGCGCCTCCAAGACCGGAGAAGATCTTGAAGGCGATTTCCTGATTCCCGGCCTGGTGGAACTGCATACCGACCATCTCGAGCAGCATTATTCGCCGCGCCCCGGTGTCATCTGGGACAAGATTGCCGCCATTCAGGCCCATGACGCACAGGTGGCGGCCTCCGGCATCACCACCGTATTCGATTGCCTGCGACTTGGCTCGGATGAAGACGGTGGTTTCAAAAAAGGTGAAATGCGGGAAATGGCTGACGCCATCGAGGCGGCGGCGGATCAGAACCGCCTGCGCTCGGACCACCTGCTGCATCTGCGTTGTGAGGTCGCTTCCGCCGATGTGCTGGAGCATTTTGAAGATTTCGAAACCGATCCGCGCGTGCGGCTGATTTCGCTGATGGATCATTCCCCGGGCCAGCGCCAGTTCCAGTCGATGGACCAGTATATTTTCTATTATCAGAAGAAGCGCGGTCTGAGCGACGAGGCGTTCGCCGAATTCGTGCGGCGCAGGCAGGCGGCATCGGCGGAATATTCCGCCAAACATCGTGATTATCTGGCTGCCCGCTGCGCCGAGCGTGGAATCACCGTTGCGAGCCACGACGATGCAACCGAAGCGCATGTCGGCGAAGCAATTGGTCACGGCGTGAAGCTGGCGGAATTTCCCACCAGCGTCGAGGCGGCAAAAGCTTCGCACAGCGCCGGCATGAGTGTCTTGATGGGCGCCCCGAACATCGTTCGCGGCAAATCCCATTCCGGCAACATCGCCGCCCGCGACCTGGCCGAAATTGGTGTTCTGGATGTTCTCTCTTCCGACTACGTGCCCTTCAGCCTGCTCTTCGCGCCGTTCCTGCTTGCCGATCAGGTGGAAGCCATCACGCTGCCGGAAGCTCTGCGTATGGTCACGGCCACACCAGCGCGGACCGTTGGTCTTCACGACCGCGGCCGCATAGCCGGCGGTCTGCGGGCCGATCTGGTCCGGGTTCACCGCGAAGATGGCGTTCCCGTGGCACGTTCCGTCTGGCGTCTGGGCAAGCGCGTGGCATGACCGGCGACGGACAAGATAGCCGGCGCGAGGGATCGCCCGGAACCATGATCGTCATTGTCGGCCCCAGCGGGGCCGGCAAAGATACGCTGATGGATTATGCGGCAATGCAGCTGTCCGGCCGGCCGGGCTTTCACTTCACCCGCCGCGTCATTACCCGCAGTGGCGACGCGGGCGGTGAAAACCACGACGCAGTTTCCATGCAGGAATTCAACCGGCTTGAGAGTGAAGGCGCTTTCGCAGTCTCCTGGCAGGCGCATGGGCTGAAATATGGCATTCCGGCCGCTGTCTATCGTCAGCTGGACGCCGGGGACGTGGTTATCGCCAACGGTTCCCGGTCGGCCCTGCCTCAGTTCGGTATTGCTTTTTCCCGCCTGAAGGTCGTGAATATCGTGGCGCGACCGGAGGTTCTGGCACGAAGGCTGGAACAGCGAGGACGGGAGAGCCGCGACGATATCCTGCGACGGCTGGAACGTAGTGCTCTCTGTGTCGACGGCGATTTTGACGTGATCACTGTGGACAACAGCGGCGCGATCGAAGATGCGGGAAAAACAATGATGCAGCTTCTGGAGCAAAGCGTCCGCAACCGTACATAAAATCCCCGGCCGCGCTGCTCGACAAACGGGTGCGCGAGGCTTACCATCAGGCGACAATTTCCAAACATGGTACGCCAAGGCTAGGGATGCCCGAAAAGAGGCTCAGCGACGAAATAACTGTGGTGGCCGGTCTGGCCGCCGGCGTCAACAATTATGCGCGGGGGCGTGGCATCGATATCGCGCCCATCTGCAAGGCTCTTGAGATCGATCCCGACAATTTCGGAAGTCTCACAGAGCGCATCAGCCTCGATAGATTATGCCGTCTGCTGGAAACCTGCGCCCTGATATCCGGCGACGACGCTTTCGGATTGCAGTGCGCCTCCACTTTTCCCGCCGGCGCGTCCGGTGCTTTCGGATATGGCCTGATCAGCGCCCCGACGGTGCGGGCGTTTCTGCGCTTTCTTCAGGATCACGTCTATTATGCGACCAATAACAGCAATTTCACCATGGTTGCAGATGCGACCGGGGTGACGCTGTCATGGTCTTTTGCACCGGTGATTGTCAAGCGTGATCAATATGTCGATCTGTCCCTGGCAATCCTGATACAGCGACTCCGCGATATTCTGGGAGAGCGCATCCATCAGATCGAGATTGGGATGGAGCGACCGAAACCCGATAATATTCAATTATTTAAAGAAAGAATGACGAAGCGGATCAGCTTTTCCCAACCGATCCATACCATGCGCCTTCCCTTATCTCTCCTTGAGGTGGCCAATCCCAACGCCGATGAACGCCTGTTCGAATTGATGAATTTGCAGTGCCGGATGCTCCGACCGGAGACATCGGCGGACGCGACGCATTTCATCGATCAGGTGAAGCGGTATATGCAGATGAGGCTTTCCGATGCGGAGCTTTCGCTCAGCGAGATTGCCCCTTATTTCAACCTTTCGGAACGCAGTTTTCAGCGGCGCCTTGCCGAACTCGGGACCAATCTCAACGAGATAAAGGATGCCATTCGCAAGAATGCCGGATTCAAGCTTCTGGTGGAAAGTGATCTTCCGGTCTCCGACATCAGTTACCGGCTTGGATATTCGACCCCAGGTGCATTTTCCCGCTCCGTTTCCCGCTGGTTCGGGGCAACACCTACGGATATTCGCCGGAAACACGCGCATCATTCCGCCGGATAATACATGGCTACAGCATCAATATTTCGGAACGAGGCATTAAAGTTGATGAATATATCAACAGTTGTCGCGATGTGTGCCGAAACATAACAATAAAATGAAAAACTTGGCGCGTCATGTTATTTTATCGGTGGAACACATCGATTATTAGAGCGCCGATCTCCTTCGGGTGTGACGAAAACATTCCAAAGCTTTGAAACTGCATTTTACGCCAGACAGATTGTCGTCGCTGGGCGTCGTTGTCGCAGGCCCTCAATGGCTGGAATAGAACGTCCGCATCGGATTTACAGGCTGCGAAAGCGGCCCCTTACCGCAAAACTCCTGAGGCCAGATGAAACCTATTGGCGAAATTGGCGTTTCTGTTCGCGTGTGGACGGAGCGGCCAACGAGCTGGTGTCGGAGAATGAACACTGCCTGCTCCTGCCCGGGAAGGGCAATCTTTTTTGAGGCTGAAAGAAATGTCTTCAAATACGCCGCATGAACATCGCCAGATGCATGAAGTCGTCCTCTCGGAGCGTGAGCGGCAATATCTGGGGCTGGTCGCGCGGGGCAAACATCCCTCACACGTCGCCGTGATAGTCGGCGCCGACGAGGCGGACGTCAAGGATACTCTGGAAAAGGTGCGCCACAGGCTGGGTGCGACCAATCTGCTGAATACCGTCAGTATTGCCCTGCTGCGCGGCCTGATCGAACAGGAGGCATAATCGCCACCTGCTCAACTCAAGCTTCCGCGACAAAGTCCTTTCCGGAAGCTGAAAACCGGATGAGCGGCTTTCTGCGTCAAAATCCTTCCATATCAATGGCGGGATCGGCGGACCAAATGGCGGCTGGACATGATGTCCGGTCCCATCGATGCAGATAACCGCAGCCATTTACGGTTTACCCGGCGGGTCACGGTCGACCCGCCGGGTTTTTAATGTCCGGTCAAAGCGATTGAATTTCGCCAAGAATATCGCTTTCGATCACGATACCGCTTTCCAACGCCTGTTTGCGGATACCCTGGCTGCGGCGACCGGGCAGGCGGACATTTTCCTGTTTTTCTATCTCCTGGGCGATGAGAGCCAGCCTTTCGGTAAAGGCAGAGCCGCCTGATGATACAGGGTCTATTGCGATAATGGTGTGTCCGAGCGAGGGGGGCGCACCCTTGTCGTCCAGAAGGGAGGAGGCCTCGAAGGCGAAGTTTCCGCCGGTAATTGCAGCGGCCATGATTTCCACCATCAGCGCCAGCGCTGCGCCCTTGGCTTCGCCCGCAGGAACCATGGTTCCTTCTATGGCCTCCTCCGGATCGGTGGTCGGTCGGCCATTTCTGTCAAGCGCCCAGTCGCCCGGGATCGTCTCCCCCTTCTGGCGCGCCGCCATGATTTTTCCGCGTGCGACCTTGGAGAGAGCCAGATCGATGACGAGTGGATCAGCGCCGCCAACGGGCGTGGCAAAGGCAATCGGGTTCGTACCATAAAGCGGCTTGCTGCCGCCCCATGGCGCCATGGACGCAGGCGCATTGGCGAACATCAGCGCCACGAGACCCGTTTCGGCAATACGTTCGACAGTCAGCGCCATGACGCCGGCGTGATGGGAACGGTGGATGGCGGCGAGCGCGATCCCCTGCTGGCGCGCCATTTCAGGCAATTCCTCAAGCGCGAGATCGATCGCCGGATAGGCATAACCATGATTGGCGTCGACAGAGAGGACGCCGGGCTTCACCCGTGTGGCCACCGGACGCGCCTTGCCATCGACCTTGCCTACACGGGCCTGACGCACGTAAACGGGTATACGGCGAAAACCATGACCACCCTGCCCGGCGGCCTCGGAGGCGACGAGCGCCTTTGCCACCGAGCGGGCGTTTTGCGGTAGGACGCCGTTGCGCTCAAAGATAGAGGATACGAGATCCTCCGCCTCTGCGATTGAGAATTTCATTCCGGAATGCCTCTGCTTGTGATGTCGTCAAGACCTACACCATCGAAAACATTCGCGAAATATCATTGAGGCCACACCACGGGACAGGTCGGAAAAAATCGGTCCCGCCAGGGGAGCTGCTAGCGGATGCTGATCGGCAGCGTGATCGTCCTGTTTGCTTCCGGCGGCGGGGCGGGCACGGGCGACGCGCTCTGAATCCAGGCGGCGATCTGCTGATCCACGGACGAATCGCCGGTGGACTGAACAACGCTGACACCGCTGATGGCACCGGCATCATTGACACGGAACCGCACCGTCGCAGTCATTGCATCGCTGCGGAGTGAACGTGGTTTGCGGCGCTGAATGTGCGAGCGGACTTTCGATCCCCATTTTGCCGGGGAGGCGGATGACGAAGAAAAGAAGCCGGCATTGCTGCGCGATGCGGCCGTGCGGTCGGATTGCTGGGCTTCCGCCTTCGCAGTTTCACGCAGTTCCGAGGCCTGCTGCGGTTTGGGGCGCTGGCGCTCGACCTTCTTTTTCTCTTCAGGCTCTTTCTTTTCCACCTTCTTTTCGACGGGCGGAGGCGGAGGCCGCATGACGGGCAAGGGGACCTCGACATTTTCAAGTTCCGCCATCATCTGCTCCTGAACGGGATCGACAGGCTCAACCGGCTCGGGAATTTCCTGCGGTTCGACGATCTCCTCGACCGGTGGCTCAGGCGGCTGCACCGGCTCAGGCGGCGGCGTTTCGGCAACCGGTTCAGGTGGTGGCGGGGTCTCTTCAGGAGCAGCTTCCTCAACCGGTTCGCTGCTGTCGCTCTTCACTTCTTCGGCGTCCTCGACATCCTGTGCCTGCGTCGTTTCTTCAGTTTGGACGGCTTCCGGTATCGCCGCCATTTCGATCATGATGGCGGCGGGGGGCGGCCCGCCGGCCTCAAGCTCATCCGGCTCCTGCATCAGATAATAAGCGAACCCGGCATGGACGCTGAGCATCAGCAACGCCGCGGCGGACCACAGCGTCACCTCCCAAAGGCGGGAATGTCGGGCCTGTGGATAGCCGTTTTCACTCATGGCGTCGCTTCCTGCACCGCCGACGGGGCGGGCTGGCCAGCAGCCGGAGGCTGCGATACGGCAGCGGCATTTTCCAGCCCCACAAGGGCGATCTTCAGATAACCGGCATCTCTCAGCAGGTTCATGATTTCCATGAAGTGGCCGTAATCAACCGCCTTGTCTGCACGCAGGAAGATGCGGGTATCCTTCTTGCCACCCGTCTGGCGGTCGATGGCGGCCGCCAAGGCTTCACGGGCCACCGCATCATTGCCCAGATTAAGCGAGAGATCGTCTTTGACCGTAAGATACAGCGGCTCCTCCGGTCGCTCCGCGGGTTTTGCGGTGGATGCGGGAAGATCGACATTCACATCGACGGTGGCGAGTGGCGCGGCCACCATGAAGATGATGAGCAGAACCAGCATCACATCGATGAAGGGCGTGACATTGATCTCATGGTTTTCGGAGAGATCGTCACCGCTGTTTTCGCGAATTCCTCCAGCCATGTCCGATCACCGTCCAACCAGCGATACTGCGGGTTTGCTGGTGCTGCCCGGCGGAATGCGGCGAAAATCGAGGTCGCGGCTGACGAGGCGCTCCACGCCCGCTGCGGCATCCGCCAGCAGATGGCGGTATCCGGTGATCGAGCGCGCGAAGACGTTATAGATCACCACTGCGGGAATGGCGGCAACGAGGCCGATGGCGGTGGCCAGAAGCGCTTCGGCAATGCCGGGCGCGACGACGGCGAGATTGGTGGTCTGCGATTCCGAAATGCTGATGAAGGAGTTCATGATGCCCCAGACGGTGCCGAACAGGCCGACAAAGGGGGCGGTGGAACCGATCGTTGCCAGAACGCCCGTCCCGCGTGACATGCGGCGACCGGCGTGGGTTTCGATACGCGACAGCGCCGAGGAGACACGTTCCTTGATACCGCCGCCATCGGTATGTTCGACCACAGCATCGGAAAGCTGCATTTCATGAGTTGCCATGCGCAGCATGAGCGCCGCAGGTCCGCCTTTCTTCTCGACAGCCTCGGTAGCTTCGTTAAGAGTTTTCGCCTTGCGAATGACCTTCAGCGTTGCGCCGGCCCGAACACGCGCACCTGCAAGTTCAACCGACTTTGCAACCCACACCGTCCAGGTTACCAGCGAGGCGAAGGCCAGACCGATCATGACACCCTTCACGACCCAGTCCGCCGCCATGAACATGCCCCAGGGGGACAGGTTGTGTGGGATATCCGCGCGATGTTCGGCACTTGCCGGGTCGACGCCGACGGGCTCTACCGGGGTTGAAACCTCGTTGGTCGGCGCGGCACCTTCGGGTGTCAGGGCGGGAGCGACTGAAGATTGTGCGCGCTCTGCAGGCGCGGCTTCATTGTTTTGAGGTTGTGCAGGCGCCACGGCTGCCGGCCGTTCCTGTGCGGGCATGGAAGGCTGGTTCGGCTGAACGACTGGAGCGTCCGGCGCCGCCGGGGTTTGTGGGGACGGCTGTGCCGGCTGGACCGTTTCCGCTTGCGGTGCGGACTGAATCTGGGGTTCGGATGCCGTCTGAGCGAAAACCGCACCGGCGCTCAATCCAACCAGTAAGGTAACCGTCGTGGCAAGGGAAATGCGCCGTGTCCTGCTTGCCTTGTTGAGAGACGCGGAAGAAGTGGTGGTCGCAACTGACATGTTTTTTATCCCGGATTTCCGTCGATGAACCCATCCGCAGATTGACCGGTTTGAAACCGGGGTCATAACGGATGCCGTCGTAAAAGCTTGACGTTCCGATAATAAACCTGAGTTCTTTTGACAACTATTATATTGCCAAAAGACGACCCGTAAACTCTTCTTTACAAAAAATTGACCGATCTACCGTCTTCAGCTGCTCTGCGAAGGCGAAAACTGCGCAACGAGCGCGTGTCGGTCACCGGGATAGGTGACCGACACGCGGGTGATGTAATCCGTTCCGTGCCAGGTCCGGCGATCGATGACCAGACAGGCGGCTCCCGATCGGATACCCAGCGCAGCGGCATTTTTGCGGTCGGCCGAGACGGCGCTGATGCGATGTTCGGCAGCGCTCCAGGGCACCATCTTCAGCAGCCACGTTCCGGGGCCGATCTGCGAAAAATCGGCAAACTCGGCCTCCGGTACAGCAGTGACATTGATGAGGCGCTCTTCCAGACAAAATGGGACGCCACCCGCAAAATGCGTGCAGGTGAGTTCCAGCACGGGCGCATCGGCCGCAAGCGCCATAGCCGCTCCATCGTCTTTACCCGCAGGCCGGAGACGCCGCTGATCGAGGCGATACCTGTAAACCAGCCCAAGTGCCTGCACCTCTCGTTCGATATCGTGGATTTCCAGCACGGCCGATTGCGCGTGGGGCTGACGGACAAAACTACCGAGACGCCGGCGTCTTTCGATAAGACCCCGCTGCACCAGTTCTCCCAAAGCCTTGTTCACCGTCATGCGCGAACAGGCATATTGGCGGGTCATTTCGTGTTCGAATGGGATACGATATCCCGGCGGCCATTCGCCTGACATGATGTGGCGCTCCACATCGTTGCGGATTCGCTCGTGCAGTGACTTTTCCTGAAGATCGGCGCCTGTGCCCCTCATCCCGATGCTTCTATCCTCCCCGTTCCATACCCTGCTATCCGTGAGCGGCGGCGGCGATCGCTTCGCTGCGGATTTCTTCCGTCAGCCTTGCACGCAGTTCGGAAAATTCCGGGCTGGCCTTGACGGTGTAGTGGCGCGGATGCGGCAGGTCGACCGGCGTGATCGATTTGATACGGCCCGGCCTCGCAGACATGGTCACCACGCGCGATGCCATGAAAACCGCCTCCTCAATATCGTGCGTGACGAAAATGACCGTCTTTTGCTCACGCTCCCATATGCCGAGCAACAATTCCTGCATCAGCCCGCGGGTCTGATTGTCGAGAGCGCCGAAAGGCTCGTCGAGCAGCAGGATTTTCGGGCCATTTGCCAGGGCGCGGGCAATGGCCGTTCTCTGCTGCATGCCGCCGGAGAGTTGTTTCGGCCAATGGTTTTCGAAACCACGCAGGCCGACCTTGTCGATATAGCTGTCAACGATCTCCCATTTTTCCTTCTCCGCAACGCCGCGTTCGCGCAGGCCGAAAGCGACGTTTTCACGGATCGTCAACCAAGGGAACAGCGTGTAGGACTGGAACACCATGCCGCGGTCCGCCCCCGGGCCAGTCACCGCCCTGCCTGACAACAGCACCTCGCCCGTTGTCGGACGGTCAAGCCCGGCGATGATGCGCAGCAGGGTCGATTTTCCGCATCCCGAAGGACCGAGGATGGTAACGAAATCATTGCGCGGGATTTCCAGATTGGTGGGCTGCAGGGCCAGCGTCGGCTGCCCGCCGTGTACGCCTGGAAAGATGCGGCTGACGCCGTTGATAACGAGTTCGCTCATCAGGCAAGCCTCCAGGCAAAAAGCTTCCAGTTCAGCGATTTGAACGCGAAATCCGAGATAAGGCCGATAACACCGATGACGATGATGCCAAAGATGATCTGGCCGGTCGCCATCAGCGCCTGGCTGTTGATGATCATGTAGCCGATACCGGAGGAGGCGCCGATCAGTTCCGCGACGATGACATAGGTCCAGGCCCAGCCGAGGACGAGACGGAGGATTTCGGCAATGTCGGGCGCATTGGCGGGAATGAGGACTCGACGCACCACGCCCCGATCCCTCGCGCCCAGCGTATAGGCGGCCTCCACCAGATCCCGCCGCGTGCCGGCGACGGCCACAGCCACCATCAGGATGATCTGGAAGACGGCGCCGATGAAGATCACCAGCAGCTTCTGCATCTCGCCGATGCCGGCCCAGAGAATGAGCAGCGGCACAAAGGCGGAAGCCGGAAGGTAACGCGCGAAGGAGACAAAAGGCTCAAGCAGCGCCTCGATGGGCTTATAAGCCCCCATGGCGATACCGAGAGGGACGGCGACTACGGAGGCCAGCACGAAACCGCCCACGACACGCCAGATCGTCATGCCGATATCGCTGGCAAAACCCTGATCCGTCAGCAGATAGATACCATCCTTCAGCATGGTGACGGGGTCGGCCAGAAAGGTCGGCGACACGAAACCGCCCAGCGTGGCAAAGCCCCAGGCAGAGAAAAAAAGCACGAAGAACAGGATGCCGAGCGCTATCCTCGTGCTGTTCTTTATGGGTTGAAGTGGTTGCATTCTGTCGCCTGTCCCGAACCGGCGCGGCACTTCGCCACGCCATCACCATGTTCCCGCACTCAAGACGCGGGAACACTGTCGCGCTTCTTACTGGCTGCAATATCCGGAGAGGGAAATGCAGCTGGCTGTTTCCGTCACTTGATGAAGGACGTGTCCGCGAGGGTCGAAAGATCGGGCTTCGACTTGATCACGCCGATTTCGAGCAGCAGGTCAGCCGATTTTTCGGAAAAAGTCTTGAACTCGCCCTCGAAGAATTTCTGGTTGGCGGCCTTGTCCTGCCATTCGAGGAATTTTGCCGAAGCGGCAAAGGCCTCGCCGGACTGTTTCACATCCGCGCCCATCGTCGCATAGGATTTTTCGGGATCGGCCTTGATAAGATCAAGTGCCTGGAAATAGCTGTCCGCCAGAGCCTTGGCTGCCTGCGGATTGGCCTTCAGGAAGTCTGGCGTGCAGCCAAACGTGTCCATAACCGCGGGATAATCCAGTGTCGTGGCAAGAATCTTACCCTTGTCGGGAGCGGCGCGCACGGTAGAGAGATAGGGTTCATAGGTCATGGCTGCATCGTTCTGTCCGGCGACGAAAGCCTGCGCGGCCGGCCCCGGCTCAAGGTTGACGACCTTCACATCCTTCAGTGTCAGGCCGTTTTCCTTGAGGATCCAGGCGAGGAAGAAATAAGGAGAGGTGCCCGGTGCGGACGCGGCCACCGTCTTGCCCTTGAGGTCCGCGACCTTTGCGACATCGCTGCGCACCGCGATGCCATCGGCACCGTGCGATTTGTCCATCTGGAAAATCTGGGTGGATTTCACGCCATTGGCGTTCCAGGCGATCCAGGTTTCCACCGTGGTGGCGGCGCACTGGATGTCACCGGAAGCGAGAGCGAGATGGCGGCTGGCCTGCGGGATTTTCTTGATCTCGACCTTCAGGCCGTTCTTTTCGAAAATGCCGGCCTGTTTTGCAAGCGTCAGCGGTGCAAAACCCGTCCAGCCCGACATGCCTATCGTCACGGACGTTTCGGCATAGGCGGAAGCGGATGAGAAAAGCGCCGCCACAGCGGCGAAAACCCAGGTTTTTTTCATGATCGGAACCCCTTTTGATTTATTTTTGTGCGACATTGTTTTTCGCTTTATTTGAGGCATCGTAGGCAGGCATTTTGTATTTGTCTAGACAAAACAGAAAGCGCACGCACATCCCTGGAACGATTGCAAATGCACGGCCAGCCATTCTAGACATAGAGAACGCGGCCGGCGAGCAGGCCCAACGATTTCCCGTATCGAGCTCTCCATGACCAGACAGAGACGTCGTAATATCATCAAGGCCAGAAGGACCGGCACGGGTATCGCGCTGGTTGCCGCCATTTCCTTCATCGCGGGCATGACGGATGCGGTTGGACTGCATATTTCCGGCGACTTCGTATCCTTCATGACCGGCAATACCACGCGCGCCGCGGTTTCAGCGGAAGCCGGCATCTATTCCCACGCCGTGAAACTCCTTGTCGCGATCATCGCCTTTGTGGCGGGCAACGCGGGCGGGATCGTGGTGGCGCACAAGTTCGAGCGGCGTATCTTTGCAGTCCTCATGGCGGTCGGATCGCTTGTGGCCATTTCGGCATTGCTTCGTGGCGAGACCTCGGGCCTCGTGCAATTTTACCTCGTGGTCTTCGCCATGGGCATGGTCAATGCGGCCGTCGAGCATATCGAGGGACTGCCGATCGGCCTAACCTATGTGACGGGCGCCCTTTCCCGTTTCGGCCGAGGCATCGGCCGCTTTCTTCTCGGTGACCGGAGCTTTGATTGGGGCATCCAGATCGTGCCGTGGCTGGGCATGCTGAGCGGTGCGATGTGCGGTGCCGTTCTCGGGGCCAAGCTGCAATCGGATGCTCTCTGGGTCGTGGCGGTCGCTGTCTTCGTTGTCGCCATCGCCACACTCATCATTCCGCGCTCACTCCGACAGCGCTATAATCAGAGGGTGAAAATCCGGCGGATTACGCCGTAGCAACCGTTGCGCTCACTTTCGCGAGATCGTGACGAATTTTGTCCCGCGCACCCGCACCGTCATCAGGCAGGGCTCCTTATCAGTACGCTCGCAATAACGCGGATGCATCTTCAGCACGAAGACCATGTTACCAAAACGCTTGATGAAGTCATAACCGTAGATGCGGGCCGTCGCGATCATCAGGTAGCCGCCCTCCTTCACCTGCACGTAAAAATTATAGGGGCATCCCTCGTCATCACAAGCGCGGCCTTTTTCGCCGTCGCAATCCAGAACCCCGTGATTGACGACGGCATCCATCAACCCGTCATTGTTGATATCCAGGCGTGTGACGAAATCGTCGCCGAATGCTGCCGCCTTGCACTCGTTGCGGAAATGATCCTTCTCGTAAATCTCCGGATCGCTCACCAGCTGCTGCTGCGCCGAGAGCGCCACCGGGAACATCAAGAGAACCAGCGCCTGAAGAGCGGCAACGAGAGCGATTCGCACGGCATTTTCCTTTGCATCCGTTTGGGTTATGGATGTTGCGATCATCCGGGCGGCCAGCCTAGAGTTTAGTGCTTGCGCGACACTGACGTGTTCGCCGCCCGTGTTCCGGGGGGAACCTTTTCATGACACTTCTGGGTTTTCTCGACTATGCCGGCGTGGCCGTCTTTGCCGCAACCGGTGCGCTTGCCGCTTCGCGCAAGCAGCTCGACCTGATCGGCTTCCTGTTTTTTGCGGCGGCCACCGGTATCGGCGGTGGCACGGTGCGTGATCTCGTGCTCGGCAGAACGCCCGTGTTCTGGGTCATCAACCCCACCTATATTCTCGTCTGCGTCTCGGTGGCGGTGCTGCTGTTCTTCACGGCACATCTGTTCGAATCCCGTTACCGGGTATTGATCTGGCTCGATGCGCTCGGCCTTTCTGCTTATTGCGTCATGGGAGCGGCCAAGGGCCTCGCAGCAAGCGGTTCGGCAACTGTCGCCATTGTCACCGGCGTTCTGACGGCAACATTTGGTGGGGTTTTGCGCGATATTCTCGCCGGTGAGCCGTCCGTGCTCTTGCGGCCGGAAATCTACATCACCTGCGCGCTTCTGGGCTCTTCCACCTTCATTGTCGTCTATTTCTTCGGCGCGCCGCTTTACGCCGCTTCGGCAGCGGGCGTGCTGATGGCCTTTGGGATCCGGTCCGGCGCGCTGATCTTCGGCTGGACTTTCCCGCCCTATAAAGGCAAGCCCGGCAGACGCCCGGAAGATGTCATGAAGTGACCCATGGAACGACGCTGAAAACAGAAATGGCGCCCGCGGGCGCCATTTGCACATCCATTGTCGAACCGAAGAACTTCAGCCGCGCTTGCGGCGGAGGCGGATCACCACATCCACATGGGCGATTTCCATGCCCTCAGGCGCTTCCGGCAGATTGCCGATCTGGAGATTGTTGACAGGTATATCGAGAACCTCGTTCTCGCCTTCCACGAAGAAGTGATGGTGGTCCGACACGTTGGTGTCAAAATAGGTACGGGCACCTTCCACGGCGAGAACCCGGATGAGACCGGCCTCGGTGAACTGATGCAGCGTGTTGTAGACCGTGGCGAGAGAAACGGGCACGCCAGCTGTCACAGCCTCATCATGCAGTTCCTCGACGGTGAGGTGGCGGTCACCTTTCGCGAAGAGAAGATCGCCCAAAGCCACGCGCTGGCGCGTGGGCCTCAGCCCAGAGCGCCGCAGCCTCGTTCCGATATCCAATGTGGCGTCAAATGCCATGCAATCCCATTCCAAACAGAGGTATGCCACCCGTCAATTGCAATAGCATATATCTTTTGCAGGGAATGCTTTCAATAGTTTCAGCGCCGCCGAGTGTCGCAAATGGCCGCAAACCGGCCATTCCTGCAAATTTCCTCTGGTTCCGGCCGGATGGTTCCTGTATGCGGACGGCATATTGAGGTAATGACTTCTGCAAAGAAGGTTCGAAGACAAAGAATGGGGGCGGAACCGCCTCTGCCCTTGCAGCGCTTCATTTTGAACCTAACTTGCTCTAGTGAAGTCGATCAACACCAGTAATTGGGGAAGTGAAAGCGGTATGGCAACGAGGCAATCAAGTTACAATTACGAGGAGATCCTGTCCTGCGGTCGCGGCGAATTGTTCGGCCCGGGAAATGCACAGCTCCCATTGCCCCCCATGCTCATGGTTCACCGCATCACCGAAATTTCAGAAACCGGCGGCGCGTTCGACAAGGGTTTCATCCGTGCCGAATATGATGTCAGCCCCGATGACTGGTATTTTCCCTGCCATTTCCAGGGCAACCCGATCATGCCGGGGTGCCTCGGCCTTGATGGCATGTGGCAGCTGACCGGCTTCTTCCTCGGCTGGCTGGGCGAAGAAGGCCGCGGCATGGCGCTTTCCACTGGCGAAGTGAAGTTCAAGGGCATGGTGCGCCCTCACACCAAGCTCCTTCAATATGGTATTGATTTCAAGCGCGTGATGCGTGGCCGTCTGGTGCTTGGAACTGCGGACGGCTGGCTGAAGGCGGACGGCGAAACCATTTATCAGGCGACAGACCTGCGGGTCGGCCTGTCCAAGGAAAAGGCTGCCTGAGGCAGACGGAATAGTTCAGACAAACGCCGGGCGGCTTCGGTTGTCCAGCCGAAATCTTAAGAAAAGGTCCCTTTCATGAGACGAGTTGTTGTCACCGGCCTCGGTATTGTTTCTTCCATCGGCGGTGATGCCGCTGAAGTCACCGCGTCGCTGCGCAATGCCAAATCCGGCATTTCTTTTTCGCCGGATTTTGCCGAACACGGTTTCAAGTGCCAGGTCTGGGGCAAGCCTTCTCTCGACCCCACCGATCTGGTCGACCGCCGCGCCATGCGCTTCCTGTCGCAGGGCGGCGCGTGGAACCATGTTGCCATGAAGCAGGCAATCGCCGATTCCGGTCTGGAAGAGAGCGATATCAGCGGCAATGAGCGCACCGGCATCATCATGGGCTCGGGGGGTCCTTCCACCCGCACCATCGTCGAAGCTGCCGATATTACGCTGAAGAACAACAGCCCGAAGCGCATCGGTCCGTTTGCCGTGCCGAAGGCGATGTCCTCCACCGCTTCGGCCACGCTCGCGACCTGGTTCAAGATCCACGGCGTCAACTACTCCATCTCTTCGGCCTGCTCCACCTCGGCGCACTGCATCGGCAACGCCGCCGAGATGATCCAGTGGGGCAAGCAGGACGTGATGTTCGCTGGCGGCCACGAGGACCTCGACTGGTCGATGTCGAACCTTTTCGACGCCATGGGCGCCATGTCGTCCAAATTCAACGAGACCCCGGACGTCGCCTCGCGCGCCTATGACGTCAACCGCGACGGCTTCGTCATCGCCGGCGGTGCGGGCGTTCTGGTTCTCGAAGAGCTGGAACACGCAAAGGCACGCGGTGCCAAGATTTATGCCGAAATCGTCGGTTATGGCGCGACCTCTGACGGTTACGACATGGTTGCCCCCTCAGGCGAAGGCGCAATCCGCTGCATGCGGCAGGCTCTTTCCACCGTCAAGGGCGACATTGACTACATCAATACCCACGGCACCTCGACGCCGGTTGGCGACAGCAAGGAAATCGGCGCGATCCGCGAAGTCTTCGGCGATAAGATCCCGCACATCCAGTCGACCAAGTCGCTGACTGGCCATTCGCTTGGCGCGGCTGGTGTACAGGAATCGATCTACGGCCTCTTGATGATGCAGGAACGTTTCATCGGCGAGAGCGCGCATATTTCCGAACTCGATCCGGAATTTGCGGGCGTTCCGATCGTTCGCAGCCGCATCGACAATGCCAAGATCGACACCATCCTATCCAATTCCTTCGGCTTCGGCGGTACCAACGCCACGCTCGTCTTCCAGCGTCATAACGGATAATTGCCCATGAACGGCATCATGCAGGGTAAACGCGGCCTCATCATGGGCGTCGCTAACAATCACTCCATCGCCTGGGGTATCTCCAAGGCACTTGCGGCACAGGGCGCGGAACTGGCCTTCACCTATCAGGGTGAAGCGCTCGGCAAGCGTGTCAAACCGCTCGCCGCGGAACTTGGCTCCGACTTCATCGTGCCTTGCGATGTCGAAGATATCGCTTCTGTGGACGCGCTGTTTCAGACGATTCGCGAAAAATGGGGCGCGCTGGATTTTGTCGTGCATGCCATCGGCTTCTCCGACAAGAACGAGCTGAAGGGCCTTTACGCGGATACGACGCGCGAGAATTTCAGCCGCACCATGGTCATTTCCTGTTTCTCCTTCACGGAAATCGCCAAGCGCGCCGCCGAGCTGATGACGAATGGCGGCTCCATGCTGACACTGACTTATAACGGTTCGCAGCGCGTCATTCCGAACTATAACGTCATGGGCGTTGCCAAGGCGGCGCTCGAGGCTTCCGTGCGTTATCTCGCTGCAGATTTCGGCCCGCGCGATATCCGCGTCAACGCCATCTCGGCCGGTCCGGTCCGCACGCTCGCAGGTGCGGGCATTTCCGACGCGCGCGCCATTTACGCATGGAACCAGAAGAACGCGCCGCTGAGACGGACGGCGGATATCGACGATATCGGCGGGTCTGCGCTCTACCTTCTGTCCAACCTCTCGCGCGGCGTGACGGGCGAGTGCCATTACGTAGACTGCGGCTATAATATCACCTCGACACCCACGCTCGAGGTTCTGTCCAAAGCGGACGCGGAATAATCACCGTCCCTCGTTTATTAAAGCCCGGCACCGTGCCGGGCTTTTTTCATTTGGCGTCTGTGTCATTTTCATAAATCACTAAAGTATAAATCACCGAGGTAACTGATTTTAAACATCGGTTGATTATGGTCCGCAACAATTCAACGGTTGCGCTTGCCGCATATGCTTAGAGATCGACACTGCCTCATGCGACTGGCCAAACTGAAGCCATTGCTGGAAAAATTCGGAGTTTCGCGCGACGGGACCGCAGCCATCGAATTCGCGATCCTCGCCATCCCTTATTTCCTGGTTGTTTTCGCAATCATCGAAACCTTCATCGCCATGATCGCGGAGCAGGTGGTCGTCAATGCCACCGAAAGCATGGCCCGGCGGCTGAGGACGGGGCAGATCAGCAGTTCGATTTCGAAAGAAGATTTCCGAAAGAACTTCTGCAACGAAGTCTCGGTGATAATCACCTGCTCGGCGGATGAGATCAAAACGGAACAGAAGCTCTATATCGATCTTCGCTCCTTCACCACCTTCAAGGATATCCCCACCGCCATACCTTTGAAGGCCTTCGGAGAATATTACGATCTTGATACGGCGCAATTCGGCTTCAAGCCGGGTGGGCCGGAAACGATCAACATGCTGCGTGTCTATTATCGCTGGCGCGTGACCGCCGATATCATTCGCCCCTATCTTACAAAAATTCGCCCGGCCGATGGATCGATGCCTTCTCACTTCCTGATCGTCGCGACCGACGCTTTCATGAACGAAAAATACACGACAAGCGGGGGCTCCTGATGGCAGGTCTGATTGCCGCCGTGACGCAAGGCAGGCTGCGTTTCATTGCGCTTGCTTCACGCTTCGCAAGAGATCGCCGCGGTGTTGGCGCGGTGGAATTCGCGATCATTTTCCCGATATTGCTCGCACTTTATGTGACGTCCTTCGAACTCACCATCGGCTACAATACCTACAAGCGGGCAAGCAGCGCCGCCGCGACGATCAACGACCTGATTTCGAAAACGGGTTCTGTAGACAAGACCTATCTTGCAGGCATGGGGGATGTAGCATCCGCAGTCTTCGCGCCCTATAGCACGAAGGGTCTCCGCCTGAAAATCAGCGGTATCAAGATCGATGCTCAGAAACAGGCGAAAATCACCTGGTCCTGGGATGAGAAGAACCAGCGGCCCTATGCGGTCGGCTCTGCGGTGGTGGTGCCGACCCGCCTGCTGATTGCTGACAGCTTCCTCATCCATGTCGAACTTTCTGTCCCGCATGAACTGTTGATGTTCATGACCGACATCTCCTCCTCTGGCGTCAAGTCGATCACCATCGGCCGCGATTATTTCTTCAAGCAGCGCGATGCGGAGACAGTCTGCAGCAATTGCTGAATGCACCGTTGCATCCGGATCCCCTCGCGCTGACGACTAGTAGACATCGCGAAGATAGCGCTTTTCGCGCTTCAGCTGGCTGACATATTCGCTTGCTGCTTCCGCAGAGAGGCCGGCCTCGTCAATGATGATCCGGTGCAGGGCATCGTCTACGTCCTTCGCCATGCGGGTCGCGTCACCGCAGACGTAAAAATAGCCCCCCTCTTCGAGCCACTGATAAAGCGCCTTGCCATTCTGCCGCATGCGCGTCTGCACGTAGATCTTTTCCGCCTGATCGCGCGAAAAGGCGAGATCGAGACGCGTCAGCACGCCCGCACGGCTCATTTCACCCAGCTCACTCTCGTAAATGAAATCCGACTGCCGGTGCTGGTCACCAAAAAACAGCCAGTTCCGGCCGGTGGCGCCCCGCGCCAGCCGTTCCTGCAGGAAGGCCCGGAACGGCGCTATTCCCGTACCCGGACCCACCATGATAACCGGCGCATCGTCGTTCTGCGGCACACGGAACGCCTTATTGGGCGAAACGAAAACCCCGGCAGTCGCCCCTGCCTCCACCCGATCTGCCAGATAGGTGGAGCACACGCCGCCGCGCTCGCGGTCGTGAGCGCGATAACGCACGCTGGCGATCGTCAGATGCACGCTGTTTCCCGCGGCAAGGGGGCTGGAGGAGATGGAGTAAGCCCGATGCTGCAGCGGTTTCAGGAAAGTCACGAATTCGGCAAGATCAAAAAGACGCCTGTCGCCAAGATTGAGCAGGTCGAGAATATCCTTGCTCCAGAGAAAGGCGGCCAGCTGCTCCCTGTCGCCGTTTGCAAGAACATGCGCCAGTTCGTCATGACCCGCGCGCTTGCCGATTTCGGCGACCAGTTCGCGCGAGGGCGTCGAGATTTCGAACATGCGGAGAAATGCGTCTCCCACCGAACGATCCAGCCCGGCCACTTCGCTATCGGCTCCCGCCTCGAAATGGTCGAGCAACGCACCAGCCAGTTTCGGGCAGTTGACGGGAACGACACCAAGGGCATCACCCGCCTCATAGCTGAGGCCGCTTTCCCCGAGATCGAATTCGTAATGCCTGATTTCCTTCGATGAAGCCGGACCGGAAAGACGGTGATTGACGCTTAGCCGCGCCAGATAGGGATTCTTCCGATTCCATTCCTGTGTCACCCGCCGGGGGAGTTGGGCCGGACGAGGCATGACGACAGTCGCCGCCTGGCCGCCATCGAGCGCGAGCGCAATGGGCAGGGTCTCATCGATCCAGGCGGCGGCAGCGTCCTCGAAGTCGATATCGCAATCAATCCGCGTTTTCATACGTTTGCCGCCGAGCTGCTCAAAGCGCGTATCGATGAGTTTGCCGGCCTGGCAAAATCCGTCATACCCCGTATCACCCAGCGCCAGCACGGCGAAATTCATCGCCTCCAGTCGTGGCGCACCATCAGTGGCAAGCGCTTCCCAGAATAGCTGCGCATTATCGGGCATTTCACCCTCGCCATAGGTCGAGGTCACGACAATGACCCGTTTCATCGAACCGAGGCGCTCCATGGACACGTCGTCAAGCGCCATCACCTCCGGCTGCATACCCTGCGTGCGGGCGGCGCCGGCGATATCCATCGCCAGCGCCTCGGCATTGCCGGTCTGTGTGCCGAAGAGGATGTTCAGCACGCTCGCCGCCGTCTCGGGAGCGGCAGCGGCGACAGATGCCTCCAGGCCAATGGCCGCGCGGGAGTGGAGCCCGGCTAAAAAACCCGCAAGCCAGGCGCGCTGGTCGCCGTTAAAGGGCGCGTCTTCGGGAATGTAGGGTATCTTCATCATGCTGCCCTGTTCTGGCTGGATGCGGCGGTTAGGTCAGGAATGGCGCGGGCCGCGAAAAGCTCTTCGAAGCCCGGCAGACGACCGATCTTCTCGATGTTTTTGCGGCTCTGCTGAATGATCCAGCCATAGGTGCCTGGACTATCCACCGACCAGATGTTGCGGCGCGCCAGTGCCTGCTTGTAGTCATCAAGTCGCTTGGCGGCGATCATCACCGCAAGCTGTCCGTCGCTGTGGTCGGAAAGAGCCTCGCGCGCATATTTCATCAGACGCTGCATCAGGGCATAATCTTCCGTAAGGATGAGATTGCGTACCGCTTTTTCGATGCCGGCGTCGGAAGGACCCGATGCCATCGGCAATCGCTGCAAGGCGATAGCCTGCGCCATGCTCAACACAGTGTAATTGTTGATCAGTGCGTACATGTCTTCCGTATCCGTTTCGCCATAGGCCGGCACGGTGCCGTTCAATACGGACTTGCGATCTCGATAGGCCAGCTTGAACTTCCGCAGCTGATGGGCAGCAAGTGCGGAAGCCAGTTCCTCCAGCAATTCCTTGCGCGGCTTGGCCTTGAGAATTTCGTCACTGTCCTGATAAAGCAGCAGCGCGCGTGGCATGCCGTAAACGAAATTGTGCTGTTCGCTCTCCCAGTTTTCCAGCAGCCATGCGGCCTTCGCTGAGCCAGTCTCCACCGCGTGCCAGTTCAGAAGCTGGTGAACGGCGTGACGATGGATCGCCGCCTGCTCGTCCTCGCCCGTGATGGAGCCAAGCAGGATCGAATCGTGGCTGACTTTCTTCGGCAGGTCGCCATAGGGGTCGTATTGATAGACGAAACCGCCACTCATGCCGTTGCCGAAGCCCTTGCCAAAACTGCCGAGGTTAAGCACCGCACCGTTGGTCATGTATTCGCAGGCAAAATCCCCCACGCCCTCCACAACGGCGGTCGCGCCGGAGTTGCGCACCGCAAAACGGTCGCCTGCCTGCCCTTCCACAAAGGTGCGGCCGCCGGTTGCGCCGAACAGTGCGAAATTACCGACCAGCACATTCCCGCCCGCCTCCTGCGAACCGCCGCCGGGAGAACGCACGACGATGGTGCCACCGCAGGCGCTTTTGCCGACGCCGTCATTGCAGGTACCGGTATGGACCATGATCATGCCGTCGTTGCAGAAAGCGCCGAAGGACTGTCCAGCCGAACCTGATGTATCGATGCGCACGGAACCCGCTTCCAGAAATCGACGGCCACGGCTGTCCCGCCTGACGGCCGGCAGCGCATCCGCCTCTTCGTCGGAAAGCTCATGGTTCAGCATACGTTCGATATCGACGGCGAGCTGGCCGCCGACGCTCTTGTTGCAATTGTTAAGGAAACGGTTGCCGCCAAGCTCGATGCTTTCGCGCCCGCCGTCGACCAGTGCCGAGCGCACGAGTTCGATGAAGGCATCGTCCAGCGCGAAGTCCTTTTCCATATAGACCGGGCTGTCGATCTTCACTTCCTCGACCACGGTTAGCATTGCCCGGAGGTCAAGCTGGCCAACGCTTGCGGGATGATCGAGTAGGTGAAGAAGATCTGAGCGGCCCCGCGCTTCCCGCAGCGAACGCAGCCCGAGTGCGGCCAGGATCTCGCGCGTTTCATGGGCGATGTTCATGAGATATTGCGCCAGCGCCCGCGGATCGCCGTTAAACGCCTCCTGATTGGTGGTGAGGCCGGCCGGGCATTTGATGTTGCAGTTCTTCGCCATGACGCATTTCAGCATCATCAGCGCCGTGGTGCCGAATTCGAAACTATCCCCGCCGAGAAGAGCCGATTTCACGACATCGCTCGCCGTCTGGTGCGCGCCGGAGCAGCGCAACAGCACCTTGGCGCGCAGGCCGGTGGCGCAAAGCGCCTGATGCACCTCGGCAACGCCAATTTCTGCGGCGCGCCCAGTATATTTGAGGCTGGTGACGGCCGCCGCCCCCGTGCCGCCGGTATTGCCGGCGACGTTGATGACATCCGCTCCCGCCTTGGCGACACCGACCGCGATCGTGCCGATGCCTTCTGACGAGACCAGCTTGACGATGACCCGCACGCGCGCTGCCTTGGCGTCGTGGATGAGTTGGGCCAGATCCTCGATGGAATAGGTATCATGATGCGGCGGCGGCGAGACAAGCTCGACGCCCGGCGTACCGCCACGCGCGGCGGCGATTTCCACCGTGACCTTTGGAGACGGCAATTGTCCGCCTTCGCCAGGCTTTGCGCCCTGGCCGATCTTGATCTCGATCTCTTCCAGCATCGGATCGGCAAGATAACCGGCCCAGACACCGAAGCGGCCCGATGCGAACTGCTTGATGCGCGAGGCGCGAATGGTGCCGTATCGCGATATATGCTCGCCGCCCTCACCGGAATTTGACATGCCGCCAACCATGTTGGTGCCATGCGCCACAGCCTCATGGGCGGCCGCGACAAGCGCGCCATGGCTCATTGCACCAGAGGCGAGGGTCATGGTGATCTCGCTGGCTTTTTGCACGGCATTGAGCGAAATGCTCGCCGGCGCGGTGCGAACAAGCGAGAGGTAATCGGAAGCCTCGCCCCTCGCCTGAACCAGAAGAGCGCCCCCTTCAAGCCAATGTCCAACTATGTCCTCGCCGAAGCGATCGATCAGCGATTGGCCAAGTGCTGCGAGCCTGGCAAGCTCATGGCCGTCCGGGCCGGTCAATTGCAGCCGGAAGGCGCCTTCCTCTGCGCCTTCGCAGAGCAAGCCCCGTACCATGAAGCTGTTATTGCCCTTGCGGGAAAACCGACCCATTTCACGGCGAAACTCTTCCGCCGAACCGGCGAACGTCACATCCGCCGGCAATTCCAGGACATCGCGCAGGGCGGCGGGGCGACGCGCTCTTTCTTCCGCCATCATACTGGCAAATGCGCGGTAGCCGGGCGTTACCTCGAAGGCATCGATCGCCTCCGGGGTCAACCGGTCAAAACTGGTGTGATAATAGGCCGCGTCGTCGAGACCGAAGGCATCTTCCAAGCGGTTGAGCGGCAGGAGACGTAACGCCTCTTCGTTTTCGGTTCCCTTGTCGAAGCCGATCTTTTCCTCCGTCATATCCACGAAACCGCGGACGGCCGTCGTGCCATAGGAATGGCCGGCCCCTTCGGCACGCTCCTTGAAAAGACCGAGCAGCGGAATGTCGCTTTCTCCCTTTACAGACAGCGCCTTGCGGTGCCAGTCCGCCACGGCCTGGGCGATGACGGCGAAGCTCACGCCGCCGACCGGCGTTTTCACATTCGGGAAATAACGCTTCAGCACGTCATCTTCCGTATCGAGGAAGTTCGGCTCGAAGAACTCGCCCCCGATATAGCTTTCCGCCGTACACAGGCCCACCTTGCCCATGGTCTTCATCAGCGATTTTTCCGCCGCCTTGGCGAAGCGCTTGAAGGCCTTGTCGGCTTCGCTGCCGAATTTCTCCTCGGCGCGGAACTGCACGGCGAGCGGATAGACCGCCGAAGCGCCAAAGCCGAGACCGGCTGCAATGTGATGGGAGGAGGAGAATTGTCCGCTTTCGACGATCAGCGACACACGCAGCCTGAGGCCTTCCTCGATCAGTCGCTGATTGATGGCGGAAACGACCATGATCATCGGCAAAGCGGCACGACGTGCGGAAACATGCCGGTCAGTGATCACGGCAATGCCACCTTCGCCAGCGGCAAAAGCGGCGACCGCGGCGCACAATCCGTCTATCGCCTCTCTCAATGCCGCTTCATTGGCCTCCCCTTGATCGAAGACGGGCGCATAGAGCATTTCGAAACGGCACACCGGCGTCTCGGTTTGCTCGCGGATGCGCAGCATGTCCAGGTGGCTAAGGATTGGCGAGCGCACGACGATCTGGCGTGCCTTCTTAGCGCCGCTGTTCGGCTTGGCACCCAAGGCCACCCGTAGCGTCATGCCATCAGCTTCGCGAATACTGTCTAGCGGCGGATTGGTGACCTGCGCGAAACGCTGCGAAAAATACTTGGCGACCCCACCTTCCTGATCGGAAAGCGCGTTGATGGCATTGCCGTATCCCATCGCCGAAATTTTTTCGGAACCGGAAGCCAGCATCGGGTCCATCAGGAATTTAAAACTTTCCTGATTGTGCGAATAGGCGACGTAACGCTGGTGACGTTCGAGATCACCATTATAACGCAGCGGTGAGCCCTGCTTTTCCGCTGGCACTTCCGGCAGATCCTCCAGCATGACACGGGCTTCGCGCAGCAGGGATGAATAGTCACGGCGCGCGGCGAGAAGCTCCAGCGCCTCGACGGTGGAAAAGGCGCGGCGCGCGGCGTGGTCGTAATAAAGCATGCCGCCCGCCTCGATGCGGCCGCGCCGGATAACGCTCTCCGCCGGAAAGGCGATCTGCCCGGCCTCCGACATGACGCAGAGATATTCGTCCGTCTCGACGGTGCGTAGCGGGCGCAGGCCAAGCCGATCGAGGCGCGCGCCAACGATAGTGCCGTCGCCGAAGATCAGCGCGGCCGGGCCGTCATTTTTCTCCTCATAGAGAGAGAAATATTCCAGCATCGCCCTCACGTCCGGCGACAGGGTGTCGTCGTTTTCCCAGGCTGGCGGCATCATCGAGACCACAGCGGTAACGAGGTCAAGACCGTCCTCCATAACCCGCGCCTGCAAGGTCTGGTCCAGACGGCAGCTATCGGACTGGCCTTTCGGCCTGACGATGCTGGCATTCTTCGCCAGGGCGACTGCCGCTTCCGACAGGCGGTTCTTCTTGTCGGTGTTGAGTTCGCCATTATGCGCCATCAGGCGGAAAGGCTGCGCCATGGATGGGTGCGGATCGGTATTGGTGGAGAACCGTGTGTGGAAATACATCGTATGCACTTCATGGCGCGGATCCGTCAGGTCGCAGAAATAGGGCATCACCTCATGGGAGTTCAGGCGGCCCTTCAGGACCTGCGTGCGGGCGCTGAGCGAGAGCGGATAAAAGCCGGCGAGATCAGGCACGGTATAAGCAAGCGCCTCAATGGCAATCAGTGCCTTGTGGATACGCCAGTCGAATTCCGCCGGAGTTGCGCATTCGGCCGGAGCAGAGAAAACCCATTGGCGGATCGGCAACTGGTAAGGGATGGCGGCAGCACGGATGGCCGCGTCATTTACCGGTACATCACGGACGGTGAGGACCGAAAATCCCTGCTCCAGCAGCGCGCTGCCGATAATGCCAACCGCCTCATCATGGAACGCGGAGTTCTGCGGCAGGAAAAAATTGCCGACGCCGAACTGGCCGGTCTGCAAACCGTGTTCGCCAGTCAGTTTCCGAAAGAAGGAGAGCGACAAGTCCAGCGACACCCCGGCACCATCGCCGACACCTTCCGCCGACATGCCACCGCGATGCGGGACGGCGCAGAGCGCCTCGTGGCCGCGCTTCAACACATCGTGAGTCTGCACGCCGTCCTTGCGGGTGATGAAACCAACGCCACAGCTGCTTTTTTCAAAAGCGGCATCGTAAAGGCCGAATTTTTGCTCCGTCACGCTCAAGGCTGTCTCCTCTCATTGCGCAATTCGCGCGGCATCGCCTTTTTCCCGAATCCGGCGCGTCAGCCGGCGCTCTGCGGGCGGAGCCGCAGGCGACCTGGCTGCTCCTCTTCTTCTGCTTATCGGCGTTTGATGGCGCGAACGGTCGTTTTGCGGCCGTCAAACGGCTGGGCGGCAATCGCCGCATTTTCGCAAATAATGATCGTGTTCGTTCGCATCGCGTTCCCTGATGGTCGATTTTCAAGCGCAAACATACGCCGAATTACGTCAGTATTGCTTACGTAATATTTCATGATTAGGAAAGTCAAGATTAAAATTAATCCGGCGCAATAAAAAAACAAAAACGCCGCGAAATCCGACAGGATTCCGCGGCGTGACCGCTTCAGGAGTTTTTTAAATTGCCCAGATCACTCAGACGGCATTTCGAGCGTGCGGCTAAACCAGAGGGCAATAAGCGTACACAGGGCGCCCGACATGAGGTAGATGCCGACCGCGAAAAGGCCGAATTTGGACGAAAATCCGAGCGCCACGAGCGGCGCGAAGCCGGCACCGATCAGCCAGGAAATGTCCGAGGTCAAAGATGCGCCGGTGTAGCGGTACTCGCGGCTGAAGCGGGAGGCGAGCGCGCCACCCGCCTGACCGAATGACAGGCCCAGCAGCGAGAAGCCGATCAGCACGAAAAGATAACGGCCGATATCACCGGAACTGAGGAGAACGGGGGCCACAAGGCTGAAGAGACCAATCAGGACCGCCGCGATAGCGAGAAGTTTCCGCCGCCCTATGCGATCCGCCAGAATACCAGAAACGACAATCATGCCGCCGGCAATGATGGCGCTGACGAACTGCACGAAGAGGAAGTCCGACACGCGCTGGCTGGTGTTGAGAGAAACCCAGCTCAGCGGGAAGACGGTGACGAGATGGAAGAGCGCAAAGCTCGCCAGCGGCACGAAAGCGCCGGTGACAACCACCGGGAACTGCGACCGCAGCATTCTGAACATGGGACGCGGCTCCAGTTCATGCTGTTCCAGCATGGCCTGGAATTCCGGCGTCACGATCATGCGAAGGCGGGCAAAGAGCGCAAGCACATTCAGCGCCAGCGCCACGAAGAAGGGGAAACGCCAACCCCAGGCCAAAAACTCTGCACTGGAAAGCTGCGTGACGAAAACGATGAAGAAGGCGCTGGCGAGGCCAAAACCCATGGCCGCCCCGATTTGCGGCATCATGGCGTACCAACCGCGCTGCCTCGGCGGAGCGTTCATGGCGAGCAGCGAGACAAGGCCATCCCAGGCGCCGCCGAGGCCAAGGCCCTGGCCGATACGGAAAACCGCCAGCAGGCAGGGGGCCAGCATGCCAGCCTCGGCATAGGATGGAAGGAAGCTGATCGCCATGGTGGAACCGCAGAGCGTGAAGAGCGCGGCCATCAGCTTGACGGCGCGGCCGAACCTGCGGTCGATCTGGAGGAAGATCAGAGAACCGATCGGCCTTGCGATAAAAGCGAGAGAGAAGACAGCGAAGGAATAAAGCGTGGCCGTCAGCGGATCCACATAAGAGAAGAAGACATGCGGAAAAACGAGCGCGGAGGCGATGGCGTAAATGAAAAAATCAAAAAACTCCGTCATTCTCGCAAGAATGACTGCAATCGTAATGCGATCCGGATCGACCTTTACGGGGCCGGCACCGTGTCCGTTCGCCTCTGGCGCCTGCCCAAAAGATGGAGCAGCATTCGTATAACTCATAATATTCCTCCTGCGTCATGGACGAACCATTTCATGTAACGCGCAGGCTCCTCTTCCGTTGCGTTACGATGCGACGGATTGTCACACGCACCCTACGTAACGTCAATTGAAGTTTGAGAAGAAAGGCTTGCCCCACGGGCTTCCTATGCGATAATGCACGCGCTCCGCCTGTAAACGCAGCTTTGACCGCCACATGGTGCATCGCAAAGATTTCGCTGCACCGCGACAATATACCTCATTTGAAAAATGATGTTCGGCAATTATTCGCGGCATAATCCAAACTGTACGAGTTCAAAGAACGTGCGCATGATCAAAAAACTCCTATCCGCCCTTCTGGCAATTCCGGCAATGCTGCTGCTCAGCGGCTGTAACCTTGTTGTCATGAACCCCTCGGGCGACGTCGCCATCCAGCAGCGCGATCTTATCATCACGTCCACGGTCTTGATGCTGCTGATCATCGTTCCCGTCATTGCCCTGACGCTGTTCTTCGCATGGAAGTACCGCGAGTCGGCCAAGGCCGAGGATTACGATCCCGAGTGGCACCATTCCACGCGCCTTGAGATGGTGATCTGGTCGGCACCCGTCGCGATCATTCTGATGCTCGGTACCGTGACTTGGATTTCCACCCACCGACTCGACCCTTATCGGCCGCTGGAGCGCATCGACGAGAACCGTCAGGTCACCGCCGATATCAAGCCGATCACCGTCGAAGTTGTGGCCATGGACTGGAAGTGGCTGTTCTTCTACCCTGAACTCGGCATTGGCAGCGTCAATGAATTCGCCGCTCCGGTCGATGTTCCGATCAATTTCAAGATCACCGGCACGACGGCGATGAACTCCTTCTTCGTTCCAGCACTGGCCGGCCAGATTTATGCCATGGGCGGCATGCAGACCAAGCTGCATGCCGTGATCAACAAGGAAGGCGTCTATGACGGCTTCTCGGCCAACTTCTCCGGCCCCGGCTTCTCGCATATGCGCTTCAAATTCCACGGCCTCAGCCAGCAGGGCTTCGACCAGTGGGTGGCCAAGGCAAAGGAAGGCGGCAAGGGCTTCGGGCGCCAGGAATATCTCGAATTCGCCAAGCCTTCGGAGCGCGAGCCGGTGCAATATTTCGCTTCGGTCGATCCGGAACTCTACAGCGCCATCCTCAACCGTTGCGTGGAGCCCAACAAGCTCTGCATGCGTGACATGATGCATATCGACGCCAATGGCGGCGGCGGCAAGGAAGGCATCGACATCGCCAAGGCGCTTAACTCCGTCGTCTGCACCCCGCTTGCGCCTTATGGCGTCGCCAGCGGTCCACAATCCACTCCGGCTGCTATCGAAGGCCAGACTTTCGAACCTGCGGCGCTGCCGGAAACCAAACAAGTCGCTGGCTGACGATACGTCCCGGCATTCTGCGGCGCGGCCTGTCCGCGCCGAATTTACGTCTTTGAATCGCAAGAGGCTAAAATGGTCGTCAACTCCGATCAAACGTCGTTCCTGTTCGGACGGCTAACCTGGGAGTCAATCCCGCTTCACGAGCCCATTCTTGTCGCCACCTTCGCGGCCGTGGCTCTGGGCGGCATCGCCGTCGTCGGCGCCATCACCTATTTCAGGCTGTGGGGCTACCTCTGGAATGAATGGTTCACGAGCATCGATCACAAGAAGATCGGTATCATGTACATCATTCTGGCGCTTATCATGCTTCTGCGCGGTTTTGCCGACGCCATCATGATGCGCGTGCAGCAGGCCATCGCCTCCGGCGGATCGGAGGGATATCTTCCGCCGCATCACTACGACCAGATATTCACCGCCCACGGCGTCATCATGATCTTCTTCATGGCCATGCCGATGATCACCGGTCTCATGAACTTCGTCGTGCCGCTGCAGATCGGCGCCCGCGACGTTTCATTCCCGTTCCTCAACAATTTCTCCTTCTGGATGACCACGGCTGGCGCCGTCATCACCATGATCTCGCTGTTCATCGGTGAATATGCGCAGACGGGCTGGCTTGCCTATCCGCCGCTTTCCGGCATCGACGGAAGCCCCGGAGTGGGGGTCGACTATTATATATGGGGTCTGCAGATCGCGGGTGTCGGAACGACGCTGTCAGGCATCAACCTGATCGTGACCATCATCAAGATGCGCGCGCCGGGCATGACCATGATGCGTATGCCGATCTTCGTCTGGACGTCGCTGTGTTCGAACATCCTGATCGTGGCATCCTTCCCGATCCTGACCGCAACGCTCGCGCTTCTGACCCTTGACCGCTACGCTGGTACGAATTTCTTCACCAACGACCTTGGCGGCAATCCGATGATGTATGTCAACCTCATCTGGATCTGGGGCCATCCCGAAGTTTATATTCTGGTACTGCCGGCTTTCGGTATCTTCTCCGAAATCGTCGCCACCTTCTCAGGCAAGCGCCTCTTCGGTTACGCGTCGATGGTCTACGCCACTGCCGTCATCACCATCCTGTCCTATATCGTCTGGCTGCACCACTTCTTCACCATGGGTTCGGGCGCAAACGTCAATGCCTTCTTCGGCATCACGACGATGATCATCTCGATTCCGACGGGTGCGAAGATCTTCAACTGGCTCTTCACCATGTATAAGGGCCGCATCAAGTTCGACGTGCCGATGCTGTGGACGATCGGCTTCATGATCACCTTCGTCATCGGCGGCATGACCGGCGTCCTTCTCGCCGTACCGCCAGCGGACTTCGTGCTGCATAACTCGCTGTTCCTGATCGCCCACTTCCACAACACGATCATCGGCGGCGTGGTGTTCGGCGTTCTCGCCGGCATCGTCTACTGGTTCCCGAAGGCCTTCGGCTATCGTCTCGATCCGTTCTGGGGCAAGCTGTCCTTCTGGTTCTGGTTCACCGGCTTCTATTTTGCCTTCATGCCGCTCTATATTCTCGGCCTGATGGGCATTACCCGCCGCCTCAGCCAGTTCGAAGACAACTCTCTTCAGATCTGGTTCCTGATTGCCGCCTTCGGCGCCTTCCTGATCGCGCTCGGCATCGCCTCCTTCGTCATCCAGCTCATCGTCAGCTTCCTGAAGCGCGACAAGCTGCGTGACGTCACCGGCGACCCCTATAATGGCCGCACGCTGGAATGGTCGACGTCTTCTCCGCCGCCGCAGTATAATTTCGCCTTCACACCCGTCATTCACGATGTCGACGCCTGGACGGACATGAAGAAGCGCGGTTACAGCCGCCCGCTGGAAGGCTTCATCCCAATCCACATGCCGAAGAATACCGGCTCGGGCGTCATCATCAGCGCCATCAGCGTGGTGCTGGGCTTTGCCCTGGTGTGGCACATCTGGTGGCTGGCAGTTCTGTCGTTCATCGGCATCGTCGCGGTCTCGATCGCCCATACCTTCAACTACAATCGCGAATACTACATTCCAGCCTCCGACGTCTCCACGGTTGAGGCGGAGCGTACCAAGCTGCTCGCGAAACAGGCGTAACGAAACATGGCTCATACACCTGCACAAAGCGTCGACGGCGCTGAACCACCGGTCTTTTACCTGAAGGAAGACCATCATCCCGAGAACGGCACTTCGATCGGCTTCTGGCTCTACCTGATGAGCGACTGCCTGATTTTTGCCGTGCTCTTCGCTACCTACGCCGTCCTCGGCCGCAGCTATGCGGCCGGACCTTCGGGCGCGGATCTGTTCGATCTCAAGCTCGTCGCCATCAACACCGGCTTCCTGCTTTTCTCCTCCATCACCTATGGCTTTGCCATGCTGGAAATGGAAAAGCAGAAGGTGAAGACGACCTTGGTCTGGCTCGGAATCACCGGTCTCTTCGGCCTCGCCTTCCTTGCCGTCGAACTTTACGAGTTCCATCACCTGATCGAAGAAGGAGCCGGTCCGCACCGTTCGGCTTTCCTGTCGTCGTTCTTCGCGCTCGTCGGCACGCACGGTTTGCACGTCACCTTCGGCATCATCTGGCTCGTCACGCTGATGGTGCAGGTCGCCAAGCACGGCCTGATCGCGGCGAACAAGCGTCGCCTGATGTGCCTGTCGATGTTCTGGCACTTCCTCGACGTCATCTGGATCGGCGTCTTCTCCTTCGTTTACCTCATGGGAGTTCTTTGATGAGTTCCGAAGCACACGCACATCACGACGCGCATGGCGACGACCATCATCACCATGATGGCGCAAGCCACGGCACGTTCAAAAGCTACATGATCGGCTTCATCCTTTCGGTCATTCTGACGGCGATCCCCTTCTGGCTGGTCATGGGCGACGTCCTTGAAAACAAGACGCTGCTCGTCATCGCCATCATGGGCCTCGGCGTCATCCAGATCTTCGTGCACATGATTTATTTCCTGCACATGGACACCAAGTCGGAAGGCGGCTGGACCTTCATGGCGCTGATCTTCACCGTCGTGGTGCTGCTGATCACGCTCTCCGGTTCGCTGTGGGTCATGTACAACATGAACAAGAACATGATGCCGCTGCACATCGAAGATGTGAAAAACCTGCCTTAACCACAAATTGCGGCCTGCCGGAAGCCCGGCAGGCCGCCTTCCGCGCCAACACATAACCCCATGAATCGTAGCGCGATTTATGGGGTTATCTGCTGGAAGAAGCGCATTCGGGGCGATGAGGCCCGGTCAGGTGGACGACACCTCTGCCAGACACGCTTCTCAAGGACCGTGACATGACCAAAACAACGCCCCCCAAGCGCGGCATTCGCCCCGCAGCCATCGTCGTTCTGTTTCTGACCGTCGCCCTGACAGGGCTGCTGCTGGCTCTTGGAACCTGGCAGGTCAAAAGACTTTGCTGGAAGCTCGACCTGATTGAGCGTGTCGAGGCCCGTGCGCACGCGGAGCCCACCGATGCGCCCGCCGCCGGGGAGTGGCCGGCGCTCGGCGAGCCAGCGGAGTACGAATATCGCCGTGTGAGACTTTCGGGCACTTTCCTCAACGACAAAGAGGTCCAGGTCTATACCGTTACCGATCTCGGCCCGGGTTACTGGATCATGACACCGCTGAGACGAGATGATGGCACGAGCATCATCGTCAATCGCGGCTTTGTCCCGTCCGACAGGCGAGATCCGTCATCGCGACAGGAAGGTCAGCCGACAGGCCGCGCGGAGGTCATCGGGCTGATGCGTGCCCCCGAAACAGGCGGGCTTTTCCTCCGCACCAATGACCCCGCAAATGGACGCTGGTACTCCCGCAATATTCCGCAGATATCGCAGGCCTCCGGCCTTACGGGCGTCGCACCGTTTTATGTCGATGCCGATGCGGCACCCAACCCCGGCGGTCTGCCGGTCGGCGGCAAGACAATGCTTACCTTCCCCAACAACCATCTCTCCTACGCCATTACCTGGTACATTCTCGCGGCCATGGTCGTCGCGGCGGGCTGGTATGTGCTGCGCAATCTGAACGCCCCGAGGTCAAAGCAGGGCAAGGATTGAGCGGCCGATTTTACCGAATGGTTCACAAAACCCCTTCCTTCTTCACGTTTTGCTGATCTATAACGACAGTTCGGCCTGACATGCCCGTCGGCGCAGCTTCGTTTCGGTGAGTTATGGCAAGAGCATTTCTTCTCGTTCTGGATTCCTTCGGCGTCGGCGGTGCGCCCGATGCGGAGCACTATGGCGATCTTGGAGCGAATACGCTCGGTCACATCGCGGAATTCTGCGCTGCCGGTGCAGCTGACAGAACGGGACTACGGTCCGGACCGCTGAAGCTGCCGAACATGTGTTCGCTCGGCCTGCTGGAGATCGCAAGGCAGGCAAGTGGTGACATTCCCGCCGGCATGGAGGCGCCGGAACGCATTTTTGGCCTGCATGGCTGCGCCAGCGAAGTTTCGAAGGGCAAGGACACTCCGTCCGGTCACTGGGAGATCGCGGGAACGCCGGTGACGTTCGACTGGGGATATTTTCCGACGGAGGGCGATGCGTTTTCGCCGGAACTGGTGAAAGCGATCTGCGAGGAGGCGGATCTTCCGGGCATTCTCGGCAATTGCCATGCTTCCGGCACCGAGATCATCGCGCGGTTCGGCGAAGAACATATCCGGAGCGGCAAGCCGATCTGTTACACATCTTCGGATTCCGTGTTCCAGATTGCCGCGCACGAAACGCATTTTGGCCTGGGGCGGCTCATCGCGCTCTGCGAGACGGTACGCAAGCTGCTCGATCCGCTGAACATAGGCCGCGTCATCGCGCGTCCCTTCATCGGCGAAACGGTCGCGACCTTCGAACGCACAGGCAACCGCCGTGATTTTTCCGTGCTGCCACCGGAGCCTACTCTGCTCGACCGGCTTGTGGAGGCCGGCCGAAAAGTGCACGCCATCGGCAAGATCGGCGATATCTATGCCCACCAAGGCGTTTCACGCGTCATCAAGGCAAACGGCAACGCCGCCCTGATGGATGCGACGCTGCAGGCTATCGACGAGGCAGAAAACGGCGATCTCGTCTTTACCAATTTCGTCGATTTCGACATGCTTTATGGCCATCGGCGCGACGTTGCCGGTTACGCCGCCGCCCTTGAGGCTTTCGATGCGCGAATCCCCGAAATCCACCGCAAGATGGCGCCTGGCGATATCGCTCTTCTTACCGCCGATCACGGCTGCGACCCCACATGGCGGGGCACGGACCACACACGGGAAAGGGTGCCGATCATGGCATTCGGCCCGGGCATCCGCTCGCGCGATGTCGGCATTCGTTCAAGCTACGCCGATATCGGCGAAAGCATCGCCCACCATCTAGGTATCGAGGCCGGTTCTCACGGCAGGAGCTTCATTTGACATCGCATTTGCTGAAGGCGGAAATTCACTGCCACATCGAAGGTGCGGCCCCGCCCGCCCTAGTCGCGAAACAGGCTGAAAAATACGGAATCGACACCAGCAGCTTTCTGCGGAACGGCCAATATTTATGGTCGGATTTCGCCGAATTCATCCGTTGTTATGATGCGGTGGCACAGGTGTTCAAGACGGATGAGGATTATGCCGTTCTCACCGAGGCCTATCTGACCGAACTCGCGGAAGCCAATACGATCTATAGCGAACTGATCATTTCGCCCGACCATGGCGACCGCATCGGGCTTGGCGCCGACGCTTATCTGGCCGGCATTGCCGAAGGCATCCGGATTGCAAGGGACAAGACGGGTATCGAAACCCGCATCATCGTCACAGGCGAGCGGCACTTCGGTCCGGAGCGGGTGATCGCCGCGGCCGAATATGCGGCGCGCACCCAACATCCGCTGGTGACGGGGTTCAACATGGCGGGCGAGGAGCGTATGGGCCGCGTCGCCGATTATGCGCGCGCCTTCGATATCGCACGCGATGCCGGCCTTGGATTGACCATTCATGCCGGCGAGGTTTGCGGGCCGGAAAGCGTGGCCGATGCACTCGATCTCGTCAAACCATCCCGCATCGGGCATGGCGTGCGGGCAATCGAGAATGCCGGTCTCGTTGCACGGCTCGCCGAAACCGGAACAGTCCTTGAAGTCTGCCCCGGCTCCAATATTGCGCTCAAGGTCTATCCCGACTTCGCCAGCCATCCGCTGAGAGCCCTCAGCGACGCGGGAGTGCGGGTCTGCATCAACTCCGACGACCCGCCATTCTTCTTTACCTCACTTGCACGGGAATATGCGCTGGCCGCCGACGAGTTCGGCTTCAGCGATGGCGAGATACACAGCATGACCCGCACCGCACTGGAATGTGCCTTCGTTGACGAGGCAACGCGCGGAAGGCTGCTTAAAAAACTCGACGGCGCCTGATGCAGCTGTTGGCAGGGTAAAACCACGAAGAAGGCTTGCGAAAAGCCGACTTTCGGTCAATTACAGGGGCACAAGAAAAAAGGAAGGCCAGTTTCATGGACGGCGTCACAGTCATCGAACATCCGCTGGTGCGGCACAAACTCACCATCATGCGCAAGAAGGAAACCTCCACAGCCGGCTTCCGCCGCCTGCTCAGGGAGATTTCGACGCTGCTCTGCTATGAAGTGACGCGCGATCTTGAAATGACGATGGAAACCATCGATACGCCGCTCGAGACCATTCAGGCACCGGTGCTGGAAGGCAAGAAGCTGGTTTTCGCCTCCATCCTGCGCGCAGGCAACGGCCTTCTGGAAGGCATGCTCGAACTGGTGCCTTCGGCGCGCGTTGCCCATGTCGGCGTCTATCGCGACCACGATACGCTCGAGGCCGTCGAATATTATTTCAAAGCTCCGGAAAGCCTCGATGCCCGTCTGGTCATCGTTGTCGACCCCATGCTGGCGACCGGCAACTCCTCCATCGCCGCCGTGGAAAAGCTGAAGGAGCGTGGTGCGAAGAACATCCGCTTCCTGTGTCTTTTGGCAGCCCCCGAAGGCATCAAGAATTTCCGTGAGGCACATCCCGATGTGCCGATCTACACCGCCGCGATCGACAGGCATTTGAACGAGAAGGGTTACATTGTTCCCGGCCTCGGTGATGCCGGCGACCGCATGTACGGCACCAAGTAACCATTCATCATCGCTTAACCTTTTACGCCATTCGCCGCCCGATCAGCGGCGGATGGCTTTTTCTTTTAAGATTTCGGCATGTTTTGCGTCCATTCTTGCCAGGGGTAACCGGCCCTCGGAGGAGTGAAGACTTGCTGGCGCGCGCGATTTTTCTGCTTGTTGGCCTTTCCATCGGCGCCACGCAAATACCCGTTCTGATGGACAAATTTCAGCCGCGCCCGGAAAGCAGCGTAGCAAAAACCGAAATTGTGGCCGAAGCAGCCAAACCCCAGCCTGTTTCGTTGGGCGGAGTCAATCTGAAAGCTGACGCCCGCGGCCATTTCAACGCCACCTTCCGCATCAACGGCAAATCATTCGACGGGCTTATCGACACCGGTGCTTCAACGGTTGCCATCAATGAGACGATTGCACGTCGGCTCGGATACGGCGTCAACAGTCTGGATTTCAAATACGCGATCTCAACCGCCAACGGTCAGACCATGGCCGCCTATGTGAAGCTCGACCGGGTGGAGATAGGCACGATCCGCGTGCAGAATGTCGATGCCATGGTGCTGAAGGACAATGCACTGAGCAACATGCTGGTCGGCATGAGCTTCCTGAAACAATTATCGTCGTTCAAGGTTTCTGGCGGCGAAATGCGGCTGGTCAGGTGATCCGCTCGAGAACGGGTGCAGCGACTTCCGGCGCGTCGTCGCTGATTCCATAGCAGGCCGTTATCGCTTTAATGGCGTAGGCTGCGTCTTCTCCGGACGCTGCATGGACAATGGCAATCGGTTCTCCCTTTTCCACCTTCATCCCAAGCGGCAGGATATTCGAAATACCAACGGCGGGATTGATCCTGTCCGAGGGTTTTCGTCTGCCGCCGCCAAGTCCGACGACGGCGATGCCGAGTTCGCGCGTCGCGCAGGATGTCAGCCAGCCGCTGCTCACGGCCTGGACCGGAAGAGTGACTGGCGCGGACGGCAGATAAAGGGAAGGATTTTCGACGAAATCCGTTGGCCCGCCCAATGCCGAAGTCATTCGCGCGAAAATTTCCATTGCCCGGCCGGAGGAGAGGGCGGCCGACGCCAGTGCTGCGCCTTCTTCCAGTGTGGCCGTTTTTTGAGCCTGCACGAGCATTTCCGCCGCGAAAGACAGAACCACGTTTTCCAGACGGCTACCAGCCTTGCGACCAGCCAGAAAATCGAGACAATTGACGATTTCAACGGCATTGCCGGCGGCATCGCCAAGCGGCTGGTTCATATCTGTTATCAGCGCCGTTGTCGGTAAACCTGCGCCAACAGCCACATCGACCAGCGCGCGGGCGAGCGTTCGTGCATCGTCAATGCTTTGCATAAAGGCGCCGTTGCCGACCTTGACATCAAGCACAAGCGTCTGCAGCCCGGCCGCCAGCTTCTTCGACAGGATGGAAGCCGTAATCAGCGGTATGGAATCGACCGTCGCGGTCACATCGCGAATGGCATAGAGGCGTCTGTCAGCGGGGGCGAGGTCACCCGTCTGACCGATGATGGCACAGCCGACCGTCTTCACCGCCCGGCGAAACAGAACCTCGTCCGGCATGACATTGTAACCGGGAATCGCTTCCAGCTTGTCCAGCGTGCCGCCGGTATGCCCAAGGCCCCTGCCGGAAATCATCGGCACAGCGAGACCACAGGCGGCTACGATCGGGGCGAGCATCAGAGAGACATTGTCTCCAACGCCACCGGTCGAGTGCTTGTCGGCAACCGGCCTGCCTATATCGCTCCAGGACAGGACATCACCGCTGTCACGCATGGCAAGTGTCAATGCCACCATCTCATCCCGATTCATGCCACGGAAAAACACCGCCATGGCAAAAGCCGCCGCCTGCCCTTCCGAGATGCCGTCTTTCGACAGCGCTTCGATGAATGCGGCGATCTCCTGCGGCGAGAGCGCCAGGCCATCGCGTTTGCGGCGGATGGTTTCCTGCGGGATCAAGCTCAATACCCGCTGGCGGTCCTGGCGGGCTCTCCGCCGGCCAGAACGTTCAGCACGTCGTCAAGGAGACCTGAAGCGCCGAAACGGAACGTCGAAGGCATGGCCCAGTTCGGCGCCATGATGGTTTCCGCCAGCCGCAGGTAAAGTGTCGCGTCCTCCACGGTACCGATCCCGCCGGCCGGCTTGAAGCCCACCTTCTGTTTGCTGTCGCGGATCGCCTGCAACATGATGTCAGCCGCCTCCAGCGTGGCGTTGACGGCAACCTTTCCTGTCGAGGTCTTGATGAAATCGGCGCCTTCGGCGATTGAAATTTCGGAAGCCCGACGGATCAGGGCCCTGTCCTTCAGCTCGCCGGTTTCGAGAATGACCTTGAGCAGCACGGGTGTAGCGCAGGCCTTGCGAACGGCGGCCACCATGTCGGAAACCGCGGTTTCATCGCCCGCGATGAATTTGCGATAGGGAATGACAAGATCGATTTCATCCGCACCGTCGCGGATCGCCACCTCGGTTTCCGCGACCACGGTTGCGACATCAAGATCACCCGACGGAAAATTGACGACCGTTGCAATGCGGATCGTGTGGTCCTTTCCGAAGGCGGCGCGCGCCTGCGCCACGAAACGCGGCCAGATGCAGATGGCGGCCGTATTTCCAAACTCCGTATGCGCCCGCTGGCAAAGCGCGGCGATCTGCTGTGGCGTGCAGTCTTCCTTGAGGTTGGTGAGGTCCAGCAAGGACAAAGTGAGGGCAGCCGCTTCGCGCGGACGCTGGAGTTCCATGGTCACGCTCCTCCTGCGATCATTTCCTTCAGAATGGCGGCAAGCCTTTTGCCACCCACGGGAGCCATGTCCTTGGTTTCTTCATGGCTCAGTTCCGCGCCGGTCATGCCGGCACCGTAATTGGTAATAACCGATGCGGCAGCGACGCGCATCCCGAAAAAGCGCGCAAGGATGACTTCCGGGACCGTGGACATGCCGACCGCATCGGCCCCCAGAACCCGCGCCATGCGGATTTCCGCCGGCGTTTCGAAGCTCGGGCCAGAGAACCACATATAGACACCGCCAAACAATGGCACCGTCGCACGGATGGCGGCATTGCGCATGGCAAGCATCAGATCAGGATCATAAGCCGTCGTCATGCCGACGAAGCGGCGGTCGCTTTCCTCACCGATCAGCGGGTTCATGCCGGAATAATTGATGTGATCGGTGATCTGCATGACGGAGCCGGGTGGCATATCCTGCCTGACCGAGCCCGCCGAATTGGTGAGGATGAGCGACTGCACGCCCAGGCCGGCGAGCGCTTCGATGACCGGGCGCATCGCTGCGGGATCACCCTTTTCGTAGAAATGGACCCGACCCGACAGCATCATGACGGGCTCACCGCCGAGATAACCGGCCACCAGTTCGCCCGCATGGCCGGAAACGCCGCCAGCTGGAAAGCCGGGCAGCTCGGCATAGGGAATGCGGATCGGCTCGCTCACCTCTTCCACCAGCGATCCCAGACCGGAGCCAAGCACGATGGCGACGCGCGGCATGAGGCCGTTCAGGCGGTCCACCAGAATGTCGATCAAGCCGTCGGTCATCAGGGCAGCTCGGTCTTGAAGACGGAGGGTAGCAGCTCTTCCATGGTCATGACCTTCTGGACGCCGGTTTCGTCACAAAGATAGATCTTTGTCTCCGGCGTGGCGAACTCGGCGATCTTCTGGCGGCAGCCGCCACAAGGAGAGCAGAGCGGCAGCTTCTCGGCAATAACGGCGACTTCATTGATCTTTTTCGCCCCGCCCATGATCATGGCGCTGATGGCTGATGGTTCTGCGCACCAGCCCTGCGGGAAGGAGATGTTCTCGATATTGGCGCCCTTGTAGATCTTGCCGTCTTCGGCGCGGATTGCCGCACCGACCGGAAATTTTGAATAGGGGGCATGGGCGAAGGCCATGGCCTCTACTGCCGCCTCAAACAGGGCATGGGCCTGCGGATCGTATTTCGGGTCGGAGGACATAGGGTTAACGCTCCTTCGCATAAGCAACGCCACCGGCCTTCGGGGGCTTGGCAACGCCGATGAAACCCGCAAGCAGGATGCAGGTCAGAATATAGGGCATGGCCTGGAATATCTGCACCGGCACTTCGCCGATGCCAGGCACGGATTTACCCTGCATGAAGTTCGCGACAGCATCCAGAAAACCGAACAGAAGGCAGGCGAACATGACCGGCACCGGCTTCCATTTCGCAAATATCAACGCTGCGAGCGCGATGTAGCCCTTGCCCGCCGACATGTTGGCGATGAAGGCAGCGGATTGAGCCACAGCAAGATAGGCGCCCGAAAAACCGCAGAGAAAACCGGCGACAATGACAGCGCGGAAGCGCATCCACGTCACCGAAATACCAGCCGTATCGACAGCGCCCGGATTTTCACCGACCGCGCGCAGGCGCAGGCCGAAACGCGTTCGGTAAAGCACCCACCAGGACAGCGGCACCGCCAGGAAGGCAAGATAGGTGAGGATGTTGTTGCCGGAAATGACGTTTGCATAGAGCGGGCCGATGAAGGGAACCTCGCGCATGGCATCAGCGCCGGGCAGGATGATCGGGGCAAAACGCCCCTCGCCCGGAAGCTGCGGTGTGCGTCCGCCCTGGCCGAACCAGGCCTGCCCCAGTACCACGGTCAGGCCGGCGGCAATGAAGTTCAACGCCACGCCCGACACGATCTGGTTGCCGCGATTGGTGATGACAGCAAAGCCGTGGATCAGCGAGAACAGGATCGAGACGGCAATACCGGCCAAGAGGCCGGCCCAGGGGTTCGCCGTGATATAGGCAACGCAGGCGGAAGCGAAGGCCGCTGCCAGCATCTTGCCCTCAAGGCCGATATCGAACACGCCGGCCCGCTCGGAAAAGAGCCCGGCCAGTGCGGTAAAGAGAAGCGGAATGGTGAGACGAACGGTCGAGCCCAGAATGCTGACCAGCATATCGAAGAAATCCATGTCAGCTCACCCCTTTGCCAGACGCTGGTAAATGCGGACGATTGCAGGCCGGTACATATATTCCAGCGCGCCGGCGAAAAGGATCACAAGACCCTGAATGACCACGATCATCTCGCGGGTAATGTTGGGCATCTCGAAGGAAAGGTCTGCGCCGCCCTGATAGAGAATGCCGAACAGCAATGCCGCGAAGATGATGCCGAGCGGATGGCTTCGGCCCATCAGCGACACGGCGATGCCGACGAAGCCCGCACCGGCGACGAATTCCACCTGCAGACGGGCCGACGCGCCCATAACTGGGTTCAGCGCCATCATGCCCGCCAGACCGCCAGAGATGAGCATGGCGATGATGACGGTGCGTGCATAGGGAATACCGGCATAAATGGCGGCGGAGGGGCTGATGCCGAGCGTGCGCATTTCATAACCGAGCTTGGTGCGCCAGATGAGCACCCACACCAGAAAACACATCACCAACGCTATCAGGAAGGAGACGTTAAACGGCGCCGGACCAAGCTTCAAGCCGAAGAGAGCCATCAGCCAGTCGAGTTTCGGCAATTGGCCGCCCGGCAGAAAAGTGCGGGTTTCCGGCGCCATCTTGCCGGGCACGATCAGCACGTTCACCAACAGATAGACCATCAAGGCCGCAGCAATGAAGTTGAACATGATGGTGGTGATGACCACGTGACTGCCGCGTTTTGCCTGCAGCCAGGCCGGAATGAAGGCCCAGGCGGCGCCAAAAACAGCAGCGCCGATGACAGCGAAGGGCATCGTCACGTACCACGGCACATAACGATCGAGCGCCAGCGCCACCAGCGCCGCGCCAAGGCCACCGACATAGGCCTGACCTTCGGAGCCGATGTTGAAGAGCCCGGCATGGAACGCGACGGCGACGGAGAGGCCGGTGAAGATGAAACTCGTCGTATAAAACAGCGTGAAGCCGATGGCATCACCACGGCCGAGCGCCCCTTCGATCAGCAGGCGCAGCGCCGCCAGCGGGTTTTCACCGATGGACCAGACAACGAGGCCGGAAATCAGAAAGGCGGTAACGACATTGAGAAACGGCAGGAGGCCGTAAGTAATCCAGTTTGGCAGCGGTACGGAAGCGGTGCTCATTGATGCCTCATGCGGCGATGCCGGCCATCATCAGGCCCAGCGTCTGTTCTTCGGCTTCCGCCGTTTTTTCTCCGACGACCCGGCCCGCGAACATGACCATGATCCTGTCCGACAGTGACCGGATTTCATCGAGTTCGACGGAAACCAGCAAAATCGCCTTGCCAGCATCGCGCATTTCGATGATGCGGCGATGAATGAATTCGATCGCGCCGATATCCACGCCGCGTGTCGGCTGGCCGATTATCAACATCTTGGGGTCACGCTCGATTTCACGGGCGACAACGATCTTCTGCTGGTTGCCGCCGGAAAAGTTGGCGGTCTTCAGCTGCGGGTTTGGCGGGCGGATATCGTATTTCTCGATCTTCTCGACCGCATCCCTGCGAATGGCCTCGGGGTTGAGGAACGGCCCTTTGCCGTAACGTTCGTCGTGATGATAACCGAGGATGGAGTTTTCATATTCCTCGAATTTAAGCACCAGCCCCATGTGATGGCGGTCTTCCGGGATGTGGGCGAGGCCAAGCCTGCGTAAAATTGCGGGATCGGGGCGATCCACCTTCTTTCCGTCCACCCAGATTTCGCCGGAATAGGGCTTTCGGATGCCAGCGATGGCTTCCAGCAGCTCCGACTGGCCGTTGCCTGCGACACCGGCTATACCGACGATTTCACCGGCGCGGACATCAAGCGAAACGTCATCCACCATGGTGACGCCGCGGCTATCCTTGACGGTGAGATTGCGGATGGAGAGCAGAACATCGCCGGGTGTGGTCTCACCCTTTTCGACACGGAGCAGCACCCGGCGGCCGACCATGAGTTCTGCCAATTCCTCGACGCTGGTCTCGGACGTCTTGCGGGTCGCCACCATCTCGCCACGACGCATGACGGAGACGGAGTCCGTGATCGCCATGATCTCGCGCAGCTTATGGGTGATGAGAATGACCGTCTTGCCCTGATCACGCAACACGCCGAGGATCTTGAACAGGTGATCGGCCTCTGCCGGCGTCAGAACGCCGGTCGGCTCGTCAAGGATCAAGATTTCCGCGCCACGATACATGGCTTTCAGAATTTCGACGCGCTGCTGGAGGCCGACTGGCAATTCCTCGATCACCGCATCGGGATCGACTTCCAGTCCATAATCGTCTTCCAGGCGCTTCAGCTCCCTGCGTGCACCAGCCCGGCCATTGGCCAGCAGCGCACCGCCTTCTGCGCCCAGCATGACATTTTCCAGCACGGTAAAATTTTCGACCAGCATGAAGTGCTGATGCACCATGCCGATACCGGCATTGATGGCGGCCTGACTGTCGCGGATCGAAACCGGCGTGCCGTTCACCCGGATTTCACCGGCATCCGCCTGGTAAAAACCGTAGAGGATCGACATCAAGGTCGATTTTCCGGCACCGTTTTCCCCGATGATGCCGTGGATCGTACCCTTGGCAATTGTCAGATTGATATTCTTGTTGGCGTGTACGGCACCGAATTTCTTGTCGATGCCCACGAGCTCGATTGCAGGGTCCATATTCAAACCGAAACCTCTCCGAAGGCTGGATATGAAAAGGGCGCAAGATGAAAAACATCATGCGCCCCAGCCACATATCATATCATTTCGGGCAGGAATTGTCCGCCATGTAATCATGGACCTTGACGGCGCCGGAGATGATGTCGGCTTTGGCCTTGTCCACGGCAGCAGTCATTTCAGGCGTGATGAGCGCCTTGTTGTTATCGTCGAGCGCGTAGGCAACGCCGTCTTCCTTGACGCCGAGAGCAACGATGCCAGGCGTGAACTTGTCATCCTTGGCGTCCTTATAGGCGTTGTAAACGGCCAGATCGACGCGCTTGACCATCGAGGTCAGAACCGAACCGGGATGCAGGTGGTTCTGGTTGGAATCGACGCCGATCGAGAATTTCTTGTTGTCGGCGGCAGTCTGGAGCACGCCGATACCGGTCGCACCGGCTGCCGCATAAATCACGTCCGCGCCCTGATCGATCTGGTTTTTGGTAAGCTCGCCGCCGCGCACAGGGTCGTTCCAGGCAGCGCCGGTGGTGCCGGTCATGTTCTGGAAGACTTCGATCTTGTCGTTGGCAGCCTTGGCGCCTTGAGCGTAACCACAAGCGAACTTGCGGATCAGCGGAATGTCCATGCCGCCGATAAACCCGACCTTGCCGGTCTTGGAAGCCATGCCGGCCAGCAGACCGACGAGGTAAGAACCTTCGTGCTCCTTGTAGACGACCGAGCGGACGTTCGGCAGTTCAACGACGGAATCGACGATGACGAACTTGGTGTCGGGGAATTCGGCGGCAACCTTTTCCATTGCCGAGGTCCAGGCGAAGGATACGGCGACGACAGGGTTGAAACCCTTGCTGGCGAAGTTGCGGATGGCCTGTTCGCCCTGCGTGTCGCTGGTCGGTTCGAAGTCGCGGAATTCGATGCCGGTTTCCGCCTTGAACTTTTCAGCGCCGGCCGCAGCGGCCTCGTTGAACGACTTGTCGAACTTGCCGCCCGTGCCATAGACCAGCGCAGGCTTGATATCCGCGGCGAGCGCGGAGGCCGACATTGCGGCAAGCGCAAAAAGCGTCAGAAGGGATTTTTTCATTGTGCAGCCCTGTTGTTGCAATTGATATTCTAAGGGTCCTCCCGCAATCCCGTTTCCCGGGAATGTCTGCGGAACCGCCAGCCGTTATACCGGCTGTGCTTGCCTCATATCCTTGCATGGCTCAATGAAAAATTCATCCGGTTTTTTTGACCCGGTGGAAAAACTTTGATCTGGCGATTTTTTAGTCTTTCCACCGGGCAGAACTGCAAAAAAACTAGTCGATATTACAGCTTACGCCGGTTCCCCTGAGGCCGCAGTAGCCACCCGGGTTCTTGGCAAGATATTGCTGGTGATAGTCCTCAGCGTAATAAAACATTTCAAGCGGCCCGATCTCGGTGGTGATGGCGCCGGCATGGCCAGCCTCTTCCAGAGCCTGCTGAAATGCGTCTCGAGCTTTCTGTGCCTGCTGCAGCTGCCCTTCCGTTGTCGCATAAATGGCGGAACGATAGGTCGTGCCGACGTCGTTGCCTTGCCGCATGCCTTGAGTGGGATCGTGCTCCTCGAAAAATATCTTCAAGAGCGCCCCGAGCGAGATCGTCGCCGGATCGTAGACAACCTTGACAACCTCGGCATGGCCCGTCTGACCCGTCGTCGTTTCCTGATAGGTCGGATTGCGGGTAAAGCCGCCGGCATAACCGACCGCCGTCACCCAAACGCCGGGCGTCTTCCAGAACAACCGCTCCGCGCCCCAGAAGCAACCCATGCCGAGATAGATGGTCTCGAAGCCATCCGGATAAGGCCCCTTCAGAGGTCTGCCGTTGACGAAGTGAAGTTCCGGCACAACGAGAGCCTCTTCACGGCCAGGCAACGCCGTCTCTTCGGTCGGCATCGTCGTTTTTTTAGAAAGCGTATCGAACAGGAACATTCGGTCCTCCATGCGGCCAGTTCCGCCGCTTCTCACGGTTCACATCCGCGGGCGCCAGCCCCGTCAGACCGACAAACGTCTCGTCGCCTTGTATTTTCTGTAACCGGCCATCCAGCAGAGGAGGGACAGAGCGAGGAAAAAGGCAAATGCAGGCAGTGCCGACAGGGCATTTTCTATGAAGCGCCACGCTTCAGGGTGAATATAGTGAGCCAGAGACGCTTCCACCATGGTTCGCGAAGCAGGAAGAAGATAGTTCCAGACTGACATTATGCCGGTGATGGTGACTGATGACGTGGAAACAGAGCGGATCGAATCGAGCACACCCAGAAAAATCGCTGCGGCGAGGAAAAGAAAGCTCAAAAACCGCAAAAAAGCTTTCATTGGGATACCTCGCTCACGGTCTGCCGCTTACGGCAGCCACATTTTGAAACATTTCCTGCATGGATAAAGGCCGGAAAACGCGATTGCAATCGCATCGAAAGGCATGAAATTGCCGACAATTCAAAAAACTGTCAGATTCGTGTTGATCCCTGCGAATTCATCGGTATATATCGCGCCGTTCCAGTGATTTGCATTCTTCATGACATGCAGACTTGTAAAAGGACAGGTGGCCGAGTGGTTTAAGGCGCACGCCTGGAACGCGTGTGTGCGTGAAAGCGTACCGTGGGTTCGAATCCCACCCTGTCCGCCATCAATTTGAGCTAAATTACTGATTTATAATAATTTTCTCTCTCGTGAATTTACTTTTGGTACAATTATTGGTACAAAAAGTGTATGAACAAGGCTCGTCTTCCCGGCTTCGAAGCTCGATATCTGTATCTCCGTGGTGACGGCAATTTCGTCTATCGACGCCCCATTCCCGGGCAGCTTCGGTTGCTTGCCGGGCGAAAGTCGGAATTCAAGGAATCGCTGAGGACCCGCGATCCGGTCAAGGCGACCGTCCGATATGGCGAACTTCACAGCAAATACGAAAATATTCTGGAACAGCTGAAAAACGGCATTCCATTCTCCAGCCGGAAAATGCCGTCGCTGGCCGAACTGAAAGACAAGGCGAAGGAATTTAACCTCCCTTACAAGTCAGCCGATGACCTGATGGAAAAAGCTGACATGCGATCGATGATGACACGTCTTGCAAAATGGGAGGCTCTCGGTCGTCCCACAGGCGTGGAAATGAGTGCACTGTTCGGGTCGCTGCCGGACCTTGTTACCATCCAGAACGTCCTCGAATTCTACGAGGAACATACCCGAGTGGACATGATCGGAAAAACCAAGCGGGAGGCCAGCAAAAGCCAAAGTCCAGTCAAGGCTGCCGTCAAGCGATTCCGGGATTTTGTCGGCTCTGACATCCCCCTTGAGGAAATCAAACGTTCGACCGCAAACGAATACAAATCACACCTGATTGGGATCGTCGAAAAAGGTAAGCTCACCGCCGAAAGTGCCAACAAGACGATCATGCACCTTCGCAAAATCATTACCTTTTATATCGAGAACATGGATCTCGAAATGAGCAATCCCTTCGCCGGCATTCGGCTGAAGGGGAAGAAGAACTCGCGTCCTGTCTTTTCGCTTGAGTTCATCAAGCAGAACTGGCTGCGAGGTGATCCATTCGCGACGTTGAATGACGAAGCCAGAGGTGCACTCTTCGCCATGATCGATACCGGTTGCGGACCGAAGGAAATTATCGGTCTGGACGCGTCAGAAATCCGGCTAGATGCCGAAATTCCTCATATCGTCGTTCAGGCCAACAATTACCGACAACTCAAAACCGATCATCGTGGCCGAACTATTCCCCTCATCGGCCACGCCCTCAAGGCGTTTCAGGCGAACCCGGAGGGCTTTCCGGCATATAGGAGACCAACAGGGGCCGACGCCCTGTCAGCCGTGTTGATGAAGCACCTGAAGACGAACAAGCTTCTCGAAACTGACGATCACTCGGTTTACAGCCTCCGGCACATGTTCAAGGACCGGATGAGAAAGCACAAAGTGCCAGAGGAGTTGCAAAACTTCCTGATGGGTCACAAGAACCCTATGATTGGTGCGAGTTACGGTGCGGGATACGATCTCGCCAGCACCCTTGAATACCTCAAAAATCTCGAATCCGACTGGAAATAGTGGTTTACTTTTTTCAATAAATACAATATATTCAATCTGATGCTTAGGCATGACTGCCGTTATTTTAGAGAGTCTATACGGCTAGACAAAATCCCTAAAAATGAAATCAGATTTGGATGAGGATGAGCTCGAGTGGCTCACCCAAAGGTTGTGTTCGTTAGGAAACACGGCCCATAAAAATTCAGACCCGAATATTGTTCGTTTGGTCAACTTTTATTGGAAAAAGGCCCAGGAATTAAGGGAAAACACCCGGCCTTTATGGCTTGAGGCGGCCTGATCCACCCCCCTTTAAAATAACACGATAGACGGCACACGTTATGCGTGCAAAGGTAGTGTTTGGGTGACTTTGCCCTCGACTGCCTGTCTTATTGTGGCTATAAGATGGACTCGAGCGATGAGCCGAGCGGGTCCAATTGTTTATTATATTCTAAATATAGAATAACTTATAGGATATGTTATAAAATCATATGGATAACTCTTCTAAATATAGTCTAGACTCTTCTTTCTCCCTATTTATAGAACAAGTATTTAATGAGAAATATATGTTTGACCTTCAGGTCAAACATATATGCCGTAAGGCATCCTTAAGTCATTTTTATAATCACCTATTCTTTATCACAGTCCATTTTAAACCCGATATCTGCAAGATCGCCAACGAAAAATCTCCTGTTCAAACCAAGGCTGTTTTCGATGCCTACAGGAAATGGCACCTGAACGTCAGCAAGAAGCTTCTGGGTCCAAAATTCAACAAAAAACCTCTGCTACAGCCGTTCAGCATGGCATTCCTCGATGTCGAAGGAAGTCGCTACAAGATGGCTCCAAAGGTGTTTCAGATACCGCATATCCACGCCTTGCTTCTTGTTCATCCTGACACTCAGGCGGAGTTTGAGAAGCTGAGGAAAAGCGGGGTCCTGAAAGAAGCCAACGACAGTCGCATTACCGGCATCGATATCATCAAGTTTGAGCCGCAACTTGGCTCTGTTACGCCGCTGATGACCTATGCGTCAAAATACCCCTGCCAGACTCTCAGAGAAGCAAGGATCGACAAAACGTTCTGGTCATATCCGGATTTGGATCCGACCGTTTATCCATTCTATAAAGGCGACCATTTATTTAATTGACGACGAAACGTTGCAGGAAATAGAGGGACGTCGAGGTTTTTGAGCTTAGAGTCTGATTCAAAACTATCTCGTGTAATTTCATGCTCTTGCGATACGGCGTGTGAAGAGCTGGATTGATGCGATGAACAGCCAGGCGGTTGCTGAGGCGATGGTTTGTTCGAAGTCCTTGGCGAGACGTCGGTTGCGGCTGAGCCATGCGAAGGTTCGTTCCACCACCCAGCGGCGCGGCAGCACCTCGAAGCCTTTCGCGGCGTCGGACCGCTTGATGATTTCGATGGTCCATTTGCTCTTTCCGATCTTGCGCAGTGCCTCCCGGAGCTTGTCACCGGCATACCCACCATCGGCGAAGACGTGCCGCAGCCACGGGAAGCGGCGGATTATTTCGGCGAGGACGAACGGTGCCCCGTCGCGATCCTGGATGTCGGCGGTGTGGATCACAGCATGAACCAGGTTGCCGTCTGTGTCGGTCAGGATGTGGCGCTTGCGCCCCTTGATTTTCTTGCCCGCATCGTAGCCCCGAGGCCCGCCGCTCTCGGTGGTTTTGACACTCTGGCTGTCGATCACTCCTGCACTGGGCGACGCTTCGCGCCCTGCCGCTTCCCGGCCGATCAGAAGCAGAGCATGATTGAGCGAAAGCCACAGACCATTGTCGCGCCACAGGTAGAACCAGCGTCGTACCGTCGAGACCGGAGGAAAGCAGGGCGGCAACATCCGCCAAGGCAGCCCTCCGCGCAGCAGATACAGGATCGCCTCGACGATGCGCCGCAGCGGCCACTTCCGCGGACGCCCAACCTGTGAAGGCTGCGGAAGAAACGGCTCCAGCACGGCCCATTCCGCGTCAGTCAAATCGCTTGGCAAAGTCAGCTGTGCACGGGCATACTGCGCCCGAGTGGTGTCGGTCCACATCGTCGAACTCCGGAAGTTTGTTGCAAAACCCCGTGAATCAGCGACTTGGGATGGCGTCAAGCTAACCCGCTGACACCACTCAACTTAATTTCGGATCAGGCTCTTAGACAATAGACTGAAACGAGCAGGCCAAATACGCATGGTTCATAATTGACCCTTATTATGCCCGGCGCTACTAATTCTGCACCGGCTCGCAGAGTCAGCGGCCTAATCCTTTTTCGGAATAGTTGCGTGATTAAACAGATTATTTGCATAAACTGGGGCACAAAATACGGTGCTCCTTACGTAAATCGGCTTTATGCGATGGTGGCGAGAAACATAACCCCACCCTTCACGTTTACCTGCTTTACAGATAATCGCGAGGGCATCCATCCTGCGGTTCTGTGCGAAGACCTTCCCTCTATCGACTACGAAATTCCAGAAACAAGACGAGGCATATGGCCTAAATCGCGTCTGTGGGGTGAGAAACTAGGGTCACTATCGGGAACGGTGCTCTTTTTGGATCTGGATCTGGTTATCACCGGTTCGCTTGATCGCTTTTTTGCCTTCGGTAATCCGGAAGATGTGATCCTATCTCGCAACGCAGCGAAGCCGTTCGAGCGGCTGGGACAGACTTCTGTTTATCGTTTTCCAGTCGGAAAGCTCGTCCCTATCCAGAAGAAATTTGCCGCCAATCCCCTCGCCGTGGCCGAGGAATATGGCTATGAACAACGTTTCGTGACTCGCGAAGCACCAGGCGGGATCAAATTTTTCCCACGAAAATGGATACGACATTTTCGTTTTCAGTGTTTGCTCCCATTCCCGCTAAACCTCTTCTTCCCTGCACGGCTACCGGCAGAAACAAGCATTGTCATTTTCCCCGGCGAAGTTCTGCCATCAGATGCTATCACTGGCGGATGGTCCGGGCGTCAAGGTATTACTCTCTGGCAGCACTTGAAAGCATTTGCCGACTATGGCTTCCGCCGCAAACGGCCGTTTCAGTTCTTGCGCCACTTTATGCTTCCAGTGAAATGGGTCGAAGATCACTGGCGCGAATAGTGAGACTCTGCACCTTACACTTTGAGGTTTGCCTACAAACGGCAGTAATTTTTTTAAGCACGGCGTTATTCGATTAGAGGGGCTTCGACACCTTCCAAACGCCAGTAGTCGCTGCCCCAACTGTGTTATCTGGCTATGCCTCGTGAGAGGATCGGTCTTAATATGAAACACTATAGATAATTCGGTTTCACAATTTAGCCATTTTCATATCCTGCGGCACCAAATAGTCAACCCCTGATTGGGTATTTCGAAACACCTCGTATAAGAAGTGTTTCGATCAGCGAAGTGCGGCTTTCGACCTCTTCTTCGATAACTATTTCGGATTTTCCTCGCTCAAAGCATTCCTGAAACAAAATTATCTATTCGGTTTCAAAGGTGATGCTTTGAAGCAGGGTCGGGTGATGAACGAAAATAATGCTGATCGAACAATATCAGCAATCCTGCAAATGCAGTTGCCATCGGCATTCTTTGGAAATCCGGAGAATATCTAAATTTATCTCGTAAAATAAGATATTTACACGAATTATCGTCTTGATAAAGTGTTTCAAGACGTAAAGGAATACCTCAGCAATGATCAATGATTGCAATGGAAAACGACTTTATCTTACCTCGTCAGAGCGACAGGCTTTCCTGAAAGCCGCCATCAAACGACCCGGAACGATCCGTTCTTTTTGCGAAACGCTCCACTTTACCGGATGCCGTATTTCCGAAGCACTCAACCTGACCGTCGACCGGATTGATCTGGAGAACGAGACGATCATTTTCGAGACCTTGAAGAAGCGACGCTCCGGCGTGTTTCGAGCCGTGCCGGTCCCTTCACAGCTTCTGAATACACTTGAACTTGTCCATCAAATTCGTCGACCGGGAAAGCTGGACCGCCGCCTGTGGCCGTGGTCAAGAGCGACAGGATGGAGATACGTCAAATCGGTGATGACAGACGCTGGAATAGCATCTGGCCCGCAATCGTCTCCCAAAGGTCTGAGACACGGTTATGGCGTGAATGCCATCTCTTCCGGTGTTCCCTTGAACATGCTGTCAAAATGGATGGGCCACTCTGCGATTGAGATTACGTCAATCTATGCCAACGCCGTGGGCAGTGAACAAAAGCAGATCTCGGAAAGAATGTGGATCAACCCCTAGCGATCCTGTCGGTGCGTTCGCGTCGCAAAATTTGAAGCCAGAAACAGCACTTGGGATGAGCATGCTGAAAAGAACGAAATACATTTACCCCTTTCTCGCCGGACTTGCCTTGTCCGGCTGCGATCAGAACGTAACAGCCACGCTATACACCAGCGACATTCAGGGAATGATTGAGACGCACGGAAAAAGCGTTCCGGTCGATATCACAATCGAAGTCCTCGAGTCCGGGATTGATAAGCAGTGCGCGAAGCCGGAAGGCAAGATGATCGTTGATGCCGTAGCGTCAGTATTCGAGAGTGCGAGCCTGATTGGATGTGAAGATATTTCCGGGAGCATCAACGACAGGATGCTGATCAAGGCAAGAACGGTTCTAGATGCACCTGCCTCTCCCGAGGTCGAGCCGGGGAAATTCCTGCTGCATTTCAGCACATTTAAAGAGGATAAATCGCATTTCATCGTCGCACGCTTCAACGCTGAAGCCTATTCAGCACTTCAGCAGCAACTTCAAAAAATGAACATGATGGCACGTCCGAAATTCGAGGACGCGTCCATGACCATAACAATCGAAAACGATATGCGTGAACCTGCAGCAATTTATACCAGCACAGGTCTTTTCGTTGACGGTGTACCTGCCGATCAAAACGTGGAAGCAAAACTTGCTTCCCGACAAAAAATGACGATCAAGCTCGGTGACGTCAAGCAATCGTTTCTAGGCAAAAACGGTTGGGCCGGTATCGCCAACATCGGCCACAGCCCTTCGTCAAACTAACTTATCAGGATTTCAAACAATGCAAAAAGCAGGCGGAATTATCGCACTGATCGCAGGTATTTTCGGCATTCTTGCCGCAGTGATAACATTGTTCGTCGGTGGCATCGGGGCTGGACTGGAAGCCGACGGTGCATCTACCGTCGTCGGCTTGGGATGGGGCGGTATCCTCTTCTCGTTCCTCACGATTATCTTTGGCGCCGTTGCCATGGGAGCGACGAGCAAAACTCCCGGTGCCCTGCTTATCGTCAGTGCAATCCTTGGAGCGGTTCTGGGCGGAACCCTAGTCGCCATTTTCATGGCCCTCGCTTTCATCGGCGGTATTCTTGCTGTCTTCGGTGCAAAGAAAGCGACTGTCGCAGAAGCAAAATGAAGCTCTTCTGGAAATCATTGTTCTGGATTGTGGTCGTTGGTCTTGGCTTGCCGGTTTTTGGAAGCCTTTTGGGTCTTATCCTTTCGTCATTCATCGACGCTCAAGGGTCCGGTAGTCCCGGTAAAGAAGTTCTCGACGACGCCCCGATCAGCACCACACCACCTGACGATCTGGTGAATGCACTTTCATTCTTTTCGGGACTTACCGAGGTTCAGAAGAGCGAGATCAAAGATTCTTATCGCGGAAAGCTTGTGAAATGGAAGTTGCCGGTCTGGGATGTCTCGCAGCGTAACGAGGAGTTTGTCATCCAGACATCCAGCCAGGGTAAGATCGCGATTTTCTGTAAAATCCTACCGTCCGACGACAATGAGGCAAAGAGGATCAGGCAACTGGCCGCCGGTGATTTGATTACCTGCAAAGGCATCGTCAGTGGCTACACCTTGGGAAACGTGAATATTTCTCCCGCCAAACTGGCCGATTGAAGGGCAGCATCCTCATTCATAGTTTCAGAGAAAACACCCAGCAGGGAAGATATTAATGAAAAAAGCTACCGTTTATGCAGCGATGCTTCTTGGTTTGATGGCCACCTCCGTTGAGGCGTCAACGATTGAACCCTCGGTCTACGTGTGCTTCCCAACCGACGAGGGCGAGGCAGAACTAGACAACATTGTTGAATTTGCCATCACAGCCGCACAGCAGAAAAAACTCTATTCAACGGCAAGGAAGGGCGTTCAAGAGGGTGTCTACACGGACTGCTATCATGAGGGCGGAGCCAAGGGATATCCAGAGGTCAAGTCCGTTAAGGCCTGTAAAAAGTATGCCGATGAATGGTACGGTCAGACCGGAGGGGCCTTGGTGATTATTTCCTGCCTCGCCAAATAGATTATTCTCTATTTCCGATCCATAGGTCGGGACGCATTCCGGGTGGTCTTTCCCAACACTAAGACAAAAGAAATCCGGCTTGACGGAATCACAAATCAAGAGATTTGTTCTGGTTCACATTTGTCGCTGCTAACTATTCTTGCGGCCATTTATTAAAGTTTATTACAAAAATCTTGGCTGAGTAGGGTGTGGTTTTGATGGTACTTTGGTGCGCACCGACGCCGGATCGACGCTCGCGAATGAATTCCATCCGTCTCTAGAAAATGAATCACTATTGAGAGGATAGTTGGTCAGAAGATTGTCTGCTCAACTCGTTTGTGAAACCAATTGTCCTCATTGTTTTTATGGAGACAATTTCCTCATAGAATGCCATCATACCGTGTATTGCATTTGCGACTCGCGGGAAGATCATGAGCAAAGACATTAGGACCAACCCTGTCATTATTCGCCCAGATACTAGCATTGGCAATAATGCGGCTGAAGCTGATGATGAGTTTCTCTTCGAATGCTTTGTCGACCATCCCGCATTGGACGTTACACGCGACGTTAGCAATTCGAAAATGTTTGTCCTCGCTCGGACAGGTGGTGGAAAAACAGCCATAATTCGAATGATCAGCCAACAATATCCAGATACGTCGTCGGTCATCGATCTTTCGGGCCTTTCAATGGATTATGTTGCAAACTCAAATATCATTCGCTTCCTGCAATCTTTAGACGTGGACCTAGATCTGTTTTTTCAGGCGTTGTGGAAGCACGTTCTTTGCCTTGAATATATTCGGCTGCGATATCAGGTGAAAAATGATGAAGGCTCACGTCAAGTATTCGGATGGTTCCGAGATTTCTTTAAATCTGACGGGCGACGACAGTCCGCGTTGAAATATCTGGCGGAATGGGAAGGTAAATTTTTCATCACGATGGATGAAAATATAAAGGAGATTACCGCTAAGCTAGAGTCAAAGGTGAATGGCGAACTTTCTGCTGAAATTGAGAAATTTAACGCTCGTGCCGGATACTCACGCAGCTTGAGTAGCGAGAAGAAGTCTGAACTAGTAGCTCGAGCAAAAAGAATCGTTAATGCCGAGCAATTGGCCGAACTGAACAAGGTCTTGGATCTTCTTTCTAGCTACGAGGCACCTGATGGAAAGTATAAAAAGAGTTTCTATATTTTGATAGATAAGCTGGATGAAAAGTGGGTAGATGAAACTGTTCGCTTTGATCTTATCCGTGCTTTGATTGAATGCTTGCGATCATTTAATAAAATCTCAAAACTAAAGGTAGTTGTAGCGATCCGAGAGGATGTATTGGAGCGTGTCGTTCAAGACAACCGCGACATCGGATTTCAGCGAGAAAAATACGACGACTATTTTCTTCGAGTCATATGGTCTAACGGCCAGTTAAAGGAGCTTGTACAGCGCCGGATAAATAAGCTGTACAAGAAAAAATACACGTCAGAAAATGTCACCTTCGATGATATCTTTCGCGCCAAAATTGGCAATAAGGAGCCGATGGATTACATCATAGAAAGGACGCTCAAGCGACCCCGCGACGTCATTTCCTTCGTCAACGAATGCTTTCAGAAAGCACAGGGAAAAACGGAAGTCTCTCCTAAAGTAATAAAGGAAGCCGAATCAGAGTACTCCCGCATTCGCATGCAAGCGTTGATAGCAGAGTGGCAGAGTGCTTTTCCCTCTCTCGCGTCAGCATTTAAACTCCTTGCAAACAGACGCGGCCGCTTCACATCAAGCGAGATTTCTGAAAAAGCTTTTTTAGATGAATTCGTTTTGGCGGTTCATGAACGGGGAATAGCTGCGAGCGATCCAATCAAGCATTGTGTTGACAGGTATATTCGCGAGGGAGCTGAGACGGCGAGTGTCCCGCTGGTTCGTGTTTTAGTCAGTGAGCTTTATCGTATAGGGGCGATTGGCGTTAAGACGTCATCGGGCGAACGATACATATATTCGTTCCAAGACGTTCCAGTGATCAACCCAGAATCAATCGATCTCGGAACAAGAATACACATCCATCCAATGCTGCACCGTGCATTAAACGTTCAAGACGATAATCAAAGATAAAAAGCTCCATCGAATCGGATATCTGGCTTTGAGGAGAATCGCCTCTAAAGCGATTCCGGCGAAAAACCTTACTCGGGGTCGAGAATTATCCTAAAATCCACAGCCTCTGTATTGACACAAGATGTAGAAGGCCGCACAAAAAATCATTGATAAATAACGGTTTTTTATTTCCCCTTATGGGAAAACGGGTGTGATGCACAGAGTCATCTTGACTCAAAACCAAAAAAATTGACTAAGTGCTGACGACTAAACGAAGAAACCGCCGCAAAGCTTTGGACGGCAGCGACGGTTTCTATCGGATATCCCGCTCGAATAGATCTCGGGCGCGGGACGCTACTTGTGCACTTTTTGTTGTGAGACAAAAAGCAGTCGCGGTCAAGCCCGAGGTCGCCTTAGCCATGAGGGCAAAAAATGACTGATGATTTTTCGAGGCCGTCGCATTCCCTGACGTTTGATGAAGCAATAGAGGTTCATCGTTTGATACGGCAGGGTTGGCTACAAAGCAGGATCGCTGCCCGGTTTGATACGAATCCCGGTCGCATTTCTGAGGTCAACACTGGGAAACGTCACCCTGGGAGCCTTGAGGCCTCCTTCAAGCATCCATATAACTGATGAGACTGGGCTGATGCGAAGGCCGCATCAGCCCTTTATAATCTTTTATAATAAAGAAGCTTCGTACATTCCGTGTATGTTGGTACATTTTTTGGTACATTCTGTTTTGGGCCCCACCAAAAACATTGATTAAATACAACGACTTAATGATTTAACAGAGGCAGCTTGACTTCCACCCTGTCCGCCATTTCGCCCACTTCAAACCTTTATAATGGCATCCCTGAAGTCCTTGTGCCTGCGGCGCCGGACGACTGCGCAGCATAGCGTCAAAGTCGCGTTTTTCGGCTTACGCAAGCCTTGATGGCTATGCATCTGCAAGGAAAGAGTTTCCGGCGCTTTTTTGCTGCCTTTCCCCTGCTCTTGCGCCTTGCAGCCGCAAAAATCGCTCCTTATATACGCCGCATAACAGCAGCGAAGGCTGCAAATCCAAGTCAAGGTGCTGTCAAAGGAATGCCTCACGGGGTTCAGACAGCGCGCTTCAAGGAGAGAAGAGCATGGCAAAAGTAATCGGTATCGACCTTGGCACAACCAACTCCTGCGTCGCAGTGATGGATGGCAAGGACACCAAAGTTATTGAAAACGCGGAAGGCGCACGTACCACGCCGTCCATGGTGGCATTTTCCGACGATGGCGAACGCCTTGTCGGCCAGCCGGCCAAGCGCCAGGCGGTCACCAATCCGACTAACACCCTGTTTGCGGTAAAGCGCCTGATCGGCCGCCGTTATGAAGACCCGACCGTCGAGAAGGACAAGGCTCTTGTTCCTTTTGAGATCGTCAAGGGTGACAATGGCGACGCCTGGGTGAAGGCGCAGGACAAGAATTATTCCCCTTCGCAGATTTCCGCGATGATCCTGCAGAAGATGAAGGAAACCGCTGAAGCCTATCTCGGTGAAAAGGTCGAGAAGGCCGTCATCACCGTTCCGGCGTACTTCAACGACGCGCAGCGCCAGGCAACCAAGGATGCCGGCCGCATCGCCGGCCTTGATGTTCTGCGCATCATCAACGAGCCGACCGCGGCAGCACTCGCTTACGGCCTCGACAAGAAGGACGGCAAGACGATCGCCGTTTATGACCTTGGCGGCGGCACCTTCGATATTTCCGTTCTGGAAATCGGCGACGGCGTCTTCGAAGTGAAGTCCACCAACGGCGATACCTTCCTTGGCGGTGAAGACTTCGACATGCGTCTGGTCGAGTATCTGGCCGGCGAGTTCAAGAAGGATCAGGGCATCGATCTGAAGAACGACAAGCTCGCTCTGCAGCGCCTCAAGGAAGCTGCTGAAAAGGCGAAGATCGAACTGTCGTCCTCGCAGCAGACCGAAATCAACCTGCCGTTCATCACGGCTGACGCTTCCGGTCCGAAGCACCTGACGCTGAAGCTGACCCGTGCGAAGTTCGAAAGCCTGGTCGACGACCTCGTGCAGCGCACCGTTGCACCTTGCAAGGCAGCGCTCAAGGACGCCGGCGTCTCCGCTTCCGAGATCGACGAAGTCGTTCTCGTCGGTGGCATGAGCCGCATGCCGAAGGTGCAGGAAGTCGTCAAGCAGCTGTTCGGCAAGGAGCCGCATAAGGGCGTGAACCCTGATGAAGTTGTTGCCATGGGCGCGGCCATTCAGGCCGGCGTTCTGCAGGGCGACGTCAAGGACGTTCTGCTGCTCGACGTGACCCCGCTGTCGCTCGGCATCGAAACGCTGGGTGGCGTCTTCACGCGTCTGATCGATCGCAACACGACGATCCCGACGAAGAAGAGCCAGACCTTCTCGACCGCCGAAGACAACCAGTCGGCCGTGACCATCCGCGTCTCGCAGGGTGAGCGCGAAATGGCGCAGGACAACAAGCTGCTTGGTCAGTTCGACCTCGTTGGCCTGCCGCCGGCACCGCGTGGTGTTCCGCAGATCGAAGTTACCTTCGATATCGACGCCAACGGTATCGTGCAGGTTTCGGCCAAGGACAAGGGCACCGGCAAGGAACAGCAGATCCGCATCCAGGCCTCCGGTGGCCTTTCTGACGCCGACATCGAAAAGATGGTCAAGGACGCCGAAGCCAATGCTGAGGCCGACAAGAAGCGTCGTGCGGGCGTGGAAGCCAAGAACCAGGCTGAAAGCCTCATCCATTCTACCGAGAAGTCGGTGAAGGAATATGGCGACAAGGTTTCCGAAACCGACCGCAAGGCGATCGAAGACGCCATTGCCACCCTGAAGACCGCGGTTGAGGCTTCCGAGCCTGACGCCGACGACATCCAGGCGAAGACCCAGACCCTCATGGAAGTCTCCATGAAGCTCGGTCAGGCCATCTATGAAGCGCAGCAGGCCGAGGCTGGCGATGCTTCCGAAGGCGGCAAGGATGACGTCGTCGACGCTGACTACGAAGAAATCAAGGACGACAAGAAGTCCGCATAATCGCGCGACTTTCCGTCTCCTGACAATTTATGCAAGACATCCGGCTGCCGCGTGCAGCCGGAAATCCATTTGCGGGGCTTGTTAACTGAATGGCGAAAGCAGACTTTTACGAAACACTCGGCGTCAGCAAGACTGCGGACGAAAAAGAGCTGAAAAGCGCCTTCCGCAAACTCGCGATGAAGTACCATCCGGACAAAAACCCTGATGATGCCGATTCCGAACGGAAATTCAAAGAAATCAACGAAGCATATGAAACGTTGAAGGATCCGCAGAAGCGCGCGGCCTACGATCGTTTCGGCCATGCGGCCTTTGAAAATGGCGGCATGGGCGGCGGTGGCGGCTTTGGCGGCGGCGGTTTCGCCAATGGCGGCTTCTCGGATATTTTCGAAGACATCTTCGGCGAGATGATGGGCGGCGGTCGCGCGCGCCGGTCTTCCGGCGGTCGCGAACGCGGTGCCGATCTTCGCTACAACATGGAAATCACGCTGGAAGAAGCCTTCACCGGCAAGACGGCGCAGATCAGGGTTCCGACCTCGATCACCTGCGACGTCTGTTCCGGCTCGGGCGCCAAGCCCGGCACGCAGCCGAAGACCTGCGCCACCTGCCAGGGTTCAGGCCGCGTGCGCGCCGCGCAGGGCTTCTTCTCGGTGGAGCGCACCTGCCCCACCTGCCATGGCCGCGGACAGACGATCTCCGACCCCTGCGGCAAGTGCCATGGTCAGGGCCGCGTAACGGAAGAGCGCTCGCTCTCGGTCAACATTCCCTCGGGCATCGAGGACGGCACCCGCATTCGCCTGCAGGGCGAAGGCGAAGCCGGCATGCGTGGCGGTCCGGCGGGCGATCTCTATATCTTCCTGTCCGTGCGTCCGCATGAGTTCTTCCAGCGCGACGGTGCCGATCTCTATTGCACCGTGCCGATCTCGATGACGACGGCAGCGCTTGGCGGCACCTTCGATGTCACGACGCTCGATGGCACGAAGTCGCGCGTCACGGTTCCGGAAGGCACCCAACCGGGCAAGCAGTTCCGTCTGAAGGGCAAGGGCATGCCGGTGCTGCGTTCGGCGCAGACGGGCGATCTCTATATCCAGATTCAGATCGAGACGCCGCAGAAACTCAGCAAGCGACAGCGCGAGCTGCTGCAGGAGTTCGAGCAGCTGTCTTCTAAGGAGAATAATCCGGAATCGACGGGCTTCTTCGCCCGGATGAAGGAATTCTTCGACGGCTGAGTGCCGCCGTTCTTCACCATCAGAAACGCCGCCATCCCTGGGACTGGCGGCGTTTTCTTTTTGGGGTCAGCCTGAAAAGCCGCCCTCTTCCAGATATTGCCGCTCCTCCGCGGTCGTTTCCCGCAACAAAATCTTGTTACGGTGCGGAAAACGGCCGAAACGTTCGATGATCTCGCGATGTTCTTCGGCGTGATGCAGATAAAGCCCGCCAAGCGGCTGATTGAGACGGCACGCCCGGTGCTGCGCCTCCAGATCTTCTGCGTGAGAAAACGGTAGATAGAAGAAGACCCGCAGATCCTCACTCACCGCCTGATCATGTCCGCGCCGGATGGCGTCATCGGCCAAAAGCCGCGCCAGAGGATCGGTCGCATACATGTGCGCCGTGTCGCGAAAGCAGTTGCGCGGAAACTGATCCAGCAGCAGCATCAAGGCGAGGCTGCTTTCTGCACCCTCCAGCCAGCCATCCAGTTCCCGCCTCGCTGCAGCGAAATGAGCGTCACGGAACCGGTCGTGAAAGTGACTGTCGAAGGCGGCGTCCTTGTCGAACCATTTTTCCGGGCCAGCCTTCTTCCAGAAATCGACGATTTCTTCAGCGAGCTTGGCTGTGTCGTTTTTCATCCACTACTCCCGTCAGTAATGCGGTGGCCTTGTGATGGCAGGCGCGTCCAGCGATTGCTCCTCAAGGCTCAGGAACCGCTCCGTCAGGCGATCAAGCTTGGCGCGGGTCTGTTCAACAACCTTCCACTGCTCCGCCAGCTGGTCAGACAGTTCCTCTATCACCTTCAACTGATGCGCGACCGTTTCCTCGAGCGCGATGATCCGTTCTTCGGTTTCCGACGTCATGGTGACCTCTCTTTCCAGCCCTTCCTTGGGCCTAAAGGCTCGCGAGTCAACCATATGTCGCTTTCGTGAAGCGAATTCGGCATGGCGGAAACAGAGACAGAAAAGCCGGCGATGTCTCCATCGCCGGCCACATGAGTTTATCGCATTCTCAGTCTTCTTCTACGAAAACCTCTTCGCGTTTCTTTTTCACGCTGGGGAGGAAGACGATGATCAGCACGGCGAGCGCAATGAAAAGCAGGGTTGCGCTGATCGGCCGGGTCACGAAGGTCGACGGATCGCCACGCGAGAGGATCATGGCGCGCCGCAGGTTCTCCTCCAGCAGCGGACCGAGCACGAAGCCCAGCAGCAACGGGGCAGGTTCGCAGCGCAGTTTCACCAGCACATAGCCGATGAAGCCGAAGAAGGCGACGGCATAGAGATCGAAGACGTTGGAATTGACGCTGTAGACCCCGATGGCGCAGAAGGCCATGATGATCGGGAAGAGCACGTAATAGGGCACCGTCAGCAGCTTCACCCACAGCCCGATCAGTGGCAGGTTGAGGATGACCAGCATCAGATTGCCGATCCACATGGAGGCGATGATGCCCCAGAACAGCGCCGGCTGTTCGGTCGCCACATTCGGACCGGGGACGATGCCCTGAATGATCATCGCCCCGATCATCAGCGCCATCACCGGATTGGCCGGAATGCCGAGCGTCAGGAGCGGAATGAACGACGTCTGGGCACCGGCATTGTTGGCTGACTCCGGACCGGCCACACCGGCAACCGCGCCGTGCCCGAATTCTTCCGGGTTCTTGGAGACACGTTTCTCCACGGTGTAGGAGGCAAAGGCGGCAAGGATCGCCCCGCCACCCGGCAGGATGCCGAGAGCCGAACCAATGGCCGTGCCGCGCAGAACCGGCCCTACCATGCGCTTGAAATCATCCTTGGTCGGCATCAAGCCGCTGACCTTGGCGATCAGCACCGAACGGGTCCGCTCGTTTTCGAGGTTGCGCAGGATTTCGGCGATACCGAAGACACCCACAGCCACAGCCACGAAATTCAGGCCATCGGCATATTCGCGGATACCAAGGGTGAAGCGCGGCGTGCCGCTATAGATATCCGTGCCGACGAGACCGAGCAGCAGGCCAAGCACGACCATGGCCAACGCCTTGACGATGGAGCCATGGGCGAGCGCGATGGACGACACAAGGCCGACGACCATCAGCGAGAAATATTCCGCCGCGCCGAATTCCAGCGCGATTGCCGTGAGCGGCGGCGCGAAGATTGCGACGAGGAAGGTTGACACCGTGCCGGCGAAGAACGATCCGATGGCGGCGATGGCAAGCGCTGCACCCGCCTTGCCCTTGCGTGCCATCTGGTAACCATCGATGGCGGTGACGGCAGAGGACGATTCGCCGGGCATATTGATCAGGATCGCCGTGGTCGATCCACCATATTGCGCACCGTAATAGATGCCGGCGAGCATGATCAGCGACGAGACGGGCTCAAGCTGGAAGGTGATCGGCAGCAACATGGCGATAGTCGCCGTCGCGCCGATGCCGGGCAGAACGCCGATGAGGGTGCCAAGCAGCACGCCGATCAGGCAGAAAAAGAGGTTTGCCAGCGACGAGGCGGTGACGAAACCGAGCGCAAGATTATCGAGCAAATCCATCGCTATACCTCAGAAGTTGAGCCAGGGGCCGAAGCGCTGGAAAGGCAGGCCAAGACCATAATTGAAAACAGCGACGGAAAAGACAGTGATAGCCGCGGAAAGAACGACCGCCATCAACGGGCTCATCTTGTGTGAGGCGAAGGACGCAATGAGCGCGCTGAAAAACAGCGCCGGCACAAAACCCAGGCCCCGAACAGTGAAACCGAAAAAGATCGGCGCGGGCAGGATGAAAAATATGCCGCGCCAGGCGATTGCGCCGATGCCCTCGCCAGCCGGCCGGGTTGCGCGCAGGAATATAACGCCGCCAAGCAGGATCAGGATGATCGCGAGTACCAGCGGGAAGTAGCCCGGCCCCATACGGAAGGCGGTTCCGATTTCCAGACCATAGGACTGCAAGGCAAAAAAGACGCCAAGCCCCATAAAAATTGCCCCGCAGACTGCTTCGGCAGGGTCATTAAATAACGACTTCATGAAAGATGCCCCTCCACGGCGGCCGACATTCAGCCGGTTCGCCTGTTAAAGTTGATCACGGTCGACCGGCGGCAGGAAACCGCCGGTCTTTCCGCGTTCATCAGTCGGCATATTGGCCGGCAGCCTCAATCACCGGCTTCCAGCGGGCGATTTCGCTCTCAAGCTTGGCCTTCAGCGCCGCCGGTGTCGCATCGCTTTCCGGCGACGGCGTGGTGCCGAGTTCCGCAAAACGGGCCGCGACATTCTTGTCCTTCAGCGCCACCTGCAGCGACTTGGAGAGCTTTTCGTTGATTTCCGCAGGCGTGCCCTTCGGCGTGTAGATGCCGTGCCAGATGCCAACTTCGAGTTTGGGCAAGCCAGCTTCGGCAACTGTCGGCACGTCCTTCAGCACATCCAGCCGCTTCGGCGAGGTTACGGCGTAAGCCTTCACAGTGCCGCCCTGGATTTGCTTGGTGGTGTTGGTGGTCTGGTCGCACATGATGTCGACCTGGCCGCCCAGCAGATCGGTCATGGCAGGGCCGGTGCCCTTGTAGGGCACGGTAACGAGCGGCGTCTCAATGGCGCTCATGAACAGCATGCCGCACAGATGAGAGGCCGCGCCGATGCCGGCATTGGCAACGGTGACCTTGTCCTTGTTCGCCTTGGCGTAATCGATCAGCCCCTTGAGGTCCGTGGTCTCAAGGTTCTTGCGCGACAGGATGGTCATCGGCACTTCCGTGACCAGACCAACATATTCGAAAGCACTGGTCGTGTCGTAAGCGAGCTTTCGATAGAGCGTGGCGCTGGTCGCCATGCCGATGTGGTGGAGAAGGATGGTGTAACCATCGGGATCTGCGGAGGCAACGCGGCCGGCGCCAAGCGTGCCGCCGGCGCCGCCGACATTTTCCACGATGATCTGCTGGCCGAGATCCTTCGACATGGATTCAGCCACAAGACGCGCCACCGTGTCCGTCGGGCCACCGGCCGAGAAAGGCACGACCATGGTGATGTTACGCTCGGGATAGGTCTGAGCGGATGCGGACAGCGCGAAAAGGGAAACGGCAGCGGCGGCAGCAAGGCCGGAAACTGTCTTCAGTATTTTCATCGATTCCTCCCGGATGAAAATGATCGCCACTTCAGCCGCGCATGCTCCTCCATGGCGGCCGGGGTGACGATATTTGCGATCCCGAAGTGACATTCAGCAACGGCACTGTTGCGATGAAACGCAGTTTTATCCGTGTAACCAAAGATAATGGGTGGATTTCAACCCATGACGGGCTAAAGATGGGTGGAAATCCACCCATCAGATCTCGGTCATATGCCGGTGAAGCTCGTATTTCTGCATCTTCTCGTAAAGCGTTTTGCGGGAGATGCCGAGGTTCTCATAAACGGATTTCAGATTTCCCCCATGGGCTGCGATGGCCTGCGCAATCAGGCTTTTTTCATATGCCGCGACCCTCGGGGCGAGAGCCGACCTGCCATCATCCTGAAACGCCGGCGACGCATCGGACACGTCGGTTTCCAGGCCCAGCGCGAAGCGGTCCGCAGCGTTGCGCAATTCCCGGACGTTGCCCGGCCATTCCCTGAGCGAAACAGCGGAGAGCAGGTGCTGCGGCACCTCCATATCCTCCCGCCCGTAGCGGGCGGCAGCTTCTCGTACCAGATGGAGGAAGAGCAGCGGAATATCCGCGCTGCGCTGCGAGAGCGACGGCACGAGAATTGTCGCGACGTTGAGGCGGTAAAGAAGGTCGGCGCGAAAACGGCCAGCCACAACTTCCTGTTCCAGATCTACCTTGCTGGTGGCAATGAAGCGCACGTCGAGTTCGACCGTTTCATTCGAGCCGAGACGGGTAATCACTCTTTCCTGCAGCACGCGAAGCAATCGGCCCTGCAGTTCGAAAGGCATAGAGCCGATTTCATCCAGCAGGATGGTGCCGCCGCGCGCGTGTTCGAACTTGCCATAACGTGGGCGCAGCGCGCCCGGAAAGGCGCCGGCCTCGTGACCAAACAACTCGCTCTCAATCAATGTCTGCGGAAGCGCCGCACAGTTGATCGCGACAAAGGGCCGGTTGGCTCTGCTGCTGATATCGTGCAATGCCCGCGCAACCACCTCCTTGCCTGCGCCTGTATCTCCGACGATCAGTGTATCGGCATCCGTCGCACCGATGGCGCGAATGCGGTACCGCAGATCGACCATCACCTGGGTTCTGCCCGGCAGGCGCGTTTCGAGATCGTCATGCTTGCCCGCCACCGCCTTGAGACGGCGATTTTCCAGCACCAGCGCCCGCCGGTCATTGGCCCGCTTGATGATGCCCGCGAGATATTGCGGTGTGAACGGCTTCTCGATGAAATCATAGGCGCCATTGCGCATGGCGTTGACCGCCAGCTGAACATCCCCGTGACCCGTCATCAGAATCACAGGTATTTCCGCATCGAGCTCCCTCACCTTCTGCAGCAGCGTCATGCCGTCCATGCCGGGCATGCGGATGTCGCTGACCACGACACCATCAAAACTGTAGCCGATGAGTTCGAGCGCGTGTTCGGCGCTCGCCAGCATGGTGACGGCAAAACCGGAAAGCTCCAGCGCCTGGGCAGTGGAGAAGCGCAGTTCCTCTTCGTCATCGATCAGCAAAACCCGCGACATGGTCATTCCGCAGCCGCCTCCATGCGCCAGGCGGCGGCGGGCAATTCGATCTCGAATTCCGCGCCCCCTTCCTCATGATTTCTCACCCGCAACTGGCCGCCAAAATCCTTGATGATGTTATAGGAGATGGAAAGCCCGAGGCCGAGGCCACGCCCCACACCCTTGGTGGTGAAAAACGGATCGAAGATGCGATCCGAAATTGCCGGCGGAACGCCTGGTCCCCGGTCGCGGATGAAGACGGAAACCGTCTGGCCGTGCTGTACGGCCTCGAGCGCGATGCGCCGATCCTCGCGCCCCTCCACGGCGTCCGCCGCGTTGGAAATGATGTTGACGAGCACCTGCTGCAGCCGCACCGGACCAGCTTTCACCGCAAGTGGCACCGGGCCGAGATTGACATCCAGCACCGCATTGGCGGCCTTCAACCGGGCACCGACGATTTCAAGCGTGTCGCGAAGCACGGTTTCCAGGCTGACCGCAGTCATTTTTTCGTTCGGCTTTCGGGCGAAATTCCTGAGGTGCCTGCTGATCGAGGCCATGCGATCGATCAGCCCCGAAATGCGCCTGAGGTTTTCCCTGACCTCGTCCAGCCGCCCGCGCTCTACAAGAAGCGACGCGTTTTCGGCATAATTCTTGGCTGCGGCAAGCGGCTGGTTGATTTCATGCGACAAGGCCGCCGACATTTGTCCGAGCGCCGCAAGCTTGCCCGCCTGCACCAGATCATTCTGCATCTTACGTAATTGTTTTTCCGTCTGGCGGCGTTCGGCGATTTCGTGTTCGATCTCCTGGTTCACACGCGCCAGATCGGCAGTGCGTTCCTCGACCCGCCGTTCCAGCTCCGCCTGGGCTTCTGCCTGATGGGTCAGCCGTTCACGCAGCCGTCGCCGTCTCTGCAGCATCGCCGCAATGAGCGCGGCTGCCAGACACAGGCACAGGATGATCGCGATCATTGCCGTCTTCACCTGTGTCCGCAATGAACCGGTATCCATCAGCACGCTTACGGTCCATCCTGCATCCGCCATCGGCTGCGACAGGACCATATATTCCCTGTCCCCCTCATTCTGGGTAATCGTCATCAGCTGATGCGAGCCGAAACTGCCGTGTTTCAACGGCAGTTCCTTCAGTGTGGCATTGGCGTAACGGCGTGATGCTTCGGTACGCGCCAGTCTCTCGGGCGTCAGCGGCATCAGGCCGGAATAAAGCCATTGCGGCGTGCCGGTCATGAAAATGATGCCTTCGGGATCCGACACAAGAATACGGTTTTCGCCATCGCCGAAGGAGGCCTCTATGCCTTCGATGTCGACCTTGAAGACGATGACGCCCTTTATTTCCGCATTGAAGAGAATAGGCGCGGAGAAATAATATCCGCGCTTGTGCGAGGTCGTGCCGAGCGCGAAGAACCGCGACTGCAGGCCCTTCGCCGCATCCTGAAAATAGGGACGGTAGCTGAAATTCTCACCGACGAAGCTTGTCGGACCATCATAGTTGCTGGCCGCGATTGTCTCGCCATCCAGCGTAATGATGTAGATATCGGAGGATTCCAGCAGGGTGTTGATGGATTTGAGGTAGACATTGGCGCGCTGTCGCAGGGCTTCATCCTTGGGATGTGCGACCAGCTCCTCAATGTCATCATGATCTGCAATCAAGGCAGGCAGCGGCTCGTAACGGTTCAACAGCCCGCCAAGGGCGGAGACGGCAAGCCGGAGCGTTGTGCGCCCCTGCTCGGACATTTCACCGAAATAGCTTTCTGCAATGACGCCGCTTCCTTTTGTCACGGCGCCGTAACCGAGGCCAAGACCGAGCATCATCAACAAAATCCAGCGATATTTCACCGAAACTCCCCTCACGCGGCAGGCATCTAACCCGCTCTCCCGAAGCGAGTGTAGGAGGAGTGACGAGATTTTCCAAGTGAGCGCTGGACACCGTTATAGCTCGCTAAAAACAAAAAACCGGCCACGAGGGCCGGCTTTTGCAAAGTCACGTCGGAAAAGCTTATGCGCTTTCCTTCGGCGTCAGAACCTGACGGCCGCGATACATACCGGTCTTCAGATCGATATGGTGCGGACGGCGCAGTTCGCCGGAGTTCTTGTCTTCAACATAGGTCGCAGACTTGAGACCGTCAGCCGAGCGGCGCATGCCACGCTTGGACGGGCTTGTTTTTCTTTTTGGTACAGCCATTTTTGTTACTCCACTTGAGCGGCGAAACAACGGAACCGGCCAGAACCAAAGGCCGAATGTCGGATGTCTCGATATCGGAAATTTGGCGCGCTTATACATGCCCAAACGGGCTTTGACCAGCCCTGACGCGCATTTTTTCCGATTCGGCAAAAACCATGCGGCGAACTGCCCTAAGGCAATGCAAATCATGCTTCACCTTCTATCGAAAACAACGAGCTCCTTGAAGTGGTTCATATCCCTGAATTCACAGAAAGCCGGCGGACGCATCTCCATAACTGGCGCCGCGGCACGCAGCTTTTCCAGTTCCTCGTCAAGCATCGCCTGCCAGCGCGGCAGGCACTCAGGCTTGAACCAGCTGATGATGTAGGACAGGGTGATGTGAAACTCGTAGCTGTCATGATCAGGATGGCGATATCCGAAGAAATCGGCGAATGCATCCCGCCACAGGGCCACAATGCGATCATCCTCGGGCGTGGCTCCCGTCAGGACCAGACCTACCGGCCGCAAACCGGTGACCTGCATGTTGAATCCCGGCAGCGCCGGAAAAGCAGAAAGGCGGTCGCGATAATAGTCCGTCATCGTGTCGATCGGTGTATCAAGCGGCATTGTCTGCGGCCAATAGGGCAGAGCACGCCGAAACTCGATGATGCCCTGAAACACCGTCATGTGCAGGCTGGAAGCCGGTGTGAAAGCAAGCTGGGATGCCTCCGGCATATCCAGGAAGCGCTGACGCGTCGCAATGATCGCGTTTTCGGTCTGCGAGCCCCCGACAAGATGGCAGACGACCGTATTGCCCGGCTCAGGCAGAAACTCACCATTCTCATTAAAGCGGCTGCCGCGATGGCGCGGCGGCTGATCATGACAGGCAGCAGAAATATAGCCGAGATCTTTCGAGACGAGCGGGGCGTGCATGGGAAACTCCTCGTGAAGGGTTTCCTCTAATCCGTGCACGCGACACAGCAATGACATGGACCGGCCAAAAGCCGGTCAATGCGCCTCGTCCCAGTTGTCAGCCGCGCGGGCATCCACCTGCAATGGCACCTTCATGGAGATTGCCGGCATGGCCGCATTTTCCATGACCGAGACGACGACGGGCAGAGTTTTCTCGATTTCCGCTTCATCGACCTCGAAGATGAGTTCGTCATGCACCTGCAACAGCATGCGGGCGGAAAGGTTTTCAGCCTCCAGCGCCGGTTCGATACGGACCATGGCGCGCCGTATTATATCCGCCGCGGAGCCCTGGATCGGGGCGTTAATGGCGGCGCGCTCGTTGAAGGCCTTCACGGAAGGGTTGGACGAGCGGATTTCCGGATAATGGGCGCGGCGGCCGAAAATCGTCTCGACATAACCGTTCTCACGGGCGAAAGCCTTTGTCGCCTCCATGTAGTCGCGGATGCCGGGAAAACGCTCGAAATATTTCTTGATATATTCGCCGGCTTCAGAACGGGCGATACCGAGCTGGTTGGCGAGACCGAAAGCCGAAATACCGTAGATAATGCCGAAATTGATGGCCTTGGCGCGGCGGCGCACTTCCGAGGGCATGCCTTCGACAGGCACGCCAAACATTTCCGAAGCCGTCATGGCATGAATGTCGATGCCGTTTTCGAAGGCGTTGCGAAGCTGCGGAATATCGGCGACATGGGCCAGCACGCGCAGTTCGATCTGGCTGTAGTCGGCGGAAAGAAGCTTGTGGCCGGGCGTGGAGATGAAAGCCGTGCGGATTTTTCGCCCTTCCGCCGTGCGGACGGGGATGTTCTGAAGGTTCGGTTCCGAGGACGACAGACGGCCTGTTGTGGTAGAGGCCAGCGCATAGGATGTATGCACACGTTTCGTCTCCGGGTGGATATATCCCGGCAGAGCATCCGTATAGGTGGATTTCAGCTTCGTCAGCTGCCGCCAGTCGACGATCTTGCGGGGGAGTTCAATACCTTCGGCCGCCAAATCCTCCAGCACCTGTGCCGAGGTCGACCATTGGCCGGTCTTGGTTTTGGAACCGCCCGGCAGGCCCATCTTGCCGAACAGGATGTCGCCGAGCTGCTTTGGCGAGCCGATGTTGAAACGCTCGCCGGCCAGCTCGTAGATTTCCTCTTCAAACGCTGCCGCCTTCTGGGCGAGTTCGCCGGAAAGACGTGAGAGGATTTGCCGGTCGACGGTGATGCCACGCTCCTCCATATGCGCCAGAACAGGCACAAGCGGACGCTCCAGCCGCTCGTAAACCTTGGTCAGCCGTTCTGAAACAAGCCGCGGCTTCAGCGCCATCCACAGCCGCAAGGTGACGTCAGCGTCCTCCGCTGCATATGCCGTCGCCTTGTCTATGTCGACAAAATCGAAGGTAACGCTCGACTTGCCCGATCCCGCCACGTCCTTATAGGGGATCGGCGTATGGCCGAGCCAACGTTCGGACAGCGAATCCATGCCGTGCGTCGCTTTGCCAGCCTCAAGCACATAGGAGATCAGCATCGTATCGTCGAAACTCTGCATGACGACGCCATGGCGTTTCATGAGCAGATAGTCATATTTGAGATTTTGCGCGACCTTCAGCACGGCCTCGTCTTCAAGCAAATCCTTGAGACGGACCAGTGCTTCGTCAAAGGGCACCTGGCCTTCGGCGAGCCTGATACCATCGCTGAATAGATCGCCGCCGGAGCCAGTCTTGTGCGTCAAGGGAATGTAGGCGGCGCGTATATCGCTGCCCGAGGCATCCTTGCCATTATCGGCGATTGCCAGCGAAAACCCGACGAGCTCCGCCTGCATCGGATCAAGCGAGGTCGTTTCCGTATCGAACGCGACGACCCCCGTTTCCCGCGCCGCCGCAACCCAGAGGTCCAGCGTCGCAAGATCCCTGATCGTCGTGTAGGCGCTCGTGTCGATCTTGGCGGCGGCGAAAAGCGTCTGGCGGGCGGTGGCAAGATCAGCCGGCGCGCTGCCCTCCCCGACACCTTTCCGCGCCGGAATAGCGGGCGAAGCCGCAGTGCCCGTTACGCCAGCGGCCGCTTCACCCGCAGCCGGAGCGGCCGGCGCATCGAGATCGGGACCATGGGCGTCAGCGCCCCACTGAACCGGCACATTGGCGGACTCAATGGCGGAAGCATCGGTCTCTGTCGCTTCGGCAACCCGCCGCGTCAGCGTGGTGAATTCCATCGCCTTCAGGAAGGCAATGAGTTTCGGGCCGTTCTGAGGTTCCAGCACCAGTGCTTCAAGCGGCTGATCCAGCGGCACGTCGGTTCTCAGGGCCACGAGCTGTCTGGAAATACGAGCAAGTTCCGCATTGGCGATGATATTTTCCCGACGCTTCTGCTGCTTGATCCCACCTGCCCGGGCGAGCAGCGTATCGAGATCGCCGTATTCTTCCAGCAATTGCGCGGCCGTCTTTGGACCGATGCCGGGGATGCCCGGAACATTGTCGGTCGAATCGCCGGTCATGGCCTGCAGGTCGATCATCTTTTCGGGACCCACGCCCCATTTCTCTATGACATCAGGGATGCCGATCTGCTTGTCCTTCATCGCATCGTACATGTGGACATTGGCAGTGACGAGCTGCATCAGATCCTTGTCGGAGGAGATGATGGTGACATCGGCCCCAATGGCCTCCGCCTGCCGGGCATAGGTGGCGATGATATCGTCCGCCTCGAAGCCTTCCGTCTCGATGCAGGGAAGGTTGAAGGCGCGCGTCGCCTCCCGTATCAGCCCGAATTGCGGCACCAGATCTTCCGGCGGCGCCGTGCGATTGGCTTTATAGAGATCATAAAGCTCATTGCGGAATGTCTTTGACGAATAATCGAAAATTACCGCAAAATGCGTGGGCGTCACGCCGACATCGGTGTTGCGCGCATCCTTCAGGAGCTTCCACAACATGTTGCAGAAGCCGGAAACGGCGTTGACCGGCAGCCCGTCCGACTTGCGGTTCAGCGGCGGGATGGCATGGAAGGCCCGGAAAATGAAACCGGACCCGTCAACGAGGAAGAGATGATCGCCTTTTTTCATGGGTAGCATGGATAGCGCGGGGGCGTTTTAACGTCTACCGAAACTTCGCGGAACACACGGTAAAGAGCCGGAACCGAGGTGGTGAAAAAAGCGCGTCGCATTTCACCCGAACGTTACCGATTTGTAATCCATCTTTCCCTTGAAAAGCCGCATTTGCAGACACATTTCTTAGAGGACGGCGCCTGATCACGCCGTAGTCTGATAGCTGGCTCGTCCCCCGCCGCGTCAGACCGGACAAAGGCCTTTCCCCCTCTCCGGGCCTTTGTCCTCCAATATGACCGCCATGGCCGCCCCCTCCAGGCCATGGCGGTTTTATTTTGCGCCTGTTACCGGCTGGCAAAAACATATCGTGCGATATATATCGCACTATTGAATTGCCGGCGCCGTCCGGCCAAACTGTCTGAGGGACGGAGGAATGGGATTTTCCCGGGATGAATCGGCCATCTATCTCGCCGCCAAAATGGCGCGGGAGTTCACTATGGCGCTGCAGAAAAGAGCCGCCGCATTGGGCTTCTCTCCCGGCCAATTCCCCATTCTCATCGAGCTCTGGCATGAAGAAGGGCTGACGCAAAGGCAGTTGCTCGACAGAATCGATGTCGAACAGGCAACGCTTGCTAACACGCTCTCACGCATGGAGCGCGACGGACTGATCGTGCGAAAGACGCATCCCGGTGACCGCCGCGCCCAGATCATCGAATTGACGCAGCGCGGCAGGGACCTGGAAGCGAATGCCATTGCCGCTTCTGAGGCCACCGAAGACATGTTGCTTGCGGATTTCCGGCGTTTTGAACGCCAGCTTCTGCTGGAATATATGCGCCGCGCCATCGAGAGCGCAAAAAAAGCAAAATAGCGCTTCCAACTCGAAACCGCTTCGCAGTTTTCCTGAACTGCTCTATCGTTTCCGCGGCCGCGCGTTTGCCGATTCACGACACGCCGGCCCTTGTTTCCCGCGATGCGCGATGCCCGGATGTTTCGTCTTATCGCCGGGTCACGACAGACATGACAGGATCAGCGATGACAGACGTTTCCCCCATTCTTTCCACTGCCGATGACAATCTCACCTCCAGCCTCGAGCGACTGTTCGAACTCGTTCGCATTCCGTCGATTTCCACGGACCCCGCTTACAAGGCCGAGTGCCGCAAGGCGGCGGAATGGCTCGTGAGAACGCTTTCAGCGCTCGGCTTTACCGCCTCCGTTCGCGATACAGCCGGTCACCCCATGGTGGTGGCGCATCACGATGCGGCCAATGAAGACGCCCCACATGTGCTTTTCTACGGCCATTATGATGTACAGCCGGTCGATCCGCTCGATCTCTGGGAAAACGATCCTTTCGAACCCGCCGTCAAAGATATCGGCGCAGGCCGTCAGGTGATTACAGGACGCGGTACGGCGGATGACAAGGGCCAGCTGATGACCTTCGTGGAGGCCTGCCGCGCCTACAAGGCCGTGAATGGCGGCCTGCCGGTGCGCGTCACCATTCTTTTTGAAGGTGAAGAAGAATCCGGTTCGCCCTCACTGAAGCCGTTCCTCGAAGCGAATGCGGAAGAGCTGAAGGCAGATTATGCCCTGGTCTGTGATACCGGCATGTGGGACCGGGATACGCCCGCCATTGCCGCGGCGCTGCGTGGTCTGGTCGGCGAAGAAATCGTCATCACCGCCGCCGATCGCGATCTGCATTCGGGTCTTTTCGGTGGTGCCGCCGCAAACCCCATCCACATCCTGACCGACATTCTCGCTGGCCTGCACGACGAGACCGGCCGCGTGACGCTCGACGGCTTCTATGACGGCGTGGAAGAAACGCCCGCCAATATCAAGGCTGCCTGGGAAACGCTGGGCCGCACCGCAGAAACCTTCCTCGGTGAAGTGGGCCTTTCGGTTCCCTCGGGTGAAAAGGGCCGCTCCGTGCTGGAACAGACCTGGGCGCGGCCGACAGCGGAGGTCAACGGCATCATAGGCGGGTACACCGGTGATGGCTTCAAGACCGTTATTGCAGCAAAAGCTTCCGCCAAGGTGTCGTTCCGCCTTGTCGGCGAACAGAACCCCGCCGCCATTCGCGAAAACTTCCGGGCCTATGTACGCTCGAAAATTCCGGCTGATTGCTCCGTGGAATTCCACGAGCATGGCGCATCGCCGGCGATCCAGCTTTCATACGATTCACCCGTCCTGACCAAGGCGAAGAACGCCCTTTCGGAAGAGTGGCCCAAACCGGCCGTCGTGATCGGCATGGGCGGCTCTATCCCGATCGTGGGCGATTTCCAGAAGATGCTCGGCATGGATTCGCTGCTCGTCGGTTTCGGCTTGACGGACGATCGCATTCATTCGCCGAATGAAAAATACGACCTGCAGTCCTTCCACAAGGGCATTCGCTCCTGGATCCGCATTCTCGACGCACTGGCCGCGAAATAAAAAAGAGGAGGCGCCACTGGTCGGGCGCCTCCGCTCACTCCAAAAACAAAAAGGCCGGGCGAGCCCGACCTTTCCATCCGTTTTCCGTCAATGCCAGTACATCCGTGGTCAAAGCGGTTCAACGGTCTGATGTTTCAGAGCGCGTCGATGTCCGACGCTGCTTTCACAATCAGGATCATCTGTTTTGGTTAATCTTTGGTTAACGCAACAACAGCGGCATCTTAAGACGCCCCTGACAGTTTTCATCTGAAACACTGTTGAACCCTATATCGGTATACTTACCGCCGTTTTCAAGACCCCGCCCGCCGGACTTCCTTCCAAAGAAAAAGGCCGGAAAAATCCGGCCTTTCAGTTCATGCAAGAAACCCTTTCGGGCCTGTTGCGTATCAGGCAGCGACGAGGTTGCCTGCGGACATCTTGCCAGAGCGGCGGTCCTGCATCAGCTCGTAAGAAAGCTTCTGGCCGTCGTTGAGGGCGGTCAGACCTGCGCGCTCAACAGCCGAGATGTGAACGAATACGTCCTGCGAACCGTCGTCCGGCTGAATGAAGCCGTAGCCCTTGGTTGCGTTGAACCACTTTACTGTACCAGTCGCCATAACGATTTCCTTCCGTTGGCAATTGTATTTGCGCTGCGAGCAGCGCGGTCTTGGGGTCGAATTTGAAGGAAAAGATCGTCGTGAGCGTCTGGAAAGACGCCGAAGCTCTGGTCGTCAAACAAATATCGATGGCGAAGTACCTAGGTTGGAAGGGGCTGAAAGTCAAGTTTCTTTGAACGAAACTATCGCATCAGGGGTCCGCCAGGGCTCGAAAAAGGGAAGCGCCAAATAGCAAAAACCCGGCGCGGGAGGAGGTGCGCCGGGTTCTTGAAACTGACTGACAATTGGGAGGAGGAGTATTGTCAGTCCAATCGGGCGACGCTGGGAGGAGGAGTGCGTCGCTTCGATGTTTTGAACATACAACATCGAATCTCAAAAAACAGACATTCTATCGCAGCGCAGCATTGCGATTATTGCATAGCTACGTCGTGACATCTTGAACAACCATTTCTAACCGCCTAACAAATACGCATGTCTATTCAATCCGTCAGAGCATTTTTTGCCGAAAAATCACCCGAGGTGACAATCATTGAAACGGAAGCCAGTTCGGCAACCGTTGCGCTCGCCGCTGAAGCACATGGCGTCGAGCCAGACCAGATCGCCAAAACGATCTGCCTCAAGGCGGGCGATGCCATTCTGCTCGTTGTCACCGCGGGTACGAAACGCCTCGACAACAGGAAATTCCGTGATCATTTCGGAACGAAACCGCGCATGCTGGGGGCGGACGAGGTGGTTGCGGTGACCAGCCATCCTGTCGGCGGCGTATGCCCCTTCGGCTTGCCGTCGCCTTTGCCGGTGTTTTGCGACATATCGCTGAGAGATTATCTTGAAGTGGTTCCGGCAGCCGGCGCTACCAATGCAGCGGTGCGGATTTCTCCCCATGTGATGGCCGAACTGACTAAAGCTGAATGGGTCGACGTCTGCCAATGACGCCGATTTGATCCGGCCTGGGCTTAACCCCGCCTTAAATTGCCGCATTTAAACTCTTCATCCTGGATTAAGGATCGCGCAGGCATAGACGCCTGAGGCCGACAGGGCACAGGCGGTCCCGCAAAAGGAGCGATTTCGGCTGGATGGCAGGCAAGGGTAGATCACGCGAACGGGTAGAACCCTCCTTCGGGGATTTCCACGAGTCCGGTGACGATCTGCGTCTTGACGCCAGCGAGCGCATCAGCGGCACTGCAAAACAGTTGCCGAAGAAACCGAAACAGGCTTCACGCCGACCCAAGACGAAAAACGAAAAGCGCGCCCGCGGCACAGGTCGGGGGGCGACGGGTTTCATCCGGTCCCTCGTCTATTGGTGCATCGTGCTGGGCATTTGGGGCGGTATCGGGATTGCCGGACTTGTGCTTTATTATGGCGCGCGCATGCCGAGTGCCAGCAGCTGGTCCATTCCAGAACGTCCGCCGAATGTGAAGATCGTTTCCGTGAATGGCAGCGTGCTTGCAAACCGCGGCACGACCGGCGGCGAGGCGCTCGCGCTGGAAGACATGTCGCCCTATATTCCACAGGCTGTGATGGCGATTGAGGACCGGCGGTTTTATTCCCATTTCGGGGTCGATCCGCTTGGTCTCGGACGTGCCATCGTCACGAATGTGCTGACGGGGCGAACCGTGCAGGGCGGCTCGACACTGACGCAACAGCTGGCGAAAAACCTTTTCCTTTCGCCGGACAGGACCCTGGAACGCAAGGTTCAGGAAGTGCTGCTGTCATTCTGGCTGGAGCACAAGTTCACCAAGGATCAGATCCTGGCGATGTACCTCAATCGCGTCTATTTCGGATCCAACGCCTATGGCGTCGAGGCGGCCTCGCGGCGCTACTTCAACAAATCCGCCCGCGACGTCAATCTGGGCGAAGCGGCAATGCTTGCCGGGCTTCTCAAAGCGCCCTCGCGCCTTTCGCCGGCACGGGACCCACAGGCAGCGGAAGAACGGGCGCAGGTCGTGCTGCAATCCATGCGCGACGTCGGTTTCATTACCGATGATGAGATCAAGACCGCCATGTCGCAGCCGCCGACCAAAGCGAAACGCTTCTGGTCCGGTGCCGAACATTACGCCGCCGACATGGTGCTGGAAGAGGTGCGCGGCCTGGTTGGCGAGGTCAAGCAGGATATCGTCGTCGATACGACAATCGATCCCGATCTCGAGCGCGATGCCGAAAAGGCGCTGACCCACGTGCTGCAGGGCGACGGCAAAAAACAGGGCGCATCCCAGGCGGCACTGGTTTCCATCGATGGTACGGGCGCGATCAGGGCCGTGGTGGGCGGTGCGGATTATGCCGAAAGCCAGTTTAACCGCGCCGCCAAGGCAAAACGGCAACCCGGCTCGGCATTCAAGCCCTTCGTCTACGTCGCCGCTCTCGAATCCGGGCTCACGCCCTATACCATTCGTAATGATGGGCCTGTTCGTATCGGCAACTGGACCCCGGAAAATTATGAGAAGAAATTTCGCGGCGAAGTGACACTGGCCACAGCGCTGGCCAACTCCCTGAACACCATCGCCGCCCAGCTGGTGATGGAGGTCGGTCCCGAGCGGGTGACACAGGTGGCGCATCGCATGGGCATCGAATCGGAGCTGCAGAACAATGCCTCCATCGCGCTCGGCACTTCGGAAGTGTCGCTGATGGAACTGACAGCTTCTTATGCTCCCTTCATGAATGGCGGATATAAAGCCACGCCGCACATCGTGAAGCGTATCACCGATGCCGATGGCAAGGTGCTTTATGAAAACAAATATGACAATCCGCCACGGGTGCTGAGCGAAGAAATTGCCGCCACGATGAACGGCATGCTGTCGCGCGTCATCACCGAAGGTACCGGCAAGGCCGCGCGCCTGCAGGGCTGGCAGGCAGCGGGGAAATCCGGCACCACGCAGTCTTTCCGCGACGCGCTCTTTGTTGGCTATACGAGCAATCTGACGACCGGCGTCTGGTTTGGAAACGACGACGGCACCTCCATGAAAAAGGTCACGGGCGGCGGCCTTCCTGCAAGGGCGTGGAAAGAGTTCATGACCGCGGCTCATTCCGGTCTTTCGCCTTCGCCCCTCTTCGGTCTTGGTGCAGGCGGCGTGCCGCCGCTCATGGATATGCAGCAACCGGCGCCGGAGAATGCGCCCTCCTCCATTGGCGACATCATTTCCAACGCGCTGGGCGGCGGAACGACTGATAATCGCGCCTATCCCGCGGCGCCGGCATCACCCACACCGAATCAGCCAGATGGGCAGTCGGGAGGGCTGACGCCGCCGGCTAATATTCCTTCGCGGGATATCGAACCCCGTTATTCCGCCGGCAACGGCCCTGTGCCGCCGGCCGATATTGGCGGTGAAGCGCCTGACGCGTCGGGACCGAAACAAACCACCCTGCTCGACATTCTGATGGGTCGCTGACAGGTTTTTAAATCGTCGCCAAGCTCGGCAACGAAGGACGAAGCGACCGAGGTCCACGTCCTTCACCCCTTTCGTTTCACGCTTTTCGGTGGCCGAACCGGCCGCCACCCCGTCCACGGCGGCGAATCGGCGCCTGAAGCGCAACACCTGCGTGCATACGTTAACTTTAGATTGATATTTGCCCAGACACGGCTACATTTCGGATGACTTTTTAGGGTAAATGAATTATTAATCGTTCATCTAAATTAAATTTCTTCTATCAAAATAAGTTTTTCAGGATCCTATACTATGTTGGGTACTAAAGGCTCATCCCATGCCGTTTTTTTCGGCGATCCCTATTCCTCGGCCATCACTTTCGAGACACCGGAAACGCAGCCCTCCATTTTTGAGAAACGGGTATCTCCACTACAACGCGGCCAGTTCGCGCTCAAAAGAACGATGGACATTGCGGGGGCGTCCATCGCCCTCGTCGCACTGGCTCCCGTCCTTCTGACGGTGGCAGCGCTCGTCAAACTCGACAGCCGCGGGCCGGTCCTGTTCTCGCAGGTCCGCTGGGGCATGAATGGGCGGAAGATTCGCGTCTATAAATTTCGCTCAATGAGAACAGACATGTGCGACGCCACCGGCGTGGCGCAAACAGTGAAGAATGACCCGAGAATAACCCGCATCGGCGCCATTCTCCGGCGCACGAATATTGATGAGCTGCCACAGCTCATCAATGTGCTCAAGGGTGACATGTCGCTGGTCGGACCGCGCTGCCATGCCATCGGCATGCTGGCGGCCGGCCGTCTCTACGAGGAGCTGGTTCCGCACTATCACCTGCGGCACCGGATGCGGCCAGGCATCACGGGACTTGCCCAGATGCGGGGCCTGCGCGGGCCGACGGATCGCAGCGACAAGGCAAGGGCACGCATCGTATCCGATCTTTATTATGTCGAAAACTTTTCGGTCTGGCTGGATGTCAGGATCATGGTCGGAACGGTGATTTCCGAGTTGCGGGGCGGCAAGGGCTTCTGATCTTCAAGAGGCAAGCAAGATTGCGAAAAGAAAAGCCCGGCATCTCTGCCGGGCTTTTCGCATGAACTGTCGTCACCTTCAATTTGTCGGCGCGGGAGCTGCAGCCGGATCCGGCAGCGGCGCCGGGTTCGCAGACAGCGTGCGGAGATAGGCAATAAGATCTGCTCTTTCCGTTTCTTTCTTCACACCCGCAAAGCCCATGGCCGTGCCTGGAACGTGCTTTTTCGGGGCTTCGAGAAAATAGTTGAGATGATCGTAATCCCAGTGCTCGGCTCCACCCTTGGAGAAATCCTTCATCGCTGCGGAGTAGCTGAAACCTTCGTGGCTGGCGATCGGCCGGTTGACGACATCGAAGAGATTGGGGCCGACCTTGTTTGCACCACCACTCTCTCCGGTATGACAGCTCGTACATTTCTTGAAGACCGCTTCGCCCTTGGCGGCGTCCGCGCTGGCGAGCAACTGTGCGATCGGGGTGGCCGCAGCCGCCGCTTCTCCGCCGCCCGTTCCGCCGCTGCTTTCTTCCGCGACGATGGCGTAACCTTCCTTTTCGGGCGCGGGCGCATGGAAAATGCCCTCGGACGCAATCGACACCGACATCAGGACGAATACTGTACCCAGAAACGCCCCAACGCCCATATTAACATAAGAATTCATCTAAACGCGCTCCCTCGCATCCGCTCGATATAACGGGCATCTTGAAATTGCTCGAAAGCTATGGCTTTTGCACAGCCTGCGCAACTTGAATAATGCTCCCCACACCGTGACGTTTTGACACTTTTCGGGCGGGATTTGAAGGGTGTCGGATGAATAATCGGGATTTCGAGAAAGCTGTCGTCCTCATACCGGCGCGGATGGCCTCCACGCGCCTGCCCGGCAAGCCGCTTGCCGACATTGGTGGCAAGCCGATGATCGTGCAGGTTGCGCAGCGGGCACGTGAGGCCGGCGCGGAGCGAATCGTCGTCGCGGTCGATGACGAGCAGGTATTTTCGGCGGTTCAAAATGCCGGTTTCGACGTGATGATGACGCGTGACGACCATCAATCCGGTTCGGATCGCATTTTCGAAGCGCTGCAGAAGGCAGACCCCTATGGCAAGGCGGAATATGTCATCAATGTTCAGGGCGACCTTCCAACCATCGAGGCGGAAACTATACGCGCCTCGTTGCGCCCGCTGGAGAACGCCGCCGTCGACATTGCGACACTGACGGTCGAAATCACCGACGAGGAAGAAAAAACCAATCCGAACGTAGTGAAAGTTGTGGGCAGCCCACTTTCCGAAACCCGTCTGCGCGCGCTTTATTTCACCCGCACCACCGCGCCTTACGGCGAGGGGCCGCTTTATCATCATATCGGGCTTTACACGTATCGCCGTGCTGCGCTCGAGACATTCGTGAGTCTACCGCCCTCACCGCTGGAAAAGCGCGAGCGGCTGGAGCAGCTGCGTGCTCTCGAAGCGGGCATGCGCATTGATGCCGAGATCGTCCGCTCCGTACCGCTCGGTGTCGATACGCCGCACGATCTCGAAAAAGCCCGCAAAATTCTTGCAAGCAGAACCCTTTAACGGACAGTCCCATGAGCTTGATCACCAATCGCATTGCCTTTCAGGGCGAATTCGGCGCGAACTCCGACATGGCCTGCCGCGACATGTTTCCGAACATGGAACCATTGCCGTGTCCGACATTCGAGGATGCGTTCAACGCCATTGAAAACGGCGAAGCCGATCTCGGCATGATCCCGATCGAAAACACTCTGGCCGGCCGCGTGGCGGATATTCATCACCTGCTGCCGGAATCGCGCCTGCATATCATCGGCGAATATTTCATGCCGATCCGCTTTCAGCTGATGGTGATGCCGGGCGTGAAAAAGGACGAAATCCGCACCGTCCACAGCCACATCCACGCACTTGGCCAGTGCCGCAAGATCATTCGTTCCAACGGCTGGAAACCCGTCATCGCCGGCGATACGGCAGGGTCGGCAAGGCTCGTTTCCGAAACGGGCGACCGCAGCATGGCGGCGCTTGCGCCGCGTCTTGCCGCCAGCCTTTACGGTCTCGATATTCTCGCCGAGAATGTCGAGGATTCGGAAAACAACGTCACGCGCTTCGTAGTGCTTTCCCGCGATGAAAACTGGGCCAAGCGCCAGTCGAGCGAAGAAATCGTCGTCACGACTTTCGTTTTCAACGTCCGCAACATTCCCGCGGCACTCTACAAGGCCATGGGTGGCTTTGCGACGAACGGCATCAATATGACGAAGCTCGAAAGCTACCAGCTCGGCGGCAAATTCGTGGCGACGCAATTTTATGCCGACATTGAAGGCCATCCCGATGACGAACCCGTGCGGCATGCCCTGGACGAGCTGCGCTTCTTCTCTGAAAAAGTCCGCATTCTCGGCGTCTACAAGGGCCATGCGATGCGCGGCAAGCTCAACCAGAGCTGAGCCTGCCGCGATCTCCTACCTTGGCCATTCCACCCAGTCGCGCATCAGGCGATGCGCGATGGCTCCCATAGGCGGCGCAGAAAGACCTTCGCCCGCCGGGGCCTCCAGCATCTTTGCCACCTCTTCCCGCGTGAACCAGCGGCAATCCTCAAGCTCGACCTCATCGCGTGCGATCTCAAAAGACAACGCCTCGGCATAACAGCCGATCATCAGCGTATGCGGCATCGGCCAAGGCTGGGAGGCGTGATAACGGACGCGGCCGATTTCGACACCGGATTCCTCGTGCGTTTCACGGCGAACAGCCTGTTCGATGGTCTCACCCGGTTCCACAAAACCGGCGAGGCACGAATACATGCCCGGCGCAAAATGCGCTCCGCGGCCAAGCAGGCACAGATCGCGCTCGATATCGATCGTCATCATGATGACGACAGGATCGGTGCGTGGAAAAATAGTGTGGCTGCAGGCGGCGCAGATGCGCTTGTAGCCGCCGATTCGCAGCTCCATGGCCCCACCGCATTTCCCGCAAAAGCGGTTGTCGGCGTTCCAATGTGTGAGGCTGACGGCTTGGGCGACCTCGCTCAGCAATTCCTCTTCCAGCAGGTGATCGCGATACAGCGTGCGGGCGTCGGCGAGCTTGTAGTGGCTCGCCAGTTGGTCTTCGGCCACGGCAACCGGAACGGCGATTCGCGGTTCGCCGGTCTCCCGATATCCAAGCAGGACGGCATTGTCGAAATCCGGCTGCAACTCGGCCAGCTCATAGGCGGAAAACAGGGGGTCGATGACCTGTTCGTCATGCTTCAGGACAAGCCGGCTGCCCGAAAAGGCAAAAATATGGGTGCCGTCTATTTTCAGGGCATCGGCAACGCATTCCTCCGTCCGCTTTTCCGCGAAACGGTCGAGGGCGTTTTTGGAAAATGCCGTCAGCAGACTTGCTTCGGGATGGGGGGCAGTGGTTTCAAAAATTTTCATGGAAATCATCAGAGTGCGCCGGAGATTTTTTTCATCAAAGTTTCCTTTTCGCCCGCGGCATAAGGCACGGGCGTCCCGTGACCCCAGATGGGGCCGGGCCAGCAGGTGTCGCCTTCATTGCGGGCGATAATATGGACATGCAGTTGCCGGACGATGTTGCCCAGAGCGCCCACATTGATCTTGGTGGCCGCGGTAATTTCTTTCAAGGCGGACGCGACAAGATTGGTCTCGAATGTCAGCACGGCCTGATCAAGCGGAGTAAGATCGAACAGCTCGCTGACGCCGTCTCGCTGCGGCACCAGCACCAGCCATGGCCAGCGGCTGTCATTTTGCAAACGCAGTTCACATAGCCCCAAACGCGTCACGAGCACGCTATCGCGCGCCAGTCTTTCGTCCAGCCGGAATGTCTCCAAGGTGTCCTCCATGTTTGTTTTCATTGTGATAGCAGTTTTTTGAAGGCTTGGCTTGCATTTGCTGTCGATATTGCCGATATGTGGCCCCGGGAGGTTGGTGGTGGACGAGCCACTCGCCAACCGGGTCAGGTCCGGAAGGAAGCAGCCCTAACGAGCCCGGCACGGGTCGCCGTGCCAGCCTCCCACCTTTTTTAAAAGACGTGCTCAGCTTTCGCCGGGCCAGTTCAGCGCCCCAAGACAACTGGCAAAACAAACTGGCGAGGCAATGAGCGACACCGTACCCACCACATCAAGCGAATCCCAGGTCGGGACCGGCTACCGGGTGCTGGCGCGCAAATATCGCCCCAAGGATTTTTCCGATCTGATGGTCGGCCAGGAGCCGATGGTCCGCACGCTGACAAACGCGTTCGAGACCGGGCGTATCGCGCAGGCCTATATGCTGACCGGCGTTCGCGGCGTGGGCAAAACGACCACGGCCCGCATTCTCGCCCGAGCGCTGAATTACAAAACCGACACCATCGACAAGCCGACCATCGATCTGCGCATTCCCGGTGAACATTGTCAGGCGATCATGGAAGGTCGCCATGTCGACGTGATCGAGATGGACGCCGCCTCCCATACCGGCATCGACGATATTCGCGAAATCATCGAGCAGGTGCGTTATCGCCCTGTCTCGGCGCGTTATAAGGTCTATATCATCGACGAAGTGCACATGCTGTCGACGCAGGCTTTCAACGGCCTGCTCAAGACGCTGGAAGAGCCGCCGGAGCATGTGAAGTTCATCTTCGCCACAACGGAAATCCGCAAGGTTCCCATCACGGTTCTGTCACGATGCCAGCGTTTCGACCTGCGCCGCATCAGCGCCGCCGATCTCGTCGGCCTTTTTACCGCCATCGCCGGCAAGGAAGGTTTCGAAGCCGAACCGCAGGCGCTTTCGATGATCGCCCGCGCGGCGGAAGGGTCTGCCCGTGACGGCCTGTCGCTGCTCGATCAGGCAATCGCCCATGGTGGTGGCCGGGTGGAAGCTGAAGCGGTACGCGGCATGCTCGGTCTTGCCGACCGGGCCCGCATCGTCGATCTCTTCCAGCATGTCGTCAAAGGCGATGTCGCGGCCGTTCTGTCGGAATTCAACGGTCAATATGAGGCGGGCGCGAACCCGGTTGTGGTCCTTAACGATCTCGCCGATTTCACCCATCTCGTGACCCGCATGAAATATGTGCCGGATGCAGCGGAAGATCCCTCGCTTTCTGAAATAGAACGCGTGCGCGGTGCAGAATTTGCCGACACGATTGCGGTCACCGCGCTTTCGCGCATCTGGCAGATGTTGCTGAAGGGCATACCGGAAACGGAAAACGCCTCGCGCCCGGCCGGCGCTGCCGAAATGGTTCTCATCCGGCTGGCGCACGCTGCCAATCTTCCCGCACCCGAAGATGCTGCCCGGCGCTTGCTGGAGCTTTCGAACGGTGACGGGGGTTACGCCAATGGCGGACCTTCCGGCGGTGGCAATGGCGGCGGTGCGCGCGCCTATTCGTCAGCACAGACCGTGGCCGCGGGACGACCTGTCGATCTTCCCACCCAGCGCCAGGCAGCGCCACAGACCTCCGCCATACTGCGCGCCATTCCAGATAGCCGCCCGCAGGAGATGCAGGTCGCAGCACCGAAAACGGAGGAGCGGCCGGAGCCGAAAGTTCCCGTCAATTCCGTGCAGGATATTGCCGATCTGTGTCAGAAGAACCGCGATCCCGTCATGCGGGCGAAAGTGCGCAACTTCGTACGGCTGGTACGGCTGGAGCCCGGCCGGCTCGATATGCGCCTCGGGGAAGGTGCCCCCGGCTCCCTGCCCGGCGAACTTGGCGTCAAGCTCAAGGAATGGACCGGCATCCACTGGATCATCAGCCTCAGCAAGGAGCAGGGGGAACCGACCCTTGTCGAGGCTGAGGGCAACGCACGGGACGCGCGTCTCGTTGATGCACGCCAGGACCCTGATGTGGCTGCCATCCTGGCGCAGTTTCCCGGCGCAAAAATTACCGACGTGCGCATCCGCGCCGCCGCACAGGATGAGGCTGAAGAGATCGCGCCGCCATCGGTTGCCGAATCGAGCGAAGGCGACATCCTTCCTGGCGACGACATCGAGTTTTAAACAAAAAGAACAGGAGATTGGCACATGCGTGACATCATGGGCATGATGGGCAAGGTCAAGGAAATGCAGGCCAAGATGGAGAAGGTGCAGGAAGAAATCGCTGCGCTCGAAATCGAGGGGCGTGCTGGCGGCGGTCTGGTGACCGTCATTCTGAACGGCAAGGGCGAAATGCGCGGCCTGAAAATCGATCCCTCGCTGTTGAAGGAAGACGAGGTGGAAATCCTTGAGGACCTGATCGTCGCAGCGCATAAGGACGCCAAGCAGAAAGGCGAAGCGCAGGCGCAGGAAAAGATGGCTGGGCTGACCGCCGGCCTGCCGCTGCCGCCCGGCATGAAACTGCCGTTCTGATATAACCCATTTGACGAGAGGGCGAAGCGCATGGAGCGGGCGCCCTCCTTGTCCCATGGCCGGCTTCAAGCTTCCAGCATCGCGCGAAACCGGCTCGCCAGCGGCGTTTCCAGAAAGGCCCGGCGTTCGGCTGCGTTGAGCTGCATGGGGCGAAAGCGCTGCAGAATGGTCGGTATTGGCAGCTTCAATCCTCGATAGGGTTTGAACACGATATCCTCCCCGGCAGCCAACATGCCGCCTTTCAGCACCCGGCAGTAGAACCCCGGTTGGCCCGCCCGACGGAAACGCAGTGCGAAATCGGGATCGCCGATGCGAACCGACAGTGTGGCGCAGGGAATGCGGGCGGCGGTCACTTCCAGCTCAACGTCATTTGCCGAGAACCTGTCGCCAACGTGGAGTTTTGCGCTGTCGACACCATCAAGAACGAGGTTCTCACCAAAAAACCCGGGTTCGACCGCAAAGCCCAGAGAGCGGGACCAGAAGTCGAGATCGGCGGAGCCCATGACGTAAATCGCCTGATCCGGCCCGCCGTGATGTTTGCGATTGCAGACGGCGTCACTGACGATGCCTTCCGCATCGACCATGACGGGACCCTGCACGGCGTGTTTGAAGATGCCCGTCTTCGAGGTCTTTCCCGGCAGCCTTTTCGCCTCGCCCCGGCACACCGCCCTGATTTTCATGGACAACCCTTTGCGCTTCATGATTCCCGTTTCCCGATTTATGCAGTAGAAAGCGCTCATGGCAAAACGAGTCACCGGCCCCGAAATCGAAAAACTGATCCAGCTCCTGGCAAAAGTGCCGGGGCTTGGGCCCCGCTCGGCGCGGCGGGCAGCACTGCATCTCATCAAGAAGAAGGAACAGCTTCTCGGGCCGCTGGGCCATGCCATGGGCGAGGCCTATGACAAGGTGAAGATCTGCTCCTGCTGCGGCAACGTCGATACGATAGACCCCTGCACCGTCTGCGCCGACGACCGGCGCGACCAGTCGGTCATCATCGTGGTGGAAGATGTGTCTGATCTCTGGGCGCTGGAGCGGACGGGTGCGATGAACACCGCCTATCACGTGCTGGGGGGCACGCTGTCGCCGCTCGACGGGGTCGGGCCCGAGGACCTGAACATCAAGGGCCTGATCGACCGTGTGAGCGCCGGCGGCATTCGCGAGCTCATCATCGCCGTCAATGCGACGGTGGAAGGGCAGGCAACCGCCCATTACATCACCGACCGCCTCTCCGGTCTCGACATCAAGATCACCCGGCTTGCGCATGGCGTGCCGGTGGGCGGTGAACTCGATTATCTCGACGAGGGCACTTTGACGGCCGCGCTTCGGGCGCGAACGACAATCTGAAGTCCCCCCTCCCTCCCCGTCATTCAAAGAGGAGACCGAATGCGAAACCGTTTTGCCCCGAAGGCACTGGCTGCCCTTCTTTCCTTTTTTTCAGCAACGACGGCGTTGGCGCAATCGGCACCGACAGGAGCAGCGGCAGCCCGATATGATGCCGAATTTAATGCCTGGCTGAAAAAGGAAATCTGGCCGGAAGCCCGCAAGGCCGGCATTTCACAAAGGACGCTTGAGGCCACGCTCAGCGGTCTCTCCATCAGCTGGAACCTGCCCGATCTCGTCATTCCCGGCCAGAAGCCGCCAAAGGAGCAGAGCCAGAGCCAGGCGGAATTTTCCTCGCCCGGCGCCTATTTCTTGGAAAAGCGGCTGCAGGGTCTTGCCGCCACCGGGCGTTCGCTTGCTTCCACCCACGCGGCGACGCTGCGCCGGATAGAGGCGAAATACGGTGTGCCGGGTGATATCGTCGTTGCGATCTGGGGCCGCGAATCCGGTTTCGGCCGAGCCAAGCTGCCGCATTCCGTCGTCGATGTGCTGGCCACAAAAGCCTATATGTCTACCCGCAAGGAGATGTTTCGCGCCGAGTTGATCGATGCGCTGAAGATCGTCGAGAGTGGCGATATCGCGGCCTCTCGCATGATGGGCTCCTGGGCCGGTGCGCTCGGCCAGCCGCAGTTCATGCCGTCGAGCTATCTGAAGTATGCCGTGGACTTTGATGGCGACGGCCACCGTGACATCTGGAACTCCGTGCCGGACGCGTTGGCATCCATAGCTAACTATCTTTCTCAGCGCGGCTGGCAACGCAATCGCGACTGGGGTTTCGAAGTCTCGATCCCCGCCAATGTTTCCTGCGCGCAGGAAGGGCCTGATCTCGCACGACCTGTGGCGGACTGGGCGAAAATGGGCATCACACGCATTTCCGGAAAAGCCTTCCCGGCCAATGACCTCTCTGCCGATGGCATGATGCTGGTCCCGGCTGGGCGACACGGGCCGGAATTTGTGGTGACGCCGAATTTTTACGTCATCAAGGAATATAATAATTCCGATCTCTATGCGCTTTTCATCGGCAATCTCGCCGACCGCATCGCCCACGGCGCGGGGCCGTTCCAGGGGGAATGGGGCAATGTCGGATCGATGCTGCGCTCGGATGTTCTGGCAATGCAGAAGGCGTTGGTCGCCAAGGGCTACGATGTCGGCAAGGCAGATGGCCTCGCCGGTTTCAAGACGCGCCGCTCACTCGGGGACTGGCAATCGAAAAATGGGCTTTCACCGACGTGTTTTCCAGATGCAAGCTTGAAGGCAAGGCTAAAATAGCACGTTACCGGCGACGTCGGAAAACCTCTATGTCATCATGCTCGGGCTTGTTCCGAGCATCTGCAACCAGTTGATTTAACATACGTCTTTGGACCCTCGGGACAAGCCCGAGAATGACGTCGAGAGCTATGGCAGGGAGGTATCAATGCCTTCACCTGCACGTTTCGGCCCCACCTCTCAATGCTGATCGGTATGAGGCTTGTGAAAGATATCGTCGGTTGGCGGGATGGTCTGACGTTCGATCATCCGGTGCACCCGTGGCCGCGTCTTGCCGCGGTGAAGCTCCAGCAGCCGGTCCCAGACCTCTGCATCTGCCTGGGTGCGGCGGTGATTATGGCGGACATATTCCACCCAGGTCGGCACGTGGTAGCTTTCCGTCCAGATGTCGGGGTTTTCGAGATCCCGCATCAGGTTCCAGTTGCGCGCGCCGTCACGAATGCGAATGCGGCGGCGCTCGGCCATCAGCGGCAGGAATTCGCCGAGATCCTCGTCATGGATTTCATAATCGATGAGAATGGCGATGGGCCCGCTGCGCGGCTTGATGTCCAGTCTCAGCGGCGGCTCCACGAAACGGTTGAGCGGATCAAGATTGAGCGAGGCGAAGGCTGGCATCGCGAGCTTGAGGCCGACGACGACACCGAGCAGCATCAGTGCGCAGGAACAGAGCAGCGAATAGGAAATGCCGTAATCTTCCGCCAGCTCACCCCACAGCCAGCTGCCGACCGCAATGCCGCCGAAGGTGAGCGTCTGGTAAAGCGAGAGCGCCCTGCCAACCACCCATCGCGGGGTGGAGAGCTGGACAATGGTATTGAAGAGCGACAGTGCCAGCACCCAGCAGGCGCCGGCAACGGTCAGCACCAGTGACGTGATGATCGCGCTCGTGCTCACCGCCGTTACGCCGGCGCTGAAGGCGAAGCCTAGAAATGCGACGCGCACGATCCATTCGCTGGACAGCACCTCGCGCAATCTCGCGCTGATCAGCGCACCGCCAATCGCGCCGACGCCGAAGGCACCCAGCATGACGCCATAGGTCAGCGGGCCGCCCTCCACCAGGTCGCGGGCGACGATGGGCATCAAGGCGAGGATGGCGCTGGCTGAAAGGCCGAAAAGGAAGCCGCGCACCAGCACCTTGCCGATATTGGGCGACATCGCCACATAACGCATGCCGGCCGAAATGGCGGCCAGAAGCTGCTCCCGCGGCAAGGTCGAGGCATATTTGGGCGGCTGCCAGCGAAACAGGGCGTAGATCAGCGTGAAATAGCTCAGCGCATTCACGAAAAATGCGGCGGCCGCACCGGCGGCGGCGACGATGATACCGCCGATGGCCGGGCCGACACTGCGGGTAATATTGAAGCCGACACTGTTCAGCGTGACGGCGGCGGGCAAATCCTCGCGCGGCACCATTTCGCCGACGGAGGCCTGCCAGGACGGATTGTTGAGCGCGGTGCCGCAGCCGATCATGAAGGTGAAGAAGAGCAGAAGCCACGGCGTGAGCCAGCCGGACCAGGCAAAGACCGTCAGCAGCACGGAGGCCGTCAGCATCAGAAGCTGCGCCGAAATCATGATGCGGCGGCGGTCGAAACTATCGGCCAGCGCGCCTGAAATCAGCGAGAACAGCATGATCGGCAATGAGGTGGAGGCCTGCACCAGCGCGATCATGTTTTCCGAACTTGAAAGCGAGGTCATCATCCATGCGGCGCCCACCGCCTGGATCAGTCCGCCGAAATTCGAGGCAAGGCTCGCGATCCAGATTCGTCTGTAAGTCAAATGCCTTAAAGGCGCGAGTGGCGATTTACGGTCAGGCACGCTCTGTCCACTTGATGCAACTGCGATTTATCAAACGGCAACTATAGACAGTGCCGAAAATCATGCCAGCCTTTCCCGCACGGGAAGGGTGAAAATATGGCCGAGGGCGCAGCGGAAGCGAGTCTACCCGCGAAAACCTTGCAATCCTGCACCGATGGGTCTATATGACCACTGAAATTCTTGATCGCTTGATGAAGAGTGGGGCCGCAAGGCTCCGCTCTTTTTCGTTAGGCGAACCGGAAACAGAGGGCTGAAAGCCCGGCGACAATCCAAAACCGGAAGGCCAGATGGCAGACACCGCACACGAACCGCGACTTATAACCGAAACCGGCATCGACCAGCGTATTGCCGAGATCATCGAACCCGTTCTGACGGGTATGGGCTATGTTCTGGTGCGCGTGCGGCTTTCCAATCAGAACGGCATGACGCTGCAGGTGATGGCGGAACGGGAAGACGGCACGATGACCGTTGAGGACTGTGAAGCCATTTCCATGGCCATTTCACCGGTTCTTGATGTGGAAGATCCGGTCGATAAAGCGTATCATCTTGAAGTTTCCTCGCCCGGCATCGACCGGCCGATGGTTCGCAAATCGGATTTCACCCGTTGGCAGGGCCATCTGGTGAAGGTCGAAACCTCCATTCTGGTCGAGAACCGCAAGCGGTTTCGCGGCAAGATCGTTGAGGTTGATGCTGACGGTTTCAAGCTGGAACGCGACCAGATCGCTTATGGCGAAGAGCCGACAGTCGTTATTCCGTTCACTGCGCTTTCCGATGCGAAGCTCATTCTGACGGACGACCTTATTCGTGATGCGCTGCGGGCAGACAAGGCGGCCAAGGCCGCTGCCGCAAACCAGAACGACGAAAACGAAGCAGACGAAGACTAATTCCAACGTAAAGCCCGGAAAACGGGCGATCCCCGCAATTATGCGACTTACGGAGATAAAAAAATGGCAGTGAGTGCTAACCGGCTTGAGCTTCTGCAGATCGCCGATGCTGTGGCGCGCGAAAAGGTCATCGACCGCGAAATCGTGCTTGCCGCAATGGCCGACGCTATCCAGAAAGCCGCCCGCTCGCGCTATGGTTCGGAAACCAATATCCGCGCTGATATCAACTCCAAGACCGGCGAAATCCGCCTGCAGCGTCTTCTGGAAGTTGTCGAAGCGGCTGAGGACTATTCGACCCAGATCCCGCTGGAGCTTGCCCGCGACCGCAACCCGGACGCCAAGCTCGGCGACTTCATTGCAGATCCGCTGCCGCCAATGGATTTCGGCCGTATCGCCGCCCAGTCCGCCAAGCAGGTCATCGTGCAGAAGGTGCGCGAGGCCGAGCGTGACCGCCAGTATGACGAGTTCAAGGACCGTATCGGCGAAATCGTCAACGGCACCGTCAAGCGCGTCGAATACGGCAACGTCATCGTCGATCTCGGCCGTGGCGAAGGCATTATCCGTCGTGACGAGATGATCCCGCGCGAAAACATGCGCTACGGCGATCGCGTACGCGCCTACGTCTACGACGTTCGCCGCGAACAGCGTGGCCCGCAGATTTTCCTGTCGCGTACCCATCCGCAGTTCATGGTGAAGCTCTTCACCATGGAAGTGCCTGAGATCTACGACGGCATCATCCAGATCAAGTCGGTTGCCCGTGATCCTGGCTCACGCGCCAAGATTGCCGTCATCTCGAACGATAGCTCGATCGACCCGGTCGGCGCCTGCGTCGGTATGCGCGGTTCGCGCGTTCAGGCCGTCGTCGGCGAACTCCAGGGTGAGAAGATCGACATCATTCCATGGAGCCAGGAGCCGGCGTCGTTCATCGTCAATGCCCTGCAGCCGGCGGAAGTCGCCAAGGTCGTTCTGGATGAAGAATCCGAGCGTATCGAAGTGGTCGTTCCCGACGAGCAGCTGTCGCTCGCCATCGGCCGCCGCGGTCAGAACGTGCGTCTGGCATCGCAGCTGACCGGCTGGGACATCGACATCATGACCGAGCAGGAAGAATCCGAGCGTCGCCAGAAGGAATTCAACGAGCGTACGGCCCTGTTCATGGAAGCGCTCGACGTCGACGAAATGGTCGGCCAGGTTCTGGCTTCGGAGGGCTTCGCGCAGGTTGAAGAACTGGCTTATGTCGATCTCGACGAAATCTCCTCGATCGATGGCTTCGACGAAGACACCGCCGATGAAATCCAGACCCGCGCCCGCGAATATCTGGAACGCCTGGAAGCCGAAATGGACGCCAAGCGCAAGGAACTCGGCGTTTCCGACGAATTGCGCCAGATCGACGGCCTGACCTCGCAGATGATGGTTGCGCTCGGCGAAGACGGCATCAAGACCATCGAAGACTTTGCCGGCTGTGCAGCGGACGATCTCGTTGGCTGGAGCGAGCGCAAGGACGGCGAGACGAAGAAGTTCGAAGGCATCTTCTCCAAGCTCGATGTTTCGCGCGTCGAGGCCGAGAACATGGTGGTGCAGGCTCGCCTTCTGGCAGGCTGGATCACCGCCGAAGAGCTCGCTTCCGAACAGGAAGCCGATGCGGAAGCTGCCGAGGAGGCGGATACCGCCGAGCAGGAATGACATCGCAGGCGCATGAGCCGGACGAGCTGCCCGAGACTGACGATGACGGGCGGATCAAAGGCGACGTCAATGGACGTATGTGCATTGTGACACGGCAGAGCGGATCGCCAGATGAGCTGATCCGCTTCGTCGCAGGCCCGGACGGCAACGTCGTTCCGGACCTGAAACGCCAATTGCCGGGACGCGGCTGCTGGGTGACACCCGAGCGCGCCCTGATCGAGAAAGCCATCGCGAAGAAGCTCTTCGCGCGGGCTCTGAAACGTGACGTCAAGGCCGGGCCTGAGCTTCTCGCTCTTCTCGACCGTCTGATGGCGCAGCATGTGGCTGGCATGATGAACATGGCGCGCAAGGCGGGCCAGTTCATCAGCGGCGCGACGAAGGTCGATGCTGCCGTCCGGTCCGGGAACGCAATCGCCGTGTTTCACGCGACCGACGCTGCGGCCGATGGCGTCAGAAAACTGGACCAGGCCCGCAAGGCCTGGGCGCTCGGCAGCGATGCCGGCAATGAAATTCCGTCCTTCCGGCTCTTTAGCGAAGCCGAAATGGACGAGTTGATGGGCCAGAATGCTTTTATCCATGCCTGCGCGCTTGCAGGGCAGGCGGGTGAGGGTGTAGTGAAGCGCGCAACGATGCTTGAGCAGTACCGCAATGGCGGTCGGGCTCATGCGGAACGCGACGCTGCCCGGACAGAACAATGACGCGGTTGCCCGATATGAACGGTCGCCGCGTTCCGATGCAGCAATTGAACGACGAGACCTGATGAACGTCATCCGGTTCTCGTCCGAAGGAACGGGAACGGAATGACCGACAACAACGACGACAAGACACTCAACGCGCCTGCCAAGAAGACTCTTACCCTGAAGCCGGGCGGGATGAATCAGGGCACCGTGCGGCAGGATATGGGTCGAGGTCGCACCAACGCGGTTGTCGTGGAAACACGCAAGCGCCGCCCCATGCGTCCCGAAGACGAGAAGCAGGTACATTCGGCTGCGGCCCCCGCTCCGAAGCCAGCGGCTCCCGCCGCAGCAGCACCGCGTCCACAGGCTCCGCAGCCACGCATCCACCAGCCCAGCAACCAGCAGCAGCGTCCGGGTTCTTCCCCTTCGCAGCAGCAGCGTCCCGGCTCGTCTGCGCCCCAGCAGCGCCAGCCGGAACGTCCGCGCGGCAATGTTCTGCATGACCTTTCCGCCGGTGAAATGGAAGCCCGTCGCCGCGCACTGATGGAAGCGCAGGCCCGTGACGTCATTGAAGCCAAGCAGCGCGCCGAAGAAGAGGCTCGCCGCAAGGTGGAAGAAGAACGCCGCATTGCCGCGGAAAAGGAAGAGGCCGCCCGCCGCGCCGCCGAGGAGGCTGAAGCAGCAAAGCTCGCGGCAAGCCAGCCGGCCGCGGAAGCGAAATCCGAACCGGCCGCTGAGAAGCCGGTTTCTGCCGCTCAGCCGGCGCCCCGCGCCGAGGCTCGTCCTCAGCCCGCCGCTGCCCCTGCCCGCCCGGCCACCGAAACCGCCGCTCCGCGCGGTCGCCGCACTGACGGCGACGAGGAGGACGATCGCGGTGCACGCCGTGGTAACCTGCCAGTCCGTGGCAAGGTTGCAGCGCCGGCGCCGGCCAAGCCGGCTGCACGCCTGAAGACAGAAGAAGAACGCCGCCGTGGCAAGCTGACCGTTACCTCGTCCAACCTGGATGAAGACGGTACGCCACGTGGCCGCTCCATGGCATCCATGCGCCGCCGGCAGGAAAAGTTCCGCCGCAGCCAGATGCAGGAGACCCGCGAAAAGGTAATGCGCGAAGTGATCCTGCCGGAAACCATCACCATTCAGGAACTGTCGCAGCGCATGTCGGAACGTGCCGTCGACGTCATCAAGTTCCTGATGAAGGAAGGCCAGATGATGAAGCCGGGCGACGTGATCGACGCCGATCTGGCGGAACTGATTGCGGTCGAATTCGGCCACACCGTCAAGCGCGTTTCCGAATCCGACGTGGAAGAAGGCATCTTCAACCAGGCGGACGACGAAGGCGAAATGCTGCCGCGTCCGCCCGTCGTGACGATCATGGGTCACGTCGACCACGGCAAGACCTCGCTTCTCGACGCCATCCGTCAGGCGAACGTTGTTGCCGGCGAAGCCGGTGGCATCACCCAGCATATCGGCGCCTACCAGGTCGAGAAGAACGGTCAGAAGATCACCTTCATCGACACCCCCGGCCACGCCGCCTTCACCGCCATGCGTGCCCGTGGTGCGCAGGCGACGGATATCGCCGTTCTGGTGGTTGCCGCAGACGACAGCGTGATGCCGCAGACGATCGAGTCCATCAACCACGCCAAGGCGGCGGGTGTTCCGATCGTCGTTGCGATCAACAAGATCGACAAGCACGAGGCCAACCCTGAAAAGGTTCGCCAGCAGCTTTTGCAGCACGAAGTCTTCGTGGAATCGATGGGCGGTGAAGTTCTTGACGTCGAAGTTTCGGCCAAGAACAAGCTCAACCTCGACAAGCTGCTTGAAGCGATCCTGCTGCAGGCCGAAATCCTTGACCTCAAGGCGGACCCGAACCGCACGGCGGAAGGTACGGTCATCGAAGCCGAGCTCGACCGCGGCCGCGGCGCCGTTGCCACGGTTCTGGTTCAGAAGGGCACGCTGAAGCCCGGCCAGATCATCGTTGCCGGTGATCAGTGGGGCCGTGTGCGCGCGCTCGTCAACGACAAGGGCGAACATGTCAAGGAAGCCGGTCCGGCCATGCCGGTCGAGATTCTCGGCCTTTCCGGCACGCCGTCGGCGGGTGACCGTTTCGCGGTTGTCGAAAATGAAAGCCGTGCTCGCGAGATTTCCGAGTACCGCCAGCGTCTGGCACGCGACAAGGCTGTCGCACGTCAGACCGGCCAGCGCGGTTCGCTGGAACAGATGATGAGCCAGTTGCAAACGTCGGGAATGAAGGAATTCCCGCTGGTCATCAAGGCAGACGTGCAGGGCTCGGTCGAAGCCATTATCGCTTCGCTCGACAAGCTCGGCACCGACGAAGTCCGCGCTCGTATCGTTCATTCGGGTGCTGGTGCCATCACGGAATCGGATATCTCGCTTGCCGAGGCCTCCAACGCCGCAATCATCGGCTTCAACGTTCGCGCCAATGCACAGGCACGCACGGCTTCCGAACGCGCCGGTATCGAGATCCGCTACTACAACATCATCTACGATCTGGTGGATGACGTGAAGGCGGCGATGTCGGGTCTGCTTTCGCCGGAACGTCGCGAGACCTTCCTCGGCAATGCCGAAATCCTCGAGGTGTTCAACATCACCAAGGTCGGCAAGGTCGCGGGTTGCCGTGTCGTCGAAGGCAAGGTGGAACGTGGTGCGGGTGTTCGTCTGGTACGCGACAACGTCGTTATCCACGAAGGCAAGCTCAAGACCCTCAAGCGCTTCAAGGACGAAGTCAACGAGGTGCCTGTTGGTCAGGAATGCGGTATGGCCTTCGAAAACTACGAAGACATCCGCGCCGGCGACACCATCGAGTGCTTCCGCGTCGAACACATCACGAGAACGCTCTAAAGCATTTCCAGGAAAAGTGGACCCCCGGTTTTCCGTCCGGAAATGCGATAGAACAAAGAGCGTTCTCGCCGCAAAACAGGAATTTACTGTCGGGCGCCGGCTTACCGGCGCTCGCTCCGTTTGAGGCATAACCCATGGCAAAAGCTACATCATCGGCCCCTTCCCAACGCATGCTGCGCGTCGGCGAACAGGTGCGCGCCGCCCTGACCCAGATTCTCCAGCGCGGGGAAGTCCGCGACGATCTGATCGAAAGCACCGTCATTTCCATTTCGGAAGTGCGCATGTCTCCCGATCTCAAGATCGCGACAGCTTACGTGACGCCGCTCGGCGTTGCCGACCACACCGATATCATCACGGCACTCAACCGCCATGCCAAGTTCATGCGCGGCCGCCTCGGCCCGCAGCTCCGGCAGATGAAATACATGCCGGAACTACGTTTCCGCGACGATACGAGTTTCGACAATTATCAGAAGATCGACGCGCTTCTTCGCTCGCCCGAAGTGCAGCGCGATCTTGGACCTTCAAACGAAAAAGACGACGAACAGAACTGAAGCATGTCCAAACCACGCAAACAGCAGAACCGCAAACCCAAGGGCCGTCCGATTTCCGGTTGGCTGATCCTCGACAAGCCGCTCGATTTCGGCTCTACCGAGGCCGTCTCCAAGATCAAGTGGCTGTTCAATGCCCAGAAGGCAGGCCATGCGGGCACGCTTGATCCGCTGGCCTCCGGCATGTTGCCGATCGCGCTTGGTGACGCCACCAAGACCGTGCCTTACGTCATGGACGGCCGGAAAATCTACGAATTCACAGTGACCTGGGGCGAGCAGCGCACGACAGACGATCTGGAAGGCGAAGTGGTCGAATCTTCCGATCAGCGCCCGGACGAGCAGGCGATCCGCGATCTTCTGCCCAATTATACCGGCGTGATCATGCAGACCCCGCCGCAATTCTCCGCTATCAAGATCGCCGGTGAACGCGCTTATGATCTGGCACGTGACGGCGAGACCGTGGAAATTCCCGCACGCGAGGTGGAAATCCATCGCTTGACGTTGCTGGCCTGCCCGGATGCCGATACGGCCCATTTCGAAGTGGAATGTGGCAAAGGCACCTATGTGCGGGCGCTTGCGCGTGACATGGGCCGCGATCTCGGCTGTTTCGGCCATATCTCGGAACTGCGCCGCACCATGGTCGCTCCATTCGGCGAAGACATGATGGTGCCGCTCGAAACGCTCACCGCGCTTGAAGCCGTTGAAGACCGCGACGAGCGGCTGGAAGCGCTGGACGCCTATCTGATCGACACGGCCGAAGCGCTTTCCGCCCTTCCCCGCCTTATTATCAATGACGACCAGGCGCACCGGCTGAAGATGGGCAACCCTATCCTGCTGCGCGGGCGCGATGCGCCGGCCAGCCATCCGGAAGCCTACGCTACGGCACATGGCAAGCTGGTCGCCATTGGCGAAATCGGCGAAGGCGAGTTTCGCCCGAAGAGGGTTTTCGGCTGAGTCGGACCGTCACGCGTTTGCTGACGCGTGGCGGAGCGCTGTCAATCGCCTCTTTCCATTGCACCCGGAATAGTTTATAGGCAGCGCCAGCTTGGGCTTTGCCTTCGCTTTTCATGGCCAGAGCTGGACGACATCCCGGCTCTAGGCGTCCCGTTTTCCTTAAAACTGAAAGGATCGTCCGATGTCGATTACTGCAGAGCGTAAAGCCGCGCTCATCAAGGAATATGCAACGAAGGAAGGCGACACCGGTTCGCCGGAAGTTCAGGTCGCAATTCTTACCGAGCGGATCAACAACCTGACCGGTCACTTCAAGGATCACAAGAAGGACAACCACTCGCGTCGTGGCCTTCTGACCCTGGTTTCGAGCCGTCGTTCGCTTCTCGACTATCTGAAGAAGAAGGACGAAGCCCGTTACACCAAGCTGATCGGTGCTCTCGGCATTCGCCGCTAATAAGGTTTCCGGCGGGCTTCTCAATGATGCCCGCCGGTTTTTAATTCCGGCCCTACAGGCCGCATGATTTTCCGGGCGTTTGCCGCAGATGTGGCCCCCGGGCGATAAGGGTGAACCGGATGGGCCGGTGCCGCCTTTTTCAACCGCAGACCTGTCATGGGGCAGGATTGCCGGATGCTTGCCCGTCCAAGCCTCCCGCTGTCTTGCCCGTGATTGAGTCACAGCGCTGCCACGGCCGGTCACGATGACCGAGCGGGCAGCCACAACCAAGGACAAGATATGTTCAATCAACACTCCGTGGAAATCGAATGGGCAGGCCGCCCGCTGAAGCTCGAGACCGGCAAGGTTGCCCGTCAGGCTGATGGCGCCGTCATCGCAACCTACGGCGAGACCATGGTTCTCGCGACTGTGGTTTCCGCTAAGTCTCCGAAGCCGGGTCAGGATTTCTTCCCGCTCACCGTCAACTATCAGGAAAAGACCTACGCAGCCGGCAAGATCCCCGGTGGTTACTTCAAGCGTGAAGGCCGTCCGAGCGAAAACGAAACGCTGGTCTCGCGCCTGATCGACCGCCCGATCCGTCCGCTCTTCCCTGAAGGCTACAAGAACGACACCCAGGTTGTCGTCACCGTTATCCAGCACGACCTGGAAAACAATCCTGACATCCTCTCCATGATCGCCACATCCGCGGCGCTCACGCTTTCCGGCGTTCCCTTCATGGGCCCGGTCGGCGGCGCGCGCGTTGGCTACATCAACGGCGAATATGTTTTGAACCCGCATCTCGACGAGATGGATGAGTCGGTTCTGGACCTCGTCGTTGCTGGAACGCAGGACGCGGTTCTGATGGTGGAATCGGAAGCCAAGGAACTCAACGAAGACGTCATGCTCGGCGCGGTCATGTTCGGTCACCGCGGTTTCCAGCCGGTTATCGATGCGATCATCAAGCTCGCCGAAGTTGCCGCCAAGGAGCCGCGCGAATTCGAACCGGAAGATTTTTCCGCTCTCGAAAACGAGATGCTGGCACTCGCCGAAGCTGAACTGCGCGACGCTTACAAGATCACCGAAAAGGCCGCCCGTTACGCCGCCGTCGACGCCGTCAAGGCTAAGGTAAAGGCGCACTTCCTGCCGGAAGAAGGCGAAGCCAAGTACACGCCGGAAGAAATCGGCGCTGTCTTCAAGCACCTTCAGGCCAAGATTGTTCGCTGGAACGTTCTCGACACCAAGAGCCGCATCGACGGCCGCGACCTGTCGACCGTTCGCCCGATCGTTTCCGAAGTCGGCATTCTGCCGCGCACGCACGGTTCGGCGCTCTTCACCCGCGGTGAAACCCAGGCGATCGTTGTTGCGACCCTCGGCACCGGCGAAGACGAGCAGTATGTCGACAGCCTCACCGGCATGTACAAGGAACGCTTCCTGCTGCATTACAACTTCCCGCCCTACTCGGTCGGTGAAACAGGCCGCATGGGCTCTCCGGGCCGTCGTGAAATCGGCCACGGCAAGCTCGCATGGCGCGCTATCCGTCCGATGCTGCCGACTGCCGAACAGTTCCCCTACACGCTGCGCGTCGTTTCCGAAATCACCGAATCCAACGGCTCCTCGTCGATGGCAACGGTCTGCGGCACCTCGCTTGCACTGATGGACGCAGGCGTTCCGCTTGCCAAGCCGGTTGCCGGTATCGCCATGGGCCTCATCCTCGAAGGCGACCGTTTCGCGGTTCTTTCCGACATCCTCGGTGACGAAGACCACCTCGGCGACATGGACTTCAAGGTCGCAGGCACGGCTGACGGCATCACCTCGCTGCAGATGGACATCAAGATCGCCGGTATCACCGAAGAGATCATGAAGATCGCTCTGGAGCAGGCACAGGGTGGCCGCAAGCACATTCTCGGCGAAATGGCCAACGCCATCACCGAGAGCCGCGGTCAGCTCGGCGAATTTGCGCCGCGCATCGAAGTGATGAACATCCCGGTCGACAAGATCCGTGAAGTCATCGGCTCCGGCGGCAAGGTCATTCGCGAAATCGTCGAAAAGACCGGCGCGAAGATCAACATCGAAGACGACGGCACCGTCAAAATCGCTTCTTCTTCCGGCAAGGAAATCGAAGCGGCCCGCAAGTGGATCCACTCCATCGTTGCGGAACCGGAAGTCGGCGCCATCTATGAAGGCACGGTTGTCAAGACCGCCGACTTCGGCGCTTTCGTCAACTTCTTCGGCGCCCGTGACGGCCTCGTCCACATCTCGCAGCTCGCTTCCGAGCGTGTTGCCAAGACCTCCGACGTCGTTAAGGAAGGCGACAAGGTCTGGGTCAAGCTGATGGGCTTTGACGAGCGTGGCAAGGTTCGCCTGTCCATGAAGGTTGTCGACCAGGAGACCGGCAAGGAAATCGTTGCCGACAAGAAGAAGGAAGACGGTGAAGCCGCTGCCGAATAAGGCCGCGCCACCAGATCCTGTCGAGGCGCGGGTTTTGCCCGCGCCTTTTTTCTATTCTACCGTGAGGATGCTCCCATGAGCCGTGACGCCGTAAAAACCCTTTTCCATCCCTTTGCCTCTGACATGCTTGCCATGCCGAAAGACGGCGAACGCGTTCTTTTTCTGGGAGCGGAGGCGGGTCCGCGGCTCGACGGTTTCGACGCGGAGATCGCCGCGGTTCAGCATCTTCGGCCGCTCTATCGCGCTCTTGAGGCTCAGGGTGCAAAGGTCACTCCGGATATTTCGGGCGAAGATTACGATGCGGCGCTGCTGCTTTGCGGCAAACACCGCGGCGAAAATGAAAACCGTGTCGCTGAAGCGCTTTCCCGGGTGAAGGCCGGCGGCCTGATCGTCGCAGCCGGATCGAAGGAAGACGGTATTCTGACGCTGCGTAAGACGCTGACAAAGCTCGGCATCGAGGCGGACTCGACGCCGAAATATCACGGCGTCGCCCTGTGGTTCAAACGGCCGGACGATATCTCTGCCGTCGTGTCGAAACTTGCTCAGAAGCCCGTGACGGTGGAAGGCCGCTTCACCGCCCTGCCCGGCATGTTCTCGCATGACCGCGTGGATGATGGTTCGGAACTGCTCGCATCGCGCCTGCCGACCGATTTCGACGGCAATGCTGCCGATTTCGGCGCCGGCTGGGGTTATCTCTGCATCATGCTGGCGGAAAAATCGCCGCGCACGGCCCGTATCGATCTGTTCGAAGCGGATTGGAATGCGCTCGAATTCGCCAAGACCAATCTTCTCGAAAACAACCCTCGCCTGACGGCGCGCTTCTTCTGGCAGGATCTGGCGAACGAGCCGCCGAAGGAGAAATACGACCTCATCATCATGAACCCGCCTTTCCATTCAAGTGGACAGGCGGCGGAGCCGGCGCTGGGTCAGGCCTTCATCAAGGCCGCGGCCGGGGCGCTGCGCAGCGGTGGCAAGTTGCTGATGGTCGCCAATCGCGGCCTGCCCTATGAGCCGGTGCTGGCAGCAGAATTCCGCACCAGCACGGAAGTATGCCGAAATGCCCGCTTCAAGATTCTGAGCGCCCAGAAGTAAGAAAATCAGCTCAATAGCCAGGCCCATAGCGACACGGAAAGGACACCGGTCGCCGTGGATATGCTGATGGTTGAGGCCGCAACGCTGTGGCCGATGCCGAAACGGTTGGCGATGAGCCAGGCATTCACGCCCGTTGGCACCGACGAGGTGAGGACAAGCGCCGCCGTCCATTCACGGCTTAGCCCGAGTACATGGCCCATGGCCCAGACACAGGCTGGCAGGAGCAACAGTTTAAAAAAAGTCATGGTGACGGCAATGCCCATATTGCCGCGGATGGTGTATTTCGTCAGCGCCATGCCCAGCGAGATCAGGGCTGCGGGTCCTGCCATGGAGGCGATCTGATCCACCACTGTTTTCAGGACAGGCGTCAGCACCAGACCGGAAACGTTGGTCGAAAGCCCTATGACGAGGCCAATCACAAGAGGATTGGTGACGAGATTTCTGCCGACCTGCTTGAAGACCGCGGCCGTGCGGCGCTTTTCTCCACCGATTGCCTTGTGCGTTGCATTTTCCATCAGGATCGTGCCGGCGATCATCATGACCGGCAGGTGGATGGCGAGCAGGATGGAAAGGGCAACCAGCCCTTCGTCGCCCACGGAGCGACCGACAAGAGGCAGGCCAATGAAGATATTATTCGCAAAGGCCGAGGAGATGCCGGCAATGACGGCGATGCGGACATCCTGCTTGAACACATGGCGGGTGACGATATGCCCGACTGTCCAGGTGACGGCCACGCCAGCAAAATAAGTGAGCCAGAGCCGGAACGGCGAGGCACCGTGGAAATTCGCTTCCGCAAGGGTACGGAAAATCAAGGTCGGCACGGCGATCTTGAAGACGAAGTCGCTCAAGATCTCTCCTGCGTCTGCCCGGAAGAGGCCAGCTCTCACGGTCAACCAGCCGATGAGGATGAGAATGAAAATCGGGGCGACATTCGCGGCAACGGCAGACATGGAGGGAAAGCTTTCGCGGCTTTTGCGGGAGGATACTCCGCTTTAGAGCCTTTTCGGCCGGAATGGAATCGCGAAAACGCTTCATGTTCCGGTTTTAATGGCGGCATGGAAGGCTGGGCAGCCTTCGCACCACATCTACCGGGCGGGCGTCCGGCCCATGCGATGGTGACGTTTGCCTAAAAGAAAAAGCGGGGTCTCCCCCGCCTTTTATGTCCGTTATATGCCGCCAGTACATCCGTGGCGGAGATAACGGTTGAGCCAGAAGACCTCATGTCTTCCACTTCGGTACGCATTCACACACCTCTGCTCTGGTCGCAGAGATAGCTTAACCATATTACAGGCAAATGACGCGTTGTCTTCTTTCGCGCAGAACCGCATATTTCCGCTTTAGCCTTTTCTTGCCGCCAGAAATGTTTAAGACCTTTGAAAAAAGACGCACACCCCGTGCGAACCGGATAGGGCCAATGACGAAATTTGACGTACTGACTGTCGGCAATGCCATCGTCGACATCATTTCCCGCTGCGATGACCGCTTTCTCAACGACAATGCCATTACCAAAGGGGCGATGAACCTCATAGACGCAGAACGGGCAGAGCTGCTTTATTCGCTGATGGGGCCGGCTCTCGAAGCCTCCGGCGGCAGCGCTGGCAATACGGCGGCGGGTGTGGCGAATTTCGGCGGCAAGGCTGCCTATTTCGGCAAGGTGGCGGAAGACCAGCTCGGCGAAATCTTCCAGCACGACATCCGCGCTCAGGGCGTTTATTTCGAAACCAAGCCGCAAGGCACCTTTCCGCCAACGGCCCGTTCGATGATCTTCGTGACCGAAGATGGCGAGCGTTCGATGAACACCTATCTCGGCGCCTGCGTCGATCTGGGCCCTGAGGATGTGGAAGATGACGTGGTGGCGCAGACCAAGGTCACCTATTTCGAGGGTTATCTGTGGGATCCGCCGCGCGCCAAGGATGCGATCCGCGAATGCGCCCGCATTGCTCATGAAAACGGCCGCGAAGTTTCCATGACGCTTTCCGACAGTTTCTGCGTCGGCCGTTACCGTGAGGAGTTTCTCGATCTGATGCGCTCCGGCACAGTGGATATCGTTTTCGCCAACAAGCAGGAAGCGCTTTCCCTTTATGAAACCGACGACTTCGAGCTTGCGCTGACCAGGATCGCCGCCGACTGCAAGATCGCGGCGGTGACGATGAGCGAAGAAGGCGCGGTTATCCTGCGCGGCACGGAACGCGTGAAGGTGGATGCCTATCCGGTGCATGACGTGGTCGACACGACGGGTGCGGGCGATCTTTTCGCCGCCGGCTTCCTGTTCGGTTATACGCAGGACCGGTCGCTCGAAGATTGCGGCAAGCTTGGCTGCCTTGCGGCTGCCGCTGTCATTCAGCAGGTCGGGCCTCGTCCCATGTCATCGCTGAAGGCGCTTGGCGAGAAGCACGGCCTTATTTAAAGGCTTCACCCGGGTAAGCACCCCAGATTTCGCCCTGCGAAACCCAGCCCGAGGCCTGACCGGCCTCGGCGCGACACCAGTCCCCATTGCATTCGCCGATCCTGAAGACCACGCCCGGCTCAAGCCGTGCCACGACGGCTGCGCCGGACTGCGCCTCGCGACGCATGTTGACATAGACTTCCTTGCCCTTGCCGCGCATCCATGGGGCAGCGACGGCCGTGCGCTCACCGGAGAGAAGGGCTTGGTTGACCCAGCCTTCCGTCCCATCGGCATCACGGATGCGCCGCCAGTTTTCATATTCCTGGATGATCTCGACCGGCATCCCGGATTTCAGATACATCCATGACACGGCGTAATCCGTGCTCGGACCGATGCGCATGTTCACGCGTTTGGATTTCAGGCTGACAAAACGCGGCAGCGGCAGGCCGCTGGCGCCTTTCGCGGCGCCCTGCGCCATGGCGTCGGTTGCCGCACCGAGGAGGCCCAAAGACAATGCAATGCAAACAATAGAAACCACACTGCGCATGCCCATTTCCGTTTCCCGCCTTCTGCAAACCGGATGATATTTAAGGAGGCTCGTTTCCACATGCCTCAAGCTTCAGCGAGTTTTGTTTGTCTTCGCCGGTGGGTCTGGTAGAAACGCCCTGATTGAAAGAAATTATCGCTCTTTCTGGTTAATGACTTCTGAACAAGGCAGCGGCAAACGATGACCCCCAAGAAGAGACCGACAGTCTATATCACCCGCAAATTGCCTGATGTCGTCGAAACCCGAATGCGCGAACTTTTCGACGCAGAACTCAATATCGATGACACCCCGCGCAGCGAGGAAGAACTGGTCGCCGCCATGCAGCGGGTGGACGTGCTGGTGCCAACGGTCACCGATCGCATTACCGCCCCGATGATCGAGCAGGCTGGACCGCAGCTGAAGCTGATCGCGAGTTTCTCCAACGGCATCGACCATGTGGATGTGGACGCCGCGGCCCGCAAGGGCATCACCGTGACGAACACGCCCAACGTACTGACCGAGGACAGCGCCGATATCACCATGGCGCTGGTGCTGGCCGTACCGCGCCGCATGATCGAGGGCACACGCGTCCTTGCCAATGGCGCGGATGAGTGGCTCGGCTGGTCACCAACCTGGATGCTGGGACGGCGCATTTCCGGCAAGCGTATCGGTATTGTCGGGATGGGCCGCATCGGCACCGCGGTGGCACGGCGCGCCAAGGCTTTCGGGCTTTCCATTCACTATCACAACCGCAAACGCGTCAATCCGGCGACGGAGGCGGAGCTCGAAGCGACCTATTGGGACAGTCTCGACCAGATGCTCGCGCGGGTGGACATCGTTTCGGTCAACTGCCCCTCGACGCCCGCGACCTATCACCTTATTTCCGCCCGGCGGCTCGCGCTGATGCAGCCGACGAGCTACATCGTCAATACCGCGCGGGGCGACATCATCGATGAGGCAGCGATGATCCAGTGCCTGCGCGAGGGCAAGATCGCCGGCGCTGGACTGGATGTCTACGAGAACGAGCCTGCGGTGAACCCCAAGCTCATCAAGCTTGCCAAGGAAGGCAAGGTGGTGCTGCTTCCACATATGGGTTCAGCGACAATCGAAGGCCGCATCGAGATGGGTGACAAGGTCATCATCAATATACGCACGCTGTTCGATGGTCACCGCCCGCCGAACCGGGTGTTGCCCGGGCGAAACTGAAACAGAGGCCCGAAGATCGGACCTCCCGGTTCTTGTCAATCGCGCCGGGGGGAGTCGCTTCAGCCGAGGATCTTGGTCATCTCGATCGAGGTCGTGCGATCATATCCCGCATGGGCATTTTCTGCCGTCTTGACGAAACCCCAAGCCCCGAACTTTACATGATTGGCGACAAGCTCAATCCGGGTTTCCAGCCGTAGCGCCGGCAGCGCCAGTTCACGGGCCAAGGCCTCGGCTTGCGCCAGCAACATTTTACCAATGCCCTTTCCCTGCGCTTTCGGGGAAACGCACAATTTGCCGACGTAAAGACAGGATGGCGGCTCCGGCCTGCAGAAAAGGCAGCCCAGCAGGTCATTCCCGTCCAAAATTACGAAAGCAATCTCCGCCCTTGCCTTTTCGGCAAGATTTTCAGGCGTCAGGCGATGGGCTGAAGATGGTGGGTCGATGACGCCATCCATGTAAGCGAAGGACGTCATGATAAGCGCCAGCAATTCATGCCAGCGGTCGAAGTCGTCCCCAATTCTATTGATTTCCATCATGTTTTCTTTGTCCCTTGACGCCGCTTGTATCGCACTGTTTCGAAACGCGCCGACAGTGCGTCATAGAGGAGCAGACGGCCAATCAGCGGTTCGCCGGCACCGGTGATCAGCTTGATCGCCTCCATGGCCATCAGCGTGCCGATAACGCCCGTCAGCGCGCCGACAATCCCTGTTTCCGCACAATTCGGGATGAGCCCCTGCGGCGGCGGCTCGGGAAACAGGTCACGATAGCCGGGCAGCAACGTGCCTTCGGCATTTGTTTCATAGGGCTTCAGCACCGTCACAGAACCATCAAAACGGCCAACGGCGCCCGTCACCAGCGGCCTTTTTGCCGTTTCCGCCGCGTCCGCTGCGGAATATCGAGTGTCGAAATTGTCCGATCCGTCAATCAGGAGATCGAAAGATTGCAAATGATCATGCGCCCAGACCTGCGAAAAGCGGTCTTCGTACACGATTGTACGCACATGAGGGTTAAGGCGAGCAATGGCCTTTCGGGCACTTTCCGTCTTCTGCTCGCCAATCGTCCCGCTATCGTGGATCACCTGGCGCTGAAGGTTGGAGAGAGACACGACGTCATCGTCGATCATGCCGAGTGTGCCGACGCCGGCGGCGGCGAGATAATGAAGCACCGGCGCACCGAGACCACCCGCCCCGATGACCAGCACGCGCGCGGCCTTCAGCCGTTGCTGGCCTGCACCGCCGATTTCCGGCAGCAGGATATGGCGTTTGTAGCGTTCTATTTCTTCCGGGCTCAGCGGGTCCATGTCGCACTCCCTCTCTTTGCCTTCATGCGGTGATGCTCCCGTGGGATACATTGAAGAGTTGTGCCCGCTCGCCAAGGGCGGAGAACATGGCCGCATCCGTTCCAGTCATGAAACTCTGTCCCCCCAGCGCGTGGATGAGATCGAACAATGCCGCCCGCCTGCCCTCGTCCAGATGAGCGGCAATCTCGTCCAGCAGCAGAACCGGTGCATAACCCGTCATGTTGGCGGTCAGCTGCGCATGCGCGAGCACCAGACCCACCAGCAGCGCCTTCTGCTCCCCCGTCGAACAGCGTTCGGCTTCCATGTCCTTTTCCGCATGCCGCACGAAGAGATCGACACGGTGCGGCCCATCAAGCGTGCGCCCGGCGGCGGCGTCCCGGTAGCGACCTTCACGCAGCATCAAGCCATATTCGTCTTCCAGATCGACGGCGGGACGGTTCAGGCCATCATCCATAAAGCCGGAAAGCGACAGCGCCGCTGAGGGGAAGGCCGCATCGCCCGTCCGCCCTTCGATCAAACTCCGGAGCAGGCCGAGCATCTCATAACGGGCAACCGCCATGGAGATGCCGAGTTCAGCCATCTGCTTTTCGATACCGTCCAGCCAGACCGGATCAAAACGGCCCTCGGAAAGCAGTCTGTTACGCCCACGCATAGCTTTGTCAAAATCGCTGGCGCGTCGACCATGGGCGGGATCAAGCGAAAGCACAAGTCGGTCAAGGAAACGCCGGCGGTCAGACGATGAGCCTGTAAAAAGGCCGTCCATGGCGGGGGTGAGCCACAGGACACGCAGATGGTCGGTCAATTCATCGACGGATTTGACAGGCGTCCCGTTCAGCCGCAGCCGGCGCGACACCACCTCGCCATCGCCTTCAATCCCCGTGCCGATCGCGACCTCGCCATCCATGCCGTCGACATCTGCGAAAATCGAAAAGCCGGTGGCTTGCGCACCCACGCGCGTGACGTCGGACAGGACCGCGCGGCGAAGTCCGCGTCCGGGCGACAGAAACGACACCGCCTCCAGAAGGTTGGTCTTGCCGGACCCATTGTCGCCGGTCAGCACCACATGGCGGTCATCCAGGGAAAGCGACGCTACCGCGTAGTTGCGGAAGTCCGTGAGTTTCAGTCGGGAAAGCGAGACCTTGTTCGTCATGGTTACGGCCTAAAACGAAGCTGCCCCGATGGCAAGGCGGCTCTTGTCCATGTTTATTGCCTAGCGCCGAAACCATGCGAATTATTCAGTAGTGGCAACTTTTTTAGCGGGCGGCTATTTATAGCCGGTTCGTTATCACCGGTAACTCTTCCATGCGTCTCCTTCTGCCTCTTTTCATCATGCTCGGTCTTCTTTCCTCCTGCGCCGGACGGCCGGGAGCGGACGTGCTGCAAGCGGTCGACACCAGGGCGAAGGATGCCAAAATCGTGACCGCCTATGTGGCAAGCACGCGCGAAAAAAGCGAGGAGGCCAAAAAGGGCTTCAGTGCGCTCAGAGCGGCCGAACCGAATTATGCCCGCTTCGACATTTCGATACCGCCCACCCACAAGAGTGGAAAAATTGAGTGGTCGACCGGCAAACCCGACGCGAAGAAGGATTTTGTCGTCACGCAGGCGCAGATGTTGAGCAAGGCTCGTTTCAACGATGACCTCGGAGATATCACCCGCTCCGGCAAGCAGATTGCGCTTTTCGTGCATGGCTATAATTACAGCTATCAGGAAGCGCTTTTCCGGGCAGCGCAGATGGCAGCCGATGCCAATCTGGATGGTGTGCCGCTGGTATTTTCCTGGCCCTCGCAGGCGAATGTCGCCGGCTACGTTGCCGACAAGGAATCGGCGACCTACTCCCGTGACGCACTCGCCAATCTGCTGACAGACCTCACACGCCGTTCTCCACGCAAGAACATTGTCGTTTTCGGCCATAGCATGGGCGGCTGGCTGGTCATGGAAGCGCTACGCCAATTGCGTTTCGAGGGGCGAAGCGACGTTATTGCCAAGCTGCAGGTGGTTCTTGCCGCGCCCGACATCGATGCCGATGTCTTCCGCAAACAGATCGAGGTGGTTGGCAGGCTCACCCCCCCGCTCACCGTTCTGGTTTCCAAGGACGACCGCGCCCTGAAAGCCTCCTCCATACTGGGCGCAGACGTCACGCGGATCGGCGCACTTGACGTCACGGATCCGAAGGTGCAGGACGCCGCGCTCAAGGAGGGCGTTCAGTTCGTGGATATTTCCAAGCTGAAGGCGTCGGACCCGCTCAACCACGACCGCTATGCTGCTTTGGCGTCACTCGTGCCGCAGCTGGAGGCAAGCCGCAACGGCAATGGACAAAACGGCATCGGCCGTGCGGGCGCTTTCGTGTTCGATGCCATCGGCGCGACCGTATCGAGCCCCTTCCGGCTTGCCAGCCAGGTGGTGAACCCGCAGTAAAAATACTGCGGGTTACCCAAAGGTTTCAAAAGTCCCAGTCTTCGTCCTCGGTCGCGACCGCCTTGCCGATGACGTAGGACGAGCCGGAGCCGGAGAAGAAGTCGTGGTTCTCATCTGCATTGGGCGAGAGCGCTGAAAGGATCGCCGGATTGACCCGGCAAGCCTCGGCGGGAAACAGTGCCTCGTAACCCAGATTCATCAGGGCCTTATTGGCGTTGTAGTGCAGGAACTGCTTGACGTCCTCGGTCAGGCCGACGCCGTCATAGAGGTCCTCGGTATATTTTGCCTCGTTATCGTAAAGCTCAAGAAGCAGGTCGAAGGCGAAATCCTTGATCTCCTGCCTTTCGTTTTCATTAAGGCGGTCTACCGCCCTTTGGAACTTGTAGCCGATATAATAGCCGTGCACGGCCTCGTCGCGGATGATCAGGCGGATCAGGTCCGCCGTGTTGGTAAGCTTGGCGCGGCTTGACCAGAACATCGGCAGGTAGAAGCCGGAATAGAACAGGAAGCTTTCCAGAAAGACGCTGGCGATCTTTTTCTTCAGCGGATCACCGCTGTCATATTCCCGCATTATGAGTGCGGATTTGCGCTGCAGGAACTCGTTTTCCTCCGACCAGCGATAGGCATCATCGACGTCAGGTGTCAGGCAGAGCGTCGAGAAGATCGATGAATAGGACCGGGCGTGCACCGCTTCCATGAATGAAATGTTTGAGAGAACCGCCTCCTCATGCGGTGTTGCCGAATCTGCCATCAGGCGCACCGCGCCGACGCCGTTCTGGATTGTGTCCAGCAATGTCAGGCCGGTGAAGACACGGATCGTCAGTTTCTGCTCCTCGGGCCTCAGTGTTCCCCAGGAGGGGATGTCGTTGGAAAGCGGCACCTTTTCCGGCAGCCAGAAATTCGAGGTCAGGCGGTTCCAGACTTCCAGGTCCTTGTCGTCCTCGATGCGGTTCCAGTTGACCGCGCGGATGCGGGACACAGGTTTTACGGCGATGTTCATTGTCTTGTCCCTCAAATCAGAGCGTGCAGGAAACGCAGCCCTGAACCTGCGTGCCTTCCAGCGCCATCTGGCGCAAACGGATGTAGTAGATGGTCTTGATGCCCTTCTTCCAGGCATAAATCTGTGCCCGGTTGATGTCGCGGGTCGTGGCCGTATCACGGAAGAACAGCGTCAGAGACAGGCCCTGATCGACATGCTGGGTAGCCGCCGCGTAGGTATCAATGATTTTTTCCGGGCCAATCTCATAGGCATCCTGGTAATACTCGAGATTGTCGTTCGAGAGATAAGAAGCCGGGTAATAAACGCGACCAATCTTTCCCTCTTTACGGATTTCAATCTTCGAAACGATCGGATGAATGGAGGATGTGGAGTGGTTGATATAGGAGATCGAGCCTGTCGGCGGCACGGCCTGAAGGTTCTGGTTATAGAGGCCTGATGCCATAACTTCCTGCTTCAAGACCTTCCAGTCTTCCTGGGTCGGAATGGCGATACCGGCCTTTTCGAACAAGTCGCGGACCTTCTCCGTCGCGGGCAACCATTCCCGGTCGGTATATTTGTCGAAATATTCGCCCGAGGCATATTTGGAGTTTTCAAAGCCCTTGAAGCTCTGGCCTCTTTCCACCGCCAGCCGGTTGCTGGCGCGGATAGCGTGATACGTCACGGTGTAGAAATAGATATTGGTGAAATCTATGCCTTCCTCCGAGCCATAAAAGATGCGCTCGCGCGCCAGATAACCGTGCAGGTTCATCTGACCGAGCCCGATGGCATGGCTTTCGTCATTTCCCTTTTCAACAGACGGAACGGAGGAGATGTGGCTCATGTCCGACACCGCCGTCAGTGCCCTGATGGAGGTTTCAATGGTCTTCCCGAAATCGGCCGAATCCATTGCCGCGGCGATATTCAATGAACCGAGATTGCAGGAAATATCCTTGCCCATGTGACTATAGGAGAGATCGGCGTTGAACGCGCTCGCTTCGCTGACCTGCAGGATTTCCGAGCAGAGATTGCTCATGCTGATGCGACCGGCAATCGGATTGGCGCGGTTCACCGTATCCTCAAACATGATGTAGGGATAACCGCTCTCGAACTGGATTTCGGCGATCACCTGGAAGAATTCGCGCGCCTTGATCTTCTTCTTGCGGATGCGGCTGTCGGCGACCATCTCGTGGTATTTTTCCGTCACCGAGATTTCGGTGAAGGGCACGCCGTAGACCCGCTCCACATCATAGGGGGAGAACAGATACATATCCTCGTTGTTGCGGGCGAGCTCGAAGGTGATGTCGGGGATGACGACGCCGAGCGACAGGGTCTTGATGCGGATTTTTTCGTCGGCGTTTTCACGCTTGGTATCGAGGAAACGCATGATGTCGGGGTGGTGGGCATGCAGATAGACAGCACCCGCGCCCTGGCGGGCGCCGAGCTGGTTGGCATAGGAAAACGAATCTTCCAGTAGCTTCATCACGGGTATGACACCGGAGGACTGGTTTTCGATCTGTTTGATCGGCGCGCCAGCCTCGCGAATATTGGTCAGTGAAAGGGCAACGCCGCCACCACGCTTGGAGAGCTGCAGCGCCGAATTGATGGAGCGGCCGATGCTTTCCATATTGTCTTCCACGCGCAGCAGGAAACAGGAGACCAGCTCGCCGCGGCTCTTCTTGCCCGCGTTCAGGAACGTCGGGGTCGCCGGCTGGAAGCGGCCGGAAATGATCTCGTCGACCAGATTGCGTGCCAGCTGCTCATCACCGCGCGCAAGGGAAAGCGCCACCATGCAGACGCGATCCTCGTAACGCTCCAGATAACGTTTTCCGTCGAAGGTCTTCAGCGTGTAGGACGTGTAATATTTGAACGCACCGAGGAAGGTCGGAAAGCGGAATTTTCGGGCATAGGCCTCGTCATAGAGGTCACGAACGAAATTGAAGGAATACTGGTCCAGCACCTCCTGTTCGTAGTAGCCCTCCGCTACCAGATAATCGAGCTTTTCCCTGAGGTTATGGAAAAACACCGTGTTCTGGTTGACGTGCTGGAGGAAATATTGACGGGCAGCAAGACGATCCTTGTCGAGCTGGATTTTTCCGTTCTCGTCATAAAGGTTCAACATCGCGTTCAGCGCGTGGTAGTCCAGGCCTGCATCGAGCGGCGTCTGGCTTGCGGCTGTTGGCTGTTTGGTGTCCTTGCGCAGCGCGCTAGCGGTCAGCGTGTCCAAAATCGTTCCAATCCATGTTTGACGTTGGCGACATCCTCCTCAGTGCCGAGAAGCTCGAAGCGATAGAGAAACGGCACTGCGCATTTGCGCGAGACGATATCTCCGGCGGATGCGAAAGCTGCGCCAAAATTGGTGTTTCCCGCCGCGATGACGCCAAGAATGAGATTGCGGTTGGAGGGCTCGTTTAAAAACCGGATGACCGGCTTCGGCACGGCCCCCTTGGTGCCGCCGCCGCCATAGGTGGGCGTGACGAGCACATAGGGTTCCGACACCTGAGGCACGTCATCCTCAGCGCCGAGCGGCAGGCGAAGCAACCGCCGCCCCAGTTTCAGAAGGAAACGATGGGTGTTTTCGGAACGACTGGAATAATAGACGATCAGACCCATCGCCTGCCGCCTCAGCCGATCGAGCCGATCATGTCCGGCCGGAACCCCGCCCAATGGCGTTCGCCGGCAACCACCACCGGAACCTGCACGTAACCGAGACCACGGACATGATCGAGAGCGTCAGCATCTTCGGAAATATCGACGATCTCATAGGGAACGCCTATGCAGTCGAGCGCGCGATAGGTGGCGGTGCACTGGACGCAGGCGGGTTTGCTGTAAACGGTGATGGTCATAATTTCCCTTTCGAAGCTATTTTGGACGCGGCAAAGCGTTGCCGATTGCAATCGCAATCGGGCGGCAGTGGTTTTGTCATTCAGGTGGGGCGTGCTCTCTCGGAGTTTTCTCGGGAAATCCGACTGGTTCTCCTGGAACTGCTGAAAGCCGCAGAAAATCACTCCCTACGCAGATGAGCGTAGCAACTCAAAAATATGCACTGGCATGACTTCACCCCGAAGCTTGTTCTGGAGGGGGCAGAAAAGGGCGCACGCAAATCATCTGCGTCTACACCTTCCTCCGGACACCCCGCCCGTGGACGTTTGCGCTCAAGGCAGGTCTCCTGACTTGCGGGTCACAACATCTATTCCGGCCTTCCCGGAGCGCTCAGCTCCAGTGACTCAAATCGGAACGATGCTCGCCGCTTACAGTTGCGGGGGCAGTTTCGGCCTTGCTTCACCATGATGGCGTTACGCACCGAATTCCCGTCTTAGCTCTCAATCCTTGCGAATCGGAAGAACCTCGAACACCACATATAGTATATGAGGAAATTTTCTCGTCAATAAATAGACACACAAAAGCCCCGCCCTGTGGATCAAAAAGATTCAACACATGGTCAACAATGACTTAACGGCGGGCCGGACACACCGCGCGGGAGATGAAGATGTTAATCTATTCCCAGATATCGATATGGATATCGGCGGGACGGGCGTTTTCGATCACCCTTTTCCCATTAGGAAGATCGTTTGCGAAAAGCTTGGCGTGGATCTGAGCTGCATCGAGACCGTAACCCAGCCATCTGTTTCGCAGCCTCTCTTCCAGCATGGCGACGGACGGACCCACGAAGATAGTGAGATCAAAGCTCCCGGAAAGGTTTGTCCAGGGCGCTTCGTTCAGCAGCAGATAATTGCCCTCGGCGAGGATGAAGCGTGTTTCCGGAGCAATCGCACGGGCAGACGCAATGGCGATTTCACGGGAGCGATCAAACACCGGGACAAGTACCTCCTGCCCGCCCTTGCGGACGGCGGAGACGATATCGAGGAAGCCACGAACATCGAATGTTTCCGGCGCACCCTTCCTTGGCAGCAGTCCTCGCTCTTCGAGGATGCCATTGTCCATATGGAAGCCGTCCATGGGCAGAATGGCGGCCGTTTCGCCTCGTGCGCGCAAGGCGTCGCAAAGAGCATCCGCCAACGTGGATTTGCCGGCCCCAGGGGGACCGGCAATCGCGACGATGAAACGGGAGTGGCCTTCTGCCCGCTGAAGAACCTCTTCGACGATCGTCTCAAGCTTCAGCGTCATGCGGCGAGCGTTTCCCTCGGTGCTTCCTTGGCACCGGTCATGAAGGCGACGGCATCCGACATGGAATAGTCCTTCGGGTTGATGACGCACAGGCGCTTGCCAAGCCGATGGATATGGATGCGGTCGGCAACCTCGAAAACATGCGGCATGTTATGCGAAATCAGAACGATCGGCAGGCCGCGGGAACGCACGTCGAGAATAAGTTCCAGGACACGGCGGCTCTCCTTGACCCCAAGCGCGGCAGTCGGTTCGTCAAGGATCACGACCTTGGAACCGAAGGCGGCTGCACGTGCCACCGCGACGCCCTGGCGCTGACCGCCCGAGAGGGTTTCCACCGCCTGATTGATGTTCTGGATCGTCATCAGGCCGAGTTCCGACAGTTTTTCGCGGGCGAATTTTTCCATGGCCGGACGATCCAGCGCGCGGAAGAGGCTGCCCTGTATGCCAGGCTTACGGATTTCCCGGCCAAGAAACATATTGTCGGCTATGGAAAGTGCTGGAGACAAGGCCAGGTTTTGATAGACGGTCTCAATACCCGCCTTGCGCGCCTCAATCGGCGAACGGAACTGCACAGGCTGGCCCTCCAGCCGGATTTCCCCCTCATCGGGCGTAACCGCCCCTGAAATCGCCTTGATGAGAGAGGATTTTCCGGCGCCGTTGTCGCCGATCACGGCCAGGATTTCGCCCGGATAGAGATCGAAATCGGCGTGATCCAGGGCCGTCACACGGCCATAGCGCTTAACGAGATTGCGTGCTGTGAGAATGGGTTCTTTTGTCATCAGCCTGCTACCTTTCTGATCCACTGGTCGATTGCGACAGCCAAGATGATGAGGACGCCGATCAACAAATAGGTCCATTGCGGGTCTGTCCCGATAAGCCTGAGGCCGAGCGAAAAGACGCCGACGATCAGGGCGCCGAAGATCATGCCCATGATGGAGCCGCGTCCACCGAACAGTGACAGACCGCCGATAACCACCGCCGTGATCGATTCGATGTTGGCAAATTGGCCAGCAGTCGGCGAAACCGACCCGATGCGGCCGATGAGAGCCCAACCGGCAAAGGCGCAGATTAGGCCTGACAGGGTGTAAACAGTGGTCAGCATACGTTTGACATTGACACCGGCGAGCTCTGCGGCATCCGGATCGTCACCCACGGCATAAAGATGGCGGCCCCAGGCGGTGCGGTTCAGGACATACCAGAGCAGAGCAACAAGCAGAACCATGGCGATGACGCCGTAGGTGAAGACCGCATTGCCTATACGAAGATTGGCGCCGAAAAATTGCAGGATCGGTGCCTGCTGGGCAATATCCTGAGCCCGGATCGTCTCATTTGCGGAATAGAGGAAGTTGGTCGCGAGCACGATCTGCCACATGCCAAGCGTGACGATAAAAGGCGGCAGGCGCATGCGCGAAACCAGAACGCCGTTTATGAAGCCGCAAAATGCGCCAACGGCGAGACCACAGAGAATGGAGAGCTCCGCTGGCAGACCGTAACGGAAAGTGAACTGCCCCATGACGACCGAGGACAGAACCATGATCGCGCCGACCGAAAGGTCGATGCCCGCCGTCAGGATGACCAGCGACTGTGCCGCGCCGACGATGCCGACGATCGCGACCTGCTGCAGGATGAGGGTCAGCGAAAAGGCCGAGAAAAACTTGCCGCCGAGGAGCAGGCCGAAAATAATCAGCGACAGCACCAGAACGATAAGCGGCACTGCCGCCGGGCTGGAATGGAGAAAGTGCTGGAATTTTTCCAGCGCGCTCTTGTCGTGCGTATCGAAAGCGGCGACCTGCGTCGAACTTCCGGAGAGCACTTTTTCAAATTCATTATGCGGCTGAGCCCGCACCGGCTGATCGCTCATGGATTTTCCTCCCGATCGCTCCATCGCATCCGCCCTGACACCGAGGTCTATCTCCAAAGAGAGTGATGCGTAGATTTCAAAGTGTTGAAGCGGCCTTTGTCATCCCCGAAGGGCGCGCAACGCGCTCGTTTGTTCCTTTGTCCGATCCCCCGGATCGTGCCTGATATTCATTCTGGCCCAAGGGCGGGGGCACGAATGCCCCCGCGGGTTTCAACGGTGAGGCATCAGCCCCAGCATTTGTTGAGACCTTCCTTCGTATCGATCGAGTCGAGGCCCTTGACCGGCTTGTCGGTTACCAGCGTCACGCCGGTGTCGACAAAGTTCTTGCCTGCTGTCGGCTTCGGCTTTTCACCCGTGTCCGCAAACTTCTTGACGGCTTCGACGCCAAGCGCCGCCATCAACAGCGGATATTGCTGCGAGGTCGCGCCGATAACGCCCTCCGCGACGTTCTTGACGCCCGGGCAACCGCCATCGACGGAAACGATCAGCACGTCCTTTTCGCGGCCGACGGCCTTCAGCGCCTCATAAGCGCCGGCAGCCGCAGGTTCGTTGATGGTGTGGACAACATTGATGGTCGGGTCCTTCTGCAGCAGATTCTCCATCGCCGCACGGCCGCCTTCCTCGTTACCATTGGTGACATCGTGGCCCACGATACGCGGGTCGTTCTCGTCACCGATCTTGTTGATGTCCTTCACATCAATGCCAAAGCCCTTCATGAAGCCCTGGTTGCGCAGCACATCCACAGTCGGCTGGGAAGGGGTGAGGTTGAGGAAGGCGATTTTTGCGTCCTTGGCCTTGTCGCCCAGCGTGCCGGCGGCCCACTTACCGATCAGTTCGCCAGCCAGAAGATTGTCGGTTGCGAAGGTGGAATCAGCGGCATCGACAGGCTCCAGAGGCGTGTCGAGAGCAATGACCAGAAGCCCCGCATCACGTGCCTTCTGCACGGCCGGAACGATGCCTTTGGTATCCGATGCTGTGATCAGAATACCTTTGGCGCCATCGGCGATGCAGGTCTCGATCGCTGCGACCTGGCTTTCGGAATCGCCGTCGATCTTGCCTGCGTAGGATTTCAGCGTCACACCAAGCTCCTTGGCCTTGGCAGTCGCGCCTTCCTTCATCTTGACGAAGAATGGATTGGTGTCGGTCTTGGTGATGAGGCAAACAGATGTGTCGGCGGCGGAAGCGGCGGAAGCGAAAGAAACGCCAAGCGCAAGCGCGCCCAGAAGAGCGGAAACAGTGGTCTTCATGAGATCCTCCCAATGGATATTTGAGCACCTATTCGGCTACCCGACGATCTCGTCTCCTCCGAGAACAATGATCGTTAGCTCCGATGGAACCACCAAAGGAAACGGCTGTCAATAAATAAATCCGATTGAATTATTAATTCTGTATGGCATTCTGAGGCCCGGCATGGAGGAATATCGCCAATGACGTTTACGTTGCGATAGCAAGATTGCCATAAAGCCAGCTGTATCGGCCGCGGCAGATATGGAAGGCGGGAGGATGACATTATGAGACAATCTGTCGAGACGGCGCAGCAAGCGCCGCCCACTACCATGGATATGAGCGGTGGCGCCAACCAGATCGGTGTACGCGCTTATAACGAGCGGCTTGTGCTCTCTCTCGTTCGCCGCCATGGCGGGTTGTCAAAAGCCGAAATTGCCAGACTTTGTGGTCTCTCCGCGCAGACCGTTTCGGTTATCATGCGCTCACTCGAAAAGGACGGACTTCTCATCCGCGGCGAAAGGCTGCGCGGCAGGGTCGGCCAACCATCGACCCCAATGCGCCTCAATCCCGACGCCGTGTTCTCCTTCGGTGTCAAGATCGGCCGGCGCAGCGTCGATCTGGTGTTGATGGATTTTGTCGGCCACATCAGGCTCAAGCTTCGCAGGACCTACCCCTATCCGCTGCCGGAATGGATATTACCCTTCGTGATCGAGGGTATGGCGGAACTGGAATCGAAGCTTTCCCCCGCAGAACGGCAGAAAATAGCCGGTGTGGGTATCGCCGCCCCGTTCGAACTCTGGAACTGGGCGCAGGAGGTCGGGGCGCCGCAGATTGAGATGGAACGGTGGCGGGATGTCGATATTCGGGCGGGCATCGCCGAAAACGTCAGCTACCCGGTGTTTCTGCAGAATGACGCAACCAGCGCCTGCGGTGCTGAACTGGTATTTGGTGCGGGCCAGAATTATACCGATTTTCTCTACGTCTTTATCGGCTCCTTCATAGGCGGCGGCGTTGTCCTGAATTCAGCGCTATTTTCTGGAAAGACCGGTACGGCAGGCGCAATCGGCCCACTGCCCGTCCAGGGGGAGGATGGTAATACCGTTCAGCTCCTCAAAATCGCATCCATCTTCGTTCTTGAGAACATGCTGCGCGAAAGAGGCATCGATCCGCGCCCCCTCTGGTTCTCGCCCGACGAATGGATCGATTTTGGCGAACCGCTGGAAAGCTGGATCGGAAAAACTGCGGCAGCCCTAGCCCAGGCTGTCATCGCCGCAGCATCCATCATCGATTTTTCCAGCGTCATCATTGATGGCGGCTTTCCGGACTGGGTCAGGACAAGGATCGTTGCCGCCACCCGGGAGGCGCTCAAACGCCACGATCTTCAGGGCGTCACGCTGCCGGAGATCGTCGAAGGCGCCGTCGGCAGCCAGGCGCGTGCAATCGGTGGCGCCAGCCTGCCCTTGTTTTCCCGTTACCTCATCGATCAGAACGTTCTGTTTAAAGACACGACCGGCTGACCCGGCTCATGTGACTTTTTTCTGACGGGATTTCCTCTGGGTGTCGGCCGGTCAGTCGCTGGCGGCATGCTGCATGATCGCCTCAAGAAAGGCCGGACCGTAACGTTCCAGTTTGGTATCCCCCACGCCTGCAATCTGCGCCATCTCCTTCACGGAGACCGGTTTTGCGGCGGCAAGCTCGATGAGCGTCTTATCGTGAAAAATCACATAAGGCGGAACGTTCTGTGCTCGAGCGATTTCCATGCGTTTTGCGCGCAGAACTTCGAAGAGGCCGCGGTCAGCCTCTGGCAGGGCGGCCGATGCGGCGTTTCGCGGCGCCTGCTGCCGGGGCGCAGATGGTATTCTCAGCATCAGCGACGGTTTTTCACGCAGGAACTGCCTCCCGTCGGCGGAAATGGACAATCCGCCATGTCCGGACAAATCGACATCAATCAGTCGCAACGCGACCAGCTGGCGAAGAATGGCGCGCCAGGTGCGATTGTCGTGCTCCTTACCGATGCCATAAGTGGTTATGCGATCATGCCCGAATCGGGAAATCCTTTCGTCTTCGAGGCCCAGCAGGACGCGGATGACATAGGCTTGTCCGAATCTTTCTCCGGTACGGTAAATACAGGAAAGCAGTTTTTGTGCGGCTATGGCGCCGTCGAACAGATCCGGCGGCTCCGCGCATGTATCGCAATTGCCGCACGGCTCGCATCTGTCGCCGAAATAGGAAAGCAATATCTGCCTGCGGCAGCTTGCCGTCTCCGCAAGACCGAGCAGCGCGTCCAGCTTTTGCCGCTCCATATGTTTGCGCTGATCCGCCGCGTCCGATTCCTCGATGAAACGATTACGCAACGCAATGTCTTCATAACCGTAGAGCATGAGCACGTCGGACGGGAGACCATCACGGCCTGCGCGGCCGGTCTCCTGATAATAGGCTTCAATGCTGCCGGGCAGATCAATATGGACGACAAAACGTACGTCCGGTTTGTCGATGCCCATGCCGAAGGCAACCGTCGCGACGATGATGACGGCTTCGCCGTGCTGGAAACGGGTCTGGTTCTCCTCCCGCGCGGCTTTGTCCATGCCTGCATGATAAGGCAGTGCGTCACGTCCTTCTTCGCGCAGCCAGGCGGCCGTTTCCTCGACCTTGCGTTTCGACAGGCAGTAAACGATGCCGCTTTGGTCTTCCCGGTCTTTCAGAAAACGTCTGAGTTGAGCGCGGGGATTATCCTTTTCCATGATCGCGTAGCGGATATTGGGACGATCGAAACCCGCGATGAAGGCATCGTCCGCTTTGATATCCAGATGGCCGAGGATTTCGGCGCGGGTAGGTTCGTCGGCTGTTGCCGTCAGCGCCATGCGCGGCGTATTCGGAAAACGCTCGATAAGCAGATCGAGTTGGCGATAGGGCGGACGGAAGTCGTGCCCCCATTGCGAAAGGCAGTGAGCCTCGTCGACAGCGATCAGCGACAGATCAATGGATTGAAGTGCCTCCAGAACCTCCGGTTTGAGAAGGGTTTCCGGCGCAGCATAGAGAATATCGACATTTCCGGAGCGCATGGCCTGCCAGAGCGCACGCCGCTCTTCTGGCGAAAGGTCGGAGTTGAGTGCCTCGGCCCGCACGCCGGCCTGCCGAAGCGCCGCCACCTGATCGACCATCAACGCGATCAGCGGCGAGACGATCAGCCCCATGCCTTTGCGGGCGAGCGCCGGAATCTGGTAACACAGTGACTTTCCACCACCCGTCGGCATCAGCACGAAGGCGTTGTTTCCGGACGTGACATGCCGAATGATTTCCGCCTGTCGCCCACGGAAGCTGTCATAGCCGTAAACGGTCTTGAGGATTTGCAACGGATCGTCGTTCACGGCTTCTTCTTCTGTGTCTGGAGGATGGCGCATCATCGCCAGTTTCGGTTCCATGGCAATCCCGAATGTGGAATTGGCCACAGAGACAGAAGCTGCGTCAGGCGTTGGCGTACAGAAACCGCTTGAGGCACGCCAACATCACAAGCCATCCGGTCTGGCCTCCCCGGAGGGACCCTTGGAACGAGCGGCTTCCTGTATGGCTTCAGATTGCACGGCTTCGGGCCACGGTCGCATCCGGGACTTTGTGAAGCCGGGTTGTTTTCGGAGTGTTCGACTGTGTTTGGGTGCATCCACTTGCCGCGGGTGCTCGGGGCCGGATTTGTGCTAGTGTTATGCTATGCCCAAAACGCGAGAAAGCCCTCTTTTGGGAGAGGGCTTTCGTGTTTGCTTTCTTCGTAATTTTGGTTGCGGGGGCAGGATTTGAACCTGCGGCCTTCAGGTTATGAGCCTGACGAGCTACCGGGCTGCTCCACCCCGCGTCCAGCGCATTCGGCAAGGCCGAATGTCGCGGTTACGTCGTTGCTTTAGCGACGACGGATCTTTGCCGGAGTAAATTGCGGAGCAATTTATCTCCTGTAAGGGACGCACTTGGCGTTTTCCTTAAGTTTTGTCTTAAACTGCAAAAGGCCGCTTTTGGCGGCCCTTTTTTTTCGGCTGGGCCGAGGGATGTGATGAGAAGATTTTGATGCGTTTTGCAGACCTGGCAGCGACCTACTCTCCCGCGTCTTGAGACGAAGTACCATTGGCGCTGGGGCGTTTCACGGCCGTGTTCGGAATGGGAACGGGTGCAGCCGCCCCGCGATAACCACCAGGTCGGCAAAACGCAACATTGTTCATGTTTTCACATGAACGTTATTTTCGAGAAGCTGGAGAGCTCAAGGCTCTATTTAATTTACACGTCGTTTCTGTGACTTATCCGTATGTTGCCTTGCTCGAGGTCGAGCGTGGCGCCCATACAGGACGCTAGTCCGTCGCCAATCGTTTGGCGCGCCGTCTGCAGCGTAGTGGCCGAAGGCCACGTCAGCGTGAAGACAGAACAGATCATCAAGCTCCGCTTGATGAGCATGAACAATGGGAACGAAGAAGTCGATCGAGCTATTAGTAACGGTAAGCTTCACACATTGCTGTGCTTCCACACCCGTCCTATCAACGTGGTCGTCTTCCACGGCTCTGATAGGGAACACTCGTTTTCAGGTTGGTTTCCCGCTTAGATGCCTTCAGCGGTTATCCATTCCGTATATAGCTACTCTGCTATGCCCTTGGCAGGACAACAGATCCACCAGAGATACGTCCATCCCGGTCCTCTCGTACTAGGGACAGATCCTGTCAATATTCCTACACCCACGGCAGATAGGGACCGAACTGTCTCACGACGTTCTGAACCCAACTCACGTACCGCTTTAAATGGCGAACAGCCATACCCTTGGGACCTGCTCCAGCCCCAGGATGCGATGAGTCGACATCGAGGTGCCAAACAACCCCGTCGATATGGACTCTTGGGGGTCATCAGCCTGTTATCCCCGGCGTACCTTTTATCCGTTGAGCGATGGCCCTTCCACACGGGACCACCGGATCACTATGACCGACTTTCGTCTCTGCTCGACTTGTCAGTCTCGCAGTCAGGCTAGCTTATGCCATTGCACTCGACGACCGATTTCCGACCGGTCTGAGCTAACCATCGCGCGCCTCCGTTACTCTTTCGGAGGCGACCGCCCCAGTCAAACTACCCACCATACACTGTCCCGGATCCGGATAACGGACCGCGGTTAGACATCCACGAAGATAAGGGTGGTATTTCAAGGATGGCTCCACAGAAACTGGCGTCCCTGCTTCAAAGCCTACCACCTATCCTACACATGCCTTGGCGAATGCCAGTGTAAAGCTATAGTAAAGGTGCACGGGGTCTTTCCGTCTGACCGCAGGAACCCCGCATCTTCACGGGGAATTCAATTTCACTGAGTCTATGTTGGAGACAGCGGGGAAGTCGTTACGCCATTCGTGCAGGTCGGAACTTACCCGACAAGGAATTTCGCTACCTTAGGACCGTTATAGTTACGGCCGCCGTTTACTGGGGCTTCAGTTCAGAGCTTGCACCCCTCCCTTTAACCTTCCAGCACCGGGCAGGCGTCAGACCCTATACGTCGTATTGCTACTTCGCAGAGCCCTGTGTTTTTGATAAACAGTCGCTACCCCCTGGTCTGTGCCACCCCATCATACTTGCGTACAAAAGGGTCACGCTTCTTCCGAAGTTACGCGTGCAATTTGCCGAGTTCCTTCAACATAGTTCTCTCAAGCGCCTTGGTATACTCTACCTGACCACCTGTGTCGGTTTCGGGTACGGTCTATACGGTGGAGCTATTTCCTGGAACCTCTTCGCCGCCCAACCAATCCAATAAGGTTGAACAACACACGAGATCCGTCACTACCACCAGGCCCACGAATATTAACGTGGTTCCCATCGACTACGCGTGTCCGCCTCGTCTTAGGGGCCGGCTAACCCTGCTCAGATTAACTTTAAGCAGGAACCCTTGGTCTTTCGGCGAGGGAGTCTCTCACTCCCTTTATCGTTACTCATGTCAACATTCGCACTTCCGATATCTCCAGCAGCCCTCACGGGTCCGCCTTCACAGACTTACGGAACGCTCCGCTACCACTTGCATTGCTGCAAATCCTCAGCTTCGGTGCATGGCTTTAGCCCCGTTACATTTTCGGCGCAAAGACCCTTATTTAGACCAGTGAGCTGTTACGCTTTCTTTAAATGATGGCTGCTTCTAAGCCAACATCCTGGTTGTTTTGGGATC